>NZ_JBICST010000006.1:0-582401 GCF_043197265.1 Kribbella sp. NPDC049227 | reverse complement strand
GTACGCCGGAGACGCATGGGCCGGAGGGTCGTACGCCGGAGACGCATGGGCCGGAGGGTCGTACGCCGGAGACGCATGGGCCGGAGGGTCGTACGCCGGAGACGCATGGGCCGGAGGGTCGTACGCCGGAGACGCATGGGCCGGAGGGTCGTACGCCGGACTCGCATGGGCCGGAGGGTCGTACGCCGGACCCGCACGCGCCGGAAGGTCGTACCCCAGAAGCGCACACCCCGGCGGGGCGTACCCCCGGGGGTGCCGGGCATACGCCGGAGACGCACGCGCCGGAGGGTCGCACACCGGACCCGCACGCGCCGAACGGGCGTGCCCCGGAAACGGAGACCCCGGCGGGGCGCACCCCGGGGGCCGACGGGCGTACGCCGGATGGGCACACTCCAGACGCGCGCACGCCGGAAACACGTGCGGCAGAGACGCGTGTGCCGGAGGGCCGCACACCGGACGCGCGCACGCCGGATATGCATGCGGCAGAGACGCGTACCCCCGACACGCGCACTTCCGGTGCGCATGTGGCGGAGGGGCGTGGGGCTCCGCAGTTCGGGGCTGGGCGGGTGGACGACGGCGGACCGTTTGCGGGATCGGAGTTGGCTGATCGGGGGTTCCGGGCTTCGGCGCAGGACGAGGCGGCGTACCGGGCCACGTTGCGGTCGATCGACCGGGCCAAGATGGCCGAGCACCGGGGGCGTGGGCGAGTACAGCTCGGGGATCAGATCGACGAGCTGTCGGACGTCGAGCTCAATGCCATGGAAGAGATGCTCGGGATGCCCCATCAGGACATCAACCGAGCGTTCCGTGCAGGCGACCCGAATATCGAGCGGATGCCGCTCGTCCGCGTGGCGACGTCGGCGATGAACAGACTGCCTGACCACGTGGGGGAGATCCATCGAGGGATCACCTTCGACACGCCGGGCGAACTGCAGGCGTTCCTGGACCGGTACACGCCGGGCAACACCGTCCGGGAGCCGGCGTTCACGCACTCGGACAAGGACCCGGCCGGTGCTGAGATCTTCAGCGGCGGGCAGTACGCGCCGGCTCGGGTGGTCATGCACATCGATGCTCACCACGGCAAGGACATGTCGTTCCTGCGTGATCCGCACCTCGGTGTGGACGAGGTCATCCACCCGCCGCACACGTCGTTCTACCCGACGAAGCTGGAGTTCGATCCGGAGACCAAGACGTGGCACGTGCATGTACGTGACCACGGCGGGCCGGTCGACGCGCCTGTCGGCGAGGCGCCGCGGGTTGTGGTGGAGCCTGACAACACGAGTTCGTACTGGCGGCAGCAGGCGGAGAGCCGCTACCCGTCGCCGCAGCACCCGCCGCAGCCTCCGGTAGACCTTTCCGTTCCCGGCCAGCCTGTTCACCCGACGGCACCGTTCGGCCCCGGCCAGCCGCACCAGCCAGCCGACCCGTTCGCCCCGAGCCAGCACCAGCAGCCCTACGGCCCAGGCCAGCCGAACTACGGCCCGCCCCAGCCGGGGCAGTCGTTTGGTCCGGGGCAGCCGGACTATGGGCCGTCTCAGCCGGGGCAGTCATTTGGTCCGGGGCAGCCCGACTATGGGCCGGCTCAGCCGGGGCAGTCGTTCGGTCCGGGCCAGCACCAGCCGGGTGAGTCGTACGGACCTGGGCAGTCGCAGCAGCCGGGTGAGTCGTTTGGGCCTGGGCAGCACCAGCAGCCTGACTACGGTCCGCCCCATCCGGAGCCGGACTACGGGCCGCAGCAGGCCCATCACCCGGGGCCGCAGCAGCCGGGGTATCAGCCACGGCAGCAGCCGCATCAGCAGTACCCGGGCCATCAGGAGCCGGGGCAGCCGCACCAGCCGTACGGGCCGCCGCATCAGCAGCCGCATGCGCCGAACCAGCCGGGCCAACCCGGGCAGCCGGGGTTTGGTCCAGGGCATCGGCAACCGGAGCAGCCGGGCTACCCGGGGCATCAGCACCCGAACGGGCCGCAAGAGCCGGGGTACCCGGGGCATCAGCCGCATCAGCCGTACCCGGGGCATCAGCAGCCGCATCAGCAGCCGGGACAGCCGCTCCAGCCGTACGGGCCACCGCATCAGCAGCCGGGCCAGCCGCACCAGCCGTACGGGCCGCCGCATCAGCAGCCGCATGCGCCGCACCAGCCGGGCCAGCCCGGGCAGCCGGGGTTTGGTCCGGGGCATCGGCAACCGGGGGAGCCGGGGTTCGGTCCGGGGCATCGGGAGCCGGAGCAGCCGGGGTACCCGGGGCAGCAGCCGCATCAGCCGTACCCGGGGCATCAGCAGCCGGGGCAGCCGCACCAGCCGTACGGGCCGTCTCATCAGCGGCCGCCGTACGGGCCGGGCCATCAGCAGCCGCATGCGCCGAACCAGCCCGGGCAGCCGCATCCGCAGCCGGGCCAGCCCCCGCACCACCCAGGGCAGCAACCGGGCCAGCCCCCGCTCCACCCAGGGCAGCAACCGGGGCAGCCTCCGTATCATCCGGGGCAGGAGCCGTTTGGGCCGGCGGGGCATGATCCGTATGGGCCTCCGCGTCAGCCGGAGTCGCCGTACGGGCCGCCGCAGCAACCGCATCAGCAGCCCTACAACCCGCAGCAGCCGCACAACCCGCAGCAGCCGTATGACCCGCGGCAGCCGTACAACCCGCAGCAGCGGCCGGGGTACTCGCCGCCGGAACATGGGCCGTACGCCCGCCACGACCAGCCGCCGCGGCAGGGCGGATACGGATCCGCGCCGGACGGTCCGCAGCCGGACTACTCGTCACACCCCGGCCACGGTGAGCAGCCGCACGGTGAGCAGCCGGCGCACGGTGAGCGGCCGGCGCACAGTGAGCAGCCGACGCACGGGACGGCGCCGGAGGGTGGCTCGCCGGCGGCCCGGCGGAACGCGGAGTATCCGGTGCGCGAACCGGACCACAACGAGTTCGTCGAGAACGACACCCCGAAGGCGGAGGCCGGCTACCGCGACATCCGGAACATGACGGATGACGTTCCGAACGTCGCCGCGGCGGCGGACCTCGATCCGTCGCTGGTGGACACGGCGAGGCGGAACCTCTTCGTGAACACCCACGATGTCGCGGTCGGCCCCGGCGACGTCCGGCACGGCTATTTCAGAGCGGACGAGGTCATCGCCGACCTGTGGAAGGAAGCGGCGTCGGGGAAGCAGTTGTCCCCCGACAAGGTCAACATGCTGCGGTCGCTGATCGCCCACGAGGTCGTTGAAGCCAAGCTGATCGAGGCCGGGGTACCGTACAACTTCGCCGAACCGAAGCTGTGGGGACCGGACAAGTACTACGACTTCAGCCGCGAGCACGCGGGTGCGCATCAGGTGGCACCCCGGTCGTTGCAGAGCTGGGACGAGGCGGACTTGCTGAAACACTGGAGAACGCTCGGGCTGACCCCTCCTCCCGGTGGGATCGCGCCCGATCTGTCGAACCTGGACGAGGTCGTCCGAGCTGCGATCGAGGGGATGGGATGGTGACCGACACGACCGCCGCGGAGCGCATGGTCGACCGCCTCCTCGCCGTGAAATGGGACGACGATGTCGCCTATCAGCGGCGCCGCTCGCGCGCACGGCTGGCGAGCGAGTTCCTGCGACGGACGGCGCAGTGGGCGCTGGCCGTCGGAGCCACCGAGAGTTGGCCGTTCGGCGATCTGGCCGGCGCCGTGGATCCGGCGGTCGCTGTCGACCCGGCGCTGCTGGCCAGGCTGGCGCTCGACGCGGCGACCGCGGGCGAGTTTCCGATCCGTCCGACGGATGCCGCGGTGATCGTGCGGTGGGCAGCGCTCGGGGACCTGCCGCGGCAGCGGTTCCCGGAGTTGGCCGATCCGTACGAGCCGTTGCTGGTGATGTTCGGCCGTGGCGGTGCGTACACGGTGGCGAACGGCGCGATCGAGTTGGGCTACGGCACGCTCCCGATCCTGTCGGTGGCAGAGCGGGCTTCGCTTGCGCCGCAACCGATCGACGCGGCGTCGCTGGACGCGTTGGACCGGGAGGGCTGAGATGTCCGGGAACTACGGTACGCAGGTCATCGAGTCGGTCGCGGTCCGGCGGCGGCGGTTGCGGGAGGCCTGGTTGTTCGGGGCCGAACGGGCCAGGAACACGCTGACCGAGCAGACCGGGAAGGTGTTCGCCAGCGTGATGATCGGGGCGGTCGCCTGTGCCGGGTGTGCCGGTGTCTCGTACTTCAAGACCTCGATGGCCAAGGAGAACGAGAAGAACCAGCAGCCGGTGCCGACGGCAACGACCTCCGGCCCGGTCAGTCCGTCGCCGTCGAAGAGGTAGCCGGCCTCAGCGACCGAACAGGTGCCGCAGCCAGGTCCGCCGCGGCTGTGGCTTGACCGCGGCCGGGAGTACGGCGGTCGGCGGTGTCGCCAGCGTCACGGGAACCTGGACCATCTGGTCGCCCTGCAACCAGAAGAGATCCGGCGAGCATCGGTCCGGCGCGCCCTGGTAGCTCTCGGCGACCCACCGGGCGAGCGCGTCGGCGCGCGCCTGGCCGGCGTCGGCGGGGCAGTACGCGAGCGTGCTCAATCGGGGTACGCCGATCAACAGGCCCGCTCCCATCGATGCCTGCGGCAACAAGTTTTCCCGGTCCACGATCGCCATCGAGACCAGCGGGTCGTCGTCGCGGCCGAGGACGGTGAAGCCATCGTGCTGCTGCGGCTCCAGGTCGGCGATCTCGGCCAGGGACAACTGCACCGGTGACGGTACGCCGGGATCGGCGAGCCCGAGCATCGCGCGCCGGACCACCGTCAGCCGGCGCAGTTCTTCGCCCGTACGGACGAAGACGACGACCTCGAAGTGGTCCCCGAACGGGATCAACGCGTCGGCGACCGGGCCTGCCGTCCGGGCGGACCAGCCGCGCTGCACCAGCAGGGCACGCTGGCGTTCGCCGACGTCGCCGTACCGGTGCTCCTCGGTGGCGAGCTCACCCTCCGCGACGACGGCCCGCAGCCAGGCCTCGATCTGCTCCGGCCAGCGCGGCTGTGGTAGCTGGAGGCAACGATTGACGATCTCGCCGACGCCGACCACCGCGGACATCTGCAGTGCACCCCGGCCCCAGCCGACCTCCACGGTCCGCTCGTCGGCGTCCACCACGCAACCCGGTAACCAGATCGGTGCGAGATCCGAAATCATTTCCACCACGGTGGAATCGTTCGCGCCCGTCATCCCTTGACCTCACCCACCACTAGAGTGTCTCGCACGTCCGTCGGTAAGAAGTACGAAGTCCCCCGCGCAACCGCGGGCTGGTCCAGCGGAGGAAAACCTTAGTGGCAAGCCGGATCGTGCACCGCCCGGCGCGGCGCACACCTGCCCCCGGGGTGCAGCAGCAGCGAGTGATCGAGGTCGCACCGAGTCTTGGCGGTGCCGGCGGCGGTGGAGGCGGCGGCGCCATGCAGATGCTGCTGCCGATGGTCGGCAGCATCGGTTCGGTCGCGATGATGACGATGGGCCGCTCCGGTCCGATGGTCATGGTCGGTGTCGGGCTGCTCGCGCTCACCATGGTCGGTTCCATCGGCGGCATGATCGCGTCGCGGGGCAAGGGTGGCAAGGACCGCAAGCAGCAGCGCACCCGCTATCTGGACTACCTGGAGCGGATGCGGGACGACTTCTCGAAAGAGGAGCGGAAGGCCCGGGCCCAGGCGCTCGAGCTGAACCCGCCACCGGACGCGCTGCTCGACTGCGTCGTGGACGTGTCCCGGCTGTGGGAGCGGCGCCGTACCGACAGTGACTTCCTGCAGCCACGCTGCGGTAGCGGCCGGGTGCCGGTGGTCCCGGCGACGGTTGGCCAGGGCGGTTCCGCGATGGAGCCCCCGGACCAGTTCATGATGGCGGAAGCCAACGCGCTGGTCCGGCGGTTCACGCTGATGCCGGACATGCCGCTGACGGTCCCGCTGGACCACGTCGGCAATGTCAGCATCATCGGTGACCGCGAGGGCGTCGTCCGGGTGGCTCGGTCACTGCTCGTGCAGACGGCGGTGTTCCACGCACCGGAGGACGTGATCCTGGCGGCCGCGTACCCGCGGGCCGCGCTTCCGGACTGGCAGTGGCTGAGCTGGCTGCCGCATGTCCAGGACCCGGAGCGCGCGGACGGCCCGACGCCGTTCCGCCGGATCGCCGACACGCCGCAGAAGCTGTCGCAACTGCTCTCGGACGACCTGTCCGAGCGGGTCCAGTGGGCGACCGAGTCGCGCCGCGGCTCGGTGAGCTTCGAGGACCGTCGCAAGCTGACCCAGCGGATCCTGGTCCTGCATGACACGTACGGCGACGTCGCGGCGGAGGTCCGCCCGCAGGCCGACGACTCCCTCGTCCCCGGCGAGCTCGGTGTCACCGTGCTGCACCTGGTCGCCGACCGCGTCCAGGAGCCGAGCTCGGTGACGATGCGCATCACCGTGTACGGCGACGACGTCCGCATCGAGGACCTGCGCGGGCAGTACCCGATGGTCGCCAGCGGCCAGGTCGACCGCCTGGACGCGGCGGTGGCCGAGGGCGTGGCCCGCGAGCTCGCGCCGCTGCGGCTGTCGGCGGAGTCCCTGGAGGAGGACGCCCAGCTCGACGACGTCGACTTCATGGGCCTGATCGGCATCGGGGACGTCGCCGAGCTGGACTTCAGCCAGCTGTGGAAGCCGCGGTCCGACCGGCAGTTCCTGCGGGTCCCGCTCGGGGTCGACGACAACGGCGCCGTCGTCCTGGTCGACCTGAAGGAATCCGCCCAGCTCGGTATGGGCCCGCACGGGTTGTGCATCGGTGCGACCGGTTCGGGTAAGTCCGAGGTACTGCGGACCATGGTGCTGGCTCTGCTGGCCACACACAGTCCGGAGGATCTCGCGCTGGTTCTGGTCGACTTCAAGGGTGGTGCGTCGTTCGCGCCGTTCGCCGGTGTGCCGCACGTGGCCGGCATCATCACCAACCTGCGTGACGACGCCAGTCTGATCGAGCGCGCGTACAAGAGCCTGGAAGGCGAGGTGCTGCGCCGCCAGCAGGTGCTGAAGGACGCGGGCAACATCGCCAACATCACCGACTACCGGCTGCACCGCGAGCAGAACCCGGACCTGCCGGCGCTGCCGCACCTGTTCGTGATCATCGACGAGTTCGGCGAGTTGCTGAACGAGCGTCCGGACTTCATCGATCTGTTCCTCTCGATCGGCCGGATCGGCCGGTCGATCGGTGTGCACCTGCTGCTGTCCAGCCAGCGGATCGAGTCCGGCAAGCTGCGCGGGCTCGAGACCTACCTGTCGTACCGGCTCGGCCTGCGGACGTTCTCCGAGGAAGAGAGCCGGACGGTGCTGGACACCACCGACGCCTTCCACCTGCCGCCGCTGCCGGGCTTCGGGTTCCTGAAGGTCGACACGAGCGTCTACCAGCGGTTCCGGGCGGCGTACATCTCCGGCCCGTACGTCCCGCCGGCCGACGAGGTCGTCGAGGACCAGGGCGAGTACGTCCGGCCGCACGAGCTGACGCCGTACCAGCAGTCCGAGGCGGAGCTGGAGGCGCACAGGCCGGTCGAGGAGAAGGCGACCGAGCGGACGACCGGTCCGACGGTGCTGAACGTGTTCGTCGACCAGGTACGCCGTACCGCTCAGCCGGTGCTGAAGATCTGGCTGCCGCCGCTGCCGGCCGCCTGCACGCTGGACGGTCTGGCCGGCCGTGCGGACTACGTCGACGGCCGGGGGCTGCAGCTGGCGGTTCGGTCGCCGCAGATGTGCCCGCCGGTGGGCGTGGTCGACGACCCGGCCAACCAGCGCCAGGAGGTCTTCCGGCTGGACCTGACCCGGGCCGGTGGCCACGCCGCGATCGTCGGCGGCCCGCAGTCCGGCAAGACGACTGCGCTGCGGACGCTGGTGACCTCGCTGGCGCACACCCACACCCCGCAAGAGGTCGCGATCTACGCGCTCGATCTCGCCGGTGGCGGTATGCAGGCGCTGTCCGAGCTTCCGCACGTCGGCGGTGTCGCGCTGCGCACCGACCGGGAGCGGATCCGGCGGACGGTCGAAGAGATCCGCGGCATGATCGACCAGCGCGAGCGGGTGTTCCGCAACCACGCCATCGACACGATGGAGGCGCTGCGCGCGGACCACGCGGCCGGCAGCCTCCCGGAGCTGCCGACGGCGGACGTCGTCCTCGTGATCGACAACTTCGGCGCGATCCGGACGACGTTCGACGAACTGGACGAGCCGATCACCGACATCCTCCAGCGGGGCAGCAGCTACGGCGTGCACGTGGTCACGGCGATGATGCGGTGGAACGACATCCGGATGCAGAACCAGTCGATGTTCGGGACGATGCTCGAGCTCCGGCTGAACGACCCGTCGGACTCCAATATCGACCGGCGCCTGCAGGACGTGCTGCGCAAGGCGGGCCCGGGCCGGATGCTGATCCCGGGCAGCAAGCTGTACGCCCAGTTCGCGCTGCCCCGGATCGACGGTGCGGCCGACGACACGAACCTGACCGACGTACTCGAGGCCCAGGCGGTGGCGGCGCGGTCCACCTGGCAGGGTCCGCGGGCACCGCAGATCCGGATCCTGCCGCTGCAGCTGCCGCGCAACCAGGTGGCCGACGAGGTCCGGCAGCCGGCCGTCGTCCCGATCGGTGTGGACGAGCGGGCGCTGGCACCGGTGTATCTCGACCTGGCCGGCCGGGACACCAACCTGGTCGTCTTCGGCGACAGCGGGTCCGGTAAGACCAACATCGTCCGGCTGGTCGTGCAGCAGCTGATCGACCAGCACACCTCGGACCAGCTCGTGTTCGCGGTGATGGACCCGCGACGCGGCCTGCGCGAGTTCGTCCCGGAGGCGTACGTCGGTGGCTACGCGCCGACGGGCCGGGTCGCCGCCGGGCTCGCCAACGGGGTGTCGGAGGAGCTGGCGAAGCGGATGCCGGACGACACCGGCGCGATCCCCGAGGCAGGGCAGGGCGGCCCGCGGATCGTCGTGCTGGCCGACGACTACGACCTGCTGACATCGGGCGGCCAGTCGCCGATGGACGCGTTCCTGCCGTACGTCGCGTCGGGCCGCGACATCAAGCTGCACTTCATCGTCACCAGGCGCGCCTCAGGTGCGTCGCGGCAGATGTACGAGCCGTTCATGTCCGCGGTGCTGGAGTCCGGAGCGGCCGGTCTGGTCCTGTCCGGCGACCGCAGCGAGGGACAGCTCTTCACCGGGGCCTACCCCGGCGACTACCCGCCCGGCCGCGGTTTGTTCGTACGACGAGGCGACGGGCCGGAGCTGGTCCAGACGGCGATGGCGGACCCGGCACCGGCCGTCGCCCAGAGCAGCGGAGGAACGACATGACCTACGACCTGGTGGCGCTCGTGGACGGGCGGCCGTCGAGCGACGACATCCTGGCGGGCCTGCGGGCCGCGGGGGAGGAGCTCGGTGTCCGCGCGGTCAGCGACGGGGCCGTCGTCCAGCTCTGCGACGCCGACGACCTGCCGCTGGTGTCGGTCGAGCTGCCGTTGCTGATCCAGGTGCCGGGTGAGGTCGAGCGGATGCTCGGTCCCGGCGTCGGTCCGGTGCGGACGCCGGCGTGGTGGGTGGAGATCCGCGCGACGGCGACCGAGGGTGGCCGCGAAGTGGCGGAGAAGTACGCGAACTCGCTGATCGACCGGCTCGGCGGCAAGGTCTGGACGTCCGCGGGCGTCGGGGCACCCGAGACCGAAGGGACGAACTGAGATGCCGAACGACCTGACCTTCAGCCCGGGCGTCGACCTGATCACGGACAAGGTCGCCGTCGTCATGCAGGACCGCCCGGTGATCGGTATGTCGGCCTGGCTCAGCGACGCGCTGACGTCGGCCAAGGCGGCCGGGCGCGACGTCCAGCTGATCACGCCGAAGACGTCCAGCCTGACCTGGCCGGTGCGCTCGACGCTGTTCGGCGGCCTGAACGCGAAGTGGGTCGTCACCGCCGACGACGGGGAGTACTTCGACGGCCTCAACGGGGTCCGGCTGAAGTGGAACGGCGAGCAGTTCCTGGCCCGGTCGACGGCCAAGCCAGGGGAGCAGACGTCGGACCTGCATCCGGACTTCGCCGTCCAGGACGACTTGTTCGGCCAGTTGCAGTTCACCGTGCGGGTCCGGCACAAGCCGGTTGCGAGCCTGGTGCTGGGCCGCGTCGCCGAACGGCTGTTCACCGCGACCACCGGCACCGGACCGGCCGGCTGGTCGACGTCCGAGCCGGTCACCCAGCCCTGGAGCCCGGAGGCGCTGACCGAGTACTGCCGCGGCCGGGCGCCGGATCCGACCTGGTTGATCCTCGCGGGGCAGCCCGGCGCGGAGTTCCGGCCCGCGGTCGGCACCTTGGAGGCTCGCCGGACCCAGTCCGGCCTGGACGAGACGGTGACGCTGGCGGTCGCCCAGCCCGGGATGGACTTCCCCGACGTGAACAAGGTCGGCGACTGGATCGACGAGATCGCCGACAATTTCGAGCTGATCTCGGCGATGGTCATGGGGTCGTACGGCGCCGCCGACGGGACCTACCAGCCGCGGTTCGTCGCGATGGCGAGCCCGATCGGGATCGCGGCCGGCCACGAGGCGGTCGAGGGTTCCAGCGTGGCGGAGATGGTGAAGGTCGAGGGGATCAGCAAGGCGCTGGCCATCGGCCCGGCGCACGCGCCCGCGATCTGGTACCCGATCGGGAACGGCCGGGATCCGCGCGACTGGGAGAAGTACGCGGCGCTGATGAAGAAGCTCATCCCGGCCGAGGCGCTGGCCGGCCGGAAGTGACGAACGAGTACGACGGGAGTAGACAAGGATGAGCGTGTACAGCCGGGTGACGGTGATCGGTCAGCGCCGTCGGCTGGATGCGGTGCTGCCCGCCGACGAACCGCTCGGCGTACTGCTGCCGGACCTGCTGCGGATGCTGGACGAGCCGCTCCAGCAGACACCTCAGCGGCGCTTCCTCACCACCGCGGCCGGTGCGTTGGTTCCGCCGGAGGGCACACTCGCGTCCGCGCAGATCATCGACGGCACGGTGCTGCGGCTCGCGGCCGAGGGTGAGCTGCCTCCGCCCCCGACCGTGTACGACGTCACCGAGGAAGCGGTCGAGGACCTCAAACGCCGAGGTACGACGTTCAAGCCCGCGCACCGGCGGATCCTGGCCGGGGCCGGGCTGGTGTTCTCGATCATCGCCGGCGCGATCTCGCTGCTGGTGGCGGCGCCGAACGCGCTGACCGCGGCGATCCTGGTGGTGCTGGCCGCGATCTGTGCCTTCATCGGCATCGCCCTCGGTCGCGGCGGCAGCAAGGTGGTCGCGATCCCGCTGATCACGGTCGCGACGGTGCTGCTGGCGCTGTCGGTCGGCTTCTGGGCGCTCGATGCGGGATGGGATCTCGGGCTCGTCATCACGCTCGGCGCACTCTGTCTTGCCTTCGGACCGTTGCTGTACGCCGCCGCGGGCGTGGCCGGTGGTGGCGCGGTCGCTTCCGCGACGTCGATCCTGTTCGTCGCGGTCTGGATGATCGGTGTCGGCACCGGACTGGCCACCGAGCGGGTCGGTGCGCTCGCGGCACTGCTCGCCGTACTGCTGCTCGGACTGCTGCCGCGGATGGCGCTGGCGCTGTCCGGACTGTCCAACCTGGACGACCGTCGCGCGTCCGGCCAGGAGATCATGCGCGGCGACGTGCAGAGTGCGCTGAACGCGGCGCACCTGGGTCTCGCGTTGGCGACCGTGCCGATCGCAGTGTCCTCGGCGGTAGCCGGGATCATGCTGCTGCGGCAGGGCGGTGCGTGGGCGGTCGCACTCGCGCTGGTGCTGGCGTTCCTGCTGGCGTCGCGGTCGCGGTTGTACCCGCTGGTGAGTGAGGTGGCCGTTCTGTTCGCGGCCGCGTTCACGATCGTGACGGGGTGCGTGCTGATCGCGGCGCTGAACGGTCAGGGCGGTGCGTTCATCGCGCTCGGGTTGCTGGTGCTGGTGGCGATGTTCTGCGCCTTCGGTCTCGGTTTCGCACCGGCGGAGCATGTCCGCGCGCGGCTCACACAACTGCTCGACTATCTTGAGGTCGGGGCGATCATCGTGACGGTCCCCCTGGCGCTGGGTGTGTTCGGCGTCTACTCCAAACTGCTGCACGCGTTCTGACGACCGGATGGAATGACTGAATCGAACTGGCAGGGTGACATGCTGCGCCGGATGGCGGAGCAGCCACCGGCCGAAGAACAGGCCCGCACCGACAACCCGCCGGCTCCCGCGGAACCGGGTCCGGAAGCACCGCCTGCCCCGGCGCCACCGCAACAGCAGTACCCGCCCCAGCAGTACCCGCCCCAGCCCTACCCCCAGGAGCAGTACCCGCCGCCGCAGTACGACCAGCAGCCGTACCCGCCG
Source organism: Kribbella sp. NPDC049227 (assembly GCF_043197265.1). Lineage (NCBI taxonomy): Bacteria > Bacillati > Actinomycetota > Actinomycetes > Propionibacteriales > Kribbellaceae > Kribbella > Kribbella sp. NPDC049227. Next base: position 570,090 of record NZ_JBICST010000006.1, on the reverse strand, counting down.
CAGCAGTACTACCCACCACAGCAGCCGTACGAGCAATACCCGCAGCAGCCCTACCCGCAGGAGCAATACCCACCACAGCAGTACCCGCAGCAGCCGTATCCGCAGGAGCAGTACCCGCCACAGCAGTACCCGCCGCCGCAGTACGACCAGGGCCAGTACCCGCCGCCGCAGCCGGATCCGTACCAGTACATGCCGCCACCTCCTCCGCCGTACCAGGAGGCGCCGCCGTACCAGCAGTACCCACCGCAGCAGCCGCCGCCTCAGCCTCAGCAGGACGGGTGGGGAGCGCCGCAGCCGCAGCAGGAGGGCGACGAGGGCGACTCGGTGTTCCGGCACTTCCGCCGGATCGCGTCCGAGGCGGCGTACCTGATCGGCGCGTCCGGACGGATGCAGCGCGACGTCGACCACATCGCGACCATCCGCCGACCGATCGCGATCATGCGTCGCGTCGGCGTGCTGAGTCCGGTCACCGACGGCGGTACGTCGACAGTCACCGCACTGCTCGCCACCATGCTTGCGGCGCAACGCAGCGACCGCGTGGTCGCGGTGGACGTCGACCCGGCCGGTGCGGAGCTGTCGCGACGACTTGAGGTGTCACTGGGCGCCGGTCCGATCGAGGGCGTCAGTCTGGTCCGAAGCGACCCCAGCGCAGACGCGGTCCGTACGACGCTCGCCGAGGTGCAAGGCCAAGGCGCGCGGGACGTCGGCCTGGCCGTGGTGGACTGCCCTGGGACCATGTTCGACGAGATCGCCACCGTGATGGCGTCCTCGGGGCACTGCGCTGTGCTCGTGGTGCCGTCCGCGCAGCAGGTGGCGAACTACTGCCTGACGCAGCTCGACCAGCTGACGCCGGACGGACAGGACGTGCTGCTGAGCCGCGGCATCGTCGTCATCACCATGGTCGAGAACGTCCACCCGGGCTCGATCAACTGGCTGGTCGAGGCCTTCCGGCAACGGGGTCTGGAGCCGATCGTGCTGCCGTACGACGTCCACATCGCGCAGGCCTGGCCGATGCACACCGAGGAGCTCCAGGCCGAGACGCGGCGCGCTGTGCTCGACCTGGCGGCCCGGGTGGTCGACACGGTCACCCGCACTGCCAGCTGATTCACAGCAAACTTTCAAATCGCGGTTGAATCCCGTGGTGGTTGAACCGTTCGCCTCAGCCGGCCGTTTGACTCGGTATCCGCCCGTTTGGAGGGGTCGGGTAGACAGCAAAGAAGCAGAGCGTTCAATTACTTCGACCAGCAAGCTCCTGGAGGTCCAGATTCATGAGCGATGACACCATGGCACCACCCACCCCGCAGTCGACCGAGGCGGCCCCTGCGCCCGAGGACGTGCGCGACCGGAGGACGGTGTTGCGCTGTGCGGCCATGGCTGCACTCGTGGGTGCCAGCGCCCCGATTCTCGCGGCCTGCGGTGGTGGCGACAACACGGCGGGAGGCGGCACGAGCAGCTCCGCGCCGACGACCGGCACCAGCTCAGCACCGACGACGGGCACCAGTTCGGCGCCGACCAGCGGGACCAGTTCCGCGCCGCCGTCCAGTGCGAGCGGGGGCACGGTCCTCGGCCCGGTGTCCGACGTACCGGTCGGTGGCGGCAAGATCTTCACCGACGCGAAGGTGGTCGTGACGCAGCCTGCCGCGGGCCAGTTCAAGGGCTTCTCCGCGGTCTGCACCCACCAGGGCAACCCGGTGGGCTCGATCGAGAGCGGACAGATCGTCTGCCCGTTCCACGGCAGCCACTTCAGCATCAGCGACGGCAGCCCGACCAGTGGTCCGGCGCAGCGCCCGCTCCCCGCGGTGAACGTGGCCGTCGAGGGCAGCAACATCGTGCAGTCCGCCTGACGACAGCGAAGGGCCCGGCCGCTCTGCGAGAGCGGCCGGGCCCCGTGTCAGCCCTGTGCCGGGTCGGCCTTGCCGACGAACAGGAGCTTGTTCGGCGAACCTGTGCCCGGGTCGCCGACCTTGTCCGGCGTCGAGGCGCCGACCAGGGCGGTGGCGACGTCAGCCGGCGTCGCGTCCGGGTGGTCGGCCAGGTAGAGCGCGACCCCACCGGCCACGTGCGGCGTGGCCATCGACGTACCACTCATCTTGGCGGTCGCGTCCGGGTCGGTGATGCCGACCGACGTGATGTCGACACCAGGTGCGAACAGGTCGACGCACTTGCCCCAGTTCGAGAACGTCGCCTTCTGGTCCTGGTCGTCGGTCGCGCCGACCGTGATCGCGGACGGCTCCTTGGCCGGCGAGCCACCGCACGCGTCCGAGCCCTCGTTGCCCGCGGCAACGGCGTACGTGACGCCGGAGTCGACCGACGCCTTCACCGCCGCGTCGAGCGCGTCGTCCGCGCCGCCGCCCAGGCTCATGTTCGCCACCGCGGGCTTCTTCGCGTTCTTGGTCACCCAGTCGATCCCGGCCACCACGGACTCGGTCGAACCCGAGCCGCTGCAGTCGAGCACCCGGACGCCGAACACCTTGGCGCCCTTGGCGAGACCGTACGTCGTACCGGCGATGGTGCCGGCCACGTGGCTGCCGTGACCCATGCAGTCGACGCCGTTCTGGCCGTCGCCGACGGTGTCGGTGCCGACCGACGCGCGGCCGCCGAAGTCCTTGTGCTCGGCGTAGATGCCGGTGTCGATCACGTAGACGTTCACGTTGTCGGCGGTGGTGGCTGCCTCGTACTTCTTGTCCAGCGGCAGGTCGCGCTGGTCGGCCCGGTCCAGGCCCCACGGCGGGTCGTCCTGGCTGACCGTGATCTTCTGGTTCTGCTGTACGTAGGCGACCCGCGCGTCGCCGGCCAGCTTCTTCGCCTGCTCCTCACTCATACTCGCCGAGAAGCCCTTGATCGACGCGTCGTAGTGGTCGCGGACCTTCACGTCGTAGCTGCTCGCCAGGCTCTGGTTGGTGGCCCGGGTCTGGGCCTGCGAGCGCTGGCCCGCGAGGACGACGATGTAGCTGCCTGGGATCGCGCCTGGGGTGCCGGCGCCGCGGATCGTGACGTCCGCCTGCTGTGCGGCATCACTGCCGGCAGCGGTGGCGACGATCGCGGTGGCGGCGAGCGCGGCGGCTGCCACGGCGCCGAGAACGGCACGTGGCCTGCGTACGGATAGGGACATGGGCGGAACTCCCTCGAGTCAGCGCAAGGCCTTGTTGCCTCACGCAAAGGTCCTGCACATCTACCCTGAGTCACACGCTAGAGAGCCCGCTCATCCCAACCGGGGGTCAAACCGGCCTTATGGGACAACCCGCAACACGACCGCAATGTTCACCTGGTTTGCCGCGCCCGATGCCGGTCGTACTTGCGGACGGCGAACTCGTACGCCTCGGTCAGCAGCGGCTTCAACGGGTCGAGTTCGGTGGGGGAGACGATGCAGACCCAGTACTGCGAGGCGTAGAAGGGGTGCGGCATCAGCTTGTCGCGTTGGGTGTAGTCGTGGGCCGAGTCGAGCACCCAGTCGGCGTCCCGCTCGGTCGGCACGGATCCGAACAGTGAGGTGTACGTCGCTTTGGTCAGCCCGATGTTCAGCCGCCACGCGCCGGGCTCGTCCAGCCGGGAGACCTTCTCGTAGTGGTCGCCGGTGACGATCGTGGCGAAGGGTTGCTGCCGCTCCGGCGGCAGGTCCGCGGCCGGGTCGTACAGGTAGAACAGGTCGTCCTGGGCCTCGAGTACCCGCAGGCCGTCGTACGTGCGGATCAGCCGATCCAGTTCGTCGAGGTTCATGCCTTCAAGTGTGTCATTGAAGGCGCAGTAGAGACTTTTGCACAATTCCGGATTTGTCGGCGAACCGAACTAGGGTGGTTGGGTGGCTGATCCGTCCTCGTACCGTCCCGCTCCAGGGTCGATCCCCGACTCACCCGGTGTCTACCGCTTCAGTGATGCCGCCGGACGGGTGATCTATGTCGGCAAGGCGAAGAACCTGCGGGCCCGGTTGTCGTCGTACTTCCAGGACCTGATCAACCTGCATCCGCGCACCCAGGCGATGGTCACGACCGCCTCGAAGGTCGAGTGGACCGTGGTCGGCAGCGAGGTCGAGTCGCTGCAGCTCGAATACTCCTGGATCAAGGAGTACGACCCGCGCTTCAACGTGAAGTACCGCGACGACAAGTCGTACCCGTGGCTCGCCATCACCCTCAACGAGGACTACCCGCGGGTGATGGTCGGCCGGGGCCAGAAGAAGAAGGGCGTGCGGTACTTCGGTCCGTACAGTCACGCCTGGGCGATCCGCGAGACCGTCGACCTGCTGCTGCGGGTGTTCCCGATGCGCTCGTGCAGCAAGGGCGTGTTCAACCGGCACCGCCAGATCGGCCGTCCGTGCCTGCTCGGCTACATCGGCAAGTGCGCCGCGCCCTGCACCGGTCAGGTGAGCCAGGAGGAGCACCGCAAGATCGTCGACGACTTCGCCGCCTTCCTGTCCGGCCAGACCGCAACGTACGTGCGCCGGCTGGAGAAGGAGATGAAGGCCGCGGCGGCCGAGCTGGAGTACGAGCGCGCCGCGAAGATCCGCGACGACCTGGCCGCGCTGGAGAAGGCACTGGCGAAGAACGCGGTGGTCCTCGGCGACGGCACCGACACCGACGTGATCGCCCTCAGCGAGGACCCGCTCGAGGTCGCGGTGCAGATCTTCTACGTGCGTGGCGGCCGGATCCGTGGTGAGCGCGGCTGGATCGCGGACAAGGCCGACGGTACGGCGACCACCGGCGACCTGGTGTCGCGGTTCATCCAGCAGACGTACGCCGGTGACTCGGGCGACGTGATCCCGCGCGAGATCCTGGTCCCGACCGAGCCGGACGACGCGGAGGCGCTGACCGAGTGGCTGTCCGAGCTGCGCGGCTCGAAGGTGTTCATCCGGGTCCCGCAGCGCGGTGACAAGAAGGCGCTGATGGAGACGGTCGGGCGGAACGCGCTGCAGACGCTGACCATGCACAAGACCAAGCGGGCCAGCGATCTGACCACCCGCAACCTGGCGCTGGAGGAGATCCAGGCCGCGCTCGATCTGCCGGAGGCGCCGCTGCGGCTGGAGTGCTACGACGTCTCGAACCTGCAGGGCACCGAGGTGGTCGCCTCGATGGTCGTCTTCGAGGACGGCCTGCCGCGCAAGAGCGAATACCGGCGGTTCGTCATCAAGGGCGTCGACGGGCAGAACGACGTCGCCTCGATCGCCGAGGTGCTGACCCGGCGGTTCAAGCGGCTGCTCGACGAGCGGGCCACATTGCAGGAGGACGAGGACCCTGTGGCCGGCCTGATCGACCCGGAGACAGGTCGCGCGCGGAAGTTCTCGTACGCGCCCGGTCTGGTCGTGGTCGACGGTGGTCCGCCGCAGGTCGCGGCCGCGCGGCAGGCGATGGACGAGCTCGGCCTCGGCGACATCCCGGTCGTCGGCCTGGCCAAGCGGCTCGAGGAGGTGTGGGTCCCGGACGAGGAGGACCCGGTCATCTTCTCCCGCACGTCCGAAGGGCTGTATCTCCTGCAGAGGCTGCGCGACGAGGCGCACCGCTTCGCCATCACCCATCACCGCAGCCGACGGTCGAAGTCGATGGTGGAGAGCGTCCTCGACGAGGTCTCCGGCCTGGGCGAGGTGCGGCGCAAGACCCTGCTGCGGCATTTCGGGTCGTTGAAGAAGCTGCGCCAGGCGACCGTCGACGAGGTCGCCGACCTGCCCGGATTCGGTCGTCGTACGGCGGAATCCGTCGTACTCGCGGTGAACGCTGCGGCAACGAAGGCCGACACCGGCCGGGCGCCGTCGGTGAACACGGCCACAGGCGAGATACTGGACGACGACGTCCCGGCGCCGGCCGGGGCGCCCGACGGGGACCCAGGGAGAACTGAGAGCTGATGGACGACTCGGGCGGCAATCTCATCATCGTGTCCGGCATGTCCGGCGCGGGACGGAGCTCGGTCGCGGACGTACTGGAGGACCTCGGCTGGTTCGTGGTCGACAACCTGCCACCGATGTTCCTCACCACCCTCGTCGAGCAGGTCGTCGGCACCGGCGCGGCGCCACGGCTCGCGATCGTCGTCGACGTACGGACCGGGCTGTTCTTCGACGAACTGAGCTCGGCGATCCACGACCTGCGGCTGAAGGGGTACCGACCGCTGACGCTGTTCCTCGAGGCGTCCGACGACGTGATCGTGCGCCGGCAGGAGAGCGTCCGCCGGCCGCACCCACTGCAGGGCGAGGGCCGGCTGCTGACCGGCATCCAGCGCGAACGTGAACTGCTCGGCGACATCCGGGCCGGCGCGGACCTGGTCATCGACACCTCGAACATGAACATCCACCAGCTCGCCGCGAAGATCGTGAACGCCTTCGGCGACGAGGAGAACGCCGAGCTCAGGGCGACCGTGGTGTCGTTCGGGTTCAAGTACGGCATCCCGGTCGACGCCGACGTGGTGGCCGACATGCGGTTCATCCCGAACCCGTACTGGCAGCCGGATCTGCGCCCGATGACCGGGCAGGACAAGCCTGTGTCAGACTTCGTCCTCGGCCATCCGCTGGCCCAGCAGTTCCTGCAGAACTACGTCGACGTGCTGGACACCCTGCGGACCGGCTACCTGAACGAGGGCAAGCGCTTCGTCACCGTCGCGATCGGGTGCACCGGGGGTAAGCACCGCAGTGTCGCGATGGCCGAGGAGATCGCCCGCAGGCTGCGCGAGAGAGGGTCACCGACGTTGGTCGTGCACCGGGATCTGGGGCGGGAGTGAGCCAGAGCATCTCGGACGACTCTGCCCGCGGAGAGCACGGGCCGGGGCGCTCGGGCATGCCGGCTGGGGGACGATCACCAGATCCCCGCTCAGCTCCCCGGGTCGTCGCCCTGGGTGGGGGGCATGGTTTGGCAGCCTCGCTGTCCGCACTCCGTCATGTCACCGACCAACTGACCGCGGTCGTCACCGTCGCCGACAACGGCGGCTCGTCCGGGCGGTTGCGTCGCGAGCTCGGTGTGCTGCCGCCTGGCGATCTGCGGATGGCGCTGGCCGCGCTGTGCCGCGACGACGAGTGGGGCCGGACGTGGGCCGACGTACTGCAGCACAGGTTCCGCAGCAACGGTGAGCTGCACGATCACGCGGTCGGCAACCTGCTGATCGTCGCGTTGTGGGAGTTGCTCGGCGAAGCAGTCGACGGACTCGACTGGGTGGCCCGGCTACTCGGCGCACAAGGCCGCGTCCTGCCGATGTCCGCCGTACCGCTGGACATCACCGCGCGCGTGCTCGGACTGGATCCGGAGCATCCGGAGGCCATCGCCGAGATTCGCGGCCAGGCCGAGGTGGCGACGACCGAGGGTCAAGTCGTCGATGTCGCGCTCGACCCGGCCGACCCGCCGGCCTGTCCCGAGGCTCTGGTGGCCATCGCGGAGGCCGACTGGGTAGTGGTCGGCCCGGGCTCGTGGTTCACGTCAGTGATCCCGAACTTGCTGGTTCCCGCACTGTCCCGCGGTCTCCAGGAAACCAGCGCTCGTCGGTTGCTCACCCTCAACCTCGGTGAACAGAAGGGCGAGACCGACGGCTTCTCGCCGGAAACGCACCTCGAAGTTCTGGCCGCTCATGCGCCGGATCTGCGCATCGATGTAGTCCTCGCCGACGAGCAGCATGTCCCCGACCCGGAGTCCCTACGCCGTACCGCGCAAGCACTCGGCGCCGATCTGGTGATCGCCGACATCGCCGCCGAGGACCGCCAGCTCCACCACGACCCAGGCAAACTGGCCAAGATCTACCGCGAACTCTTCGAGTGACTCACCGCCCGTAACGGATCGGCCGGGTGGCCGTTGGAGTTGCAGCCCCGAGGGTCTTTGACAGCGGTGGGAGGATTGCGTTCATGGCGATGACAGCACAGGTGAAGTCCGAGTTGACCAGTATTCAGGTCACGAAACCCTGTTGCCGCAAGGCCGAGGTGTCCTCCGTACTGCGGTTCGCGGGCGGTCTGCACCTCGTGTCCGGGCGGATCGTCATCGAAGCCGAACTGGACAGCGGCGCCGCTGCTCGCCGGCTGCGCAAGGACATCGCCGAGATCTTCGGCCACCCGTCGGACGTCGTCGTGATCTCCCCATCCGGAATCCGGAAGCAGACGAAGTACGTCGTTCGCGTGGTTCGCGACGGTGACGCGCTGGCCCGCCAGACCGGGCTGGTCGACAACCGGGGCCGTCCGGTCCGCGGCCTTCCGCCGGCAGTCGTGTCAGGTGCCTCCTGCGATGCGGTGGCCGCGTGGCGCGGTGCGTTCCTCGCGCACGGCTCGCTGACCGAGCCCGGCCGGTCGTCCTCGCTCGAGGTGACCTGCCCCGGTCCCGAGGCTGCTCTGGCGCTGGTCGGCGCTGCCCGGCGACTCGGCATCGGTTCGAAGGCCCGCGAAGTACGCAACGTCGATCGAGTGGTGATCCGCGACGGCGACGCGATCGGTGCACTGCTGACGCGCCTCGGTGCGCACGAGTCGGTGCTGGCGTGGGAGGAGCGGCGGATGCGCCGCGAGGTCCGCGCGACGGCGAACCGGCTGGCCAACTTCGACGACGCGAACCTGCGCCGCTCCGCGCGTGCCGCGGTCGCGGCCGGTGCACGCGTCGAGCGTGCGCTGGAGATCCTGGGCGACGACGTACCCGACCACCTGCAGGTGGCCGGCAAGCTGCGGCTCGAGCACAAGCAGGCGAGTCTGGAGGAGCTCGGCCAGCTGCACGAGCCGGCCCTGACCAAGGACGCTGTCGCCGGCCGCATCCGCCGCCTGCTGGCGATGGCGGACAAGCGCGCCGCCGACCTCGGCATCCCGAACACCGAGGCGAACCTGACCCCGGAGATGCTCGACCCGGCCTGATCCAGTACCAGCCAGTCAACTGGTATTCGCATGGCGGCCCCGGAAGTTTCCGGGGCCGTTGTGCGTGCCGCTGGTCCGCCCGTGAGGCCGTCGCGAGCGGCGGTGGTCTGCTGTGGACGCTACCAGTTGGCCGAGTGGGCTCTTGGGCTAGTGTTCGGGGTGAAGCGGCAGTGCTCGAAAGCTAGTTCTGAGGAGACGCAGTCCCGTGACCGTACGCGTAGGTATCAACGGCTTCGGCCGGATCGGCCGTAACTTCTTCCGCGCCGCGCAGGCGTCCGGTGCCGACATCGAGGTCGTCGCCGTCAACGACCTGACCGACAACCAGACCCTCGCTCACCTGCTGAAGTACGACTCGATCCTGGGCCGCTTCCCTGGTGAGGTCTCCGCGACCGACGACGACATCACCGTCTCCGGTCACAGCTTCAAGGCGTTCGCCGAGCGCGACCCCTCGAACCTGAAGTGGGCCGACGTCGGCGCCGATGTCGTCATCGAGTCGACCGGCTTCTTCACCGACGCCACCAAGGCCAAGACGCACGCCGACAACGGCGCCAAGAAGGTCATCATCTCCGCCCCGGCGAAGAACGAGGACCTGACCGTGGTGATGGGCGTGAACCACGACCTGTACGACGCCGAGAAGCACACCGTGATCTCGAACGCGTCCTGTACCACGAACTGCATCGCCCCGCTGGCCAAGGTCCTGCACGACGCGTTCACGATCGAGAAGGGTCTGATGACCACGATCCACGCGTACACCCAGGACCAGAACCTGCAGGACGGTCCGCACAAGGACCTGCGCCGCGCCCGCGCCGCCGCGCTGAACATCGTGCCGACCTCCACCGGCGCCGCGAAGGCGATCGGCCTGGTGCTGCCGGAGCTCAAGGGCAAGCTGGACGGCTACGCGCTGCGCGTCCCGGTCCCGACCGGCTCGGCCACCGACCTCACCGTCACCGTCGGCCGCGAGGTCACCGCCGACGAGGTCAAGGAGGCCTACAAGTCCGCCGCCGCCGAGGGCACCCTGAAGGGCTACCTGACCTACACCGAGGACGAGATCGTCTCCACCGACATCGTCACCGACCCGGCGTCCTGCATCTTCGACGCGGGCCTGACCAAGGTGATCGGCAACCAGGTCAAGGTCGTCGGCTGGTACGACAACGAGTGGGGCTACTCGAACCGCCTCGTCGACCTGGTCAACCACGTCGGCGCCTCGCTCTGACGCGTCCCGTTCACGTTGCGTCCGGGGGACTGTGGCTTGCTGCCACAGTTCTCCGGACGTTAGCCGTTTCTTCGAAGGAAGCTGACAGTGAAGACGATTGAAGAACTGGGCGACGTGGCCGGCCTGCGGGTGCTGGTCCGCTCCGACCTGAACGTGCCGATCGACGGCGACACGATCGGTGACGACGGCCGGATCCGCGCGTCGCTGCCGACGCTGGTCCAGCTGGCCAAGGCCGGCGCCAAGGTGATCGTCACCGCGCACCTCGGCCGCCCGAAGGGCACGCCGGACCCGAAGTTCACCCTGGCCCCGGTGGCCAAGCGGCTCGGCGAGCTGCTGCAGCCCGAGGGCATCACCGTGCACTTCGCGGCCGACGTCACCGGTGACAGCGCGCAGGAAGCCGTCCAGGAGCTGGACGAGGGCGAGGTGCTGCTGCTCGAGAACGTGCGGTACGACCCGCGCGAGGAGAGCAAGGACGAGACGCAGCGAGGTGCGCTGGCCGAAGAGCTGGCCGCGCTGGCCGATGTGTTCGTGAGCGACGGCTTCGGTGTCGTGCACCGCAAGCAGGCCAGCGTGTACGACGTCGCGCGCCAGCTGCCGCACGCCGCGGGTGGCCTGGTGCTGGCGGAGGTCGACGTACTGAAGAAGCTGACCGAGAGCCCGCAGCGCCCGTACGTCGTCGTGCTCGGCGGCGCCAAGGTGTCGGACAAACTCGCCGTGATCGACAACCTGCTGGCCAAGGCCGACAAGCTGCTGATCGGCGGCGGCATGGTCTTCACCTTCCTGAAGGCGCAGGGACACGAGGTCGGCAAGAGCCTGCTCGAGGATGACCAGCTGGACACGGTCAAGGGCTACCTGGAGACCGCGAAGGCCAAGGGCGTCGAGATCGTGCTGCCGACCGACATCGTGGTCGCGCCCGAGTTCAAGGCCGATTCGCCGGCGACTGTCGTGGCGGCCGACGCGATCCCGGCCGACCAGCTCGGCCTCGACATCGGCCCGGAGTCCGGCAAGGCGTTCGCCGCCGAGATCGCCGGTGCGAGGACGGTGTTCTGGAACGGCCCGATGGGCGTGTTCGAGATGGAGGCGTTCGCGGGCGGAACGAAGGCCGTCGCGCAGGCGTTGACCGAGGTGGACGGGCTGAGCGTGGTGGGTGGCGGTGACTCCGCCGCGGCCGTGCGGCAGCTAGGCTTCGCGGACGACGCGTTCGGGCACATCTCCACCGGTGGTGGGGCGTCGCTCGAATACCTGGAGGGCAAGGAGCTCCCGGGTCTCGCAGTACTGGAAGAGGACTGAGCACGATGGCGGATGCCGCCCGTACGCCACTCATGGCGGGCAACTGGAAGATGAACCTCAACCATGTCGAGGCCGTGCACCTGCTGCAGAAGCTGTCGTGGACGCTGCAGGACAAGAAGCACGACTTCGAGCGGGTCGAGGTCGCGGTGCTGCCGCCGTTCACCGATATCCGCAGCGTGCAGACGCTGGTCGACGGTGACCGGATGAAGATCAAGTACGGCGCCCAGGACGTGTCGCTGCATGACGCGGGCGCCTACACCGGTGAGATCTCGGCGGCGATGCTGTCCAAGCTCGGCTGCACCTATGTGCTGGCCGGGCACTCCGAGCGCAGGCAGTACCACCACGAGACCGATGCGGTGGTGAACGCCAAGGCAGCCAAGGTGCTCGAGGCCGGACTGATCCCGATCGTCTGTGTCGGCGAGGGCCTCGAGGTCCGGCAGGCCGACGGTCACGTCGAGCACTGCGTCAACCAGATCGACGGCGCGCTCGCCGGGCTGAAGGCGGACGACGTTCGCAAGCTCGTCATCGCCTACGAGCCGGTCTGGGCGATCGGCACCGGCGAGGTGGCCACCCCGGAGGACGCGCAGGAGGTCATCGCGGGCATCCGGGGCCGGCTGGAGGAGACGTTCTCACCCTCGGTGGCCGACTCGGTACGGATTCTTTACGGTGGATCGGTGAAGATGGCCAGCGCAGGTGGCATCATGGCCCAACCGGACGTGGACGGTTGCCTGGTGGGCGGTGCCAGCCTGCAGGTCGACGAGTTCGCCGGAATCTGCCGTTACCTGGACCTTCAGTTAGGCTACTCCTCGTGATTCTCGCTTTCTCGATCGTCGTGATCATCTGCAGCCTGATCCTCACGCTGCTCGTGCTGCTGCACAAAGGCCGCGGTGGCGGTCTGTCCGACCTGTTCGGTGGCGGTGTGTCGTCCAGCCTGGGCGGCTCATCGGTCGCGGAGCGGAACCTCGACCGGATCACGATCGGCATCGGTCTGATCTGGTTCGCTGCCATCGTGGCGCTCGGCCTGCTCTACAAGCTCGGCTGAGGGGGAGTAGGTTCCCGTGGCTGGTGGTGGTAGTGCGATTCGTGGCAGCCGGGTCGGTGCGGGCCCGATGGGCGAGGCGGAGCGCGGCGACAGCGCGCCCCGGCAGCGCATCGTGTTCTTCTGTGCGAACGGGCACGAGACCGCGACGGTGTTCGCCGTCGAGGCAGCGATTCCGGAGGCGTGGGACTGTCCGCGGTGCGGTCTGCCGACCAGCACCGATGTGAACAACCCGCCCCCGCCGCCGAAGATCGAGCCCTACAAGACGCACCTGGCCTACGTGAAGGAACGCCGCAGCGAGCAGGAGGCCGCCGAGATCCTCGAAGAGGCCCTCGAGAAGCTTCGCGCCCGCCGTGCCCGCGGCGAGGTCATCTTCTGATCCACAACGCCCAGCCCGGACCGATCGCCGATCGGGCCGGGCTGTCGCGTTTCGTGCTGACCCACTGACAGGCAGTGCGACGTACGCGTTAAGGTCGGCGGCATGAAGTCTTCGATCTCGCCGGTTCGCTGGACTCCGCCGCCGGCTGCTCCGGTCCGTCACCCGAGGAACATCGACGTCGAGACGGTCGCCTTGCCAGGGCACGGACCCGAGGACGCGCTGATCGATGACGACGGCAGCGTATTGACCGGCCTGCTGGACGGACGGATCCTGCGGGTCAGCGCGGACGGCAGGACGATCACCACCCTCGCGGACACCGGTGGCCGGCCGCTCGGTCTGGAGTGGCTGCCGGACGGCAAGGTCCTGATCTGCGACGCGAACCGCGGCCTGCTGACACTGGACAGGGACGGCCGGATCGCGACGCTGCTGGCCGAGATCGACGGCCGCCCGATGCGTTTCTGCAACAACGCGGACGTGATGCCGGACGGCACGATCTACTTCACCGACTCGTCCACGCGCTTCGGTGTCGACGAGTGGATGGCCGACCTGCTGGAGCATTCCTCGACCGGCAGCGTGTATCGACTGACCCCGGACGGTCAGGTCACCCAGTTGGCCACCGGCCGTTCGTTCCCCAACGGCGTGGCGCTCAGCGGCGACCGCCGTACGCTGTTCTGGGCCGAGTCCGCGACCTACGGGCTGTACAAGCTCGACCTCACCGATCCCGAAGCCGACCCGGTGCAGGTGGCCGCGATCCCAGGGCTCCCGGACAACATCGCGCGCGGCTCGGACGGCCTGATCTGGGTCGCGATCGGCTCACCCCGCAACGCCCTTCTCGACCTGCTGCTGCCGAAGCAGCCCGTCTTCCGCAAGCTCGTCTGGCAGTTGCCCGAAGCCCTCAAACCGAAGGCCGCCGACATCATCGAGATCCAGGCGTACGACGACAACGGCACGCTGGTGCACGACCTCCGCGCCAAACACCCGGACTTCCACATGCCCACCGGGGTGCGCGAGCGGGACGGGAAGGTCTGGCTGGGCAGCATCGGCACGGACTCCCTGGCCAGCTTCCCGACGCCGGCGCGTTAGCACGCAGCCATCGGATGCCTTCGGCAAACTCCGGGAACAGCAGGGCACTAGGGTGCTGGCATGCGATTCGGGATCACGATCCTGCCGGAGTACCGGTGGAAGGACGCGGCGCCGCGGTGGCGGCGGGCGGAGGAGCTCGGCTTCGACCATGTCTGGACCTACGACCACCTGACCTGGGGCGGCCTGCAGGACTCGCCGTGGTACGGCACGACGCCGACGCTGACCGCGGCGGCGCTGGTGACGTCGACGATCCGGCTGGGCACGTTCGTGACGTCCCCGAACTTCCGCCATCCACTCGCGCTGGCGCGCGACATCCTGGCCCTCGACGACGTGTCCGACGGTCGCTTCCTGTGCGGCATCGGGTCGGGTGGCGGCATCGACGCGACGATCCAGGGCGGTCCGGAGCTGACCGCGCGGGAGAAGGTCGACCGGCTGACGGAGTTCGTCGAGTTGCTGGACAAGCTGCTGACGAACGACGGTGTCGACTACCTCGGCGAGTACTTCGAGACCCGCAACGGCCGCACTCTGCCGGGCTGCGTGCAGCAGCCGCGGGTGCCGTTCATCATGGCCGCGAACGGACCACGGTCGCTCCGGCTCGCCACGAAGTACGGCACCGGCTGGGTGACGACGGGCCTGAAGTCGCCGGACTTCGACACCTGGTTCGCGTCCGTCGTCGACCTCAGCCACCGGCTGGACGACGTACTCCAGCGCACGCCGTTCGACCGCTACCTGGCCTTGGACTCGGCTCGCTACTCACTGTCCAGCGCGGCCGCCTTCGAGGACGTCGTCGGCCGTGCGGGGGAGCTGGGCTTCACCGACGTCATCACCCACTGGCCCCGCGCCGAAGGCGTCTACGCGGGCAACGAGGACGTCCTGGAGCAGGTTGTCGCCGAGATCATTCCTCGCTACCGCTAGGGCGCCCGGGACGGCGAAAGAGCCGCACACCGGGATGGTGTGCGGCTCTTTCATTTCAGTTTCGAGAAGGGTGATCCAGAGATCAGATCGGGCGGATGTTCTCCGCCTGCAGGCCCTTCTGGCCCTGGGTGATCTCGAACTCGACGCGCTGGTTCTCGTCCAGCGAGCGGAAGCCCGAGGTCTGGATGGCCGAGTAGTGCGCGAACACGTCCGCGCCACCGTCATCCGGGGTGATGAAGCCGAAGCCCTTGTCAGCGTTGAACCACTTGACAGTACCGACAGCCATTTGTGTCTATCTCCTTGATGGCTTGTAACAAACCGCGACCCACACCTCATGAGCCACGTGTCGCCGAAAGGCCCCAGAAGACAGAACCGGCCATGCAGCACAGCGAAAGTCAGTGGGAGTCCAAAAGTGCAACGCGACAACTGTAGCCGATCTGGGGCCGCGTGGAAGGGGTGACCACGAACACGTGTCGCTAATAGTCGCCGCCCGCCACGCTGTGTGTGCGCTCCGATTCAGCTTCTCCGCGACATTCAGGGACCCCGGCGTACGCCGAATCCCGCGCCGACCTGCTGATTCGCGGCCGGCGCCGGGTTCCGGCCGATGGCAACGAAGGACATTTCGCCGGTACGCCGGGTGATGGTCGCGCGAACCTGATCGGGTTTCCCGGCGTGTCGCGCGGCTCTGGACATTCGTTGCGGGGCACGCAATGGTGGCCCGAGGAGGCACTCTTGATCGTCAAAGTGACCCGCAGTGGCGGTTTCGCCGGTCTGATGGCGCACGGTGAACTCGACACGAACGCCGAACCGGACGCCGGCAGACTGGAGGCTGCAGTGCGTGCGCTCGACCAGGGCAAGCTCGGCACCGGCCGCCCGCAACCGGACCGGTACGTCTACCGGCTCGAGGTGCGTGACACCGCGGGAGCGGACGCCACGCACCTCACCGTCGCCGAGCAGGACGTGGACCAGACCACCGCCTGGCTGCTGGACCGCGTCCTGGGGCACTAGCTCCAGTCGACCTCAGGAGCGCGGTAGTAGTTCACGTTCAGCACGTCCCAGCGCGCCGCCTGGCCGGCCAGCCGCGCCCTGTACGACTCCCAGTCCAGCGCGGACGCCGGCGACCACCCGAGCTCGGCGATGCCCGGCAGCCGCGGGAACGCCATGTACTCGATCTTCGACATGTCGTCGAAGGTCTCCGACCACAGCGGCGCCTCCACGCCGATCACGGCGCTCTCCGGCAGGTCCGGGATGAGCGTCGCGGGGTCCCAGCGATAGGCCTTCTCCACACTGACCAGACCGGCCCAGTCGAGGCCGTACGGCGTGTCCTGGTCGTACTTCATGTCCAGGTACGCGCGGTTGGCCGGCGACATCACCACCTCGGCGCCGTTGGCCGCCGCGTTGCGGGTCAGCTCCCGCGACCGGTCGTCGTCGGTACCCCAGTACTGCACGATGCTGCCGGCCGGCAGCGGTGCATCGGCGATCTCGTGCCAGCCCATCACCCGCTTGCCGTGCTTGACGACCAGTTCGGCCGCCTTCGGCACGAACGTGAGGTAGTCCGAGTGCGGAGTCGAGTGCGCCTCGTCCCCACCGAGGTGGATGACGTCGCCCGGCGTCTGCTCGGCCACCTCCCGGAAGACATCGTCCAGGAAGTCGTAGGTCACGTCCTTGTGCACGGCGAGCGAGCTGAATCCGACCTCGGTGCCGGTGAAGTACTCCGTCGCCTCGCCGTCGGCGTTCAGCTCGGGGTACGACGTCAGCGCCGCGTTGGTGTGTCCCGGGGTGTCGATCTCCGGGACCACGGTGACGAACCGCTCGGCGGCGTACAGGACGATCTCGGCATAGTCCGCCTTGGTGTAGTGGCCACCCGGGCCGCCGCCGACCTCGGAGCTCGCTCCGTGCTTGGTCAGCTCCGGCCAGGAGTCCACCTGGATCCGCCAGCCCTGGTCGTCGGACAGATGCAGGTGGAGCCGGTTGAGCTTGTAGAGCGACGCGAGGTCGATGCAGCGCTTGACCTCGGCGACCGAGCGGAAGTGCCGGGACACGTCGAGCATGACGCCGCGGTACGGGTAGCGCGGTGCGTCGGCGATCGTCGTACCGGCGATCTCCCAGGGGCCGGACTGCTCCGTGCCCGCATCCGCCATGGCCGGAAGCAGCTGGCGGAGCGTGGTCACGGCTCGGAAGAGGCCCTCGGCCGTGGCCGCGGTGAGCGTCACCGCCGAGCTGTCCACGCGGAGCTCGTAACCCTCCGCGCCGAGCGAGCTCGGTCCGTCGGTCGAGAGCGTGATGGTGCCGGTGCCCGGCTCCACGGGCAGGGGGAAGCCGGTGGACAGGCGGAGCTGGGCGGCGAGCTGGTCAGCCACCCAGGTGGCCGCCTCCTCGGTGCTGAGTACGCCGACAGTCGCCGAGGACTGCAGCGTGAAGGTCTGGTCGGGCAGGGGGTTCTGGGTGACAGGCTGCGGAATCAGGGTGGGCTCCGGTGATCGCGTGGGTTGTTTGGAAGAGTCTTATCCATATTTGTGCGCCATGGCGATCGCCTGCGCGACATAGCTCCCGCCGAACATCACCACATGGGTCAGCAACGGGTGCAGCCGGTGCAGTCCGATCCGGTCACGCCAGCCCTCCGCGAGCGGGTGCGCCTCGTCGTACGCGCGCAGGACTTGCTCGAGCTGCGGCATGCCGAAGAGGCCGAGCATGGCCAGGTCCGTCTCACGGTGACCGCCGTGCGCGGCCGGGTCGATCAGGTGTACGCCGTGGGCGCTCCACAGGACGTTGCCCGACCAGAGATCGCCATGGATCCGGCTCGGCGGCTCCGACGGGTCGTCGTACTTGCCGGCCGCCAGCCGCCGGCACACCAGCTCGAACACCTCCAGCTGGTGCCCGTCGATCGTGCCTTGGTCGTACGCCGCCCGCAGGTACGGCCGGAGCCGGAGGTTGGCGTAGAACTCACCTCACGACTTCAGCGGCTCCAGCGCGTGCGGTAACCCGATCGTGCCGATGTAGCCGTCAGCGTCCCACCCATCCGGCGGTACGCCGAAGTGCCGCGCACCCGCGTCGTGAGTGACTGCAAGCTGCCGACCGAACTCGTCCGCGGCCGCTCCGGTCGGCGGAACGAGGTCGAGCCGCACCGTGCTCAGGTGGTCGCTGGAGACATCGACCGGCTTGGCCACCGGCGCGCCGCCCGGTACGGCGAGCCAGTGCAGGCCGGCGGCCTCGACCTCGAAGAACCCGTCGGGCGCGTCATGCCGCCTCTTCACAAACCTGTCGCCCAGGACGGTCATGGTCGCACTCTGCCACCCGGACCCGGCGCCGAGCCAGCACCGGCTCAGCCAACAACGTCAGAACCGCTGCGGCGGCCAGCAGGGCGCCGACCAGTGCCACGCTGCGCACTCCGACGCCGTCCACCAGGCCACCACCGATGAACGCACCTGCAGCGATGCCCACGTTGAAAGCGGAGCTCGTGCCGGCCGAGGCGAGGTCGGTGCTGCCTGGCGCGACCTGCAGCGTGCGGTTCTGTACTGCGACGGCCATCCCGCTGAATGCGAGGCCGGTGACAGCGATCAGGGCGACTGTGGCCACCAGGTGACTGCCGAAGACGTAGAGGCCCGCGAGCGCACAGCTGAGCAGCGCATAGGAGACGACCACCGATCCCCACGGAAACCGGTCAAGGATCCGGCCCACGATCAGCGTCCCGGTCAGGCCACCCACTCCACTCGCGAGCAGCATCGGGCCCAGGGCATCCCGGGGCAGGCCGGTGATGTCCAGCAGGAAGGGCGTGACGTAGGTGTTGAACGTCAGGAAGCCGGTCACCCCGATCGCCGAGCTGGCGAGGATCACGCCGTACCGCCGGAAGTCGGGCGAACTGCCGCGGCCGGTTGCTCCGTGGCGACCCTCGACCGCCGGAAGCAGCACGACGATGCCGGCGCACGCGACGGCGCCGAGAACGGCCATCACGGCGAGCGGGACGCGCCAGCCGGCCTGTTCGCCGAGCCAGGTGCCGAGTGGGATGCCGAGGACCGGCGCGAGCGCCGTGCCGATCGCCAGTCTGGCCACCACCCGGCCGCGGACCTGCGGTGGGAACAGGCTGGTCGCGATCGGCGGCGCGATGGCCCAGAACAGTGCCTGGGAGAGCGCGGTGAGCAGCCGGCTGGCGAAGAGCAGCCCGTACGTCGGCGCGGCGGCGGAGAGCGCGGTCGACACGGCCAGGACGCCGAGCGTGGTGCCCAGCACCAGGCGGCGGGGAAGCCGCAGCGTCAGACGGGCGAGCGGGATCGAGGCCAGCACCACGACGGCGGCGTACCCGGTCACCAGGAGGCCGACCTCGGACCGGGATCGATCGAGGTCACCGGCGACCACGGTCAGGAGTCCGATCGGGAGAACTTCGATCGTCACGTACGAGAAGGTGCTGAGGGCGAGCATGAGGAGGGCCGCGTTGGCCCGGCGGGACGTGATGGGCATGGCTTCACCTGTGATTCCACTCAACGGCTGTATGGTGGTAGCGTCTCACCCATGACCGACAGTTTCCGCGACGAGCTCAGGATTGTCGGTGGGCATCCCGCCCTGGACCTCGTGAACACGGTAACGCCCCGGATTCCGGGCCGTCCCGACCCGCACGACTATCTGAGACGGCCGACGGACCTGCTCGACTGGAGTCGCCGGATCGAGCTCGTCGACCCGGCCGAGGGTGAGGCGATCGCGGCGGTCTGGGAGGGTGCACCGGACCTGGCCGACAAGGCTCTCCGGGCGACGGACGAGATCCGCGAGGCAACGTACGCCGTCCTGGCTCCGCGCGCGGGCGCGGCTCCTGCGCTGCCGGCGGAAACCTCGCAGGAGTCCGTGTACGAACGGTTGATGCTGCGCTGGGCCGCCGCGGCCGCGCGCTCGATGCTGGTCGCGCGGATCGACGGTCCCGGGGTCGTCGACCTGCGTGTCGGCACCGCGCCGGCGTTGATGATCCCGGATCGGTTGGTGGCTGCCTCGGTCGAGCTGCTGCGGACGGTCGAGCTGCGACAGTTGCGCGCCTGCCCGATCGACGAGGGCGGGTGCGGCTGGCTGTTCCTGGACCGGAGCCGGAACGGATCGCGCCGCTGGTGCTCGATGGAGGACTGCGGCACCCGCGCGAAGATCCGCAAGCTGTCCGAGCGGCGACGCGCTACCACTGTCTAGGTGTTATGCCGGCAGTTCTGGCGGCCGCTCACTGTCCGCGACCAGCTGACCCGTCAAGATGGCGTGTCGAAAGATGCGAAGTGTCCGTCGGACCTGTCATCGTAGGCGGCCGGGCCTTCCGACCACGACGGGCCTGGCCGGTCCTGCCCCAGACAGGGGCGGGCAGTTGGTGAACAGAAGCTGGAGGACAGATGACGCAGGTGGCAGAGCAGCCGGGCAGTACTGCCGGGCGGCTCGGCTCGGTGGTGCTGGACTGCCCGGACCCACTCGAGCTCGCCCAGTTCTACTCAGCGCTGCTGGGGCTGGACATCGACGAGAACGGTGACGACGACTGGCGGAGCCTGACCGGCCCCGGTTCGTCGCTGGGCAACTCGGCGCTGGCCTTCCGCCGCTCGGAGGAGTACGTGCCGGCCACCTGGCCCGGCACCGACGCGCAGGATCTCCATCTCGACCTCATCGTCGAGGACATTTCCAGCGGCCACGCGACCGTGGTCGCCCTCGGGGCCGAACCGCTCGACCCCCTGGACCCGCCACCGGCCGACGACGGTCGCGGCTGGCGGATCTACGCCGACCCCGCAGGGCACCCGTTCCGGATCTGCCTCGAGTAAGGCGACCGTCCAGCGCCCGCCCCAGCCATCGGCCGGGGCGGGCGCTCGCTGTGTCAGACCCACGCACTGCTTCCGGTGAACGGGAAATGCGTGCCCTCGACGTACTTCGGCCGTGGCTGGTAGCTGTTGACCCCCGGCGCACCGCGCAGGTGGAAGGCGCTCGGGTACGGCACCTCGGCATCGGTGATCCGCGTCGACGTGGGGATGTAGCGGATCGTCAGCCCGCACCGCCGGTTCGGCGACGTGTTCGCGTTGCTGCCGTGCACGATGTTCGGGTGGTGCACCTCGACGTCACCCGGCGCGAGCACCATGTCGACGGCCGCGGACTCGTCGACCTCGACCGCGATCTCCTTACCGAGAACGCTCTCCACCTCGGTGTTGTCGCGCATCCCGGCCACCCCCGAGCGATGACTGCCCGGGATCACCCGCACGCAGCCGTTCTCCGGTGTGGAGTGGTCGACCGCCAGCCACAGCGTCACGACCTTCATCGGGTCGAGCGGCCAGAACGCCGCGTCCTGGTGCCACAGCACCGGCTGCCCGGAGTACGGCGGCTTGGAGATGTAGTGCGACGCGAACAGCGCGAGATCGGGGCCGACGAACTGCGACGCGATGTCGAGCAGCCGTTCGTCACTCACCAACCGCACCCAGAACGGGTCGTCGCGCAGGTACACGTGCCCGAGTTGTTCCGGCCGTACGTCGGGGTGCCGCGCCTGCAACCACTCGACATGATCATTCACTTCCTTGATCAGGGCCGGATCGATGACATCGCGGAAGATCACATAACCGTCGTCTTCGAACATGTCTCCATGCTGCGGTGTGGAAACATCGGCTACTAGCAGCAAGCTGACGAGAACTTGTAGCGTGTTGATGTGGACCAGGCGCTGCGCTTCGAGTCGCACGCGTTCGGCCGTCCGTATCACGCGGCCCGCGTCCGGATCGCCGCGCGAGCGCGCGACACCGAACTGCACACCCATGCGGACTTCCATGAGTTGATGGGTGTGGTGTCCGGCAGTGGAGAGCACCTGTTGACCACCGGTACGCAGAGCCTCGTGGCCGGCGACGTCGTACTCGTGCGGCCGCAGGATCGGCACGCGGTCCGCGGTGCGGCACCTGACGGGCTCGAGTTCGTGAACGTCGCCTTCCCGAGTTCGGCTTGGCAGGGCTTCCTCGACCTGACCAGGACCAACCCGACCGGAAGCTGGGCCACCGCGCGTGGGCCCGTGGCCTTCCACACGCCCGCCGCGATCGCCGTGTTCGAACACGCCCTGGACCGCTTCCAGGACGAGCCCGGCGCCTACGATCTGATGCGCTTCTGGATCGACCTGCTGCCACTGGTCTCGCCGGAGGAACTCGCCTCACCCGCCGGCACGCCCACCGCACCGGACTGGCTGTCGAAGGCCTGCCGGTCGATGCGGGCCGAGGAGAATCTGCGCGGAGGAGTGCCGCGGCTCCTCGAGCTCTCCGGTGTCAGCCCGGCCCACCTGTCCCGCTCGATGCGAGCGGCCTACGGTCGTACGCCGACCGCCTTCGTCGCAGACCTCCGCGTGGAACACGCCGCATCGTTGCTCGCAGCAACCAACCAGCCGGTCGCCGCGATCGCGGCCCGCTGCGGTTTCACCAGTCAGTCGTACTTCACCCGCTGCTTCACCGCCGCCCATCAGCTCTCGCCCCGGGACTTCCGCCGTCGCTCGCAGCGAGCGTTCGTGCCGTAGCCGGGTGAACCCCACAAGGCGTTGATCCGTTGGTCAGGGTGAGGACGGGAGGGCGCACTGTGCGGTTCAAGGTGCTCGGACCGCTGGAGATTCGCGACGGCCACGGCGAGCCGGTGCAACTCGGCTCGGCGAAGCTGCGTGCCGTCCTCGCAGTGCTCCTGGTGAGCGCCAACCGGCCCCTGCCCGCGGGCCGGCTGGTCGAGATCGTGTGGCCCGACCGACGGCCGCCGACGGCGATCGGAGCGCTTCGCACCTACGTCTCGACGCTGCGCCGCGACCTGCAACTGAACGACGCGCCACCGCGGCTGGTGACCGACGCGGCCGGTTACCGGATGGATGTGACGGCCGCTGACCTCGACCTGCTCGCGTTCGAGGAGTTCACGACCCGCGGCGAGCAGGCACTGCGGGACGGCGACCCGCTGGCCGCCACGGAGCTGCTGAGCCGCGGACTGGCCCTGTGGCGCGGCCGCCCGCTCGAGGACGTAGCTGTCGACGCGGACCCCAACGGCCGGCTCGTCGTTGCGGAGGAACGGCGCCTGGCCGCCAGCGAGACCCTGGTCGAAGCCCGTCTCGCACTCGGGCAGCACACCGAACTCACCGCCCAGCTGCGCGCTCTGGTCGAGGAGAACCCACTCCGCGAACGGCTCTGGCAACAGTGGATGCTCGCCCTGTACCGCGCCGGCCGCCAGGCCGATGCACTCGCTGCCTTCCGCCGTCTGCGGGACCGCCTCGCCGGCGAACTCGGGACAGAGCCGGCCCGCGCGGTCCGCGACCTGCACGAGCAGATCCTGGCCGCGGACCCGAAGCTCGATCTGCCCGGCGAGGTGTCGCAAGGAAGGCGGACAGTGGTCCCACGCCAATTACCGGCAGACGCGGCGTCCTTCACCGGCCGCAGCACCGAGCTGGCCGAACTCGCGGACCTGTTGCGAGGAGACCCGGACGACCGCATCCCGCCGATCGGCGCGGTCGACGGAGTCGCGGGCATCGGCAAGTCCGCGCTCGCCGTACACGCCGCGCATCTCGTCGCGAGTGGCTTCCCGGACGGGCAGTTGTACGCCGACCTGTCCGCGGACAGCACGGCGATCGGCGCGCTCGGCCGATTCCTGCGGGCGCTCGACGTACCCGATGGTGGGCGGTACGACGTGACCGAGGCGGCCAGTCGGTTCCGGGCTGAGACCGCGACCCGGCGCGTGCTCGTCGTAGTGGACAACGCGACGGATGCCGCGCAGGTACGGCCGTTGCTGCCGGCCGGACCTGGGTGTGCGGTGCTGGTCACCAGTCGCCGGGTGCTTGCGACGCTGGACGGCGTACGTCACCTGCACCTTCGTCCGTTGGCTCCCAGCGAGTCCACGACGCTGCTCGGCCGGTTGGCCGGGGCTGACCGGATCGCCGCGGATCCGGCTGCCGCGCGGAAGCTGGTCGGGTTGTGCGGGGGACTGCCGTTGGCGGTGCGGATCGCCGGCGCCCGGTTGGCAGCACGGCCCACCTGGCCGGTCCGCACCCTGACCGATCGGCTTGCGAATGCTCGCAGCCGCCTGGACGAGTTGCGCGCGGATGATCTCGACGTCCGGGCCTCTCTGCAGGTCGGTCACCGGTTGCTGGCGGTCGGATCGGTGGAGGAGCGCGCAGCTGCATCGGCCTTCGGGTTGCTCGGTCTACCCGACGCCGCGGACCTGAGCCCGCCGTTCGCCGAACGGTTGCTCGGAGCAGTAGACGCGACGCCGGTGCTGGAGTGCTTGGTCGACGCGCAGTTGCTGGAGAGCCCTGCGCCGGGTCGGTACCGGCTGCATGAGCTATTGCGGCTACTGGCCCGTGAGGTCGCGGGGACGCGCTCGGTTGACGAGAGGACCGCCGCACTGACGCGGGCGATGCGCTGGCAGGTCGCCACCGCCTGGAGCGGGTACGCGATGCTGCGCCCGGGCGACCCGCGCTTGGACACCGCTGGAGCGTGGGCCGACGGCGGTACGACGTTCAGCGGGGTCAGGCAGGCGCTGGAGTGGTTCGAAACCGAGCGGGCCAACCTGCTGGCCAGTGCCGAGCAGGCTGCCGCGACGGACGGCGTACCGGACGAGATCCCTGGGCAGTTGGCGCGGGCGCTGTTCGCGTTCTTCCACATCCGCGGTCATCGGGCCGACTGGATCCGGCTCAACCAGACCGCGTTGGCGGTCGCACGCCGTACGAAGGACGCGTACGCCGAAGGGTTCGCGCATCGCGACCTGGGGGCGGCGTACGAACTGCAGGGCGACTTCGATCAGGCCGCGGGGCATCTGCGGGCCGGCCTGCGACTGTTCACCGAGGCGGGTGACGACACTGGGCAGGCGTCGTGTCTGAACGGTCTCGGCACTGTCTATGACAGCCTGCAACGCTACGACCAGGCTGCCGATTGCCTCTCGCAGGCGCTGTCGATCGCCCGCCGGCTCGGCGACCCGCACAGCCAGGGCGTGTACCTGAACAACCTCGGTCCGGTCTTGGGGCAACTCGGCCGGTACGACGAAGCCCTGCGGTATCTCGCCGAGTCAGGAGCGATCTTCGCCGAGCTGGGCAACCGCCGCGGCCAGGCGGCGGCAGTCACGAATCTCGGTGAGGTCCACGAAGCCGCCGGCTCACCTGGCGAGGCCGTCACCAGGTTCACCGCGGGACTCACGATCTTCCGTGAACTGGCCGACGAGGCGGGCCAGGCGCATTGCCTGACCCACCTCGGCCTCGCCCATCGCGACCTCGGCCGCGTCGACCAGGCGCTCGAGTGTCTGCGGTCCGCGCTGGCGATCTGTGAGCGCACCGACGACCAGCGTGGTGGGGCGCGGTGCCTACGACTGATCCGCGAGACTCTTCGCCAGGCCGGACCGCATGGCAAGGGTCAACGACTGAGTGCGAACGAGTAGACGTTCCCGCCGCCGTTGTCGCCGTACGTGCCTGCATACACCTTGCCCTGGGCCACGGCTGGTCCGGAGTCGACCGCGCCGGACAGCCGGGCCGACCACAGCCGCTGCCCGTTGGTTGCGCGCAGTGCGTAGACGCTGCGGTCGTCCGACCCGACGTACACGACGCCGTTCGCCACTACCGGCGAGGACATCACCACGCCGCCGGTGCGGAAGCTCCACTTGATGGCGCCGGTCGCCGCGTCGAGTGCGAGCACCCGGCGGTCGTTGTTCGTGCCGATGTAGACCGTGCCGTTGACGACTGCCGGCGACGACTGGAACGACGCGAGGATGTTCGTGCCGTACCGCACCTTCCACCGCTGTACGCCGGTCTCGGCGTCCACGGCGTACACATTTCCGTCCCGGGAGCCGAAGTACACGGTGCCGTCGACCACGGCCGGCGTCGAGGAGTTGTGCCCGCCGGTCGGGAACGACCACCGGACGGCGCCGGTCGCCGCATCGAGGGCGTAGACCTGCTGGTTGAGCGACGCCGCGAACACCTTGCCACCGGCAACAGTCGGGCTCGAGTAGAAGCCGGAACCGCGACCGCCATTGGGCTTGGCGTCCCAGATCCGCGCACCGGTGGCGGCGTCCAGGGCCAGCACCTGGTCCTCGGTGGTGGCGGCGTACACCACTCCGCCGGCGACCACGGGCGATCCGTTGATGTTGCTGACCGAAGCTCCGGTGCGCCACCGGGTCGCCCCCGTCACCGCGTCGAAGGCCCAGATCTCGGCCGCGGGCCGGTTGATCCCCAGGTAGACCACGCCGTTGCCGATCGCCGGCGACGTGAACGTCCAGTCGCCGGTCAGTGCGCTGTCCGGCTTCGCCCAGAGCTGCTGGCCCGTGGCCGCGTCGAGCGCGTGCAGCCTGCCGTCCAGCCCGCCGACGTACACCCGGCCGTCGGCGGTCGCCGGCGAGGACCAGACGCTTCCTCCGATCTTCGTCACCCACTGCTGCCGCAATCCGCCGACGGTCGACACCGACAGCGCTGTCTCGGCAGTGTTGACGCCCTGGTGAGCAGGCCCGTTGCGGAACTGGGTCCAGTCACCGGTCGCGACGGCGCTCGCCGGGGCTGTACCCACAGCCACCAGCGGCGTCATGACAAGCGCAGCGAGCGCGCACAGGGCCCGCACCCTCAAGAATCGTCCAGTCATGACCCGACGATCCCGCGCCGGCATCAACGATCGATCAAGCCGTCGCGAGCGCCTTGCGGATCCGCTTCTCCGAGACCGGGTACGGCGTACCGAGGGTCTGCGCGAACAGACTGATCCGCAGCTCCTCGAGCATCCACCGCACCTCGAGAAGCTCCGGGCTCGGGTACTTGCCGGTCGGCACGGCGTTCAGCCGGGCGCGGTAGTCCGTATCGAGCGTTTGGATGATCGCCATGCCCGAGCGGTCGCGCATCGCGTTGGCGCCGATCTTGTCGAGCCGTTGCTCCATCCCGCGCAGGTAGCGCACGAGATCGGGCAGCCGGGTGGCTCCGGTCTCGGTGATGAAGCCGGGGTGGACCAGACCTTCCAGCTGGCCGCGAACGTCGGACAACGCCGCGAGCAGTGCCGGGCTCGATGCCCGCGAGATCAGCTTGTCCACTGTCCGCGCGTGGGCCAGCACCTGCTCGACCTGCCGCAGGATCGTCAGCACCGTGTCCGCGAGGTCCGACCGTACGGCGTCCCGCAGTACGGAGAAGGCCGTCAGGTTCCACGCCGGGCCGTGCGCCGCGGTCATCAACTGGTCGACGGCCGCGGAGATCGCGTCGTCGAGCAGTTCGCCGACGTTGCGGTGCGGGCCTGCCATCAGCGTCATCTTCTGCTGGTTGGTCAGGTTGCGCTGGACCACGTCGATCACGGACGGCATCGTCAGCAGCAGGAGCCGGCGGGTGCCGTTCCACATCGCGGCGGCCTGGTCGCGTTCGGTCTCCTGCAGCCTGATCGCGACCGTCTTGCCCTCGTCGACGAGCGCCGGGTAGCCGGCGACCGTGAGCCCGTTGCGGTGCTCGGAGAAGCTGCGCGGCAGGTCGCCGAACGTCCAGTCGGTCAGGCCGGACCGCTCGAGTCCACTGACCGCCTTCGACGCGACCTGCGAGATGGCGGCCTTGGTCTTCGGCTTGAGGCGTTCCTTGAGCTTGGCCAGGTCCTTGCCCTCGGCCACCGTCTTGCCCTTGTCGTCGATCACCCGGAAGGTCATCCGCAGGTGCTCCGGCACCCGGCTCCAGTCCCAGTCGGCCGGCTCGATCACCACGTCGCGCAGGTTGCGCAGTTCGCGCGCCATCGCGTCGGTGAGCGGACCGGAGGCCGGGTCGAGGTGGGGGAGGATCTGACGGGCGTGGTCCGGGGCCGGCACGATGTTCCGCCTGATTGCCTTCGGCAAAGACTTGATCAGGGTGGTGACGAGCTCCTCGCGGAAGCCGGGCACGCTCCACTCGAAGCCGTCCGCGGTGACCTGGTTCAGCACCAGCAGCGGGATGTGCACGGTCACGCCGTCCGCGTCGGTGCCCGGCTCGAAGGCGTAGGTGAGGTCGAAGGTCATCCCGTTCTGCATCCAGTGCAGCGGGAACTCCTCCTCCTTGACCTCGGCACCCTCGCGAACCACCAGGGACCGCTCGAAGTCGAGCAGGTCGGCGTCACGCTGCCTGGCCTTCTTCCACCAGGTGTCGAAGTGCCGACCGGTGACGACCTCCGCGCCGACGCGTTCGTCGTAGAAGGCGAACAGCGTCTCGTCGTCGACCAGCAGGTCGCGCCGCCGGGTCCGCTCCTCGAGCTCCTCGACTTCCTCGACCAGCTTGCGGTTCTCGTGGAAGAACTTGTGGTGCGTGTCCCAGTCGCCCTCGACCAGCGCGTGCCGGATGAACAGTTCGCGGGAGACCTCGGGGTCGACCTTGCCGTAGTTGACCTTGCGCCGCGCCACGATCGGTACGCCGTACAGGGTGACCTTCTCGTAGGCCATCACCGCGCCGGCCTTGCGCTCCCAGTGCGGCTCGGAGTACGTGCGTTTGATCAGGTGCTGCGCGATGTCCTCGGCCCACTCGGGTTCGATCTTGGCGTTCACCCGCGCCCACAGCCGCGAGGTCTCGACAAGTTCGGCGGCCATCACGAACTGCGGCGGCTTCTTGAACAACCCGGAGCCGGGGAAGATCGCGAACTTGGTGCCGCGGGCACCGAGGTACTGGTGCTGGTTGGCCGGGTCCTTCATGCCGAGATGGGACAGCAGACCGGACATCAGCGAGACGTGGACCGCCTGTGGGTCGGCCGCCTCGCCGCTGTTCAGCGTGACGCCGATCTGGGACGCGACCTGGCGGAGCTGGGCGAAGATGTCCTGCCACTCCCGGACGCGCAGATAGTTGAGGTACTCGCTGCGGCACATCCGGCGGAACTGGTTGCCGGACAGCTCTTTCTGCTGCTTCTTCAGGTAGTTCCACAGGTTCAGGAACCCGAGGAAGTCGCTGCTGGGATCGCGGAAGCGGGCGTGCGCCTGCTGCGCCTGCGCCTCGGCGTCGGTCGGCCGCTCGCGTGGATCCTGGATCGACAGCGCGGCCGCGATCACCATCACCTCGCGGACACAGCCGTGCTTGTCCGCCTCGACGATCATCCGGGCCAGCCGCGGGTCCAGCGGGATCTGGGCCAGCTGGCGGCCGACCGGGGTGAGCCTGCGGTGCCGGTCGGTCGCCTTCGCGGACTCGATCGCGCCGAGCTCGGTGAGCAGTTGCAGGCCGTCGGTGATGCTGCGCTTGTCCGGCTCGTCGATGAACGGGAACGCGGCGATGTCGCCGAGCCCGATCGAGGTCATCTGGAGAATGACGGACGCGAGATTGGTGCGCAGGATCTCGGGGTCGGTGAACTCGGGCCGGCTCTCGAAGTGCTCCTCGGAGTACAGCCGGATGCAGATGCCGTCGCTGGTCCGGCCGGAGCGGCCCTTGCGCTGATTGGCGCTGGCCTGCGAGACGGGCTCGATCGGCAGGTGCTGGACCTTGGTGCGATGGCTGTACCGCGAGATCCGCGCCGTACCGGGGTCGACGACGTACTTGATGCCGGGGACGGTCAGCGAGGTCTCGGCGACGTTGGTCGCGAGGACGATGCGGCGGTTCGAGTGCGGCTGGAAGACGCGGTGCTGCTCGGCGTTGGAGAGTCTGGCGTACAGCGGCAGGACCTCGACGGCTCCGGGTCGGCCGCGTTGGCCGGCGTACTTGTCGTTGAGCGCGTCGGCGGTGTCGCGGATCTCCCGCTCACCGCTGAGGAACACCAGTACGTCGCCCGAGGCCTCGTGCTCGAGTTCGTCGACGGCGTCGAGGATCGCCTGGGTCTGGTCGCGGTCCAGCGTGCTCGGGTCGTCCGGGTCGTTGATCGGGCGGTAGCGCACCTCGACCGGGTAGGTCCGGCCGGAGACCTCGACGATCGGCGCGGGGTTGCCCTGGCTGTCGGAGAAGTGCTCGGCGAACCGCTCCGGGTCGATCGTCGCGGAGGTGATGATGACCTTGAGGTCCGGGCGGCGGGGGAGCAGGCGCTTGAGGTAGCCGAGGATGAAGTCGATGTTCAGGCTGCGCTCGTGCGCCTCGTCGATGATGAGCGTGTCGTACCGGCTCAGGTCGCGGTCGCGCTGCAGTTCGTTCAGCAGGATGCCGTCGGTCATGAGCTTCACCAGAGACCGCTCACTGACCTTGTCGGTGAACCGTACGGCGAAGCCGATGGTCTCGCCCAGCTCCGTGCCGAGCTCCTGCGCGATCCGCTCCGCCACGGTCCGTGCGGCGAGGCGCCGGGGCTGCGTGTGCCCGATCATGCCTTCGACGCCGCGGCCGAGCTCGAGACAGATCTTCGGCAGCTGGGTCGTCTTGCCGGAGCCGGTCTCGCCGGCGACGACCACGACCTGGTGGTCCCGGATCGCGGCCGCGATGTCGTCCTTCAGCTGACTGACCGGCAGCTCCGGCGGATACGTGATCTCGGGCACCGCCAGCCGCCGCAACTCCACCCGCTGCTCGGCCTGCTCCACCGCCCCGAGCACACCCTGCAACGCCTGCTCACGCTTGTGCGCTTCCTTCGTACTCCGGACCCGCTCCAGCCGGCGCCCGAGCTGCTCCCGGTCGGAAGCCATCAATCCATCCAACCGAGCCGCTATGTCAGCGAGGTTGACCGCGCCTTCTGCGGTGTCCGGGGACTCGCCCGCCTGGTCGCCTCCGTCGCGGGTCGCGTCCTGCGCGGTTCTCGGCGTACCCGATGGCCTCTTCCCGCGCCGTCGCGGACGGCGACGCGCGGCGGGGTCCTGGGCGGGACCGTTGGCTGGGGAGGGACTAGGGGACTCGGTCCGGGCATCAGGCATAGCACCGACAAGTCTAGGCGCCCCACCCCAACGCCTCACCTGGGTTTAACACGCCGGTCCGCCAGCCCATCACAACCGCGCCCCCACACCGCGTCACGCAGGCGACCCTTCCGCCGACGCCGATTGTGATGGCGTGGACGTCCGCTACCCAACGGAGACGATCAGTCCTGGTGCCGGGAGGGCGCCTTCACGGCGAGAACCGGGACGGGGGATTCGAGCAGCACTCTTTGGGCGGTGCTGCCGAGGATCAGCTTGCCGACGGGGCTGCGGCGGCGAAGGCCCAGAACGATCAGGCCGACGTCTTCGGCGCCGGCTGCCTTGAGGAGTTCGCCGGCTACGTCGCCCGAGGAGACGGCCTGCTGGACGCTCACCTCGACGCCCAGTTCGGTGAGCCTCGCCTCGGCGGTGGCGAGTTCGTCGGCGTTGGCGTAGCGGGCGTCGATGTAGGCGTCGCCGCGACTGGTGTTGAGCAGCAGCACGGACGCATCCCGCAACTTCGCCTCGGCGGCCGCCGCGGTGAGCGCGGCCTCACCTTCGGCAGTTGGCACATAGCCGACCAGGATCTTCACAGGTTCACTCTCCCACGCCGGACCTGAGCGACCCGGGAATGACGCCGGGGTGCACTGGCGCGGCCGGCGTCGATCGTTTGACTCTGACACCGGTGTGAGGCGATAGCGTCGACCGCATGGTCGAACTGCAAGTGGTGTTGCCTGACGAATCGGCGACCATGCCGCCCGAACGGCTGGCCGAACTGGCCGTCGCCGCGGAGGAACTCGGCTACGGCACGGCGTGGTTGCCCGATCACATCCTGCCGCCGGGCGAGTTCGGATCGGAGTACGGCGGGGTGTACGAGCCGCTGGTGACGATCGGCTACCTCGCGGCCCGGACGACGCGGATCCGGTTCGGGACCTCGGTGATGATCCTGCCGCTGCGCAACCCGTACGTCGTCGCGAAGCAGGCAGCGACCCTGCATCGGCTGTCCGGTGAGCGAGTGGTACTCGGCGTCGGCGTGGGGTGGACCGAGACCGAGTTCGCCGCCGTCGGCGCTCCGTTCCGCGAGCGGGGGCGACGGACGGACGAGTCGCTGGAGATCATCCGGGGGTTGTTCGCCGGCGAGGACCGCGGCGGTGTCTTCGAGCCGAAGCTGCGCGCCCCGCTCCCGATCATGGTCGGTGGCGACAGTGCGCCCGCCCTCCGTCGCGTCGCACGCTTCGGCGACGAGTGGCAGGCGCTGGGCCTCGATGCGCCGTCCTTCGCCGCGGCCGTCGCGAAGCTCCGCGCTCAGACCGACCGTCGGGTCACGGTCGGCAGCCGCCTGCACTGGTTCGGCCCGGACTCGGAATTGGACAAGGCCGTTCGGCTGGGGACCGAACTCACCGCGGCCGGCGCCGAGACCCTGGCGGTCTTCTTCGGCGACCACGCGCACACGGAGGACCGGATGGCCCGCTTCCGCGACGCCTTCGGACTAGGTCATGTCTGGTAGCCGATTGCGAAGAACCTTGCCGGTGGCGTTGCGGGGGAACTCGTCCACGACGCGGATCTCGCGAGGCGTCTTGTAGCGGGCCAGATTCGCGCGGACGTGAGCCATCAGGTCGTCCTCCGACACCGGCTCGCGCAGTACGACGTACGCGATCAGACGTTGGCCGAACTCCTCGTCCGGCACGCCGACCACCGCGGCCTCGGCGACCGCGGGGTGACTGGCCAGGCACTCCTCGACCTCGACCGGGTACACGTTCTCGCCGCCCGACACGATCATGTCGTCCTCGCGGCCGTCCACGAACAGCCGACCGAGCCGGTCCAGGTGTCCGAGGTCGCCGGTGCTCATCCGCCCGTCGACGACCGTCTTGCTGGAGCCATCGGAGTAGCCGCCGAACACGAGCCCGCCGCCGGCGAAGATCCGCCCGGTCTCGCCGGTGGGCAGCGGCCGATCGTTGTCGTCGAGGATCCGGATCGAGCTGCCGAGACACGGCCGCCCGACCGTCCCGGGCGCGGCGATCAGGTCGGCGGAGGTGGCGATGGTGGCGATCCCGACCTCGCTCGATCCGTAGGCGTCACACAACACCGGCCCGAACTGCGTGATGAACCGCTCGGCCAGTGGCGCGCCGAGCGCGGACGCACCGGAGATCACCGCCCGCAGCGACCGGAGATCGTGCGTCGCGATCTCCGTCGGGCCGAGCTCCAGCATCCGCCGCAGCATCACCGGCACGGCGACCATTGAGCCGGCTCTGGTCCGTTCGGCCGAGGCGAGCACCGCGCCGGCGTCGAACCGGCGGGCCAGCACCAGCGGCGAGCCGAGGAAGAGCGCGAGCATCGAGGTCAGCAGACCGAGTCCATGGAACAGCGGCGGGCAGATCACCATCGGCTCGCCCGACCGCAGCCCGATGCGATTGAGCGCACTCGCGGTGAGTCCGGCGAGGCCGAGCGCGGTCGGCACCCGTGGCGCGGCCTTCGGCGTCCCGGTCGTGCCGGAAGTGAGGATGGTGATGTGCCCGGGCGAGTCCGGCTTCGGCGCTTCAGGTGCATCGGAGGTGGCGAGCTCGTCGAGGTCCGAGAGCACGGACGGGATGTCCGCCGGTGGGTCGAACTCCGCGTCGTGGACGAGTAGATCGGGTTGATGCCGCTCCAGCACCGCGGCCAGCTGCGGGGGAGCGAACTCGGTGTTCACGAACAACACGTCCGCGCCCACCCGGGAGGCGGACAGCGTCGCCTCGAGGAAGCCACGGTGGTTCCGGCACAGCACCGCAACCTTGCTGCCGGCAACGATCTTGTGCTGGGAGTGCATCGCCGCCGCGATCCGCTCACACCGGTGGTCCAGCTCGGCGTACGTCGTACTGCCGTCCTCGTCGATCACGGCGGCGCGATCGGGGTAGCGGATCGCCGCGATCACGCCCAGTGCGGCCATCGACTGGCCCCAGTGGCGCAGAGCGCGCTCGATCCTGATGAGGTGTGAAGGCCGAGCGGACCGCCAGACTCCGGACCTCAGCAACGCGACGGACACACCGCCGACCTCGGCCGCGCCCTGGACCAGCCACTCCGGCGGCCGGATCGGCGCGATCGGCCGCGGGGCCCTCACGGCTGCCCCCTGCGCTTGGATCTCCCGTCGGTACGCCGGAAGTACTGCTCGAAGAGCCGGTCGGTGGGCACGCGCAACAGGTTGCCCAAGGCATCGGCCGGCCGGACCATCGGTGGCGTGATGTTGTGCGGTCGTTCGGCGACCGCCGTACACACCTGATCGGCGGCCTGCTCGGGCGACAGTCCGGGCATCTTGTTCAGCAAGGGGGTCGGCTCGCTCATCCGCGTGTGCACGAGACCCATGTAGACGGTCGACGTGGTGACTCCGTCGCCGCGGATCTCCTGCGCCACGGACCGCAGCCAGACGTCGAACGCGCTCTTCGAGGCCAGGTACGCCGACCAGCGGGCCATCGGCGGTGTCCGGACTCCGGCGGTCGAGACGTTCACGATGTGTCCGGAGCGGCGTTCGCGCATCGACGGGAGCAGCTCGAGGACGAGCTTGGCCGGGCCGAGGTAATTGACCGCGTTCGTCCGCTCGATGTCGTGGAAGCGTTGGTAGGAGTCGGCGATCGACCGGCGGATCGACTTGCCCGCGTTGCTCACCAGCACGTCGACGTGTCCGTGCTCGGCCAGCACTGTCCGCGCGAGCTCCTCGACAGCTGCCGGATCAGCCAGGTTGGTGGGATAGACGAACGCCGTGCCGCCTGCTGCCCGGATCTCGCCGGCCACCACCTCCAGTTGGTCGGCCGTCCGAGCCACCAGCAGCACCGTCGCTCCGGCCCGGGCGAGTCGCCGCGCGGTCGCTTCACCGATCCCGTACGACGCCCCGGTCACCAGGATCACCCGTCCACCGACGGCAGCGGCCAGCTGGTCGTCGCCGATCCGCGCCCGCCCGTTGGTCAGCGCGACCAGTAACGACCATCCGATCGACCGCTTCCCAGTCACCATGAACGGGACATTACCCGCTGGTAGTCGCCTACGGCAGGCCCTGCGCGTCGTCGGCGACCCGCTGCAACCACTCACGGGTCAGAGCAGCGAACAGCTCCGGTTGCTCGAGTTGGAGGTTGTGTCCCGCCACGTCGAGGACGGCGAAGCTCGCCCGCGGGTAGTGGGGGAGCAGGACATACGTGTCCTCGTACCCGGTGATCGAGTCCTGCCGGCCGCAGACGATCAGCGTCGGGCGGGTCCAGACGGGACCGCTCTCCGGATCGACCGACAGCCTGCGCTTCTTCTCGATGCGATCGAGCGCTGCGGTGTCGGCGATCGCGAGCCCGGGGGCAACGTCCTTCCGGTACGCCGCCAAGGCCGTGGCGGTCCGCACGACGGCCAGATCGGTGAAGTCCTCACCTTCGATCAGCGACTCGACGACGCCCGGCTCCGATCGCAGCACGACGTGCTCGGGCACGGTGCGGTCCGCGTTCTCGACGACTGTGCCGATCGGGCAGATCAGGCTGAGACCGAGCACCTGCTCCGGTCTCTCCCGGGTCAGGGCTCGCGCCAGGTAGCCGCCGTACGACTCCCCGATGAGCAGGAAGGGCTCGGCGCCGATCTGCTCGTCGACGAAGCTCTGCACGGCCGCGAGGATCCCGTCCGAGCTGTCGATGTCGCCGGCCGGGCTCTGCCCCATGCCGGGCAGGTCGGGGTAGAGCCGGCGATAGCCGGGCAGGTCGGTGAAGATCGGCTCGAGGCAGCCGGTCATCAGCCGGTGGTCGGGAGTCCAGCCGTGCAGCGCCAGCACGGGAGTGCCGTCGCCGTAGGACACGTGGTGCAGTGTCATCAGAATCGCCTTTCGCCAAGCCCGGTCAGGGCGAAACAAGTTGTAGCAATCGCCGCCGACAGTTCTAGTGCCCTGCGTCGGAGATCCCTTGGCGCTTGCGGCGCCCAGGCACGCACCTCGCGGCGTTGGAGAAGCATCCACGATGCTCCGCATCGAGAACGCTTCTCCGCCTTGCGATGCACGCACCTGGACACCGCAATCGCTCAAGCGATCTCCGCCGCAGGGCACTAGAGTCGACCTCATGGCTCGTCGCTCACCCCTTGGTCCTGTCCCTGAACCCGCTGTTCTCCGTTCCCGCCTGGAGCGTGCCCGAGAGGCCGCGGCCGGCACCGGCCTTCTGATCGCGCCGGGTTCCGACCTGCGCTATCTCCTCGGTCAGCCCGGCGGATCCTTCGAACGCCTCACGACGTTGGTGATCCCCGCCGACGGGGCCCCGGCGCTCGTCGTACCGAAGCTGGAAGCACCTGGGTACGACGGCCTGCCGCTGGGGGAACTCGGGGTCGAGGTCGTCACGTGGGTTGACGGCGACGATGCGTACGGCCTGGCGGCGGACCGGCTGCGCGGTTCGGACCGGGTCGCGGTCAGCGACTTCACGCCCGCGCTCCACGTGCTGGCGCTGAGGGACGCACTGCCCAAGGCGGAGCAGACCCTGGCCGGTCCGATCGTGCGTGAGCTGCGGATGCGGAAGGACGCGGCGGAGGTCGAGGCTCTGCGGAAGGCGGGCGCGGCGATCGACCGCGTGCACGCCCGGGTCGGCGAGTGGCTGCGGCCCGGCCGGACCGAGGCGGAGGTCGGCGCGGACATCGCGGACGCGATCGTCGAGGAGGGTCACGTCGTGGCCGACTTCGTCATCGTCGCGAGCGGACCGAACGGTGCGAGCCCGCACCACGCCCTGTCCGATCGGGTCATCGAGGCGGGCGACGTCGTGGTGGTCGACATCGGCGGACCCGTTGCCGAGGGCTACAACTCGGACTCGACCCGGACGTACGCCGTGGGCACGCCGCGCGACGCCGATGTCGCCGCGACCTACGCCGTACTGCGGGATGCGCAGCAGGCGGCGGTGGACGCGGTGCGGCCGGGGGTCTCCGCGGAATCGATCGACGTGGCGGCGCGGGAGGTGATCGCGTCAGCCGGCTTCGGCGACTTCTTCATCCACCGGACCGGTCACGGGATCGGGCTCGACGTCCACGAGGAGCCGTACATCGTCGGTGGGAACGGACTGCTGCTCGAGCCGGGGATGGCGTTCAGCGTCGAACCAGGCATCTACCAGCCGGGCCGGTGGGGTGCGCGGATCGAGGACATCGTGGTCGTCACCGAGGACGGCGTCGAGCCGATGAACCAGCGGCCGCACGACCTTGTCGTGCTCTGACGCCCGTCAGCCGGCGCGGAAGGTCTTGCGGTAGGCGAGCGGCGACACCCCGAGCTCGGAGCGGAGGTGGTGCCGCAACGACGCCGCGGTGCCCAGACCGGCGGCGTCGGCGACACGGTCCACGGAGAGGTCGGTCGTCTCCAGCAACTCACAGGCATGGCGCACGCGCTGCTGCAAAAGCCACGCTCCTGGTGACTGCCCGGTCTCGGCCTTGAACCGGCGGCTGAACGTGCGCACGCTCATCCTGGCGTGCGCGGCCAGCCCCGGCAAGGTCAGCTCCTCGTCGAGCCGCTGCAGCGCCCACGCCCGGGTGGGCGCCGTACCGTCGGTGCCTTCGTCCGGTACGACGCGCTCGATGAACTGGGACTGGCCACCGTCCCGCCACGGCGGTACGACGCAGCTCCGCGCAGCGCGGTTGGCGACCTCGCTGCCGAAGTCGCGGCGGACCAGGTGCAGGCACATGTCGACGCCCGCGGCCAGACCGGCGGACGTGACCACGTCGCCGTCGTCGACGAACAGCAACTCCTCCTGCAGGTCGATGTGCGGGTAGATGCGGCGGAACAGCTCGGCCCGCTTCCAGTGCGTCGTGGCCGGCCGTCCGTCGAGGTAGCCGGCCGCGGCGAGCACGAACGCACCGGTGCAGATCGAGGCGATCCGCGTCCCGGGCCGGATCGTGGCGAGGGCAGCGGCGAGGTCGTCGGGCAGGATGCCCTCGTTGCGCGGCTTCGGGTAGTAGGTCCCCGGGATGATGACCGTGTCGGCTTCCGCCAGTTCCTCGGGTCCGTAGTCCGGGAGCAGGCTGAATCCGGCGCTGGTCCGGACCGGCGACCTGTCCAGGCCGCAGACGCGCACGTCGTACAGCGGCTTGCCGTCCGCGCGGGCCGCGGCGCCGAGCACAGCCGGTGGGATGGTCAGATCGAAGCCGACCACCGGTTCGAGGGCCAGGACGGCGACCCGGTGCGGGCCGACCGCGGCCAGATGCCGCTTGCCTCGGGCTGTCATGGCCATATCTTGACACATGGTGGCGGTCCGGCCACTGGTTCGGCGACGTTCCGGACGGCAATCTAGGCGGGTGACGCAGATTCTGCCGACGAAGAAGGCTGCCCGGGTGCATCTTGCCTGGGCAGTCGCCGCTGTGGGGTTCGTGACCCTGATCGGCGCGGCCGGGTTCCGGTCCGTGCCGAGCGTGCTGCTCGACCCGCTGCACGACGAGTTCGGCTGGTCGCACGCCACGATCTCGTCGGCGGTGTCGATCAACCTGCTGCTGTACGGTCTGATCTCGCCGTTCGCCGCGGCGCTGATGGACCGGCTCGGTCTGCGCCGGGTGGTCAGCGGCGCGCTGGTGCTGATCGCTCTCGGCAGCGGACTCACGATCTTCATGACCTCGTCCTGGCAGTTGCTGCTCTGCTGGGGTCTGCTCGTCGGTGTCGGCACCGGATCGATGTCCATGACGTTCGTCGCGACCATCACCGGTCGCTGGTTCGTCGCCCGCCGCGGACTGGTCACCGGGATCCTCACAGCGGCCGGTGCGACCGGGCAGCTGATCTTCCTGCCGCTGATTGCGAACCTGGCGACCAACTATGGCTGGCGCGTGCCGGCCCTGGTCGCGGCCGGCACCGCACTGGCCGTCGTACCGCTGGTGCTGCTGTTCCTGCGTGACTACCCGAGCGATGTCGGACTGAGGGCGTACGGCGCTCCGGAGGGGAGCACGGCCGGGCAGCGGGTCGAGTCGACCGGGAGCAGCGCAGTGCGCGCGGTGACCGCGTTGTGGACCGCGATGCGGCGACCGGCGTTCTGGCTGCTCGCGGGTGGGTTCGCGATCTGTGGAGCGTCGACCAACGGTCTGATCGGCACACACTTCGTCACGGCTGCGCACGACCATGGCATGCCGGCCACGACTGCGGCGTCGCTGCTGGCGCTGGTGGGTGTGTTCGACGTCGGCGGCACGATCGTGTCCGGCTGGCTGACGGACCGGTGGGATCCGCGGTACCTGCTGATCGGCTACTACTCGCTGCGCGGGCTGTCGCTGCTGATCCTGCCGTCGCTGCTCGGTCCGACCGCGCAGCCGAGCGTCTGGGTGTTCATCGTCTTCTACGGCCTCGACTGGGTCGCGACCGTGCCGCCGACGGTGGCGCTGTGCCGGGAGTGGTTCGGAGTGGACGGGCCGATCGTGTTCGGCTGGGTGTTCGCGTCGCACCAGATCGGAGCGGCGCTGGCAGCCACTGGTGCGGGCGCGATCCGCGACGTGCAGGGCAGCTACAACCTCGCCTGGTACCTGGCCGGGGGACTGTGCGCGGCGGCCGCGCTGATGTCCGCGAGCATCGGACGCCGACTCGTGACCGCCTGACCCTCTGAGCTAGCCTCGATCTAGGTTGAGGTTGGAGGGCGGAGCGGTGGACATCGAGCCAGGTGAGTTGACGGTCGGGCAGCTGTCGCAGCGCAGTGGTGTGGCGATCTCGGCGCTGCACTTCTACGAGCGGCAGCACCTGATCGTGAGTCGCCGTACGTCGGGCAACCAGCGCCGGTACAAGCGCGACACGCTGCGCCGGGTCGCCTTGATCCGGATCGCGCAGAGGGTCGGTATCCCGCTTGCGGAGGTGGCGGCGATCCTGGCGTTGCTGCCCGAGAACCGCACACCGACCCGGCAGGACTGGGAGCGCATCTCGGAGTGCTGGCAGGCCGAGCTGGACAAGCGCATCCTGCACCTCGAACAACTCCGGGACGACTTCAAGGACTGCGTCGGCTGTGGCTGCCTGTCCCTCGACCGTTGTGCCCTCGCCAACCCGTACGACGCTCTGGCCGCGAACGGCCCAGGCCCGCAGCGACTGATGGCCGCTGACGGTGAGCCGTGTCATCCCGGAAAGTGCGCCTGACCGACGGTTTTCCACAGGTCGGCGGCCGCGCTCAGCGAACTGGGGGTGCGGGCGTCTAGGGTTTCGGCATGGCTGACTCCAGCACGACGCTCACTCTGACCGACACGCGCGCGGGGATCGCGGGTGGCGTGATCCAGGCGATCGCGGGGGAGAGCGCGCGGTTGCGGCCCGATCAGGAGACGGCGGTCGCCGCCCTGTGCGAGGCAGGCGCGCGGGTGCTGGTCGTCCAGGCGACCGGGTGGGGGAAGTCGGCTGTGTACTGGGCTGCGACCGCGATTCGCCGCGCCGAGGGTGCTGGACCGACGCTTGTCGTCTCGCCGTTGCTGTCGTTGATGCGGGACCAGGTCGCGGCCGCGAGCCGAGCCGGGCTGCGCGCGGCGACGCTCAACTCGAACAACATCGACGAGTGGTCGAGCATCGAGCACGACCTGCGCTCCGGGGGCATCGACGTACTGCTGGTGTCGCCTGAGCGGCTCGCGAATCCCGGGTTCGGGCGCCGGGTGCTCGACGCGCTGGCCGGCCAGGTCGGGCTGCTGGTGATCGACGAGGCGCACGCGGTGTCGGACTGGGGTCACGACTTCCGGCCGGACTACCGCCGCGTGTCCGACGTACTGCAGCAGCTGAACCCGAAGACCCCGGTTCTCGCGACCACGGCGACGGCGAACTCACGCGTCACCGACGACGTCGCGCATCAGTTGGGCGAGTCCACGCTGGTACTGCGAGGCCCGCTGGCGCGATCGAGCCTGCAACTGGCGGTGGTCGATGCGCTGTCGCCGTTGGATCGGTTCGCGTGGGTCGTCGATCACCTGCCGAAGCTGCCGGGATCCGGGATCGTCTACACGCTCACCGTGGCCGACGCGCAGCGGCTGGCGGCGACGATCCAGGAGGTCCACGGGCGCGATGTGCCGGTGGCGGCGTACACGGGTGGGTTGGAGGCGGGGGAGCGGGAGAGTCTCGAGGACGCGCTGCGCGCGAACCAGTTGAAGGCGCTGATCGCGACCTCCGCGCTCGGCATGGGGTACGACAAGCCGGACCTGGGGTTCGTGGTGCACGTCGGATCGCCGCCGTCGCCGGTGTCGTACTACCAGCAGGTCGGGCGGGCCGGGCGTGGCATCGACCACGCGATCGTGGCGTTGCTGCCGTCGGACGCGGACGCCGGTGTGTGGGACTACTTCGCGACCGCGACCATCCCTGTTCCGGAGAACGTGAATCGTCTGCTGCAGGCGCTCGACGGCTACGGGCCGGATCAGCCGGCCACCGTTCCCATGCTGGAGGCGGAGACCGGACTGCGCCGGACCCGGGTCGAGCTGATGCTGAAGCAGTTGGCGGTCGACGGTGCGGTCGACCGCGTCGAGCGCGGCTGGGTGCGGACCGGGGTGGAGTGGACCTTCGACGCCGCGCACTATGACGGGATCGTCGCGGTACGGCGGCGCGAGGCGGACATCATGCGCGCCTACACGCGTGGCGACCGTTGCCTGATGCAACTGCTCCAGGAGTCGCTGGACGACCCGTCGGCCGAGCCGTGCGGGCGGTGCTCGGTGTGCCTCGGGGCGTTGCCGGATCCGCTGCTGCCGAC
Organism: Kribbella sp. NPDC049227; assembly: GCF_043197265.1. Classification (NCBI taxonomy): domain Bacteria; kingdom Bacillati; phylum Actinomycetota; class Actinomycetes; order Propionibacteriales; family Kribbellaceae; genus Kribbella; species Kribbella sp. NPDC049227. The sequence continues at coordinate 529,068 of NZ_JBICST010000006.1, read as the reverse complement.
GGCGCAGGCGGAGACGGTGGCGACGATCACCCGGCTGTTGCGCGGCGAGGTGCATGTGCTGGAGCCGCGGAAGATGTGGCCGGGCGGCGCGTTCGGCGCGAAGGGACGAATCCCTGCCGAGCTGATGGCCGAGCCCGGCCGGAGTCTCATCTACGCCGACGCTCCCGAATGGCGCGAGGTCCTCCGTGCCACCCTCAACGCCGATGCCGACCTCCCGGCCGAGCCTCTCGAAGCCCTGAAGTCCGGCGCTGTCGCCGCGTTGTCGCGCTGGCGCAGCAGCTGGTCAGGTCGTCCCGAGGTCGTCGTACCGCTGCCGGCCGCGGGCCACGGCCGTCTGACCTCGGCGATCGCCGACCACGTCGCATCCGTCGGCCACCTGGATCGCGCCGAGCTCACGATCAACCCGACCGGCTTCACCGACGACCTGTCCTCGGCCGAGGAAGCCAAGGTCTGGCGGGACGGCCTCCACGTCGACGACCAGACCGCACAGTCGGTCGCGGGCCGCACCGTACTGCTCCTCGTCGACGCCAGCTCCTCCCAGTGGCCCGTCACCGTCGCCGCCGCCAAGCTCCGCGAATCCGGTGCGGCAGCAGTCCTCCCACTTCTCATCCACAAGCGTCCGTAGGGACTACTTCACGACCGCGAGTTCGGGGGTGGATTCGACGAAGGACTTGAGGTCGGACAGGAGTGCGACCCAGCCCTCGCTGACCATCTCGCGGATGGCGCTGCCCGGCCCGAAGCCGCTGTGGATGACGGTCAGCTTGACCTGGTCGCCGGTCGGCACGAGCTCGAAGGTCGCCGTGGACAGCGGCTCGGTGCTGGCCCTGCGGTAGAGGTTGTCATCCATGTTCACCGCCTTGGCGAACTCGGGCGTCATGTGATGCCAGGCGTAGGACAGCCGCGTGTAAGGGTCGTGCTCCAGCACGACCTGGCCCGGCCCGGCCATCGTGACGTCACCCTGGTGCCAGACCAACTCGGAGCCGGCCTTCCAGTCGGTCTCGAACTGGACACCCCAGTACTGCTCGGTGAACTTCGGGTCGGTCAGTGCCTGCCACAGCCGCTCCGGCGTTGTCTTGATGTACGTGGTGTAGACGAAGTCGTTGTCGTCCATGGTTTCGGCCTCCAGAACTGTCTTGAGATCGGCGAACAGCTCGACCCGCCGGCGGTCGTACCGGTTGATCCAGCGCTCGGCGATGGCGTTGATCGGCTCGGCGTTCAGGTGGTGCAACTTCTCCCGGCCCCGCCACACGGTGGTGACGAGGTTCGCCGTCTCGAGGACGGCGAGGTGCTTGCTCACCGACTGCCGGGCCATGTCGAGGCCGGCGCAGAGCTCCCGCAGCGTCTGGCCGTTGCGCGCGTTCAGCATGTCGAGCAACTGCCGGCGGCTGGGGTCGGCCAGGGCGCGGAACACCTCGTCGTCCATCGCACTCCGATCAGGATATGCAGCCGTGTGGCTGCATGACTGACAATAGGCAGCCAGGCGGCTGCATGTCAACGCCCGAATCCGATTGACGTGCCCTGGAGGATGAGCTGGTGGAGATCAAGAGCCTCGGCTACCGGACCGATCTGTTGCTCCTGGAGCTGAGTGGCAGCGTGTTCGAGGACGCCGGTGAGTACGTCGTGATCCGGACGCCGTCGAACCCGACGTACTGGTGGGGGAACTTCCTGCTGTACCGCTCGAGCTTCGCCGCCGGTGACGCGAAGTCCCGGCTGGAGACGTACCGCGCCGAGTTCCCGGCCGCGGAGCATGTTGCCTTCGGCATCGACAGCGTCGACGGCGAGATCGGCGCCGAGGACGAGCTCACCGCGGCCGGGTTCACGGTCGACCGGAACGTGGTGATGACCGCCGGCCAGGTCGTCGCACCCCGCCGGCCGAACGACGAGTCGACGTACCGGTTCATCACCAGCGACGACGACTGGGAGCAAGTGACCCAGCTCGGCCTGGCGACCGCGACGATGAAGGTCGACGACGGGTACGTCGAGTTCAGCCGGCGCAGGGACGCGGCGCAGCGGGCGCTGGTGGAGGCCGGGCACGGGAAGTGGTTCGGTGCGTTCGACGGTGACCGGTTGCAGAGCTCACTCGGGCTGATGTTCGACGGCAAGGGGCTCGCGCGATTCCAGCACGTGCAGACCCACCCGGACGACCGCAACCGTGGTATCGCGAGCACACTGGTCCACCACGCGTCGACGTACGGGCTGACCGACGGTGGTGCGCGGACGCTGGTGATGGTGGCGGACCCGGAGTACCTCGCGATCAGGCTGTATCGCGCGCTCGGCTTCGAGGACACGGAGACCCAGCTGCAGTTCACCTTGCCGCCTGCTTCGTGAGGCATGACAGGGTAGGGGCATGACTGGGACTGACGGAGAGCGCGGGGTCGCTCTGATCACCGGTGGGAGCCGCGGCATCGGTGCCGCGGCGGCGGTCGCTCTGGCGGCCGACGGATGGGACGTGGGCGTGAACTACCGGACCCGTGCGGACGGGGCGGCACGCGTCGTCAAGGCGTGCGCGGAGCTCGGCCGGCGCGCGGTCGCGGTGCAGGCCGACGTACTCGAGGCGGACCAGATCGAGCACCTCTTCGACACTGTCACCGCCGCACTCGGGCCGATCGGTGCCGTGATCAACAATGCCGGCATCGTCTCACCGTCCGGCCGGGTGGCGGAGTACGACGCCGAACGGCTGGACCGGGTCTTCCGGATCAACTCGATCAGCGCCTTCCTGGTCGCGGGCGCCGCGGTACGACGGATGTCCACGGCGTACGGCGGCACCGGGGGAGTGATCGTCAATGTGTCGTCGCGGGCAGCCGTGCTCGGCTCGGCGGGCGAGTACGTCGACTACGCCGCGAGCAAGGCGGCCGTCGACGCGCTCACGATCGGACTGGCGAACGAGGTGGCGACGGAAGGTGTCCGCGTCCTCGGCGTCCGCCCCGGGCTGATCGAGACCGACATCCACGAGCCCGGCCGCCTGGACCGCATCGGCACCACTCCGCCGCTGGCCCGTCCCGGCAAGCCCGAGGAGGTCGCCGAGGCGATCGCCTTCCTCGCCTCCGATCGGTCCTCTTACATGACTGGCACCACCCTCGACGTCTCCGGCGGCCGCTGACCGCCGGAGCTCTTGAACGGAGGTGCGGCGTGGGGTTGCGGCCAGTGGATCTGGCGCGGCGGGCTGGGGTCTCGACACAGTTGGTGCGCAACTACGAGGCGGCCGGGATCCTGCCGCCGGCTCCGCGGAGTGCGAGCGGGTACCGCCAGTACGGCGATGAGCATCTGTCCGCGCTGTTGACCTATCGGGCGCTGGCACCTGGGTTCGGGCCTGAGGTGGCGACGTCGATCATGCAGGCCGTCCATGCGGGAGACCACGAGCTCGCCTACCGGATGGTCGACGCCGCGCATGCCGGACTCCACCAGCAACGGTTGGCGACCGACGCCGCCAGCGAGGCGCTCGGGGCCATGGCGGCGGAGTTCCTGGATGAGACGCCGGCGAATGGTCCGTCCTTGCTGGTCGGGGAGCTGGCGCATCAGCTGGGAGTGCGTACGTCGGCGCTGCGGGTCTGGGAGGCGGCGGGACTCCTGTCGCCGACGCGGGAGCCTGGGACGAAGTACCGGAAGTACGGACCGGAGCAGATCCGTGATGCCCGGATCATCCACATGCTGCGCCAGGGGCGCTACTACTTCGAGCAGATCAGGCCGGTCCTCGACGGTCTCCGTCGTACCGGCAGCACCGAGGCGCTTCGCAGTGCGATTGCCGAGCGCCGGGCCGCGCACAACCGCCAGACGAATGCGATGCTCCACGGCGCGGCGCTTTTGCACCAGCTACTCCACGAGAAGTCAGTGCGGGATGGCCAGATGGGTCGGGGCGGCGCGGCCCCTGACGGTCACCTGGTCACTTGAGTGCCAGTTCTGCGCCTCGGTAGGGACTGCCTCTGAGACGGCGGTCATCGAGGCGATCAGCCGGCCGGGGGTCGACTTGGCGAGTTCGCTGAGGCGGGCGGCTTCGTTCACCGGGTCGCCGATGACCGTGTACTCGTGCCGGCGTACGTCGCCGACCGTGCCCGCGACCACGATGCCGGCGGTGACCCCGATGCCGGCTGTGACCTCGGGCAGTTCGTCGTCGAGCCGGGCGGCCAGCGTGCGGGCGGCCCGGAGAGCGCTTCCGGCCGCGTCCGGGAGCTCGGCCGGGGCGCCGAAGATCGCGAGTGCGGCGTCGCCGGCGAACTTGTTGACGAACCCGCCTTGCTGGTCGACTTCGTCGACCACGATCGTGAAGAAGCGGTTCAGCAGTTGCACCACCTCGGCCGGCGGGCGCTCGGCGGCGAGCTCTGTCGAGCCGATCAGGTCGACGAAGAGGACAGCGACGAAGCGATCCTCCCCACCGAGCCGGTCACTCGCGAGCGCCTCCTGCACCACCTCCGGACCGACGTACCGGCCGAAGACGTCCCGGATCCGCTCGCGCTCGCGCAGGCCTTCCGCCATCTGGTTGAAGCCCGACTGCAGCGAGCCGAGCTCGGTGCCGTCAAAGACCGGGATGCGAATGTTCAGCTCTCCCTCGCCGATCAGCGTGAGGGCATTGCGGACCGACCGTACCGGCGCGACCACCGACCGGGCCGACAGCACGGTGAGCAACCAGCCGTTGCCGATGGCCACGATGCCCAGGGCAAGGATCACGACCGAGAGCCGGGTCGTGGAGACATCCTTCTCGAACAGGGCGACGATGGCCGCCAGCATCAGGCCGGCCACTGGTACGCCGGAGCCGACCGCCCAGAAGATCACGATGCGGGCCTTGAGGCCCGCCGCGAGCACCCGGCGCGGCGGCGAGGAGTCGGCCAGCGCCCGCGCGGCGACCGGCCGGAGCGCGAACTCGGTCAACAGGTACGAGATCGTGCAGGTGATGATCATGCCGTCGAAGACCGTGGCCGCAACGCGGAGCGCGTTCTCCGGCTGGAGCGCGAGCGTCATCGCGGTGAAGATCACCCCGGCGACCGACCAGAGCAGCACCTCGATCAACGTCAGCCGCAGCGGCAGCTGGAGCGTCGCGAGCTGCTCCTTCCGGGTGGCGGGCCTTTCCTCGTCGACCCACCGGGTGACCTGGCGGGTGAGCCGCGTGCTCCAGATGCAGCCGATCACCACCGCGAGAAGGAAGTACAGCGGGATCACGATCGCCTCGGCGAGCTGGAGCTCGTCGACCAGCGGCGGCCCGGGCAGCACGAAGACGGCCAGCACGAACACGACCGCGGCACCGATCAGGTTGGTGACGATCGAGAAGGTTGTCATCAGCACCTGCAGCCGGAACCGCAGCAGCGTCGTACTCTGGTCGGCCGGTCCGAGCAACCACGATCCGAACGGCCGCCGCTTCAGCACGAGTTCGGGTCGTCCCTCGGACATCATGGTGACAGTCTGCTAGCAACCACCCCGGTTCCCGCAACCGTCTTGTTCCTTGGCGAGTCTGGCTACCGTGGATCCATGGCGGTATGGCGGCGTCTCTCGCTGGCTGCTGCAGCGGCCGCCCTGGTCGCCTGCTCGGACAACACCACAACGCAGCCCCCGCCCAGCCCTTCGAGTACGCCGAAGTCTTCGCCGAGCCGTCCGCAACCGACTCCGACCGTCAGCGAAACCCAACCGCTCGTTCTCGTTATTCATCCGACCCGGGCGGCACGGGACATCGACCTGGCTACTGCGAGGGCGATCGCGCGGGGAACGACCAAGTCCTGGCGGGGATTCCGCGTCACGTCGTTTCGCGACGCGCAACGATCCACCAGCGCACTCGCCGTCGTGCCTGCTGCCGCGGTCGGGCCGAGTGTGAGGCCGCTGACGGTCGGCGGGATCGACCCGCTGAAGCAACCCGTGCGGTATCCACTCCGCACCTCGGGGCCGAAGCCTGCCGGGCCGGTCGTCGACGTGACGTTCGGCGGTGACGTCATGCTCGGCCGAAGGGTGGCGACCGCGGCGGCGCGGACCGGTGATGTGTCCAGTCCGCTGCGCTTCATCGGATCGAGGCTGGCCGCGGCCGACGTCACCGTCGTGAACCTGGAGAGCACCCTGTCCCGGGCAGGAACGGCACAGCAAGGCGGTGACTCTTTCGCCGCCCCACCAGGCGTGGTGAAGGGCCTGCGGGACGCCGGCGTCGATGTGCTGTCGTTGGCCAACAACCACACCGGCGACTTCCAGGATCGCGCCCTGCTGGAGACGGTTCGGTTGGTGCGGGCCGGTGGCCTCCAGCCGGTAGGGGCCGGAGGCAACGTCGCGGAGGCTGTCCGCCCGGCGATCGTCGAGCGTGATGGAGTCCGGTTCGGCTTCCTGGCGTTCAACGCGATCGGCGAGACGCCACGCGCGACGTCAACGAGTCCCGGTGCACTCAGCGTGCGGATGCCGCCACGGACAGGACCGCTGAACGCCGGCGACCTGGCGGCGCTCACGAAGGCGGTGGCAGCGTTGAAGTCCGCTGTCGACGTCGTCGTCGTACTTCCGCATTGGGGTCAGCAGTACACGCACACACCCGTTCCGGCGCAGCGGACGGTTGCGTCTGCACTGACCAAGGCTGGAGCGAATCTGGTGATCGGCGGGCATCCGCACTGGGTGCAGGACGTGCAGTTCCCGGCCGGGAAGGTGGTCGCGCACTCGCTGGGCAATCTGGTGTTCGACATGGACTTCTCCCAGCAGACCCAGGAGGGCGTCCTGCTGGAGCTCACCTACTGGGGCAAGACGCTCAAGGCCGCGCGGCTCACGCCGTACGTGATCGGTAGTGACTTCAGCCCGCGGGTCGTGACCGGCGCCCGGGCGGAGCAGATCCTGTCGGACATCCGCTAGTTGTCGAGCCAGGTGGTCACCACACGACCCATCCGGCCGAGCTGCGCGGGCGACACAACCCGAGGGAGGTCGCGGGCGCTGTGATACTCGGCGTAGGGCGTGCTGCCCAGCCGGACACCTGGTAGCCCGGCGCGGACGAACGACCAGTGGTCACTCGACCTGTTCACACACGCTCGACTCGGCACGCGAGCGCGCGCTGCGACGGTCCGAAGCTCGTTCCGCAGCGCGACGGCGTTCGCTTGAGCAGAGCAGATCGGTACGACGCTTCCTACGCCGACGCGGTCGAGGGACACCATGCCGCGAAGCGCTCTGCGTTGTGCGGGCGGCAGCGCGGCAACATAGGTGCGGGAGCCGTAGTGATGGCGGTTGTCGCCATCGCCGCGCGGCTCTTCGGCGCCGAAAGCAACAAAGATGGTCGGGAGCCTCGGAGCCCGACGTTGGTAGAGCTGAGCGGTGCCGAGCAGGACGGAGATGCCCGAAGCGTTGTCCTCGGCGCCGGGTGCCTGGGGGACTGTGTCCAGGTGGGCACCGACGATGCGGTGCGGCGCTGACGGTGTGAAGCCTGGTTTGGCGGCGATCAGGTTCCAGCTGGTGCCGGCGCGGACCGGGACTCCCCAGGAGACGCCTGAAGGCACGCGCACGGGCTGACGCGTGGTCTGGTATCCGGCGGCGCGGAAGCGCTGCTCCAGCCAGGTGAGAGCGCGCAGGTACGCCGGACTGGTCGCCTCACGTGGACCTAGGCCCGCGAGGTGGCCGACCGTCTGCAGTGCGGCGCGGCTGTCGAAGACAGCTGGGGCCGGCCGAGGGGTGGGCGCCAGAGTGGGCGTTGGAGTAGGCGCCGGTCGGGGTTGTGGTGCGCTCGAGGACGGTGCGGGGGAAGGGAGGCGTGGCGGGTCGCTGCTGGTGCACGCGGCGGCCAGCAGGACGAGGATGGCGGCCCACACGGCCCGCATGTCTCCATGGTGCCGGGCCGCACCAAGACAGCAGTGTTTTGGCACGGTGGTGCTGTTGGCCCAGATTGGCCGCCTGATCGTGCTCCAGCGTGGGTACTGTTCCCCGGACCACCTCTCTCGGGGAGACTCTGTGACGTACGACCGGCATTCCTATGCCGAACCTGCCTTGGTTCGGACCACCCACCTCGAGCTCGACCTCGAGCTGGACTTCGACGAGAAGGTGCTGGCCGGCACGGCCACGCACACGCTCGCCTGGACCGGCACCAGTGACCGGCTCGTGCTCGACACGCGTGATCTGACCGTGCTGGCGGTGGAGGGTGCGACGGCAGACGGCTGGGAGCCGCTCGAGTACAGCGTCGCCGTACCCGACAAGGAGCTCGGCTCCGCGCTGACGATCCGCACACCGCAGCACCAGCGGGTGCGCATCAGCTACCGGACCGCGCCGACAGCGACCGGTCTGCAGTGGCTGGAGCCGTCCATGACCGCGGGCGGCGTCATGCCGTTCATGTTCAGCCAGTCGCAGGCGATCCACGCTCGCAGCTGGGTGCCGGTGCAGGACACCCCGAGCGTCCGCTTCAGCTACGCCGCTCATGTCACCGCACCGCCCGAGCTGATGGTGTTGATGAGCGCTGACAACGGGACGACGTCCCGGCGTACCGGTTCGTACGACGTGGTGATGCCTGAGCCGATCCCGTCGTACCTGCTGGCGATCGCCGCGGGCGACCTGGTGTTCGAGCCGATCGGTGAGCGGTCCGGCGTGTGGGCCGAGCCGGAGATGGCCCGGCGGGCGGCGACCGAGTTCGCCGACACCGAGGAGATGATGCGGGTCACGGAGGCCCTTTTCGGGCCGTATCGCTGGGGCCGCTACGACATCCTCGTGCTGCCGCCGTCGTTCCCGTACGGCGGCATGGAGAACCCGCGGATGACGTTCGCGACGCCGACCGTGGTGATCGGTGACAAGTCGCTGGTCAGCGTGGTCGCGCACGAGTTGGCGCACAGCTGGTCCGGCAACCTGGTCACCCAGGACAGCTGGGATGACATCTGGCTGAACGAGGGCTTCACGTCGTACGTCGAGAACCGGATCGTCGAGGCGGTCTACGGCACCGAGTTCGCGGTGATGGAGACGGCGATCAAGCAGCACGCGACCGTGGTGAAGCTGGACCCGCTGACGCCGGCCGAGCTGGCGGTGGAGCTGCCCGGGCTGAACCACCGGTCCGAGTACCACGGCACGACCTCGTGCGGCCCGCTGAAGGGGTCATGGTTCCTGTCCTGGCTCGAGGAGCGGTTCACGCGCGAGGTGTTCGACCCGTTCCTGCGCGGCTATTTCGACCGGTTCGCGTTCCGCAGCATCAACTCCGAGGACTTCGTCGCGCACCTGCGCGAGCACCTGCTGGAGCCGCACCCGGGCGTCGTGACGGACGCCGAGGTCGCGGCGTGGCTGGACGAGCCAGGCATTCCGGCGTTCGCGGCGCGGGCGGTGTCGGAGCGCTTCGAGGCGGTCGACGAGGCGCGGGACAGGTGGCTCGGCACGGGCGAACTGCCGCAGGGCGCGGCGGCGTGGACGACGCAGGAGTGGCTGCGATTCCTGGACGCGGCGCCGGACGTGCTGGGTGCGGTGCAGTTGCAGCAGCTCGACCGGGAGTTCGGCCTGACCGGTACGGCGAACGGCGAGATCGCCCGCCGCTGGTACCAGATCGTTGCCGCCAGCAGCTACGAGGCGGCGTACGCCGAGCTGGCCGGGTTCCTCACGAACGTCGGCCGGATGAAGCTGGTCCTGCCGGTCTACCGAGCACTGGCCGGCACCGACCGCGAGTTCGCGGCCGAGGTCTTCGCCAAGGCCCGGCCCGGCTACCACCCCATCACCACCGCCGCCGTCCAGAAGATCCTCGGCGAGTGACTCCGCGAGCCCGGGCTCACGTAGACTGACCACGAATCGCAGTCAACGATGGCCCGGGCGCGCCGCGAAGCGTCTCGCTGATGACCAAGTTCCCCGCCGGGAGGGTTGTTCCCGCCGCTCGATGAGCGGCCCGCAGGTCCGGGTGCGTAGCCCGAAGGACCTCAGACACCAGCGCCGCCGGCGGTCCCACTCCTGCTGGGACCATCTGCTGATCGCGCCGTTGTGGCCGAAGTACGACGTCAACCTCGGCACGCTGTTGCGCACCTGCGACGCGGTCGGCGCCTGCCTCGCAGTACCGAAGCTGCCGTGGGTCCCGGACGCGCTGGCTCGCGGCAACACGCTGCGCCGACGCACCTGCGTGCACTGGACCGGGCACGATCCGGTCCGCTGGTTGGTAGACCAGAAGACCCGCGACAACACCACGGTCATCGGCGTCGAGTTGGTAGACGAGTCCATCCGCCTCGCCGACCTCCCACCCGCCCGAACCCGCACCATCGCAGTGCTGGGACACGAACGCACCGGCATCCCACCCGAAGCCCTGGACGAGCTGGACCTGGCCGTGGAAATCCCCATGCTTGGCACCGGAGCCAGCCTCAACGTCGCGGTCGCCGGCTCCCTGGTCCTGTACCGGCTCGCCGGCTTGCTCTAGCACCCACCACCCGATCAGCGTGCAGCTCGACAGGACGTGTCCTCTGGATTCGTCGATCGGCCTGGCCCGGTGAGTCTCACCAGTCCGGGTCACCGGCGACACATCCTGTCGAGCTGCACAGGCCTACAGGTACTGCGCCTCGCCGTCGCCGAAAGACCAGTCAGACGACGCGTTCTCAGTCAGCGTGATGAGGACGTTGCTCGGGTCGGTGCCGGTGTAGTCGTGGACGAGCTCGGCGATCCGGCGGTACATCGCCTGCTTGACCTCGTCAGGTCGGCCGGCTCGCAGCGTGATGGCGATGAACACGACATCGTCGTCGCGCTCGATGCCGGGGAAGCCGCCGTACCGCAGGGTGCTGGTCGCGCCGTCGTGGCTGGTGAGCACCTGGAAGAGATCGTCGGGCGGGATGCCGATCGTCTCGACCAGCGCGTCGTGCACCGCGCGGCCGAGGCCGGCGAGACGGTCGGGGCCGCCCCGGAGGACGTCGATCCGGATCAGGGGCATGCCGACATACTAGTAGGTACAGACGTCCAGGGTGCAGCGGTGGATGGTCTCGGTCGGTCGGTAGCCGAGGTGGTTGTTGACTCGCTGCATCGGCAGGTTCGTGCTGACCGTGTCGGTCAAGAGGCCGTCGAGGTCGGGGAAGTGGGTGCGGACCGAGCGGATCTGCTCGGCCTTCATCCACAGGGCGAGACCGCGACCACGGTGCGCCGGGAGGACCGCGGTGCCGTAGTGCTGCGCATCGCCCTTGCCGTTCCCCGGTACGACGAGTTCGGTGAAGCCCACGATCGTCCCGGTCGACCTGTCCACGGCCGCCACCGTGGACAGGTGATCACCGCGCTGCTCGATCACCTGGGCCGCGTGCCGGGTCCGATCCACGTCCCACGTGTCAGCGCCGTACGTGATGTCGCCGGACGGCGCGTCGTCCATTCCGGACCGCGCGTCCGTGAACGTCTGCGCCAGCTCGTCAGGCACGACGCCCGCCCACGACTGCAACCGGTAGCCCGGGTCCTGAGGAACGATCAGTACGGCGTCGTTGAGGTCGGCCAGCCGCAGACGCGCGTAGACGAGCGTCAGGCCGATCGTGAAGCCGCGTGCCGTGAGGAAGCGGTACGCCGGGGAGTCGTCCGGAACGTCGGCCAGGATGGTCCGGACCTCGTGCGCACGGGCCGCGGCGACGACCGCGTCGAGGAGACGGGCGCCGATGCCGCGGCGGCGCTCGGCCGGGTGCACGTTCAGTTCGAGCTCGGCCAGATGGGCATGGGACTCGCGGCTGTTGAGCCGGAGGAAGGCCGACCCGACCGGGTTGCCGTCGGCGTCCGCGGCGAGCCAGGCGATCCGGCGGCTGAACGGCCGGAAGTCGGGATCCGTCAGGGGAGTCAGCGTGATGCTCAAGGCGGCAACATATCGCGCTGGTGGATCACGTGCCCTGGCTCGCTCCATCGGCTACCGTGCTTCGGAGCCGACGGGGAGAGGAGCACCGGGTGGATCAGCCGGGTGGGGCCAAGATACGGACGATCGGTGCGGACCATGTCGCCTTGCGCGAGCAGGTGCTGACGGAGCTGCGCCGCCGGATCGTGGACGGCGAGTACGGGCAGGGTGAGCGGCTGACCGAGACCCGGCTGGCGGACGACTTCGGGGTGTCGCGCAACCCGGTGCGTGAGGCGCTGCGGGTGGTGGAGGCCGAGGGCTTCGTCCAGATCCTGCCGCGGCGTGGTGCGGTGGTCGCCACCCTCGACGACACCGCCGTACGCGACCTGTTCGCCGTACGGCAGCAACTGGAGACGCTGGCCGCCGGACTTGCGGCCGAGCGCGCTGACGCCGACGACGTGGCCCGGTTGCGGCGGCTGCTCGACGACGCGAACAAGGCCAGCGAGGCCAAGGATTTCGACCAGCTCGCCGAGCTGAACAGCGCGTTCCACCGCGCGGTGATCGAGGTCAGCGGCAACCGCTGGCTGCACTCGATCTCGGTGGCGATGTATCACCACGTCCACTGGGTGTTCCGCGTCGGCGCCGCCCAGCGGGCGCCACACTCCACGGAGGAGCACATCCGTCTGGTCGACGCCATCGCAGCCAAGGATCCGGACGCCGCCAGCACCGCAGCCGGCCTGCACGTGGCGGCTGCGGCGAAGGCGGCTCTGGGTCAGCGTCCTACCGCGTAGCCCTGCATCCCGCGGGGGTTGGCGGCCGCGGCCAGCACGCCATCGGCCTCCTTGCGTACGGCGCACAGCCGGCCGAGGCTCCACGCATCGGCGTCGGTGACGACGTGCCCACGGCGTACCAGGTCGTCGCGGACGGCTGAGCCGAGGCGGCTCTCCATCACCAGACCGCCGGGCTCGGTCGCCCGCGGGTAGAACGACGACGGGAAGCCAGTGGTGTGCCAGGCGGGTGCGTCGATCGCCTCCTGCAGATCCATGCCGGCGCCGAGGTGCCGCAGCAGGAAGAGCAGCTGCCACTGGTCCTGCTGGTCGCCACCTGGCGAACCGCAGGCCATCACCGGCTGCCCGTCGCGCAGTACGAGCGTCGGCGTCAGAGTGGTCCGCGGACGTCTGCCGGGTGCGAGCGACGCGGGCAGTCCCTCCTCGAGCCAGAACATCTGTGCCCGGCTGCCGAGACAGAACCCGAGCTCCGGAATCGTCGGCGACGACTGCAGCCAACCGCCACTGGGCGTGGCGGAGATGATGTTGCCCCAGCGGTCGATCACGTCGACGTGGCAGGTGTCGCCCCGCGTCACTCCGTCCGAGGAGACGGTCGGCTCACCGGTCGTGGCGTCGCCGAGGTCATTGCCCACGGCAATCGAATGGAGCACTGGCGACCGGCCGTCCGGACGGCCGGGACGAAGTTCGCGCGTTGCCTCCGGACCGACCAGCTTCGCGCGCTCCGCGGCGTACGCGGGGGAGAGGAGCGTCTTCAGCGGTACGTCGGCGTCGTCGCCGTACCAGGCCTCGCGGTCGGCGTACGACAGCTTCATCACCTCGACGGTGGTGTGTACGCCGTCCGCGCTGTCCAGGTCGACGTCGCCGAGCTCGGCCAGTACGGCGAGCGACTGCAGCAGAGCCGGACCTTGGCCCCAGGGTCCGGTCTTGGCGACGGTGTAGCCGTTCCAGTCCAGCGTGGCCGGGTCCTCCCAGCTCGCCTGGAACGCGGCCATGTCGTCGCCCGTGATGAGTCCGGCGTGGTCCTCGCCGCTGGAGTCTCGATGCGGCAGCTTGGAGAACTTGTCGACCGCTTCGGCGACGAAGCCTTCACGCCAGGTCTTGCGGGCCCGCTCGACCTGCGCCTGCCGATCCGCGCCGGCCGCTTCGCCCTCGGTGACCAGTCGCTCGAGGGTGGCGGCGTACGCCTCGTTGCGGAACATGCCGGTCGGCGGTCGCCCGTCACGCAGCCAGAGTGCGGCAGACGTCTTCCAGTTCGCCTCGAAGAGCTCCTGCACGGTGCTGACCGTCTCACCGACCCGCGGCACCAGCGGGTGGCCGTTGCGCGCGTAGTCGATGGCCGGCTCGAGTACGACGCGCAGCGGCAGGGTGCCGTGGTCGTGCAGCAGGAGCAGCCAGGCGTCGACCGCACCGGGCACCGTCGCCGCCAGCGGTCCAGAGCCGGGAACGAGCGTCAGGCCGAGCGAGGTGTAGTGGTCGATCGTCGCGCCGGCCGGAGCGACGCCCTGACCGCACAGCACGCGCGGTGTGGGGTCGTCGGCGGTCGCGACGATCCCCGGAACCTCACCACCTGGGCCGTTGAGGTGCGGCTCCACCACGTGCAGCACGAACCCCGCGGCCACGGCGGCGTCGAACGCGTTGCCGCCGAGCTCGAGGATGCGCATCGCCGACTGGGACGCCAGCCAGTGCGTGGACGAAACCATCCCGAACGTGCCGCGCAGCGTGGGCCGGGTGGTGAAGGTCATCGGGCAACTCCCTCTCCAGTACGAACATCGGGACCGGTGCCGTTGTCGTCGACCAGATGACAGGCGACCTGGTGTCCACCTTCTCCGATCACGCGCGGCTCCGGGATGACTGTCCGGCATGTGTCGACCGCTACCGGACATCGGGTGTGGAATCGGCACCCGGACGGCGGGTCGATCGCCGACGGCAGGTCGTCACCGAGCAGCACGGGCCTCCGCGCCCGCTGCTCGGCCGGATCGGGCACGGGCGCAGCGGACAGCAGCGCCTGCGTGTAGGGATGCGCCGGTACGCCGAAGATGCGTGAACGCGGGCCTTGTTCGACCAGTTGCCCCAGGTACATCACGGCGACCTCGTCGGCCAGGTACTCGACGGCGGACAGATCGTGAGTGATGAAGAGGCAGGCGAAGCCGAGGTCGCGCTGAAGGTCGGCGAGCAGGTTGAGGACCGACGCCTGGACCGACACGTCCAGTGCGCTGGTCGGTTCGTCCGCGACCAGGAGACGCGGCTCTGAGATCAGAGCGCGAGCGATGCTGACGCGCTGACGCTGCCCTCCGGACAGCTCGTGTGGTGAGCGCTGGGCGACCTCTGGGCGCAGTCCGACGCGACGCAGTGACTCGGACACCTTGGCTGAGATGTCTTTGCGGTGCATGAGCCGCAGTGGCTCTCCGACGATGTCTCCGACGGACAGCCGCGGGTCGAGTGAGCCCGCCGGGTCCTGGAAGACGATCGACACGTTCCGGCGGTGTGGACGCAGTTGCCGGCGGGTGAGGTGCGTGACATCGGCATCAGCGAGTCGGACCGTCCCACCCGTCGGCTCCAGCAGCCGGACGATGCAGCGTCCCACCGTGGACTTCCCGGAGCCGCTCTCACCGACCAGAGCGACCACAGAGCCTTGGCGGATCCGCAGTGTCACGCCGTCGACCGCTCGGACCGGACCGAAGTGCATGACGAGGTCTTCTACCTCCAGAGCGAGGGTGCTCATCAGACCTCCACTGATTCTCTGACCGGGTTCCAGCACGCGACCCGGTGGTGACCAGGCGTCAGGTCGGGCTCGGTCGCCGTACAGGTGTCGATTGCTCGTGGGCAGCGGTCGGCGAACGTGCAAGCGTCCGGCTGTTGGGTTAGGACCGGCACCAGACCCGGGATCTCGTTGAGCCGATGGCTCTCCGCGTGGCGACCGGCGGCGGGTGAGGCACCGAGCAGACCGGCCGTGTAGGGGTGCTGCGGATGCGCGAACAGTTCGTGCACGTCGGCTGTCTCGACGACGCGTCCGGCGTACATGACCGCCACCCGGTCGGCGAGATCCGCGACCACTCCGAGGTCGTGCGTGATCAGGACGATGCTGGTCCCGAGCCGTTCGCGCAGCTCCCGCAGTACGTCGAGGATGCCGGCCTGGATCGTGACGTCGAGCGCGGTGGTCGGCTCGTCGGCGATCAGTACCTTCGGATCGCAGGCGACCGCCATCGCGATCATCACGCGCTGGCGCATGCCGCCGGACAGTTGGTGCGGGTAGTCGCTGATGCGGCGCTCGGCCGACGGGATGCCGACAAGCTTGAGGAGCTCGATCGAGCGGTCCCGGGCAGCCTGGCGGTTCAGTCCGATGTGCGTGCGCAGGACCTCGCCGATCTGGTGCCCGACCGTGAAGACCGGGTTCAGCGACGTCATCGGCTCCTGGAAGATGTACGCCACCTCGCGGCCGCGGATCATACGGAGCGTACGTTTGTCGGCGCCGATCAACTCGACCCCGTCCAGCCGCACCGAGCCGTCGACCGTGGCGGTGCGGGGGAGCAGCCCGGCCAGGCTCATCGCGGTCACGCTCTTGCCGCAGCCGGACTCGCCGACGACCGCGAGGACCTCGCCGTCGCCGACCTCGAAGCTGACC
This sequence comes from Kribbella sp. NPDC049227, assembly GCF_043197265.1. Taxonomy (NCBI): domain Bacteria; kingdom Bacillati; phylum Actinomycetota; class Actinomycetes; order Propionibacteriales; family Kribbellaceae; genus Kribbella; species Kribbella sp. NPDC049227. The sequence continues at coordinate 512,987 of NZ_JBICST010000006.1, read as the reverse complement.
CGGTCGACGGCTGACACCAGGCCGTCCTCGGTCCGGAAGGTGACGGAGAGGTCGTTCACCTGGAGAACCGGAGCTGTGGTGATTCCTGCAGTCATCGGCGGCTCGCTTTCGGGTCGAGCGCGTCGCGCAGGCTGTCGCCGACGACGTTGAACGCCAGCGTCAGCAGCATGATCGCGACGCCGGGCATCACCGCGGCCCACGGTGCGCGGGACGCGAACTGCTGAGCATCGGCCAGCATCGTGCCGAGGCTCGGTGCCGGTGGCTGGATGCCGAGACCGAGGAACGACAGCACTGCCTCGCCCAGGATCGCGGCGGGGAGCCCGACCGTGGTCTGGACGATGACCACCGAGGCCGCGTTCGGGAGGATGTGCCGACCCATCACCCAGGCGTCTCCGGCACCCTCGACAATCGCGGCCGCGACGAAGTCCAGTGACTTGAGCCGCAAGGTCTCGGACCGGACGATCCGGATCATGCCGGGGATCTGCGCGATCCCGATCGCGATCGCCGCGTTGCCGAGGCTGGCACCGCGGATCGCGGCCAGTCCGACCGCCAGGATCAGGAACGGGAACGCGAGCACGAGATCGGTCATCCGCGAGATCAGCGCGTCGATCGCCCGGAAGTACCCGGCCAGCAGGCCGAGCGGTACGCCGACCACCAGCGAGGTCGCGACCGCGAGCAGTGCGACGTGGAGCGAGGCTCGCAGGCCGAACATGATCCGGGACAGCACATCGCGGCCGAGGTCGTCGGTGCCGAGCAGGTGCCCCGCCGTACCCGGGGGCGCGAAGGCCTGACCGAGATTGGTCTGGGTCGGTTCGTGCGGTGCCAGCCAGGGCGCGAACACCGCCATGATCACCGCGATCACGAGCACCACGAGACCGCTGATCGCGAGCGGGTTGCGGAGAATCCGCCGTACCACCTTGCGGCGGTTGCTGCGCAGCGGAGTACCGGCGGGGATTGCTTCAGCGACGGCCATCACGCATCACCTCGCACGCGGATCCGCGGGTCGATCACGGAGTACAGCAGGTCAACCAGCAGATTGATCACGATGTACGCCGTCGCGGTCACCAGGACGACCGCCTGGATCACGGGGTAGTCGCGCTGGAACACCGCATCGACGGTGAGCTTGCCGAACCCTGGCAGGGCGAAGATGCGCTCGGTGACGACCGCACCAGAGATCAATGCACCGAGCTGCAGGCCGACGATCGTGACGACCACGATCAGGCTGTTGCGCAGGGCATGCTTGCCGATCACCGACTTGGGCGGTAGGCCCTTCGCCTCGGCCGTCCGGATGTAGTCGGCCGAGAGGGCGTCGAGCATCGACGATCTGGTCTGCCGCATGATGACCGCGGCGAGTCCGGTGCCGAGGATCAGCGCGGGCAGCACCAGGTGGTGCAGGTTGCCGGCCGGGTCGCTGAAGAACGGTACGAAGCCGGACGCCGGGAAGAGGCCGAGGGCAACGGACAGGTACAGGATCGCCATCAGGCCGAGCCAGAAGTGCGGCACCGACAGGCCGAGCAGCGCCAACCCGTTGGCCGCCCACTCGGCCGGACGGCCGCGGCGGACAGCCGCGACCACCCCTGCGCCGACACCGATCAGGCTGGCGATCAGGATCGCCAGCACCGACAGCTCGATCGTCACCGGCAACGCGCTGCCGATCATCCCGCGCACCGGCGCACCGGTCCGGATCGACTGGCCCAGGTCGCCCCGGGCCGCGTGACTGACGAACTGCCAGAACTGCACGAGCCACGACTGGTCCAGCCCGTACTGCTCCCGGATCGCCCGCAACGACTCCGGATCCCGGTCCTCACCGGCCAGGGCGAGCGCCGGGTCACCCGGCAACGCCCGTACGCCGGCGAAGACCACGATCGTTGCCAGCACCAACGTGACGGCCGACTGCCACAACCGATGGAAGAGGTATCGCCTCACGAACCCCACCACCTCGCTCGGTCCCGCCGCCCGCCGGCGGAGAGAACGCTCACTTGGCGAATCCGGCGAACGCCGTCCGGATCACGCCGTCCGGGAAGGTCTGGACGCCCAGGAGCTTCTTCGAGACGCCGGTCAGGTTGCGCTGGCGGTACATGTAGATCAGCGGGTCGTCCTCCTGCAGCTTGGCCACGACATCGCCGTACAGCTTGATCCGCTGCGCCTTGTCGGTGGCCTGCCGCGCGTCGGTCAGCAGCTTGTCCACGTCGGGGCTGCTGTAGCCGGCGACGTTCTGGCTGCCTTCCGAACCGACGAAGTTGTAGATGTTCGCGTCCGGGTCGACCCGGCCGGACCAGCCGAGCTGCAACAGCTCGAAGTCACCGCGGTCCTGCTGGTCCAGCAGGGAGGCGTACTCGACCGGCTTGATCTCCAGCTCGAACCCGCCGTCCTTCACCATCGCCTGCAGCGCCTGCGCGAGCCGCAGACTGTCCGGGTTGTTGGAGGTGATCATGCTGACCTTGTACGGCGTGGCCACGCCGGCGTCGGCCAGCAGTTGCTTCGCCTTCGCTGGATCGTGCGGCGGGCAGACCTGCGCGGCGTCGGAGGTGAACTCGCTCTTCGGCGAGACCGGCGAGCAGGCGACCGTGTTCAGCCCGTTGAAGATCGACTTCACCAAGGCCTCACGGTCGATCGACAGCGCCAGGGCCTGCCGGACCCGCGGGTCCTTCGCGATCGGGGTGTCGAGCTGCTTGAGCGGCTTGCCGATGCCGTTCGCGTTCGCGACGTTGATGGTCAGGCCCTGGTACCCGAGCGACTGCGACTGCAGCACGGTCATCGTGCTGTCCTTCTGCAGCTGCGGAGCGTCCTGCGTCGACAGCGAGTCGGCGATCTGCGCGTCACCGGACTTCAGGTTGGCCGAACGGATGCTGGAGTCGGTGATGATCCGGTACTCGATCGCGTCCAGGTGCACCTTGGCGGCGTCGTAGTACAGCGGGTCCTTGACGACCTTGATCGAGTTCTGCGCGACCCGGCTGGCGAACTTGAACGGTCCGACACACACCGGTGCGTTAGAGAAGTTCGCGCCGAGCTTCGACACCGCGGCCGGGCTCAGCACCATGCCGGCTCGGTCGGCCAGCGCGGCGGTCAGCGGGGCGAACGGCTTCGACAGCTTGATCACCACGGTGTTCGGGTCCGGCGTATCGATCGAGGTGATCGGGCCGAGTTCGCTCTTGCGGCCGGAGCCGGCGATCGTCAGGCCGCGCTCGATCGAGATCTTCACCGCGTTGGAGTCCATCGTCCCGCCGTCGGCGAACTTCACGCCCTGCTTCAGCGGGATGGTCAGACTCAGTCCGTCGGCGGAGATGGTCGGCAGCGCGGTGGCCAGTTGCGGCACGACCTTCGCGTCCGGGCCGAGGTCGTACAACTTCTCGCACATGGTGTGGAAGACGTAGCGCGAGTACAAGCTGCGCGACAGCGACGGGTCCAGCTTGTCCGGGTCCGCGGACAGCGCGACCGTGAGTGTGCCGCCCTGCTTGACCTGTGCCGGGTCGGCCGGGTCGCCGAAGACGTCCTGGTCGCCCGCCGACTGGGTTTCCCCGCCCCCGTCGTTGCCGGCCGGCTCGACGGGAGAGCAAGCCGTTCCGACGAGCGCGAGCGCGATCACCCCCACCATGGTTCCGGCGACCATCGGGCGGCGGCGGTAGCTCCTGCTGGAGCGGTTCAGTAAGGACGGAAGTCGACGAGTCATCGGGTGCTCCTGAGTAGGCGGTCTCGTCGACTGTTTCATGTATACAAGGCAGGTGCGCAAGTGATTCGGCGAGTTTGACTGAACCTTTTACGACCGCCCGCCGTACTCACTGTCGATCGCTCGAGTGCCGACCGCCGCGTGGCCGCCGGAGACTGGGTTACGCCCCGGCGGCCCCGCGATCGATCAGGCCGTCACTGGATACGTGAGGTCACCAGTGGGCGGTCGCTGATCACCGAGGGCGAGCGCCATCAGGTTCGGTCCGTCGTACTGCGGATGGTGGATGCCGAACTCGGTTGCCTGCCGGAATCCGAACCTCGGGTAGTACGTGTCGTGACCGAGCACGATGACGGTCTGCTCATCACGATCACGCGCGGTGTCGAGCGCCGCGATGACGGCCGCGCTCCCTGCGCCTTGTCGCTGGTACGCCGGAAGTGCGGCGACCGGACCCAGGGAGAGGATCGGGGTGTCGCCGACGTGGGCGCGGGTGAGGAGTGCGTAGGCAACCGGTCGGTCGTCCGGTGTGGTTGCCACGAGCGACAACCCTGGCAGGTTGGCGATCGGGTCCGAACGCAGGGCATCGAGGAAGTCGACCTCGAACTGGCGGCCGAAGGCCTGCCGGGTGATGTCACGGACCGTGTCGGCGTCGGCCGGCGTCTCGGCGCGGGTGTTCCAGGTGATGGACAACGGAGAAGTCCCTTTCGGGCAAGGGGTTCCGCCGGTCTTGGTCAGACGGAACCCGGGGTGGGTTGGATGAGCGTGTCTGCTGCCGGGCATGCGGCAGCACTCGTTCGCGCCGACATCAACCCACCTCCTCGTTGCTCCGAAGTTCCCGTCACCCTAGCCAGGTTGTCAGGTGGTCGCACCGGATTTACTACTCGGTGGCCAGGGCGGTGAGTGGATCGGTGGTGGCGGGTGCCGTTGGGGTCCAGGTGTCGTCGACCAGGCGATACGGGTGCCAGCGGCCGTGATGGTCGAGTCTGAGCTGGGTGTCCGGGCCGAGGGTGAGGCGGTTGCCGAGGACCTGGATGGTGAGCTCGTCGTCTGCGGCAAGCAGTTCGGTCCGGGCGCGGGCGAGCTCGGCGGGATCGGGTGTCCAGGTGTGCTCGAGGACGTCGAGGCCGGACGCTCCGCCGTACCGCCAGGCTTGGATGCCCAGGGCAAGCTCTTCGCTCCGGCCGGTGGCGTTGGCCAGAGTGTCACTCAGCTCGGGGAAGTCCGCGGCCAGTCGTACTGCGTCCTGCCATTCGTCGAGCCTTTGCGGCTCGGTTGTGCAGTGCAGCAATGCGTTCAACAACGCGCGAGCCCGCCGAGCCGCATCCAGCACGAGCAGCTGCAACGTGGTCGGCCCGAACCCTGCCGGCGGCTCGATCCCACTCACCGCCAGCTCGTCGGCGACGACCTTCCCCGGCAACTCCGGAACGTCGGGCAGCGCGCCGACCGGAGTCGCGAGTACGTCGTGCAGTGATGCGCCGGCCTCGTCGGCTTCGTCAGCTTCGTCAGCCGGTGCCGTTTGGCTCCTCGTTTGCAGTTGGTCGAGCAGATCGTCGCGGGAGGTGCCGCGGAGAAGGAGGAGGACGAACGGGTCGGAGTCGAGCAGCCAGGCGACTTGGTAGCAGAGGCCGGCCGCGTGCCGGCAGGGGAGTTCCCAGCCGTCGCAGGTACAGCTGGGGTCGAGGTCGCCGATCCCGGGGAGCAGCGAGACGCCCGCGTCGGCGGCCGCTTCCACCAGGTCGTGCGGCATCTCGCCGTCGAGGAGCGCCGCGATGTGACCCGCGCGAGCGGCCACCTGATCGAGGAAGCGGCTCCAGTCGGAGTCACTCAGCTCATCGACGCGAACGACGGCCTCGAAGGTGTCGTCGGGGGAGTAGACGGTCGCCGCGATCCGGCCCGGGCTGATCGTGATCGTCCCGACCTGACCGGAGTTCGCGTACCGCCGTCCCCTCCGCAACTGGTCCGCATCGAGCGAAGTGTCCTCGAGCGCCTGCACCCACGCCCGCGCCCACCACGACCGCCCTCGAGTACTCCGCCGCTGTGCCGGAAAGGCAGGAAATCCCCGAGCCTCCGTCATCGCGCACCTCTGAGCTCTACGAGGTCGGCGAGTTCGGTGTCGGAGAGTTCGGTGAGGGCGGCCTCGCCGCCGGTCAGGACGGCTTCGGCGAGTTCACGCTTGCTGCTCAGCATCGCGGCGATGCGGTCCTCGATGGTGCCTTCGGCAATCAAGCGGTGCACCTGCACCGGCCGGGTCTGCCCGATCCGGTACGCGCGGTCCGTCGCCTGATCCTCGACCGCCGGATTCCACCACCGGTCGTAGTGCACGACGTGATCCGCCCGCGTCAGGTTCAGCCCGGTCCCGGCCGCCTTCAACGACAGCAGGAACACCGGCACCTCGCCGTCCTGGAACCGCTCGACCATCTCCTCACGCTTCGGCACCGGCGTCCCACCGTGCAGTAGTTGCGTACCGATGCCGCGGCCGGCCAGATGCCGCTCGAGCAGCCGCGCCATCGCGACGTACTGCGTGAAGACCAGGACCGCGCCGTCCTCGGCCACGATCGTCTCGAGCAGTTCGTCGAGCAGTTCGAGCTTCCCGGACCGTCCGTTCAGGCGCGCGTCGTCGCCTTCCTTCAGGTACTGCGCCGGGTGGTTGCAGATCTGCTTGAGTCCGGTCAGCAACTTCACGATCAGCCCGCGCCGAGCCATCCGGTCGCTGGCCTGCACCTCCGCCATCAGCTCGCGAACCGTTGCCTCGTACAACACCACCTGCTCACGCGTGAGGGACACCGGCTGATCGGTCTCCGTCTTCGGCGGCAGCTCGGGCGCGATGCCCGGATCGGACTTGCGGCGCCGGAGCAGGAACGGCCGCACCAGCTTCGCCAGCCGCTCCGCGACCTCCTCGTCCTTGTCCGCCTCGATCGGCGCCGCCCACCGATTCCGGAACGTCCCGAGCCGGCCGAGCAGACCGGGCGTCGTCCAGTCGAGGATCGCCCACAGCTCGGACAGGTTGTTCTCCACCGGGGTCCCGGTCAACGCGACCCGCGCCTGCGACGGCACGGTCCGCAACGCCTTCGCCGTACTCGACGACGGGTTCTTCACATGCTGCGCCTCGTCGGCAACGACCATCGCCCACCGATGACCAGCCAGCCGTACGGCGTCACGCCGCAAGGTGCCGTACGTCGTCAGCACGAAGCCGTGCTCGGCGTCGTCGAGCGATCTCGAGGAACCGTGGAAGCGACGTACCGGGGTGCCTGGCGCGAAGCGCTGGACCTCGCGCTCCCAGTTGCCGAGCAGGGAGGCCGGACAGACCACGAGGGTGGGGCCTGCGGTGGCGGTCGACTCCTGGCGGTGCAGGTGGAGCGAGATGAGTGTGATCGTCTTGCCCAGACCCATGTCGTCGGCCAGGCAGCCGCCGAGTCCGAGCGAGGTCATCCGGGCGAGCCACCGCAGACCGCGCAGCTGGTAGTCGCGCAGGGTGGCGTGCAGTCCGGCCGGCGCCTCGATCGGTTCGTCGGCGCGGTCCGGGTCGGCGATCCGGGCGCGCAGATCGGCGAGCCAGCGGGTCGGCTCGATCGTGACTTGGCGGCCGTCGATCTCGGCGCTGCCGGTGAGCGCGGCGCTGAGGGCATCGATCGCGGTGACTGGTTTGAGGATCCGCTCGCGGGCCTTCCGAGCGAGGTCGGGGTCGATCAGCATCCACTGGTCGCGGAGCCGGACCACCGGTCGGGTCGCTTCAGCCAGCCGATCCATCTCTGCCTCGGTCAGTGGCTCGCTGTCAGGGTCATTGCCGAGAGCAACCTGCCAGCTGAAGTCGAGGGTGGCCTCGCCGCCGAAGAAGCTCGGCAGGTCGCTGGGCGGTCCGTCCGACGACGTGATCGCGGCCCGAGCGGTCAGCGCACGCCCGAGGCTGCGTGGCCAGTGCAGATCCACCCCGGCCGCCGTCAGCCGCTGCGCCGATCCCGCCAGCAGCTCACCGACCTCCTCATCGGCCAGCTCCATCCGATCCGGTACGGCGGAGTCCAGGAGACGACCCAAGGGCGCCCACACGCGGGCGGCCCGCCGGATCGCCAGCGTCGCGTCGATCCGCGCCCGCGGACCGAACCCGGCGACGTCCTCGGCCCAGACGTCGTTCGCGTCCCGCACCAGAGTCGGGTCCTTCAGGCTGTGCAGTTGCACTACCGCCGAGAACGCCAGGGAGTCGGCCATCTCGATCCGCAACGAGATCCGCACCCCGGTGTCCAAGCCCACCGACACCTCGTCGGCCCACGACCGCAACCGCTCCGCCCGCTGCGGGGTGGACGCGGCGAACAGCCCGGTCTGATGTGCCTTCGCGGCAGCCGGCGACCGCGGCATCCCATCCGCAACAGCATCCACGAACGCCCGCACCAAGTCCTCAGCAACAGGCAACCGCACCCTACCGGGAGCCCCGATCGGCGCCGGATCACCCGACGGGGGAGCGGTCGGGGCTGGTTCGAGCGGGAGGGCTCGGGCTGACGGGGGCATGGCCTCGGCGAGCTCGAGGAGGCGAGTGACGTCGGCGGCATCCAGCGGGCCGGCGCGCCAGGCGTCGTGGCCGGCGGGGGAGACGCCGGGAAGAAGCTTGCCCCGGGCCACCAACTGCAATGCGATCAGCGAGGCGCCGCCCCAGAAGGCCGCCGACGGATGAGCGCCGGGCGCGCGCCGCGCTCGGCCCAGCACCGGCACGGCCTCCGCGACGGTCAGCTCGATCGCACGGACCGAGCGCGGCTCCGCGTCGACGACCAGCTCCAACTCCGTCTGCTCACCAACGCCCAGCGGAAGCCGCTCACCGTCCGGATCCCAGAACGCGATCCTGCCCTCCCGCGGCGGATCGGCCGGCTTGAACACCACCGCACACCCCGCGAGCTCCTGCTGCCCCGTACCCGCCAACCCGACGTCCTCCCTAACGACTACTCATGCGATCCGCAGCAAACGACCTCAGACCGTGACGACCTCCACATCGGCCTGGCCACTGTCCGGCTGGTCGAACTGGGTCCGGTACAGCTCCTCGTACCGACCACCGGCAGCGAGCAGGTCCGAGTGGGTGCCACGCTCGATGATCCGGCCGGCCTCGATCACGAGGATCTGATCGGCAGCCCGGATGGTCGACAACCGGTGCGCGATCACAACCGCCGTGCGTCCGGCCAGGGCCTCGGTCAGTGCCGCCTGGACGGCCGCTTCGTTGGTCGAGTCCAGCGCCGCGGTGGCCTCGTCGAGGATCACGACCCGCGGTTGCGCGAGCAGCAGCCGAGCGATCGTGAGCCGCTGCCGCTCACCACCCGACAGCCGGTACCCGCGTTCACCGACGACCGTGTCCAGCTGATCCGGCAGCGATCTGATCAGCTCACCCAGCCGCGCCCGAGTCAGCGCATCCCACAGGTCGGCCTCCGAAGCTTCCGGCCGAGCGAGCAACAGGTTCTCGCGGATCGAGTCGTGGAACAGGTGACCGTCCTGCGTGACCATGCCGAGCGTGTCCCGCAGCGACTCCGCCGACACGTCCCGTACGTCGACCCCGGCGAGCTTCACCGCGCCCGAATCCACGTCGTACAGGCGGGGGATGAGCTGCGCGATGGTCGACTTCCCGGCGCCGGACGAGCCGACGAGCGCGACCATCTGCCCGGGCTCGGCACGGAAGGACACGTCGTGCAGCACCTCGACACCACCGCGGGTGTCGAGCTTGGCGACTTCTTCGAGCGAGGCCAGCGATACCTTGTCCGCGGACGGATACGCGAAGCCGACCTGCGCGAACTCGACCGCCACCGGCCCCTCGGGCACCCGGCCGGCATCCGGCTTGTCCTTGATCAGCGGCTCGAGATCCAGCACCTCGAAGACGCGCTCGAAGCTGACCAGCGCGGTCATCACCTCGAGCCGCGCACTCGCCAGCGCCGTGAGTGGTGAGTACAGCCGGGTGAGCAGCAAGGCCATCGAGACGACCGAACCCGCGTCGAGCTGGTCGCGCAGCGCGTAGAACCCGCCGAGTCCGTAGACGAGCGCCAGCGCGAGCGCCGACACCAGCGTCAGCGCGGTGACGAAGATCCACTGCACCATCGCGGTCCGCACGCCGATGTCACGCACCCGCCGCGCCCGGATCGCGAACTCCAGCGACTCCCGCTTCGGCCGGCCGAACAGCTTCACCAGGGTCGCGCCCGGCGCCGAGAAGCGCTCGGTCATCTGCGTGCTCATGGTGGCGTTGTAGTTCGCCGCCTCCCGCTCCAGCGCGGCCAGTTTGGTCCCGACCCGGCGGGCCGGTATTACGAAGATCGGCAGGAGGATCAGCGCGAGCAGAGTGATCTGCCACGACACCCCGATCATCACGACCAGCGTGAGCACCAGCATCACGAGGTTGCTGACGACGCCGGACAGCGTGTCGCTGAACGCGCGCTGCGCCCCGATCACGTCGTTGTTCAGCCGGGAGACCAGCGCTCCGGTCCGGGTCCGGGTGAAGAAGGCGATCGGCATCCGCTGGATGTGGTCGAACACCGCCGTCCGCAGATCCAGGATCAGTCCTTCACCGATCCGCGCCGACAGCCAGCGCGTCCACAGGCTGATCCCGGCCTCGGCGATCGCGATCACCGCGATCAGGAGGGACAGCTGCAGAACGACGCTGAACGCCTCCCCACCCACGATCGCGTTGACCACCTTCCCGGCCAGCACCGGTGTCGCGACCGCGAGCACGGCCGCGACGACGCTGAGCACGAGGAACGCGATCAGTTGCCGGCGGTGCGGGCGCGCGAAGGCGAGGATCCGCAGCAGTGTGGCCCGTGAGAACGGGCGTTTCTCGTCCTGGGCGTTCATCGCGTGGTACAGCGAGTTCCACGCGGTCATCTCCATGCTCACGGCTGTGCTCCGCTGGGATCGGTCGATCGGGAAGGTCGATGATTCAGGACAGCACCGACAGTTCTCGACCGTAGAACCTCGACAGTGCTTGAGGTCAATCAACTTTTAAACTGAGTACGCTGTACGAAGTGCGGTCGAGTGTAGCCAATCCGGAGGAATTGCGCACATGAATCAGGCGTACAGCGGCAGCGGCGACCCGGCGCGGAGCCTGGAGCTGCTCTGGCGCCGGCGGCCGCAGCCGACCCGCGGGCCGAAGCCGGCGCTCACGGTGGAGGGGATCGTCGAGGCCGCTGTGCGCATCGCCGACGCCGAGGGGATCGGTGCGATGTCGATGCGCCGCGTCGCCGACGAGCTCGGTGCCGGCGCGATGACGCTGTACCGCTACTTCCCGGGCAAGGGCGAGTTGCTCGACGTCATGCTCGACACCGTGTACGGCGAACTGCCGCGACGTGAGGTGGACGGGGACTGGCGAGCCCGGCTCGACGAAGTGGCCCGGGAGAACCGCGAGCTGTACCTGCGCCACCCGTGGATGCTCCAGATCGCGGTCAGTCGCCCACCGCTCGGTCCGCACGTGATGGCGAAGTACGAGTACGAACTCGAGGCGGTCGAGGGCATCGGCCTGACCGACGTCGAGATGGACGCCACTGTGGCTCTGGTGAACGGGTACGTCCACGGCGCCGTACGGACCGACGTCGAGGCGCGGCAGGTGATCCAGCGGTCTGGAATGACCGACAAGGAGTGGTGGCTGGCGCACGTGCCGCACCTGGACAAGATCGCCGACGCCCAGCGGTTCCCGCTCGCGACCCGGGTGGGGACGACGGTCGGGAATGAGTTCGACGCACCGTACGACTCCGATCATGCGTTCGAATACGGTCTTGCGAGGCTCCTGGACGGCGTGTCCGCGCTGGTGGAGAACCGGTCTGGCCCGAAAGGGTGAAAACAGTTGTGAGTGAGTACTCACTCAGTTAACCTCGACGCGTGACACCACGAGCCACACCACTGCCACCCGAGGAACGGCGCGCCGCCATCGTCCGGGCCGCGCTGCCGTTGCTGGAGGAGTTCGGCGCCGAGGTGAGCACCAAGCAGATCGCCGAAGCGGCCGGGATCGCCGAGGGGACGATCTTCCGGGCCTTCGGCAGCAAGGACGCGCTGATCGACGCCGTGATGGCGACCGCGTTCGACACCAGTGACCTGATCACGGCACTGGAGAACGTCGACCGCTCGCTGCCACTTCGGGAGCGCACCATCGCCGCCGTCGAGGTCGGTCAGAAACGCCTGCGCAGCGTCTTCAAGCTCATGTTCACCCTGCGGATGCGCCGGCCACCCGACTTCAAGTCCATGCCGATGGACGAGGCCCACCGCAAGCGCCAGTCCGACCTGGCCAACGCCGCGTTCGCCGACCTGCTCCGCCCGGATCAGGACCAGTTGCGCTTCCCGCCCGAAGAGGTGGTCCGCCGGATCGGGCTGATCACCTTCTCCGCCACCCACCCAATGATTTCCGGTGGCGTCGTACTGACCGCCGAGGAGATCGTCGACTTCGCGTTCGACGGTGTCCGCTGGCACGACTCCGGTCAGCATGCCGCCCCCGAGGGCACCGCCGAGTACGCACTCGACGGTGCCCGCCATCACGACTCTGGGGATGATCGATGCTAGTTCGACTCTTGCGTACGCACCTGCGTCCGTACGTGGGAAACCTGTCCATAGTGGTCGTCCTGCAACTGATCGGGACGATCGCCTCTCTCTACCTGCCCAGCCTGAACGCCGACATCATCGACAACGGCGTGGCCAAGGGTGACACCGGCTACATCATGGACACCGGCGGCTGGATGCTGGCTGTCAGCCTGGTCCAGATCACCTGCACGATCATCGCGGTGTACTTCGGTGCGAAGACCGCCGCGCTGTTCGGCCGGGACGTCCGCGCCGCGGTGTTCCACCGGGTCGGCGAGTTCTCCGCGCGGGAGGTCAACCAGTTCGGTGCACCGACGCTGATCTCGCGCAGTACGAACGACGTCACCCAGATCCAGATGCTGGTGGTCACCACCTGCACGATGCTGGTCGCCGCACCGATCACGATGATCGGCGGCGTGATCATGGCGGTCCGCGAGGACGTCGGCCTGTCCTGGCTGGTGGCCGTCGCCGTACCGCTGCTGGCGATCTGCATCGGCTTCATCGCGAGCCGGATGGTCCCGCAGTTCCGGAAGATGCAGAAGAACATCGACGGGGTGAACCGGGTGCTGCGCGAGCAGATCTCCGGCATCCGGGTGGTCCGCGCGTTCGTTCGCGAGCCGCACGAGGTCGAGCGCTTCGGCGAGGCGAACCAGAACCTGACCAACACGGCCATCCGGGCCGGCCGGTTGATGGCGCTGGTGTTCCCGACGGTGATGCTGATCCTGAACGTGTCGAGTATCGCGGTGCTGTGGTTCGGCGCCTCCCGGGTCGAGAGCGGGACGATGGAGGTCGGTGCGCTGACCGCCTTCCTGAGCTATCTGATCCAGATCCTGTTCTCGGTGATGATGGGCGTGTTCGTGATGATCATGGTGCCGCGCGCCGCGGTCTGCGCGGACCGGATCTCCGAGGTCCTCGACACCGAGTCCTCGGTCCGGCCGCCGGTCACCGCGATCAAGTCGTTCACCGGTCGCGGTCAGTTGGTCTTCGAGAACGCGTCGTTCCAGTACCCGGGGGCGGCCGAGCCGGTACTGCGCAACATCGACCTCGTCGCGTCGCCGGGGCAGACCACCGCGATCATCGGCAGCACGGGTGCGGGCAAGACGACGCTGCTCTCGCTGGTGCCGCGGTTGTTCGATGCCACCGACGGGCGGGTGCTCGTCGACGGGATCGACGTACGCGACATCGAGCCGGAGGCGCTCTGGGAGCGGATCGGCCTGGTGCCACAACGGCCGTACCTGTTCTCCGGGACGGTCGCCAGCAACCTGCGCTACGGCAACCCGGAGGCGACCGACGAGGACCTCTGGCACGCGCTGGAGATTGCCCAGGGCAAGGACTTCGTCGAGGCGATGCCGGAAGGGCTGGAAGCACCGATCGCCCAGGGCGGCACGAACGTGTCCGGCGGTCAGCGGCAGCGGCTCGCGATCGCGCGGGCACTGGTCCGCAAGCCGGAGATCTACCTGTTCGACGACTCGTTCTCCGCGCTGGACCTGTCCACCGACGCCCGGCTGCGGGCGGCGCTACGGCCGATCACGGCGGAAGCGTGTGTGGTGATCGTGGCGCAACGCGTGTCCACGATCGTCGACGCCGACCAGATCGTGGTGATCGAGGACGGCGCGATCGTCGGCAAGGGCAGACATGACGAGTTGCTCGACACCTGTCCGACGTACGTCGAGATCGTCGAGTCCCAGCGATCCGCGGAGGAGGCAGCGTGAAGGAGCGAAGCGAGTTCACCATCGAACACAGCGAGCGGTGTCGCTCATGCGCGCCCGCAGCGAAGCGAGGACGTGCATGAGCGAGGAGAACAAGACTCCGCCCTCTCCGAACGGACAGGGGCCGGCGGGTACGGCGCCGGCCGGTGGTACGGCGACGGTGAAGGCGACAGAGCGGCCGACGACGGGCCGGGCGTTCGGGCCTCCGGGTGGTATCCCGGGGGACAAGTCGATGAACTTCGGTCCGTCGGCGAAGCGGCTGCTCGGGCGGTTGCGGCCGCATCGGCTCCAGGTGACTGGTGTCGTCGCCCTGGCGGTCTGCAGCGTCACGCTGTCGGTGCTCGGGCCGAAGATCCTCGGCCGCGCGACCGACATCATCTTCTCCGGGGCCATCGGCAAGCAGTTTCCGCGTGGCCTGACCAAGGACCAGGTGATCGAGCAGACCCGGGCCTCGGGCAACGGCCGGCTGGCCGACCTGCTCGGTGGGATCGACCTGATCCCGGGCGTCGGCATCGACTTCGATGCCCTGCGCAACGTCCTGCTGATGGTGCTCGGCCTGTACGTCGGGGCGTTCTTCCTGTCCTGGATGCAGGGCTACATCCTGAACGGCGTGGTCCAGCGGACCATCCTCGCGCTGCGGTCCGACGTCGAGGGCAAGCTGAACCGGCTGCCGCTGAGCTACTTCGACGGCGCACCACGCGGCGAGCTGCTCAGCCGGGTGACGAACGACATCGACAACATCTCGACCAGCCTGCAGCAGACGCTCAGTCAGCTGCTCACCTCGCTGCTGACGGTGATCGGCGTGGTCACGATGATGTTCGTGGTCTCGCCGCTGCTGGCCCTGATCGCGCTCGTCACGATCCCGATCTCGATGGTCCTGACCGCGGTGATCGCCAAGCGGTCGCAGGTCCGGTTCGTCGCCCAGTGGCGTCATACCGGCGCGTTGAACGGCCAGATCGAGGAAGCGTTCACCGGGCACGAGCTGGTGAAGGTGTTCGGCCGGCAGAAGGAGATCGAGGAGAGCTTCGCGAAGAAGAACGAGGAGCTGTACCAGGCCGCGTTCGGGGCGCAGTTCATCTCCGGTCTGATCATGCCGGTGATGATGTTCATCGGGAACGTCAACTACGTGGTCATCGCGGTGATCGGCGGTCTGCGCGTCGCCTCCGGCACGATGTCACTGGGCGACGTCCAGGCGTTCATCCAGTACTCGCGCCAGTTCACCCAGCCGCTGACCCAGGTGGCCTCGATGGCCAACCTGCTGCAGTCCGGGGTGGCCTCGGCCGAGCGGGTCTTCGAGGTCCTGGACGCCGACGAGCAGGTGCCGGACGACGCGACTCCGGAGAAGGTCACCGACTCCCGCGGCCGGGTCGAGTTCGAGCACGTGTCGTTCTCGTACGACCCGGACAAGCCGCTGATCACCGACCTGAGCCTGGTCGCCGAGCCCGGCCAGACGGTCGCGATCGTCGGTCCGACGGGTGCGGGCAAGACCACACTGGTCAACCTGATCATGCGGTTCTACGAGCTGAACGGCGGGCGGATCACGCTCGACGGTGTCGACATCACCGAGCTGACCCGGCACGACCTGCGGTCGCGGATCGGGATGGTGCTGCAGGACACCTGGCTGTTCGGCGGCACGATCCGGGACAACATCCTCTACGGCAACCTCGAGGCCACCGAGGAGGACATGCTGGCCGCGGCCAAGGCGACGTACGTCGACCGGTTCGTGCACAGCCTGCCCGACGGGTACGACACGGTGATCGACGAGGAGGGCAGCAATGTCAGTGCCGGTGAGAAGCAACTGCTGACCATCGCGCGGGCGTTCCTGGCCGATCCGCAACTGCTGATCCTGGACGAGGCGACCAGCTCGGTCGACACCCGCACCGAGGTCCTGGTGCAGCGGGCGATGGCCGCCCTCCGCTCCGACCGCACCAGCTTCGTGATCGCCCACCGCCTCTCCACGATCCGCGACGCGGACCTGATCCTCGTCATGGAGGAGGGCGCGATCGTCGAACAAGGCAACCACCAGGAGTTGCTCGCGGCCGACGGCGCCTACGCTCGCCTCTACAACGCCCAGTTCAGCGGTGCGGTAGTAGACATCGACGAGGAAGCCGCAGCCATCGGAGCCCCAGTAGGAGCCCCGGCAGTACGCCGCTAACGCGGGGGGACGCCTGCCCAGGCGTCCCCCTCCGAGGCAACTGTGCAGATCGACAGGAGGTATGCGGCCGGGCTCGCATCGATACGGGTGGGTCAGGCGAGAGATGAGGCTGCCGGGTGGGCCTTGAGCCGACTACCTCCTGTCGAAATGCACACGCTCCGGCCAGAACTTCAGGCTGAGTGGGACTGGGTGCGTCGAGCGTAGGCGCGGGCCGCGCGGACTCGGTCGCCGCAGCGGGTGGAGCACCAGTGGCGGCGGCCGTGGCGGAGCAGGTAGCGGTTGCAAGGCGGGGAGTCACAGGCAGCGAGGGAGTCAGCGTCGGCGCCGGTGAGGAGGTCGGCGGCGCTGGCGGCGATCGTGGCCAGGGCGCGGTCCAGGATCTCGTTCGGCGGGCAGATCGCGGCGCGGTAGGGACCGTTCTGCTCGTCCCAGAGCAGCAGTGACGCTGTCGGGACGCGGGTCAGGGCATCGTTGACGGCGGACAGGGCCGACGGCAGCGCGGGAAGCCCGTCGACCCGGGCCGCGAACAGCGCGCGCACATGTTCGCGCATTGCGCGTAGCTGCGTCGCGCACATCTCCTGAACGCCGGCGTCGTCGGTCGCGAGCGCGTGGCCGGTGAGCCATTGGTTCGCCGCCTCCGGCGTACCGAGGAGGTCGACGTACTGACCGCCGGGCAGCGCGATCGCGGTGTTGACGAAGTCGAGGGCCAGGTAGTCCTCGGCGCCTGGGGCAGGCGGCAGCGGGGCGGTTGGTGCCAGCTCCGCGATCGACGGCTCACTCATGGGATCTCATGGTACAGGTTGCCAATATCCGTGAGAGCAGCCTACGGTTTCTCACGGATAAAGCCTAATGTATTCGTGAGGAGATCATGAGAGGCACACTGCTGGCATTGATGGTCTGCGTCTTCGGCGTCACCACCGGCGAGTTCGTGCTCGCCGGGATATTGCCCGCGGTCGCCGGCGATCTGGAGGTCTCGATCCCCGCGGCCGGGCTGCTGGTCACGGCGTACGCGCTCGGCATGATCGTCGGCGGACCGTTGCTGACAGCAATCACCGCCGGCCGTCCACGCAAGCGACTGGTGCTGGCTTTGCTCGTCGTCGCGGTGGCCGGCAACCTGCTGTCGGCTCTTGCGCCCGGGTACGAGGTCCTGTTCGCGGCGCGGGTCGTGACTGCGCTGGTGACGTCGACGTTCTTCGCGAACGCGATCGTCATCGTGATTTCGGCCGCGCCCGCGGGCAAGCAGGCGGCGACCGTCGCGAAGCTTGTCTTCGGCATGAATCTGGCCATGATCCTCGGCGCGCCGCTCGGCACCTGGATCGGCGAGGCGTTCGGTTGGCGCGCGACGTTCGGCGCGATCACCGCCTGCTGTGCCGTCGGGCTGCTCCTGGTCGCCCGCTTCGTGCCAGGCGACCAGACCGGCACGCGGAACCGCGCGCTGGGAGAGTTCGCCGTCTTCCGCGATCGCGACGTGCTGCTCGCGATCACCACCACCGCGGTCGCGAACATCGGTCTGCTCATGGTGTTCACGTATCTCGCGCCGTTGCTGACCGGACCTGGCTCGTTCGCCGCAAGCGCGGTCGCTCCGATGCTGCTGATCTACGGTGTCGGAGCAACCATCGGCAACCTGCTCGGCGGCCGGCTGGCGGACCGGGCGTTGTTGCCTTCCCAGCTCAGCGCCCTGAGTGTGCTCGTCGTCCTGCTGATCGCGCTGCGGGTCAGTCCGACGCCGGTGATCACCGGCTTGCTGGTGTTCGCTGCCGGGGCCGTCGGCTTCTCCATGATCCCGGGCATGCAGAGCCGCGTCCTGAGCACGGCCGCGGCTGCCCCGACCTTGGCGATCGCCGTCAACGCCTCGGCGTACCAACTCGCCGCCGCGTTTGCCGGATGGTTCGGCGGCCGCATCATCGCCGGCCCCGGGCTCCCCGCGATCTACCTGGCCGCCGCCGTCACCACGGTGCTCGGGATCGGGCTCACCGCACTCGCGGTGCGCCGCGACCGAGTCGGTCCGGGCGAACTCGTCAGCCGGACAGACAACGCGTGAGGTACTCCCGGAACTCGCCGGGCGCGGAGAACATCGGCATGTGATCCGCGCCCGGCACCACCTCGAGCTCGGCGTTCGGGGCATCGTCGGCCAGGCGTCGGGCCCAGAGTTGGGTCCCTTGGAAGTCGCGATCGCCGACGAGCACGGACAACGGCGTCTTGAGCTCGGCGAACCGCGTCTTGATCGGGGGATCGAGCTCCTCGCCGTGATGGACGGGCATCGTCAGCACGCGGGAGTTGGCGATCGCCAGGCCGATCAGCAGGCGGCGGTCGGCGTCGTTCACCATCGGGCACCAGCCGCCGACGTCGTACGCCGCGGCAGCCGGGATGCCGTCAGCGGCCAGGATCTCCTCGAGACGGGTGAAGTGTGCCCGCATCACCACGCGAGCCGCCGCCTCCGCCGGGCTCGCGTCCGGAAACTCCCCGAACGATCCGGCCACCGCGCACACCCGGCGGACCCGGTCGGGATACCGGTGCGCGAACCCCAACGCCCGCCGGGCACCATCCGAGGAGCCGACCAGCACCGCCCGCTCGACGCCCGCCGCATCCAGGACCGCTGCCAGGTCGTCGATCTCGCTGTACGCCGCGTACGACGGTGACGAGAGCCCGTTGTCCCGATAGTCCCAGGTCGTGACTCGCGCCGTCTGCGACAGCCACGCCACCGTCGAGTCCCACATCCGGACGTCGGCCAGACCGCCGTTCAGCAGCACGACATCCGGGCCTTGGCCGTGCTGCTCGTAGTAGAGGTAGCCGTCGGGCACCTCCACGAAGTTCCTCGTCGGGTTGATCATCGGGCCAGGCGGCGTACGGCGAGCTCGGCCAGCAAGGCGGCTCCGTCGGGGAGGACCGAGTCGTCGAAGTCGGCCAGCGGGGAGTGGTTGTCGGCGGCCGCATCGGGGTCGGCGGACCGGCAGGCGCTGAGGTTGAGGTAGACGCCGGGCACCTCGTTGAGGACGTAGGACATGTCCTCGGCGCCACACCGCGGATTGGCGCGTTCGCGGAAGCGGTCGGGGCCGAAGACATCGACGATGACGTCGCGGGCGAACTGGTACTCCTCGACGTTGTTGACTGTCACCGGGTAGCCGATCCTGTACTCGGCCTTGGCGACGAGCCCGTGCGCGCCGGCCATCGCCTCGACCAGTTGGATCGACGCCTGCTGCACCTTCGCCCGGGCTTCTTCGGAGAACGTCCGGACGGTCGCGTCGAAGAACGCGTCGTCCGGGATGATGTTCTCCTTCGTGCCGCCGGCGATCCGTCCGACCGTGAGCACGACCGGGTCGAACACATCGAACTGACGCGTGATCATCGTCTGCAGAGCGGTCACGATCTCGCAGAGCACCGGGATCGGGTCCTTGCCGCGGTACGGCGTCGACCCGTGCGTTCCCGCACCCACGACGCGGACGCTCAGTTGGTCGGCCGCCGCCATGAACGAGCCGGGTTTGCTGCTCCACATCCCCAGGGGCTGGCTGGCAGAGCCGACGTGCAGGCCGTACGCCGCGTCCGCGCGCCGCCCGGCGGCGTCGAGAACACCTTCGCGGATCATGATCGGCGCACCGCCGGTAGTCTCCTCTCCCGGCTGGAACATGAACACCACGTCGCCGGCGAGCTCGGCCCGCATCGCCGACAGGATCTTCGCGGCGCCGACCAACCCGGCGACGTGGAGATCGTGGCCGCAGGCATGCATCATCCCGGGATGCTGGGACACGTACGGGACGTCGACCCGCTCGGTCACCGGCAGCGCGTCCATGTCGCCGCGGAGCAGGACGACCGGACCGGGACCGCCTCCGCCGCGCAGTACGGCGGTCACCGAGGACAGCTCCTTGCCGAGCGTGATCTCCAGCGGCAGGCCGGCGAGCGCGTCGAGGATCAGTTGCTGGGTCTTCGGCAGTTCGAGGTCGTACTCCGGCACCTGGTGCAGCGCCCGGCGGAGGGCGACGATCTCGTCGCGGAACTGCTCCGCCAGTTCGACAGTCCGGGTCATGCCTTCGGTCCCAGGTTCAGTGCGTTCATGACCCGCTGGGCGCTGCCGCCCAGCTCGAGCAGCTCCACCAGGTCGAGCCATCGTTCTGGGTCCTTCACCTCGCTCGGGATGGTTGCGTCGAACGTGCCGACCGGCGCGTCCTTGGCCACCGCGACCACCTTCGGCGCGACGTCGAGGTAGTCGCTCGCCTCGAGGATCTTGCGCTTCACCGACGCCGACATCGGCGTACTCGGATCCGCGGCCGCGGCCCGGATCGCGTCCAGATCGCCGTACGCCGTGACCAGGGAGGCTGCTGTCTTCTCGCCGATGCCCTTGACGCCGGGCAGACCGTCGGAGGCGTCACCGCGGAGCGTCGCGAAGTCGGCGTACCGGTTCGCGGGGACGTCGTACTTGGCGAGCAGTGCTTTCTCGTCGTACACGTCGGCCCGGCCGACTCCGCGCGCGGCGGTGTAGACGATCCGGATGCCACGGCTGTCGTCGATCAGCTGGAACAGGTCGCGGTCGCCGGTGACGACGTCGACCGGCATTTTCGCCTGGTGCGAGAGCGTGCCGATGACGTCGTCGGCCTCGTGGTCGGCCGCGCCGACGATGGCGATGCCGAGAGCCTCCAGACAGGCGCGGATGTACGGCACCTGGACCTCGAGCCGGTCCGGCACGTCCTCGACCTGCTCACCCTTCGGCGTCACGAACTCGACCCGCTGCGCCTTGTACGACGGGATCAGCGCGACTCGCCAGGACGGCCGCCAGTTGTCGTCCCAGCACGCCACCAGGTGGGTCGGCCGGTGGTTCTCGGCCAGCCGCGCGATGAAGTCGAGCAGCCCACGGACCGCGTTCGTCGGCGTACCGTCGGCAGCCTTCATCGTGTCCGGTACGCCGAAGAAGGCGCGAAAGTACAGCGACGCGGTATCGAGCAGCATCAGCCGCTGGGGTGTCTCAGCCATGGGGCGATGCTTTCATGCCGGGGCGTCACGGCAGTAGGGTCTCCAGGATGGAGGACCTGGACCGCAAGATCGTCGGGCTGCTTGCCAGCGACGGCAGGATGAGCTTCACCGATCTCGGCAAGGCGACCGGCCTGTCCACGTCGGCGGTGCACCAGCGGGTCAAGCGGCTCGAGCAACGCGGCATCATCCAGGGGTACGCCGCTACCGTCGACCACACCGCGCTCGACCTGCCGCTGACCGCGCTGATCTCGATCCGCCCGATCGACCCGTCCCAGCCCGACGACTCACCCGAGCGTCTCCGCGACGTCCGCGAGATCGAGTCCTGCTACTCCGTCGCCGGCGACTCCAGCTACATCCTCGTTGTCCGGGTCGCCTCCCCGGTCGCCCTCGAAAACCTCCTGGCCACCATCCGGGCCCGAGCCAACGTCTCCACCACGACCACCATCGTCCTCAGCACCCCCTACGAACGCCGCCCCCCAGCTCTCTGAATCTTTAGCAGCGGCCTCGGTGGTGGGTCACGCGGTCAGGACCTCGTGGAGGCGGGTTGCGGTGGCTCGGGGATGGAAGGTGTAGGCGTTGTGAGCGCCCGGGAAGGGTTCGCAGGGGACTCCAAGGTGTTCGGCGAGGAGTCTGGCGCACTTGTTCGGCCAGATGTGGGTCGAGTCCTCGCCGGCTGCGAGGACTACGCGGGCGGGGGAGTTCTTGAGGTCGGCGAGATTGGCGGTGTAGGCGCGGATGGCCGGGGTGTCGTGGGTCAGGAGGACCGCCGCGTTCGGGAAATGTTCGGGGCCGGGAGTGCGCACGGGGTTGTCGGGTTCGCGGTCGGTCGGGTCGATGTCGAGGAACGTCGCGAACCAGCGGAGGGCCGGAGCGACGCCTTTCGTTGCGAAGATCTCCTCGACTGTCAGGAAGTCCTGGATGGCGGCGGCGCGCTCCGGGTCCGGTAGCAGTTGGGTGACCGGGGCTTCGTGGGCGACGACAACGCCGACCTGCTTCGGGTGCCTGAGGGTGAGTTCCAGTGCGATCAGGCCGCCGAAGCTGCTGCCGTAGACGTACGCCGGTTCGGTGGTGAGGCTGGAGAGCAGGTGGGAGAGGTCGTCGGCGTGCGTGGCCAGCGTCAGCGCGGGGGTATCGGTGGTGCTGCCGGACAGGCCTCGGCGGGCGTAGGTGAGGACGGTGTACCTGTCGGCCAGGTGGGTTGCGAGCGCTTCGGTCGCGCCGGCGTCCCCATGACCTCCGGAGATGAGGACGAGCAGGGGGCCTGAACCACGGACGAAATGGTGCAGTCGGGCGCCGGGGACTTCCAGTACGGATTCCTTCATGAAACAGCCTTCCTCGTTCGGACCGGACAGTCGTCGACTATGCATTCGCCGTCGGCGGCTCGGGAGAGGAGCGGTTTGCCTAGGATCAGCGGTCCGAGGATGCGTCGGGCGAACGGTGGTATCACTGTCGCTATGGGGATGCACCGCGACGACCTCGCCGATTTCCTCCGCCGGTCCCGGGAGCGGCTGTCTCCGCGCGACGTGGGGCTGGTCGAGGGACCGAGGCGTCGTACGCCGGGACTCCGCCGCGAGGAGGTCTCGCAGTTGGCGGGCATGTCGGCCGACTACCTCATGCGGCTGGAGCAGGGCAGGAGCCCGCAGCCCTCGGTTCAGATGCTGGCCGCGCTCGCCCGCGCGCTGCGGCTGACGGCCGATGAGCGGGACCACCTGTACCTGCTCGCTGGGCAGCAGCCGCCGGAGGGAGCACGGGCCGGGGAGTACCTCGGGCCGAGCATGCTCTACATCCTCGACCGGCTGGACAGTGTTCCGGTCCAGGTCTTGAGCGACCTCGGCGACCTGCTGGCGCAGAACGATATGGCGCTGGCGCTGTTCGGGTGCGTGTGCGACGTGGCCCATGAGGACCGCAACATCGTGCTGCGCTGGTTCACCGAGCCCGACGTACGAAATAGTTTCGCGGCCGAGGAGCGCGAGGAGCAGGCCCGGCACTTGGTCGCGGATCTGCGTGCGGCCGTGGCCCGCCGCGGGAACGACGAAGCCTCCCGCACTCTTGTCACGCGACTCCGCGCCGCGAGCCCCGAGTTCGCGGCACTCTGGGACCGGCACGAGGTCGCCGTCCGCAGATCACATCCGTACAAGCTGAACCATCCTGACCTCGGCAGGATCGAGTTCGACTGCGAGGTACTGGCGACACCCGCCGCAGACCAGCGACTACGAGTCTTCACCCCACCACCGGGCCACGCCGACTCCCTTGACCTGCTGCGCACACTCGGCCCCCAACACCGCTGCAACACTGCCGCCGGCCAGTAGATCGTGGGCGGACTGTCGCAGAGTGCCGCCGGGCGGCGCGTTCTCTTGCTGGACCTGTTCAGCACGTTGGTTGCTGATCGGGAGGTGGAGGATGTCGAGGTTGCGCGGGTGTTGGGGGTTCAGGGGGAGGCCTTCAGGCGGGAGCTGGAGGCGGTGGTGTACGAGCGGTTCACCGGGGTGTACGGCGATGTGGGAAACACGCTGCGGGTGGTAGCGGGGCGGTGTGGGGGTGCACCTGGTGAGGAACAGGTGCGGGAGGCAACGGAACTGCGGCGGGGGTACGTGCGGCGGCTGCTGCGCGCGGTGCCGGAGGGGACTGTCAGGACGTTGGAGGGATTGAAGGGCACCGGGTGGCGGATGGGGCTGGTCAGTGATGCGACTGTGGAGACGCCGCTCGAATGGGCCGACTGTCCGCTCGCGTCGTACTTCGAGGTGACCGCGTTCTCGGCCGAGGTGGGTGCGGTGAAGCCGGATCCGAAGATGTTTCTGACGGCCTGTCACGCGCTGGACGTGGAGCCCGGCGAGTGCGTGTACGTCGGCGACGGTGGGTACGGCGAACTCCCAGCGGCTTCCGCGCTCGGC
Organism: Kribbella sp. NPDC049227; assembly: GCF_043197265.1. Classification (NCBI taxonomy): domain Bacteria; kingdom Bacillati; phylum Actinomycetota; class Actinomycetes; order Propionibacteriales; family Kribbellaceae; genus Kribbella; species Kribbella sp. NPDC049227. The sequence continues at coordinate 489,086 of NZ_JBICST010000006.1, read as the reverse complement.
ATGTACGCGATCCGGACCACCGAGCACGCCGACACCGACCCGTCCTGGACGGGTCCGACGATCACCTCGTTCACCGAGCTCCCCACCCTGATCGGCGTACCAAGCTGCTGAATCAGACAGCGCCGGGTTGCAGGACGCCCCCGGTGCCACCCCCTGCATTGGTGGCACCGAAGGCGGGATCGGGAGTTAGTTGATCTGCAAGAGCTTCTGCGACTCGGCGGCGGCGCGGGAGGCCGCGGCGCGCTGCTCGGCTTCGGCGAGGGAGGTGCCGGCGTGCTGTCGCCACCAGTCCTGGCCCTCGGCCGGAAGCGTGTCGATCGGGTCGTAGTACTCGTAGGTGCGGTTGAGTGCCTCGGGATCCTGGTGCTCGATGCCGGTGCGGTAGTTCTTCTTCCAGTACGAGATGCCGCGGACCTCGTCGTACTCCGACAACTGGTGCACCCACCGCTTGCCGACGTACGGGACGTCGCAGACGATGCGCGGGGTGGCGAAGCCGGGCAGGTAGCCGAGGATGCCGTGCTGCAGGTGCTGCGCGTCGCGGACCGAGACCCGCCAGTGCTCCGAGAACGGGATCATGTCGCACATGTAGAAGTAGTACGGCGTGATGGTCGCACCGTCGAGCAGCGCGAAGCACAGGTCGAGCAACTGCGGCACCGAGTCGTTCACGCCGCGCATCAGCACGCCCTGGTTGCGGACGTCGCGCAGGCCTGCCTCGAACATCGCCTTCGTTGCCTCGGCCACCAAAGGCGTCACCGACTGGGCGGCGTTCACGTGCGTGTGCATGGCGATCATGACGCCGCGCTGCCGCGCGATCGACGCCACCCGCTCGACGCCGGCGCGGACGTCGTCCGACAGCCAGTGCTGCGGCATGCCCATCAGGGCCTTCGTTGCCAGCCGGATATCGCGGATGTTCTCGATCTCGAGCAGGCTGGTGAGGAACGACTCCAGCCGCGGCCACGGCATGTTCGCCACGTCGCCACCGGACACGACGACGTCCCGGACCCCCGGCGTACGGCGCAGGTAGTCGAGCATGTCGTCGAGACGGGTCTGCGGCTTCGCGGTGAACTTCAGCTTGTCGATGACCGGGGTCGAGTTGCCGACCAGGTCCATCCGGGTGCAGTGACCGCAGTACTGCGGGCACGTCGGCAGGATCTCCGCGAGGACCTTGGTCGGGTAGCGGTGGGTCAACCCCTCTGTGGCCCACATCTCATGCTCGTGCAACGAGTCCCGGGTCGCGTGCGGATGCGACGGCCAGTCAGTACGGCGGTCACTGAACACCGGCAGCATGTAGCGCCGGACCGGATCGGCGTAGAACGCCTCGGTGTAGTCGGAGGCTCCGGTCGGCACGATCGTGTTCAGCATCTGCGGCGGCAGCAGCATCGACATCGTGGCGCGCTCGGCCTGGTCCCGGGTCAGGTCCTCGTACAACCGTTCCTCGAGCAGGTCGCCCATCACGTCGCGCAGTTGCTTGACGTTCTTCACACAGTGCGACCGCTGCCACTGCACCGATCGCCACTCCTCGGCCGTCACGTCCTTCCAGCCGGGCAGCCGGGTCCAGTCCGGCTCCACCAGCTCGGCTCGCCGGTACGCGTACGGCTGGCCCGCGAGATCGCGCTCGCTGGGCTCCGGGACGCCCAGCTCCGGGCTGATCAGGTCGGTCACGAGTCCTCCGAGGGGCTTCAGGGGTAGTGCGGTCTCATGTGAGGATAGCGATAGAACTTCCCTTAGATCCAACAGTACGCCGCAAGAATTCTCGTCAAGAGCTAGTTTCAGTAGTATTTTGCCTGATCCCTCAAGGAGGCCCCGTGTCGTCGAGCCCGGTAGGACTGCACCGCGTACTCGCGCCGTCCGGCGTGTTGCCGCAGGCGGCGGACAAGCTCGACGCACGCCCTGAGATCTGGCCCGACGAGGTGCGGATCGCGGTCGAGCGGCTGAATCTCGACGCCGCGTCGTACCGCCAGTTGGCCGAGGCGCACGGCGGCGACGGTACGGCGATCCGTCGCGCGGTGCTCGACATCATCGGGGCCCGCGGCAAGATGCAGAACCCGGTCACCGGTTCCGGCGGAATGCTGGTCGGCGTGGTCGACGAGGCCGGCCCGGAGTCGCCGCTCGGCGTACGCAAAGGCGACCGAGTCGCCACGCTCGTCTCGTTGACGCTCACCCCGCTGCGGATCACCGACGAGCTTGCGAGCTGGGACGGCAGGAGCGAGCAGGTCCCGGCGCAGGGGCACGCGATCCTCTTCGCCCGGTCGATCGTCGCGAAGCTGCCTGACGACCTGAAACCCGAGCTGTCGCTGGCCGTCATGGACGTCTGCGGAGCGCCCGCTCTGACCGCTCGCGTGGTCCGCGAGTATGTCGACAAAGGCACAAAGCCTGTCGTGTCAGTAATTGGCGGCGCAGGTAAAAGTGGCTCGCTCTCGCTGGCCGCCGCGCGGCAGGCCGGCGCGGCGCGCACGATCGGGATCGTGCCCGTCCGGCCCGAGAAGGATCGGCTGACCGCCGCGGGTCTGGCCGACGTCGTCACGCTGGCCGACGCGCGGGATCCGGTGGCCTTGGCGACTGCTGTCGAGGAGGCCGGGGGTCCGGCGGACATCACCGTCGTCTGCGTCGACGTACCGGGCTGCGAGCACGGCGCCGTCTTGTCGACGGCGGCTGGTGGCACAGTGATCTTCTTCTCGATGGCGACGTCGTTCTCCGCCGCCGCGCTGGGTGCGGAGGGCCTGGCCGCGGACGTGACGATGCTCGTCGGCAACGGCTACGTGCCCGGGCATGCCGGCTACGCGCTGGAGCTGTTGCGGACCGAACCGGGTGTCCGGGGTCTGTTCGAGAGCAGGCTGGCGGAGGATTAGTTCGTGCGCACACTTCTGACGAACGGTTCCGTCTACTCACCCGCCGACCCGCATGCCACCGCGATCGCCGTCGACGACGGCGTGGTGACCTGGCTCGGTGACGACACCGGCGCGGGCTCGTACGCCGACGGTGCCGACGAGGTGATCGACCTCGACGGCAAGCTGGTCACGCCGTCCTTCGTCGACGCTCACGTCCACACCGCCCAGACCGGCGCGCTGCTGACCGGGCTGGACCTCGCCGGCACCGCCTCGCTCACCGAAGCCCTCGACCGCCTCGCCGCCTTCGCCGCGGATCTTCCTGCGGACGCAGTGATCGACGGGGCCGGCTGGGACGAGACGAAGTGGCCCGAGGGTCGCCCGCCGACGGCCGAGGAACTGGACCGGGCCGCCGCAGGCCGCCGGGTGTACCTGTCCCGAGTCGACGGTCACTCCGGCGTGATCTCGTCGGCATTGGTGCCTGCGGCAACAGGTGACGGGTATGACGCCACCGGCCGGGTCGAGCGCGACGCGCATCACGCGGTCCGAGACGCCCTCAGTGAACTGATCGGGCCGGACCAGCGGCGCAAGGACATCGAGGCCGCGCTGAAGGCGATGGCGGCGAAGGGGATCGGGGCGTTCCACGAGATGGCCGCGCCGCACATCGGCCCGCTGTGGGAGCTTCCGCTCGTACGCGACGTCGCAGAGCAGCTCGGTTTGTCGGCAACGCTGTACTGGGGTGAGCCGGGCGTCTTCGAGCACATCGCGACGTACGACCTGGCGGGTCTTGCGGGGGACCTGAACGCGGACGGCGCCCTCGGCTCGCGGACAGCTGCGTTGCGGGAGGCGTACGCCGACCGCGCGGACCACCGCGGCCACGCGTACCTGACACCGGAGCAGATCGCCGAGCACGTGATCGCGTGCACCGAGCGGAACGTGCAGGCCGGCTTCCACTGCATCGGCGACCAGGCGCTCGACAACATCGTGCGTGGCTTCCAGTTGGCCGCCGAGAAGGTTGGCGTACAAGCGCTGGTCGCCGCGCGGCATCGGCTCGAGCATGTCGAGATGGTGGACGAGGCCGCGATCGCGACCCTCGCGCAGTGCGGAGTGGTCGCCAGTGTCCAGCCGATGTTCGACGCGTTGTGGGGCGGCCCGGACGGCATGTACGCCGAGCGGGTGGGCGAGCGGTGGCGGGGGATGAACCCGTTCGGTTCGCTGGCGCGGGCGGGCGTCGTCCTGGCGTTCGGTTCGGACTCGCCGGTGACCGAGCTCGGTGGCTGGGACGCCGTGCGAGCGGCCGCGTTCCACCACGAGAAGGCAGAGCGGATGACCGTACGGTCCGCGTTCCAGGCGCATACTCGCGGCGGCTGGCGGGCGGCCGGGATCGACGACGCCGGTGTCCTCGCGCCCGGTACGGCGGCGACGTACGCGATCTGGCAGAGCGATGCGGACCTGGTCGTGCAGACGCCGGACGAGCGCGTCGCGGCGTGGTCGACGGATCCGCGGGCCGGTGTGCCCGTGCTGCCGGACCTCAGCGAGGGAACGCCCACGTGCTTGCGGACCACCGTTGGCGGCCGCGTTGTCTATGAAGTCGAAGGATGGTCGTCGTGACGCGTGCTGTGAAGAAGCTCGACCTCGATCCGGTCACCGTCCGGAAGGCGCGCAGCCTGGCCCGCAAGGCCGGCCGGCCGATCGTCAACCTGGCCCGGCAACACACGACGGTCTCGGTCGAGCGAGCTGTACTGCGCTTGGCCGGGCTGACCGGCGCGGACACCGAAGGCATCCCCTGGGTCAACCGGCTCGCGGACACGGTGCGTGCGGACGTCGGCCTGGAGCACGGACTCGCGCTGCCGGTGTGGGATGCACTTGTCCGCGGCGAGGCAGAGGACCTGGCCGTCCTCGCGCAGAAGGCCGCATCGGGCTCGGTGACGTTCCGGTTGCCCGAGGGACGGGACGCCGTACGGGCACGGGCCGCGGCGCGGAAGGCCGCGGCGGCCGGAATGAAGCGGATCGACGGACGGCGACGGGAGCGGGACCGGCTGATCAAGCGGCACGGTGACCCCGAGCAGCGGCCGTGGATCTACCTGATCGTTGCCACCGGCGACATCTACGAGGACATCCCGCAGGCGCAGGCGGCGGCTCGCGCCGGCGCTGACATCATCGCCGTGATCCGGTCGACCGGGCAGTCGCTGCTCGACTACGTGCCCGAAGGGGCCACGCGCGAGGGCTTCGCGGGCACCTACGCGACGCAGGAGAACTTCCGGCTGATGCGCGCCGCCCTCGACGAGTCGTCGAAGGAACTCGGCCGCTACATCCGGCTGACGAACTACGCGTCCGGACTGTGCATGCCGGAGATCGCCACCCTGGCCGGACTGCAGCGGCTCGACATGATGCTGAACGACTCCATGTACGGGATCCTGTTCCGCGACATCAACCCGATCCGGACCTTCGTCGACCAGCGGTTCAGCCGGCAGATCCACGCCCGGGCCGGGATCATCATCAACACCGGCGAGGACAACTACCTGACCACCGCGGACGCGGTCGAGGCCGCGCACACGGTGACGGTGTCGCAACTGCTGAACGAGTACTTCGCCAAAGAGGCCGGCCTGCAGGACTGGCAGCTCGGCCTCGGGCACGCGTTCGAGATCAACCCGGACCTGCCGGACTCGTTCCGGCTCGAACTGGCGCACGCGATGCTGGCCCGGCAGCTGTTCCCGGACGCGCCGCTGAAGTGGATGCCGCCGACGCGGCACATGACCGGTGACGTGTTCCGTGGGTACCTGCTGGACGGATTCTTCAACCTGGTCGGCGCGATGACAGGCCAGGGCATCCTGCTGGTCGGGATGATGACCGAGGCCGTGGTGACTCCGTGGATCTCGGACCGGGACCTGGCGCTGCAGAACGTCCGCTACGTGTTGGGGGCCGCAGGCAACCTTCACGAGGACTTCCGTCCCGCACCGGACGGCTTCATCGCCCAGCGCGCCCGGCAGGTGCTGGGGGAGTCGGTCGAACTGCTGGAGGAGATCGTCGACGACGGCCTGCTGAACGCGATCGGCGATGGCACCTTCGGCCTGATGAAGCGCCCCCAGGACGCCGGCCGCGGCCTCGAGGGCGTCGCGCGCAGATCGCCGGAGTACTACAACCCGGCGATCGAGCTGTTGGAGGAGGACCAGTGAGCATCATCCGGCCGTACGGCGACACCACCGGGGACGGCATGGTGCAGCTGTCGTTCACCCTGCCGGTTCCGCACGACAAGCGGGCCGAGGGAGCCGCCGTACAACTGGCGAACAAGATGGGCATGGATCCGGCGCTGGTCGTGCACGCCAAGGCGATGGGGCCGGACTTCACCTTCTTCGTGGTGTACGGACCGGTGAACCACCTCGTCGACACGTCCAAGGTCGAGGTGATCGAGCGCGACTACCCGCTGCTGTCCCCGAAGGAGGTGAATCTCGCGATCCGGAAGAGCCTGCGCCGGCGGCTGACCGTGGTCGGCGCCTGCATCGGCACCGACGCGCATACCGTCGGGATCGACGCGATCATGAACATCAAGGGGTTCGCGGGGGAGAAGGGCCTGGAGTACTACCGCGAGCTGAAGGTGGTCAACCTCGGTGCTCAGGTCGCCGTGCCGGAGTTGGTCCGGCGGGCCAAGGCGGAGAAGGCGGACGCGATCCTGGTCTCGCAGGTGGTCACCCAGCGAGAGGCGCATGTGCTGAACACCAAGGAGATGTCGGCCGCGTTCCGGGAGGCGTACGCCGAGGAGGCGCGGCCGGTGCTGGTTGCCGGCGGCCCCCGTTTCACCGAGCAGATGGCAGGCGATCTCGGCGTGGACCGCGTCTTCGGTCGCGGCACCACACCGGGCGAGGTAGCCAGCTACCTGGTTGACGCATTGGTGACCAAGCGAGTCCCCGCGAAGAGGAGTGCATAGGTGTCAAAGGCAACCATCGGCCTGAGTGCGACGCATCGGCGCTACGTGCCGTACAGCCATGCGCACTACGCCGGCAACCTCGTCGACGGTGCGTATGTGCTCGGACTGTTCGGCGATGTCGCGACCGAGGTGTGCATCCAGGCCGACGGCGACGAGGGCCTGTTCGCGTCGTATTCCGATGTGCAGTTCCTGCAGCCGTTGCGGGCCGGTGACGTTGTGGAGGTGACGGCAACGATCAGCCGGGTCGGGAACCGCAGCCGTGAGATCGAGTTCAGTGCGTCGGTGGTCTGCCGCGGCCGGCCGGACCTGTCCGAGTCGGCGGCCGAGGTGCTGCCGGAACCGCTTGTGATCACGCGCGCAAAGGGAACGGTCGTCGTACCGGTTGGGTGACGAATAGTTGCCCTGGGTAACGATCACGTGGAGTGCCGAGACTGCTCTGTAACGTGACCTGGCTGAAGTTTCCTCGTTTTTCCAGTCAGTGCGGGCGAATGTGTTACAACGGCCTCAAGGAGCCGCTGGAGAGGTTGACACGGTCGCCGTCAGCGAGCATCGTTTTGGGAGTCGTCATATCCCGTTTTATCAACGGTCACACGAAGTTCGGCCACCGGATGATCCCGCGACGCTGACCAGGCCAGTGCCAGGCTTGAGTCGACGGGGGCTGAGATCGCCGGTGGTTAGCCCCCCGCGGGGCAGAGGTGGAAGAGGCTCGGCGGCCAGTAGACAACAGCCGGACGGTTCGCAGCCAGCGGTCCGACGGTTGGTCCGAAGGAGCGCCGAGCCTCTTTCCTTGTGCCTGGGCCGGACTTTACCGACGGTGATCGACGACCCTTCGATTTCTGAGGCCTTTTCACTTCCTCGCACTCTGCTGATCTCCCTTCACTTTCCGCGATCGCTGCTTGCTGGCTACTGACCGGATACATTGGCATGTCCGGAACGTTGTACGGTCGTGCGACCGGCGTCCGCCGGGCAGTGAGGACAAGGGGAAACCGCGTGGACCGTTTGAAGGCTCTGGGACGCGTCCTGCCGAGGGTTGCGGTGGCCGTCGGCGCCGGCGCCCTGCTCGGCCTGGCCTTCGAACCGCACGACCATCCCTGGCTGACCATCGTCGCCGTACCGCTCTTCCTGGCCGCACTGAACGGCGCCTCGGCCAAGGCCGGCTTCCTGATCGGCGCCGGCTTCGGCATCACGTACTACGCGGTCCTGGTCCCCTGGCTCACGGTCATCGGTGGGGACGCCGCGATCGCGCTGGCCATCCTCGAAGGGCTGTTCTATGCGGTCTTCGGGTTGTTCGCGACGCAGGTGCTGAAGCTCAAGCTGTGGATGCTCTGGATCCCGTGCCTGTGGGTCGCGACCGAGTTCGCGGCCGCCTCGGTTCCGTTCGGCGGCTTCCCGTGGGGACGGCTCGCGTGGGCGCTCTCGGACTCCCCGGTCGGCAGGCTGGCATCATTTGTCGGCATCCCGGGCCTGAGCTTCGTCGTCGCGCTGCTCGGAGCTCTCGTGTACGCCGTACTGCGGTTGAAGAGCAGCATGCGGCTCCGGATCGTCGCGCTGGTCGCGGGTGTGGCGATCGTCGGTGGGAGCTCGCTGATCACTCTCTCGACCGAGGGCAACGGCAAGACCGTGACGGCGGCGATGGTGCAGGGCAACGTGCCCGGCAAGGGGCTGGAGTTCCTCGGCCGCGCCCGGACCGTCACCCGCAACCACCTGGCCGCGACGCTCGACCTGCAGAAGCGCGTCGAGGAGGGCACCGAGGCCAAGCCGGACGTGGTGATCTGGCCGGAGAACTCGACCGACATCGACCCGTTCCAGGACGCCGAGACCAAGGCGGACATCGAGGAGGCAGTCAAGGCCGTCGGCGTACCGATCCTGGTCGGCGCAGTCCTCGACGGCCCGGGTCCGAACGAGCGCCAGACCACCGGCGTCGTCTGGGACCCGGTGAGTGGACCCGGTCAGATCTATGCCAAGCGGCACCCGGTGCCCTTCGGTGAGTACATCCCCTTCCGCGACCAGTTGCTGCCGTACATCAAGCGCCTCGAGATGATCGGCCGGCAGACGGCCCCCGGCAAGGTCCCCGGCGTGATGCCGATCCGCGGCGTCACGTACGGCGATGTGATCTGCTTCGAGCTCGCCTACGACAACGTCATCTCGGACGTGGTCAAGGGCGGCGCCCAGGTCCTGGTGGTGCAGACGAACAACGCGACGTACGGCGGCACCGGGCAGCCCGAGCAGCAGTTCGCGATCACCCGGATGCGGGCGATCGAGACCGGCCGGACCGTGCTGATCGCGTCGACCAGCGGGATCTCCGGCGTGATCCAGCCGGACGGCAAGGTCGAGCACAAGTCCGGGCAGTTCGTCCGCGACGTGTACGTGGCGAATGTGCCGATCCGGGACACGGAGACGCTGGCGATCAAGCTCGGCGGCTGGCCGCAGTGGATCCTGACCGGCCTGGGCATCGTCGGCATCGTGCTGGCCCTGGTGGCCCGTCGCCGGCGGCGTGAGGACGACGGGCCGGACACCCCGCCCTCGCCGGCGCGGAGCCGCGAGAAGGTTCCGGCCTGAGCCTGCACTTCCCCCGTGCGCAACACTGGAGGGAATCGCCGGAAGGGGTAGGACATGCCGTGGCTCGTAGCGCTGGCGCTGCTGGTGGTGCCGATCGTGGAGATCTTCGTGATCATCCAGATCGGCCAGGTGATCGGCGGCTGGCCGACGGTCGGCCTGTTGCTCGTCGAGAGTGCTCTCGGCGCGTGGATCATCAAGCGCGAGGGCCGGCGGGCGTGGAACGCACTGCAGTCCGCACTGCAGACCGGCAAGATGCCCGGGCGTGAGCTGTCCGACGCGGCCCTCGTCCTGGTCGGCGGCACGCTGCTGCTGACGCCGGGCTTCGTGACCGACATCTTCGGGTTCTTCTTCGTCCTGCCCTTCACCCGCCCGCTGGCCCGGCGTGGCATGCACGCGTTCCTCGGGCGCCGCGTCGCCACCCAGTTCGGCGGCGCGAACCTGGGCGGCTTCATCCCCGGCGCCGGCCCGGCCCAGCCGCCGAGACAATCCCAGGGCGACGTCATCCAGGGCGAGGTCATCGACCCCGACAAGCCCAAGTAGGTCAGGCGAACGGGCCCTTGACCGCGAAGGCGTAGTCGGCGAAGCGTTCGGCCATCGTGCGATGGGTCTCGCCGTCGGGATGCAGATCGTCCGGCAGCGGTCGTACGGCGCTGTCCGCCTCGCCGTACAGGACTCGTCCGTCGAGGTAGTGGAGGTTCGGGTCGTCGGCGGCGCGCTGCTCGACGATCCGGGAGAGCTCGGCACGGATCACGGACAACGTCAGCTTGCCGGCCGCGACCTCCTCCGGATCCCCGGTCGCCGCGAACCGGAGTTTGCCTTCGCCGAGCGCGGACAGATCCCAGCCCGTCGGTCCCGGGGTGTCCTCGTGAATCGGGCACAGGATGGGGGAGACGACCAGCAGCGGTGTCGTCGGGTGGCCTTCGCGGAGCGTGTCGAGGAAACCGTGGACAGCCGGGGTGAACGAACGCAGCCGCAGTGAGTCCGTGTTCACGATGTTGATGCCCAGCTTGATGCTGATGACATCAGCTGGGGTGTCCCGCATCGTGCGCGCGGTGAACGGCTGCAGGAATGAGCTGCCCGCGAACCCCAGGTTGACCAGCTCCACGTCACCCTGAGCCGCGGCCAACGCCGGCCAGGTGCCCGTCGGGCTGGTGGCGTCAGAGCCATGGCTGATCGAGCTGCCGTGGTGCAGCCACACTCGCCGGCCGCCGGACGGGATCGGCTCGACCGGTGTATCGGTGCGCAGGGCAACGAGTTCGGTGGTCTCGTTGTGCGGCAGCCAGAGCTCGACCGTCTTCAGTTCGTCGCTCAGGCCGTCGAAGCGCACCATGCCCGACTCACCGCGCCGGGTCTCGGCCGCTCCGGTCATCAGGTCGATCGTGATGACGTCGCCGGCGTCCACGCTGGCCTGCCCGATCAGCTTGCCGTCGACAACGAGGTCGTAGACGCCGTCCGGCCGCTTCGGTGCGCCCACGTAATCCCGCTTGGTAGGCAACGTCTCCAGCTCGACCACGGTCGCGTGCGTCCGGAAGGCGAGGCGTACTCCGGTCGGCTGCGATTCCGCCATCTCCAGCTGCCCGTCGACGTACTGCGTGCGCGCCCAGGCGGGCAGCCGATGCGGCAGGAAGCCGCGATCGGTCTGCTCCAGCTCGAGCGCGCCACGCAGGAGTTCGAGAGTGATGGGGGTACTGATCAAGTTGCCGTCCACAACCTCATTATCCGTCAGCGGGACGGCGTGGCGCCCGGGTTGCGGAAGCCGCCGGGGAGAGCGCCCTGACGAACGGTCGTGGCGGTCAGCGAGCCGTCGGCGTTCTGGCCGCTGACGACGACCTGCTCGCCGGCCTTCAGATCGGTCGCCGTCCCCTTGTTGGTGATCTCGTACGTCGTGTCGCCGGTCAACTTGACCGTGACGTCGCCGTTCTGCGTCTTCACCACGAGCTGCGAGCCGCTCGCCGAGACAACAGTGCCGATCGCCGCGCTGCCCTGCCCACCACCGGTCCGCTGGCCCTGGCCCTGACCTTGACCTTGACCTTGACCGTTCTGACCGCGGAAGCCGCCGTACCCGCCGCCGAAGCCACGACCGGCCTGCGGCGACTGCGTCGTACTGTCCGAGGCGAAGGCCGCGTGCAGGCCCGCGCCGCCGGCCAGGCCGACGGCCAGCACGACAACGCCCGCGAGAACTGCGGTCGCGATCGGCAGGTTGAGGGTCTTCTTCGGCTTGAGCGCCGTGTCGACCTCCTCGTCGGACCCGATCTGGGCGAACTCATCGGGCGTCTGGTTGCTCATCGAACAGCCTCTCTCACTCGTGACGTAGTGCATCGATGGGACGGAGTCCGGCAGCGCGGTGCGCCGGCATGCTGCCGAAGAACAGGCCGACGGCCGCGGACACGCCCAGGGCGAGCCCGATCGACGACGGCACCAGCACCGGTTGCACGCCGGCCAACTGGAAGCGGGTGACGATCAGCGCGACCGCGACACCGACCGCGCCGCCGATCAGGCTGAGCAGCGTCGCCTCGATCAGGAACTGCTCGAGAATCGTCCGCCGCCGCGCGCCGAGCGCCTTGCGGATCCCGATCTCGCGGGTCCGCTCGGTGACGGTGACCAGCATGATGTTGGTGACCCCGATCCCGCCGACGACCAGGCTGATCGCGGCGACGGTCGCCAGCAGCGCGGTGAAGGTCGCGGCGGTGTCCTGGCTGGTCTGCAGGATCTGCGCCGAGTTGGTGATCCGGAACGGCGAGGTCTGATCGGTCGGCACCTGGTGCCGTGCGGTCAGCAACTGGGTGACCTCGGCCTGCGCCGTATCGACCCGATCCTTGTCCGCCGCCTGTACGACGATCTGGTTCAGCGGACCGTACCCGGCCTGGGTGGCTCGCAGCGTGCTGATCGGCACGATCGCCGTCGCGTTCGGATCCGAGAACCCGGTGCTGTCCTTGCTCGCCAGCACTCCGCGGACGACGAAGTCCACGGCGCCGAGCTTGATGGTCTGGCCGACGGCGGTCGCGGGCCGGGTGAACAACTCGGTCGCGGCCGTCTGCCCGAGCAGGATGACCCGCTGCGACGTGTCGACATCCTGCTGGGTGAAGGACTGTCCGAGTTGGACCGGCGTGTTGGTGGCCGGCATGTACTCCGGTGTCGTACCGATCACCTGGTTCACGGTGTAACTGGTGTCGCCGCTGGTCGCAGTACCCGAGCTCGTCATGACCGGGGCCACCGCGGAGACGTCGGGCGCGAGGCGGTCGTCGGCCAGCGCAGCCGCGTCGGCGAGGGTCAGGCTGTACTGCTGGGCCGACGGTCCGGCCTGACCGCGGGCGAAGCCTCCACCACCGCCGGTCGTGGACACCGTGAGCAGGTTGGTGCCCATCGCCTCCAGCCGGGCCTGCACAGCCCTGCCCGAGCCGTTGCCGACAGCAACCAGGACGATGACCGCGCCGACCCCGATGGAGACGCCGAGGACGGTCAGCAGGGAGCGCAGCTTGTTCGCGCTGAGGCCGCGCAGGGCCGCACCCATGAGGTCGCGAGGTGTCATCGGCGGGTCACCTCGTCCGCGACGATCCGGCCGTCGGCGACCTGGATCAGCCGCCGGGCCCGGGCCGCCACGTCGTGCTCGTGGGTGATCACCACGACCGTGCGGCCGTCGGCGTTCAGCTGGTCGAACATGCCGAGCACCTCGTCGGTCGAGTGTGCGTCCAGGTTGCCGGTCGGCTCGTCGGCGAGCAGGATCCGCGGGCCGGTGGCGAGCGCACGGGCGATGGCTACCCGTTGCTGCTGGCCGCCGGACAACTCGTTCGGCCGGTGGTCGGCGCGGTCCGACAGACCGACCAGTGCCAGCGCGCGGGCGGCTCGCTTGCGTCGCTCGGCACGCCGCAGATGCGCGTAGGTCAGCGGGAGCTCGACGTTGGCCAGGGCGGTGGTCCGGGGGATCAGGTTGAAGGACTGGAAGATGAAGCCGATCTTGCGACCGCGGACGAGTGCCTGCTGGTCCTCGGTCAGCCGGGCGACGTTGCTGCCGTCCAGCCAGTACTCACCGCGGCTCGGGACGTCGAGGCATCCGAGGATGTTCATCAGCGTCGACTTGCCGGATCCAGACGAGCCCATCACGGCGACGTACTCACCGGCCTCGACGCACAGGGAGACCCCGCGTAGTGCGTGGACGGTGGTCTCGCCGGCGCCGTACGTCTTGGTGACGTCCCGGATCTCGATCAGGGCGTCAGCGGCCACGGTTGCCCCCGCCCGCGCCGACCCGGGGGAGCTGACCGTTGCCGAACTGCCCGCCGCCCGGGAACTGCCCGGTCCGGCCCTGGCCGTTCTGGTTGGCCGTGCCACCGATCGCGCCCTGGAGCAGCTCGACCCGGTCGCCCTCGTTCAGGCCGGAGGTGATCTGGGTGAAGCTGTCACCCCGCACACCGACCTTCACTTCCCGCGTCCCGCCACCATCGGCCATCGTCACCGTGGACGTCGTACCGCTGGTCGCGACCGCCGTACTCGGCACATAGAGAGCGTCGGCTGCCTTCGCGGTCTGGACCGTGACGTTGGCGGTCTGGCCGATCCGGGCGTTCGCGGGGATCTTGGCCAGCGAGAAGGTCGCGGAGTACGCGACGACACCGTTGGTGGTGGTCGGGGTCGGCGACACCGAGGCCAGGGTCGCGGTGAGCGTCGTACCGGGCTCGGCGTTCAGGGTGACGGTGGCCGACTGGCCGGCCTTGATCTTGATCGCGTCCGCCTCCGGGAACGACGCCGCCACCTGGAGGGACTTGAGGTCTGAGATGTCGACGAAGCCCGAGGCTGAGGCTGTCGTCGTACTCGAGGCGCTGGAGCCTGAACCTTGACCTGAGGTCGAGCCCCCGGCGCCTGAACCATTGCTCGAACTCGAGCCGCCGGTGACCGAGCCGACGCTGCCGTTGATCGCGGTGATCGTGCCGGCGATGGGTGCCTTCAGCGTGGTCGCGTCGACCGCGGCCTGCGCGCCTTCCACGTCCTGGTCGGCCTGCTCCTTGTCGGCCTTCGCGCGGGCCAGGCTCGCCTCCGCGTTGCTGACCGCCACCTCGGGGCTCTGACCCTGGTTCTGGTTCTGAGCCTGCTGCCCGTTGGTCGGTGTCGGGCTGGGGGAGGCCGACGCCTCCGCTGCGGCCTCGGCCGCGTCCTGCGCGTCGTCGAGCGACTCGGCGGCCGCGGTGACCGAGTTGGCCGCCGCGATCTGGTTCTGGTCGGCGATCCGGAGTTGCCGCTCGGCGGCTGACGGGTCCACCTTGGCGATCGCGGCGCCCTTGGCGACCACCTGGCCGACCTTGACCAGGATCTGGGTGACCGTGCCGGACGTCTCGAACTGCGGCGACGCGGTCTGCGAGCTCTGCAGGGTGCCGCTGGAGCTGACGCTCGCGGTCACCTCGCCGCGGGCGACGGCGAAGGTCGGGCGGGTCGCGCCGGCGGCCGGCGTGTCCTTGCGGAAGAACAGGAGGTAGGCCGTGATCGCGATCGCCAGGACGACGGCCACCAGGGAGACGTTGAGCAGGCTGAGGCCACGGAGCTTGTGGCGGGGTAGCACCATGGGTGCAGACGCTAAGGACGTTTGCTGAGGAACTGATCCCTGATTCCTGGCAACTGGCTGTGAAGTTCGCGCGTCGTACGACGGACGGTTCGCGACACACCGTGATGTGTGAACGCTCGATGACAGGGTGTCACGACGGTGCTGTCAGGTGCGTACATATGGCTCGGGCATGCCAAAATGGGAATGATCCGGGCCGGCCGACCGTTGGCACGGATGACGATCTCGGAGGTTTGACATGTCTAATCGCGTACTGCGTGGTTCGGGGCTGGGTGGGGTCAGCTTCGAGGATGACCGTGGTGTTGAGTTCGCTCCGCGCCAGATGATTACGTACGACTGCCCCCGCGGCCACGTGGTCGAGGTCACCATGGCGCACGACGCCGAGGTGCCCGCGATCTGGGAGTGCCCGCACTGCGGCAGCGAGGCTGCTCGCTCGACCGGTGAGAAGCCGGAGCCGAAGCAGGAGAAGCCGGCCCGTACGCACTGGGACATGCTGCGTGAGCGTCGCAGCATCTCCGAGCTGGAGGAGCTCCTCGCCGAGCGGGTCGAGCTGCTCCGCAAGGGCGAGATCGGCCCCGCGCACCTGCACCGGACCAAGCGCACCGCCTGAGCTAGACCTGACGGGCCCTCACCGCAACGACGCGGTCAGGGCCCGTTTCTCATGTCAGCTGCGGGTCGCGGTCAGTGTGAGCGCGATGAAGTTCATCTGGAAGCTGCCGCCGGCGGCGTCGACCGCAGCGCCGATCCCGGTCAGTAGGTCGTCGAACTTGCTGGGGTCGAACTGACTGGCGTCGCCACCGGTGCGCACCTGCTCGATCCACTCGTCCCGGCTGTACGGACGGCTCCACGGGAACTGCCACCGCTCCGGCTCGTCGAACGCGCCCGACTCGCGCATCCCGTCCGCGGCCCTGCCGAGGAAGACAAGGTACGCGTCCAGCGGGGACACCGACACGCGGTGGTACGGCGGCTGGTCGGGTCCGTCCTACCTCAGACCAGCGTGGGCTGAGTGTTGCCCGCTTCGGTGATGCCGCGGCGCATGTCGACGCGGGAGAGCAGGGCCAGGCCGATGAGGAAGAAGAGGCCGAGGGCAACGATCGCGGGCCGGTAGGAGCCGGTGATCTGGTGGACCAGGCCGAACACGAGCGTGCCGAGCCACGACGTACCGCGCTCGCCGGCCTGGTACAGCGAGAAGTACTCCGCCTCGCGGCCCTTCGGGATCAGCTGGCTGAACGCCGACCGCGACAGCGCCTGGGTCCCACCGAGGACGACGCCGATCGCGACGCCCATCGCCAGGAACGGCGCGATCTGCTGGGCCGGGAGCAGGAAGCCGGCGATCACGATCAGCATCCAGACCACCAGGCCGCCCATGATCGTCAGCTTGGTCCCGAACCGGCGGGCGAACCGCCCGAACGCGAGCGCACCGAAGAACGCGACGAACTGCACCAGCAGGATCGTTGCGATCAGCACCTGGGTCTCGAACCCGAGCTGCTTCTCGCCATACGTCGACGACACCGAGATGACGGTCTGGATGCCGTCGTTGAAGAACAGGTAGGCGATCAGGAACAGCAACGTCACCGGGTAGGTGCGCATGTGCTTGAGCGTCGCTGACAGCTGACCGAAGCTCTGCCGGACGATGTTGCCGCGCACGGGCTCGACCAGGACCGGTGGCCGGTTCCGCAGTTTGGTGAACGGGATGAACGTGAATGCGCCCCACCACAGGCCGGCGCTGAGCAAACTGAGCCGGACCGCGGTCCCTTGGCTCAGGCCGAGCGCGTCGTGGGCGGTGACCACGCCGAGGTTGATCGCGAGCAGGATGAAGCCGCCGAGGTAGCCGAACGCCCAGGCACGCGACGAGACGTCGTCCCGCTCGTCCGGCCCGGCGATGTCGATCAGGATCGAGTCGTAGACGACCAGGGACGACCCGAGGCACAGGTTGCCGATCAGCAGGAGGAGCGCCCCGAGCTCCCAGCGGCCGCCGCCGACGAACACCATGCAGCAGGCCGCGAGCGCGCCGGTCCAGGCGAAGCCGCACATCAGCAGCTTCTTGCGCGCCATCCGGTCCGCGATCGCACCGACGACCGGCAGGAACAGCGCCGACACCAGCGTCGCGACCGTGACCACGTAGAAGGCCAGCGAACCGGGAGACAGGCCCAGCCCCAGGACGTCGAGGTTGGTGTGGCACGGCCTGTCCGTGGTCCCGACGTACCCGCAGGCGGCGGTCTCGGCCACGGAGGTCAGGTACGGCGCGAACAGCACCGTGCCGACGGTGGTGACGTAGCCGGAGTTGGCCCAGTCGTAGAGGCTGAACCCCCAGTACTCCCGCTTGTCGACCGCCGCCGGGGCGGAGAGAAGTCCCATGCGCAGGAGTGTGTCAGGTCCGGGGGACGAAGCGGCGTACCCGCGGATAACACTTCAGTGGCCGATTTGCTGCCACTGTCCGCGCTCGATGAGCACGTCCCGGAGGACGTCGGTCCGGTCGGTGATGATGCCGTCGATCCCGGCGTCGAGCAGGCGTCGCATGTCGGCCGGATCGTCGACCGTCCAGACGTGTACCTGCTTGCCCAGGGCATGGGCTCGCCGGATCAGCCCGGGCGTGAGCACCCGGAGCGGACCGTACTGCTGCGGAATCTGCAAGCAGGCCCCGCTCGCCTTCAGCGGGATGGGCAGGAACCGGATCAGCGCCGTCTCCCAGTCGCCGTACCCGGTGCACAGGCGCGGCCCCAGCTCGCGCCGGATCCGGCGTACCCGGGACTGCGAGAACGACGAGACGCAGACACGGTCGATCGCGTTCGCCGAGCGCAGTACCTCCGCGGCCGAGCGCAGCCCGTTCTCCGCCTTGATGTCGAGGTTGAACCGGATCTCCGGGAAGTGTTCGAGCAGTTCGTCCAGCCGGGGGATCGGCTCGTGGCCGTTGATCCTGGCCTTGCTCACCTCGGACCACGGCAGCTCGGCGACCACGCCGGTCCGGTCGGTGACCCGGTCGAGCTTGCTGTCGTGGAACGCGATCACCACCCCGTCGCTGGTGGCGTGCAGGTCGGTCTCCAGGTATCGGTAGCCCAGTCCCACCGCGTGCTCGAAGGCGCGCAGCGAGTTCTCGTAGCCGATGTTCTCCGGGTGCCTTGCGCCGCCACGGTGGGCCATCGCGATCGGCCCGTCGTGGTCGAGGTAGGGGTACACGACAGGAAGTATGTACCGTTTGCGTGGTGACGCTACTCAGCCCCCGCCCCGACCTGTGGACCCTCGACCCCGGCGTACTGCACCTGAATCACGGTTCGTACGGCGCAGTGCCGCGGCGTACCCAGGAACTGATGGCCGCCCTGCGCACCGAGACCGAGGCCAACCCGATGGCTTGGTTCCGCTCGGTCGCGGACCAGTTGACCACGAGCCGTCTCGAGTTGGCGTCGTACCTGCGGACCGACCCGGCCGGCTTCGCCCTGGTCCCGAACGCCAGCGCCGGGGTGACCGTCGCGCTCGCCACCCTGCCGATCCCAGCCGGCAGCCGGATCGTGCTGACCAACCACGCGTACGGCGCGGTCCGGTACGCCGCCGAGCGGTTCGCCAGGGCCAATCGGGCCGAGGTCGTCGTGGTCGACATACCGCTGGAGGCGGACGACGAGACGGTCGTGTCGCTGATCGCGGGTCAGTTGGACCGGGCGTCCATGCTCATCGTGGACCAGATCAGCTCGGCGACGGCGATGGTGTTCCCGCTCGGGGACCTCGTCGCGCTCTGCCGGGACCGGGACGTGCCGATCGTGGTCGACGGTGCGCACGCACCGGCCCTCATCGACGCGCCGGCCGCCGACGGCGCCGACTTCTGGACCGGCAACTTCCACAAGTGGCCGGCCTCGCCGCGGGCGACCGCGGGCCTGGTGGTCGCGGAGAAGTGGCGGTCGGAGACGCTGCCGCTGATCGTGTCGTGGTCGGAGTACGACGAGCGGCTGCCGGAGCGCTTCGACATGCAGGGCACGTACGACTACGTCCCCTGGATCGCCGCGCCGGAGTCACTGCGGGTGCTGGACGAACTCGACTGGCCGGTACGACGCTCGCAGCTGAGCAACCTGATCGACGAGGGCGCTCGCATCATCGCGAAGGCCTTGGCGACCGGCGTCGCCGAGGTCGCGCGTCCCGCGGCGACGATGCGGCTCGTCGAGCTGCCGTCGTCCGTCGACCTCACTTCGGGGGAGGCGTTCAAGATCCGGGTGTCCCGTGAGCTGAAGGCCGAGATCACGCTGACCGGGTTCGACGGCCGCGGCTTCATCCGACTGTCCGCTCACGCCTACAACTCACTCCAGGACTACAAGTCCCTCGCCGAGCGGCTGCCTGCATTGCTCTGAAGGTCGCTGAACGACCGCTCGCCGTGCACAGCCAACTCGGCCAGTACGGCGGCGGGGTCGCCGGTCTCGACGAGTTCGAGCAAGGTCCTGTGCCTACCCACGTGCTCGTGGAGGTCCTCGTAGAAGTGCTCGCGGGCGTAGAGATTGCGCGCCATGCAGAGGAGCAGTTGTTGCTGCACTGACGCGTACGCCTCCTCGAGCCGCCGGTGTCCGGCGAGAGCGATCAGCGAGGCGTGGAAGCGGTAGCCGGCCTGGACGAGACTGCCGCGGTCCTCGGCGTCCGCGCAGTGCTCCATCTCGGCCAGCGCCTCCTGCGCGTCCTTGAGCCGGTCGGGGAATCGCACCGGCACACCTAGTTCGATGGCGAGTCGCTCCAGTGCGGTGCGAAGCGTGAGGATCTCGAACACGTCCTGGTCGGTCAGCGTCGCCACCATCGATCCTCTACGCGGACGTGTGACGATCAGGCCTTCCTGCTCGAGCACCCGCAACGCCTCGCGCAGAGGAGGCCGGCTGATGCCCAGCTGCTCGGTGAGCCGTTCCTCGATCAGCCGCTCACCCTCGGCCAACTCGCCGGCCAGGATCATCCGCCGGATCGCATCGGCCGCGAGCTGAACCAAACTCGGAGACCGCAACCGCTGCTCTGTCATGGTTCATTCTCACCTGCGATCTTGTCAGCGTCGACTATCTATTGTAGACAATAGTTCATAGACGATCTGGTCGTTGACCTGGAGGCGTCCGTGACCGATGACATCGATCGAACCTCGCCCGTGGGTTTCGCCGGGCTCGGCAATCTCGGCCATCCGATGGCGCAGGCACTGCTCCGCGACGGGTGGCGGCTCACGGTGTACGACCGCGACGAGCGGCGTGCGGACGGGCTGGATTCCGAGATCGCGGCCGGGCCTGCGGACCTGGCGGGCTGCCGGGTGATCGGCCTGGCCGTGCCGGACGACCAGGCGGTGACCGAACTCGTCGACGAACTGGCGCCGGTCCTCCAGACCGGCTCGGTCTTCCTGGTGCACAGCACGATCTTGCCGGCGACCGCGAAACGCCTTGCACAGAAGGCGGAATCGCATCAGCTCGGGCTGCTCGACGTACCCGTGAGCGGGGGAGCCGAGAGAGCGCTGACCGGCTCGCTGACCGTGATGGCGGGCGGTCGGGCCGAGGTGCTGGATCGGGTCCGGCCGGTGCTCGACTCGGTGGCGGAGACGGTGCTGCATGTCGGGCCGGCGGGTGCTGGAGCCGCGGTGAAGTTGGCGAACCAGTTGATGATGTTCGCGGCGCTCGCCGGCGTGCACGAGGCACTCGAGCTGGCCGCGGCGTACGACGTACCGGAGCAGACGGTGCTGGACGCGGTATCGACCAGCACAGGCGAGTCGTGGATCACGCGGAACTGGGGATTCTTCGACCGGGTTGCGGCGGCGTACGACGCGGGCGGAACCCCGGTGCGGGACCGGCCATGGGCGAAGGACCTGTGGGACGTCGTCGCCGCGGCGCGCGACTGTGACGTGCAGGTCCCGGTGGCCGGTCTGCTCGGGCAGCACCTGGCCGAGCGGGTGGAGGCCCACGCGCGGAAGGGACCCGCCTCGTGAAGAGCTCCCGCACCGGCCGCGAAGGCCTGACCGCCTACCTGTTCCTGAGCCCCTGGCTGATCGGCATCGTGCTGCTGACGCTCGGTCCGATGCTGTACTCCGCCTACCTCGCCTTCACCAGCTATGACCTGCTGAGTCCGCCACGGTGGATCGGGCTGGACAACTTCCGTCGGATGTTCACCGCGGATCCCCGCTATCTCTCCTCGGTCCGCGTGACCCTGGTGTACGTCGTCGTGTCCGTCCCACTGCTGCTCATCGTCTCGATGGTGCTGGCGTTGCTGCTGGACAAGGGAATCCGGTTCCTGTCCGGCTACCGCGCACTGTTCTACCTGCCGTCGCTGATGGGTGCGAGTGTCGCGATCGCGGTGCTGTGGCGGCAGATCTTCGGCGGCACCGGTCTGGTGAACCAGGTGCTCAGCCTGTTCGGGATCACCCGCGGCAGCTGGGTCGGCAGTCCGGGTACGGCGTTGTGGACAATCGTCACACTGAACCTGTGGGCGTTCGGCGCGACCATGATCATCTTCCTGGCCGGTCTTCGGCAGGTGCCGGCAGAACTGCACGAGGCCGCCGCGGTCGACGGCGCCGGACCCATCCGCCGGTTCTTCAGCGTCACGCTGCCGCTGATGACACCGCTGATCTTCTTCAACCTGCTGCTCGACACGATCCACGCCTTCCAGGCGTTCACCGGCGCGTTCGTGGTCAGCCGCGGATCCGGGGGACCGGCCGACTCGACCTTGTTCTACACGCTGTACCTGTACCAGCAGGGATTCGCCGAGCTGAAGATGGGCTACGCCTCCGCCATGGCCTGGACCTTGGTGATCGTGCTCGCTGCCTTCACCGGCTTCCTGTTCCTCACCGCGAAGCGCTGGGTCTACTACGGAGACGAACGATGACGAGCGTGTCGATCCCCGCCCGCCGCGCCCTGCTCGGCCGGCGTCGTACCACGAACCCGTTCGTCATCGGGGTCATCCGGCACGCGTTCCTGATCGCCGTCCTCGTGGTGATGCTGTATCCGGTCGTGTGGATGGTCGCGGCGTCGTTCCGGCCGTCGGCGGAGGTGATGAACAGCCTCGGTCTGTTCAGCCGGCACTACACGCTGGACAACTACAAGCACGGCTGGTCCGCGGGTCAGCTCGACTTCTCCCGCTACTTCCTGAACTCGATCGCGATCACCGCATTGTCGATTGCCGGCAATCTGTTCGCCTGCTCGCTGACGGCGTACGCGTTCGCCCGGCTGGAGTTCCCGTTGAAGCGGGTGCTGTTCGGATTGCTGCTCGGCACCATGCTGCTGCCGTATCACGTCACGCTCGTGCCGCAGTACATCTTGTTCAACGAGCTGGCCTGGATGAACACCTACCTGCCGCTGGTGGTGCCGAAGTGGCTCGGCGTGGAGGCGTTCTTCATCTTCCTGATGGTCCAGTTCATCCGCACTCTGCCGCGTGAGCTCGACGACGCCGCCCGGATCGACGGGTGCGGTCACTGGCGCACGTTCATCCGGATCATCATGCCGTTGTCGCTGCCCGCGATCGGCACCACCGCGCTGTTCACCTTCATCAACAGCTGGAACGACTTCCTCGGCCCGCTGCTCTACCTGAACCGCCCCGAGCTGTGGACCGTCTCGCTCGGCCTGAACTCCTTCCTCGACGTCACCGGGGAATCGGCGTACGGCTCGCTGTTCGCCATGTCCACTCTCGCGCTGGCACCGATCGTCGGCTTCTTCCTGGGCGCCCAGAAGCTGCTGATCGAGGGCGTCGCGACCACCGGCCTCAAGTAACCCTGTGGAGATCCTGATGAGAAGAATCGGAACGACGGCCCTGGCCTGCGCGGCCCTGCTGGTGGTTGCCGGATGCAACGGAACTTCGGTGACCGACACCTCTGCCGGCGGTGGCTCGGACGGCAAGGACGGCAAGGGTGAGGTCAGCGGCAAGCTGCAGCTCACCTTCTGGGGTGGTGCGGCCCGCGCACAGAAGACGAACGCGGTCGCCGACATGTTCGTGAAGGAGCACTCCGGTGTCACCATTGACCGGCAGAACGCCGACTTCGGCAACTACTTCAACAAGCTGAACATCCAGGCGTCGAGCCACACCCTGCCGTGTGTGATGCAGCTGCAAGGCCGTCAGCTGAACGACTACACCAAGCGCAAGGTGCTGCTGCCGCTGGACCCGATGATCGAGTCCGGCGCGATCAAGGTCGACGACATCCCGAAGGAGATCGTCGACACCGGCCGCGGCCCGGACGGCAAGCTCTACTTCCTGCCGTACGGTGCGGCGTACGACGCGGTCGGTGTGAATCAGACCCTGGCCGACGAGGCAGGTGTCGGGCTGCCACCCGACGGCTATGACTGGACGCAGTACACGGAGTGGATGGCGAAGGCCTCGGCCAAGCTGCCGAAGGGGACGTTCGCGGCGGGGTCGCGTGGTGGCCTGCCGAACTACTTCATTGCCTACCAACTGGCCAACGGCAAGCAGTTGTTCACCGACGACGGCAAACTCGGCTTCACCAAGGAGTCGCTGGTCGAGTACTGGACCATGTGGGAGAAGCTCCGCACGGCGGGTACGACGATGGGCGCGGACGCTCAGGCGGATGAGCCGGAAGGCGCCGAGCAGGGCTTCATTGCCCAGGGCAAGCTGCTCACCGACAGCATTCCAGGTAACGCACTGACGCCCGCGTCCGCGACGCTGGCGAGCAAGCCTGGCGCGCAGAAGCTGACCACGTTGCCGATGCCGTCCGGCCCGTCCGGCGGCGGGAACGCGATGTTCACCTCCGGCTTCGCGATTCCGACGAACTGCGACAACATTCCGACCGCGGCGGCGTTCATCGACTTCTTCACCAACAACCCCGAGGCCGGTGCGGTGTTCAAGTCCGACAACGGCGCGGCGACGAACCAGAAGGTCCTGCAGGCCCAGGTCGACGACCCGAAGCTGGCGCCGCTGAAGAAGCACGAGCTGGAGCTGTACCAGCAGATCGTGGCGAAGAAGCCGCCGACGATCCTCTACCCGCCGGGCTACCAGGCGACGTTCGAGTCGGCGTTCACCCGCGCGTACGAGGAGATTGCCTTCGGCAAGAAGACCGTGCAGCAGGCGGCCGACTCCTTCTTCACCGAGGCGAATGCGGGGCTGGGCGGCTGATGACCGACACGACGGGGGACGGTGCCGGCGCGCTGGACGGCTTGCGGGTACTGGACCTCACCCAGGTGATGGCCGGACCGTTCTGCACGATGCTGCTGGCGGATCTCGGCGCGGACGTGATCAAGATCGAGAACCCCCGGACCGGCGACCAGACCAGGCGGTCCTGGGGCTACCCCGTCCACGGTGAGGACAGTCGTGCGTTCCTCGCCCTGAACCGGAACAAGCGGAGCGTCTGCCTGGACCTGAAGGAGCCGGACGACCTGGCCGCGTTCCGCCGGCTGGTGGAGTCGGCCGACGTGGTCGTGGAGAACTTCCGTCCCGGCGTGACCCGCCGGCTCGGCGTGGACTACGACACGCTGGCCGCGATCAACCCGCGGCTGATCTACGCCAGCGTCTCCGGCTTCGGCCAGACAGGCCCGTACGCCGATCGGCCCGGGTACGACCTGATCGCGCAGGCGATGTCCGGGGTCATGAGCATCACCGGCACGTCGGACGGCACACCGGTCAAGTGCGGTCTGCCGGTTGGTGACCTCGGCGCCGGGATGTTCTGCGCGCTCGGCATCGTGGCCGCCGTCCATGCCCGGGCGAGGACGGGGGAGGGGCAGTACGTCGAGACGTCACTCTTCGAGGCCGCGTTGGCCATGTCGGTCTGGGAGTCAACGGAGTACTGGGCCACCGGACAGATCCCGCAGCCGCTGGGCTCGGCGAACCGCATGTCGGCGCCGTACCAAGCACTGCGGACGAAGGACGGGTACGTGACGCTGGGCGCGAACAACGAGCGCCTCTGGCAACGACTGTGCGCAGCTCTGGAAGCGACCGATCTCGAGACGGACCCGCGCTTCGTCACCAACACCGATCGGATGGCGCACCGCGACGAACTGGCCGCGGAGCTCGAAGAGCGGCTGGCCTCCGGAACGACGGACGAATGGGTGGCCCTGCTGCTCGACGCCGGCGTACCCGCCGGACCGATTCGCGACTACCGGCAGGTGCTGGACGAGGATCCCCACGTCAAGGCCCGTGGCATGGTGCAGGAGGTCGACCACCCCGTCGAGGGACGGGTCCGGGTCCTCGGCTCGCCGGTCCGGATGAGCGGGACGCCGGCGCGGATCCGGCGGCATCCACCCTTGCTCGGCGAGCACACGGAGGAGGTCCTCGGCGAATGAGTTCGCTGGAGGTCGAACGCGACGGCGCGATCCTGCGGCTGACGCTGTCGAACCCGGGCCGCCGCAACGCGATCACCTGGCCGATGTACGACGCCCTGGAGCAGGTCGAATCGACCGTCGACGGCGACCGCGACATCCGGGTGGTCGTACTGCGGGGCGCCGGAGGCGAGGCGTTCGCCGCCGGAACGGACATCCGGCAGTTCGCCGACTTCACCACCGGCGAGCAGGGGGTCGAGTACGAGCACCGCGTAGGTCGCGTGCTCGGGTCCCTCCTGCGGATCCGAGTCCCGGTCGTCGCGGTGGTCGAGGGACCTGCGGTCGGGGCCGGGCTGGCGCTGGCCGCATGCAGTGACCTCGTGGTCGCCACACCGGACGCCGTGTTCGGCGCACCGGTCGCCCGGACGCTCGGCAACACGCTGCCGCCTCCTGTCCTGGCACGTCTGTTCCAGCGGCTCGGTGCAGGCCGGACGATGGCGATGGTGCTCACCGCTCGGTTGCTCTCAGCAACGGAGGTGGACGGCTTCGTCACGGAGGTGATCGAGCGCGAGCAACTGACGACCCGGGTCGAGGAGCTGTTGGAGCGGATCTGCTCCAACGCACCGCTCACGCTCGCGGCCCTGAAGGAGGTCGAACGGCGGGTTCTTCGTGACGGCGCGGTCGCGGAGGCGGACGACGTACTGGCGGGGGTGTATGCGAGCCGGGACTTCCAGGCTGGTGTGGCCGGCTTCCTCAACCACGAACACGTCGAGTGGGAGGGACGATGACGGTCATCGACGCGCACCACCACTTCTGGCGAGTGGCGGCGCAGGACCAGCCCTGGCGCGACGACCGGCACAACGCCATCGCGCGCGACTACTCACCCGACGATCTCGCCACTGAGCTCGCCGCGGCCGGGGTCGACCAGACGGTCCTGATTCAGTCGGTCGACGAGCCCGCTGAGAACGACCGGCTGGTGCGTTACGCCGCCGAGGCGCCGTACGTCGGAGCCGTGGTCGGATGGCTGCCGCTGTCGGATCCGGTCGCGGCTCGCGCGGAGTGGAAGCGCAGCGGCGACGTCTTCCACGGGGTGCGATGTCTGGTCGGCCGGGATCCCCTGGAGTGGTTGAGCCGGCCGGCGGCGGTCGAGTTGTTCACGGATCTGGCGGCGGCTGGAGTGAGCTGGGACGTCGTACCCGTCACCGCCGAGCAGGCCGCCGCGGTGATCGGTCTCGCCGAGGCCGTGCCGGACTTGCGGATCATTGTCGACCATCTCGGCAGGCCGCCGATCGACAGCGGAGGGTGGGAGCCGTGGGCGACCCAACTCGCTCAGCTCGCCGCTTCACCGCGAGTGGCGCTGAAAGTGTCGCTCGGCATCGATCTGCTCACTGCATTGCCCACTTGGCCGGACGACGTCGATCGCTATGTCGCCTGGGTGGTCGAGTGCTTCGGCGCCGATCGGCTGATGCTGGCCAGCAACTGGCCGGTGGTCCTGCTAAGGGCGTCGTACCAGGAGGCGTGGTCCGCGCTCCGCTCGACTGTCGAACGCTGTGTAGCAACCCCCAACGAACTCGCGGCCGTGCTCGGAGGCACGGCCGCTCACAACTACCGAACGAAAGGTCAGCCCTGATGACAGAGACTGCCAAGCCGAACGACCTGTCCAGCCTCTACAAGCATCTGCGGGTGGTGGATGTCGCCGACGCGCTCGACGGCATCGGGTACTTCGACATCGGGCTGATGTCGCCCGAGGTCCGGCCGCTGTGGCTCGGGATGAAGTTCTGGGGCCGCGCCGCGACCATCCGCGCGGTACCGTCGAACCGGCCGATGTGGAAGCTGGACAGCACCCAGGACATCGTCGAGGCGCACCGGATCTGGTTCGAGGAGACCGGCAACGTGAAACTGCCCGGCGACCTGGAGCCCGGGCACGTCGTGGTGATGGACGCCGGCGGCGGCAAGGAGGTCGGCTTCTGGGGTTCGGAGAACGGCATGGGCGCGGTGAAGGCCGGTGCGGCCGGGATCGTCACCGACGGGTACTGCCGCGACACCGCGGAGATCGTTGCCCAGCGCACCCCGATCTGTTCGCGGGCTCGAGGCCGCACGATCATCCCCGGCCGGATCAAGGTGGTCGAGACGCAGACCACCGTCGCCTGCGGGGGCACGCAGGTGAGCCCGGGCGACATGGTCGGCTGCGACGACGACGGCGTCATCGTGGTCCCGGCCGAGGTCGCCGACGAGGTCGCGGTCCACGCCCGCGCGATCCTGCTCGCGGACATGCGTGCCCGCCGCAAGCACTACGAGGCCCTCGGCATCAAGCCCGACACCTCAGTCGACTACGAGGCAGTCGAGGCGTACTACGCCACCGTCTAGCGCAGGCCGCCATCGGAATGTCGGTGGCTCGGTTTAGGGTCGCGGATCATGATCGAGACGTCGTACGACACCGCCGCTGCCGGGTACCACCACCAACTCAAGGACAATCTGCGGGAGAATCCGTACGACCGGGCCGCCCTCAACCTGTTCGCCGAGCTGGTGAGCGACGGTCCGGTCGGTGATCTCGGCTGCGGTACCGGCCGCATCACGACGTACCTCGCCTCGCTCGGGCTGGATGCCTTCGGCATCGACCTGTCGGCGGGGATGATCGAGGTCGCCCGGCAGGAGTACCCGGCACTGCGCTTCGAGGTCGGCTCGCTGTTCGACCTCGACCTGAAGGACGACGAGCTGGCCGGGGCCCTCGCGTGGTACTCACTCGTCCACACTCCACGCGAGGACCTGCCGGCCGTGTTCGCCGAGCTCCATCGGGTCGTGCGGCCCGGCGGCTACCTCCTGCACGCCTTCAAGGTGGGCAGCGGCCGCTACCACCTCGAAACGGCGTACGGCCACGACGTCGACCTCGACGTCTACTGGTACGACCCGGCCGACATCGGCGCGCTGCTGGCCGAGGCCGGCTTCGTCGAGGTCGCGACCTTGACCCACGCTGCCCTCGAGTACGAGAAGCAGCCTCAGGCCTACCTCCTGGTCCGGGTCAGCCCTTGACGGCGCCGGACGTCATGCCGGCGACGATCTGGCGGTTGAAGAAGAGGAACATGATCAGGGGCGGGATCGTGATCAGCAGGATGTCCATGAACAGCAGGTTGTACTGCGTACTGAACTGGCTGGAGAAGTTGTAGAGGGTCAACTGCACGGTCGCGTTCTTGTCGCCGGGTAGGAAGTACAGCGGGTTCACGAAGTCGTTGAACACGTTGACCGACTGGATCACCACCACGGTGACGATGACGGACTTGAGCAGCGGGAAGATGACCCCGAAGAACAACCGCAACGGTCCGGCGCCGTCGATGATCGCGGCCTCGTCGAGCTCGCGGGGGATGGTCGCGACGAAGGCACGGAACAGCAGGATGCAGAACGACAACCCGAACGCGATCTCGATCAGGATCAGCCCCGGCATGGTCCGGAACAGCCCGAGCTTCTGCAGCACCCAGATCGTCGGTACGACGGCCGGCGGAATGATCAGGCCGGACAGCACCAGGAAGTTGATGAACGGGTTCCAGCGGCTCTTGCGGCGTTGCAGCACGAACCCGGCCATCGCCGCCAGCACCACCATGCCCGCCACACTGGCCACGGTCAGGATCGTGCTGTTGATGTAGGCGATCACCAGCATGTAGTCGCGGGCCTTCACCACCTCGACGAAGTTCTGCGCGAACCGGAACTGGTGCGGCCAGGCGAAGCTGAGGTCGGCGGCCTGCTGCCGGTCCTTCACCGCGGTCAGCACCATGAACGCGAACGGGATGATGAACACCACGATCGAGGACACGATCGCGACCACGCTGAGCAGGTAGCTCCGGCCCGGCCGGTGGTTGACGAGTTCGGCGGTGCTCACATGTCCACCTCCTTCCGGTTCAGGAACAGGTTCAGCGGCAGGATGATCGCGGTGACCAGCAGGAACAGGATCACGTTGCCGGCCGTCGACAGGCCGTAGAAGCCGGCCTGGTACTGCTTGTAGATCACCGACGAGATCACGTCCGAGGTGAACCCGGGCCCACCGCGGGTCATCGCCCAGATCAGCTCGAACGACCGCAGGCCGCCGATCAGCGACAAGATGATGACCGTGACGGTGGCCGGCTTGCACAGCGGCAGCACGATCCGGCGGAACGTCTCGAACGACCCGGCGCCGTCCACCCGGGCGGCCTCCATGTACTCACGCGGGATCGACACGATCCCGGCGATGTAGATCAGCGTCGCCAGCCCGACGCCCTTCCAGACGTCCACGGCGGCGATCGACAGCAGGGCCCACTTCGGGTCGGTCAGCCAACCGGGTCCCTGGATGCCGATCACGCCGAGGGCGCCGTTGATGATGCCGCGCTCGGGATTCATCATCACCTGGAACATCAGGCCGACACCGATCGTGCTGACCAGTACCGGGAAGAACACGACCGAGCGCAGATACCCGCGGCCGACGATCCTCGACGTCAGCAGGACGGCGAGCAGCAGACCGAGTACGACCTTCGCCCCCGAGGTCACCGCACCGTAGATCAGCGTGTTGGTGAAGCCCTTGACCAGAGCGGGCTCCTGGAAGAACGTGACGAAGTTCTCGAAGCCGATGAACTTCGACTCGAACAGGCTCCAGCGGGTCAGGCTGTAGTAGAACGACGCGAACGTCGGAACGAGGAACAGGACGCTGTAGAGCACCGCGGTCGGCAGGTAGAACCAGAACTTGTACGGCGTGTAGGCCTTCCCCCCGGCCGCGGGTGCGGCCGGGGCTGCCTTGGATCCGGCCCGGGGACGGGTCGAGGTGATCGCCACGGACCTCACCAACCCGCCAGTCCGAGTTGCTGCGCCTGCTTCTTCACATCCTCGTCGTACCGCGCCGCGCCGTCCTTGGCCTTGCGGATACCGGACCCGACCTCGACAGTGATCTGCTCGAGCGAGGGGCCCTTCACCGGTGACACGAACTCCAGCGCCAGGCTGGACGCGCCTTCCTTGTCGAGGTACGGCTGCATGTCCTTGATCGACTGCGGTACGTCGGACCCCAGCTGGCAGCCCTTGATGGCGTACGGCCCGGTCGGCACGCCGGCGCTGGCCAGCGACTTGCAGCCGTCGGGGCTGGCCACGAAGGCGAGGAACTTCTTCGCCGCCTCGAGCTTGTCCCCGGTCGTGGTGGTCGGGATGTAGATGCCACCCGGCGTCCACACGGTCAGTCCGTTCTTGCTCGCGTCGTCACCAGGCAGCGCGAACAGTCCGACGTCCTTGGCCGCGTTCGGGTTGGTCGCGATCATGTCGTTGACCACCCCGGACAGGATCGGGTAGTGCGCACCCTTGCCGGTGGCAAGCATCTTCAGGCCGTCCGGCAGCTTCGCCGACGCGAAGTCCTTGTTCTCGTAGCCGAGGTCGTGGACCTGCTCGGTGTGCTCGAACCCCTTCAGCGCGGCCGGCGAGGTCGCGTACTTCGCCTGGTTCTTCGTGTACTTGTCGGCGAAGTCCGGCTCCGCGGCGGCCACGTTGTGGAAGTCGCCGAGGACGAACAGCTGCGACGTCCAGGTCTCGCCGTACGTCTGGATCACCGGCGCGACTCCGCCCCCGGCGGCCTTGATCTTGGCGTTGTTCGCCATGAACTCCGCCCAGGTCTTCGGCACCTGCAGCCCGAGCTTGGTGTAGATCGGGATGTTGTAGAGGACCGCACCGCCCATGAACCCGCCGGACGGCACGCCGTAGACCTTGTCGCCCGACGTCACCGTCTTGGTGAAGTTCGCGTCCAGGTCGCCGATGTAGGGCTGGTCGCTGATCGAGACGAGGTTCTTCTCCGGCGCGATCGCCTGGAACAGTGAACCGGTGTTGTAGGCGAAGACATCGGTCATGTCCCCGGTGGACAACCGGGTCTTGACGATGTTGTCGCCCTCGCTACCGGCCGGCCTGGTCTCGATGTTGACGGTGACGCCGGGGTTCTTCGCGGTGAAGTCCTTGGTGAGCTGCTGGGCGTCCTTGAGATCCTGGTCCTGATTGCCGATCAGGTAGGTGATCTCGACCGAGGTGGCCCCCGCGTCGTCACTGGAACCGAGACTGCCCGCGCTGCACGCGGTCAGTGCGAGCGAGCAGGCCGCCATGACGGCCAGTCCTCTCGTGCCTGGGCGGAACGTCATCATGACCTCCAAGGGATGTTTCATCAGGGCATCTGCAGCGGGGCGGAGTCGTCCAGGTGGGTGGGTCAGTTGTTGTCGAGAAGGGCTTCGAGCCTGGCCTGAAGAGCTTCGGCGCTGGGGGAGAAGCCACGGGGGCTGATGGCTTCCACCAACTGGGCGGCGGGCTGGTCGAGGTACCGCTCCAGCCGGCCGGCCAGTTCGGCGTCGTCGGCGACGACCTCGGTCTCCTGGGCCGCCGCGGAGATCTCGTCCCAGCTCGGCTCGTGGTCCATCAGTTGCCGGATGCTCGCATCCGCGGGCAGTGCCGGGATCGCGGCGTACGTGTCGTCACCGGTCCATTCGTGCGTCCCGTGGCCAACCTCGACCTGCTCGTCCGCACCGGGTACGGCGACCTGTGCGCGGGCGCCGACCGGGACGGTCACCGTCAGCGTGATCCGGCCGTCGGCGCGCGTCCACGAGACCGCCGCCTCGCCGTACGGGGTGAGGTGCTTGGCGGAGACGCTCGTGAGGTGCGACGAGAACAGCGGGCGTACCACGATCGTCCGGTACCCCGGATCGCCCGGGGCAAGACCTGCGACCCGGCGGTGCATCCAGTCGGCGACCGCACCGAGGGCGTAGTGGTTGAACGACGTCATCTGGCCGGGGTTGATGCTGCCGTCGGGCAGCATGCTGTCCCAGCGTTCCCACACCGTCGTGGCTCCCATCGTCACTGCGTACAGCCAAGAGGGGCAGCCTGTCTGTAGCAGGAGGCGGTACGCGAGGTCAGGATGTCCGGAATCGGCCAGTGCGTCGGCCATCAGCGGCGTACCGACGAATCCGGTGCTGATCCGGAAGCCCGACGTCCGGACGAGGTCGGCGAGACGTTCGCCGGCACGTTGACGCTGTGCGTCGGTGGGCAGCAGCGCCCACTGCAGGGCGAGCGCGTACGTCGTTGCCGCGTCACTCAGCACGCGACCGCCTTCGGTGGCGTACTCCGCTGCGAACGACTGCCGGACCCGCGCGGCCAGCTCGGCGTACTCGCCGGCCAGCTCCGCGTCGCCGACGACCTCCGCGGCCTTGGCAACGACCTCGGCCGAGCGGGCCAGGTGTGCGGTCGCGATGACGTCGGGGTCGGCCTTCGCCCGGAACGGGTTGTCCGGCGGCGCGGTCGGGTCGAGCCAGTCGCCGAACTGGAACCCGCCGGACCAGAGCAGGTCACTGCCGGCCAGGTTGGCCATCTTGTCGACCCAGGCACGCATGCTCGGCAACTGGCGGGCGAGCAGACCCGCGTCGCCGGTGCGCTCGTAGATCACCCAGGGCACGATCGTTGCCGCGTCACCCCATGCGGCCGTGGCCGGACCGTCGTGCTTGAGTACGTCCGGGATCACGAACGGCACCGAGCCGTCCTTCTGCTGCTCGGCGGCCAGGTCGGCCAGCCAGTTGGTGAGGAAGCCGGCGGTGTCGAACAGGAAGCTCGCGGTGGGCGAGAAGACCTGGATGTCGCCGGTCCAGCCGAGCCGCTCGTCGCGCTGCGGGCAGTCGGTCGGTACGTCGACGAAGTTGCCGCGCATGCCCCAGACGACGTTCTCGTGGAAGCGGTTGAGCAGGTCGTGCGACGAGTCGAACCAGCCGGTGCGGCGCAGGTCCGATCCCACGACGACTGCTTCGAGGTCGTCGAGCCGCAGTTCGCTGACGCCGGTGACCTCGGCGTACCGGAAGCCGTGGAAGGTCAGCGGCGAGTCGAGCGTGACCTCGTCGGGCCCGGCCAGGACGTAGGAGTCGGTGGCCTTGGCGGTCCGCAGTGGGCGTACGCCGAGCTCGCCGTTCTCGAGCACCTCGGCATGGCGCAGGACGATCTCGTCGCCTGCCGCGCCGCCGCGGACCTTCAGGCGGATCCGGCCGACGACGTTCTGGCCGAAGTCGACCAGCGTCTTGCCCGTCGGCGAGCTCGTGATCTCGACCGCGGGCACAATCTCGGTGATGCGGACCGGCGGACCGTCGGGTGCGACCAAGAGGTTGAGGTCGGCGTCGAGTACGTCGACTGCCGTGGCGTTGCCCGGTGTCCGGCGCAGGTCCGTGCGCTGGCCGTCGTACAGGTCGTCGGCGACGACGGCGCTCTCGCGCGCGGTCCAGCTGTCGTCGCTGCCGAAGGTGTGGACCTGTCCGTCCTCGGTGGTGATCTCGAGCTGGGCGAGTACGGCGAGACGGTCGCCGTACAGGCCGTGTTTGCCGTGGAAGCCGAGCCGGCCGCGGTACCAGCCGTTGCCGACCAGGAACTCGAGCCGGTTCTCGCCGGACCGCACGAGGCTGGTCACGTCGTACGTCTGGTAGCGGAGCCGCTGTTGGTACGCCGTCCAGCCCGGGGCCAACTCCTCGTCGCCGACACGTTCGCCGTTGAGCTCCGGCAGGTAGATGCCCTGGGCGGTGGCGTAGAGGCGGGCCTTGACGATGCCGTCGGGCAGTTCAGCGACGCCGCTCAGCAGGGGAGCGGGGGAGCCGTAGCTGTTGCCTCGCGGGCTGACGAAGCGTGCACTCCAGTCGGCCGGCGTGAGCAGACCGGCCTCGACTGTCGCGGCCTCGCTCCAGTCACTCCACTCGTCGTTCCCACGCACTCGTACCCGGACCTGCGCCGACTGTCGCGACGCGAGTGGGTCACCGGGCCAGGGGACGAGGACCTGGTCGGGGGACTGGACCGTGTACACCTGCGCCGAGCCGGTGGTGATCTCGACCTCGTACGCAGTCTGCGCGTACTCGGCGTCCGCGGTGGGGATCTGCCACGACAGCCGTGGGGTCGCGGTACCGATGCCCACCACGGGTCCGGTGTCGGTGCGGTGTTCGAAGCGGAGGAAGGTCGGTGCGGCGAGGTTCGACATAAGACTCCAACCGGCGAGTGAAACGATTCATTGGGTGCTCTGGCGAAACGACTCGATGCGTTACGGATTGATGGCGGAGAGGTTTCGCCTGTCCCCCGATCCTGCGACCGATCGCCGCCGGGGGCTAGCCCGGAGTGCACTCGCGCTAGCACAAAATGCACCTTGGCCCGTATCGTGAGGCATGGCCGACGAGCCAGTGAGGACCACAGGGACACTGCTGCACTTCGTCGAAGGGACGATCGTGCACGCGGGTCCGCATGTGCACGAGGACTGCCATCCACTGCACACGCACAGCTTCTTCGAGCTCGCGTTGGTGACGGGCGGTGAAGGCGTCCACCACAGCCAGGCCGGGCGTCAGGACCTGCGCGTCGGCGACGTGGTGGTGCTGCGACCGGGCGTGTGGCACGAGTACGAGCAATGCCGTTCGCTCGAGGTCTACAACTGCTGCTTCTCGGCCGATCTGGTCCAGCGTGAACTGGCCTGGACGCGCGAGGATCCCTTGCTGGGTTACCTGTTGTGGACTGGACCTTTCTCTGCGCAGCGGCGTGGAGTGCTGAGCACGCACCTCGACGACGAGACCCTCACCGAGGCGCTCGGCCATCTGGACGGCCTGCGGCAGCTACGCAACCAGTCGATGCGCCGGCATCGCGGTGATCTGATCGGGTGGCTGTCGCTGTACCTGAGTTGTGTCGCGCGGACCGTCGGCGAACGCGACGAACTCGGTCGCCAGACGCATCCCGCCGTACTGGCCGCGATGCGGATGATGGAGGCGGATCCGGCGCGGCCGTGGACGCTGACCGATCTGGCGCAGGAGTTGCACCTCGCGCCCGGGTATCTGGTGCGGTTGTTCAAGTCGGCGACCGGGATGCCGCCGATGGCGTACCTGTCCCGGCATCGGGTCGAGCTGGCCGCCGTTCAGCTGCTGCACACGGACCTGCCGATCGCCCGGATCGGGGAGGCCGTCGGGTGGCCGGATCAGAACTACTTCGCCCGGCGTTTCAAGTCCCACTACGGCCTCAGCGCAAGCACGTATCGGCAACGTTTCAATTCGCCGAAGCTCACGCATTCCTTGCATTGATCAGGAGTTCGAGGCCGTCGAGGATGCGGTCGAGACCGAACGCGAGTCCCTGGTTCTCCTGGCCGCTCGGGGTCCGTAGAGCGGCAGTGAGGCTCGGGAACCGGTCCGCCTCGGCGGCGAGGATCCCGGCGAAGGAAGCGGTGAAGGCCTCCTCGGTGAGACCTTGCCGGCCGCCGGGCATGGTGGCGGTCTGCAGGGCGATCGTGCGGACGTGGCCGGACAGAACCAGGATCGAGTCGAGTTGCTCGGTGCCGTTCAGGCCGGAATCGGTCAGGGCCTGCACGCCTCGATCGAGCCAGGCGGCCTCGTTCGGCCCGACGGGACGGCGTCCGACGGTGGACAGCAGTAGCCACGGGTGGCCGTTGAAGCCCTCGAACAGATCCATCGCCCATGCGTGCAATGCCTCGCGCCAGGACAGCCCAGGATGTTCCGGCGGCTCGCCGATGGCCAGGTCGCTCATCACCGCGACCAGCTCGGTCTTGCCGGGCACGTAGCGGTAGAGCGCCATCTTGGTGACCGGCAGATCGTCAGCCACACGCTGCATCGAGACCGCGTCCAGGCCCTCGGCGTCCGCGATCCGGATCGCCGCCTCCGCGATGCCGGTCAGTGTCATCGCCGGTTTCGGCCCGCGGGTCGGCGGCTGCTGCCGCCCCCAGAGGAGTTCCGTCATCGCCGTCCTTCCCAGATCGCTTGAACTGTGTCTACCATACACTTTATTGTGTCCGACAGACACAGTTAACGATGACGGAGGCGGACAGATGAAGGTTCTGGTGTCGGGTGCGAGCGTTGCGGGCCCGTCGGTGGCGCTCTGGCTGAGCCGGTCCGGTCACGATGTGACCGTGGTCGAGGTCGCGCCGGCGCTGCGGCAGGGTGGGTACGCCGTGGACTTCCGCGGCGACGTGAACAAGGTCGTCCTGGACAAGATGGGCGTGCTGCCGGACCTGCGGGCGCGGCAGACCGGCGGGACCGCGATGCGGTTCGTCGACGAGGACGGCCGGCAGTTGCTGCGGATGCCGGAGGAGTTCGCCGGCGGCGAGCTCGAGGTACTGCGGGCCGACCTGTCCCGTGTGTTCTACGAGCACAGCCGCGGGCACGCGTCGTACCGGTTCGGTGACTCGATCGCGAGCCTGCGCGAGCATTCGGGCGGAGTCGATGTGCGGTTCGAGAGTGGGTTGGAAGACACGTACGACCTGGTCGTCGGGGCGGACGGCATGCACTCGGTCGTACGGCGGCTCGCGTTCGCGCCGGAGCAGGTCACCGAGCGGCATCTCGGCTACTACGTTGCCGGGTGGGAAGCGCCGAACACGGTCGGCATCAGCGGTGACGCGCTGCAGTACAACGTGCCCGGGAAGCTGGCGAGCGTCGGTGCGGACCGACGTGACCCGGCGCTGGTGCAGACGCTGTTCGTCTTCAAGTCACCGCGGCTCAGCTACGACCGGCGTAATCCGGACGAGCAGAAGGCCATCGTCCGCGAGCACTTCGAGGACGTCGGCTGGCACGTGCCGTGGCTCCTGGACGCGTTGCCCGCGGCAACCGAGTTGTACTTCGACTCGATCAGCCGGGTGCACGTGGATCGCTGGTCCACCGGCCGGGTGGTGCTGCTCGGTGACGCCGGGTACGGCGCCACGTTCGGTGCGTTGGGCACGAGTACGGCGGTGATCGGCGCGTATGTGCTGGCGGGGGAGTTGGCGGAGTCCCGCGGCGACTACCGGGCGGCGTTCTCGCGCTACGAAGCGCGACTGCGCAAGGCGGTGCAGACCACGCAGGACGGCAGCCGGACCGGTCAGTTCCTTGCCCCGGCGACGCAGTTCGGGATCACCGCACGGAACCGGATCCTGAACACGAGGTTCTTCATGAACCAGATGCTCAGGATGGCCCAGAAGTTCAGCAATCTGATCGAGCTGCCGGCGTACCCGGCGCTCGATCAGGGGAGCAGCGGCAGCTTCGCCAGCAACCTCTCCCAGGAGTCCGGGAACCAGCCGGGCACGCCGAGCACGGCCAGGTAGAGCCAGATCGCGATCAGCACGCAGATGAACAGTGCGATGGTGCCGAGCGTCTTCAACCAGGCGGGCTGCTTGCCGGTCCAGGCGGTGAGCGCCTGGACCCAGTCCTTGACCTTGTAGAGCAGGCGCTGGGCCCATTCGAACTCGCTCGAGAGTACGGCGAGACCCGCGATGAACAAGGGGATCCCGCCCGGTCCCGGCAACCACCCGGTCAGCGGCGCGGCAATGAGCAGCAACCCACCGACCACGCCCACGCCGATCCGGTAGACGACATGCTTCGTCGGGTTCGCCCGGATGCGCCGCCGCCACTCCCACCGGTCGTCGTCAGCGTCCAGCGTGATGTTGTGATCAGTGCGGTCGGGAGTCTTCTGCTCGGCCACACGCCCAGCGTACGTGTTCCCGAAGCTCAAGCCTGGTTAGGCACTGGCCGGTTTGCCGAATTCCCAGTGCCAGGGCTCCTCCCGGGAGCCGCCCTGCTCGGCCCAGGACGGGTGCACCCAGCCGTACGTCGCAGCGTGGTTCTTCATCCACTGGTACTGCTTCGTGCCGAACCGGTCGATGCCGCCGCACAGGTCGACCGCGACGCCCCAGCCGTGGTTCGACGTACCGGGGAGGGCGGCCAGCGACGGCTTGCGGGCGTACAGGTCGACCTGGGACGTGTAGGAGCGGTACGAGTCGGTGATGCACAGCGTCCTGCCGAACTGGGCGCGGTAGGCGGCGGCGAGTTGCGCGTACGCCGCTGCCGCGTCACAGCGGAGCTTGTGGCCGGAGCCGAGGCCGCACAGCTTGCTGGACGGGATCATGCCGTTGCTGAAGCCGCCCCACCCGACGCTCGCCGACCCGGTGGCCAGGAACGGCATCGGGTTGACCGGGTCGCCGCCGAGCCGGACCTCGAAGTGCAGGTGCGGTCCGGTGGAGTTGCCTTCGGTGCCGACCGCGCCGATCCGCTGCCCGGCCTTGACCTGCGTCCCGTCGGCGACGTCGATCGCGCTCAGGTGCGCGTAGAGGGTCTCGAGGCCGTTGCCGTGGTCGATCCGGACCAGGTTGCCGGCCCAGGCCGGGTGCTCGACCCGGACGACACCGGACGTCGCCGCACGGACCGGCGTACCGACAGCGGCCGCGAAGTCCTGGCCGGTGTGGATGCCGGTCGCCCACATCGAGCCGGCCTGGCCGAACGGCGTACCGATCTCGTAGGTGCCGTCCGCGAGCGGCCAGGTCCAGGCGCCGGTGCCGATGTCGTACGACGTCGCGGTGTTGCCGCAGCGGAAGGCGTACGAGTCGGAGGTCGGGGTCGGGGCGACCTGCGGCTTGGCGGGCTTGCCCAGCGTCGGGCGCAGCGCGGAGTACAGGTTGTCCGGGACGGTAGTGACCACGACCGAGCCCTTGGCCTCGTCGGCGGCGATCATCTCGCCGTTGTCGAGGGCGACGCCGATGTGGACGAGGCCGAGAGACTTGCTGCCCATCACAAGCAGATCGCCGGGCTGGACCTGGGTCTTGGGCACTGCCTGGTAGTTCGGGTAGACCTTGCCGACCAGGTTGGGGAGCGTCGTGTAGGGCTGCCACGCGACCCGGGCCGCGCCGAGGCAGCCGTACTTGGCCGGGCCGGTCGCGCCGACGCCGTACGGCTTGCCGAGCAGGCTGAAGGCCTGGTTGACCGCGCGGATCGTCTCGGCCGGCAACACCCGGATCGTCCGTCCGCCGGTGACGGTCGACGCCGCTCCGGGCACAGGCGCACCGGCCGCGGTCAGCGGCTTCAGGCCGGCCGGGAGCTTGGCAGGGTTCTTGAGTACGGCGGCCGCCGGTGGCTTGACCTTGGCGGTGGTGAGCTCGGTCAGGTACGTCTTCCAGCGCGTGAGGGCCTGCTGGTTGCGGGCGAGCTGCAGCTGCCTGGACAGCTCGGACGCACCGTCGAGGTCGGCGGCCTGGCCTTCCATCGCCGTTGCGGCGAACGTGGCCTTCTGCTGGACCTGCTGACTGAGCTCCTTGGCCTTGGCGGCCGCCTCGTTCGCGGCGGCTCGCTTGCCGGCGGCTTCGGACCGGGTCCGGCCGGCCTCGGCCTCGGCGGCCGTCGCGGCCTTGTACTGCGCGACCTGGGTGCTGCCGAGCTGGGTGATCGCGGTCTGGCGGTCGGCGATCTCCTGCAGGTTCTCCGCGACCGGCGCGAGCGACCAGAGCATCGACTCCGCACCCATCACGGTCGGGATGCCGAGCTGGTAGGCCTGCGCGGTCAGCAGGCCGAGCCGGCGGCGCTGCTCGTCGGCCCTGCCCTTCGAGGCGGCCGCGGTGGTCTCGGCCTTCTTGGCGGCGGCCTCAGCGGTCTGGGCCGCCTTGAGAGCGTTGGTGTAGGCGATCGTCGCCTTGGCGAAGTCGGCCTGGACAGCGGCGGCCTCGGCCTGGAGCTCCTCCAGGGTCCGGTTGACGTCCGTCACCGACGCGGGTGGTGGTGGGGTCGGGTCATCGGCGTACGCGGGCAGTGCGACCACTGCCAACAGCGTGCCGAGTGCTGCCAGTCGCAGCCCCCGACGGTTCCCCACAACCATCAGGCCCCCATTCGTCTCGCCTCACGCGCGCGGAGGGAGACGGCCCCCGCGCCAGGCCAGCGTAGGCGGCAAACGCTGCTGGCGAAACCCTGGTCTACAGAACGTGACCATGAGGCGTGCCACAGAGCCCGCAGGTGGTGTCGGATCGATTGGAGTGACCGATTAAAGTTCACTTCATGGCCTCGCACTTTGACGTTGTTGTCCTCGGCGCAGGTCCGGGTGGGTACGTCGCGGCGATCCGCGCCGCCCAGCTCGGGCTGAAAACCGCCATCATCGAGAAGAAGTACTGGGGCGGTGTCTGCCTGAACGTGGGCTGTATCCCGTCCAAGGCGCTGCTGCGCAACGCCGAGCTGGCGCACATCTTCCGGGCGGAGGCGAAGACCTTCGGCATCAGCGGAGAGGTGAGCTTCGACTTCCCGACCGCGGTGCAGCGCAGCCGCAAGGTGGCGGACGGCCGGGTCAAGGGCGTCCACTTCCTGATGAAGAAGAACAACATCACCGAGTTCGACGGCTGGGGCTCGTTCACCGACGCCAACACCCTCGACGTGACGCTGAACGACGGCTCGTCGGAGACCGTCACCTTCGACAACTGCATCCTCGCGACCGGCGCGACCACCAAGCTGCTGCCGGGCACGCAGCTGAGCGAGCGCGTGGTGACCTACGAAGAGCAGATCCTCACCGAGGAGCTGCCGGGCTCGATCGTCATCGCCGGCGCGGGCGCGATCGGTGTCGAGTTCGCCTACGTGCTGGCGAACTACGGCGTGAAGGTGACGATCGTCGAGTTCCTGGACCGGATGGTGCCGCTCGAGGACCCCGAGGTCTCCAAGGAGCTGGCCCGGGCGTACAAGAAGCTCGGCGTCGACGTACTCACCTCGACCCGGGTCGACTCGATCGACGAGTCCGGCGAGAAGGTCAAGATCACCGTCACCGGCAAGGACGGCAACCAGCAGACGCTGGAGGCCGACAAGGTGCTGCAGGCGATCGGCTTCCAGCCGCGCGTCGACGGCTACGGCCTGGACAAGATCGGTGTCGCGCTGACCGAGCGCGGCGCGATCGACATCGACGGCTTCTGCCGGACCAACGTGCCGAACATCTTCGCCATCGGCGACGTGACTGCGAAGCTGATGCTGGCCCACGCGGCCGAGGCGATGGGCGTGGTCGCGGCCGAGACCATCGCCGGGCACGAGACGATGGAGCTCGACTACGCGATGATCCCGCGGGCGACGTTCTGCCAGCCGCAGATCGCGAGCTTCGGGTACACCGAGGAGGAGGCCCGCAAGCTGGGCCACGACGTCAAGGTCGCGAAGTTCCCGTTCACCGCGAACGGCAAGGCGCACGGCCTCGGCGACCCGACCGGCTTCGTCAAGGTGATCAGCGACGCCAAGTACGGCGAACTCCTCGGCGGCCACCTGATCGGCCCGGAGGTCACCGAGCTGCTGCCGGAGCTGACCCTGGCGCAGAAGTGGGACCTGACCACCAAGGAGCTGGCCCGCAACGTGCACGCTCACCCGACCCTGAGCGAGGCCCTGCAGGAAGTGTTCCACGGCCTCGAAGGCCACATGATCAACTTCTGATCTCCGCGCGCAGGCAAGCCTCCCGGACCTGGTGGTCCGGGGGGCTTGGTCGTTCGGGACCGAAGTCCTGACGATCGAGGACTTTCGGCCGCAGTGCGGGACCGGTGCGGGGTGATGGACTTCGGTGGCGGGATTCCTAGCTGAAGGCAGGCCGGATGACATCGTTTGACCTCAACGAACCAGACAGCACCTACGAGCTGCACGCGGATGTGGAGACCTACCACCAGGGCGGCACGTGGTACACGCGGCGATGTGACAGCCCCGAGCCGTTCGCCTCCGGGGCGAGCCGGCTGCGGCTGATCGCGATCGGCGTCGAGGTCGCTCGCTGGAACGGCCTCCGCCACGTCATCCGTGACCCCGACGGCACCGTCGCCGAGATCAACACGTACCTCACCGGCCCCTACCCGAGCCGCGCACCGGCCGGGCAGCGCGTCCCGGGATGAGGCATCTCAGCGGTCGGTGATGTCGCCGAGTACGGGTTTGACGTCGACGATGGGGGTGCCGTCGATGGCTTCGAGATGATCGACGTGCAGGCGTAGACCGTCGGTCGCCAGGATCGTCACGCGGTGCAGGCCGAGCGGGTTCGGGCGGTCGGGGGAGCGGGTGCTGAAGACACCGGTCGCCGGACGAGACAGGTCACCGCGTGGATGAACGGTGAGAACGTCGCGTTCGGAGCGGTCGAACCAGCTGATCAGGATCACCTCGTCGCCCGGAGCGAGGTCCTGAAGCGCGGCACGGACAGACTCGTCGAACACGACCCACGCGTCCGGTGCGCCTTCGTCGCCCTGGCGTGGAGCCTCCGCGCGGGTCGCGAGTGACGACTCGACCCGTCCGATCGGCCGGAGGACGAGGTCGCCGGTCACAGCGGGAACCTGTAGAGGGTCTGCAGCGCTTCGCCAGGCGTGTGGACGTGGAGGGCGAGACCTGGGTGGGCGGTGCGGTCGACGACACCGCTGCCTGAGGTCGGGGGTTCGAACGGGAGCGGGACGGTCGAGCGAATGCCAGGAGCACCGAGGACCGGATGGCCGGCGAACGTTGTCACGATCGGGTTGTGCACGTGGCCGGTCAGGATCGCGGTGAGGGTCTTGCCGGTCAGGACCGTCTCGAGGCCCTCGCGGTCGTGCAGCATCCACTGGTCCATGACCGGATGATGCAGCTCGAGCGGCGGGTGATGCATCGCCACGAACACCGGTCCGTCGAACGGCTCCCGCAGTACGCCGTCCAGCCAGGCGAGCGAGTCGTTGGACAGCAGCCCGTGGTCTTCACCAGGCACCGTGCTGTCGACGAGGACGAAGCGCGCCCCGGCCACCTCCCGGACCTGATGCACCGGATGCCCGTCGCCGGGCGAGTCGACGTACGACGCCAGTCCGGCGCGGAGCGGCGCGCTGACGTCGTGGTTGCCCGGGAGCATGAGCACCGGTAGGTCCGTCGACAGTTCGGCCACGATTTCGGCGTACTCGGACTCCAGGCCGTGGTCGGCCAGGTCGCCGGTGACGAGGATGACGTCGACCGGCCGGGTGAAGGCCTTCAGGTACGACGTGATCCGGCGGAGCCTGGATCGTGGCTCCTCCGAACCGTCGAGATGCGGGTCGCTCAGGTGTGCGATGACGATCATCC
This sequence comes from Kribbella sp. NPDC049227, assembly GCF_043197265.1. NCBI lineage: Bacteria > Bacillati > Actinomycetota > Actinomycetes > Propionibacteriales > Kribbellaceae > Kribbella > Kribbella sp. NPDC049227. The sequence goes on along the minus strand of NZ_JBICST010000006.1, from coordinate 446,250 downwards.
CCGCAGACTAGGGCACGTCTCTCAATTCCCTGCAGTAGCGAGCAGGTGCTCGGCGGAGTGCAGCGCAAGGCGGAGGACGGGGCTCGGAGTGGGGTTCTCCGTGCCCCGTCCTCCAACGCCGCGATGTGCCCGCCGAGTGCCGCGCAGCACGCAGGGAATTGAGAGACGTGCCCTAGCCACAGAACCCCGTCGGGAGATCACTGCACGGGACGAGACCGCTGCGCTCGAGGATCGGGCGGGCCTGCGGTGAGCGTACGTACTCGAGGAAGGTCGCGGTCAGTGACCCCGTCTCCGGCACCTTGTAGGTGTAGGCGTGCTCGACCTCCCAGAACTTGTACGCCCCGGCCGCGACCTTCGAGGAGTCCGGTACGACGTCGTCGACGGTCGCGATCGTGATGTCGGGGAACTTCCGGGCGCCGCCGAGCTCGGCGTAGCCCATCGCGCCGCCGATCTCGTTGACCCGGGTCAGCAGCTCTTCCGTCGTGCCGACCTCGCAGCGGTGGTACTTGGCCGTCGCGGCGTCGTCGTCCTTGCGGCAGTCGTCGGACGTGATCCCGAGTTCCTGGTCGCCGCCGAGCACCTTCTCCCGGAACACCCGTCGCGACCCCGAGTCCGGGCCGACCCGGCTGACCATCCGGATCGGCAGATCCTTGCCGCCGACGTCCTTCCAGTTGGTGATCCGACCGTTGTAGATCGCCCGCAGTTGCGCGGTGGTCAGCGACGTCACCGCGGCCGACCGGTTGATCACGACGGCGAACACCACCACCGCCATCGGTTCCCCGCGCAGCGTGGGCGCGTCCTCGGCCGGTCCGTCCGACATGGCGATCACCTTGCTGGCCGCGGTCCCGTCCTGCGCCCCCAGGTCGCTGAGGCTGCGCACGCCGCTGCGGCTGCCGCTCGCCGCGATCGTGATGTCGGCCTGCGTGCAGTCGGTCACGTACGCGCTGCGCAGCTCGGTCATGGTCGGTTCCACAGCGGTCGACCCGATCACCCGGAGCTGCCCCGACTCGCAGTTGTCCGGCGGCTGCAGTACGTCGACCAGGAAGAACGCGACCAGCGCGCCGACCAGCACCAGCGTGGTCGCGCCGAACATCAACGTACGGCGGCCCGGTCCGCGCGGCCGTGGTTCGTGGTAGACCCCGCCGCCGGTCGACCCGCCGGCCAGATAGCCGGAGTGGGCGACGTCGCGGCCTTTCCCGGACAGCACCAGCAGGAACTTGAAGTGGTCGCCGCGGTTGATCGCGATCCGCGGTACCACGAGCTTCTCGGTGTCGACGTAGTCGGCCGGGTTCATCCGGCTCTCCAGCATCTTGCCGAGCGAGTCCGGCTGCGACTCGACCACCTTCATCCGGACGATCTTGCGGTCCGGGAACACGAACGAGACCTTGTCCTGCATGTCGCGCGCGTCGATGTCGGTCCCGCCGGCGTTGTCCAGCCGCAGCAGCACGATGCTGGGATCCTGGACCACCGTCCCTTGGTGGACCACCTCGACGTCGACCATTTCCCTGGCGCGGTTCTGCTTCGGGTGCACCCCTATCTGCGCATCCACCTGGACCCGGTAGACGAGCCGTTTGCGGCGCAGCAGGTAGCGGTCGAGCAGCCAGACGATCGAGGTGCCGAACAGCGTGACGGCGGCAATGACGGTCTCGATGTTGATGCTGCCGAAACCAGAGAAATCGAACAACGTATCCCCACTTCTACGAGTTCCGCAGCGTAGTGGCCGGCGGTGAACGAATGCTTACCGTGCGATGACACGCAGGCTCAGAGCTTGGCCCGTTCCGGCCCCTTCTGCGAGATTGTCCGCATGGCTGAACAGGTGGACGTGGTCGTTGTCGGACTCGGTGTGGGCGGCGAGGAGACCGCCGGGCGATTGGCACAGGCAGGGCTGCGCGTGGTCGGGATCGAGTCCCGGCTCGTCGGTGGCGAGTGCCCGTACTACGGCTGCATCCCGAGCAAGATGATGATCCGGGCCGCGAACCTGATCGCCGAGACCCGACGGGTCGACGGCATGGCCGGTACGGCGTCGGTCCAGCCGGACTGGGCGCCGGTGGCCAAGCGGATCCGCGCGGAAGCGACCGACAACTGGAACGACCAGGTTGCGGTGGACCGGCTCGTCAACAAGGGCGCGACGGTGCTGAAGGAGCGCGGCACGATCACCGGCCGGAACACGGTCCGGGCCGGCGATCGCGAGTTCGAGGCGACCCGCGGCATCGTGATCGCGACCGGCACGGTTCCGGCCGTCCCGCCGATCGACGGTCTGGCGGGTACGCCGTACTGGACGAACCGGGAGGCGATCGAGGCGGACACGCTGCCGGCCTCGATCGTGGTGCTCGGTGGTGGCGCGATCGGGATGGAACTGGCCCAGGTGTTCGCCCGGTTCGGATCGCAGGTGAGTGTGATCGAGGGTGCCGCCGAGGTGCTGTCGATGGAGGAGCCGGAGTCCGGCGTACTGGCCCGCGAGGCGCTCGAGCGCGACGGCGTCACGTTCCACACCGGTCTGCACGCCAAGCAGGTCGGGTACGCCGGGAACACGTTCACCGTCACGTTGGACGACGGGTCCGCGGTCAGTGGCGAGAAGTTGCTGGTGGCAACGGGACGCCGGATCGCGACCGACGAGCTCGGCCTGGACCAGCTCGGGCTGGACCCGAAGGCCCGCCGGATCGAGGTGGACGGCCACGTCCGGGCCGGCGACAAGGTGTGGGCGATCGGCGACGTCACCGGTGTCGGCGTGTTCACCCACAACGCGATGTACCAGGCTGACATCGCTGTCCGCGACATCCTCGAGGAGCCGGACGCACCGACCGCGAGTTACCACGCGATGCCGCGGGTGACGTTCACCGATCCGGAGATCGGCGCGGTCGGGATGACCGAGAAGCAGGCCCGGGAGGCGGGGCTGGACGTGCGGACCGGGTCGACCCCGATTCCGGCGTCGACCCGCGGCTGGATCCACAAGGCCGGCAACGAAGGCTTCATCAAGGTGGTCGCTGACAACGAGCGTGGTGTCCTGGTCGGCGCCACCAGTGCGGGGCCGACGGGTGGCGAGGTGCTCAGCGCGCTGGCGGTCGCAGTGCACGCGGCGGTTCCTGTGCACTCTCTGCGACAGATGATCTACGCATACCCGACATTCCACCGGGCGATCGGCGAAGCACTGAAGGCTTTGTGAAATTGCTTGTTGCGATCCGGTCGCAACTAGCTCACCATTGTTCAGGTGCATGTTCCTGACGGCTTCTTCGACGCCCCGACGTCCGTCGCGACCGGTCTGATCGCGGCGGGCGCGGTCGGCTTCAGCCTGCAGCGGGCCAACCGCGAGATCCGCGAGACCGGGCCGGCGCTGGCCGGGCTGACCGCGGCCTTCGTGTTCGCGGTGCAGATGGTGAACTTCCCGGTCGGCGCGGGGACCAGCGGGCACCTGCTCGGTGGCGCGCTGGCTGCGGCGTTGGTCGGCCCGTGGTCCGCCGTACTGGTGATGTCGACGGTGCTGCTGGTTCAAGGGTTGCTGTTCGCCGATGGCGGGCTGACCGCGCTCGGTACGAACATCACACTGATGGGTCTGATCACGGTGCTCGTCGGCTACTTCCTGACGCGTGCCGTGCTGAAGGCGCTGCCGCGCCGGGTCGGCAGCGTCGTACCCGCGGCCACGCTCGGCGCGCTGGTGTCCGTCCCGGTCGCCGCGCTGACCTTCACCGGGCTGTACGCGATCGGTGGCGCGGTCGACATCCCGCTCGGCAAGCTCGCCACCGCGATGGTCGGCTGGCACATCCTGGTCGGCATCGGCGAGGCCGTGATCACCGCGGCGGTGCTGAGCGCGGTGGTCGCGACGCGACCCGATCTGGTGTACGCCGCGCGCCACCTGCACAAGGACCTCGTCCTGGTCGATGCCGACGGCAACACTTCGACCGTCGCGCCGGACCGGCCGATCGCGGCCAAGCCGGCCGGGCGCTCGTTCGGTGTCGGGATCGCGGTCACGCTGGTGGTAGCGGGTGGACTGAGCCTGTTCGCGAGCGCGCATCCGGACGGGCTGGAGTTCGTCGGCGCGAAGCTGGGCTTCGAGACGGCCGCCAAGTCGTCCGCGGTCGCCGGCAGCCCGCTGGCCGACTACGGCGTCAGCGGCATCGGCAACTCCGAGGTCTCCGGTGCTCTGGCCGGCATCATCGGCGTACTGGTCACGATCGTGCTCGGCCTGGCCATCGCCAAGCTGGCCTCACTCCGGGCGAACAAGGCATCGTGAGCGGCGACGGCCTGCTCGTGGCGGTGGACAGCAGAGTCCACCGGGTGCCGGCGCAGGTGAAGCTCGTCGCGTTGTTCGTCTTCGTCCTCGCCGTCGTGTCCACGCCGGCGCCCGTCTTCTGGGCCTTCGGCCTGTACGCCGCGATGCTCGTGGCTGCTGTGGTCGTGGCCAAACTGCCGGTGCACGTGGTGTCGCGGCGGCTGGCGGTGGAGACGCCGTTCATCGTGTTCGCGCTGCTGCTGCCGTTCGTGGCGACCGGCCCGCGGATCGACGTACTCGGACTGGAGTTGTCGCAGTCCGGCGTACTCGGTGCATGGAACGTGCTCGCCAAGGGGACGCTCGGAGTGGTGGCGGCGATCCTGCTGTCCGCGACGACTGCGCCCCGCGACCTGCTGGCCGGCCTCGAACGGTTGCGGCTCCCCGCGACGCTGGTGGCGATCCTGTCGTTCATGATCCGCTATCTGAGCGTGGTGTCGGATGACCTGCACCGGATGCGGATCGCCCGGGAGTCGCGCGGGTACGCCGGTGGTCGAGTTGGCCATCTGAAGGCGGTCGCCGGGGGAGTGGGTGGCCTGTTCGTCCGCAGTTTCGAGCGCGGTGAGCGCGTGCACCTCGCGATGCGGTCCCGCGGCTACACCGGCCGGATGCCTCTGCTGAGTCAGACCGGAGCAGTCCGATCGCAATGGCTGGAAGGTCTCACGATCTCCCTGCTCGCGGTCCTCGTCGCAGTCATGGCAAGGGTGGTGGGCCTGTGAGCGGTCCAGCGATTCACGTCGAGCGGCTCGTCTTCGCCTATCCGGACGGGCGACAAGCACTGTTCGGCGTCGACTTCACCGTCGAGCGCGGAGAGCGGGTCGCGCTGCTCGGTCCGAACGGTGCCGGCAAGACCACGCTGGTGCTGCACCTGAACGGGATCCTCGGCTCGGTTGCCGGCGGGACCGGGAGCGGCCGGATCCAGATCGGCGGGACCGGCTTGCATCGGGAGCATCTCGCCGAGGTCCGGAGGAAGGTCGGGCTGGTGTTCCAGGACCCGGACGATCAGCTGTTCATGCCGACCGTGCGCGACGACGTGGCGTTCGGCCCGGCGAACCTCGGGCTGCGTGGCGCCGAGCTCGACGAACGCGTGCACGAGGCCCTGGTCCAGGTGGGCATGCAGGATCACGCCGACGTCGCGCCGCACCACCTGTCGTTCGGTCAGCGGCGGCGGGTCGCGGTGGCGACCGTGCTGGCGATGCGTCCCGAGGTCCTGGTGCTGGACGAGCCGTCGAGCAACCTCGACCCGGCGGCGCGGCGGGAGCTGGCCGACATCCTGGCCGAGCTCGACGTCACGCTGCTGATGATCACGCACGACCTGCCGTACGCCTTGCAGCTGTGCGAGCGCAGCCTGCTCATGGACGACGGCCGGATCGTTGCCGACGGCAAGACCCGTGACCTGCTCGGCGACCCCGAGTTGATGAGTGCGCATCGCCTGGAGCTCCCGTACGGCTTCGACCCCCTGTCGGTGTCCGGCCCCGAGCGCTGACCCATTTGAGGGGATATCGCCTCAAATGGTCGGTTCTCCCCCTGGAATACGACAGGAGAAGGCACAAGTCCGAGGGTTATCCCCTCGTGTGTCTCGCGGGGCGGCCGGCCCGCGTTCGTTGGGTCGGCGTCAGAAGGGGTTGGGGTGGCCTCGGTCGGGGGTGTCAGGAGGGGGTGGGGGTGGCTTCGGCGGGGACTGGTTCCGGGGTGCTCTCGAAGGCTGAGCGTAAGCGGCTGCGGGATGCGGTCAGGTGGGCGTGCATCGCGGCGTCCGCTGCCTCGGTGTCGCGCTGCCGGATCGCGGTGACGATGAGGTCGTGCTCTTCGAGCGCGTCCTCGGTCACCCGGGAGTCGCGCAGCAGCCGGAACAGCTGCAGATGGCAGTGCAGCTTGGCGAAGATCTCTCCGAAGTAGCTGTTCCCGGTGGCGGCGATGATCGCCTGGTGGAACTCGGCGTCCTCGCGGGCGAAGGCGCCGTACGACATCGTGCCGGCCTGGTAGCGCACGCGCAGGTCGGCGGCGATGCCGGCGATCTGCTCGACCTCGATCCGCTGGTGCCGGCCGGCCGCGAGGCCGGCGCAGTACGGCTCGATCAGGAACCGCGCCTCGAAGAGATCCTCGAACCGCTCGGGGGTCAGCTTGGGGCTGGCGGAATATCCGATCAGATGTGTCTTGGTGACCAGATCTTCGGCCTCGAGCCGGTTCAGTGACTCCCGGACCGGGGTCTGGGAGACGCCGAGCTGGCGGCTGACCACGTCGACCCGGATCCGCTCGCCGGGCTGGATTTCTCCGTCCAGCAGCCATGTCTGCAGCTGCTCGTAGACGACATCACTCATCCGGGTCCGTTCGGGACGCTCGGCACCGCGTTCGCTCATCTGTCTTCCCTGTCCGGCCGGCGGGGTGGTGGGCCAGATCGTGAATTCGTATCCACAGACCATTGCAAATCATATCTGATCTGATCTAGCCTGCCAAAAATCGCCACGATCCACCGATCCACCCCTGGGATGGTCGACGTGCACACAGACCTCGCAACAGCTCAGTCCCTGGCCGAACGTCTACTCGTCACCGCGGGTGTTCCCGCCCCGGCGGCGACCCAGCAAGCCGAACTTCTCCTGATCGCCGAGGCGAAGGGAGTGCCGTCCCACGGCCTGCTCCGCCTGCCACGTCTGCTCCGCCGGCTGACGAACGGCACCGCGAGCCCGACGAACACGGGCAAGCACGAATGGCTCAGTCCCTGCTACCTGTCCGTCGACGGCGAGCAGGGCCTGGGGCCGGTGGTCGCGCTCCGAGCTCTGGAGGCGGTCGTTCCGGCGGCCGGACGTCACGGCGTCGCGGTCTGCTCGATCACGAACAACAACCACCTCGGCATGCTCGGCTTCTACGCCGGGCGGATGGCCGAGCGCGGCGTGGTCTGTCTGGGAATGACCACGAGCGAGGCGCTGGTCCATCCGTGGGGCGGGACCGAGGCGATCCTCGGGACGAACCCGTTGGCTCTCGGTGTTCCCGCGCAGCCGCATCCGCTGGTGCTGGACATGGCGACGTCGCAGGTCTCGATGGGCAAGGTCCATGACCACGCGCTCCGCGGCGTACCGCTCGAGCCGGGCTGGGCGTTGGATGCCGACGGCAACCCGACGGTCGACCCGGTGGCGGCCAAGTGTGGATCGATCGCGCCGTTCGGGGGAGCCAAGGGCTACGGACTCGGGCTCGGTCTGGGGGCGATGGTCACCTTCCTGACCGGTGCCGCCTACGGAACGGCGGTCGGCGGGACGCTGGACGACACCCGCCCGAGCAACAAGGGCGACCTGTTCATCCTGATGAGCGGCGGCGGGTACTCCGCCTCCGAGTACCTCGACCAGGTCCGCGGCAGCCGGCCTGTCGATCCCGCTTCACCGGTCGCGGTTCCCGGCGACGGAGCCCGGGCTCGCTATCAGGAATCGGTGGCTCACGGCATCGAGATCGCCGACGAGTTGTGGCGCGAGCTGACCTCCCTGGACGCAGCCCGGGATGCAGCCCGGGATGCAGCTCAGCCCGAAGCAGTTCTGGCCGAATGACCCCGCCCACGACCGGACAAGGACCCGCCACGATGACGATCACCACTGCCTCGTTCGGCGTACAACGATCACCGCGCACGGTGGTGTTCGGCGCCGGTCAGCGCTCGCTGCTCGGCCGCCATGCCGCGGAGTACGGGCGCAAGGCGCTGGTCTGCACGGACGAGCGACTGGCCGCCTCGGCCGAGTTCACCGAGCTGATCAACGACCTCAAGAACCACGGCATCGACGTCAGCGTGTGGTCCGACACCGCCCCCGAGCTGCCGGCCTCGGACATCGACGCGTGCTACAACGCGATGAGGTACGCCGGAGTCGAGGTCGTGATCGGGATCGGTGGGGGCAGCTGCCTCGACCTGGGCAAGGCGCTGGCGTTGCTGCTCAGCCACGGCGGCCCGATCGACCGGTACTACGGGGAGAACGCCGTACCCGGACCGGTCCTGCCGATCATCGCCGTACCGACGACGGGCGGGACCGGGTCCGAGGTGACGCCGGTCTGCGTTCTCAGCGACAGCCGCCGCGAACTCAAGGCAGGCATCTCGTCGGCGTACCTGATTCCCTCGGTGGCGATCTGCGACCCGGAGCTGACCTACACCTGCCCGCCGGCATTGACCGCGAGCGCCGGTGCCGACGCGGTATCGCATCTCGTGGAGTCGTTCACCGCGATCCAGCGGCCGCCCACCGCGGTCGGCGAAGGTCGCGTGTTCATCGGCAAGAACGTGATCAGCGACTCCTACGCACGCTGGGGTCTCGGGCTGCTGGCCCGGGCCCTCCCGGCGGCCTTCGAGCATCCGGACGATCGGGAGGCACGCTCCGACGTGATGCTTGCGGCGAACGCGGGCGGCTATGCGCTCGGAGTCGCCGGCACCGCCGCGGCGCACGCGCTGCAGTACCCGCTCGGTGCGCTGACGCACACCGCGCATGGCGTCGGAGTCGGGGTACTCCTCCCGTACGTGATGCGCTACAACGCTCCCGCCCGGGTCGCGGAGTTCGCCGAGATCGCGACGATCTTCGGCGTACCGGCGAGTGACGGCGGGGAAGCACAGGCCCTGGCCGGCATCGAGGCGGTCGAACGCCTGCTGGATCGGATCGGCATCCCACCCACGCTGAAGGAACTCGGCCTGACCGAGGACCAGCTCTCGTACGTCGCGTCGATGGGGCTGAAGTCGGCCCGGCTCGTCGACAACAACCCCCGTCCGCTGGATACCGACGCGCTGTACGAGATCACTCGCGCCGCGTACGCCGGCGATCGCGGCACTCCGTTCTGACCAGGCGTTTGGAGCACACCTGATGATCTCTCCGCACGATCTCTTCATCGATGGTCAGTGGCGCCCGGCCGCCGACGGCCGGCGGTTCGCCGTGCACGATCCGGCCGACGGGTCCGAGCTGGCCCAGTTCGCGGCCGCCACCGAGGCGGACTGCCTCGCGGCGGTGGATGCGGCCGCCGACGCGCTGGCCGGCTGGGCGGCGACCCCGCCCAGGCAGCGCTCCGAGATCCTTCGGACCTGTTTCGACATCCTCACCGCCGAACGTGAGCAGTTCGCCGGCCTCATCGTCGCCGAGAACGGCAAGGCGTACGCCGACGCCCTCGGCGAGGCGAGCTACGCGGCCGAGTTCTTCCGCTGGTTCGCCGAGGAGGCGGTCCGGATCGGCGGCGACTTCCGGCTCTCGCCGTCGGGTGACAAGACGATCGTCGTCCGGCGCGATCCGATCGGGGTGTCGGTGCTGGTCACCCCGTGGAACTTCCCGGCCGCCATGGCGACCCGCAAGATCGCCCCCGCTCTCGCGGCCGGCTGCTCGGTGGTGCTGAAGCCGGCGAGCCAGACCCCGCTCACCGCGGCGTACGTCGTCGAGGTGCTCCGTCGAGCCGGTGTCCCGGCGGGTGTGGTGAACCTCGTGACGCCTGTGCCGGCCGGCCCCGCGGTGAGCGCGATGCTGCACCATCCCGCCGTCCGCAAGCTGTCGTTCACCGGCTCGACCGAAGTCGGCCGCCTCCTGCTGCGGGAGGCTGCGGACCAGGTGGTCAGCTCGTCGATGGAACTCGGCGGGAACGCGCCGTTCGTCGTCCTGCCCGGTGCCGATGTGGACGCCGCGGTCGAGGGCGCGATGGTCGCAAAGATGCGCAACGGAGGATCGGCCTGTACGGCGGCCAACCGGTTCTACGTGCACGACTCGCTGGTCGAGGAGTTCACCGCCCGGATCACCGTGGCGATGAAGGGCATCACGATGGGCCCGGGCGCCGACCGGTCGAACGAGCTCGGCGCCCTGGTGTCGCCGGAGGAACGCGACAAGGTGGCCCGGCTGGTCGACCAGGCGGTCGCCGACGGGGCCAGGCTCGCCCTGGGCGGTGAGACGCCGGAAGTCGGCGCCTTCTACCCGCCGACGGTGCTCACCGACGTACGGCACGGGAGCGAGATCAACCAGATCGAGATCTTCGGCCCGGTCACCGCGATCGTCTCCTTCAACGACGTCGACGAGGCGATCGCGATGGCGAACGACACCATCTACGGCCTGATCGCCTACGTGTACGGCGATCCGGCCCAGGCGCTCGCGGTCGCGCAGCGGATCGACGCCGGCATGGTCGCGGTCAACCGCGGCGTACTGAGTGATCCGGCGGCGCCGTTCGGCGGGACGAAGCAGTCCGGGCTCGGCCGCGAAGGCAGCTCCGAAGGCATCCTCGAATTCCTCGAGGAGAAGTACATCGGGATCGAGGTGTGACCGATGGCCAACGCCGTCCTTCCGACCCTGACACCGCCCGACGTCGACGGCGGAACCCCGGCCCGTAAGCGGGTGAAGACGAAGCCGAAACGGCAGAACCTGGCCGGCTGGCTGTTCGTCGGCCCGGTGATCTTCGGCGTGCTGTTCTTCCAGCTGGCGCCGGTCGCGGCGTCCCTGGTGGTGTCGCTGACCAACTGGACCGGACTCAACTCGCCGAAGTTCCTTGGCCTGGGCAACTACCGCGAGCTGTTCACCGTCGACGACACCTTCTACCCGTCGCTGCGGAACACGGTGATCTTCACCCTGGTCGTGGTCATCCTGACCATCGGTATCGGCCTCGGGCTGGCCGTGCTGTGCAACCAGAAGGTCAAGGGCATCGGCATCTTCCGGACCCTGTACTACTCGCCCGCGGTGACCAACGTGGTCGCGATCGGCTTCGTCTGGTTCTGGCTCTACAACCCGGACAACGGGCTGTTCAACTCGACGCTGAGGACGATCGGGATCGACGGGCCGGCCTGGCTGTCCGACACCAAGACGGCCCTGATCGCGGTGATCATCGTCGCGATCTGGCAGGGCGTCGGCTACCCGATGGTGATCCTGCTGGCCGGGCTGCAGAGCATCGACAGCTCGCTGACCGAAGCGGCCACGGTGGACGGCGCGTCGGCCTGGCGGCGGTTCTGGGCCGTCGTCGTACCGCTGCTGACGCCGAGTCTGTTCTTTCTCACGATCACGCAGTTCATCACGTCGTTCCAGGTGTTCGGGATCATCTACGTGATGACGTCCGGCGGGCCGAACAACGCCACCTCGGTGTTCATCTTCCACATCTACGAGACAGCCTTCGGGCACGGCCGATTGGGCTACGCCTCGGCGATGGGCTGGGTGCTGTTCGTCATCGTCGGCGTCGTCACCGCGATCCAGTGGAAGATGGAGAAGCGGTGGGTGCACTATGACAACTGAAGCGCTGCGGATTCCGGTCAGCAAGCCACCACGGCACCTTCCGCGCCGGATCGTCGTCCTCTTCGTCCTGATCTTCTTCGCCGTCGTGTTCGCGATGCCGATGCTGTGGATGGTGAGCGCGTCGCTCAAGCCGGAGAACGAGGTACTGCAGTCGCCCCCGACGTTCATCCCGTCGACGTTCCAGTGGGGCAACTACTCCCAGGCCGGCGACGGACTGCTGCCGTTCTTCCTGAACAGTTGCAAGCTCGCGGCGCTGAACGTCGGGTTCCTGCTGCTGTTCGCCTCGCTGGCCGGCTACGGCTTCGCCCGGCTGAACTTCGCCTTCAAGAACCTGGCCTTCGCGTTGTTGTTGTCGACGGCAATGATCCCGAGCATGGTGTACCTGGTCCCGCAGTACATGCTGTTCCGCGAGATGGGCTGGATCGACACCCACTACCCGCTCTGGATCCCGAACGTGCTGACACCGGTCTTCGGCACGTTCCTGCTCCGGCAGGCGTTCCGCGGCGTACCGATGGAACTGGAGGAGGCGGCCAAGCTCGACGGCGCCTCCACCTTCGGCACCTTCTGGCGGATCATGCTGCCGCAGGTGAAGCCGGCGCTGGCCGCGGTCGGCGCGCTGACCTTCATGGGCTCGTGGAACGACCTGTTCGGGCCGCTGATCTTCCTCAACTCGACGCGGCTGCAGACGATGCCGATCGCGCTCGCCCTGTTCAAGGGTGAGTACTTCACCCAGACCAATCTGATGATGGCGGCGGCGACGCTGACGATCCTGCCGCCGTTGCTGCTCTTCCTGCTGGCCCAGAAGTACTTCGTCCAGGGCATCACGATGTCCGGCCTGAAAGGATAGCCATGCGGATCACCCGGATCGAATCGATCATCCTGCTCGACAAACTCCACCTCGTGAAGGTGCACACCGACGAGGGCCTGGTGGGCGTCGGCGAGGTCAGCCCCATGAACGCCCACGTCTCGCACAGCGTGGTGGAACACGCGCTCGCTCCGTTGCTGGTCGGCGAGGAGGCCACCGACATCGAGCGGCTGTGGCGCCGGCTGTACACGAAGCCGTACAAGCTCGGACCCGGCGGCGCTCAGCTGAACGCCATCGCCGGCATCGACATCGCGCTGTGGGACCTGCTCGGCAAGGCCGCCGGGCTGCCCGTCTACAAGCTGCTCGGCGGGAAGTACCGCCAGAGCATGAAGGTGTACGCGAGCTCCATGGCCCGCGGCATGACGCCACAGGAGGAGGCCGAGCGGGCGAAGTCCTTCCAGGAGAAGGGCTTCTACGGCTACAAGATCCACTCGTCGACACCGTGGATGCACGACGACGGCTTCGACCAGACCATCGCCACCGTGACCGCGGTCCGCGAACTCGTCGGCGACGACTTCCCGATCCTGGTCGACGTCAACAACGCGTACTACGAGCACACCGCGATCAAGCTGGCCCACGCGCTGGAGGATCTCGGGGTCTGGCACTTCGAGGAACCACTCGCCGCGCACGACTACGCGGCGTACGGACGGCTGGCCGATGCGGTCGACATCCCGATCGCGGTGGGGGAGCAGGAGTACACCATCTGGCAGTTCCGCGATCTGATCACGGAGGGCCGGGTCGACATCCTGCAGCCCGATGTCATCAAGTGCGGCGGGATCACCGAGTTCAAGAAGATCGCCGTACTCGCCGACACCTACACCAAGCCGATCACCGTGCACAACACCCAGCAGACGGTCGGTACGTCGGCACACGCCCACCTGTGGGTCAGTACGCCGGCCTGCGTGTACCCGCAGGAGTACAACATCGAGCACAACCTGATCCTCGACGACGTGCCGATCTGGCAGAACCCGCTCGTCCCGGTGAACGGGGAGATCACGCCCTGGGAACTGCCCGGGCTGGGTGTCGAGCTGAACGAGGACGCGATCGCGAAGCTGCGCACCAACTGACAGAGCCAACCTCCGCCCCATCCGAGCACTGCAACACCCGTCACGCGGGCCGCGTGGCGTCACCCCTGACAGAACAGGAACGACCATGACCGCAGGACAGTTTTCTCGAAGGTCGGTGCTCAAAGCCCTCGGCCTCACGACCGGGGCGATCGCGGTCGGTGCGCCGCTGGCAGCCTGCAGCGGCAACGGCGGCGCGGGAGGCGGTGGTGGTGGCAACGCCTCCTGGCTGACCTGGGACACCAACAGCGGCACCCCGCTCTACACGGTCGCCGAGAACTGGGCCAAGCAGGCCGGCAAGACACTCGACATCCAGTCGGTACCGGGCGACGACTACGACACCAAGCTGCGCACCGTGCTGTCGTCCGGCGCGGCACCGACGGCGATCCGGATCAACGACGACTACGTCAAGGGGTACTACGCGGAGGGCTCCCTGCTCGACCTGAAGCCGTACCTGGACAAGGACGGGATCAAGGCCGAGGACTACTTCCCGGTCGCCTTCAACTTCCCCAAGCAGGAAGACGGCGCGCACGCGGCCTGGCCGATCATGACGAACCCCGGCGTCATCTACTGCAACACCGACGCGTTCGCCGAGGCCGGCGTCGAGCTGCCGCCGAAGGACTGGGCCGCCAGCGGCTGGACCTGGGACGACTTCCTCGACGCCGCGAAGAAGTTGACCAAGCCGAACGGTGAGCGGTACGGCGCGCTGGTCTTCCCCGACACCTCGCTGGAAACCGTGTGGCCGGTCAACAACGGTGGCGACGGCATCTATTCGAAGGACGCCACCCGCTTCACGCTGGCGGAGCCGCAGGGTGCCGAGGCGGTCCAATGGGTCGCCGACCTCGCCCTGGTCCACAAGGTTCACCCGGACTTCGCCACCGTCACGGCCGGCCGTCAGACCCCGAACTGGGCGCTCTCGCAGCTGGGGACGGGCAAGGTCGCGATGCTGCTGTCGCTGACCAGCGGCATCCCGTACCTGCGCAGCAACGCGAAGGTGAAGTGGGACATCTTCCCGCCGCCGATGAAGGCCGCCCGCAAGACGGTGAACACGATGACCGTGCTGGCGATCCCGAAGGACTCGAAGGACCCCGACACGGCCTGGGACTTCCTCAAGTACTGCGCCGGCGCGGACGCGTCCAAGCTGCTCGCCGAGTCGCGCGGCTTCATGCCCGTCGCGAAGAGCTCGTCGGCGCTGTTCGTGCCGGACGACAAGGGACCGGCCAACCTGGCCCTGGTCACGCAGGCACTGGACAACGCGGTGAACGAGAACTTCAGCCGCTACATCGAACGCGCCCGGACCATCTACCGGCCGGTGCTCGACGACGTCTGGAGCGGCAAGCAGACCGCCGCCGCGGCGCTGGGTAGTGTCAAGCAGAAAGTCGAAGACGTCCTCGCGGGCAAGGGGTGACGATGAAGATCACGGAGATCAGCGTCGAGGTGCTGTCGGAGGCCAAGGCGCATCCCGTTCGCGATGCGATCCAGCTGCTCGACCGCAACGGGCGGACGCGGGTGCGGATCGACACTGACGAAGGCATCACCGGGGTCAGCAACACATATTTCGGGCGAGTGGCGAGCTCGCCGGCGGTGCTGGCCTCGATCGTCACCGAGCAACTGGCGCCCGCGATCGTCGGCGAGGACCCGACGCTGATTCGCGGGATCCGGCAGAAGCTGCAGACGCTCACCGACTACCAGGGCACGGCCGGACTCTCGTCGTACGGGATCTCGGCGATCGATCTGGCGTTGTGGGATCTGCTCGGCAAGTCGCTGGACGTTCCGGTCTGGAAGCTGCTCGGTGCGCAGCGGACCACGATCCCGACGTACGCGATGGTCGGCTGGCTCGAGCTGGACGTCGCGGGCCTGGAGACCGTGTCGGCCAAGGCGATGGAGCAGGGCTTCCGTGGCGTGAAGATGAAGGTCGGAGGCGGTCCGCTGAGCGAGGATGTGCAGCGGATCAAGGCGGTCCGGGCGGTGATCGGGCCGGACGCCCCGCTGATGGTGGATGCCAACCAGGCGTTCGGGTACTCCGAGGCGCTGCGGCGGGGCCGGGTGTACGAGGAGCTGGACTGCCGGTGGTTCGAGGAACCACTGCCGGCCGGCGACACCGATGCCCATGTCCGGCTGGCCGGGAAGCTGGACATCCCGATCGCGACCGGTGAGAACCGCTACGGCCAGGCGGCGTTCCGGGACCTGATCGCCCGCGGGGGAGTCGGCGTGGTGCAGCCCGACCTGAGGCGTGCCGGTGGGCTCACCGACTGCCTCGAGATCGGGCTGATGGCAGCCGGCTTCGGTGTCCCGTACGCCTCGCACGGGGGAGGCGCTCACATTCACGTGCTGGCCGCGCTGCCGAACACGATCTATGTGGAGAGTGGCCTGCTGCCCGCGGACGGTCGGGTCGAGCTGGTGGACGGCTGCTATCCACTGCCCCTCGGCCCCGGCCTGTCCTCGTGGAACGACTAACCGGAGACCTCGGCCTCCCTGGATCGGCAACTGGCGGTGAACTTCTGACCAGACCCTTGTGTGTTACTCACGAGTCAGCGAGGGTGACGATGAGTACTTCTGTCGCCACCCCTCGCACATGCAAAGGCGGTCCGCCCCATGAAGTCCATCGCCAGTTTGCTCACCGCCGCGGCCCTCGGCGCCGCGATGCTCCTCAGTCCCGGGGTCGCCCACGCGGCCGCGCCGAACTACGTCGCCCTGGGTGACTCCTACGCCTCGGGCGTCGGCACCCGCACCTACATCTCCAGCAGCGGTTCCTGCCAGCGCTCGACCAAGGCGTACGCCTACATCGACGCCGGCCGGATCGGGGCCAACCTGACCTTCGTAGCCTGCTCGGGGGCCCGGGTCGCCGACGTCACCGCGAACCAGCTCCCGTCGGTGACGAGCTCGACCAACATCGTCTCCGTGCAGGTCGGCGGGAACGACGCCGGGTTCTCGTCGGTGATCACCGAGTGCGCGAAGCCGTCCTGGCTCGGCAACTGCACCGGCGCGGTCGCCAACGCGCAGTCGATCATCAACAACACGCTGCCCGGCCGGCTGAACACCCTCTACTCGTCGATCAGGAGCCGGGCGGCGTCAGCCCGGGTCGTGGTGGTCGGCTACCCGCGGATCTTCAACGGCACCGACTGCAACGCCGGCACCTTCTTCAGCCCGGACGAGATGACCCGGCTGAACGCGACCGCCGACCTGCTCAACTCCAAGATCGCCGCCTCGGCGAGTGCGGCCGGGTTCGCGTTCGTCAACCCGACCCAGTTGTTCATCGGCCACTCCGTCTGCGGCAGCCCGGAGTGGATCAACGGCCTGTCCAACCCGGTCACCGAGTCCTACCACCCGAACGTCACCGGCCAAGCCAACTACGCCAACCTCGTCCAGCCCGCCCTGGGCTGACGAGGGTCGCGGCTGGACCGTCGCTCAGTAGCGCCGGTCCAGCCCGGCGAGTTCGCGCGCGGTATTCATGTGGTCTCGGAGGCACTCGTCGAGAGGTCGGGGCTCGAAACCCAGCTCCGCGGCGGCGCGCTTGCCGGAGACGTTCCAGACGAACGGCAGCGGCTCGGCATCACGCGCGAACTCGTGCCGGCTGCTCGGTTCGATGGCCCGTACGGCGTCGGCCAGCTGCGTTGTCGTCAGCGAGTACCCGCCCGTGTTGTAGAGCCACGACGGGAGTTCGGTGGCGTGCAGGGCAGCCACGAACAGGCGGGCGACGTCGTCGACGTACACGAGGCTGGCCCGCTGGTCGGCCGCGAGCGGGATGGGCGTCCGTGCACCGGTCGCCGGACCACTGGCGATGTCCGAGGCCCAGGTCGTCAATCCATGCTTGCGCCCCGGTCCGATGATGATGCCTGGCCGGATACCGCACAGCTGCAGGCCGTACCTGGTCGCGAACTCATGGGCGAGGAAGTCGTTGGCCGCTTTGGTCACGCCGTACGAGAGAGCGTGGTCGGCGATGGAGCAGGCGTCGTCCTCAGTGATCGGGCGGTCGCCGTACAGATTCTGATCAGGACCGTAGACCGCGATCGAGCTGGCGTAGACGATGCGCCTGACACCGGCTGATCTCGCGCCCTCCAGCACATTCATGAAGCCTTGCTGGTTGACGAGACCGGCCGCGTAAGGCTGGTCGATGCAGGCCGCGCCGGAGATGTACGCCAGGTTGACGACGGAGTCGGCGCCGAAGTCGTGCAGAGCTCGCTGTACCTCGTAGAAGTCCTGCACTCGCACCGTCTGTACCGTGGTCGATGGGACAGCGTCGAGGGCTAGAACATCATCACCGTGATCCTGCAGAGCGGCGACAACCCGCCGTCCGAGGAAACCTCCGCCGCCGAAGACGACCGTTCGCATCAGCTGCTCCCTTCTTCATGCCGCGGTCGTGGCGTCGTCCACGACCCAGGTGGCGCCGTTGACATGGCGTGACGCCGCTGAGGCGAGGAACTCGACGACGTGGGCGACGTCCTCCGGCTGACCCATGGATGCTGGGCCCGCGCGGTCGATGCCTGTCCCGGCAGACTCGATCGCGTGGATCATCCGGGTGTCGATCGGGCCGGGCAGGACGGCGTTGACCCGTACGCCGCTCGTTGGTCGCTCCAACGCCGCCGTACGCGTCAGTCCGACCACGGCGTGCTTGCTCGCGACGTACGCCGCCAGGTTGGCCCGGCCCCGGATGCCCGAGGTGGACGCGATGTTGACGATGCTCGCCCGCTTCGATCCACGCAGTGCGGGGAAGGCGTGCTTCATCACGAGGAAGACGCCGCGCACGTTGACGCGCATCACCTGGTCGAAGGCGTCCTCGGGGTACTCGTCCAGGCGACGTACGGCGCCTTCCACCCCGGCGGCATTGACCACGGTGTCGAGGGACCCGAGCTCCGACACCGTCCTGGTGATCATGTGCTGGACATCGGCTGTGTCGGTGACGTCGGCCCGCAGGGACAAGCAGCGATCGCCGGTGCACGCGACCGCGTCCGGGTCGATGTCCACGGCAACGACCGACCAGCCGCTCAGTGTGAGCCGGTGGCAGACGGCGGCTCCGATGCCGCCTCCGGCACCGGTCACGATCGCAACGGCGCCTGCGCTCACGGTATGAGTTGGGTGAGCAGACGGCGGTCTTCGGTGGAGAAGCCGCCTGCGAAGACTTCGGTGCTCAGGAAGTGAGCTCCCAGCACCTCCGGCTTCAGCTCGGCGAGCGGGTCGTACTCCGAGGCGTGCAGCGTGAAGTCCACCCGGCCGGGCAGGGGCTCGCTGTACTCGAGTGGGAAGTTGCGATACACGACGTCGGCGTACACGGGCTCGGGCCTTGCCGGGTGTGACAACCGGCGTACGTGGATCTCGCCACTCGGCAGCACCTCGTCGTCCGTGAGCCGCACGATCGGCGCTTGGTCGTCAGGCGTGAAGTCGAACTCCGCCAGCGGCATGTTCCGGCGGGTCACCGAACCGTCGATGCGATGCGGCAGATCCTGCTGGAACGTGTAGGTGCAGTCCTTCTTCGTGTACCCGAACAGCTCCCGGCCGGCGCAGATCCCCATCGGGTCGCTGCAGTACATGTAGATGTGGGTCTGGGTGTAGAGGTCCTGGTAACGCACCGGGACGGTCACCATCAGGTCGAACATCTCCCGCTGCCACAGCGCGAGCGTGTGCCCCGGCGACAGCATGAACCGGAACGCGACCCGGTCGTTGACCAGCTCGAACGGGGTGCCGGCGAGGAGATCGCGCACCTTCGCCTGCTCCACCTGGGTCACCACCTCGACCGTGCGGATCCGGGCGTCCCACTCCATCGGGAACGCCGGTGAGTACGGCGGGTTGACGCCACCGTCGGGGTGCATCGGGTACGGACCGAACATGGCTGCCGGCACCTCTCTCTCGTCGACTACCTGCACCCTGCATGCAGGATGCACCTGCTGTCAACGGCGAGTCCGAAACCTTGACACCCCTGCATGCTGCATGCAGGATTCGGTCAAAGCTCGCCCCTCCCCATCCCCCGCAGGAGTCCGCGATGACCGATCAGCAGGTGGCCGCCGGGAAACCGCCGCAGGCAGCCGGGACCGCCCGGCAGCACGAGCAACGACGCAGGGCCGTGGTGGCGGCCTGCATCGGCAACTTCATCGAGTACTACGACTTCGTCGTCTACGGGTACTTCGCCGCCGTCATCTCCACGTTGTTCTTCCCCACCGAGGACCCGGCCGCGAGTCTGCTGCTGACGTTCGCCGCGTTCGCGGTCAGCTACGCGGCCCGTCCGCTCGGTGCGATCATCTTCGGCCACCTCGGCGACAAGTACGGCCGCAAGACGCCGCTGGCAGTGGCGATCCTTCTGATCGCTTTCTCCACCACGGTGATCGGCCTGATGCCGACGTACGCGCAGATCGGCATCGCCGCGCCGATCGTGCTGACGCTGGCCCGGACCATTCAGGGCATCTCGGTCGGCGGTGAGTACGGCGGTGCGACGTCGTTCATCTCGGAGTACGCACCCGACAACCGACGCGGCTACTACACCGGCTGGCAGACCTTCACGATCGGCCTGGCGCTGTTCACCGGCGGCGCGGTCGCAACGCTGATGACGAACGGTCTGTCCGAGCAGGCGCTGCACTCGTGGGGATGGCGGCTGCCGTTCCTGGCCGGCCTGCCGCTGGGCTTCGTCGGTCTGTACCTGCGGCTGAAGCTCGAGGAGACGCCGTTCTTCACCGAGGCGCAGGAGCATCAGGTGGTGGAGAAGGTCCCGCTGCTGGCCGGGCTCCGGTTGCACTGGCGATCGCTGCTGGTGGGCATGTCGCTGGTCGTCACCCCGGCGATCTGCATCTACATCTACTTCATCTACATGCCGACGTACCTGTCGAAGGTGCTCGACTACGACCTCGGGACGGCACAGGCCGTGAACCTGATCAGCCTCGCCTTCTACTGCGCCCTGATCCCGTTCTTCGCCAAGCTGTCCGACCGCGTCGGCCGGCGCCCGCTGATGATCGCCGGCAGCGTGGCCGTTGCGATCGTGACGTACCCCGCCTTCGTCCTGGCCGGACAAGGCGACCCGGTGCTCACGACGGTCGCGCTGTGCGCGATGGGCCTCGCGTTCGCACCCCACTCCGCGGTGATGCTGGTGGTGGTGGCCGAGATCTTCCCGACCAAGCTGCGCTACACCGGAGTCTCGCTCAGCCTCAACATCCCGGTCACCCTGCTCGGCGGCACCGCGCCGCTGATCGCCACCGCGCTGGTCGCGACCACCGGCGACAACCGATCCCCGGCGCTGTTCGTCGTTGCCGGAGCCATTGTGACCCTGATCGGCGCGCTCGTAGTCCGCGAGACGTATCGCGCTCGACTGCACGAGGTCTGATCCACCCCGACCCCCACGAGACGGAGAAGGTCCATGCGCCTGTACAACCTCGACGGCCGCGCCCATCTGCACACCACGGACGGCCTGGTCGACGTCGCCTCCACCAGCGAGGGTCGGTTCCCGGCCGATCCACAGCAGCTGTACGCCAACTGGGACGACTTCGCCCAGTGGAGCGGACAGTTCGTGACCGTTGACGTGCCACTCGACTCATCCGACGAGGCGCGACTCGGACCGCCCGTGACGCGCCCGTCGCAGGTGTTCGCGATCGGCCTCAACTACCGTGCCCACGCCGAGGAGACCTCTCTCAGCGCGGGGAACGAAGACCTGCCGCTGGTCTTCACGAAGTTCCCCAGCTGCGTCACCGGACCGTACGGCGACCTGCGGCTCTCCGGCGACAGCGTGGACTGGGAGGTCGAGCTCGTCGCGGTCATCGGCCGCACGGCTCACCACGCGCCGGTGACGGAGGCGTGGTCGCACGTCGCCGGCCTGACCGTCGGCCAGGACTACTCCGATCGGCGGGTCCAGATGCGCGGCTCGCCCGCCCAGTTCTCCCTCGGCAAGTCACTCCCCGGCTTCGGCCCGCTCGGACCCGGTCTCGTCAGTCCCGACGAGCTGACTGATCCCGACTGCCTCCAGCTGTCGTGCACGGTCAACGGCGAGGTGGTTCAGCTGGGCGACACGAAACAGATGATCCACAGCGTCAGCGAGGTGGTGGCGATGCTCTCGGAGATCTGCGTACTTCGTCCCGGTGACCTGATCTTCACCGGTACGCCGGAGGGCGTCGGCATGGCGCGCACTCCGGCCCGGTACTTGAGCCCAGGTGACATCGTCGAGTCGACGATCGAGGGCATCGGCACGATCCGGCAGCGCTGCCACGGGGGTGCGGAGTGACCGCCCGGGAGATGCTGCCTCCCCGGCAGCTCCGTCGTCGACTCCCGCGGTGGGCGGAGCTTCGGCCGCTGCTGCGCACCAAGCCGATCGACCTGCGGCGCGGCCGGCGCCGGATCGCCGACGCGGCGACGGTCGACGACCTGCGGATCCTGGCCAGGAAGGTGACGCCGCGGGCGGTGTTCGACTACACCGATGGGGGAGCGGGCGACGAGGTCTCGCTGGTCCGTGCGCGGGAAGCGTTCGCGCGGGTGGAGTTCCGGCCCCGGGTACTGCGTGACGTCTCGGCTGTGGACCCCAGCACCAGCGTGCTCGGCAAGCAGGTTTCGCTTCCGGCGGTCTTCGCCCCCACCGGCTTCACCCGGATGATGCACCACGAGGGCGAGATCGCCGTCGCACGGGCAGCGGCTCGGGCCGGCCTGCCGTACGTCCTGTCCACGATGGGTACGACGTCACTGGAGCAGGTGGCCGAACACACGCCAACGGCGCGGCGGTGGTTCCAGCTGTACCTGTGGAAGGACCGCGACGCCAGTGTTGACCTGGTCCAGCGAGCCCTCGCGGCGGACTACGAAGCGCTGGTGCTGACCGTGGACACCCCGATCGCGGGCCGGCGTCTGCGCGACGTACGGAACGGGATGACGATCCCGCCGGCCTTGACGCTGCGGACGTTCCTCGACGGAGCGCGGCATCCACGGTGGTGGACCAACTTCCTCACCCGCGAACCGCTGGAGTTCGCCTCGCTCCGCAGCTGGAACGGGACCGTGGCCGAACTCGCCAACGCGATGTTCGACCCCTCGGCCACACTCGACGACGTCGCCTGGCTGCGCAGCCAATGGCCGCGCAAACTGGTTGTCAAGGGCATCCAGTCGGTCGACGACGCGATCGCGGTCGCGGGCCTCGGAGTCGACGCGCTGGTGCTCAGCAACCACGGCGGACGCCAGCTCGACAAGGCACCGATCCCGTTGGAGGAGCTGCCCGGCATCCGCGCCGCGGTGGGCGACAGCGTGGAGATCTACGTCGACGGCGGGATCAGGTCCGGTGCGGATGTCGTCGCGGCGGTTGGGCTCGGTGCGGACGCCGTACTGTTCGGCCGCGCGTACCTCTACGGCCTGATGGCCGGTGGGGAGCTGGGTGTCCAGCGGGTCGCAGAGATCCTCCACGACGAGGTCGTCCAGACCATGCAGCTGCTGGGCGTGTCCACGCTGAAGGAGCTGACCGGCGACCGGGTCCGGTTACGGGGCTGAGGACCACGCCTCCTGAAGGCGCCCGGTCAAGTTGTGGAGGTGGCGAACGGCTGCCTCTTCGGCATCCGCGGCATCTCCCGCGGCGAGCGCCTTCAGGATGTCGGCGTGCTCGGCGACCGCCCGATGCTGACTGGAACCCCACGCCGTGGAATACGTCCCGAGGATGACCTGGGCCTGCACCCGATCCAGATGCTCCACGAGTACGCCGTTCCCGGCCCTGGCCTGGACGTACTGGTGGAACTCCAGATCGACGCGGCGTGCCCGCTTGGTGTCGTCCCGGGCGACCGCGCTCTCGAAATTCTGATGGATCTGTTCGAGCTTGGTCAGGTCCCGCTCGGTCAGCTGGGGCGCCGCGAGCCGCGCGGCCAGGCCTTCCAGCACCGCACGCACGGCCAGCGCGTTGAGCAGCTCCTCGTGACTGGGCGCCGACACGACGGCACCCGACCCACCCTGGATCTGGGACAGCAGGCCCTCGGAACTGAGTCGCTCGAACGCGGCCCGCACCGGGCTACGGCTCATCCCCATCGCTCCGGCGAGGGCGACGACACTCAGCCGCTCGCCCGCCGCGAACTGACCGTCGAGCAGTTCCATCCGCAACTGCCGGTACGCCAGCTCGGTCAAGGAGCTGGGCCGCTCCACCCGCTTCATCGGCATCTGACCTCCCCGGATTCCTGCATGCAGCATACAGGCCGGATGGGCTCCGGGAGATGCGAACGCGCCCGGGTTCGTGATGTCATGCTCAGATGGCGAAGCGGTCTGTGGATTGGCTTCTGGCGGCCAGGATGCAGGCCAACTGCCTTGCGCGTCCAGTGGAGGAGTCCGGCCCCGGTGGGGTGGCCGAGGTCGTACGGCGGACAGGGGGACTGCAGGCCCAGGCTTGGCGTGGGGCTGCGTATGCCGTGCGGGCTCGATCGACTGGCACGACCTTCGGTGATGTGTCGCAGGCGCAGGAGGTTGATCGATCGGTCATCCGGGGCTGGTTCATGCGCGGGACTCTGCAACTCGTCGCGGCGGAGGATGCCGGCCCGCTGCTCGGGCTGCTCGGTCCGAAGCTGATCAAGGACACCGAGCGCCGGTACGGCGAACTCGGCCTGAGCGAGGCGATCCGGGCCCAAGCGGCCGACCTTCTCGAGGAGCATCTGCTCACCCACGGACCGACTGGTCGCGCCGAGTTGGCCGACGTACTCGTGAAGGCCGGGCTGATCGAGGAACCGCGCGGGCAGGCGGTGTATGCGCTGATCCGGCACACCGGGCTGCTCGGGCGGCTGTGTTACGGGCCCGGACATGACAAGGACGAGACTTGGGTCGCGGTCCGCGACTGGTTGGGGAAGCCGCTCGTACTGGAAGGCGATGCCGAGGAGTTGGCCCGTCGGTACCTGGCGGCGTACGGCCCGGCGACGGCTCGGGACTTCGCGACCTGGTCGGGGCTGCCGGTGCCGGCCGCGCGGGCCGCGGTGGAGGCCGTGGCGACCGAGTCGTTCGAGGTCGAGGGAGATGTGCTGGTCGCGGTCGAGGATCTGCCGGGGAGCGAGGCCGTGCGCCTGGTGGGCGAGTTCGACGCGTATCTGCTCGGGTACCAGGATCGGCGGCAGGCGCTGGCCGAGGAGTACCACCGGAAGGTGTTTCCGGGTGGCGGAATGCTTCGTCCGGCGGTGGTGCGGGGCGGGCGCGTGATCGGTACCTGGCGGCATGCCGATCGTTCGTACGAGCTCTTCGGCCCGCGGGTGGACCTCGCCGACGAACTCTCGGACGTGGCCCGGTTCGCCGGTTGATCGTATATGCCTGATCGGGTATATATGGGGTCATGACCGAGACGTTGAGCACGGAGAACGGCCGGACAGTACTGCGGATGCAGCGGGCACTACGGCATCCGGTGGAGAAGGTCTGGCGAGCGATCACCGAGCCGGGGCAGCTGGCCGGGTGGTTCCCCGCCGCGGTCGAGCTGGACCTTCGGCTCGACGGTGCGGTCGCGTTCACGTTCGAGGAGGACCCGGGCGCGCCGGTCGACCTCGAGAACGGTGGCGTGATCCGCGCCTACGAACCACCGCACCTGATCGAGTACACCTGGGGCGTCGAGGTGCTCCGCTGGGAACTCGTCCCGTCGGGCGACGGGTGCACGTTGCATCTCACCGCGACGTACGACGACCGGCCGGGATCCGCGAGCTTCTCCGGCGGCTGGAGCCTGTGCTTCGACGCGCTCGAGCGGGTGCTCGGCGACACGGTGCCGGAGCGCGACTACGCCGTGCTGCACGAGCACTTCGTCAAGGCGTACGGGCTGGACCAGGGCGTCGTGCTGGAGGAGGGGGGAGTGCGGTTCGAGCGGCAGTTGGTGCGGCCGAAGGAAGCCGTGTGGCAGTTGCTCACCGGAGCCGAGTCGGCGACCGTCGGCAGCCCGCCGCCTGCCGGGTTCGTTGCCAAGGGCATTGATCCCGGCGCGGTGACCGAGGTGACCGACGGGGAGCGCCTGACCTACAGCTGGTCGAAGGGCGAGGTCACCTGGGCCTTGCGTGACGGCAACGGCGGAGCCCGCCTGGTGGTCACTCAGACCGGCCCCGCCGCCGGCTACCTAGACGCCTGGCGCGACGTGATCGAGAACCTCGCCGCCGAACTCGTTCGCTGAGGTCACGTACGAGCGGAGGTGCTCCGCGGTCAGCGTCGGGCTGCTCTCGACCAGATCGGCCGGGGTGCCGGTGAAGACGACACGACCGCCGTCACTGCCGGCCCCCGGTCCGATGTCGATCAGCCAGTCGGCGTGCGCCATCACCGCCTGGTGGTGCTCGATCACGATCACCGTGTTGCCGTCGTCAACGAGTTTGTCGAGCATCGCGAGCAACTGGTCGACGTCGGCCAGGTGCAGGCCGGTCGTCGGCTCGTCGAGGATGTAGATCGAACCGCTCTTTCCCGTGTTGATGGCCAGCTTCAGCCGCTGGCGCTCACCGCCGGACAGCGTGGTCAACGGCTGCCCGAGACCGAGGTAGCCGAGACCCACCGCCGACAGCCGCCCGAGGATCGTGCCGGCCTGTCCCTTGGTGAAGAACTCCCGCGCCTCGGACACCGTCATCCGCAGGACCTCGCTGATGTTCTTGCCACGCAGGCGATAGGCGAGCACCTCCGCGGTGAAGCGGGCGCCGCTGCAGTCCTCGCAGGTCGATGCCACCTCGGCCATCATCGCCAGATCGGTGTAGACGAGCCCGATGCCCTTACAGGTCGGGCAGGCGCCGACCGAGTTCGCGCTGAACAACCCCGGCTTCACCTTGTTCGCCTTCGCGAACTCGGTCCGGATCGGGTCGAGCAGTCCGGTGTACGTGGCCGGATTGCTCCGCTTCGATCCGCGGATCGGCTCCTGGCCGGCAATGATCACCCCGTCGCGTCCGGCCAGCGACCCGTGGATCAGGGAACTCTTCCCGGATCCCGCCACCCCGGTCACCACGGTGAGCACGCCGAGCGGGATGGCGACGTCGACGTTCCGCAGGTTGTGCAGCGTCGCGTTCTCGATGGCGAGCCGCCCGGTCGGCCGCCGTACGTCGTCCCGTAGAAGGACGCGATGATCCAGGTACCGGCCGGTCAGCGTGCCGGACTGCTTCAGTCCGTCCAGATCGCCCGCGTAGCACAGACGGCCGCCGGCCAGACCCGCACCCGGTCCGAGATCCACCACGTGGTCGGCGATCCGGATCGTCTCCGGCTTGTGCTCGACCACCAGCACGGTGTTGCCCTTGTCCCGCAGTTGCAGGAGCAGGTCGTTCATCCGCTGAATATCGTGCGGATGCAGCCCGATGGTCGGCTCGTCGAACACGTAGGTGACATCGCTCAGGCTCGAGCCGAGGTGGCGGACCAGCTTCACCCGCTGCGCCTCACCACCGGACAACGTCGACGACTCCCGGTCCAGGCTCAGGTAGCCGAGCCCGATCGTGACCATCGAGTCGAGGGTCTGGCGCAACCCCTCGACCATCGGCCCGACGCCCGGATGTTTGACTCCGGCAACGAACTTGGCAAGGTCGCTGATCTGCATGGCCGAGCACGCGCCGATGGTCAGGCCGTCGACCGTGACCGACCGGGCCGCCTCGTTCAGCCGGACGCCACCACAGGCGGCGCAGGTCTGCTGACGCACAGCTCGCTCCGCGAACGCACGAAGGTGGCCCTGCATCGACTCGCGGTCCTTGCCGAGGTACTGGCGCCGGAGCCGTACGACGAGGCCCTCGAAGGTCAGGTTGCTCTTCCCGACCTTGATCTTCGTCTGCTCCTGGTAGAGGAACTGCTGCCAGGTCGCCTCGGCATAGGCCTCGAGCGGCAGATTCGGATCGAACAGCCCGGAGTGCGCCATCACCTGCCACGGCCAGTCGCCGACGGCGTACCCGGGTGCCGTGATCGCACCCTGGTTCAGGCTCCTGCTCCGGTCGACCACCTCGTCCAGGTCGAACTCGGTGGTCCGGCCGAGTCCTTCGCAGTCGGGACACATGCCCTCGGCCCGGTTGAAGCTGAACACCGACGGCGGACCGGCGTACGGCGTCCCGGCGCGGCTGAAGAGGATGCGGAGCATCGTGTGCGCGTCGGTCGCGGTGCCGACCGTGGAGCGGGCGTTGGCACCGATCCGTTCCTGGTCGACGACGATGGCGGCGGACAGGTTGCCGAGCGAGTCGACGTCCGGCCGGCCCAGGCTGGGCATGAAGTTCTGCACGAACGCGGTGTAGGTCTCGTTGATCAGCCGCTGCGACTCGGCGGCGATCGTGTCGAAGACCAGCGACGACTTTCCGGAGCCGGAGACCCCGGTGAAGACGGTGAGCCGGCGCTTCGGGATGTCGAGCGAGACGCCGGCGAGATTGTTCTCGCGGGCTCCCCGCACCTGGATGGCATCGTGATTGTCGGCAGCAAGCATCCTTCAATTGTTTCATTGAACCGGTCGTACAAAGTTGGCTCGCAGATCCCCGCTGCCCTGCACGCAGAACCCTCTACGCCCGGGTTAAGGCTTGCGGGCCCGCCGGCCGACGTCGTCGAGCAACTCCTGGAGCTGGGACGCGAGCTCGGCGCGGCCGGTGGGGGAGAGAGACGCGACCAGCTCGGACTCGCGCGTCAGCACTTGGTCGACGGTCCGCTCGATCAGGTCGTGGCCGGTCTCGGTGAGAGTCACGACGACCGCACGGCTCCCGTCGTCGGCGGTCCGCCGGGTGACCAGACCGGAGTCCTCGGCGCGGGCGACCCGTTGCGAGATGGCGCCCGCGGTGACGAGGGTCCGGCGGCTCAACTCACGTGTCGTCAACTCGTACGGCGCTCCGGCCCGGCGCAGCACGCTGAGCAGATCGAGCGTGGCCGGGTCGACACCGAGATCGGCGAGCAGCCGCCGCCGGTCGTCGGCGAAGAGCTTGGCCAGTCGCCACAGGGGAGTGACGATCTCGATCGAGTCGGTCGGCGTCCCGGGCCGCTCCCGCCGCCAGGCGCGGGCGATCTCCGCGGCGGGGTACGGGCTCGGCGAATCGAGGGGATAGGAATCGACCACGGCCACCATGCTACGTTTAGATCTAAACATTTAGACCTAAACGTGAGGATGAACGTGACGAGGACGATCGTGGTGACCGGGGGAGCGACCGGAATCGGGCGGGCGACCGCCGAACGGTTCCGCGCGGACGGCGACGAGGTGGTGATCACCGGACGTCGCGAGGACGTGCTGGCCAAGACCGCGGCGGACCTGGGAGCCAGGGGAGTGGTGTGCGATGCGACCGACCCGGCACAGATCGAGCGACTGCTGGATGCGCTGCCGGACCGGATCGACGTACTGGTCAACAATGCCGGCGGGAACACCGACTTCGGTGCGCCGGAAGGTGGCCTGGAGCAACTGAAGGCGAACTGGCTGGCCAACCTCGAGGCCAACCTGCTCAGTGCTGTGCTGACGACGACGGCGCTGGCACCGCGGCTCACCACAGCGGTCGTGCATCTCGGCTCGATCGCCGGTGCTCGTGGTGCCGGCTCGTACGGCGCGTCCAAGGCCGCATTGGCGATGTGGAACGTGGATGCGGCGACCGAACTCGGAGCACGCGGCATCACCTCGAACGTGGTGGCGCCCGGCTACACCGCCGAGACCGAGTTCTTCCAGGGACGGATGACCACCGAGCGCCGTCAAACGTTGCTGGAAGCAACGATGACCAGACGTGAAGGGCAGGTCGAGGACATCGCCGGGACGATCCACTTCCTGGCCTCGCCGGTCGCGCGCCACCTCACCGGTCAGGTCTTGCATGTCAACGGCGGGGCACTGAGTACACGCTGACTGTGTGACAACGCGGCCAGATGTGACAATGGCCGCATGCGTGCCACCGTCAAAGATGTCGCCAAGCTGGCCGGGGTGTCCCCGAAGACGGTGTCGAACGTCATCAACGGTGTCGTGTTCGTGCGTCCGGAGACGCGGGCCAGGGTCGAGCAGGCGCTGGCCGAGCTCGACTACGTCCCGAACATGAGTGCCCGCGGCCTGCGCAACGGCCGCTCCGGGATGATCGCGCTCGCGCTGCCCGACCTGCTCCGGCCGTACTCCGCGGAGATCGTCCATCTCGTGGTGGAGCTCGCGCACGAACGCGGCTGGGGCGTGCAGATCGAGCAGACCGCGGCCGAGCCCAAGCGTGAGTTCGAGTTGCTGTCCAAGGCCCGCGCGTACCTGGTCGACGGCCTGATCCTGAACCCGGTGAACCTCGACGACAGCGCCGTACTGTCGGCCGGCCCGCTGCCACCACTGGTGCTGATCGGAGACGTGGACCAGGACCTGGTCAGCCAGGTCGCGATCGACAACGTCGCCGCGGCCCGCGACCTGACGAAACACCTGCTGGCGCAGGGATGCCGGCGGATCGCCGTCGTCGGTACGCCGGAGGTCCCGCGCGGCTCGAGTGGTGCCGGCGTCCTCGCCGGTTCCGCCGAAGCCCCGGGTACGGCGGCCTCCCGGTTGCGGACCGCCGGCTATCACCAGGCGCTCGAGGAGGCCGGCGTACCGATCGATCCGGCGCTGGAGATCGGGCTGGACCGGTGGCGGCCCGAGGGCGCGGCCACGGTGGTGGGGAAGTACCTGGCCGAGCATGAGCTGCCGGACGCGTTTTTCTGCTTCACCGACACGATCGCGTCGGGCACGCTGTCGGCGCTGTGGAGCGCGGGCATCGCCGTACCGCAGCAGACTCTGGTGGCCGGGTTCGACAACATCCTGGAGAGCCAGTTCATGATCCCGCCGCTGACCACCGTCGACTTCGACCGGCGCGCGTTCGTCGAGGCGGCCCTCGACCTGCTCGGTGAGCGGATGAGTGACAAGAACGCGGCGCCACGCCGGGTGATGGTCCCGCACCGGATCGTGACACGCAACAGCACCACACGCTAGCGGACACATTTCAGCAGAAATCCACACCGGCCTCTTGTGGAGTGGATTCTAACGATGTAATCATCGGTCCCGCCGCCCGAAGGAGAGACCGTATGACATCGCTTGATCGGCACATTTCCCGGCGTCGTCTGCTCTCCGGAGCGGCCGCGCTCGCTGGTGGCGGGATGCTGTTCGGCTGCGCGCCCGGTGCGTCGCGGTCGACGGCGAACCTCGACTACTGGCACCTGATGACCGGTGGTGACGGCATCGTGATGGCCGGACTGGTCGACGCCGTCAACGCCGCGAACCTCGGCTTCCACGCGACCCAGACCGTGCTCGCCTGGGGACCGCCGTACTACACCAAGCTGGCGATGGCCTCGGCCGGCGGCCGCGCTCCGGACGTCGCGATCATGCACGCGTCCCGGATCGCCGGCTACGCGCCCGGCGGGCTGCTCGAGCCGTGGGACCTCGACCTGCTGGCCGAGGTCGGCCTGAAGGAGAGCGACTTCCCGCCGCTGGTGTGGCAGAAGGGCATGTACGACGGCAAGCTCTACTCGATCGCCCTGGACACGCACCCGTTCGTCCTCTACTACAACACCGAGCACGCCGCCAAGGCCGGCGTCACGGACGCCCTGCAGACGATGAAGAGCCCGGAGGAGTTCACCGAGGTCGCCACCAAGATGCAGGAAGTGACCGGGAAGCACGGTGTCTCGTACGGCTACCTGGGGGACGGCTCGCAGATGTGGCGGCTGTTCTACACGTTCTACCGGCAACTGGGCGCGGAGATGAAGCTCGTGCCGGGCCAGAAGGCGCAGGTCGACGAGGACGCGGCGGTGAAGGCACTGTCCTTCGTGCAGTCGTTGCTCGACGACAAGATCGCCAGCCGCAGCGGTGACGGCGGTACGGCGACCAGCGAGTTCCTGCACGGTGAGAGCGGGTTGTTCTTCGGCGGCGTGTGGGAACTGCCGGTGCTGAAGGACGCCAAGATGCCGGTCGACGCTCGTCCGATTCCGACCCTGTTCGGGACCGACGCGGCGTACGCGGACTCGCACACGTTCGTGCTGCCGCGGCAGTCGAAGGCGTCACCGGAACGCCGCAAGCATGTGTACCAGTTGGTCGCGGAGATCCTGAAGCGGTCGGTGAAGTGGGCCGGTGCCGGTCACATCCCGGCGTACCAGCCGGTGGTCCGGAGTCCGGAGTACCAGGAGTTGAAGCCGCAGTCGAACTACGCGGGCATCCCGGCGTACGTGAACTACGACCCGGACGTCTGGTTCGGCGGCGCGGGCAGTGACTTCCACAAGTACTTCGCCGAGAACGTGCAGAACGTGTACCTCGGCAGCGGGGATCCCGCCGCCGGATTCGAAGGTTTCGTCAAGCGGCTGAACGTGCTGCTCGACCGTCCGCAGCCGGTGTGAGAGGAGAGTCATCATGTCGACCGCCATCGACGCAACCACCACGCCGGCCGAGGTCGTTGCCGAAGGCCCCGGATCCGGACAGCACCGGGCCCGGCGCGGCGAGAGCCTGACCGGATGGGCCTTCGCGGCACCGTTCGCCGTGCTGTTCGTGCTGTTCCTGGTGGTGCCCGCGATCTACGGGCTCTACCTCAGCTTCACCGGTGAGACGCTGACCGGCTCGGGTGGTGAGCTGCTCGGGTTTGCCAACTATGCCGAGGCTCTGACCGACCCGGACATGTGGAAGTCACTGGGCAACACCTTGTGGTTCACGGTCCTCAGCACCGTTCCGCTCGTCGTCCTCTCACTGGCCTTCGCGCTGCTGGTGAACCTCGGGCTGCCGGGTCGCTGGCTGTGGCGACTGTCGTTCTTCCTGCCGTACCTGCTCGCCTCGACCGTTGTGGTGATGTTCTGGTCGTGGATGTACAACCCCAAGCTCGGGCTGATCAACGGCGTACTGGGTGAGTTCGGGATCGCGCCGGTGGCCTGGCTGCAGGATCCGAACGTGGCGATGATCTCGGTCGTGGTCACCACGCTGTGGTGGACGATCGGGTTCAACTTCCTGCTCTACCTGGCCGCGCTGCAGAACATTCCGGAGCAGCAGTTCGAGGCGGCCGCGATCGACGGCGCCGGCAAGTGGCGGCAACTGTTCTCGATCGTGATCCCGCAACTGGCGCCGACCACCGCGCTGATCGTGACGCTGCAGATCCTGGCGTCGCTGAAGGTCTTCGACCAGATCTACATGCTGACCAACGGCGGTCCGGCCGGCGCGACCCGGTCGATCGTGCAGTACATCTACGAGTCCGGTTTCACCGGCTACCGGTTCGGCTATTCGTCGGCCATCTCGTATCTGTTCTTCGCGATCATCGTGCTGGTGTCGCTGGCGCAGTACAAGCTGATCAACCGGAGGAACGCGGCATGAGTACTTACTCGCTGGCCCGGAACATCAGGCAGGGGCACAAGCCGGGTGAGAACCCGTGGAGCATTTCCCGGATGGTGGCGCTGCTGGTGCTGGCATTCCTGGCCGCGACCTGGCTGGTGCCGTTCGCGTGGGCGGTGCTGACGTCGCTGAAGAGTGAAGCGGACGCCGGGGCGTCGACGATCAGCCTGAATCCGCCGGACGGTCTGGGGTTCGACGCCTATCGCAAGGTGCTGTCGGCCGGCGACATCCCGTCCTGGGCGTGGAACAGCCTGATCACCTCGATTGCGATCACGTTTCTCACCGTGGCTGTCTCGGCGCTGGCCGGCTATGCCTTCTCCCGGGTCAATTTCACCGGCCGGCGCTGGCTGTACGCCGCGATCATCGGCGCCATCATCATTCCGCCGCAGATGCTGATCGTGCCGTTGTTCCGCCAGATGCTCGCCTTCGACCTGGTCGACACCTACTGGGGAATCATCCTGCCGCAGACGATCGCGCCGGCGATGGTGCTCATCCTCAAACGTTTCTTCGACCAGATCCCGATCGAACTCGAGGACGCCGCCCGGGTGGACGGCGCGAACCGGCTACGGGTGTTCTGGTCGATCGTGCTGCCGTTGTCCCGCCCGATCCTCGCGGCGGTGGCGATCTTCGTCTTCATCGGTGCCTGGAACAACTTCCTCTGGCCGTTCATCGTCACCACCGACGCGGACCTGATGACGTTGCCGGTCGGCCTGCAGACGGTGAAGAGCGCCTATGGCCTGCAATACGCGCAGAACATGGCCTCGGCGATCCTGGCGGCATTGCCGCTGATGGTGGTTTTCCTGTTCTTCCAGCGCCACATCATCAAGGGCGTCGCGACGACGGGCTTCGGTGGCCAGTAAACGCACTACCCGGGGGTATTCGTGGACAGCGGTCCCGGCACGCGGGATTCCGGTCACGATCCCTTGAAATGGCCGTCACTCTCAGCAAGGCTTCCATGATCACTTCCGCGTTCTTTCCGAGTGCGGACCGAACGGGGGAGTGTGCGGCTGCTGCCTGCGTGGCGGCCGCGCCAAAACCGCCACTCGGGGGTAACAACAAGAGAAGGGGGACGCGTGTCAGCGATGACAAGGCTCGCCGAGCAGTGCCGTGATGTGAGGAGTCACGGCAAAGAGCTCGGACGGGCTTCGATCCAACCAGCGGTCTGCACCGGCATCCACGAGGTGAACTCGTCGATTCCGTCGGTCCGGCCGCGACGCGTGGCAGTGCTCAGACTGAGCAACGGTATGACGACCA
This sequence comes from Kribbella sp. NPDC049227, assembly GCF_043197265.1. Taxonomy (NCBI): domain Bacteria; kingdom Bacillati; phylum Actinomycetota; class Actinomycetes; order Propionibacteriales; family Kribbellaceae; genus Kribbella; species Kribbella sp. NPDC049227. The sequence goes on along the minus strand of NZ_JBICST010000006.1, from coordinate 412,448 downwards.
CGTTGCGACTCGGACAGGGCGTGCAAGCGCCCGAGCGAGGCGCCACCGTGTTCGTCCGGGGTGGCCGGGGCATGGGTGACCAACCTGCATCAGGTGGGGTCGTCCTCGCGTCGGCAGACCCGAGCTGAAACCCAGCGGCCAAGCACAGAGCTGAGTGACTCGCCGGTCTCAGATCCCAACGCCGAGCTGAGGCCGGCAAGTTCTGGAGCCGTCCCTCCCTGCGGACGGCGCTCAGTCCGCCATCGGATCGGTCAGCGCGCGAATCTCGATCGGAGAGTACGGAGCCTCCGGCAGCCGGGCCGCGATCTCCGTCGCCCGCTCCAGACTGCACTCGACCAGGTAGTAGCCGGCCAGCACTTCCTTCGCCTCGGTGAACGGTCCGTCGGTGACGGCCGGGACGCCGTCGTTCACCCTGACCACCCGGGCGCTCGCGGTGGTCAGTCCGAGGCCGTCGACATACTCGCCGTTCGCCTTCAGTTCCTCGGCGACCACTCGGTGCTGGTCGAGCACTTGCTCGATTCCCGCGGCGTGCAGGGCATCCCAGGTGTCGGTGTTGCCGTAGATCAGCAGCATGTACTTCATCGCGAATCTCCGTCCTGTCCTGGGTACGTCGGAGCGCCGGTGCCCTTCTCGACACCGGCGCCCAGACTATGCGCAGCGCAGGTCCTACCAGGTGGCTCCGGCCGGGGTGCGGACGGTGGTGTTGATCCGGTTGAACATGTTGGTGAGCGCGATCATCATCACGATCCCGGACAGCTGCCGCTCGTCGAAGTGCTCGGCGGCCGCGGCCCAGATCTCGTCGGTGACAGCGCCCGGCCGGTCGGCCAGCCGGGTCGCGGCCTCGGCGAGCTCGAGCGCCGCACGCTCGGAGGCGGTGAACAGGTCCGAGTCGCGCCAGGCGGCGACCTGGTGCAGTCGCTCGTCGGTCTCACCGTTCTTGAGCGCCGACTTGATCCCGCCGAACACGCAGGGGGAGCAGCCGTTGATCTGGCTGGCCCGCAGGTGCACCAGTTCGAGCGTCGCCCCCGGCGCGCCGGCCTGGGCGATGGCCTTGTAGATGTTCTGGACGCCCTTGGTGGCGTCCGGGAGGATCTCGGCGGGGTTGGTCATCCGTGCGTTCATGGGAGGTTTCTCCAGATTCCGTGGTGTTGTTTTCACTCCCTCGACGGATCCCGGCGCGATGATGTGACAGCGGTCTGGAGATCAGTTTTCACGCGCTCGCCGACCGGCACACTGACGTCGGAGTACTGGCCGGTGAGACAGATCGGCCCGCTGTAGTGGAGCTTCTCCAAGGCGGCGAACACAGCGGTCCAGTCGGACAGTCCTTCGCCGGCCTGGCCGAAGTACGTCTTCCAGCCGTCGTCGGTGCGGACGTAGTACGCGTTCTTCAGGTTGACGATGCCGAGCCGGTCGGCGCCGAGCTCGAGGGTGACGGCGGGGTCGTCACCGGCGAGTGCATCGTGCGCCGCGTCCCACACGAGTTTGAACGACTCCGGGAGTCCGTCGAGCAGTTGCAGTACGCCGAGCGTCGACGCGACGAACCGCCCGTGATGCGGCTGCACCCCGACCTGGACGCCGTACCGCTCCACCAGTACGGCGGCCTCCTCGAGCAGCACTCGATTGCGTCGTACCGATGCGGCGTACCCGTCCGGGCCGACGTCGGCCATGATCCGGATCATCGGTACGGCGGCCTCGGCGCAAGCAGCGAAGACGCGCTCCGACAGATCACTGGCAACGCTGATCGGCTCGACGCCCTCGGCCCGCAACTGTGCTGTGAACTTCGGCAGCTCGGTCTCCGCCGTCGCCGGGGTCACGTAGGCGGTGTCGCGGACCGGGACCTCGGCGCCGGCGAATCCGAGGCCGGAGACGAGCCGGCCCAGCTCGTCGCCGGGCAGCCCCGCCCAGGGTTTGGTGAAGACGGACCACAGATAGGTCATTCAGCGGCCTCCCAGCCCACTCATGGTGATACCTCGGACGAACCAGCGTTGCGTCAGGAAGAACAGGATGATCAGCGGGACCGTGGTCACGGTGGCGGCCATCAGCAGCAGGTTCCACTGCGTGCCGTTGGTGTCCTGGAACACCTGCAGCCCGACCGACGCCGTCCGGGTCGCGTCGCTGTTGGAGATGACCAACGGCCACAGCAGGTTGTTCCACTGACCGATGAACTTGAACACCGCCAGGGTCGCGATCGCCGGGACCGCCAGTGGCACGATCACCCGGATGAACGCCTGCCAGCGGTTGGCGCCGTCGAGCCGGGCGGCCTCCTCGTAGTCGCGGGGGATGCCGAGGAAGAACTGCCGGAGCAGGAACACCCCGATCGCGGTGAACGCGTGCGGCAGGATCATGCCCGGCCAGGTGTCGATGCCGTGCAGCTTCGCGACCAGCACGAACTGCGGGATCAGCGTCACCTGCGACGGGATCATCAAGGTGGCCAGGTAGATGCCGAACAGCCAGCTCCGGCCGGGGAAGTTCAGCCGGGCGAACGCGTACGCCGCGAGCGCCGCCGTCACGGTCTCCAGCAGGGTCGTCCCGCCGGCGAAGTAGACGGTGTTCAGCAGGTACTTGCCGAGCGGCACCAGTTCGAAGGCCCGGGTCAGGTTCTCCGGATGCCAGCTGCTCGGCCAGAACGACGGTTTGGCGGCCATCGACTCGGCGTCGGACTGGAACGCGACCAGCACCATCATCACGACCGGGATCAGCGTGACAGCGGTAACCAGGAAGCAGGCGAAGACAACCAGCTTCCGCTGTACGACCTTGGTGGAGACCAGGGGGAGGGCTTCAGTTGTCATAGTGCACCAGCCTCCGCTGGAAGAAGAACTGCGTGGCGGTGATCAGCACGATGAAGGCGAACAGGACCAGCGACTGGGCGGCGGCGTACCCCTGGTCGTAGTTCTCGAAGCCGGTCCGGTAGATGTACATCACCAGCGTGGTCGTGCGCGTGCCCGGTCCGCCGTTCGTCATGATGAGGGCCTGGTCGAACACCTGGAACGAGCCGATGATCGAGGTGACGATCACGAAGAACAGTGCTGGTGAGAGCATCGGCAGCGTGACGTTGCGGAAGCTCTGCCACGGCGAGGTGCCGTCGACTCGCGCGGCCTCGTAGAGCTGCTGCGGGATCGCCTGCAGACCGGCCAGGAACACGACCATGCCGAAGCCGAAGCTCTTCCACACGCTCATCAGGATCAGCGCCGGCATCGCCCAGTTGTCCGAGATCAGCCAGGCCGGGCCGTGGATGCCGAACAGCCCCAGCGCGGCGTTCACCAGGCCGTCGTGCGGGATGTAGAGCCAGATCCAGACGAACGCGACCGCTACCGTGATCGTTGCGTACGGCAACAGCAGGAGCGAGCGGAAGACGGCGATCCGGCGCAGGCCCTGGTTCAGCAGCAGCGCCAGCGCGAGGCTCACCAGGATCGTCAGCGGCACGCTCACGAGGGTGAAGTACGCCGTGTTGCCGAGCGCCGACCAGAAGGTCGGGTCGGGGCCGAGGCGGGCGAAGTTGCGCAGGCCGGCCCAGGTGGGTGGGCTGAACAGGTTCCAGTCGAGCAGCGAGATGACGCCGGCGGCGACGACCGGGCCGGCGGTGAAGATGAGGAATCCGATCAGGCTCGGCAGCAGGAACAGCCAGGCGGTGAGCGACTCGCGGTTGCGCCAGCGCGGCGTCGGTTTCGCGGCGGGACGCGGTGGTGTCGCGGTCGCCGGTACGGGTTCGGTGGTGGTGGTCAGGGCCATCGGGATCACCCCCTCCTGGCGGTGGCTTGGCGGATGTTGTCGAGGTGCTGGCGCATCAGTACGTCGAGACGCGGCGTCACTCCGGCGATTGCCTCGGGCACCGGGACCTGACCGAGGAAGGTGCGCGGCAGGTCCTGGCCGAGCAACTGCTTGACCTGGTTCCAGTTCGTGGTGACGTCGAACGGGTGTCCGCCCGCCACCTTGCCGGCCAGAATGTCCTGGACGATTCCGAGGTTGTCCGGCGGCGGCTGGAACGCGCTGCCGGCGCTGAAGCGGGCCGGGTTGTTCCGGCCGGCCTTGGCGTAGATGTCCAAGGCGCCCGTACTGGTGAGCGTCTTCAGCAGCTTCCACGCGAGGTCCAGATCGGCACCCTCGCGCACCCCCGATGGAATCGCGAAGCTGGAGCCGGAGACCCGCGGCGTGCTGCCGGCGGCACCGGCAGGGAACGGGATGATGTCCCAGTCGAACTTGGCCTTGCGCACGTTGACGACCTGCCACGGGCCGTTCTGCATGAAGGCGACGTTGCCCTCCAGGAAGTTCGACAGCGAACTCTCGGTGACGAGGTTCTTGATCGGCGGTGTGACCTTGTCCTTGACGAACAGGTCGATGACGAACTGCAGCGCCTCCATCGCCTCCGGCTCGCCGAGGATGCTGCGGGAGGCGTCCTGGCTCATCACGTTGCCGCCGGCGCAGTAGATCCACGACACCAGGTCGTCGATCGCCGGCGCGCAGGTGAAACCGTACTGGTCCGGCGCGTGGGTCAGCTCGACCGCCAGGTCGCGGAACGTTGCCCACGGCATCGGCTCGGTGCGGGAGGGCAGCGCGATGCCCTGCTTCTGCAGCAGGCTCTTGTTGTAGTACATGACGGTGGGCGCGACGTCGAACCCGATCGCGTAGGTCTTGCCGTTGAAGCTCGAGATCTTCTGGATCGGCTGGTAGAAGTCATCCAGGTCGAAGTCGGAGTCGCCCTCGATCAGGTCGTCCAGCGGCCGGTGCGCACCGCGGGCGGCGTACGTCGGGATGAGCGTGCCGTTCAGCGCGGTCACCAGGCCGGCTGTCCCACTCACCAGTTGGAGGTCGAGCTTGGTCGGGTAGGGGCCGGACGGGGTCAGGGTCGGGACCGACTTCACCTTCAGCTGCTGCTCGACGTACGCGCTGAAGTCCTGCCAGACCTTCCGCTCCGCGGCGCTGCTCGACCACATGGCCCAGGTGGCCGCCCCGGCCGGTGGACCGGACGAGCAGCCGGCCACGGCCAGCCCGAGCCCGGCCAGGCCGCTCAGTTCGAGAAAGCTGCGGCGGGACAGCTTCGTGCTCATGGTTGTCTCCTCACCGATAGAGCAGGTCGATCGACTCGGCGCGGATTCGCTCCTCGTCGACCTGAACGCCCAGTCCAGGGGCGGTGGGGACCGTTGCGACGGCCTTGGTGATGCTCAGTCCCTCGACGTACAGATCGGACAGCAGCTCCGGCCCGTTGAGCTCGGCGGGAAGGGCGAGCTCGAGCTGACTGAACACGTGCAGCGCGGCGGCGAACGCGACTCCGCAGTCGGTCAGGCCGCTGGCGAGGATCTCGAGACCGCCGGACAGCGCGGTCTGGGCGGTCTTGAGCGCGTTCCGCAGTCCGCCGGACTTGCAGACCTTGATCACGACCAGGTCCGCGGCGTCCAGCCGGAGCGCTCGGGCCAGGTCCTGCGCGGAGAAGCTGCCCTCGTCGATCGCGATCGGCAGGTCGATCAGCCCACGCAGCCGCTGCATCGCGAGGGTGTCCGTGCTCGGCACGGGTTGCTCGACACAGTGGATCGTGTGGATGTCCCTGGTCCGGTCAAGCAGTTGCCGCAGCGCACTGGGGCGGTACGACTGGTTCGCGTCGAGCCACAAGGGCTTGCCGCCGGCCACCTCGGCCACGGTCCGGATCGCCTCGGTGTCCGCGTCCAGATCGCCCCCGATCTTGACCTTGTACGCCGGGTAGTCCGACGACTGGATCGCATGATCGCGAACCGCGTCCTGGTCGCCGACCCCGATGGCCGAGCAGAGCGGGATCTCGTCGTACACCTTGCCGCCGAGGAGCGCGTGCACGGGGACGCCGGCGAGCTTGCCGGCCGCGTCGTGCATCGCGACGTCGACGGCGGCGCGGGCGAAGGGGAAGCCGTTCGAGACCGCGGGGCTGAGTCGCTTGGCGGCGCGCTGGTGGAAGAGCTCGACGTCGAACGGGGTGAGTTCGAGCAGGATCGGGGCGAGGTGCCGCCTGATCACGACGGCCATCGTCTCGGCGGTCTCGTAGCTCCAGCTGGGCAGCGCTCTCTGTTCTCCCCATCCGACCACACCGTCCTCGGTGGTCAGCTTCACGAACACCACCGCGGCGGCCTGATCCGGAGCGGCGCCGGGGGAGCCGACCGCTCCGCTGCCGAGCACGAACCGGCGGGCGAACGGCACAGCGACCGGGAAGACTTCGACCTGGGCGATCCGGGACATCGAGTCCTCCTCTCAGGCCGCGATCGACCAGACGGCCGGATCGACGAAGCTGGGTCCGCGAGTGCCGTCCTCGAGCCACTTCAGTGCGTCGGCCAGGACGTACCCGGCGAGCGCGAGGTGACCTTCCGCGGTGTCGCCGGCGACGTGCGGACTGAGCAGCAGGTTGGACGCCTGGAGGATCGTCGCGTCGAAGGACGGCGGCTCGGGGTCGTAGACGTCGAGAGCGGCGTACAGGCGTCCGTCCAGCACGTGGTCGAGCAGCGCCTGCTGGTCGATCGCGGGTCCACGGGACGAGTTCACGACGACCGCGCCGTCGGGGATCCGCTCGATCAGCGCGCGGGTGATCATGCCCTTGGTCTCCGGCACGTTCGGGACGTGGATCGACAAGTACGCGCTCTCGACCGTCTCCTGCAGTTCGGCGGTGCGGACGCCGAGCTGATCCGCGCGCTCGGGAGTGAGGTAGGGGTCGTAGACCACGAGGTCGCAGTGGAAGGGCCGCAGCAGTGTGATGAGCGCGCGGGCCGTGCTGCTCGCGCCGACGATGCCGACCTTGGCACCGGCGAGCTCGTGGCCGCGGTAGTCGGTCTGTTTCCAGCCACCGTGCCGGATCGCCTGGTCGAAGCGGGGGAGACGACGACCGAGGGTGAGCATCGCGGCCAGGCAGTACTCGCCGACGGACCAGGCGATCCGCGGGCCGGCCGAGAAGACGGCGACACCCTGGTCGAGGATGACCGGGTCGATCAGGTTCTTGACCGTGCCGGCCGCGTGCGCGACCACCTTCGGTCCGTTGCCGTCGGCCCACAGTTCCTTGCCGAGGTGCGGCGTACCCCAGCTGGTCAGGAGTACGTCGGCGCCGGCCACCAGCCCGGGCACGGCTGCCGGGTCCAGCGCCGGCGGCTTGCCGGGCGCTGCCGGTCCGGCGGCGTGAGCGGACTGCGCCCAGACGACCTCGAACCGGTCCTCGAGCAGGCGGCGGGTCTGCGGGTCGACCACGTCGTCGGCACGTTCGGGGGACATCAGGGCAACGAGTTTCGGCACCGTGGGGACTCCTTCGCTTGAGCGTCGCTCTGACGGTAGGCGCTTTCCGTTATGCAGGTCCAAGCCCGATTTCGCATGAACCGATACCGTGCCGGTATGGACCTCTCGCTCCAGCAACTGCGCGGCTTCGTCGCCGTCGCCGAGGAACTCCACTACGGCCGTGCCGCCCAGCGGCTGAACATGACGCAGCCGCCGCTGACCCGGCAGATCCAGGGCCTGGAGCGATCTCTGGAGGTCCGGCTGTTCGACCGGACCGGCCGGGGAGTCCGGCTGACCGCGGCCGGCGACGTCTTTCTCGAACATGCGCGCCGAGTCCTCGCACTCCTCGAGGTCGCCCCGGAAGCGACCCGGCGAGCGGCCGAAGGCCAGACCGGAACGCTGCGGATCGCCTTCACGGCGATCGGGGCGTACGCCGTACTGGCCGACTTCCTCACGATGGTCGCAAAGCGGACTCCGGCCGTGACGGCCGAGCTCACCGAGTTGGTCAGCCCGTCGCAGTTCGAGGCGTTGGCGAACCTGGAGATCGATCTCGGTCTGGTCCGGCCACCGATCCCATCGCAGTTCGAGTCGGTGCTGGTCCACTCGGAGGACCTGGTGGTCGCCGTACCGGCCTCCCATCCGCTGGCGGAGGGGGACTCGCCGGTCGCGCTGGTCGACGTGACGGATGGCTACATCGGCTACAGCCCGGAAGGATCGCAGTACCTGCATGACATCTGTGCGGCGATGATCGGGATGGACCGGTACGCCGTCAGCCAGCTGGCATCGCAGGTTCCGACGATGCTGGCGCTGGTCAGGGCCGGCTTCGGGTGTGCGTTGATCCCGCGCTCGATCAAGGCGATGGGAGTCGAAGGTGTCCGCTACCGCGAGCTGGACGCGGCCGACGCGCATTCGGTCACGTTGCACGCTTGCTGGAGTCCGGACAGTCCCAACCCTGCACTCCAGCGCCTGGCCGAGTCACTGCGGGAGAACCCCCACCTGGACGCGTGATCGCTTGACTTAGAGTGCACTCGAATCCGTAGTGTGCGAAGCATGACAGCACAGCACAAGATCGGTTCGGGATTCGGGCACGACAGCACCGCGGACGATGTCCTGGCCGGCATCGACCTGACCGGCAAGCTGGCGGTCGTCACCGGCGGCTACTCGGGCCTCGGCCTGGCGACGACCCGCGCGTTGACCAAGGCCGGTGCGCACGTCGTCGTACCGGCGCGACGGCCCGACGCCGCTCGCGAGGCGTTGGCGGACGTGTCGGATGTCGAGGTCGACGAGCTCGATCTCGGTGATCTGGACAGTGTGCGTGCGTTCGCGGACCGCTTCCTCGCTTCGGGGCGCAGCATCGACATCCAGATCGACAACGCGGCGATCATGGCCAGCCCCGAGACCCGGGTCGGCCCCGGCTGGGAGGCGCAGTTCGCGACCAACCACCTTGGCCACTTCGCGCTGGTGAACCGGCTGGGGCCCGCGCTGACGGCCGACGGCGGCGCTCGCGTCGTGTCGGTGTCGTCGACCGGGCACCGGCGTTCGGACATCCGGTGGGACGATCTGGAGTTCAGGCTGGGCTACGACAAGTGGGAGGCGTACGGACAGGCGAAGACGGCCAACGTGCTGTTCGCCGTCCAGCTTGATGCCTTGGGCAAGGATTCTGGCGTGCGTGCGTTCGCACTGCATCCGGGTGGCATCCTGACGCCGCTGCAGCGGCATCTGACCCGCGAGGAGATGGTCGGCTACGGGTGGATCGACGAGGACGGCAACCCGGTCGGCCGGGGCTTCAAGTCACCCGAACAGGGAGCGGCCACTCAGGTCTGGGCCGCGACGTCGCCGCAGCTCGACGGTCTCGGCGGTGTCTTCTGCGAGGACTGCGAGGTCGCGGAGGTCTCCACCGACGACAGCCCAGGCGTCCGGCCGTACGCCGTGGATCCGGCTTCGGCGGAGCGGTTGTGGACCGTCTCGGCCGAGCTCACGGGCGTGAACGCCTTCGGGTAAGGTGGTCAGCACCGGAACGGCGGACGAAGGAGGTGGGACCGATCACCAGTCAGGCAGGTTGGTTGCTCCCGCCTCGAGTGGTCAGCGTCGTTCGCTGACCGCGGGAGCCTCGTAGTCGAAGGGGTTCTGTGTCTGTTTCTTCTGTTCCATCATTCGACCTCGGCAGCATTGTCGACCGGTTGCGTGCGGCCGGTTGCGTGTTCGCCGAGGACGAGGCGGCGATGATTGCCGAGACCGCTCGCGACGACGCCGAACTGAAGGCCATGGCCGATCGCCGGATCGCCGGGCTGCCGCTCGAACACGTCCTCGGCTGGGCATCCTTCCGCGGACTGCGGATCGCCGTTGACCCCGGAGTGTTCATTCCACGTCGGCGGACCGAGTTCCTGGTCGCCGAAGCGCTGCGGGTCACCTCGCCGGGCGACGTCGTACTCGATCTGGGTTGTGGCTCGGGTGCGTTGGGTGCCGCGATCGCGGCCGAGCAGCAAGTGTCCTTGTACGCCGCCGACATCGAGCTGGCCGCGGTTCGGTGTGCGCGGCGCAATCTCGTGCCTTGGCGAGGGTCGGTCTATCAGGGCGATCTGTTCTCCGCGTTGCCGGATGAGCTGCGGGGGCGGATCGACGTACTGCTGGCGAATGTGCCGTATGTGCCGACGAACGAGATCCGGTTGTTGCCGCCGGAGGCGCGGTTGTACGAGCCGCATGTGACGCTCGACGGTGGGCCGGACGGGTTGGCGATCTTGCGCCGGGTGGCCGCGGCGGCGCCCGAGTGGCTCGCTCCTGGTGGTCGTTTGTTCGTGGAGATGAGCGAGCATCAGGCGCCGCTGGCGAGGGCGGTGATGGTCGAGCACGGTCTGGCCGCCGAGATCGTCGCTGACGACGACCTCGGCGCGACCGTTGTCTACGGCATCAAACCTGGCATCAAACTCGCCGCTGCACGTGCAGGAGATAGTCCCGCCGGTTGAGCGGGTCGTGATCGGTGCGCGGCCGCTCCGGGATCGGACCGGTGACCGGCTGATAGCGCTCGAACGCGGACTCCAGTACGCCCTCGCCGCGGGTGAGGGCGGGCAACTGCTGCTCGAACTCGTACACGGCCGCCGCGGGGATTTCTCCTTCCAGGGTTGAGGTTTCCGCGGCCAGTGCCGGCACCTGCGGGATCGCGCGCAGGCGGGCCAGCGCGGCCAGGACGGCACGGGTCGTGTCGGTCGGCATCTCCAGCCGGAACCGGTGCATCGGCTCGTGGACCTGGGTGCCGGCCTGTCGCAGCGCCGTCATCAGGACCAGGGGAGTGAGGTTCCGGAAGTCGCCCGCCGTACTCGACATGCTCTTGTCGAAGACGGCGTGCGCATGGCTCTGCCGGGCCGAGTAGCCCGAGTGCGTCATCACCACGCGCGCGTCCGGGACCTGCCAGCCGTGGAGGGCCTGGTGGAGTGTCTCCCGGACGGTCTCCTCGACCGCCTTGATGAACGCATACGGCATTGAGCCGAGCTCCACCTCGAGCTCGAACGTCACCCCGGTGTTGACCGGCGCCGGCTCGACCCGCAGACCGACGGTCGCCAGGAACGGGTTCGCGTCTTTCTTGTTGAACTCCACCGCCTCGCCGGTGCCGAGCAGCCGCTCGATGCAGATCGTGGTGGTCTCCCGGAACTCGACATCGATCCCGAACTCGGTCGCGAGCGTGGTCTGGATGACCTCCTTCTGCACCTCGCCGTACAGCGACACGTAGGTCTCCTGGCGGAGGTCGTCCTGGCGCAGGTTGATCAGCGGGTCCTGCTCGGCGAGCTGGGACAGCGCCACCCGGAGATTCCCCTTGTCCGACGGCCGTGTCGGCGAGATCACCGTCTCCAGGGTCGGCGGAGCGAAGAAGCCGGTCGTGGTGGCCGGCGTCGGCTGGTCGGTCGCGGTGATGCGATCGCCGATCTGGATGTCGGCGAGGCCCCACAGCTTCCCGATCTGGCCGGCGTTGACGGCGGCCGCCGTACCTTCGCCGATCACCTGGAGAGCGGTCAGCTTGGCCTCTCCGGTGTCGCCGAAGCGCAGCCGGTCGCGGACGTGCGCCGTACCGGAGAACATCCGGACGTAGGCGACCTTCTCCCCGGCCGGGCCGCGCTCGACCTTGAAGACCGATCCGTCGACCCGCTCCTGGTCGGTGCCGGCCAACGGGAGGAACTCACGGATGCCCGCGGTCAGGGCGTCGGTGCCGGTGCCCGTGATCGCGGAGCCGAAGTACACGGGGTGGACGAGGGCCTGCTTGGTCTGCCGGGCGAGCGCACACCGGAGAACGTCATGCGAGAGCGCCTTCTCGTTCTCCACGAACGTTCGCAGCAGGTCCTCGTCGTTCTCGGTGAGCACTTCGAGCAGGGCGCCGTACGGATCGCTCCCGTTGTACGGCGTGAAGGTCGCCTCGCGGGTGCCGAGCCGGGTGGCCGATCCCATCGGGACGATGGCCGGCGTCAACTTGTCCGCGATCGACTTGAGTACGGCGTCGTACTGCGCGCCGGGCCGGTCGAGTTTGTTGACGAAGATCAGGGTCGGGATCTTCAGGCGCTGCAGCGTGCGCATCAGCACGCGGGTCTGCGCCTGCACGCCCTCGACCGCCGAGATGACCAGCACCGCTCCGTCGAGCACGCTGAGCGCACGCTCGACCTCGGCGATGAAGTCCGGGTGGCCGGGGGTGTCGATCAGGTTGACCGTGACCGGGTCGTCGTCATGACCGATCGCGAACGACACGACCGCCGACTTGATGGTGATACCGCGCTGGCGCTCCAGCGCGAGGGAATCGGTCTGGGTACTGCCGTTGTCGACGCTGCCGATCTCGTCGATGACGCCGGCCGCGTAGAGCAGCCGCTCGGTCAGACTCGTCTTACCGGCGTCGACATGCGCCAGGATCCCGAGGTTCAGTAATTTCACGCAGCTTCATGTCCCTTGAACAGGTGTCGATGGCTTCCACGGCGAACATGAAGCGAGGTCGCATGGCAGCTCTCCTTGATAGGCACCTGTTTCGGACGAGTTCGAGTACAGCAGCCGCCTGCCGAACCCTGCAAACGGTTTAGCCCTCCGCTACACCGTAGGCTGCAGTCATGCCCATCCACTCCCGGTGCGCGCGTGCCTGACCCGCTCGAAGCCGCCGCTCTCGTCGTCGGCACCATCACCCACACCGAGCCGGTGAACGGCTTCGTCGGCAACGCGACCTACCGCCTCGTCACCGATACAGGGACCTTCTATCTGAAGTGCGCCACACCGGGGGCGATCGAGGCGGAGGTGCTTGCCTGCGATCACGCCCGGTCTGTCGGTATCCCGGTCCCGACGATCCGGACGCACGTCACCACGGATCCGGCGTACCTCATCTCGGAGGCCGTGCTCGGCAACCCCGCCGACGTGTCCGCTACTGAGGCGATCAGAGGGGCCGGACGGCATCTACACCGGTTGCACGCGATCACTGGGCCGGCGTACGGCATCGTCGCCGAGGGTCTGCATCCGACCTGGCCGGACTTCCTGAACACCGCGACCGCGCATCTCGACGAGATCGTGCCGAGTGACCTGGCTGATCGCCTGCGCGCGCACGTGCCGCCTGCGATCGCGCAACTGCCCACGACGCGCCCGGCTCTGCTGCACGGCGATCTGCACCCGCGACACCTCTACACCGAGGGCGCCACGCTGACGGCCATCATCGACTGGTCGGACGCAACGTACGGCGACCCGCTCTACGACCTGGCGAGGTTCTCGATCTCCGGTCCAATGGACGCGCTCCTCGACGGCTACGGCCTCCAGTTGACCCCTGCGATCGAGAGGACATTCTCGCTCTACCGCATCGTCTGGTCCCTCATCGCGCTGTACGCCGAACATCGGGCCGGCGGCGATTGGTTCGACGCCCACATCGACAGGATCACGAAGGAACTGCCGGGCTAGTTGATCAGGGTGCCGACCGGGGTGCCGGTGCTGATGGAGGAGGCGGCTCCGGTGCGGTCGATGTCGAAGACGTGAAGCGGCAGGCTGTGGTCACGGGCCAGGATGAAGGCGGACTGGTCCATCACGCCGACGCCGCGGTCGATGACGTCCTGGTAGCTGAGGTGGTCGAACCGGCGCGCGTCGGGAAACTTGTTCGGGTCGGCGTCGTACACGCCGTCAGTGCCGTTCTTGGCGACCAGCAGGGCGTCAGCGCCGAGTTCGACCGCGCGCTGGACGGCGGGGTAGTCGGTGGTGGTGAACGGTTGGCCGTTGCCGGAGGCAAGGAGGACGATCGCGCCCTTCTCGAGGTGCCGCAGGGCGCGCAGCCGGATGTACGGCTCAGCCATGTTGTTGATCGGGATCGCGGTCATCAGGCGCGCGTCGTCGGCACCGAGTGCGGCCAGCCGGCCGCGCAGCAGGACGGCGTTGATGATGGTGCCGAGCATGCCGATGTTGTCGGCCTCGACCCGGTCGATGCCCCAGTCCTCGGCCCGGTTGCCACGGAAGACGTTGCCCCCGCCCACAACCACCGCGACCTGAACGCCGGTAGCACGCAACGCGATCACCTCGTTGGCCAGGTGCGTGAGCCTCTCGCTGTCGAACCCGAACGCGTCACCCCCGGCAATCGCCTGGCCGGACAACTTCACGACAAGCCGTCGATACATGCTGCTCCATTCGTTCGCAAGGCGCCGCTGATCCTCGGCCATTCTGCCCTGGACGGCGCGGGGTGGGCGCGCGAAGCTGGGGCCGTGACCGAGTTCAAGCAGCAGGATCTGGGCGCGGCGCGGTTCGAGGAGCTGTCGCTGCGGGACGCGGTGTTTCACGACGTCGACCTGGCCGGGGCGCGGTTCGACAACGTGAATCTCAGCGGCGCGACGATCCGCGGCGCGCGACTGGTCGACGTGTCACTCGACGGTGACATCCGCAACCTGCGGGTCTGGGGTGTCGACGTCGTACCGCTGATCGATGCCGAGCTCAACCGTCGTCAGCCCGGTCGGGAGAAGATGCGCCCGACCGATGCCGACGGGTATCGCGAGGCGTGGGAGCTGCTCGAGCGGCTCTGGCCCGAGACGATCGCCCGGGCCCGGGCGCTGCCGCCGGAACTGCTGCACGAGTCGGTGGACGGCGAATGGTCCTTCATCGAGACGCTGCGTCACCTCGTCTTCGCGACGGATGCCTGGGTACTGCGGACCGTCCTCGGCGAGCCGTCCCCGTGGGACCCGCTCGATCTGCCCCACGACGAGATGCACGACACGCCGCCTGTCCCGCGCGACCGGACCGTACGCCCGTCGCTCGACGAAGTTCTCGCCCTGCGCGCCGACCGGATGGGCCAGGTCCGCGCGATCATCGCCGAACTCACCGACGAGCGGTTGGCCGAGCGAACGACGCCGGTGCCCGAGGCCGGCTACCCGGCGTCCGACAGCTACCTCGTCGACGACTGCCTCGGCTGCATCCTCGGCGAGGAGTGGGAGCACCGCCAGTACGCCGAACGCGACCTCGCCGTACTGGAAGGTCGTGATCGGAAACTGTCCGGGTGATGGCCTAGCGTTCGATGAACCGTGAGTGAGGAGGTTGGCGATGGACATGTTGACGGTGCAGGCGATCCAGGATGCCGGGCTGGCGGATTGGCGGAAGCTCGCTCAACGGCTGCACGCACGGTTCCTGGTCTCGTCGTTCGCCGACGGGCTCAAGTTCCTGACCGCGATCGGCGAGACCTGCGCGGCAGCCGGGACCCAGCCGGACGTTCGGGTCGGTGCGAGCTTCGTGGATCTGGCACTCGCGAGTCCCGATGCGGTGTACCGCGATCCGGACGGCGTCGAGTACGTGTTCCCGTCGGTGACTCAGCGAGATGTCGAGCTCGCGCGCCGGATCAGTGCGATCGCCGGGTCGCACGGGGTGCAGGCTGATCCGGCCGGAGTGGTGCAGCTGGAGATCGCGATCGACACCGCGGATCCCGGGAGGATCGGTCCGTTCTGGGCGGCGGTGCTCACCGGCAGCACGGACGCGATGCACGGAGTCGACGTCGGTGATCCGACCGACCGGATCCCGAACCTGTGGTTCCAGCGCACCGAACCGCACGAGACTCCCCGCCAACGCTTCCACCTCGACCTGTGGCTACCGCCCGAGCTCGCTCGCACCCGCATCGAGGCGGCGCTGGCTGTCGGCGGCACCATCACCTACGACGCCGAGGCACCGGCGTTCACCGTCCTCGCGGACCCAGATGGCAACAAGGTCTGCATCTGTACGACGGAAAGCCGCTGAGACTCCCGCGCGATCCCGGCTGGTGCATCACCGCGTTGGCTGCCGCGCCTGTCGGCGCGCTCAGAGGTCGTAGCCGCCGGAGGCTTCGATGGTCTGGGCGGTGATCCAGGCGCTCTCGGGGGAGAGGAGGAAGGCAATCACCTTGGCGAGATCGTCGGGCTCGCCGATGCGGCCGAGGGCGGTGCGGTCGGCGATCGGCGGGATCAGGTCGGGGAAGCGGGAGAACGCGTCGTCGCCGAGCCGGGTCCGGGTCACACCCGGAGCGACGGCGTTGACCCGGATGCGGCGCGCGCTGAGTTCCTTGGCGAGATAGCGGGTCAGGACGACCTGCGCGCCCTTCATGCTCGCGTAGACCGAGTAGCCCGGCTCCGGCCGCGCGCTCGGCAGCGCAGAGGTGCTGGTCGTGTAGACAATCGACCCACCGTCCGCGATCAGCGGTAGCAGCGTCTGCGTGAGGAAGTACGGACCCTTCAGGTGGACCTGGAGCATCTGGTCGAACAGTTCTTCGGTCGTCTCCTCGAACGGAACCGGCATCTGCCCGACGCCGGCGTTGTTCACCAGGTAGTCGAACGAGGTCCGGTCCCACCGCTCACGCAGTGCCTCCTCGACCGCGGTCCTGAAGCCGGCGAAGGTGTCACCGCTCCCGACATCGAGCGGCAGGGCGACCGCCGTACCGCCGTCCTTCTCGATCCGTTCGGCCGTCTCCACGGCGCCGGCCTGGTTGCCGCGGTAGGTCAGGATCACCCCGACCTCGCGCCGAGCGAGTTCGAAGGCCGCGCCCTGCCCGATGCCGGAACTCCCGCCAGTGATCACAGCGATTTGCATGATCGTGTCAATCTCCTAGAACGTCATGAATGGGTACCTCTCCAGTAGACGGTCCCGACTGGGCGAGTCGGTAGACGATTCCTCGCCGACGCTTGCACAATCCTGCTCATTCCGGTGCGATGACCAGTCGGGTGATCAAGTCCTCGTCGAGGCTGAAGGTGAAGTCGAGGTCGACGGTTCCGCCCGGGAAGTTGCCCTCGAGGTGATGGGTCGCGACGTACGTCGTGTCGTCCACCTGGCGAGCGGCGACAAGCTCGGTGGTGTACGTGTACTCGCTCGCCGCCCGGCCGAGCCAGGCGCGGATCTCGTCGCGACCGCGGTACGTCGTGCCGTCGTCGGTGACCACCGCGTCCGCGGCGTACCACTCCATTGCCGCATCGAGGTCGCGGGCCGTGTGGGCGGCCAGGTAGTTCGTGATCGTGGCTGGAAGGTTCATGCCGTCGACTGTGGGTGCTCCCGGCGGGCGAGGGTCAAGGAATTGACTCTCTCGCTGGGGGAGGGTGCACAGTGGCGGCGTGCATCCGGGGCTGACGATCGGTGAGTTCGCGCAGGTGACGCACCTGAGTGTGCGCACGCTGCGGCGGTACCACGAGAGTGGTCTGCTCGAACCCGCGTCGATCGATGCCTCCAGCGGTTACCGCTACTACACGACCGAGCAGATCCCGTCGGCCCAGGTCATCCATCGGTTGCGGGAGCTCGACGTACCGCTGGCCGAGGTCGGCAAGATCCTGGCGACCGACGATCCACACGCTCGCGCCGACTTGATCGCGGCGCATCTCGACCGTCTGCAGACCTCGCTCGACCGGACCCGGGCGGCAGTCACCTCGCTGCAGCGGCTGCTCCGGCCGGAGTCCGGCGATCTCGTCGTCGAACTTCGGTCTCAGCCGGCGCGGATGGTTGCCGCGATCACCGATGTCGTCGACCTGGACGACGTGCTGCCTTGGTACGACGGAGCGATGGCCGAGCTGACCGCCGCCGTCCACGGTCAGCTCGGACCTCCGGGTGGTCACTACGCCAACGAGCTGTTCTCCGCGGGCCGTGGCGCCGTACTCGTCTACCTCCCGGTCGCCGATCCGCCGTCGTACGGACGAGTGCGCTCGGTCGAACTGCCCGCGGTGGAGCTCGCGGCCACCGTCCACCACGGTCCCCACGACGACATCGACGTCACCTACGGCCGCCTCGGGGCGTGGGTTGTCGAGCACACCCTCGCGGTCGACGGGCCGGTTCAGGAGACGTACGTCGTGGGTCCACGAGACGACCCGGATCCGGCGTCGTGGCGCACCGAGATCGCGTGGCCGGTGTTCCGCCTGACCGGCTAGTGCAGCCGCCGCCACTCCTGCGGGGTCATACCGTGAGCGGCGCGGAAGCGGCGGGTGAAGTGACCGGCGTCGAGGAAACCCCACGCGGCCGCGATGCTCGCGATCGGGCGATGCCGGCTCGCAGGATCGGTGAGTTGCCGGGTGGCGTGTGCGAGGCGCTCGGCGATCAGCCACTGCTCGAGGCTCAGCTGATGCTCGGCGAACAGCTTGTAGAGGTAGCGGACCGAGATGTTGTGCTCCGCCGCGATGCGGGCCGCGGTCAGTTCCGGGTCGGAGAGATGCCGTCGCGCGTACCAGAGGATCCGGGTGAACAGTACGTCGGCCGGCGCGGGAGGATCGTGGTCCGAAACGGAGGTCAACAGCGCCCGGACGAGCTGGGTCGTCGCCGCACCGACCATCTCGGCCGACGTGGTTCCCTTGATCGAGGCAAGGATCCCGGGCAGGACCGTCAGGTGATGGAGCACGAGCTCGTACAGCGGACTGGCCGGCAGTCGGTGCGCGGCCGCCCGGACCGCCTCGACGCTCAATCCGAGGTCCCGGTAGTCGATCTGGAACGCCTGAGACGCGCTGTGACCGCTCCATCCGAATTCGTACGGCGCGGTCAGATCGACCAGCATGAGCTCGCCGGTGCGGACGCGCTGATCATGGCCGGCCTGGCTGAACACTCCCTCGCCGATCACCTGGACCGCGAGCGCGAGCCGTTCCGGACCGCCGATGCGGACGTGCTTCGGCGTCCGGACGAGCCGGATGCCGGAGCCCTCGTTGCGAAACAGGTCCGGCGCACCGAGGAGCCAGAAGTCCATCCGTGCGTGGACGTTGCCGGACGCGTCCTCGTGCTCGACGCGTGACGGCACGCTCGCCGACATCATCGCGGCGTAGAACGCCTCCGCCCGGTCCTGTCTCGGGAGCGCAGCGGTATCCAGCAGCACGGCCATCGCCATCCCCTCCACCCCTGAACCTGGTGGGCGACGCTGTGCACACACAGCCCAGATCCGTGCACGGTCATCCTACGGAGCCCGGCGTACCCGCAGCTAGGTTGCAGGCGGGCAGTCCCGACGACGGAGGGGTACGCGATCATGGCCGACACCATCGTTCTGGTCCACGGCTTCTGGGTCACACCGCGCAGCTGGGAGCACTGGATCACGCACTACGAGGCTCGCGGGTTCCGGGTGCTGGCGCCCGGGTATCCGGGGTTCGAGGTCGAGGTCGAGGCGCTGAACGCCGACCCGACGACCATCCTGAAACTGACCGTGCCGGCCATCATCGACCACCTGGAGTCGGTGATCCGCGAACTCGACGCGCCGCCGATCATCATCGGCCACTCGGCCGGTGGCGCGTTCACCCAGGTCCTGCTCGACCACGGGTTCGGCGCCGCCGGCGTCGCGATGTGCTCCGCACCGACCGAGGGCGTGCGCGTCGTACCGCTCTCGCAGGTCAAGTCGACGTTCCCGGTGCTGAAGAGCCCGGCGAACCGGCACAAGTCGATCCCGATGAACTTCGAGCAGTGGAACTACGCCTTCACCAATACCTTCCCCGAGGACGAGGCGCGGCGGCTCTACGAGCGGTACGCGATCCCGGCGAACGGCGGGATCCTGTGGGGGAGCGTGCTGGCCAACTTCCAGCCCGGTCACCAGGACACCTGGGTCGACTACCACAACGACGCGCGGGCGCCGCTGCTGTTCGTCTCCGCGTCCGAGGACCACATCATGCCGCCCGAGGTGCAGCGCTCGAACGCCAAGCACTACAAGTCGAAGACGATCACCGAGACCCGCGAGTACGACGGCTACGCGCATCTCTTGATGGCCCAGGACGGCTGGGAGAAGATCGCGGACGACGTACTGGACTGGGCCCTCAAACACGCCTGACAGGGACCTCTTGGCACGATGTGAGGCATGACGGATCGGTTGGCGGGCGCCTTCGATCAGGGTGCGACGCTAGTCGACGGCACGCGACCTGCAGGTCGCTCTCGAGGAGCTTCAGCGGGTGGGGCGGGAGACGTAGGCGGTCTTTTCGTCGGGGTCGAATCCGCAGGCCCGGTAGAACGCGTGGGTTGCCGGGGTCCGCGAGCCGGTCATGAGCATGACCTTGTAGCAGCCGGCATCCCACGCCGCCTGCAGTGTCCGCGCCATGATCTCTTTCCCGAGCCCGGTCCCGCGCCTCTCCGCGTCGACCACCACGTTCTCGATCACGGCGTACGGCGCCGCCCCGCGGGTCAGGTTCGGGATCAGATTGAAGTACGTCGTTGCCACGACGACCCCATCGACCTCCAGCACGAACAACCGCAATCCCGGCGTCCGCAGGATCTCCGTGAACACGTCCGCTTCCCTGCCACCTGGCGAGTCCCGGGGATGTAGCTGCCGATACAGCCGCATCACGGCGTCGAAGTCCCCAGCGTCCGCCTCACGAAACATGGTGGGCAGCGTAGTCGGAGCGGGTGCAGGACCTTGAACTCAGTGTCCGCGGGGCCCGCTGGAGGGTGGTCGGCGCGTCGAGTGGTGAACTGGGCGTGGCCAGGGCGAGTCAGCGGAAAGGTGCGGAATGATCACGTGTGTTGTCGACTACACCATCGATGCGGCGAAGGTGGCCGAGTTCGAGCGGTTCGCACAGCGGTGGATCGAGTTGGTGAATGAGCACGGTGGGACCCATCACGGCTACTTCCTTCCGTCGGAAGGTGCGAGCGACAAGGCGCTGGCCCTGTTCAGCTTCCCGAGCCTGGCGGCGTACGAGGAGTACCGCCAACTGTTCGGCGTACATCCCGACTTCGTCGCGGCCGACAAGATCCGCGACGACAGCGGCTGCGTCATCCGCTACGAACGCACCTTCATGCGTCCCCTCCTCCCGAACTGACCCTGCAGCGGATCACTCGGCGTCGAGGAAGGTGGTGACGGTGTCTTGGACGAGGTTGGTGCGGGACAGGCCGAAGAAGTGGGTGGTGCCGGGGAAGACGGCCAGTTGGTTGGTGGGGACGCCGGTCATGTCGCCGTTGACGTCGCCGCCGCGGAGTTGGAGGAAGCGGACCGCGTGCTCGAGTTTGACCGCGTCGCAGTCGCCGACCGTGAAGAGCGTCGGCGCGGCGATGCCGCGGATCTCGTCGTCGGACCAGCCGTCGACGCCCCGGTCGTAGCCGCCGAGCTTGGTCAGCAAAACCTGCAGGTGCTCGAGATCCGGGTGCGGCGACTTCGCCAGGTACTCCGCCTCCATCGGCGTACCGGCGATCATCTCGACCTTCATCTCGCTGATGGCCTCCTCGTTCGCGCCACGTTCGCCGTCGCGGCTGAACGACACCGACGAGATCACGGCCTTCCGGACCAGCTCCGGATGCTTGATCGTCAGGTACAGCGCCACCGCACCACCGACGCTGAACCCGAACAGATCCACCTTCGGTACGTCGAGATGCCGCAGCAACCCGACCACGTCGGAGGCGAGGTCGATCGTGCCGAGCGGCCGGTCGATGTCGTTGGTGTAGCCGTGCCCCTGGAAGTCGGTCGCGATGACCTGCCGGTTCTCGGCGAGCGCCGGCAGCAAGGCGCCGAACTGCAGGTCGACGTTGAACAGCCCGCCGTGCAACAACAGCAGCGGCGTCCCGCCGGAGCCGTGGATCTCGTAGTACATCTGCAGTCCGTTGACCGCGGCGTACCCAGTCTGCTTGCTCACAGCACCCCCACGAGGAGACAGAAGGGATGTCCGGCCGGGTCGGCCAGGACATAGAGAGGCTCGGACCCAACTCCGGTCCGGTCGTACAGCAGTTCGGCTCCGAGCTCCTCGGCCCGGCGCCGGTGCCGATGGAGGTCGTCCACCGTCGGCACGGCGTAGTCGATGTGCAGCTGCATCGGTACGTCGGCCGACGGCCAGGTCGACCGTGGCAGCGTGTCGACCTTCTGGATCGCGAGCTGACGGTTGCCGTCGTCATCGACGAGGACAAGCCAGCTGTCGTCATCCGCCGTACTGTCAGCCGGCGGCTCGTCTCCCGGCCGATAGCGCAAGCCCAGCAACTGTCGATAGAACTCGGCCAGCCCGCGACCGTCCGTCGTATCCAGGGCCGTATGCATTCGTCGCGGATACGTCGACATCCCACCACCCCGCTCCTCGGCGAGCCCCCATTCGACAACACGCCGATGCCCGAGGCAACCCTTCCGTACCCGGGTCGGGTCAGGCTGAGGCGGGGGTTCGGAAGGAGCGGCGGTAGGTGTCGGGTGGGACGCCTACGACGCGCTTGAACTGGCGGCGGAGGGTGGTGGCTGTGCCCATGCCGGTGGCGATGGCGACCGAGTGGATGCTCTGATCGGTCGACTCGAGAAGCTCCTGGGCGCGGCGTACGCGCTGGGTCAGGAGCCACTGGAGCGGGGTCTGACCGGTGATCGATCGGAAGAGCCGGGTGAGATGGCGTGAGCTGGTGTTCGCGCGCCGGGCGAGGTCAGTGACGGTCAGCGGCTGATCGAGCCGCTCCTGCGCCCAACCGAGGAGCTGGGACAGCATGTGGTCACCCGACACCGGCACGGGCGTCGCGACGAACTGTGCCTGCCCGCCATCCCGATGCGGCGGTACGACGAGCCGCCGGGCGACGGCGTTCGCGACGGCCGCACCGTGGTCGAGGTGCACCAGGTGCAGACAGAGATCTACTGCGGCGGCCTTCCCCGCGGCCGTCAGCACGCTGCCGTTGTCGGTGTAGAGGACGTCCGGATCAACATCCGCCAGCGGAAACCGCGCGCTCAGCGCCTTCGCGTGCCCCCAGTGCGTCGTCGCCCGCCGACCATCCAGCAGCCCGGCCGCACCCAGCACGAATGCTCCCGTGCACAACGACGCAACCCGAGCACCCGCCTCGTACGCCGCCCGCACCGCATCCACCAGCTCCTTCGGCGGCGGTACGTCGACATCCGCGCACGCCGGAACGATCACAGTGTCCGCCTCGACCAGCCGATCCAGCCTGTGGTCCGGTTTGACCGTGAACGGACCGACCTGGATCGACTCGGGTCCGCAGAGCAGGACCTCGTACCACGGCTCACCCGGCGGCGGGTTGCCGAAGATCTCGTACGCGACCCCGAACTCGAAGTGCAGCAGCTCCCCGGCGGTCGCGAGGGCGACGGTGTGCATGTCCGAAAGTGTACGCATGGTGTCGTTCCGGACTCTCACGATTCCACCTGCCGGACGGCGAGACTCGATGCCAGAGACAGTCTGATCGGAGGAACGATGGGTGCAGTCGTGGTCTACGGAGCGACCGGGCACACGGGTCGGTTCGTGGTCGAGGAACTGCTGCGTGGTGGGGTCGCAACAGTCGCGTCGGGCCGTGATGGCAGCGCGCTGGAAACGCTGGCGGCCAAGTGGGGAGACGTCGGAGTACGCCCGGCCGCGGTCGACGACGCGCGTTCGCTGGGCGCCGCGCTCGCCGGCGCGGACGTGGTCCTCAACTGCGCCGGCCCCTTCGCCGTCACAGGCGGCCCGCTGGTCGACGCGGCTGTTCGGGCGGGCATTCCGTACGTCGATGTGGCCGCCGAGATCGAGGCCAATGTGGCGACCTTCGCCAACCACAGGGGAGCTCGGACCCCGGTCGTGCCGGCGATGGCGTTCTACGGCGGGCTGGGTGATCTTCTGGTCACGGCAGCGCTGGGGGACAGGACCGCAGCCGACGAGGTCCGCGTCGCCTACGGTCTGAGCAGCTGGCATCCCACACCGGGCACACGTGCGGCCGGTCAGGTCTCGCACGACCGTCGTGGCGGTCGTCGCCTGCGGTTCACCAACGGCGCGCTGCAGCATCACGATGACAAGCCCGTAGTGCAGGACTGGGACTTCCCGGAACCGCTCGGCCGGCGTCGCGTGATCACCGAGTTCACGATGACCGACGTCGTGACAGTGCCGAGCCACCTGGACGTGCCCGAGGTACGGACGGACATGACCGTCGAGGCCGCTCAGGACCTGCTGGGTGAGGACACGCCGCCACCGGTGCCGGTCGACAAGCTCGGACGATCCGACCAGACCTTCGTGGTCGACACGCTGATCCGGATCGGCAACAAGGAGCTGCGCGCGACAGCGAGTGGGCAGGACATCTACGCGATCACGGCTCCGCTCGCGGTCGGCGCTGTACGGCGGATCCTGGCCGGACAGACACGGACGTCGGGGTTGGCATCCGCTGGGGCGATGTTCGACGCCCGTGAGTTCCTCGACACGTTGTCGCCGTACCTGAAGGTCGAGCTGCCGGACTAGTCCGGATGCGGGAGAATTGGTGGATCCCCTGCAGCACGTCACCGCCCATGACGCGGATCGCCCGGACCTTCACGCAGAAGGTCGCCACTACCGACCCCGACGGTCTGCCGGCCGTCAAACAACGGTTGCCGGCGGCACCATTGGCGCCGCCGCGGTCGCACACCAGGCGCCACGCTGGATGCAGGCCACCGCGTGGGACCCGAAGATCCACGCCCACTGTCTCGCCCTCTACAACCGCTACCAGCCAACCCCCGAACACGACGGCCAGCAGGCGATCGGCTTCGGCTGGCTCCTGGCCAACGTCGCCTACCTGAACTGGTCCGCAAAGCACCGCACCTGACGACCTGATCGGCAGCCGCTCGTCCCCTTCAGATCCATCCCTCGAGGGCGTCCATGAACTCGGGGAAATGGCCGTACCAGATGGAATGGCCCGCGCCTGGCACCGAGCGGACCTCGAAGCCGAGGGCCACCAACTCGGCTGCCCTGGCCTTCGACACATAGCGACTGGGCTCGGCACGAATGACCAGTGACGGGATGTCGGCGGTAGGCGGCTGCGATGCGCCGTGTGACAACTCGAGCGCAACCGCGGTCGCGACATCAAACCGCTCGGCCGCCGACGCTTCCACCTCACGATCCTTCTCCGACCACGCCGGCTTACTGATCCGGAGCGCCTCGACCGTCCGCCCAGCCCGCGCGGTTAGAAAGCCTGACGTCAGATCGTCCGCCGTGCGCTGAGCCCCGTCATCAGCTAGCGGAATGTCGACGTACACAGCCCTGGCCGGCCGCAGCACAGGCAACGCCTCGGCCAGCACGACCCCACCCAACGAGTGACCGATCGCCAACTCAGGCTCACAACCCACCGTCTCCACCACCGACGCAGCAAACATCCCGAGGTCCGCATCTGGAGCCGCAGGAGACCCGCCGTGCCCCGGCAGATCCACCGCAACCGCGCGATACCCCCGCTCCGCAAGTGCCGCCCCAACCCGCCAGAACTGCTCCCCAGCCCCCAACATCCCATGCAACAACACAGCAACCCGCCCGCCCTCACCCCACTCGACAGTCCTGAGCCGCATGGAGGCATGTCTATCCCACGGACGACGTCAAGTGGTTGGGGGTTAGGTAAACGTCGGTGGGGCGTGGCAGGATTTTTGGGGTGACCAGTAAGGCGGACGAGGCGCAGCGGTTGGCGGATCTGGCACGCCTGAGGCGGGTCAAGGACCGGATCGATCGGGAGTACGCGCAACCGCTGGACGTCGAGGCGCTGGCCCGGGGTGCACACATGTCGTCCGGTCACCTCAGCCGCGAGTTCAAACGCGCTTACGGAGAGTCGCCGTACGGATACCTGATGACGCGACGCATCGAGCGGGCGATGTCGTTGCTGCGCCGCGGCGACCTGAGCGTCACCGACGTGTGCTTCGAGGTCGGCTGCCAGTCGCTGGGCACGTTCAGCACCCGGTTCACCGAGCTGGTCGGGATGCCGCCGAGCGTCTACAAGGAGCGTGCGGGGGACTCGACCCTGGGCATCCCGTCGTGCGTGGCCAAGCAGGTGACCAGACCGATCAGGAATCGAGAAGCACCGGCCGGCGATCAGCACGTAGCGTGACCGTCATGGACCTCAACATCTATTCCACGTTCCTTCCGCACAACGACCCGGACGCCTCCCTGGCCTTCTACCGCGACATCATCGGCTTCGAGGTGCGCAGCGACGTCGGGTACGGCGGCATGCGCTGGATCAGCGTCGGCCCGGCCGACCAGCCCGGCGTGTCGATCGTGCTGTATCCGCCGGGCGCCGACCCCGGCATCACCGAGGACGAGCGCCGTACCATCACCGAGATGATGGCCAAGGGCACCTTCGCCACCATCGTGCTGGCCACCAAGGACATCGACGGCCTGTTCGACCGGCTGCAGGCCACCGAGGCCGAGGTGATCCAGGAGCCGACCGACCAGCCGTACGGCGTCCGCGACTGTGCGTTCCGCGACCCGGCCGGCAACCACATCCGGATCAACCAGGTTTCCTGACCCCGACGACCGTGCCAGACGGAGGCCGCCACCGCGGCTCCGCCTGACAGATGGAGACACCATGAGCAAGGCCACGCGGTCGCGGACCGAGAACGCCGCCGACAGCCACGACCTGATCCGCGTCACCGGCGCGCGGGTGAACAACCTGAAGGACATCAGCGTCGAGATCCCGAAGCGGCGGCTGACCGTGTTCACCGGTGTGTCCGGGTCCGGCAAGAGCTCGCTGGTGTTCGGCACCATCGCCGCGGAGTCGCAGCGGCTGATCAACGAGACGTACAGCGCGTTCGTCCAGGGCTTCATGCCGACGCTGGCGCGCCCCGACGTCGACGTACTGGACGGGCTGACGACGGCGATCATCGTCGACCAGGAGCGGATGGGGTCGAACCCGCGCTCCACGGTCGGTACGGCGACCGACGCCAACGCGATGCTGCGGATCCTGTTCAGCCGGCTCGGCACGCCGCATGTCGGTGGGCCGCAGGCGTACTCCTTCAACGTCCCGAAGCGGATCGCGACCGGGGCGATGGTCGCCGAGAAGGGTGCCGGCGAGAAGACCGTCGTACGCAAGGCCGTCTACCAGGGCGGCATGTGTCCGCGCTGCGAGGGCATGGGCTCGGTCACGGACTTCGACCTGACCGCGCTGTACGACGACAGCAAGTCGCTGAACGAGGGCGCGCTGACGATCCCCGGCTACAGCATGGAGGGCTGGTACGGCCGCATCTTCCGCGGCTCCGGCTACTTCAACCCGGACAAGCCGATCAAGAAGTACACCAAGAAGGAACTGCACGACCTGCTCTACCGGGAGCCGACCAAGATCAAGGTCGAGGGCATCAACCTCACCTACAGCGGGCTGATTCCCGCGATCCAGAGGTCGTTCCTGTCCAAGGACGTGGACGCGATGCAGCCGCACATCCGCGCCTTCGTGGAGCGGGCCGTGACGTTCACCACCTGCCCGGACTGTGACGGCACCCGGCTCAACCCGGAGGCGCGGGCGTCCAAGGTCCACGGCAAGAACATCGCCGACCTGTGCTCGATGCAGATCAGCGATCTCGCGGCCTGGGTGCGTGAGCTCAAGGAGCCGTCGGTCGGTCCGCTGCTGGAGGCGCTGGGGGAGACGCTCGACTCGTTCGTGGACATCGGGCTCGGCTACCTCTCGCTCGAGCGCCCGGCCGGGACGCTGTCGGGTGGCGAGGCGCAGCGCACCAAGATGATCCGTCACCTGGGCTCGTCGCTCACCGACGTCACGTACGTCTTCGACGAGCCGACCATCGGACTGCACCCGCACGACATCCAGCGGATGAACGAGTTGCTGCTGCAACTGCGCGACAAGGGCAACACCGTGCTCGTCGTGGAGCACAAGCCCGAGACGATCGCGATCGGCGACCACGTCGTCGACCTCGGCCCGGGTGCTGGTTCAGGCGGTGGCGAGGTGGTGTTCGAGGGGACGGTCGCCAAGCTGCGGACGAGCAAGACGCTGACCGGGCGTCACTTCGACGACCGGGCCTCGGTGAAGGACTCGGTGCGCGAGGCGTCGGGCGCGCTCGAGATCCGCGGTGCCGACCTTCACAATCTGCAGAACGTCGACGTGGACATCCCGCTCGGCGTGCTCACGGTCCTCACTGGTGTGGCCGGCTCGGGCAAGAGTTCGCTGATCAACGGGTCGGTGGTTGACCTGGATGGCGTCATCACCGTCGACCAGGGCGCGATTCGTGGGTCCCGCCGGAGCAACCCTGCGACGTACACGGGTCTGCTCGACCCGATCCGGAAGGCGTTCGCGAAGGCCAACGGGGTGAAGCCGGCGCTCTTCAGCGCGAACTCCGAGGGTGCGTGCCCGGCCTGCAACGGGGCCGGCGTCATCTACACAGACCTCGGCGTGATGGCGACGGTCGAGTCGCCGTGTGAGGAGTGCGAAGGCAAACGGTTCCAGGCGTCGGTGCTGGAGTACAAGTTCGGCGGCAAGGACATCACCGAGGTGCTGGCGATGTCGGTGGCCGAGGCGCTGGAGTTCTTCGGCTCCGGCGAGGCGAGCACGCCGGCCGCGCACAAGATCCTGGATCGGCTGGCGGACGTCGGCCTCGGGTACCTGACCGTTGGCCAGCCGCTGACGACCCTGTCCGGTGGTGAGCGGCAGCGGCTCAAGCTGGCGACGCACATGGGGGACAAGGGCGGAATCTACGTCCTCGACGAGCCGACCACCGGCCTCCACCTCGCGGACGTCGAGCAACTGCTCGGCCTGCTCGACCGCCTCGTCGACTCGGGCAAGTCGGTCATCGTGATCGAGCACCACCAGGCCGTGATGGCTCACGCCGACTGGATCATCGACCTCGGCCCCGGCGCCGGCCACGACGGCGGCCAGATCGTCTTCGAGGGCACCCCAGCCACGCTGATCGCCAACCCGACAACCCTCACCGGTAAACACCTGGCCGACTACGTGGCCTGAGCAGTCAACCCCCGGCCCGGCGCCGTACGGCGCCAGGCCGGGGGTTGATATTTGGTCGTGGTTCGTGGGCTGGTTCGGTGATGATGTGGCGATGACGGGAACGTATCTGCGCGTGCAGGCTCGGTATCGGGGACGGCTCGGCGTGGAGGTGGGTCTGTTCGTGGCGGTGGATCATCTGCGGCGGGCTGGGCGGCTGACTGACGGGCAGGTGGCCCTGTATCTCGACATCGACGACTGGTTTCTCGAGCGTCTTCCCGAGCCGGGCTTCTACGCCGATGGGAACACCGCCGGCGCGGTGACGTGGTTCAAGACTCCGCTGCCCGCAGAGATGCAGACGCGAGTGGACCGGTTGTGTGCGGTCCTTGCCGCCCACGATGTCCCGTTCGATGTCGTGTACTCCGACATCCCCGGCGAGGTGATCTACGAGGACGCGTACCAGATCGGCGTCATCCCGGCCGAGCGCGGTGAACCGACGCCGCTGCCGGAAGGCGTGGTCCTGGCGCCGACCAGCGCGGGATCCAAGCGTGGGGTCGCCGCATCGCCGATCCGGCATGTGCTGTTCGACGCGGACGGCGTACTGCAGGACCTCCCCGGCGGGTGGTACGCCGCGATGGAGCCATACCTCGGTGAGCGGACGCGAGAGTTCCTGCATCGGACCTGGAAGGACGAGTTGCCGATGCTGGCGGGCGAGGGGGACTACATGCCGTTGCTGGCGGCAACACTCGCGGAGTACGGCGTCGAGACACCAGTCGACGTCGTCTACCAGGACGTGTGGCACCGCATCGACCGCATCGAAGAGTCCTTCGCGATCGTGGAACAACTCCGGCGCCACGGGTACGGCGTACACCTGGGCACGAATCAGGAGAAGTATCGCGGCGCACACATGCGTACGGCGCTCGGGTACGACGACATCTTCGACGTCAGCTGCTACTCGTACGACCTCGGTGCCGCCAAGCCCGACCCAGCCTTCTTCACCGAGGCCGCGCGCCGGATCGAAGCCGACCCGTCCACCATCCTGTTCATCGACGACAACCCCGACAACGTCGCGTCTGCCCGATCGGTCGGCCTCCCCGCTGAGCTGTGGGACTTCCCCCAGGGCCACGACACCCTCAGAACCCTCCTCGCCAACCACGGTATCGAGGTCACCCCGGCGTACCAACGCTGACTCGTGCCGGATGAAAGGATTCGCGTCATGCCCACCGCGCTCGTCGAGGTTCGCCGCCGGTACTCCGAGGCCGAGGAGGTCGCGATCATGGACGCGGTCCACGGCGCGCTGGTGGCGGCATTCCGCATCCCGCCGGAGGACAGGAACATCCGTCTGATCGCACACGAGCCGCACCGGTTCGCCTGCTCACCGAACCGGACCCACCCCGAATTCTTCACCCTGGTCACGATCGACTGCTTCGCCGGCCGCTCGGTTCAGGCCAAGCGCAACCTGTACGCCGAGATCGTCAACCGCCTCGCCCCACTCGGCATCCCCCAGGACCACGTCCTCATCACGCTCAGAGAAAGCGCCACCGAGAACTGGGGCATCCGCGGCGGCCAAGCAGCCTCCGACCTCGACCTCGGCTTCGAAGTCCATGTCTAGAGGGCTCCTCTCGGCGCCGAGGCGGACCCTCGCCGAGGTACAGCACGGCATGGACAAGGGCTGGCACACCGGCGCGCAGGTGTACGCCTCGGTGCACGGGCAGACGCGTGTCGACCTGGCCGTCGGCGAAGCACGCCCCGGCGTACCGATGACGACCTCGACCATCGTCGAGTGGGCCTCCGCTACCAAACCGATCCCATCGGTGGCGATCGGACTCTTGTGGCAGCGGGGCTTGCTCGACCTGGATGATCCGGTTTGTCTCCAGATCCCCGAGTTCGCCGCGGCCGGCAAGGAGGCTGTCACGATCCGGCACCTGCTGACCCACACGGGAGGTCTGACCAGCACCATCACCGGCATCGCGCCGCCGGAGGAGATGGTGACCGACATCTGCGCGGCGCCGTTGGCGGACGGCTGGATCCCGGGCACGCGCAATGCCTACAACTCGGTCGCGATGTGGATCGTCGCTGAGCTGGTCTCGAGAATCAGCGGCCGGCAGTTCTCGGAGTTCGTCTGCAGCGAGATCTTTCGGCCGGCCGGCATGCACGACTGCTGGATCGGAATGTCAGCCGATTCGTACCAGGTTCACCGAGACCGGATTGCCGTCATCCCGGGCTTCGGTCCGTCCGGCACAGAAGCCTGGGTCACCTGGGGCCGCCCGACCGGCGGAGGACACGGCCCGATCGCCCAACTCGGCCACTTCTACGAGGCCCTTCTCGACGAGCGCCTGCTGTCTGCGGGAACGCTCGACGCGATGACGGCCCGCCAGGTGAGCGACGGGTGGGACGAGTACTTGCAGGAGACGGTTGACCGCGGGCTGGGGTTCATGCTCGGTTCGTCCAACCCGGCCCACGGCTACGGGTCGCGTGCGTCACCCCGCAGCTTCGGCCACGGCGGGCGAACCTGGAGTCTCGGCTTCGCGGATCCGGCCGAGCACCTGGTGGTTGCCGTCTACTGGAACGGGATGGCCGACGCGGACACCCAAGCTCGGCGCCTGACGGACCAACTCGACGCTCTTTACGACGATCTGTTGTTCTGACGGAAGGATTGACGATGACCCTCACTTCGCGTGTTGAGTTCACTGCTCGTGAAGGGCGGCGGGAAGAGTTCGTTGAGGCTGCCAAGGCGTTGGCTGCGGCGACTCGGGACGAGCCTGGGACGCTCAGGTACGACTGGTATCAGGACGCAGATCCAGACAGCTTCGTTGTGATCGAGGAGTACGTCGACAGCGCCGCGGCGTTTGCCCACAACGAGCACTGCGACGAACTTCTGAAGCGGGCCTTCGAGCTCGGCGAGTTGACGGCGATGCAGTTGCACGGCGACATCTCACCGGAGCTCCAGGCGTTCGCCGACAACATGCCAGGCACCAAGACCTTTCCGCCGTTGGCCTGATGGCGACGGCCCGGTACGACGGTGTGGCCGACTGGTACGACGCGCAACTGGACACGGCTCCGCATCGGCACGACGTACTGCGAGCCAACCTGCCGACTGGTCGAGGTCTCTGCCTGGACATCGGCTCCGGGACAGGCCGGGACCTGGCCGTGATCGCGGAGTCCGCCTGGACGCCTGTCGGTGTCGAGCTCTCCACCGATCAGCTGAGACTGGCGCGCCGGCGGTCGAATCGCTTGGTCCAGGGCGATGTCGAACGGCTTCCGATCAGGTCGTCCGTCGTACCGATGGCTGTCAGTTCCTGGACCTCGACCGATGTCGAACACTTCGACAGGATGCTGTCCGAGGTCGCGCGCGTCCTGGTGCCCGGCGGCCGATTCCTCTTCTACGGCGTGCATCCGTGCTTCAACGGCCCGCATGTCGAGGCGTGTCCGGACGGCAGCCGGCTCGTACACACCATGTACCGCGAGGCTCGACGGCATCTGTCGGCTCCGTGGTGGGGGACCGACGGCATCAGGACCAAGGTGGGTGGCATGCGACACCTGTCGCTGGCCGACTTCCTCAACGCCTTCATCGCTGCCGGACTGCGGATCGATCACGTGTCCGAGCCCGACGAGGAGCCCGTCCCGTGGGGCATCGTGGTGGCTGCCAGTTCGGTGAGTCGGCGTTCCAGGAAGCGGCGTTCGGGGCCGTCTTCTGTGAGTTCTCTGGCGCGTCGGTAGGTGTCGCGCGCCTCGTCGATCCGGCCGAGGCGGCGTAGCAGTTCGGCCCTGGTCGAGTGCAGGTAGCGGAAGTCGTGCAGACCGAGACCGTCGACGATGCGCAGGCCGGCCTCGGCGCCTTCGGTTTCGGCGATGGCGATGGCGCGGTTCAGTTCGACGACCGGTGATCCGGTCAGGTGGTACAGCTCGCCGTACAGCGCCGCCAGTTGTGCCCAGTCGTTCGGCGTTTCGGCATGCAATGAGGCGATGGCGGCCTGGAGTACGTAGGACCCGTGACCGCCGAGAGCGATCGCGGTGTCGAGCTCGGCGCGTCCTGCCGCGATCTGCGCGGTGTTCCAGCGGGATCGGTCCTGATCGGCGAGCAGCACCAGTTCGCCGCCGCTGAATCGCGCCTCCCGGCGGGAGTCGTTCAGGAGCATCATCGCCAGCAATCCATGGACTTCGGGCTCGTCCGGAAGTACTTCGGTGAGCGCCCGGCCCAGCCAGATCGCCTCGGACGCGAGGTCGTCGCGGCCGCCGTACCCCTCGTTGAAGATCAGGTACACGACGGCCAGTACGGCGTCGAGCCGCTCGGGCAGCAGATGAGGTGGAGGCACGCGAAACGGGATCCGCGCCGCTTTGATCTTGCGTTTGGCCCGCACCAGCCGCTGCGCCATCGTGCGCTCCGGCACCAGGAAGGCGCGAGCGATCTCGTCGGTGGTCAACCCACCCAGCGTGCGCAGGGTGAGCGCCACCTGTGCCTCGATCGCGAGCGCCGGGTGACAGCAGGTGAAGATGAGCTCCAGCCGCTCGTCGGGGAACGTCGTGGTGTCCATCGGCACCTCACCGGGATCGGGCATGACGAGCAGACCGAGCTTCGTGGCAAGGGCCTGGTCGCGGCGGATGCGATCGGTGGCTCGGTTGCGCGACGTCGTCATCAGCCAGGCGCGCGGGTTGCTGGGGATGCCGTCGCGTGGCCAGCGGGCGGCGGCGATGGCGAACGCCTCGGCCGCCGCCTCCTCGGCAAGGTCGAAGTCGCCGACGATGCCGATCAGAGTCGCCAGCACGCGACCCCACTCCTCGCGGAAGACCTGCTCCAGCGTGGCTACCAATACACCTCCGAAGGGCGGATCTCGACCGCGCCACCGTAGCGTGCCGCAGGGACGCGGGCGGCGATCTCGATCGCCGCGTCCAGGTTGTCGGCCTCCAGGATGAACCAGCTGCCGACTGACTCCTTCATCCCGACGAACGGCCCGTCGGTGGTCAGGGTCTTGCCGGCCTCGACCCGTACGGTCGTCGCGTTCTCGGGTCGACCCATCGGCAGTCCGGGCGTGACGCCCGGCGTCTGATTGATCCCTTGGTAGTCGGCGTAGACCTGCTTCTGCTCGTCCTCGGGCAGCGCGGCCTGCTGCTCGAGCGCGCCGCCTTGGTAGATCAGCATGATGTACTTCATTGCCTGGCTCCTCCGATGACCGGACTCGTCACATCGAATCGTCGCAGTAAGACGAACAGCCATCCGGGAAATCGACACCTCAACACCAGAATCTTGCCCGGCCACCGTACGGAGGTGTGTGCCGACCATGATCCTTCCGAAGGTCCGAGACCCGCGCCTCGTGACGATCCGCCGCGGTGGGACGCTCACCGATGCGGATCACCACCTCCTGGCTCTGTGGGCGGCCTCGTGCGCGGAGCATGTCCTGCTCCTGTTCGAGTCGGTTCGGCCGGAGGACACCCGACCGCGTCAAGCGATCGAGCATGCCCGTGCCTGGGTGCGTGGCGAGGTCAAGATGATGGAGGCTCGCGCAGCCGGCGGCCACGCGATGGGCGCGGCCAGAGACCTGAGTGGAGCAGCACGGCACGCCGCCTACGCAGCCGGTCAAGCTGGAGCGGTCGCTCACGTCGCCGAGCACGACCTGGGTGCGGCCGCCTACGCCATCAAGGCCGCAGTCGCTGCCGCGCCCAAGGAAGAGGCCGAGGCAGTACGTCGAGCCGAGTGCCAGTGGCAGCGCGCCCAGCTCCCGAAGGCGATCCGGGCCCTCGTCATCGACGACCAGCATCGACGAAACACCATCTGCTGGTCGGTCTTCGACTGCTGAGCGCGGCGGTGCCGGGACGGGGGAGAGGTGGTCGATAGGGTCGGTCCGGTGACCCTTTCATCGAGTGTTCAGCCGGCGGATCTCGAGGTCGTGCGCGCGTCGTACGACCGAGTGGCCGACAACTATGTCGACCTGCTCGAAACCACGGGGATGGGGGATATTCGCACCCAGCCGTGGCTGCAGGCAGCCGTCGACGCGTTCGCTTGCTCGGTCCGCGGTCTCGGCCCTGTGCTCGATGTCGGCTGCGGTCCGGGGACTGTCACGGCGTACCTGCAGGAGCGGGGGATCGAGGTCTCGGGTGTCGACCTGTCGCCCCGGATGATCGAGCACGCCAAGCGACTGCACCCCGAGTGCAGCTTCGCCGTTGCCTCGTCCACCGAACTCGATCTCGAGCCCAGCTCGTTCGGCGGCATTCTCGGCTGGTGGTCGCTGTTCAACCTGCCACGCGAGATCCTGCCGAACGTCCTCGCCACCTTCCATGACGCACTCGTGCCCGGCGGGCACTTCATGATCGCGACGCACGGGGGCGATGAGGATGTCGCTCGGACCGAGGCGTACGGCGGTGTCGCGGTGACCTGGACGACGTACCAATGGCGGCCCGAGCAGCTGACCGGACTTCTCGAGGACGCCGGACTACGCGTTGTGGCGGACCTGCGGATCCCGGCCGACGGGCAATACGGTCCCCTCGTCATTCTCCAAGCCCGCCGCGACAACTGACCCCGGCTTCGTCGGCCCGATACGAGAGCGTACGTGATCATCTGTCCCCAGGCCGGTAGCGCAGCCAGACGACTCCGGATCGGTAGGTCGTGGCCGTGACCAGCTGCAGGCGGATCGGGCCGACTCCGTCGAGGATCCGCGGCCCGGCCGGCCAGAGGTGCGGATTCACCCAGAACCAGAACTCGTCGACCAGACCCTGCTGAGCGAGGGTGTCCGCCAGCTCCCCGCAGCCGGAGACGATCAGGTTGCCTGTGTGCTTCTCCTTGAGTGCGGGAACGGCTTGCGCGACCTCGCCCTCGATGAGAGTGGCGTTCCACTCCAGCGGTCCGGTGAGAGTCCGCGAGGCGACGTACTTCGGCATGCCGTTGACCCGCTCGGCGTAGTGGCCCATCGCCGGATCCTCGCCGAGGTGTGGCCAGACGGCGGCCAGTCCCTCGTAGGTCTTGCGGCCGAGGAGTAGCGCGTCGGCCAGCATCAGCTGCTCGAGGCCGGCGTCGCCGCTGTCGGCGTCGAGCTCCAGCCAGTCCTCGGGCGTAGGCGCCTCGAACGCGCCGTTCACGGTGACTTGATTGTGGATGATGACCTTTCCCATGCCAGCGAGGCTAAGAGCCGCCCCACCACCGCCGCATCGGTCGAACGACTGGCGCTGAGCACTCTGAACGCCAGTTCTGGGTGGATGCGCGCCGGGCAACTGCTTCTGGCAACGGTGGTAGGAACGGGGCGAGTCTCGACAGCGCGTGGGGCGGTGCTGTTGGATCGGGTGGTTTGACCAGTCGCACCGATGGTGCGAGCTTGCCGACAGAAGGAGCGCTCGGTGCCGAAGACCGACTACGACGAGTTCGCTGAGGCGTACTCCGCGGACAACGAGGCCAATCTGCTCAACGGCCACTACGAACGGCCGGCGATGCTGAGCCTTGCTGGTGACGTGGCCGGCCGTCGCATCCTCGACGCCGGTTGTGGCTCCGGTCCGCTGTCAGCGGCGCTCCGTGACCGGGGCGCGATCATGAGCGGCTTCGACCTGAGCACGGCGATGATCGATCTGGCCCGCCGAAGGCTAGGCGAGGACGCTGACCTGACCGTCGCCGACCTGGCCAAGCCGCTGCCGTACGACGACGCCGCGTTCGATGACGTCGTGGCCTCCCTCGTCCTGCACTATCTGGAGGACTGGACCGAACCGCTCGCAGAGCTCCGCCGGGTGCTGAAGTCGGGCGGACGCCTCATCCTGTCGGTGAACCACCCGATCCTCTACACGGCGTTGAACCCCGACGCCGAGTACTTCGACGTCGCCGAGTTCACCTATGACGCCGAGCACGCCGGCCGCACGGTCGTCTACACGAACTGGCACCGGCCGCTTCAGGCGATGAGCGACGCCTTCACGGCGGCAGGTTTCCGGATCTCGGTAATCAGCGAGCCGCCGATCGCCCCGGACACGCCGAGCGAACTGATTCCGCAGCAGCTGAAGCATCTGAAGCACCCGCCGAGATTCATCAGCTTCATCTTCTTCACCCTCGAGGCCTGCTGACCCGAACCAGCATCATCATGCGGTCGGTGGTGTCCGGACGGCGCCGATCACGTGGCGGTATCGCTCACGTGCAGAGAAGTCCGACAGTTCCCACACGGCCGGTGTTCCGATCTCGGCGCATAGATGAATGAGTCGACCCTCGCCAATCCACACCGCGACGTGAGATCCGAAGGACGCGATGGAGCGGTTGAAGAGGACCATGTCGAGAGGCTCGAGCTGGTCCGGTGTTTCGGGGTGGCTGAATGCTGTGTCGTCCCATAGTTCGCTCGAGCGGTGCGGCGGGACGACTCGTCCGAAGTGGCGGAGTACGGCGTACGCATAGCGCTGACAGTTCGCGCCTTCTGCCAAGGGTCTGGTGGGACTGGCCTGCGGATGCGCGGCGCCGACGTAAGGCACCGTCCACAGCCACTCGGGCCACGCTCTGTCGAACTGCGGCAAAGGTGCATCAGGGATCATGGTCACCCTTGTCGGCGGGGGCGCAGTACGCCAGTCAGCATCGGGAGGGTGAACTCGCCGCTGGACGTCTCCGGCCTGCTCGCCAGGAATGCCCGGATCTGGCCGAGCGCGGCTTCTCTTTCCTGAGCCGGCATGACCAGCATCCCCGCCCGCGTCGTGAGAGTCGCGACGAGCGACTCGGCGGTGCGGCGCTGCCCGTGGGGGAACTCGGCCTGCTCCAGTGATCCGAACGGGCTGCTCAGGCTGGCGCTCGGCAGATGTATGTCAGCCGTCGCGGCACGCCAACTGCTGAGTGTGTCTCGCGGTCCGATGGCCGCAGGTCCGCTGGCCTGCGCGAGTCCGTCGACCCAGGGGACCCGGTCATCAATCACGTTCCAGAGACCGGCCAGGATGCCGTTGGGCACGAGGACTCTGGCGATCTCCGGACCGGCGACGTCCATGTCGAACCAGTGCATGGCGTTGCCACTCAGTACGGCATCGACGGAGTTGTCTGGGAGGGGAATTGCCTCAGCACTACCCGCCAGCGCATGGACGGCCGGCAGTCCGCGGCGGAGCTCGGCAAGCATCCCCGGGTCGGGCTCGACCGCGACCGTGTCAACGCCGAGCGCGACCAGCGTCGCGCTGAGCTTCCCGGTCCCAGCGCCTAGGTCGAGCACTCTCGAACCGGGCGCGTGTTCGAGCGCCCAGCGCGCGGCGGCCTGGGCATAGTCCGGCCGATGCTCGGCGTACGTCGCCGCGGCACCTCCGAACGACGAACCAAGAACCAGCCGCGCGTGGCGATCATCGGGTCGGCCTCCCGTAGTCGAAGAACTCAACTCCACTCCCTTCCAGCCTCTGCCCATACATCTAGTTGAGTCTCCCAGGTGCCTCCGGCAACCAGAGCTTCGTCAGCTCAATGGAGTGTGCCGAGTAGTTGAGACGGCTGAAACTGGGTCGTCCGTCAGGCAGCGGGGTGGATAGCCTCCGTGGCGTGATGTGGGATGAGGCGCGGAGCATGGTGGCGGAGCTGGCTCGTGGGCGGGCGCGGTGGTTGGCCGAGACTGTGTCGGCGGTGCGGGCCGAGGGCGTTTGGCTGGTTGGTTCACTCGGGTCCGGCAGGGGCGATGAGTGGAGTGATGTGGACGTCATCGTTGTCGGGGGAGACTGCCTGCTCGACGGGAACCTGCTGACCCTCGAGATGCCGGGCAACGGACCGGCGGGCGGTGGGTATGTCGGAGCCATGTACGACGTTGGACACCTCCCGCTGTGGGTTGACTGGTACCAGTGGCCGTCGGATGCACCAATACCTCGAGAATCTCGGCTGCTGGCCGGTGCCGGAACAGCTGGGAGCCTCGACCTTTCGGAGACGCTCGAGCTGGTCGGCCGAGGTCTGCCAGGGTCTGCACCGGACCCAGACGTGTTCGCCCTCGCCATGCTGCCTTTGGCGGCGAAGCACATCGCTCGAGGCGACTTCGAGAAGGCCGCGGCGATGGCGTCGATGCTGAATGCGCCCTCCGACGTCGGAGTCGGCGCCGGGCTGTCCGTCGTACTCTCGCGGGTTGAAGGACACGAGGCACCTTCTGCCGCGGTTCGTCGCTATCTGGAAGTTGTGAGAGCTATCGCCGGACCAGGTCCTTGGCTGGCGGGGGAGTAGATGGTTGAGCGACTCGCCTCGCCCAGGTGATGCTGGGCGGTCTGATCCAGCCATCGGGCGCCATGACGAAGCTGTAGGTTGCCTGAGGCAAGAGTAACCGGGGGAGTCGCTCAGGGGTCATCTTCTGGCGGTGGCGAGTAACCGGTCAGTGGTTCGCCTGCCGATCCCTGGCTGGATCTCGATGCTCTGGAACCCCGCTCGTCGCAGACGACTCTCTAGCTCGGCTGTTGTCCACGGGCGCATCTCGAAGGTGTACTCACGAGTCGGTGACGCAACTCCGGTGGTGTCCGCGAGCTCGTAGCGTTCCTCGACCACAAGCCGTCCCGCACGCCAGGTCGATCGGCCTGAGAACTTCAGCCGGCCGCCGTCGGCGAGCTCGGCATCCTTGGTGTGCCACGCACCGTCGGCCCGCGATCGCGATGCTTCGCTCTCGCGGACGTCGAGAACGAGAACTCCGCCGGCAGAGGTGAGCATCGCGAAGGCGTCGAGTGCCTGGTCGCGCTCAGCGTCTTCGACGAGGTCGTTGAGAACTCCACGACAGGTGACGGCGTCGAATGTCTCGGTGAGGCTCGGCGCGCAGATGTCGGCGAGGATCGCGCGCGAGCCAGGGCAGCGGTCGGCGGCGATGGCGAGAAGCCTCGGGGCGGCGTCCATCAGGGTGAGGCGATGTCCACGGTCGATCAAGGCCGCCGCGTGCCGCCCGGTGCCGCAGCCGGCATCCAGAACCGACGCGGACTCGTGTCCCACGTCTCGCAGATGCTGGTCGATCCACTCGACCCACGGCTCGACCGGATCGGTGATCAGCGCGTCGTACGCCTCGGCATGGAGGTCGTAGAACGGCCGTTCGGAGGTGATCTTCGCTGATCGAGAGTTCACCGGCTCAGTCTGCCAGCGGGCAGTTCCAAGCCGGTTATCCAATAGCCTCGTGGCTCATGACAGAGCCAACTCAGGTGGT
The DNA here is from genome assembly GCF_043197265.1 of Kribbella sp. NPDC049227. Classification (NCBI taxonomy): domain Bacteria; kingdom Bacillati; phylum Actinomycetota; class Actinomycetes; order Propionibacteriales; family Kribbellaceae; genus Kribbella; species Kribbella sp. NPDC049227. The sequence continues at coordinate 373,173 of NZ_JBICST010000006.1, read as the reverse complement.
CCGCATTCGAGACGCAGCACCCGGCGAGGGCGATGCGCTTGCGGAGTTGCATGCCCGGTCGCGGGCTGTGTACTACGGTGCCGGCGGCCATGACGTGGCAGCGCTTCCTGACGAGGAATACCGGGAGACGTGGCGCAAGATGGTGAACGATCATCGAGTCACCGTCCTGGTAGCTGTCTTGGACGATGACATCGTCGGTGTGATCACGCTGGATGCCAACGGAGTGTTTCCGACCAATGCGCCTCATGAGACGCGCGTCCGGCTCGTCGGGATCTTCGTCGAGCCAGGCCGGTGGTCGAGCGGCGTTGGTAGCGCCCTGATGGCACGCTTCGTCTCCATCGCACGCCAGGCTGACGCTGTGGGCGAGGTGGATGTCTGGGAACGGAACTCTCGTGCCATCCGGTTCTACGAGCGACACGGCTGGACCCGCGACGGAACTTCGCGTCCGGGCCCAGCGGGGGCGGACTACGTCGGCTTCGTACACCTGCCGTAACGGGAGCTTCTGCACTAGATGCACCTCCCGTGGAACAAGCGCCGATAAGCGACATTATGTCAACTAGTGGGTTTCTCGCCCCTCCTTGGTGGGACTATCGGGCGTGGGGTTGTCTTGGCGGCTTGGGGTGGTTTTGGCCGGCTGTGTGGGGCTGCTGGTGGTGGTTCCTGAGCCGAGTCCCGTTCCGCCTGGGGTGATTTATCACAACGGCGTTGTGCTCACGATGGACGACGCGCAGCCGCGGGCTCAGGCGGTTGCCGTGCGCAACGGACGGATTCTGGCGGTTGGCGGCGACGACGCAGTGCTGGCGTTGCGTGGATCTACTACGCGCGTAGTAGATCTGCGCGGGCGGACGGTGCTGCCGGGCTTCATCGATTCGCACGCGCATTGGATCGGCGACGGCAGCATGGCCGGCTACAACGCCGATCTGGCGGTCGATGCAGCTCTGAGCCGGGGCTGGACCAGCATCACCGAGCAGTTCGTCAACCTGGAGCGACTGGAGGCACTGCGTGCGTTCGACGCGGACGGTGGCCTCCGGTTGCGGGTGAACGCTTACCTCCCGGTCAACTTCGAGGACGAGAAGTTCGGCCACTGGTTCCGCGCGTTCGAGCCGCACCACGAGTACAGCCCGCACCTTCGGCTGGCCGGCATCAAGCTGTTCCTCGACCACGACTGGGGCACGAAGTTCCACTGGACCCAGGCCGAGCTGGACGAGTACGTGCTGACCGCGCACCGGCTCGGCTGGCAGGTGTCGGCGCACGCGATCAGCGCCCGGGCGATCGACCAGTATCTGACGGCGGTGGCGCGGGCACTGGCCGACTCCCCCAACCCGGACGCACGCCACCGCGTCGAGCACGTCGTCCAGCTCCGCGACGATCAGCTCGCCAAGATGAGCGAGTTGAGGATGATCGCATCGATCCAGCCCGGGATGCCGGGAGATCTGGTGGCCGAAGCCGGATTCCCGGAACTGCTGGCCCGAGGCGACACGCACTGGATCACCCGGTGGCGAGATCTGGTCGACAGCGACGTTCGCACCATCGGCAGCACCGACACGCCGTGGCTGGTGCTTGCTGTGGGCAACCAGATGCCCCACGGTTCACCTCTTGAAGCGATCCAGCAGGCGATGACCCGACAGAGTCCTCTCGGCCGTACGCCGGAAGCCTGGCAGCTGGCGCAACGCCTGACGGTCGATCAGGCATTGCGACTGTTCACGATCGACGCGGCGTACGGAACCTTCGAGGAGGACGTGAAAGGCAGCCTCTCCCCCGGCAAGTACGCCGACCTCGTGATCCTCTCGGACAACCCGACGACTGTCGCGGTAGACGCGTTACTGGACATTCAAGTGCTCGCAACCATCGTCGGCGGACGGGCGGAGTACTGCGCCGACACTGTGCTCTGTTGACTCGTACGTCGTACGAGAAGAAGGAATCCGAGCGACGAGTGTCGGATCGGGGCACAGGTGTTCGTAGCAGAGGTGAGCAGCTGTCCACCCCGAGGAGCGATCATGGAGTCCACCGCCCGCCACCTGCACCGGCTCGTCGAGCCGATCCACATGGTCACCTACATGTCCGAGGAGCCGACCGAGGCGCTCATGGCGCTCGGCCACCGCAACTACTGGGACGGCTACTTCGCCGGACGGGCCGCACCGCTGGGACGCGTCCCGGCCGAGGTGGTCCATGCGATCTTCTACAACTTCGCCGACGGTGAGGTCGCCCGTCACATCCCCCGCGTCTGGGACACCGCCACTCCCGAGGCAGCACTCGCCGCTCGTGAGCAGGGCTGCGCCGCCGCGCTGAGGCGGATTCTCGGCGACCTCTCCGACTCCCCCGGCCTCGCGCGTGCCGCGGACCTCGCCACCAAAGCAGCGACGAGCGCTCCGACGGAGGGACGGATCCTGTACGCCGGGCTCCGAGCGCTCCCCGTTCCCGAGGAGCCCGTGGCCAAGCTCTGGCATGCGGCCACCCTGCTCCGCGAGCACCGGGGCGACGGTCACATCGCGGCTCTGGTCGCCGCGGGCATCGGCGGGACGGAGGCGCACGTACTTCACGCGCTCTCCGTGGACATGCCGGCGGAGAAGTTCGGCCGGGTCCACCATCTCCCCGCGGCCCAGCTGGCCGCGGTCGTGGACGGCATGCGCGCCCGTGGCCTCATCGACGACTCCGGCTGGCTCAGTGACGTCGGCCGGAAGACCAAGGAGCAGATCGAGTCACTCACCGACGACCTCGCCGCACCGGCGTACGACGGCCTGGAGCCGAGCGAGCTCGACCAGCTCATCGCGGACCTCGAGCCCATCTCCACAACGCTCGACGCAGCCGGCTCCCGGTGAGCAGCCCCAGAATGTCCTTGAAGAAATGCCGTCCGGCAGTGTCGGATCAGGGCAGAGTTGGCGTTGCAGCGTCAGCGGGTGCCCACGAGGGGCGCCACCCGAACCGCAGGAGATTCCGAGATGCAGTATCTGGTTTCTGTGATCGATGACAAGACCGACGTCGAGGTGCGGCCGTTCCGGTGAGCGCGGTCGACGCCCAGCAGGCGATCATCCAGGTCCACCACGAGGAGTGGGCGCGAGTGGTCGCCGCCCTGACCAGGCGCTTCGGCGACCTGGACATCGCCGAGGAGGCGGCCGCCGAGGCGTTCGCGATCGCGGTCGAGCGGTGGCCGGCCGACGGCGTACCCCCGAACCCCGGCGCCTGGCTGACCACCACCGCCAACCGCAAGGCCATCGACCGGATCCGGCGCGAGAGCAAGCGCGACGACAAACACAAGGAGGCTCAGATGGTGTACGACGACGACCCGCCTGAGCCCCTCGGTGCGATCGATGACGACCGGCTCCGGCTGATCTTCACCTGCTGTCACCCCGCGCTCTCGCTGGAGACCCGGGTGGCGCTGACGCTGCGGATGGTCGGCGGGTTGACCATGCCCGAGATCGCCCGTGCCTTCCTGGTGCAGGAATCCGCCATGGGTCAGCGGATCACCCGGGCGAAGGCGAAGATCAAGGCGGCTCGGATCCCTTACCGGGTCCCGTCCGCGGAAGATCTCCCGGCGCGCGTCTCCGGCGTACTCTCTGTGCTCTTCCTCGTTTTCAACGAGGGCTACCTCGCAACCGGCCCCGACACCGATCCCGTACGTCATGAGCTCACCGCTGAGGCCATCCGGCTCACCCGTCTCATCCGTGCTCTGATGCCGACGGACGGCGAGGTGGCCGGGTTGCTCGCGCTGATGCTCCTCACCGAGGCCCGCCGTACCGCCCGGGTGTCGGCCAGTGGTGAGCTGGTCCCCCTCGACGAGCAGGACCGTGGAGCCTGGGACGCGGCACTCATCGCCGAAGGCCATCGGCTGGTGCGCGAGCGCCTCGCCGCTGCCGCCGCCGGGGTTGCTCCGGGTCGCTACCAGATCCTCGCCGCGATCAACGCCGTACACACCTCTGCCCGGGACATCCGCGACACGGACTGGTCGCAGGTCGTCGCCCTGTACGACCAACTCATCCGCATCGATCCCTCGCCGATCGTCGCCCTGAACCGGGCCATCGCGGTTGCGGAGCTCGACGGCCCGGAGGTGTCGCTGGCGGCTGTCGACCGTCTCGACGACAAGCTGGCCGGCTACCACGCGTACCACGCGACCCGCGCCGACCTGCTGCGCCGGCTGTGCCGCAGTCAGGAGGCGCGCGCGGCGTACGACCGAGCCATCGAGCTGGCGGGCAACACCGCCGAGACCGCGCACCTGACCCGCCGCCGCGACCAGCTGGGGTAGTTGTCAGGTGGTGGCTTCCCGGGCTGCCTTCTCGATCCTCGACCGGTGTGCCTCCCAGTCGGTGTCGTCCGCAGTTGTGGCCGGCCGTGCGCCGACCGCGCCGTCGAGTTGCTCGCGCAGGATGTCGGCGTGGCCGGCGTGACGGTTCGTCTCGGTGAGGACGTGGACCATCACGTTGAACAGCTTCACGTTCGGCCGCGGCCACCACGGGACGAAGCCGGGTGCGTCGATCGGCAGCGCCTCGATCGTGGCGTCGGCGTGGCGCCAGGCGCGCTTGTACCCCTCGATGATGTCGGCGTGTGATTCGTTCTCGCTGACCCACATGTGGTCGTGGTTCGCGTAGCCAGGGTCGTCGAACTGCGGCAACCGCTCGGGAAACGGGCGGCCGAAGATCTCGCCGAAGTACCGCGCCTCCGACAACGTCAGGTGCTTGACCAGACCCAGCAGGTTGGTCCCGGTCCTCGTGAGCGGCCGCCGTACGTCGTACTCGGACAACCCCTCCACCTTGTACAGCAACGATTCGCGGACCCAGCGCAGGTCGTCGTGCAGGTACTCCTTGGCAAAGTCGTCGATCACGCGAGCCACAGTGTCACACCCGACCCCTCCCGTGTGGCCTCGGCGCGTACTGCCGAGGCGGAGTTAATCGCGTTGCGGGCGGTCGCCGGGCGGCCTAGCGTTGCTGTCTCGTGGCGGGTGCGGATCGGAGATGCGATCAGGATGAGTTCTCAGCTTCTCGCGTTGTCGTTCGATGCGAACGATCCGGCCGGTGTCGCGCGTTTCTGGTCCGGCGTTCTCGGCTGGGAGATGGTCGACGACGCTCGCGGCGGTGTGGCGCTCCTGCCGAGTGATGACACCGGGTTCCGGCTGCGGTTCGTTCCGAGCGAGGAGCAGAAGACCGGGCCGAACCAGATGCACTTCGATCTGACCAGCCAGTCCCTCGAGCAGCAGCAGGAGACCGTGGCCAGGGCGCTCGAGCTCGGTGGCCGGCACATCGACATCGGTCAGCTTCCCGAGGAAGAGCACGTCGTCCTCGCCGATCCCGAAGGCAACGAGTTCTGCGTCATCGAGCCGGGCAACAACTTCCTTGCCGACTGTGGATTCATCGGAGCGCTCTCGAGCGACGGATCGCAGCAGGTCGGGTACTTCTGGAGCGAAGCGCTCGGATGGCCGTTGGTCTGGGACCAGGACCAGGAGACCGCGATTCGCTCCCCACACGGTGGTCCGAAGATCACCTGGGGCGGTCCCCCGCTCGATCCGAGGACGGGCAAGAACCGGCTGCACTTCGACCTTGCCCCAGCGGACGGTGGCGACCTGCAAGCCGAGGTCGACCGCCTCGTCTCCCTCGGGGCGAAGCGCATCGACATCGGCCAGAGTGACGTCGCCTGGGTCGTAATGGCCGATCCCGACGGCAACGAGTTCTGTGTGTTGCCCGCGGCGTAGTCCGCGCGAAACTGTCCGGGGCAGGTGGGAGGGTCCTGGGCATGGCGATTCCTAGAGCGGCCGCAGTGGTGACGGATGCGGGCAAGGTGCTGGTGATCAAGCGGTACCTGCGCCACGAGCGGGCCGATGAGTGCGTGATGTGCGAGGCGTTCGGCGCGTCCGGCCCGAAGTGCGAGGGACATGAGTACGCCGTGCTGCCCGGCGGGCATGTCGAGGCGGGTGAAACACCGGACGAGGCCGCGCTACGGGAGTTGTGGGAAGAGACGACGCTGACGGCGACGGTCGACCGGCTGCTGTGGACCGGGACGCACAACGGACGACCCGCCTATTACTTCCTGATGGAGAACGTGGAAGGGGTCGCTGAATTGTCCGGGGACGAAGCGGCGGAGCACTCTGAGCGCAATAGTTTCGAATTGCGCTGGACGTCACCGGATCAGCTCGGCGAACTAGGAATGCATCCCGCCGACGTACAGGTTCGGCTGGCCGAATTACTCGCGTAGGGCGGCGGCGAGCATGCGGTGGCCTTGTGCTTCGAAGGGTTCGTCGCCTACCTGGTGAGCCCAGACAGTGGTGTTGATGGCCTCGCGGAGTTGGACGCGGTGCCACGTGGCAGGGTCGCGGGGGTCCGAGCCGTAGCCGGCGAAGAAGGCGGGCTCCAGAGCTGGGTCGGTGGTGAATTGCTGGACAGCCAACCGGGCGAAGTCTGTGACCGCGGGCCTGAGATCGGCTCGGCCGAAGTCGATGATGCCGACAGTGCCATCGTCGATCAGCCAGTTGCGCGGCTGCCAGTCGCCATGGGTCGGAACCAGCAGTGCCGCAGGGGTCGGCCAGGATTCGATCTCTGAAAGCAACCGCGCAGTCAACTCGGGCGCAATGGTGTGCTTCTTGTCCAGGTAGGCAAGGGATCGCTGGTTCTCCCGCGCCTCGTGGGTTGCGTCCGGTACGGCGACCTGGGCGTGGAACGCCGCGAGCAGTTCACCGGCCTGGCGGTAGACGTCCGGATCCCATTCCTGCTCGGTGCCTTGCACCAACACGCCCGGCAAGAACTGCGTGACGAGAAGCTTGGCCTCCTCGTCGGCGTGGACGAGTCGGGGTGCTCTCCCCCGCGCGGTCCACGGCGCCAGCCACTCGCGATGGGCGCGGATCTCCCGGGCGATGTGACCGTCACTCGCATCGCCGGCCTTGGCGATGTAGCGCTCGCCGTCGAGGTGGAGCTCGAGGACAGCGGTCCCGACCAGACCCCAACTGTGGTCGGTCACGACCTCGGCAGCCGGCATCCACTCCTGGAGGACCTCACGCTGGCGGTCACTGAGTTGCGGAATCACCCGCCGAAGCCTAGCGCAGCGCACAGAAATTCATCGAAAACCTGGACGAATTGCACTGGAGGCCTTATCCTGACCAAATGCGGAAATCACCACAGAATAACACTCTACCAACAAACCTATCATCACAAATTCCGGAAATCAAGTCCACGGAATTCTGGCGGCTCGGCGACCGCGTGGTCCGCCGCATCGGATTCGGCACGAAGCGGCTCGCGGGAAGCGATGGTGGCGGGGCGGACGTGCGGGAGAAGGCGATCGCGCTGCTGCGCCGGGCGGCCGAGTTGGGCGTCAACCACTTCGACACCGCCGACTTCTACCCGACCTACGGGCACGAGGGAAACAGCCGCTCGTTCGAACCGCTCAACTGGGCGAACGACGCGATCTTCCGCGCGTTCGCGCCGTACGACGACCACCTCGTGATCGCGACGAAGGTCGGGCCGACGATCACCGGGCTGGCGCGGCCGGATGACTTGCCGGCACTGGTCGAGGACAATCTGCGCGCACTCGGCCGGGACTCGCTCGATCTCGTGTACCTGCGACAGGCCGGTCTCGACTCGATCGCCGAGCACTTCGGTGTGCTGGCCGAGTTGAGGGCCAAAGGACTCATCCGGCACCTCGGTCTGTCGAATGTGCGGCTGGAGCACGTCGCGCAGGCCCAGGAGATCGCGCCGGTCGTCGCCGTACAGAACAGGTACAGCGTCGACTTCGGCCGGGTCAATGACGCGATCCTGAAGGCCTGTGGTGACCAAGGGATCGCGTTCGTCCCGTTCTTCACACTGACGGCGGACTCCCGCGAGACCGGCGGTCTGAAGCAGACCGACGTGATTCGCGAGATCGCCGCGGAACACGGTGCGACGCCGGCTCAGATCCGGCTCGCGTGGACGTTGAGTCGTGGTGACAACCTCCTGGCGATCCCCGGTACGGGGAACGCGCACCACCTGGAGGAGAACCTGGCGGCCGGCTCGATCCGCCTCTCCCCCGCCCAGCTCGAGGCGCTGGACGCTCTGCCTCAGTCGTAGTACCGGCGGGCGCTGCCGCCGATCGCGGTCACATCGGTGCCGTAGATGTGGACCGAGATCGCGGTGCTGTCCGTCGTGTTGTGCACCCGGTGAATGTCACCGGGCGGAGCGAAGCCGCTCACGTCGCCGACGTGGTTGTCGCTCTGGCCGACGATCCGGAGTTCGGCGTCGAACAGGTCCTCGTGCTCGACGCCCTGGATGACGCCGAACGCACACCAGGTGACGTGGTCATGGATCCGCGTCACCTGGCCGGGTCGCCAGACCAGGGCGATGATCGAGAACGAGCCGTCCGGTTCTACGTGCAGGGTGTGGCTGATGTAGCGGTCGGGTGAGCCGAGCCGCTGCTCGGGCGTCAGTACGTCGGGAGTGGGCAGGTTCTGGCGGAGCTCCTCGGCCACGAGTTGGGCCGTGTCGTTCCAGTCGGCGTGCTGGGCGATGGCGGTGCGGACGCCCGCCACGAGGTCGGTGAGTTGGCTGGTCGGAAGCGTTGTCGTAGTCATGTATTGAGCGTGCCCCCGCCAACCCATAACGTCTAATGCCAAGTCTTTAGGTCATCCATAGATGGAATTGATACATGCTCGATGTCACCAGGCTGCGCGTGATCGACGCCGTCGCGCGCCACGGCTCTGTCACCGCGGCAGCGCGCGAGCTGCACTACTCGCAACCGTCCGTCACGCATCATCTGTCCCGGCTGGAGGCGGAGACCGGCGCGCAGTTGCTGCGGGGGGTGGGGCGCGGGATCCGGCTCACCGAGGCGGGACGCATGCTGGCGGCTCGGGCCGCGGAGATCATCGGGCGGATCGATGCGGTCGACGCCGAGCTCGCGGCCCACGTCGGACTGACCGCGGGCAGAGTCCGCCTCGCCGGCTTCTCGTCGGCGATCGGGGCGTTGGTCCCGGGAGCGGTGGCAGCGCTCTCCGCGCAGCATCCGGGCCTGCGGATCAGCCTGATCGACACGCATCCACCCGAGGCGCTCGAGCTGCTCCGGGTCGGGAGGATCGACGTCGCGATCATCTTCCGATACGACGAGACGGCGCCGGAGCCGAGCGGGATCCGGTTGCATCACTTGCTCGACGACCCGCTGTACGTGTTGTCGTCGGGCCGGGAGGTGGAGCTGTCCGGGCTGCGTGACGCGACATGGATCGCGGGTTGTGATCGTTGCCGGAGTCATCTTGTGTCGTTGTGCGCGGAGGAAGGCTACGAGCCGCAGATCGGCTACACCTCGGACGACATGGTGGTGATGCAGGCGCTCGTCGCGGCCGGCCTCGGCGTCACGACCATGCCCGGGCTCGCTCTTCGCACTCACCACGCGGACGGCGTGATCGCGACCGAACTGCCCGGATCTCGACGGCACGTGTACGCCGCCACCTACGGCGAACCACCGGACCCACCCGCGATCGCAGCCCTCCTCACCGCCCTCACCGAAACGGCCACTCCATGACGCTGAAGGCAGTGCTGTTCGACCTGGACGGAACGCTCGTCGAACAGGACTCAGCAGCTGCCGACCGGCACCACGTGCGGTATCAACGCCGCGAGCTCACGTTCCCCGACCGGCGCCGAAACCGTGCGCGCCAGTTCCTCGACCTCAACGCAAGCGACGAGGTCCGGCGGGTTCGGTCGTTGTGCGGGGTCGTGGAGGTTAGGTGAAGTCGACTTCCTTGGTGGGTTGGATGCCGGCGGTGCGGCCGGGGGCTGAGTGGTTCTCCCAGTAGAGGTTGGTGTGCGCGATGACCTTGTCCGGGGGCGGAGCGCCCCACTCGGAGAGGTCCTCGGTGGTGTGGGCGTCGGCGACGAGGGTCACGTCGTACCCACGGACGAAGGCGCCGTGGATCGTCGAGCGGATGCACTCGTCGGTCTGCGCGCCACTGACGAACAGCCGGCCGATCCCGCCCTTGGCCAGGACGTCCTCGAGGTCGGTGTCCTCGAAGGAATCGGCGAAGGTCTTGTGGACCAGAGGCTCGGCCTCGTCGCGGTCGAGCTCAGGAACGAGTTGCCACTCGTCGCTGTCCTTCACCAGGTGCTCGCTCGAGTGCTGCACCCAGACGACCGGCACACCGCCCGCGCGCGCCTTGCCGACCAGGCTGCTGATGTTCGCGACGACCTGATCGCGCTCATGAGTTCCTTCGACGACGCCGTTCTGGACGTCGATCACTACCAGAGCCGTGTTCGGCCTGTCGGACAACGTGGACACGATGTCCCTCCCTCTGTGCGACTAGATCGATGACGCTAGACCTGCCCACCGACAGTTTCCGTCGCCCCGCTCGCCCGCAACAGCCGGTGGGCGAGCTCCTCGGTCGCCTCGACCAGTTCCGGGCATCCGATCACGCGGTACGGCGTCGTGATCGCGGTCAACTGGGAGGCGTACCAGTCGGGCTCGTCCGTGCTCGCGGTGAGCCTGGTGTGACCGGCGTCGATGGCCTCCAGGCGGCCCATACTGCGTGAGATCCAGCACCTGGCCTGCTCCAGCGGTGCGTCGATGACGACCTCGATCTTGTACTTCCAGCCCATCGCCAGGTGCTCCTCGACGAGCGCCAGCGCATCAAGGTCCGGCGGCGGGGTGAACGTTTCTGTCCCGGTCTCGACGCCGCGGATCTTGTCGACGCGGAGGATGCGCCGAGCGTTCTTGGCGAGCGACCAGCAGAGCAGATACCAGCGGCCTCGGCGGACGACGACCGCCCAGGGATCCACCTCCATCGACCATTCCTCGCCCGGGCAGCGCTCGTACCGGAGGACGACCCGCCGGCAGTCCGCGCTGTCCGACACCAGCTGAGCCGTGATCGCCGGATCCGGAGTGCGTGCGCCGGGATCCGGTCCGCGGGCGCTGACCCGGCGTACGGCGTCGGTCGAGCGGGCGATGGGCTCCGGGAGAACACGAATGATCTTGCCGAGCGCGACCTCCACCGGGTCATCGGCGCCGCGCGGACCTTCGAGCACCGCCATCACGAGCCCGAGCGCCTCGGTCTGGCTGAACATCAGCGGCGCGAGTCGCAGGCCGCGGCCGACCCGGTAACCGCCGTACGGGCCGCGGACCGACTCGATCGGGATGTCGGCCTCGCGCAGGATCGCGACGTAGCGGCGGGCGGCGCGCTCGGAGACACCGAGCTTGTCCCCCAGCTGGTCGGCCGTGATGCCCGGGCTGTTCTGGATCAGCTCCAGCACCATCAGGGTCCGGGCCGTCGGACTCACGTCGTACGCCATACGTCACCATTCCGGAAGTAGTCCGTCCGGAACCGAGGGTAGCGTGCCGCGCATGGACCTGAACACCATGACGGAACTGCCCGCCGCCGGCGACGAGATCCAGACGCTGCTCGGCGTACTCGACCGCAATCGCCGCACCTTCGCCTGGAAGTGCTTCGGGCTCGACGCGGCCGGCATGAACACGCGACTCGCACCGTCCACCATGACGCTGGGCGGCTTGGTCAAGCATCTGGCGCTGGTCGAGGACGACATGTTCTCGAACCGCCTGTTCGGACGGGATCCGGGCGTGCCGTGGAACGCCGTGGACTGGGACGCCGACCCCGACTGGGAGTGGCGGACTGCGGCCGACGACTCCCGCGAGGAACTGCAGGCCTTGTGGGAGGGCGCTGTGGAGCGCGCACACGCGTCGGTGGCCGAGGCACTGGCCGAGGGCGGGATGGACAAGGTCGGCAAGACCGACGACGGGCAGAACCTGCGCCGGATGGTGGCCGACATGATCGAGGAGTACGCGCGGCACACGGGCCACGCCGATCTGATCCGCGAGTCGATCGACGGCCTGGTCGGAGAAGGCCAACCGCTGCCACAGTAAGTGCTCACTCGGTGAGCGCTTTCTCTGCGACGATGAGGGCGTGCGCGCGGATCGACTGGTGGCTGTGTTGCTGCTGATGCAGGCCCGGGGCCGGGTGACCGCGGCCGAGGTGGCCGGCGAACTCGAGATCTCGGTCGCGACCGCGCGCCGCGACCTCGAGGCACTGTCCACCGCGGGCATCCCGGTCTACCCACAGCCTGGACGCAATGGTGGCTGGCAGCTCATCGGCGGCGCCCGCACCGACCTCAGCGGGCTGACCGCGACGGAAGCACAGGCTTTGTTCCTGCTGGTTGGGCCGGCCGCGTCGATCGCCCCTGATGCGAAGGCGGCGCTGCGGAAGCTGGTGCGGGCGCTGCCGGACACCTTCCGAGAGCACGCGCAGGCAGCGGCCGAGGCGGTGGTGATCGACCCGGCGCGCTGGGGTGAGCACGTGAAGGAACGGCCCGAGTTGGTACGCCGCTTGCAGGATGCCGTCGTACGGCGGGTGAAGGTGCGGGTCGAGTACGCCGGACGCGGGCGTGACGCGTCGGCGCGAGTGGTCGATCCACTCGGGCTCGTGGACAAGGACGACGTCTGGTACTTGATCGCCTGGACCGAGAAGGGGCAGCGGACGTTCCGGGTCGATCGGGTGCTGTCGGCGGAGGTGACCGCTACGGGGTTCGAGCGGCCGGCCGACTTCGATCTGTCCGCTGCCTGGGAAGAGATCGTCGACCGGATGGAGGAACGGCGGTCCGGTCTGACGGCGACCGTACTGATGGACGAGCGGTTCGTCTGGGTCATGCAGGACCGGCTCGGGCGCAACTGCGAGGTCGACGGGATGGAGGGCGACCGCGCGCGGCTGAAGGTCACCGCGCCGACACCCCTGATGATCGCGCAACATCTGGCCGGCTGGGGTGGGTCGATCGAGGTGGTCGATCCTCCGTCGGTGCAGGCCGAGCTGGCGCGACTCGGCCAGGAACTCGCCGACCGCTACAGCGGGATCTGATACAGGATGAAGCCGCGGTTCTCGGCGACCTGGTCGTAGAGCCGGCGGGCCGTCGCATTGCTCTCGTGGGTCGACCAGTAGACCCGGCCGCACCCCCGCTCCTTCGCCCAATCGGTGACGGCGGCGATCAACGCCCGGGCCGCGCCCTTGCCCCGCGCTTGCGGAGCGGTGAACAGATCCTGCAGGTAGCAGGAGTCCGGCGCCGTCGTACTCGCGTGGGTCAGGAAGTGCGCGATGCCGACCAGTTGCCCGTCGAGCCGCGCGCCGAGCGCGTGGATCTCCTCGGTACGCCGGAACCGCGTCCAGGCCTGGTCGAAGAACTCCGGCGGCATGGTGCGGCCGTAGAACTCGTTGTACCCGGCAAACAGTCGCTGCCAGTCGTCACGGTCGGTAGGTTCCAGCGGGCCGATGGTGAGCATGGCGGCACGCTGCCACACCGATGGTCCGGATGGCCCGGTGGGGTGAGTAGGGTGCCGTGGTTTGGTGTCCCTCTCGATTCTCAGGATGCGTCCGTGACCACATCACCACCGCAACCGCCGCAGAATCCGTACCCCGGTCAGCCGGGCGGTTACGGACCTCCGCCGGAGCAGTTCCCCCACTACACCCAGCCCGAGCAGCCGGGCCAGCAGTCTGGGCAGTACCCGGGCCAGCCGCAGTCCCAGCAGCCGGTCCAGGCCTACCAGCAGCAGCCGTTCCACCAGGCCCCGCCGCAGCCGGGCCAGCCGGGCCAGTCATTCCCCCAGCAAGGCCAGTTCCCGCCGCCGGGCCAGCAGGACCAGTTCGGCCACCAGGGTCAGCATGATCAGCAGGGCCAGTTCGGGCAGCAGCCGCTGCCGGCGTACCCCGGTGCGCAGATGGGGCTGCAGTGCCGGTTCTGTGGTTCGCTCCCGGCGGTCGACGCGACCGTGCGCGGGCACCAGGGCCTGATCATCCTGATGCGGTTCCTGAAGCTGCAGGGACCGTTCTGCCGGACCTGCGGGATCGCGACCGTGCGGGACATGACGGCGAAGAGCCTGTGGCAGGGCTGGTGGGGTATCGGGTCGTCGATCGTCAACCCGATCACCATGCTGATGAACATCGGCCCGATGCAGAAGTTCAAGAGTCTGCCCGAGCCGGCGCCTGGTGCGCCGGGCCGGCCGATGGATCCGGGCAAGCCGCTGTTCCGGCGCCCGGCCATCCTCGGTCTGCTGCTCCCGATCCTGGTGATCGCGGCGATCGTGATCGGCAACCTGACCACGACCACCACCTCGGAGGCCGCGGTCGGTCAGTGCGTGGTGAACAACGGCACGGCCGACGACCCGGACGTGAAGGTCGTCGACTGCACGTCGTCCGAGGCGGCCTACAAGATCGTCGGCAAGCTCGACGACAGCACCGACGACTCCCAGTGCGACCAGTTCGAGGGTGTCGAGGCGTCGTACACGGTGGAGGAGAGCTCCTCGAAGTACACGCTCTGCCTCGCACCGCTCTGATGGCGAGGGGCCGGCCGGTGCGGCCGGCCCCTACGAGTAGTACCCGTCGACCGGCACGCGCGCCTCGTCGTACAGGGCAGGTCCTTCCTGCGGTACGGCGGGGAAGCTGCCGGTCGACTTGAGTCCGTCCAACTGCTCACCGGACAGCGCGTAGACGACTCGGCCGAGGCCGGACCGGGCGAGCGCGCCGGAGCACATTCCGCACGGCTGGCAACTCGTGTACATGGTCGTGCCCGCGGCCGCGTCGGCGTCGAGGTTGCGCGCCGCCCAGACGGCGAGCTTCAGCTCGGGATGGAAGCTGATGTCGCCCTCGGTGATGCTCGTGTTCTGCTCCTCGGCCAGGACGGTCCCGTCCGGTCCGACCAGCAGCGACCCGAACGGCGGGTTGCCGGACTGGCGCGCGGCCGCGGCCAGTTCGATCGCGCGGCGGAGGAAGCCTTCTGCTTCGGGGGTCACGTGTTCTCCCATCGTCGGTGCGCGGCGATCGTCGCCAGCGCCTGCCAGGCCACCTCGGGCCGTTCGGTCTCGGCAGGATCCCCCAGGAAGGGATCCAGTACGACGCTCCGCGCGCCCAGATCACGGAGTACGTCGATGTCGGTGAGGATCTGTTCGAGCGAGCCCTCGCCCGCGGCTCTCTCGTCGTCGGGCAGCGGATCGTCGGTCAGCCGGAGCAGGATCCGCGGCGCGAAGCCGGGCACTGGCCGGTCCTCCTCGGCGGCGATCGCCCGCAGCCGGTCGACCGCGTCACGCATCCAGTCGACCCGCTCCCGGAGCGGATGCCACGCGTCGCCGTACCGGACCGCGCGCCGCATACCCGCCGTACTGCGTCCGCCGATCCACAGCGGAGGCTGCTCGCCACCGCCGTAGTCCTTCTGGTCCGCCCAGGCCCGGCGGAGCTCGACCAGGAGCTCATCGGTGTCCTTGCCGCGGCGAGCGAAGTCCGCCCCCAGCGCCTCGAACTCCTGCCTCGCCCAGCCAACGCCGACGCCGAGCACCAGCCGGCCGCCGCTCAATTGCTGCAGGTTCGCCGCCATCCTTGCCACCAGCAACGGGTGCCGGTACGGCGCGATCAGCACGGTCGTGCCGAGCCTGATCCCGTCGGTGATCCCGGCCAGCCAGCTCAACGTGGTGAACGGCTCGTAGAACGGCGCCGGATACTGCTCGGCGACATCGGGCGTGATCACGACATGATCGGACACCATCAACAGGTCGTAGCCGAGACCCTCCACCGTCCGGGCCCAGCCACGCAGCCGGTCCGGATTCGTGCCGGGACCGAAGTTCGGGACATTCACACCAAGTTCCACGCCATCCAGGCTATCGAGGCGAACGTGCTGTTTTGAAGGGATTCCTCCCGGCGTACGGCGGCATCGGCCGGGGAATCACCGGTAATATCGCGGTATGACCGAGACTCTCGATCCGACCGACTGGGCCATCCTGGTCGAGCTGCAGAACGACGCGCGGATGTCGCTGACCGAGCTCGGCCGCCGAGTGAACCTCAGCGCCTCCGCAGCGACCGAGCGGGTCCGCCGGCTCGAGTCGACCGGCGTCATCAGCGGCTACCGTGCCGACGTCGACCTGACCAAGGTCGGGTACGCCGTACTCGCCGTCGTCCGGCTGAAGTATCCGGGCAACAAGCACGAGCCGCTGCGCCAGTTGCTGAAGGAGCGGCACGAGATCCTCGAATGCCTGCGCACCACCGGCGACGACTGTTACACGCTCAAGGTCGCCGCCGGGTCCATGCCGCACCTGGAGGAACTCGTCAACGAGCTCACCGAGTTCGGCAGCACCACGACCAACCTCGTCTACACGCAGACCCAGCCGTACCGCGGCCCGCAGGCCGCGCCCGGCGAAACCCGGTAGCGGTCAGCTGCGGGAGTTGAGAGCGTTGGCCGGGTGACTCTGACGGTCCTCGGCATCGAGGTCTCCCCCGCCCTGCTCGCGCACTGGGTCGACTGGCTCGCGCCCGAGGTCCAGCCGTTCTACGTCACCAGGCAGCAGGCGAAGGACTGGGGCCTCGTGACGGATGACCGTGAGCCGACGCGGGAGCAGCGCGACACCTATCGCGTCTACAGGCTGGACAGCTCCGCGACGCACGTGGCTTGGCTGGATGAAGCGACGTACGCCGCGCTGCCGAAGCCGACGCGAGCCGCACTGGTCCGCGCGCAGGTCCGACACGACCGTGGCGCCGTGCCGACCGTGCGCCGGTGGCACGCGATCCTCGGTCCGGAGATCCGCCGGCAGGCCGACGGCCATCGGTTCGTCTGGTGGAAGTCGTTGCTCGAGGATCGGGCCGAGCGCGTGCTCCCACACGTCGTCAGCGAGGACATCGGACCGAGTCGGCACGCCGAAGTCCGCGAGTGGCCGTCCACGCTCCCGCGCGTCCGCGAGCTCGCCGGGACATTCGCCGCGGGCAGCGGACCCAACTGCTTCGGGACCGTCATGGCAGCGGCCGGCGTCGACGGAGCGGACCAGGTCTGGATGGTGCGCGAGCCCTTCGAGGAGTGGCTCGCCGGCAACACAGTCCCGCGCGGACATGACGACGTACCGGGGACTGTGTTCGTCTGGCGCAACCTGGATGGTCTCGTGGAGCACGCGGCGATCACGATCGGCGGCGGTTGGATGTTGCACAAGCCGTCGCAGTCGTGGATGACACCGCGCAAGATCCGCACGGTCGCGGAGGTGAAGCGCAGTACGAGGACTGCCGGCTGGCGATTGGAGCGTCGTAGGCTGTCGGTGTGAGGCTTCTCGTCACTGGGGCCGCCGGCTTCCTGGGGCGTGAGGTCGTGCGGCTGGCTGGGCATGACGTCGTTCCGACGTACCACACGGCTGCGGTCGCGGGCGGGGTTCGGATGGATGTCCGGGACCGCGGCGAGGTCGCGGACGTGCTGCGCCGGGTCCGTCCCGATGGCATCATTCACGCGGCGTTCCGGCAGTCCGACTGGGAGACCACTGCTGACGGAGCCGCCAATCTGGCCGTTGCCGCAAGAGGTGCCAGGCTCGTGTTCGTGTCGACGGATGTGGTGTTCGGCGGAGGCGACCAGCTGTACGACGAGGATGCGGCGCCGTGCCCGGTGACGCCGTACGGCGCGGCGAAGGCGGCCGCCGAGACGACGATCCGCGCGGTCGATCCGTCCGCGGTGATCGCGCGTACGTCGATCATCGTCGGGAGCGACGGTACGTCGGCCAGCGAACGCCTCGTGCACGCGTTGGCGAGCGGGCAACCGGGAGCACTGTTCGCCGGCAACATCCGGTGCCCGGTGCATGTCAGCGACCTGGCCACCGCGCTGCTCGAGTTGCTGGAATCAGACCACACCGGCACGGCTCACGTGGCCGGCCCGGATGCCGTCAGCCGACTGGAACTCGGCCGGATGATCGCCGCTCGCGACGGCCTGGACCCGAACACGTTGCCGTTCGTGCCGGGCCAGCCATCGGACGTTCGCCTCGACAGCCGCAAGACACAGAAGCTCCTCACGACCCGCCTCCGCCCAGTCGTTGAGTTCCTGACGACCTAGGTCGTTTCGTCGACCGTCGTCGTGACGGGTGTGCCGAGCTCGACCGTGCGGCTGACCGTGCAGAGGCGGTCGTGCGACATCTTCACCGCGCGCGGCAGGGCCTCCCGGGCCTTGTCGCCGTCCTCACCCTCGGGGAAGCGGATGGTGAACTCGACCGCGAGGTTCTCCATCCGGTTGCCCTCCTCGGCGTCGCGGACCTTGTCGCCGCGCACCTCGGCACGGAACTCGGTCGGCTCGGCCCGCCGGCTGACCACGATGTCGACGTCGATCGCCGAGCAGGTGCCGATCGCGGCCAGCAGCAGCTCGACCGGGGTGAAGTCGGTGTCCGCACCGCCGGAGCCGACCCGGATGCTGCCGCCGCGCGCGTTGCGGACCTCGTAGCTGCTGTTCGCCAGGCGTTCGAACTGCACCTGCCGCAGTGTGTCGCTCATAACCGTCACAATCTGTTGCTCGTGGCAACGTCAAAGAGTCGTCAAGGCCTCGGCCACCGGGGTCTGTCCGGCGACGAGTTCGAGGGTCCGGCCGATCGAGGCCGGGGTGTCACACAGACCCGCCAGCACCAGCGCCACGTCGTCGCGGCTGATCCTGCCGTTGCCCGTCTTGTCGGCGAGCAGCACCTGACCGGTGCCGGGGTCGTTGGTCAGACTGCCCGGCCGCAGGACAGTCCAGTCGAGGTCCCTCGACCGCAGATCTTCCTCGGCAGCCCACTTGGCCCGCAGGTAGACGGTGAAGGTCTCGTCGTCGGTCAGCGAGGGTGCCCGGTCGGCGCCCATCGAGCCGACCTGGATGTGCCGCCGTACGCCGGTCTGCTCGGACGCGTCGGCGAACAGCGCGGCCGCACCACGGTCGACCGTGTCCTTGCGAGCGTTCCCGCTGCCCGGGCCGGCACCGGCGGCGAAGATCGCCACGTCGGCGCCGGACAGGACCCCTGCGACGGCCGCGGCATCAGCCTGCTCGAGATCCAGTACGGCGGCCTGCCCACCGGCCGCGGTGAGGTCGCCCTCGTGATCGGGGTTGCGGACCAGCCCGACCACCTCGTGACCGTCACCGGCCAGCAGCCTGGTCAGCCGCAGGGCGATCTGTCCGTGTCCACCCGCAATCACCACTCGCATACCCCGAGCCTAACTCGCCGCCGAATCAGGCAGACTGCTCCCGTGCCGCACGCAACAGCCCCCGACGGGAACCGGATCGCGTACCAGGTCCGTGGCGAGGGGCAACCACTCGTCCTGCTGGCCGGCCAGGCCAACAACCACACCTGGTGGGACCCGGTCCGGGCCGACTTCGAGGCGACGTACCGGACGATCACGCTGGACTGGCGCGGCACCGGGGACAGCGACAAGCCGGACGAGATCTACAGCACACCCGGCTTCGCCGAGGACGTGATCGCGGTGCTCGACGACCTCGGGTTGCCGGCCGCGCAGGTGTACGGCACGTCGATGGGTGGCCGGGTCGCGCAGTGGATCGCGATCAACCATCCGGATCGCGTCAACAGGCTGGTGCTCGGGTGCACGTCACCCGGTGCCAAACACGGCTACGAGCGGAGTCAGGAGATCCGCCGCGCTCTGGCCGACCCGCAACGCACCGACAGCGTGCTGCTCGAGCTCATGTACACGCCGACCTGGCTGGCCGTGAACCCTGGTCCGCACCCGGTGCTCGGTGACCCTGACATGCCGGCGTACGCGAAGCGGCGGCATCTGGTCGCGAGCAACAGGCACGACGCGTGGGACGGGCTGCCGAGCATCAGTGCGCCGACGTTGATCCTGCACGGGACCGACGACATCTTCAGCCCGGTCGCCAACGCGCAGCTCCTCGCGGACCGGATCCCCAGTGCCCGCGCGGAACTCATCCAAGGCGCTCGGCACGCGTACTTCCACGAGTTCCGGGCAGTCGCCGGTCCGTTGGTACTGGAGTTCCTGGCTCACTGACGGCGCAGGATCGGACGCAGCGCGTCGAGCACGCTCGCGTCCTCGATCGTCGACGGCACCGCCTCGTCCCGCCCGTCGGCGATTCCACGCATCGTCTTGCGCAGGATCTTCCCCGACCGCGTCTTCGGCAGGCCGTCCACCACCGATACGTCCCGGAACGCCGCCACCGGCCCGATCTCCCGCCGTACCGCTGTCACCAACTCGTCCCGCAGGACATCCTCCGGGATGTCGGCACCGGCCTTGAGTACGACGAGACCGCGCGGGACCTGGCCCTTCAACGCGTCATGTACGCCGATCACAGCACACTCGGCGACCGCCGGATGAGCCGCCAGAACCGCCTCCATCGAACCGGTCGACAGGCGGTGCCCGGCGACGTTGATGACGTCGTCGGTGCGGCCCATCACGAAGATGTAGCCGTCTTCGTCGAGGTACCCGGAGTCGCCGGTCAGGTAGTAGCCGTCGTACCGGCTGAGGTAGTTGTCGATGTAGCGCTGGTCGTCACCCCACAGCGTCGGCAGCGCACCCGGCGGCAGCGGGAGCTTGATCGCGATCGCTCCCTCCTCGCCCGCGGGCTGCCGAATCCCCACGGCGTCCAGGATCTGCACGTCCCACCCTGGCACCGGGACCGTCGCCGAACCCGGCTTGGTCGGGAGCGCCTCGAGTCCCCGCGGGTTCGCGGCGATCGGCCATCCGGTCTCCGTCTGCCACCAGTGATCCACCACCGGTACGCCGAGATGCTCGTGAGCCCAGTGATACGTCTCGGGATCGAGCCGCTCGCCGGCCAGGAACAGCGTCCCGAAGGCGCTCAGGTCGTACTTCGACGCGAGCTCGGCCTCAGGATCGACCTTCTTGATCGCCCGGATCGCGGTCGGCGCGGTGAACAGGGCCTTCGCGCCGTGCTCGGAGATGACTCGCCAGAACGCACCGGCGTCCGGCGTACCGACCGGCTTGCCCTCGTAGAGCACGGTGGTCGCGCCGACCAGCAGCGGCGCGTACACGATGTACGAGTGTCCGACGACCCAGCCGACATCGGAGGCGGTCCACCACACGTCACCCGGACCGATGTCGTAGATCGCCCGCATCGACCAGGACAGCGCGACCGCGTGGCCACCGTTGTCGCGGACCACGCCCTTCGGCTTCCCCGTCGTACCTGACGTGTAGAGGATGTAGAGCGGATCGGTCGCGGCGACCGGGACCGGATCGGCCGGCTTTGCCGCGGCGGCCAGCTCGGCCCAGTCGAGATCGCGCTCGCCCAGCTCGGCCAGTGCGGTCTCCCGCTGCAGCACCACGGTGCGCTCCGGCTGGTGCCGGCTGAGTTCGAGAGCCGCATCGATGATCGGCTTGTACTCGACCACGCGCGTGGGCTCGATGCCGCAGGACGCGGCCACGATCACCTTCGGCGTCGCGTCGTCGATCCGTGCGGCGAGCTCGCGGGGTGCGAACCCACCGAACACCACCGAGTGGATCGCGCCGAGCCGCGCACACGCGAGCATCGCGACGGCGGCCTCGGGCACCATCGGCATGTAGACGATGACACGATCCCCCGTACCCACACCGAGCGATGCGAGCACCCCGGCGAACCGCGCGACCTCGTCCCGCAGTTCGCCGTACGTGTACGAGCGGCCCGTGCCGGTGACCGGTGAGTCGTAGATCAGCGCGACGCGGTCGCCGTTCCCCGCCTCGATGTGCCGGTCGAGTGCGTTGTACGACGTGTTGAGCTCGGCGTCCGGGTACCACCGGTACAGCGGTGCGCCCGAGTCGTCGAGTGCCCGCGTCGGTGGCCGGGTCCAGGAGATCGCCTCCGCGGCCTCCAGCCAGAACCCTTCCGGATCAGCGAGACTCCGCCGGTAGCTCTCGTCGTACGCACCCATTTCTGATGGCCTCCCAACCGTCGGCTTCTCTCATCGTGGCAGGGTTGGGGCATGACGGTAAGGGTCGATGAGGTGCGGGCGGCGGCGGAGCGGATCGCCGGACGGGTACGACGGACTCCGGTGATCGAGGTGGCGCCGGGCCTGGTCTTCAAGCTGGAGCTGCTGCAGCACACCGGCTCGTTCAAACCGCGCGGCGCCTTCAACCGGCTCCTGGTCGCGAAGGAACGCGGCGAGCTGACCGGGCAGGGCATCGTCGCGGCGTCCGGCGGCAACGCGGGTCTGGCCGCGGCCTATGCCGCCCGCGAACTCGGCGTACCGGCGCGGATCTTCGTTCCGGTCAACGCGCCCGCCCCGAAGGTCGCCAAGCTGCGCACGCTCGACGCCGAGGTGGTCCAGGTCGGGAACGAATACGCCGAGGCGTATCAGGCTGCGGTCGAAGCGCGGGACCAGGGCGACGCGCTGCTGCTGCATGCCTACGACCAGCCCGAAGTCGTGGCAGGTCAGGGCACCATCGGGCTGGAGCTGCTCGAGCAGGCCGGATCCTTCGACACCGTCCTGGTCGCGGTCGGTGGTGGCGGGCTGATCGGGGGCATCGCGACGGCGATCGGCGACAACGCGCAGGTGATCGGTGTGGAGCCGGAGTTGTCGGCGACCCTGCACCGCGCACTGGAGGCCGGCGAGCCGGTCGACGGGCCGGTCGGCGGCGTGGCTGCGGACTCGCTCGGTGCCCGGCGGCTCGGTGATCTCGCGTTCGCGGCCGCCCGGGAGTACGGCGTACGGTCGCTGCTCGTTGACGAGGAAGCCATCGTTGCTGCTCGCAACGAGCTCTGGCACGAGTACCACCTGGCCGTCGAGCACGGCGCGGCCGTCACGTACGCCGCGCTGAAGTCGGGCGTCTATCGCCCGGCCGACGGCGAGCGCGTGGTCGTGGTGGTCTGCGGAGCCAACACGGACCCCGCGACGCTCAGCTGACCGGTCTGGCCGGCCTGCGCTTGGGCCGGTCGTCGGCCAGGATCCAGGCGGCCAGGACACCGGCGATCGCGCCGAACAGGTGTCCCTGCCAGGAGATCCCGTCCTGCGGAAGCAGCCCGCCGAGCAGGGCGCTCCCCCAGACCAGGACGACCACGACGCCGAGCAGCACCTGGCTGATCCGGCGGTTGAACAGTCCGCGCATGATCAGGTAGGCGGCGTACCCGAAGACCAGACCGCTGGCGCCGATGGTGATCGTGTTCGGCGGTGAGATCAGCCAGGTGCCGAATCCGCCGATCACGGTCACGATGGCCGTCACCGCGAACAGCCGGGCCGCACCGCCGACGGCGATCAACAGGCCGAGTGTCACCAGCGGCAGCGTGTTCGAGATCAGGTGGCCGAAGCCGAGGTGCAGGAACGGCGCGGTGATGATGCCGACCAAGCCCTGCGGATCACGCGCGATGATCCCGTACTGATCCAGCGCGCCGTTCGTCGCCGCGTCGATGATCTCGCTGAGCCACATCAGCCCGACCAGCACACCGAGCAGCTTCAGCCCGCTCCCGATCCGGGCAGCGTCCACCGCCCCGCCCGTCCGCTTCGCAGGTATCTGGGAGCTCATGTATCAACGATGCCGTATCCGGCCAAGTCTCAGTCCTTGACAGGCGCGGCGACAGCACACAGTGATCTCTGCGATACTCCCGGTGGCTATCGAGGTGAGGTGGGGGAACGCGATGCCGGTTGCCGTCTATGTGCTGGGCTTGAGCATCTTCGCGCAGGGAACGTCGGAGCTGATGCTCGCCGGTCTGCTGCCCGAATTGTCGGGCGATCTGCGGACCTCCATCCCGGCCGCCGGCCTGCTGATCTCCGCGTTCGCGGTCGGCATGCTGCTCGGTGCGCCGATCCTGGCGGTGGTCACGCTCAAGTGGTCCCGGCGTACGGCGTTGCTGGTGTTCCTCGGCATCTTCGCGGCCACCCATGTCGCGGGAGCGTTGACCCCGAACTACGCGATCCTCCTGGCCACCCGCGTCGTCGGCGCCTTCGTGTACGCCGGTTTCTGGTCGGTCGCGGCCGTCACCGTGGTCGCGCTGGTGCCTGTCGACCGGCGGGCTCGCGCGATGAGCGTGGTTACCGGCGGCCTGACCATCGCCACCATCGTCGGTCTCCCGATCGGCACGGTGCTCGGGCAGAACCTCGGCTGGCGATCGGCGTTCTGGACGGTCGCCGGTTTGTGTGTGCTCGCGATGGCCGGTGTGTTTGCGACCATTCCCGCCGGCAGGCCGGATCCGGAGAGTGCACCGCAGCTGCGCGAGGAACTTCGTGCTCTGCTCCACGCCCGACTCTGGCTGGCCTTCGGCACGACCGCGCTGGTCACATCCACGATCCTGGTGGTGTTCAGCTACCTCGCTCCCCTGCTGATCAACACGACCGGGCTGACGCCGAGCGCCGTACCGGGCGTCCTCGCCCTCTACGGTCTGGGTTCGTTCATCGGCATCACGCTCGGCGGGCGGACCGCGGACGCCCTGCCGTTCCACACCCTCTTCGTGGGTATCACCGGCCTGGGCATCCTGTCCGCGGTCCTCGCCCTCACCGCGACGAATCCCGTCGTCACCCTCGCAGTGGTCGTCCTTCTCGGCGGCTTCGGCTTCGCGACCAACCCGGCGCTCAACGCCCGCGTCTTCAGCCTGGCCGGCGACGCACCGACCCTGGCGACCGCGACCAACTTCTCCGCGTTCAACGTCGGGATCACCGCCGGGCCGTGGCTCGGTGGCCTCGCGATCGGCGCCGGCGCCGGCTACCCGGCACTCGGCTGGATCGCGGTGGCCACCGGGCTCGCGGCCCTCGCGACGGTGGTGGTCGCAGCCTTCCTGCCGGTCAGTTCACTGGACCACCGGGGTCGATATGGCTCGGATCGAACTCGGCGTGCCGCTTGAACACGTACTTGTTCAGCAGCCAGGTGATCGCCCACAGCGCGACACCGATCAGCATCAGCCAGCCGGCGATCTTGTAGTCCGC
Organism: Kribbella sp. NPDC049227; assembly: GCF_043197265.1. NCBI lineage: Bacteria > Bacillati > Actinomycetota > Actinomycetes > Propionibacteriales > Kribbellaceae > Kribbella > Kribbella sp. NPDC049227. The sequence continues at coordinate 348,621 of NZ_JBICST010000006.1, read as the reverse complement.
CGAGTCGCGCCCTGACAGCGGGCTGGCCAGGTACACGCACAGGATCACACCGAGCAGCGGGAGCGCGGTCGGGGCGTGGAAGTGCTTGTGCTCGACCGGGTCCCGGCGAAGTACCAGCACGGCCACGTTCACGATCGCGAACACGCACAGCAGCAGGAACGCCGTCGTACCACCGAGCGCGGCCAGATCGGCGTACCCGATCAGGACGAACGCGAGCAGCGTGGTGAACAGGATCGCGATCCACGGCGTCCGGCGCCGGCGCAGTACTCGGCCGAGCGGACCGGGCAGGACCTTCTCGTGCGACATGCCGTAGAGCAGGCGGCTCGCCATCAGCATGTTGATCAGCGCCGAGTTGGCCACCGCGAACATGGTGATCCAGGCGAACACCTCGAGCGGGAAGCCCGGCGCACCGGCCTGGACGACCTTCAGCAGCGGTGTCGCGCCCTCGTTCAGGTCTTCCGGCGACACCAGCGCGACCGCGGAGATCGCGACCAGCACGTAGATGACACCGGTGATGCAGAGGCCGGTCAGCATCATCTTCGGGAAGATCCGGACCGGGTCCTTGGTCTCCTCGGCCATGTTCACCGAGTCCTCGAAGCCGACCATCGCGAAGAACGCCAGCGCGGTCGCCGCGGTGACGGCGCCGAACGGCGACTCGCCGGACGGGACGTTGAATTCGGTCAGCCGCGCGGTGTCGCCGTCGCCGCCGGCCAGCGCCCACGCGCCGATGCCGATCACGATCAGCAGACCGCTCAACTCGACACAGGTCAGGACGACGTTCGCCTTCACGCTCTCGCCGACGCCGCGGAGGTTGACCAGCGCGATCAGCGTCATGAACGCCAGCGCGGTGATCATCAGCAGTGAGCCGCGATCGGGGTCGATGTCGGCGGCGCTGAAGAAGTTCGCGGCGAACGCCTTCGACGCGCTCGAGGCCGAGGTGAGACCGGAACACATCACCGCGAACGTGAGCAGGAAGGTGAGGAAGTGGATCCCGAACGCCTTGTGCGTGTAGACCGCCGCGCCGCCGGCCTTCGGGTACTTCGTGACGAGTTCCAGATAGCTGGTCGCGGTCAGCAGTGCGACCACGAACGCGCACAGGAACGGTAGCCAGACCGCCCCGCCGACCTCGCCGGCCACCTTCCCGGTCAGCGCGTACACGCCGGTACCGAGAATGTCCCCGACCACGAACAGCAGTAGTAGGCCGGGTCCCATGACCCGTTTGAGTTCAGGACGCTCGCCCGTCTGAGGTGCGGCGGCGCTCATGCTCTCGCTCATCGTGCCTCCCAGGAATTCGGTGCGTCAGTCGACCACATTCCGGGGTGCATTCGCCACAGCCTGCGACCGAGCTGTAACTCGAAGGTGACCCGCCGGCTCGCGCTGCACCTTCGTCTCATCGTCGCACCAAGTAGGCGGGCGCGCGCGTTGAGGCTTGACCAGACGTCCCCTGTCCGATCCGCGCGCGCCCGGCAGACACAGTCGTACCCCACTCGGGGTGGATTCGCACCTGCGGACCGCCTGACGTATGCCGGACATGGCGCGAAGTCGCCACCAACGGGAAAACGATTCCACCTGCATCCAGGAGACGAGATAGCCTGTCCGGGATCCGGGCGATGGGAGGGACGGATGCTGGAGTCGGTGGGGGTCGATCCGCCTGACGAGGAGGCGTACCGCGCCCTGCTGACCGCGTCCGGGTGCGGGATCGCGGAGCTGGCCAAGCTCCTCGACCGCGACGAGCACGAGGTTGCCGCGACCGTCGAGCGGCTGGAGACCCTCGGACTGCTCACCACCACGTCGGACCATCCGATGCGGCTGCTGCCGACCCGCCCCGACGTGGCCGTCGACGCCTTGGTCGCGGTACGGCGTGCCGAGCTGGACCGGGTTCGCGCCGAGGCAAGAGTGTTGCTGACGGAGCTGCGAGCGCAGGAGCAGCACCGGCCGGAGAACCTGGTCGAGGTGATCGTCGGTCAGGAGGCGATCGCGGCCCGGTTCGCGCAGTTGCTCAACGGGACCCGCGAAGAGCTGCTGGTGCTCGACCGGCCGCCGTACGCGTCGAAGACCGGGGAGTCGGAGCCGCGGGTGCACAGGCTGCTCAGCGACGGTGTGGTTGTCCGGGGCATCTACTCCCCCGACTCACTCGACCGTCCCGGCGGCGTCGACCAGGCCTACAGCGCGGCGGACGCCGGGGAGACCTCGCGGATCCATCCGCAGCTGCCGATGAAGCTCGCCGTCTTCGACCGCCGGGCCGCGTTGATGCCGCTGGACGTCGACCAACTGGTCGACAGCGCTCTCGTCGTCCATCCGTGCGCGTTGCTCGACGCGCTGGTCGAGATGTTCACGCTGTTGTGGGACCAGGCAGTTCCGGTAGTGCCCGTGGTCAAGACAGACCCGCTCGACGCGCGATTGATGACGCTGCTCGGCGCGGGCCTCAAGGACGACGCGATCGCGCGGCAGCTCGGGCTGAGCAGTCGCACGGTCGGCCGCCGGGTCGCCGAGCTGATGGAGACGCTGGGTGCGCGGACCCGGTTCCAGGCCGGCATCCACGCCCAGCGTCGCCATCTCCTCGAGGACTGAGTCAGCAGGCCGCCAGCATCTGCTGCAGCGCGGTCTTCTCGGCCGACTGCAGCGAGAGGCCGTAGGTGTACTTCACCCAGATCCACTCGCGGGCGTAGATGCAGTGCACCGAGGCGTTGGTCGGCTTCCACTCGGACGGGTCCTTGTCGCCCTTGGACCGGTTGCTCGACGCCGACACCGCGATCAGCTGCGCGATGCTCAGGTCGTTCGCGAACTGCTGGCGACGGGCCGTGGTCCAGCCGTTCGCACCGGATTTCCAGGCTTCAGCGAGCGGGACGATGTGATCGATGTCGACGCCCGAAGAGTCGTTCACGTAAGTGGCGTCGTACACGCTGTACCAGCGACCGGTGGTCGGCTGGCAGCTGCTGTCGACGGTGACGCCGGTGCCGTCCCGCTTGAGCACCTGTTCCCGGGTGTCGCAGCTACCGGACTGCGTGATCCAGTGCGGGAACAGGTCGCGGCTGTACCCGCTCGTCGAGCCCTCCGTCTTCACGGTGAGGCTCGCCAGCTGGGTGGCCGCCGTACCGGCCGACGGCGGGTCCGGTGGGTAGGCGAGCGCCGGTCCGGCGCTCAGGGTGAACGCCGCGGTCGCGGCGACTGCTGTCAGTGCAGCGGTGATCGAACGTCGCATAGGTCAGGCCTCCGAGGGTGGGGCGGATTCCCCCCTGACGTACTGCCCTCAGCCTTCCCCGATCACACGCAGTAAGAAACCACTCACGGATGAAAGCCGAATGAACGCCCGCCGATGCGCGGACCGGATCACCCCGGCGAGGGCGCCGGCTCGAAGCTCGCCAGCATCTCCTCCAAGGCCTGCTGATCCGGTCCGACGAAGGCATCCGCCCGCGGCGCCGTCTCGAGCAGATCCAGGAACTCGGCCGTCTGTCCCGGCGCCGGCGGCAAGTGGCTGCTGAGGATGACGTCGGGATCCATCTCCCGGATCGGCTGCACGGTACGCCGGAAGGCCTCCGCGTCGACGTTGTGCACCCAGGGACTGTCGATCGTTGCCCAGAGCAGCTGCCCGCCGCGCAGCGCGTCCCGCGGAGCGTCACCGACATCTCCGCAGTCGGCGAGCTCCGGCGTCGGCATCGGCGAGCCGAAACAGTCGGAGCTGAACAGTGCCCGCGAGCGGTCGTCGTAGAAGCCCACGGTCGCGGGACTGTCGTACAACGGCGGCCGCAAGGCAGTCACCGTCCGGTCGCCCAAGGACAGCGACTGGCCCGGGTTCAGCAAGTACAGGCGGTCCATCGGCAGCGGCCGCTCGGTCGACATGATCCCCGCGCCGATGAACGTCGTGATCAGCCGCGCCTGCGGAGCCGCCTCCAGCAGGTCGAACAGCGAGCCGGTGTGGTCGCGGTCCGGATGGGTCAGCCAGATCCACCGCACGTCGGCCGGATCGACGACCGAGCCGAGCGCATCCATGAAGCCACGGTCCGGCAGGCTCAACCCGGTGTCGACCACCAGCGGCTCGGCCGCGAGCAGGACGAACGCGTTCACGGGCAGGAAGCCGATGCCGGGCACCGGCAGTTGGTCACTCAGAACGCTGATGTCAGCGCCGACACGATTGATCCGCATGATGCTTCCCCCTTGGAGTCTCGCTGTCACCCACAGCAAGACCGCCGGAACCGGTCTTCTTCGGAGCGTCCGCCGCGGTCGGCACCCTGTCAAGCGCCGGAGCAGGTGCCCACATCCCCTGTTTGCAAGGCTTTCCGGTCTCGAAAGGCCTCAGCGGCAACGATCAGTCGTGCTCGACGACGGTGAGTGTCCAGCCGGCGCCGGTGCGGTCGAGTTCGGCGTTCCAGCGTTCGCTGACCAGCTTGTGCAGGGACTTCGGGGTTCCGGGGTCCTTGCCGGACTCGAGCAGGTGCCGCGCGACCAGGCCGCGGGTGTGCTTGGCCATGTGCGACACGACCGTCCGAACACCGTCGCGTTCACGGACGACGTTGACCGAGACCCACTTGGCTGCCTGGTCACCGCTCGGGCGCCACGCGGCGACGTACGTCGAGGAGCGGCAGTCGACGATCACACCGCTGGTCTCCGACAGCGCGGCCGCCAGCGGATCGCGCCAGACCGACGCCAGCGGTCCATGACCGGGCAGCGTCGTACCCATCGAGAGCCGGTACGGCGGTACGCGGTCGGCCGGCCGCAACGCGCCCCACGCCGCGGACACCACGAGCAAGCGGCTGCCCGCGCGGCGCTTGGTGCCCGCGGACATGCTCGCGTACCCGAGAGCGTCGTACAGGACGCCGGAGTACAGCTCGGACACCGGCACCGCGGGCTCGGTACGCCAGCGGGTGTTGCGGTCGACCTCACCTTGCAGCGAGGCGCCCACGTCCAGGACGTCGTACGCGTCGGAAGACGCGGACACCTTCGCCAGCGTCTCCAGGACTTGCTCGCGGACGGGGTTCAGCTCCGGGAACGAGAGAGTCGAGAAGTCGACGGCGCGACCGCGAGACCGTCCGGTCTTGCCCTCGGACGGCGGCAGCAGAATCAGCATCAGGTGAGCTCGTCCAGGGCGGCCAGGTCGGCGGCGGTGGGCTCCCACATCCCGGCCGCGACGTTCTGCGCGATCTGCTCCGCTGTGGTGGCGCCGGCGATGACCGAGGCGACCGCGGGCTGGGCCGCGAGGCCGCCGATCGCGACGTCGATCATGGTCAGGTCGCGCTCGGCCGCGAACGTCTCCAGCGCCTCGATCTTGTCGAAGTCGGCGGTGGCCAGACGGTCTGGCTGGGTCGCCAGCCGCGTCCCGGCGGGTGCCTCCTCGCCCCGCTTGTACTTGCCGGTGAGCAGGCCGGACGAGAGCGGGAAGAACGGCAGGACGCCGATGCCGAGGTGCTCGCACGCGGGCACCAGTTCGTCCTCGACCTCGCGCTCGAGCAGCGAGTACCGGTTCTGGGCGCTGATGAAGTGCTCGAGGCCGGCGGTCCGGGCGGCCCAGTCCGCGTCCACCACCTGCCAGCCGGCGAACTGGGAACTGCCGATGTACCGGACCTTGCCCTCGGCAACGAGCTCGGACAGCGCCGCGAGGGTCTCCTCGATCGGGGTGACCTGGTCCGGCAGGTGCAGCTGGTAGAGGTCGATCCAGTCGGTGCCGAGCCGCTGCAGACTCGATTCGACCGCCTTGCGGATGTACCGGCGGGAGGCGCGGGCACCCCAGTCCGGACCGTTCGCCCCGTGCATGTCGCCGCCGAACTTGGTCGCGATCACCACCTCGTCGCGCCGGCCACCGAGGGCTTTGCCGAGCAGCTCTTCGCTGGACCCGTGCTCGCCGTGGTAGACGTCCGCGGTGTCGAACAAGGTGATGCCCGCGTCCACCGCGGCGTTCACCACCACGTCCGTACGCGTGGCATCCAGCCGCCGCCCGAAGTTGTTGCAGCCGAGTCCGACCACGCTCACAGTCAGCCCTGAGTCACCCAGTTGCCGGTACTCCATCTCGCTCATGTGCTCAGCCTAATCACGGCATACAGTGGCCCTCATGCCGAGTCTCACCGTGGACGGCGCCCGCACTCGGGCCGCCGCACTCTCCGTCCAGTCGTACGACGTCGATCTCGACCTCACCCAGGGCGAGCGCACGTTCGGGTCCACCACCACCATCAGGTTCACCGCGTCGGAGCAGACGACGTGGCTGGACGTGCAACCCGACGAGCTGTTGTCGGTGACGCTGAACGGCGCACCGGTCGACGTCGCCGGGCTGAACGACGGACGGCTCGAGCTCACCGGCCTGCAGCCGGACAACGAGCTCGTCGTCGCCGCCTCGATGGCGTACTCCCACGACGGTGAGGGACTGCACCGCGCGGTCGACGCCGCCGACGGTCTCGTCTACACCTACGCGATGTCCTTCCTCGACGCCGCGCCGCGCATCTTCGCGTGCTTCGACCAGCCCGACCTCAAGGCGCCGTACCGGCTGAAGGTGACCGCGCCGCCGGAGTGGCTGGTGCTCGGCAACGGAGCCGCGACCCAGGTCTCCCCCGGCCGCTGGGAGCTGACCGAGACGCTGCCGCTGTCGACGTACTTCGTCACCGTCGTGGCCGGACCGTACCACCAGCTGACCGACTCCCACGACGGGATCGCGCTGAGCGTGGTGTCGCGGCAGTCGCTGAAGGAAGCGCTGGACCGCGAGGCCGAGGACATCTTCCGGGTCACCAAGCAGGCCTTCGACGAGTACCACCGGATGTTCGGCTACCGGTACCCGTTCGGCGAGTACCACCAGGCCTTCGTGCCGGAGTTCAACGCCGGCGCGATGGAGAACCCGGGTTGCGTGACGTTCCGCGACTCGATGGTGTTCCGGTCCGCGGCGACCGACGCCGAGCGCAGCCAACGGGCCCGGACGATCGTCCACGAGATGGCGCACCAGTGGTTCGGCGACACCGTCACGATGCAGTGGTGGAACGACCTGTGGCTGAACGAGTCGTTCGCCGAGTACATGGCGCACCGGGTGTCGACCGCCGCGACCGACTACCAGGACAACTGGATCGACTTCGCCTTCATCCGGAAGTGGTGGGGTCTGCAGGCCGACCAGCGTTCGTCGACACACCCGGTCGCGGCCGACGCGGTGAAGGACGCGCTCGCGTCCCTCGACGACTTCGACGGCATCTCGTACGCCAAGGGCGCGGCGGTGCTGAAGCAGCTCGCCGCCTACCTCGGTGACGACATCTTCCTGGCCGGCGTCAAGGCGCACATCGTCGCGAACGAGTTCGCCAACGCGACCTTCGCCGACCTGCTCGCGAAGTGGACCGAGGCCGGTGCCGTCAACCTGGACACGTGGGCGCAGAACTGGCTCCGTACCCCGGGTCTCGACACGATCAGCGCTGTCCGCACCGAGACCGGCATCAAGCTACGCCGCGTCGCGCCGACCGCACACCCGGCGACCCGACCGCACAAGCTGACCGTCGGTGGGTACGACGCGGACGGGCGCGCGACCACGGTCGACGTACTGCTGGACGCGGACGAGGTGGACGTGGCGCTCGACTCTTCGGCCGCGGTGGTGATCCCGGACGCGGGCGACGACACCTGGGCGAAGATCCGGCTCGACGCGGACAGCCTGGCGAACCTCGCGGACGTGCTGCCGAAGATCGAGAGCGGGGTGACCCGGGCCGTCGTTCTCAACAGCATCCGGGACGCGGTCGCGGACGCCGAGCTCGACCCGAAGCTCGGCTTCGAGGTCCTGCTCAGCATGCTGCCCGGCGAGACCAGCGACATCGCGGTCTCGTCGATGGTCGGCTGGGCGCAGAGCCGGCTGCTCGGCGTCTACCTGCCCTACGAGCCGTACCGCGGCCGGCTGGCCGACGTACTGGCCGAGCGGCTCCGGTCGGCACCGGCGGGCAGCAGCCTGCAGCTCGCGGCGGCGCGCGGCCTGGTCAAGCTGACCGACGACGTGGACCTGCTGCAGGGCTGGCTGAGCGGCAGCGACGTCCCCGAAGGACTCCCGGTCGACGCCGAGCTGCGCTGGATGGTGACGCTGCAACTGGCCCGCCTCGGTGCGATCGGCGATGCCGACATCGACGCCGAGCTCGCCCGCGACAACACCTCCGAGGGTGTCGTGCACGCCACCGAGTGCCGGGCCGCGCTGCCGACGCCGGAGGCCAAGGAGCGAGCCTGGGCGATCATCATGGCCGACGCCGACGTCGCGAACTACGAGCTGTACGCCGCCGGGACGGGCTTCTGGCACCCGGCGCAGGCCGAGCTCACCGCGCCGTACGTCGACCGGTTCTTCGCCGAGATCGCCGGCACCGCCAAGTTCCGTTCCGGCTGGGTGATCGCGAGCAGCGCGCACACGTCGTTCCCGCGGTACGCGATCGACGAGCGGGTGGTCCGGCTGGCCGGTGAGCTGGCCGCCGACGATTCGGTCGCGGCCGGAATCCAGCGTGCTGTCGGCGACGACACCGACGACATCAAGCGCGCTCTGGCGGTCCGTTCGGCGTTCGGTGACTGAGTACTGAGTCGCGGTCACACCGTGTTGTGACTACTGTGACTGGTGTGATCACAAGGACCCTTGTGAGCAGGCAAGATGTGATTTCGTGACAGAACCTCCACAATGACCGGGCGGCACGGCGCGCCGGTCTTGGTCAGGCAGCACGTCACGGGAGAGACTGTCGAGAACCGCACAGGAGAACAAAGGCAATGCGCGAGGCGAGGCTCGTCGGTCTGAGCGAGGATGGCAAGCAACTCATCCTGGCGATGGCAGAGACGGGTGAGGAGTTCGCCGTTCCGGTCGACGACCGGTTGCGTGCGGCCCTGCGCGGCGACCGTGCCCGACTCGGCCAGCTGGAGATTCAAATGGAGAGCGCGCTGCGCCCACGAGACATCCAGGCTCGTATCCGCGCCGGCGAAAGTCCCGAGGCGGTGGCGGCCGTCGCCCAGATGCCGATGGAACGCGTGATGGCGTTCGCCGGTCCGGTCCTGGCCGAGCGGGACCACATCGCGAGCCTCGCGCAGCGCGCCTCCGTCCGTCGCCGTGGCGGTGCCGACGCCCCGGCCCGCAACCTCGGCGCCTGGGTCACCGAGCGGCTCCGCACCCGCCAGGTCGACCCGGCGTCGGCCGAGTGGGATGCCTGGCGGCGCGACGACGGCCGCTGGGCGGTCCGGGTCTCCTACTTCGTCGCGGCCGACGACGCGGAGGAGCAGAAGGAAGAGAAGATCGCGATGTTCGCGTACGACGCTCCTGGTCGGTTCGCGGTCCCGGACGACGACGAGGCCCGGTGGCTGGTGGGTGAGCAGGCGCAGGTGATGCCGCCGCCGGTCCAGCCCGCGCACCAGCCAGGCGAGCGCCGGCTGAGCGCGGTGGCCGACATCGACCTGTCCATCGCGCCCGACCACGGGGCCGACAGCTACGAGGCCGGCTTCGAGGACACCGTCAGCCTGCCACGGCGAAACCAGCCGGTTTCCCGGGACGCCGGGCATGACGGCCACACCACGCGCGACGCCGAGCGTGGTCCGCGCCGGGTGCACTCTGTGCCGGACCCGGACGAGGAGCCGACGCTGATCGACGTACCGGTCGAGCAGCCGCCGACGCTGCGTCCGGCCGTGCGTGCCGTCGAGCGTCCCACTCAGCTCCCGGCCGAGGCTGCCTCGATGGGTCCGCCCGAGGAGCGTGCTGCCGCGCGCGAGAACCCGTTCACCGAACGCCGCGCCACTCCGGACCGCACTCCCCCGGCTCCCGTGCGCCAGGCACCCGAGTCCCGCCCCGCCGAGCGCCCGGCTGCTCGCACTGCTCCGGAGGAGCGTCCCGCTCCGGCCGATCACCGCTCAGCGCCGACCACCCCGGCAGCTGCCGAGCCGACTCCGCCGCCGGTCGAGGCGCCCGCGCCCAAGCAGCCGGCCACCACCGAGCCGCCTGCCGCTCCCGCGGCCTCCGCCGCCTCCGACGCCGCGCCTGCGGCGAAGGAAGAAGCTCCGGCGGAGCCGAAGAAGAAGCCGGCCCGCCGCAACGCCAAGCGCGCCAGCGTCCCGAGCTGGGACGAGATCATGTTCGGCAAGAAAGCCGACTGATCCCGCCGTCGCCTGACACATCACGGACTGTTGTCCCAGATGGCGGACCGTGTTTGGCAGGGTCTTCGAGCTCTGTCATGATCTTCGGCATGTTCCTGCTGTGTTGCTGTTGTCGCTGACGCGCGCCGTCTCCGGCGCACGAGGCCCTGCCCCTTTCCGTGGCCCGCCCGCCGACACCAGCACTCACAGGATCTTTCGCCATGAATCTCCCGGCTTTCGCCGACCTGCTCGCGTCCCGCGGCCTCCGGCTGCTGCCCGGCTCCCACGCCGTACCGGTCGAGCTGCTCGTTCAGTTGCCTGACGCAACGATCGCCACGTTCACCGCACGCGGTACGACGCTCCGCCTGCGCCGCTTCTCCCCCGACGCGCTCACCGCGATCACGATCGCCGCCGAGTGCGGTTGCGGCGACCACCACCCGCAGTCCGGCCCGGCCCGCGTCACCCTGAGCAGGTACGCCGTACCGCTCGACGAGCACACCCTCAACGGCGAACTCCTCTTCGGCTGGCGAGACCACGAAGCCGGCCTGCTCCGCCTACCCGACGCCGCCTCTCACTTCTTCACCCTCCTCGACCAACTGCGGACCCCCACCCGCGAACTGGTCGGCGTCGCCTGACCCTCCGCTTGTCGAGAACGCGGTACCGGCTTCGTCCCTGGTACATCAGTGGCCAGGACAGGCCGCACGACCAAGGAGGAGAACCACGGTGACGATTCAACGGATGGACAACGTCGGCATTGTCTTCGACGACCTCGAGGCTGCCGTCGCGTTCTTCGAAGAACTCGGCCTGGAAGTGGAAGGCAGAGCGCAGATCGAAGGCCCCTGGGCGGACCACACCGTCGGACTCGACGGCGTCCGCTGCGACGTCGCGATGATGCGGACCCCGGACGGCCACGCCCGGCTCGAGCTGTCGAAGTACCACACTCCGGCGGTGATCGCCGCCACACCGCAGAATCCGCCGCACAACACGGTGGGCATGCATCGCATCATGTTCACCGTCGACGACATCGACGACGTTGTGGCCCGCCTGCGCACTCACGGCGCCGAACTCGTCGATCAGATCGTTCAGTACGAGGACTTCTACCGGCTCTGCTACGTCCGCGGCCCTGAAGGGATCCTCATCGGGCTGGCCGAGCAGCTCAGCTGAGCGATCGGTGCGGGTTAGGGGCGGCGGTGGGCGGGCGCGTGGGTGTCGAAGTGCGCGCGGGCCTCCTCGACCTTCGCGAGGTTCGGGGACCACTCGGCAAGGGAGTGGAAGAGCGGGGCGAGGCTGCGGCCGAGGTCGGTGATCTCGTACTCGACCCGTGGCGGCACCTCCGGGTAGTACGTGCGCTGCACCAGCCCGTCGCGTTCGAGCTGACGGAGCCGCTGGGTCAGAACCTTCGGCGTGATCACCCCGATCCGCCGCTCGAGCTCGACGAACCGCTGACGCCCGTACTCGTTCAGCGTCCACAGGATCGGCGTCGTCCACCGGCTGAAGACCAGATCGACCACCGGCGCGATCGGACACGCCTGGACCGGCTCCACCGCTGTGCGCTCGCTCACAAACCCGCCTCCCGCCAGTACTTTCCTCTAGGTACCTACTATTCCACAGCAAGTAGCGTCCTCGTCAGTCAACCGAACGAGGAGCGAACATGATCGTGATCACCGGAGCCACCGGCAACGTCGGCCGTCCGCTAGTCCGGGCACTCACCGAAGCCGGCGAGCAGGTGACCGCCGTGACCCGCAGCATCACCGACGCACCGGCAGGAGTACGTCGCCACCAGGTCGACCTCGCCGAGCCTGAGAGCCTGAAGCCGGCGCTCGACGGCGCCAAGGCGATCTTCCTGCTCACCTCCGGCGACTTCGTGGCACGGGGAAACCTGACCGATGTCGTACGGGTCGTGCAGGGTGCCGGCGTCGAGCGGATCGTCCTGCTGTCGTCGCAAGGCGTCGGCACCCAGCGCCACCCGTCGAACCTGGAGGACGCCGTCGTCCAGTCAGGCCTGGAGTGGACCTTGCTGCGACCCGGCAACTTCAGCTCCAACGCGTTCCAGTGGGCCGAGTCAGTCCGGGCTGAGCGGCTGGTCTCCGCGCCGTTCGGCGACGTGGCGCTGCCGGCTGTCGATCCGGACGACATCGCCGAGGTCGCCGCGGTCGCCCTTCGCGAGCCTGGCCACGCGGGCGCCAGGTACACCTTGACCGGGCCAGCGGCGGTCTCCCCCAGAGACCAGGCCGCCGCCATCGGTGCCGCTCTGGGTGAGTCGGTGCGATTCGTCGAGCTCAGCCGAACACAAGCGCGCAACCGGATGCTCGGCTACATGCCCGAGCAGGTCGCGGAGAGCACCCTTGACATCCTCGGTACGCCGTACGCCGCCGAGCAGCAGGTGACCCCGGACGTCGAGAAGGTACTCGGCCGACCCGCACGGACCTTCGCGGACTGGGCCACCCGCAACGTCGCGGCCTTCAGGTAGCACGCACGAGCGGCAGGAAGACGTCGTCGACCAGCGAGGTCAGCGTCGACGCGGCCACCGGCTCGCTGGTGAAGAGCATCTCGTGGCGCAGCAGATTGGTGGGCGCGGTGAGCACCCGGTTGGGAACGTCCGCGGTCGGGATCTCGCCGCGCGCCGCGGCCCGCCGCACGATGGTCGCCATCACGCCGGTCATCCGGGTGGAGACCTCCGGATCCAGATCCGGCGCCTCGGCGAGCAGCCCATGGACGATGTCGGGCCCGAGTGAGGCGAATCGGTCGGCCATCCGCTGCAGGACGGCGAGCACATCGTCGCGCAGGCTCCCGGTGTCGGGGATGTCCTCGACGATCGAGCCGGTGCGATACCGCATCGCGGCGATCACCAACGCCGCCCGGTTCTTCCACCGCCGGTACAGCACCTGCTTGCCGGTGTGGGCCCGCGCAGCGACGCCCTCCATCGTCAACCCCGCGTAGCCGGACTCCAGCAGCTCGTCCCACGCAGCGTCGAGCAGCACAGCCTCGAGTTCGGCACCCCGCCGGCGCTGCGTCTGCTCCATTGCTCGACTCCCAACAAGAGACCTTGCGTCTCCTAACGACCCGAGTCTACTCTGAAACCCGTAAGAGACGAACCGTCTCTAAGGAGACTCTCGGGTGACCACCACGACCACTCCCGACCGCCTGGATCGCGCGGTGCTGAAACTCGCCGGCGTCCTCGTGCTCGGCGCGCTCGCACCACTGCTCGACAGCACGATCGTCAACGTCGCGATCCACACCCTCGGCACCGAACTGCACACGGGCGTGTCCACAGTGCAATGGGTCAGTACGGCGTACCTGCTGGCGCTGGCGATCGCGATCCCGATCACCGGATGGTCGGCCGACCGGTTCGGCGCCAAGCGGATGTGGATCATCGCGCTGGCCCTGTTCCTGGCCGGCTCGATGCTGTGCGGAGCCGCTTGGAACATCGAGTCGTTGATCGCGTTCCGGGTGATCCAGGGCCTCGGCGGCGGGCTGATGCTCCCGATCCTGCAGACCCTGCTGTTCCGGGCTGCGGGCCGCGAGCGGATGGGCCGCCTGATGGCCGTCGTCACCCTGCCCGCACTGATCGGACCGATCCTCGGCCCGGTGATCGGCGGCCTGATGATCGCCCACCTCGACTGGCGCTGGATCTTCTACGTCAACGTGCCGATCTGCCTCGCCGCGATCACCCTTGCCGTCCGCGTACTGAAGCCTGACCCGCAGCCGACCGCGGCCGCGCTCGACGTGACCGGGCTCCTGCTCGTCTCCCCCGCGCTCGCCGGCATCATCTACGGCCTCACCCAGGTCGGCACCCACGGCGGCTTCGGCCACGCCGATGTCCTGCTGCCGATCGGCCTCGGCATCGTCCTCCTGATCGTCTTCGCGGTCCGGTGTACCACCGAGCCGCTCATCGATCTCAGCCTGTTCCGAACGCGATCCTTCGCCGCGTCGACCGCCCTGCTCTTCCTGACCGGTTTCGCCCTGTACGGCGCGATGCTCCTGCTGCCGCTGTTCTACCAACAGGCGCGCGGCGAGAGCGTGGTCGCGGCCGGACTCGTCCTCGTGCCCCAGGGCATCGGCAGTCTCCTCGCCCGCACCGCCGGCGGCCTCACCGACCGGTTCGGACCTCGACCGGTGGTGTTCGCGGGCCTTCTCCTCACCGTGGCCGGGACGATCCCGTTCGCCTTCGCGGGTACGGCGTACCGGCTGCTGGCGGTCGCGCTCGTCGTGCGCGGCGCCGGGCTGAGCGCCGTCAGCCTGTCGGTGATGGTCGGCGCCTTCCGCGATCTGGAGCCGCGGCAGATCCCAGACGGAAGCAGCACGACCCGGATCATGCAGCAGTTGGGTGGCGCCTTCGGTGCCGCGACGTTGGCCGTGGTCCTGCAGAGCAACCTCATCGGGCACCCGGCGTCGACCGCCTACGCGACCAGTTTCTGGTGGGCGATCGCCTTCACTGCGATCGCCGCGGTACCCGCACTCTTCCTGCCGGCCATCAGGCGGTGACCCGAAGCAGAAGCTTGCCGGTGGTGACGCCGGACTCGATCCGCCGATGCGCGTCGGCGGCCTCTTGCAGGGAGAGGGTCTCGGTCCGGACCTGGAGCTGACCGCGGGCGGCCGCTTCGACGGCCCGCCGCAACCCCGCGCCGGCCGCGGCCGGGTTCGCGGCGGCGAACGCGGCGAGGTTGAACCCGGACACCGTCTTGTTCGTGAACCACAGCTCGTTGGCCGAGATGCCGACATCGTCGGCGCCGGAGGCATTGCCCATCACGACCAGGCGTCCCATGGGCGCCAACCGATCCAGACTCGTCCGCCGACTCGCGCCGCCAACCATGTCGACGACGATGTCGAACTCCCCCGCATCTGCCACATCATCGCGCAGGATCACCTGGTCATAGCCGAACGCCTTCGCGGCCGCGATCTTCCCTGGCCGGCCGACGGTCCCGACGATCCGGCCTGCCCCGAGCAGGCGAGCCGCCTGACCGAGCTGGCTGCCCACACCACCTGCCGCGGCGTGCACGAGCACGCTCTCACCAGGCTCGATCCGCGCCACCCGGTCCAGCACCAGGAACGCCGTCGTACTGTTCGACGGCAGCGCCGCCGCCAGCTCCAGGCTGAGTCCATAGTCGTCCAGCGGTACGACGAGCTCGGCGGCGGTCGTGACGACCTCGGCGTACCCGCCGCTGTCGACAATCGTCAGCGCCGCGACCGGCTGCCCGACCGAGAGCCCTTCGACACCGGGGCCGAGAGCCCGGATCCGTCCGGACACCTCGATGCCGGGCACGAACGGCAGCGGGACGTCCACGACGCCCTGCCGGTAGAGGACCTCCGCGAAGTTGGCACCTGCGTAGGCGACGTCGATCGCCACCTCTCCGGCGGCCGGGACCGGGATCGGGACGGTGGCCAGGCGCAGTACGTCGGCTGGGCCGAAGGAAGGGATGGTGACTGCTGTCATCTGCGTGTTCTCGCTCATGGCATCGATCCTGCGAGCCGGGCGGACGAACAGGCAGTGTCAGTTCATGGTGGGTGTGTCACCACCAGGCTGCGACGCCATCAGCCGCTCGATCCGCTCCTGGGTGTCGGTGCCCGGGCGCGGGTTGTGCAGGATCAGGTGATGACCCGGATGTTCGAGCACCGGGAACATCGTCGCGTCGAACACGAGCAGCCCCGCCTCGGGATGCGCCACGGCCTTCACCGCGCTGAGGTGCTCGGCCGCGTCGTGCCGCGCCCACAGTTCGGCGAACTCCGGGCTGACCGCCGCGAGGTCGGTCGCGATCCGGTCGAACTCCGGGTCGTCGGGATAGCGAGCCGCGTCGGCCCGGAAGCCGGCGGCTACGTCCGGCGCCGCCTCGTCCCAGTGCTCGTGCAGTCCGCGGAAGCGCGCGTTGGTGAAGTACGAGACCAGGCAGTTGTGGTCGGTCTCGCCGTACCCGAAGACTCGGCGGGCGACGTCGTTGACGGCGGTGAAGTTCCAGTGCCGGTCGCGGATGTAGGCGGGGCGTGGCGACCAGGCGTCGAGCAGCCGCCGCATCTCGGGCGAGGCGGGCACCGTCGGCGCTGCCTCCCGCTGCGGTGGGTTCAGCCCGGCCAGGCGGTAGAGATGGGCGCGTTCCACATCGTCCAGGAGCAGCACCCGAGCCACCGAGTCGAGGACTTCTTCGGAGACCTTGATGTCACGGCCCTGCTCCAGCCAGGTGTACCAGGACACCCCGACCCCGGCGAGGACAGCGACCTCCTCGCGGCGCAGGCCCGGCGTACGGCGGTTCCCGGCCGCGGGCAGTCCGACCTGTGACGGCGTCAACCGCTCCCGTCGACTGCGCAGGTACTCACGGAGTTCGGTCTGCCGGCGGCTGCGCGCCGCGCCTCCACGCTGATCCGTCCCCACCCGCGCAACGCTACCGGAAGCCCCTTTCCGGAGCCGGATGCTGGGCTCTTGAATAAGTAACACGCTTGGTTTAACTTATCCGCGCAGCTGCTCTCGCATGTACTTCCGGCCCGCCACCTGGAGGTTTCAGCATGTCCAGACGCCTGCTCGCGCGGGTCCTTCCCGCCGTGTTGCTCGCCAGCGTCATCGCCGTACCGGCGGCTCATGCCGCCACCATGTATCCGAGCGGCGTCGGCGCCGACCTCGGACCGACCCCGACCACGCTCGGCGTGAAGCCCGCCGCCGGCGACGACCCCACCGGGTTGCGTACCGGCACCGAACAGGGCCGCACGTACTGGCAGACCGACCAGGCCGCCGGCACCGGCTACCTGGAGTTCGACGTCGACCGTGACTACGTCGACGAGATCGGCACCGACGACGTCCTGGTGACGGTGACGTATCTCGACACCGGCTCCGGCACCCTCGAGCTCCAGTACGACGCCGCCACGAACCCGCAGGCCGACGCGACCGACGTCCAGCTGACCAACACGGGTCAGTGGCGGACCGGCACGTTCGAGCTCACCGGCATCGGCTTCACCGACCGCCTCGGCGACGCCGACGTCCGCCTGTCCGGCAGCGCCGACATCACTATCTCGAGCCTCCGGATCAGTACGGCGGGAGCCTCGGTCCAGCTCGGGGCGTCGCCGATCCAGTCCGGCATCAGCCCTCGCGCCGGCGACCGGCCGGAGAACCTGGTCACCGGCGTGCAGGACGGCCGCCCGTACTGGCAGACCGACCACTCCGCGCCGTCTCCGGGCACGAACTTCTTCTACATGAACGTCGCCGACACCTACCTGTACGACAACCAGAGCCTGGTGCTGATCAGCGTCGACTACTTCGACGCGGGCAACGGGCAGTTCGGCCTGCACTACGACTCCCCCGGCGAGACGATCCCGGAGAAGTTCAAGAACTCCGAGGTGGTCCGGTACGGCGACACCAAGACCTGGAAGACGCACACGTTCGCGCTCCCCGACGCCGTGATGACGAATCGCTCGAACGGCGGCGACTTCCGCATCCACAACGGCGACGGCTCGGTCGACCTCAAGGTCGCAGCCGTCCGCGTCGCCAAGGTCGCGACCACTCTCGATGTCACCGAGGGCCTGCTCGACCTGATCGACGAGGCCGCCAGGGTCGAGAAGGCTGCCCGCGAAGGCACCCGCGACGGCCAGTTCCCAGCCGGCAGCCGTGCCACCTTCCGGGCCGCGATCGACGACGCCCGCGCAGTCGCGGCCACTCCGGGTGTGACCGACGTACAGGTGAAGGCGGCACTGCAGACGCTGCAGGTGAAGCTGGACGCCTTCACGGCGTCCGCTGTCGAGACCAACTTCGCAGCCAGCGCTACGGCGTCCGCCAGCGGAGGCACCGGTGCCACAAACGTCAACGATGGCAACCACGACACCGCCTGGACCAGCGGCCAGGGCGACTCGTGGCTCCAACTCGACCTGGGCAAGCCGCGACCCGTGAACGACGTACGGGTCGAATGGGCCGAGGCGTACTCCCCCGACTACACCGTCCAGGTCTCGAAGGACGGCCGGACGTTCACCGCCGTCGGACGCATCGGGTCACCCGGTGGCAACCAGATCAGCCGGACCCGCTTCGCGACCACCACGGCCCGGTACGTCCGGGTCGCGATGACCGGCGCGGACTCGTTCACCGTCAAGGAGCTCCAGCTCCGGCTGAGCCCGGTCGTCACCCCGGAGCCGCGGCTGGTGCAGACGGCCAACCCGACCGAGGACGGCGTGATCGCCGACTTCGACGCCACCCAGTACGGCGCCGACCGCTCCGGCCGACGCGATTCGACCAAGGCGATCCAGCAGGCCATCTACGCGTGCCAGGACGCGGGCGGCGGGACCGTCTGGCTGCCGGCCGGCCAGTACAAGGTCACCGACACCATCGAGGTGCATGCGTTCTGCACGCTGCGCGGAGACCACGGGGAGAAGCTCGGGACCGGGACTGTGATCGTCGCGGACCTTGCCTCCGGCAACGACGGGCCGAGCCTGTTCCGGATCGGCGGCAGCGCCGGCGTCCTCGGCGTCACCACGTACTACCCGAACCAGAACGCCACCGACCCGGTCCCGTACAACTACACCTTCGAGATCCCCGGCGGCGCCTGGATCGGTAATGAGAACTACATGATGGCGACCGTCGCCGACGTCACGATGCTCAACTCGTACCGCGGTATCGGCATCAGCACGATGCCGAACGACCACGGCAACGCACCGAGCTCCGGCCAGGTGCACGAGTCCAGCACGATCCGCAACATCCGCGGCACCGCCCTCTTCGAGGGAGCCCGTGCGTACAACGGCGCCGACGTCGGCACCTGGGAGAACGTTGCGTTCAGCAACTCCTTCTGGGCGGACGCGCCGGCCGCCTACCACCCGCCGGCGCGGGCCACACTCGACGCGTGGACGCGGGCCAACGGCACCGGTCTCGTCCTCGGGGACCTCGAGTGGGACCAGTTCCACCGGATCTCGCTCACCGACTACCACGTCGGGATACATGTGGTCGCCGGTCAGCGGGCCCAGTTCACCGGCAGCTTCCTCCAGCCGGACGTACGCCGTACCGACATCGGCGTGCTCGTCGACGTGATGGACGACCGCTGGGGCATGACGCTCGCGGCAGGCAGGATCGAGGGCAGTGACCACGCGATCCAGAACAACTCGCGCGGCTATGTGAAGGTCACCGGGACCACGCTCACCGGCGCGGTCGACGGCATCGTGCACAGGATGTCCGGCACGGCGCCGACGTACTCGCAGGAACCACTGCCCAAACCGAAGCAGTCCCTGTACGTCGTCGACGCGCCGCACGGGGTCGGGTATCTACCGGCAGCCGACGCGACGAGCGCCGTACAGAAGGTCCTCGACAAGGCTGGGCGGAACGGCGGCGGCATCGTCTATCTGCCCGCCGGGTGGTACCGGATCAGCACACATCTCCAGGTCCCCGCGAGGGTCGAGTTGCGCGGAGCGTCCGCGGTACCGAACCGGGATCAAGGCGGCGCCAGCGGCGGGACCGTTCTGCAGGCCTTCGAGAAGGACACCGAGACTGCGTTGATCACCTTGCAGAACCGCGCGGGCGTGCGCGGGCTGCGGGTCTTCTACCCCGACAACAATCCCGCCAAGGCCGAAGGCGTCGTGCCCTACCCGTACGCGATCCGCGGTCACGCCGGCGGGAACTACGTGATCAACGCCGGCTTCCCGAACGCCTGGAACGGGATCGACCTCAGTGGTGACGACATCGTCATTCGCAAGATCGCCGGGGCATTCTTCGACCACGCGATCGCGATCGGCCCCGGCGACAACGGCCGGATCGAGGGCGTGCTGTCGAACGGGAACGCGGTCACCCGGGTCGGCTACCAGCAGCCGTACTGGATGAACGAGGGCAGCATCTTCGAACTCGTCATCGACAAGTACATGCGCAAGACCGCCAAGATCGTCACCGTCGACGGCGCCCGCGGCCTGACGCTGCTGAACGTGTTCGCGTACGGCTTCCACGACGGGCTCGTGGTGAACAGCGGCCAGGTGAACGCGTTCAACCTGGGCACCGACAACCTCGGCACCGACGGTCACACCGTCAAGGTGGTGAGCGGCGATGTCGAGGCCACCAACCTGGCCCGCTACAACGGCGCCACCTTGTCGGGGCCGGCCACGCTACGCAACGTGATGGTGATCAACGTCGTCCAGCGCAGCATCAAGGTCCAGGCCAGTGGTCCAGGTACCGCGACGATCGCCGGAAACGAGTCCGAACCGGGTACCTACGAGGTCGGCGCGCAGGTCACAGTGACGGCGGCGGCAACATCGGATAGCGTTTTCCAGAACTGGAGCGTCGACGGCGTGGTGGTCTCGACCGATACGTCGTACACCTTCACCGTCGCCACGGACCAGGTACTGACCGCGAATTTCCAGGCCAAGTAGGAGCGAGATGGCTGACGCACAACATCAGGTCGCGATCGTGGGCTGCGGCATCATCGGCCGCACCCACGCGGACACCATCGCGGCACGGCCCGACGCGACCGTGA
Organism: Kribbella sp. NPDC049227; assembly: GCF_043197265.1. Taxonomy (NCBI): domain Bacteria; kingdom Bacillati; phylum Actinomycetota; class Actinomycetes; order Propionibacteriales; family Kribbellaceae; genus Kribbella; species Kribbella sp. NPDC049227. The sequence goes on along the minus strand of NZ_JBICST010000006.1, from coordinate 328,168 downwards.
CCGCCCTCGTCGACGTCGACGCCGGTGCCCGGGAGGCGCTGGCGGCCCGGCTGAAGGAGGCGGGCGAGCCCGAGCCCGAGGTGTACGACGACCTGCCCGCGGCGCTCAGCGGGTCGGAGGTCTCGCTGGTCGCGATCTGCACACCGAGCGGTACGCACGCCGACCTGGCCGAGCAGGCGCTGAACGACAAGAAGCACGTGGTGGTCGAGAAGCCGCTCGACGTCGACCCGGCCCGGGCCCGCCGCTTCGGCGCGGCGGCGGCCCGGGCGGCGAGCCAGGGTGTGGTCGTGTCGGTGATCAGCCAGCACCGCTTCGACGCGGGCAGCGTCGTGGTCAAGCAGGCGATCGACTCCGGCCGGTTCGGTCAGCTCACGTCCTGCGTCGCGACGGTGGCCTGGTGGCGCAGCGACGAGTACTACGCCTCCGCGGACTGGCGTGGGACGTGGGCCCAGGACGGTGGCGGCGCGCTGATGAACCAGGGTGTGCACACGGTCGACCTGATGCTGTGGTTCATGGGCCGGCCGGTGCAGATCCAGGCGCAGGCGGTGCGGTCGACGCACCACGCGATCGAGGTCGAGGACACCTTGGTCGCGACGCTGACCTTCGAGTCCGGTGCCATCGGCACCCTGCACGCGACGACCGCGGCCTTTCCCGGTGGCCGGACGCGGGTGTCGGTGCACGGCACGGAGGGTGGTGCCGAGGTGGAGGACGACCTGCTGCGGCGCCTCAACGTCGACGGCATCAAGGACGAGGCGCCCGTCGACGCCGGTCCGCCCGGCGGCCACAAGGCGCAGTACGACGACATCCTGACGGCGATCGCGGAAGGCGGACAGCCCGGGCTCACGGTCCAGGACGGTATCGACGCACTCGCCACGGTCCGTGCGGTCTACATCGCGTCGACCCTGCAACGGCCGGTCAAGTTCCTCGACGTCCTCGAAGGCCGCTACGACGACGTCGAGGTCTCCCGAGGCATCCGCCTCCCACCCACCTGACCGGCCGTCGATGGCAGGTTGTTTCACCGCCGGCGTGAAATCAACGCGTCAGCGGTGACACAACCGGCCAGTGGTCAGGCGCCGGGCTCGCGGTCGTTGAGGATGCGCTGGTAGAGGTTGCAGTCCTGCCAGGTGCCGGCGATGTGCAGGTACGTCGGCGCGTGGCCGATCTGGGTGAAGCCGGTGCGCTGGAGGACGCGCTGCGAGGCGGCGTTGTTCGTCAGCGTGCTGGCTTCGATCCGGTGGAGCTTCAACTCGCTGTCCGCGATCTCGGCCACCGTCTGCACCGCACGGGTCGCCAGACCGCGACCGACCACATCGCCGGCCAGCCAGTAACCGAGGCTCGCACTGCGGAACGGCCCAGGGACCAGGTCGCTCAGGGTCGCGGCACCGATGATCCGGTCGCCTTCGGCCAGCAGCCACGGCACCACCTGGCCGTTCTTGTACCGCTCCAGCTGCGCGGTGAGCCGCTCTTCCTGACCAGCGACAGTGAACCACTTCTCGGGCCGCGCGGGCTCCCATTTGCTGAGGTGGTCCCAGCTGCGGGTGTAGGCGTCGGCGAGGGCGGGAGCGTCGTCGAGGGAGGCGATGCGGAGCTGGACTTCCGGGGTGAGTTGGCGCGGTGAAATCACTTCGGCAGCCTACGTGCCTGACTGGATCCGCTGACCCGAGGGGTGAACGCGTCGTGGAAGATCGTCGACGCGGCGCCGACCGCGGCCGCGTCGGTCTGCAGCATCGACTCCTCGACCTCGACGGGACGGGTCTCCCGCGCGACCGGATGCGCGTTCACCGCGCGGCCGATCTCGGCCAGGAAGATCTCCGAGATCTCCTTGCCGAACGCCGGCCCGCCGAGCACGATCAGGTCGATGTCGAGCAGGTCGACCAGCCCGACCGCGCCCTGACCGACCACCCGCGCGACCTGGGTGACCGCCTTCCGGGCCGCCTCGTCACCGTCGGCCGCGGCCTTGCACACCGCCTTGTACCGCTTGGCCTCGTCGGTCGCGCTCGGGTCGGTCTCGACGTACCCGTACTCCGCCGCGATCACCGGCAGTGAGGCGGTCGGGTTGCACTCGGGCACCATCCGCGGCCCGTTCTCCGCGTCCCACTCCCCCATCCGCAGCGCCGCGATCTGGCCGAACTCCCCGGCGTTCGCGGTACCGCCGCGATAGATCGAGCCGTTCAGGATCAGGCCGCTGCCGACGCCGGTGCCGAGATACAGGTAGGCGAAGTCGCGGGCCCTGGCCGAGCGGCCGATCCAGCGTTCACCGATGGCGGCCGCCGTACCGTCCTTCTCGACCAGGACCGGGTGGTTGAGCTTCTGTTGCAGCAACTGGCGGATCTTCAGCCCGCGCCAGGCCGGCTGCAGCGGCAGCGCGAGCAGCGAGCCGTCCGCGTCGATCGGCCCGGGTACGGCGACGCCCACGCCGAGCATCGAGTCGAGGTCGACCTGGCTGATGCTCAGCGCCGCGGTCACGGTCGCCGCGGTCAGATCGACCAGCCGGCCGGCGTCGAGGTCATCGGCGAGGTCGACGGTCTCGCGCCGCACGATCGTGCCGTCGAGGTCGACCACCGCGACCGTGAGCAGCTCGGGATCGATGTGGATGCCGACCGCGTGGGCCGCGTTGGAGCGCATCCGGACCGGCGTCCGCGGCTTGCCGAGCCGTTCGGCGCGCTCCTGCGCCTCCTCCACCAGCAGTCCCTGCTGCAGCAGGATGCGCAGGATCCGCGACACCGACTGCTGGGTCAGGCCGGTCCGGCGGGAGATCTCGGTCCGGCTGATGGTGCCGGCCAGCCGGATCGTCTCGATGATCACGGCCTCGTTGAAGGAGCCCAGGTCGTACTGGTTCGCACCCGCGCGCCGCAGCTCCGTCAGCACCGCTTTCTCGCCTGCTTGGTCGTCCGTGCTCATCGCCCACCTCCCCGTCTGTCCCGATTAGCCGCGATCGTACTGCGCGTGAGCAGCTGTCACGGTGCTTCCAGCGCACCGTCGGGGCGCCGTACGCCGGCCGCCCACTCGTCGTGTCCGGACAGTTGCGCGGGATAACGTGCGGCCGCCTCGAGATCGAGGTCGATCCCCCAGCCGGGCGCCTCGTTCGGCCGCAGCCAGCCGTCCTCGATCCGCAGCGTGCCGGGGAACACCTCGTGCGTCGCCTCGTTGTACAGGTGACCCTCCTGGATGCCGAAGGCAACAGAGCTGACGTCGAGGGCGACGTTCGCGGCGGCGCCGATCGGGGAGGTGTCGCCCGGGCCGTGCCACGCCGTACGGACTCCACACAGCTCGGCCAGGTCGGCCAGCTTCCGGGCCGGGGTCAGACCGCCGATGTCGGAGACGTGCGAGCGGATGAAGTCCACGCCAAGGTCGCGGACCAGCCGGACAGCGTCACCCATCGACGTCGTCAGCTCACCGACCGCCAGCGGCACCGGAGAGGCGGCGCGGACCTCGGGCAGCCGGTCCCAGTGCTCGGGCGGCAGTACGTCCTCGAGGAAGAACAGACCGTACGGCTCGAGCGACCTCGCCAGCAGCACGGCCTCCTTCGGCGTCAGGCGGGAGTGGACGTCGTGCAGCAGTTCGATGTTGTCCGGCAGCGCCTGCCGCGCCTCGGCGAACAGCTCCGGAGTCGCGCGCAGGTAGTCCCGCGCCGACCAGCCGTTGTGGTACGGCGCGTCCGGGTACAGCGTCGGCACCCGCGGAGCGCCGTACCCGCCGCCACCCGGCGTCGACATCTGCAGCCGGATGTGCCGCCAGCCCTGAGCGACCAGCTTGTGCGCGTGCTCGAGCGTCTCTTCGATGGTGTGGCCACTGGCGTGGATATAGGTGTCGGCGGCCGCCCGCACCTTGCCGCCGAGGAGTTCGTAGACCGGCATGCCGGCGCGCTTGCCGGCGATGTCCCACAGGGCCTGGTCGATGCCGGAGATCGCGTTGTTCGTCACCGGACCGCCGCGCCAGTAGCCGCTGAACCCGGCCAGCCGGGTCAGGTCGCCGATGTCACCCGGGTAGCGGCCGACCAGCAGCCGGGCCAGGTGCTCGTCGACGAACGTCTGCACCGCCTTCCACCGCTGGGTGAACGTCGCGCAGCCGAGGCCGTACAGGCCAGGCTCGGTGGTGTCGATCTTGACCACCACCAGCGGGATGCCTTGCGGTGCGGTGACGATCGCCTGGACCGCGCTGATCCGGACGTCGTCGCGTACGGGCCAGGGCTGGTCGAAGGTCGAGGGCATTCAGAGCTCCAAGGGAAGTGTCGGTAGGTCGAGTTCGTGCTGGGCCTGGAAGCCGAGCACGGTCCGCGCGGCAGACAGGTCGATCGGCACCTCACGCCCGATGAACCGCCGCAGTCGCGGCACGTCGGACGCGAAGGCATCCAGCAGGGCTTCGGTTTCGTACGGCGCGTTCGTGGTGCCGGCGGCGACGAAGAACGTGTGCGCACCGGACAGCGGAGCCGTCAGCCCCAGCTCGATCGAGTACGCCGCGTCGCGGGTGTCCAGGTAGCTCCAGGCCTCCCGGAATCCGCCGGCCGGGTCCTCGCGGGCGCGATCGGCCTGCCGCTGCAGCAGTTCGCCCGAGTTCACATGCGGGAACCGGAACGCGACCACGTCGATCCCCCACCGCCGCCACACCATCCGCGCGGTGTTCTCGTCGTTCTGTTTCGACAGCGAGTAGGGATCGGCGACGTCGGTCGCCATCTTCTCGTCCCACGGGAAGTACGCCGGCTTGATGTCGTGCGGGTTGAACGGCAGACCGGTCGCGTTGATGCTGCTCGCGATCACCGCCCGCTTGATGCCCCGGGCACCGGCCTGGGCGAGCACGTTGAACGTCGACACCACGTTGACGCTGTACACGTCGTACGGCGTGCCTGCCGACGGGTGAGCCAGCGCCGCGAGATGCACGACCAGGTCCGCGTCCTCCAGCGCCTGGGCCACATCGGTCTCGGAGCGGGTGTCACCGACCAGGACCCGGTCGGCCTTCAGGTCCGGATGTTCGCCGTTCGACAGGGTGGTCACCACCGCGCCGAGCGCCGTCAGGTGCTCGACCGTGACCAGCCCGATGCGGCCGGTGGCCCCCGTGACCGCGACCCGCCGGCCGTTGAGTGCATTCACTCCTTGATCCCTCCCGACATCCCCACACCTCTCAGGAACTGCTTCTGGAACACCAAGAACAGCACCACCGGGATCAGCACCGCCAGGAAGAGCGCGCTCATCTGCAGTGAGATCTCCGTGGTCTCGGCCACCCGGGGCAGCGCCACCGAGATCGGTTGCAGGCGCGGATCCGGCAGCACGAGCAGCGGCCACAGGTAATCCTTCCAGGAGCCGATCACGGTCAGCAGGGCGACCACCCCGACGATCGGTTTCGACAACGGCAGCACCAGCGAGGTGAACAGCCGCAGGTTGCCCGCCCCGTCGATCCGGGCCGCCTCGATCAGCTCGCGCGGGATCGCGTCGAAGTACCGCTTCATCACCAGGATGTTGAAGGCCCCGGCCGCCTGCGGCAGCCAGACCGCCCAGAAGGTGTTCTGCAGGTTCACCCCGAGCAGGGGCATCTTGAGGATCGTCATGTAGAGCGGGACCAGCGAGATGACGCCGGGCAGGAACAGGGTGGCCAGCACCGCACCGGTGATGATCGGTCCCCACTTCGGCCGGAGCACGCTGAGCACGAAGGCACCCGTCGTACAGACGAAGAGGGTGGAGATCATCGAGCCGATCGCGATGATCGCGGTGTTGCCCAGGTACGAGCCGATCTGGACCCGGTTCCAGGCGTCCGGGATGTTCTGCCACTGGATCCCGGACGGCCACAGCTGCATCGGCCCGCGGAGGATGTCCTGGCTGGTCGACAGGCCGGACTTGAGCAGCCACAGCAGTGGCCCGACTCCGGCGATCACGACGCCGACGAACAGCAGCACCTGGATCGTGGGCAGGGCGTACCGGACCACCGACCGCTTCCGGTCCGCGGTCGAGATGATGCCGCGTTCGTGGCTCATGTGGTACTCCAGCGACGGGTCAGGAGGTGGTAGACGACCGACAGCACGCACAGCACCCCGGCCAGCAGCACGCTGAGCGCGGTCGCGGCACCGAAGTCGCCGTTGATGAACGCGTAGCGGTAGATCAGCAGCAGGATCGTGGTGGTCGCGTTGTTCGGCCCACCGCCTGTGAACAGGAACGGTTCGGTGAACACCTGGAACGTCCCGATCAGCTGCAGCAGCATCATGATCAGGATGATTCCGCGGATCTGCGGCAGCGTGACGTGCCAGACCCGCTTCCAGACCCCGGCCCCGTCCAGCTCGGCCGCTTCGTACAGTTCGGTCCGGACGCCGGTCAGCGCGGCCAGATAGATGATCGACGTGGCGCCGGCCCCGGCCCAGGTGGCCTCGAGCACGATCGCCGGCATCGCCAGGCTCTGCGAGTTCAGCCAGGCGAACGGCCCGAGACCGAACCAGCCGAGGATGGAGTTGAAGACGCCCGCGCCGCTGGGGTCGTAGAAGAACTTCCACAACAGGATCGCCGCCACCGGCGGAACCACCGCCGGCAGGTAGGAGATCACGTTGTAGAGCCAGCCGGTCTTGCGCAGTTCGCTGATGAAGACGGCCAGGAACAACGGGACCGGGAAGCCGAAGATCAGCGCCAGCAGGCAGAAGTACAGCGTGTTGAGCGCCGCCTGCGGAAGCTGCGGGTCGGTCAGCACGTAGCTGAAGTTGGCCATCCCGACCCACTCCGGCGCGGTGACCAGGTTGTTCTTCTGGAAGCTCAGCACCAGGCCGCGGACGATCGGGCCCCAGGAGAAGTACAGGAACGTCAGCACCAGGGGCACGGCGAAGATGACGCTGCTCAGTCCGCCGGAGCGGTACCAGGTGGCCAAGGACCTGGCACTGCTCCGGTTGGACTTCGGCGTACGTTGAAAGAGCATCGGACTACCGGGCCAGGCGCGCGTCGATCTTCGAGGCGGCGTCAGTCAGCAGTTTGTCGATGTCCGCGTCCTTCTTCGTCAGCACCTGCTGGACCACCGGGTCGAGCAGGGCGTAGACCTCCTGGCCCTTGTTCGACGGCTCCGGCAGCAGCTTCAGCGACTTGGTCGAGTCGATGTAGCCCTGGAACTGCTGCACCGGGACGTTCACGTACGGCTCACGCCACTTGTTGAACTGGTCGTAGGTCTCCTGGCTCAGCGGCGAGATCCCCGGGCGGCCGACGAAACCCTTGTCGGCGATCGTGGTCTTGGCGTCCGCGACCGCGACCGACTCGGTCGTGTACTTGTCGAACTGGTCGAACTTGATCCACTTCAGCGCCGCGACGATCTCGTTCTTGGACGCCTTCGGGTTGATCATCTTCAGCGAGCCGCCGGTCAGCGTGCCGTGCGGGCCGCCGTCCTGCGGGAGTGCGGCGTGACCGTAGTCAGCCGGCTTCATGCCGAAGTTCTTCACCGCCATGTCGTAGGCGTCCGGCGCCTGCAGGACCATGCCGATCTTCCCGGCCGCGAAGTCCTGCCGGATCTCCTCTTGGTTGTAGAGGAAGTTGCTGCCCATCGAGTTGTCGGACCAGCGCATGTCCTTCAGCAACTGCAGCGCCTTCTTGGTCGGCGCGTCGTTGAAGGTGGACTTTTTGCCGTCCTGGCTCTCGACCGTGCCGCCCATGCTGTAGGTCATCGTGGTCAGCATCCAGCCGCCGGTGTTGTCCTTGGTCAGCTGGGCGTAGCCGGCCTTGCCGGTCTTCTCGGTGATCTGCTTGGCGTACTGCCGGACCTCGTCCCAGGACGTCGGCGGCTTGTCCGGGTCCAGGCCGGCCTGCGTGAACAACGCCCGGTTGTACGCCAGACCGACCGAGAAGACGTCGATCGGGACACCGTAGATCCGGCCCTTGTCGTCCTGGACGATCTTCAGCACGTTCGGGTTCAGGTCCTTGGTCAGGTCGACCAGCTTGAGCTCGTCGGTGATGTCCGGGAGCTGCCTGTTCGGGATCATGTTGGCCGGCTCGGTGAAGCTGATGTTCATCACCGTCGGCAGCGAGCCGCCCGCGACCTGCGCCTGGAAGGTCTGCGCGTCCCATTTCGTCTCGGTCGACTTCACCGTGATGTTGGGGTGGGCGGCGGTGAAGTCCTTGATCTTCTTCTCGAACGCCTTGATGTCGTTCGGCTTGTCGGGGGTCGGACGGTCCCCGATCGTGATGGTGACCGGCGCGTTCTCGTCGATCCCACCGGCCGCCGGGCCGGAGGACGGCGTCGTACCGTCGGCGCAGCCCGCCACCGCGAGCACCAGCCCCGCCACGCCCAGGCCGGCGCTCCACCTGCTCACTCTCGTCATCGGAACTCCTCGGGTTTCCGCATGCCGCCGATGTGCTCTGAGCCACACACCGGCCAGGTCCCGAGTAAGTTAAACCAAGCGTGTTACTAATTCAATGCCTACAAGCTACCGATTCCTGCAACGGTTTCGCTCAGCCGCCCAGATCGCCCATCGGCATGTACTTCGGCGACGGCGTGTCGCCGAGGAAGTCGAGCAGCAGGCCGTTCACCAGGGCGGGCTTCTCCAGCGGTACGGCGTGGGAGGCGCCGGGGATGACGGCGAGTTGCGCGTCCGGGATCGCCCTCGCGACGGCGACGTTGTGCTCGATCCGTACGCAGTCGTCGTCGCCTTGCATGAGCAGGACCGGCATCGGCAGGTGCTGGACGTCGGCGGGCTGGATGTCGGGGATCGAGCTCCACATCTCGGTCCACTTGGCGAAGACGACGCCGAAGTGTCCGGGCCCGTCGGGCGACAACCGCTCGTAGTCCTCGCGGGCCAACGTCGCGAGTGAGTCGAGGCCCTCGGGCGTCGTCATCAGGCGGTCGTTCGCGGACGTTCCGCCGGCCCTGGTGAGCTCGGTGCCGATCATGACGAGTTTCCGGACCAGCTCCGGACGGCTCAACGCCATCCGTACGGCGACCTTGCCGCCGTCGCTCCAGCCGATCACGTACGCCGACTCGAGTCCGAGCGCCGCCATGAACGCGATCATGTCCTCGGCGTAACCGTCCATGGTCGCCGGTCCCTCGACATCCGGGCTCCGGCCGTGCCCGCGGCGGTCGGGGATGAACAGCTGATACCGCTCAGCGAGCGCCGGCGCCTGAGCCCTCCAGCTCTCCCCGGTCGTCGCACCACCGTGGATCAGGATCACCGGCTCACCGGTCCCCTGTGTCTCGTAGTAGATCCGGATTCCCCCCGCGTCGATCTCCATGACGTCGAACGTATCAGCGGGCTTCCGACGTTCCCAGTGACACAGATTCGACGAGGAGGACCCATGACTGATGCGGTCGTGCACTTCGAGATCATCGGGACCGATCCGGTCCGGCTCCGGGAGTACTACGGCGAGTTGTTCGGCTGGGAGTACGAGGTCGGCGACACCGTGTCCGGGCAGGTTTCCGAGCCTGGCAACTACGGCTTCGTGGACGGCAGTACGACGGGCGCGCCCGGGCTGAACGGCGGCGTCGGAGGCGGGCCCGGTCTCCAGCCGAAGTCGCTGTTCTACGTCGGCGTGGACGATGTCGGGGCGGCGCTCGACCGGGCCGAGGAGCTGGGTGGCCGCCGGGTGTTCGGGCCTGACGGCGTACCGGGGAAGCTCGTGGTCGGGCAGTTCACCGATCCGGAGGGCAACCTCGTCGGGGTGGCCGGGCCGAAATAGCGTCGCGGCCGGTTCGCCGGTCGGCGAGGATGGCCGCATGATCCTCCGACCGGCGACGGCCGACGACTTCGCGTTCCTGACCGAGATGTTGTTGGAGGCATACAACTGGGAGGGGACGCCCTGGTTCACGTTGGACAAGCTCCGGGCCGAGGACAGCGCCTGGCGGTACGTCGCCGGCTGGCCACGGGCCACCGACTTCGGCGTCGTAGCCGAGGTCGACGGCGCCCTGGCCGGCGCGACCTGGGCGCGCCAGTTGACGGCGGACCGTCCCGGATACGGCTACATCGCTGACGACCTACCCGAACTGACGCTCGGCGTGGCGCCGGCCTTCCGCCGTCAGGGCATCGCCCGCGCGTTGCTCACGGAGCTCATTGCCATGGCCGGCAAAGCGTCGTACCAGCGGCTGGCTTTGAGTGTTGACCCGGGCAACCCGGCAGCCAGCCTCTACCGGTCCCTCGGCTTCCAGAAGGTCGCCGTCAACGGCACCTCCGACACGATGGTGCTCGACGTCTAGCCGAAGCCGCGGACGCGGAACTGCATGACTCGGTAGGGCCAGCCGGCGTCGGTCTTCCACTGGCTGACCGAGAGGTGCAGGTCGCTGAGAGTCGAGCCGGGGATGATGTAGCCGCCGTACAGCTGGGCGACGTGGTTGTCGTTCTCCTGGCCCCAGGCGCCGCCGTAGATCAGGGTCTGGCGGTACGCCGTGAACAGGTTCGAGGTCGGGGTGTCCATGATGATGCCGTCGATCCGGTAGTCGCCGGCGTTGAACCAGGTCAGCACCCACTTGCCGCCGAGCGGGCGCAGGCAGAGTTCGCCGAAGCTGCCGGTCAGGATCGGCGTGGCCGGGTTGCCCCAGGCCCACACGCCGTCGCGGAAGCCCCACGGCTCGTACGCCGCCGGGTTCGCGATCTGGTCGCTGCGGACCCGCTTGAGGATGATCGGCTTGTTCCGCTGGAAACCGGTCGAGTAGACGTACACGTAGCCGTCGTTTCCCTCACCCCACGTCAGGCACTGGAACAGCCCGCCGTCGATGTTCGGGTCGAACTTCGCGCCGGTGTGGTACCAACTCGCACCGGAGTTGTCGCTACGCCAGATCTCGGTCCACACCACGTTGCCGAGGCCCTTGTTCACCATCGCGTGCAGGTACATCGACCCGCCGATCGTGATCACATCCGACGGGAGCACGGTCGAGAACGTCGGGTTGTCGTGCGGGTAGTCCCACAGTTGCTGGGCCGCTGCTCCGCCGACTGCACCGGACCACTGCACACCGCCCGAGAGGTTCGTCGTCGTCGACCACAACGCAACCGGCGAACGCCACCACCCGCCACCGACCGTCGGCTGCTCGAACGTATCTCCGAACATGAACAGCAACCGCCCGTCCGGCGTACGCGCCGGGATCCCGAGATCCGTCGCCGCCATCCGGAACCGGTCCGTCAGCCCGGGCCCGGTCAGGTCGGCCACCTTGTTCGTGGTCACCACCTGCGCGCTCGCCCAGGCCGAAGTACCAGGAACGGCTGCCAAGGCGCCGGCACCGAGGGCCGCACGCAAGAACGTAGATCGCTTGATCACCATCGACTGACTCCCAGGGGTAGTTCGGGGCGGTGTGGGAAATCGATTTCTGGCTCACTGTCCCGAATGCACCAACCGAAGTCAAGACCTCGCTGTCCGTGCGCGGAGGCGCCGGCGGATTAGTCCTTGCCGGTGGCCACCGGGCGGTCGGGGTCGGTGATCCATTCGGACCAGGAGCCGATGTACACCGTGGAAGGGATGCCGGCCACTTCGAGGGCCAGGGCTTCGTGGGCCGCGGTGACGCCGGAGCCGCAGTAGACGGCCACCTCGGAGGTGTTGTCGACGCCGAGGCCGGTGAAGCGGGCCTGGAGGTCAGCGGTCGGGAGGAAGTGACCGGTGGAGTCGACGTTGGCGGTGGTGGGGGCGTTGACCGCGCCGGGGATGTGGCCGGCGACCGGATCCATCGGCTCGACCTCGCCGGCGAAGCGTTCGGGTGCTCGCGCATCCAGCAGCACGCCCGAGGCAGCGACCGCAGCGGCGCCTTCGGCGTCGAGCATCGGGATGTGTCCGGGCGTAGCGGTGAAGTTGCTGACACCGTCGGCAGGGACGTCGGTCGTGACCTCTCCCCCGGCCGCCTGCCAGGCGGCCAGTCCCCCGTCAAGCACGCGTACGTCGCGGACACCGAAGTACCGGAAGATCCACCAGGCCCGCGCGGCCGCCGTCGAGTTCGACGCGTCGTACACCACGACCGGCGTGTCCGCCGTGATGCCGGTACGCCGGAAGGTCGAGGTCACGGTCGTTGCTGCGGGCAACGGGTGGCGGCCGGGACCGGGTGGGCCGGCCAGCTCGGTGTCCAGGTCGACGAAGTACGCGCCGGGCAGATGGCCGGCGTCGTACGCCTCCTTGCCGGCCGGGCCGGCGAGATTCCACGTGGAGTCGATCAGCACCGGCCGCTCGGCCAGGGCGCGCAACTCGTCGACGGTGATCAAGGGACTCATGACGCGGCTCCTCCGAACGGCAGTACCTCGGGCGACAGGGTGGCGCGGGCGCGCGCCTGGGTGAGCCGGCGCCGGTGGTGCCGGCGGCAGAGCACTTCGTACGAGACCTCGTGGTCGTGGGACACGATGTCGCCCACCACGAGCTGCTCGCCTTCCGTCACCATCTCCCCACCGATCGTACGGGCGTTGTGGGTGGCGCGTTCACCGCACCAGCACAGCGCCTCGACCTGCAGCACCTCCAGCCGGTCGGCGAGCTCGACCAATCGCGCCGATCCGGGGAACAGCGACGCCCGGAAGTCGGTCAGGATGCCGAAGCAGAACACGTCGATCTGCAGTTCGTCGACCAGCCGGGCCAGCTGCTCGATCTGCAGCGAGCTGTAGAACTGCGCCTCGTCGCACACCGCGTAGTCGATCCGTCCACCGTGCGTCAGCTCGCTGACGACGTAGTCCCAGAAGTCGAACTCGGGCCGCACCTCGATCGCGTCGGCCGACAGCCCGAGCCGGGACGAGAGCACCGACTCGCCGGCCCGGTCATGGCTGGTGAAGATCCGGCCGATCCGTCCGCGCGCCTTGTGGTTGTGATCCATCTGCAGCGCCAGCGTGGACTTTCCGCAGTCCATGGTCCCCGTGAAGTAGGTCAGCTCAGCCACGGGCGCTCATCCTGCCAAGTCAACGGTCCGGGTCGCACGCCGGGGTGTGTCGGTTCGGGGAGCAATTCCGGGCGTCGGCTTGGGTTCTGTGCCTCCGGCCGGTTTGAATGGATCGTGCGCAAAGCTCTGATCCTCTTCCTCACGGCGTGTCTGACGGCCGTCACAGCCGGATTGCCGGCCGCCGCGACGCCGCTGCGGGCCGAGGCAGGGCTGCGTGCGTACTTCGTGATCACCGAGCCGCGGCAGACCGCCAAGGTCACCGACGCGATCACCTCGAACGGCGGCACGGTCTATGCGACGTACGACGCCATCGGCGTGATCGTGGCGCACTCGACCTCCCCGGAGTTCATCGGCAAGATGCGCGGCGTCAGCGGCGTACAGAAGGCCGGGGCGACCCGTACCTCGGATCTGCCGGGCGATGTCGGCAACCCGGCGATCCCGCCGGCCGTGCCCGAGTCACCGACGAACGCGCCGGAGACCGACCGCGCCGATATGATGCAGATCGGTGCCGACCGCGCCTGGACCAAGACCCTCGGCGCGAAGACCGTCACGGTCGGCGTGCTCGACACCGGTGTGGACGACCAGCACCCGGACCTCAAGGCGAACTTCGACGCCACCAAGTCGGCCTCCTGCGCCTACGGCAAGGTCGACACCCGGCCCGGCGCCTGGCGCCCGGTCGGAGAACACGGCACCCACGTCGCCGGCACGATCGCCGCCGCGAAGAACGGCATCGGCATGATCGGCGTCGCGCCGGGCGTGAAGGTGTCGTCGATCCGGGTCGCCGAGGCCGGCAGTCAACTGTTCTTCCCCGAGGCCACCGTCTGCGCGTTCATGTTCGCCGCCGACAAGGGCGTCTCGGTGACCAACAACAGCTACTACACCGACCCCTGGCTGTTCCTCTGCCCGAACGACCCGGACCAGGACGCGATCGCCGAGGGCATCCGACGGGCTGTCGCGTACTCGGACAGCAAAGGTGTGGTGAACGTCAGCGCGGCCGGCAACGAGGACTACAACCTGGCCGACAAGTCCGGTGACGACACGAGCCCGAACGACTCCGAGCCGGCTCCGCGCCAGGTGACGACCGACTGCCTGAACCTTCCGGGCGAGCTGCCGAACATGGTGACGGTGGCCTCCGTCGACGCCACCGGCGCCAAGTCCCGGTTCTCCAACTTCGGTGAGAACAAGATCAACCTCGCCGCCCCGGGCGAGAACGTGTACTCCACCATCCCGGGCGGCGGCTACCAGCAGAACAGCGGTACGTCGATGGCATCGCCACACGTCGCCGGTGTCGCCGCTCTGCTGCGCAGTGTCGATCCCAAGCTCACGGCCGCGCAGGTGCGAGGGAAGCTCGCCGAGCAGGCGAACGACCTGGCCTGCCCGGCGGGCTCGTCCGGTGAGTGCATCGGCACCCAGGCGAACAACTCCTACTACGGCGAGGGCATGGTCGATGCGGCCGAGGCCGTCGGGGAGGCCGCCGCCCAGCCGCAGGGCGCGATCGCGATCACCGAACCGTCGGAGCAGATCGGGTTCGGCGGTGTGCCGGCCGTTCCGCTGCTGATGAAGGGTACGGGCGGCACCGGTGACATCAGCTACACCGCCCACGGCCTGCCGCCGGGCCTGAGCATCGACCCCGAGCGCGGCTGGATCACCGGCGTCCTGACGCCCGGAGCCGGGCGCTACAAGGTGACCGTGGTCGCCCGCGACGGCGAGGCGAAGACCGCGCAGACCAGCTTCTTCTGGGACGTCTGGAGCTTCTAGCCGGCGTCGACGAGCAGCGGGATCGCCATCTCGTCCTCGGTCAGCGATCCGTGCAGGCCGATCAGTCCGGCCTCGTGCGGATAGCGCCGGCTCGCGACCAGCGAGATCTGCCCCAGGGCGGCGACGATCACGTCACCCAGCCGCGGTGACACGCGGTCTTCCACGCCGCCGAACCACCCACGCGCGACCGCCTCCTCACGGCTGAGCACGATCGCGTCGTCCCCCAGCCGCTCCCGGTACGCCGCCAGTACGTCGGCCTCGGCGCCCTCTAAGCAGTAGAGATGACGGAAGCGCGACTCACCACCGATCAGGCGCAGGCCGTCGGTGAGCGCGGGCTCGGCATCCAGGTCGACGCGGTCCTCCGGCGCGACGTCCATCATGCCGTGATCGGCGACGACGACGAGTACGGCGTCCCGCGGCAACGCGGACCGGACCTGCTGGGCGAACAGGTCCGCGGCTCCGAGCTCCTTGCGCCACTGCCACGACTCCGAGCCCTGGTTGTGACCCGTGTAGTCCAGCTGCGAGTCGTACACGTAGACCAGTGAGGAGCTGCCTTCCCGGCTCGCGAACCGGGTCGCGTCCAGCCGGTCCTCGACGGTGTCGGCGCCCCGGTGCGCACTCCCCCGGAACGCTGCCGCCGTCAGCCCGGACGTGTCGAAGCGCGCCTTGCTCACGTTGCGCGTGGCAACTCCGGCGGCCGCGATCCGGTCGAAGACCGTCCCGTGCGGCTGCCACCGCCGCGGGTCCACCGGCGCATCCCACGAGAGCGCGTTCAGCAAGGCACCGGACTCGGGCACGATCGACGTGTAGCCGACGATCCCGTGTGCACCCGGTGGCAGCCCGGTCCCGAGGCTGGTCAGGCTCACCGCGGTCGTCGACGGCACACCAGCCGTCAGACTGCGCCCGGTCGGCACCAACGACGAGAGGTACGGCGCCGCGTCCGCGTTCCGTCGCAGCAGATTCCACCCCAGTCCGTCGAGCAGCAGTACGGCGTACCGCGAGGCAGGCGGCAGGCCGAGGAGGTTGTGCTCATTGGGGACCGACAGCGCACCTGCCACAGAGGGCAGTACGTCGGCAAGCGAACCACCGCCGTACTGCGGGGCCACGGACGCGATCACGGCACTACCGACTGGTGGCGAACGACAGCGCCTGGGCGAAGTCGAGCACTTGCTGGATGCCCGCCGGGCCGTCCGCGGCGGCACTGATCCGCAGCGAGATGTCGTCGGCGGCAACGGAGCCGGTGTAGCCGTGGTCGGCCTCGCAGTTCGGGTCGGCGCAGACGGCCGGCTCGAGGTCGATCCGGTTCACCATGCCCCACCCGATGGTCAGCACCACCTCGCCGCCGCCCGAGGCCGGGTCGGCCTTACCCGAGGCGTAGCCGGCCGGATTGGGAACCACCCGGTTCACGACCACCGCGTTCACCCGCGGCAGCGGGATGGCCTCGGTCGACGTCGACGCGTACGGCGCGCGGATCAGCTCGTCGGCGGCATGCTCGTCGGTGTGCCCGACGATCAGCCGGGACGGGGTCAGGGCCAGGATCGTGATGTGCCGCCGGACTTCGTCCCGATCGAACGTCGGCTCGTGCTGCAGCACGAACGCACGGATCGGCTCGCCCGCGATCGCCACCGCGAGGGAGTCCGTCACCACGTCCGGGTAGTAGCCGCAGCGGTCGATCGCCTCGCGCAGGTCCGCCGAGACATCCGCGAGCTCCGGAACATTCAGGTCACGCATGCCCTCATCCTTGCACGGACACGCCGCGGCCCGATCGCCCCTTGTGGACAACCGCGATCAGTTCGCACTTGCCTTCCGCAGGACCGGTGCTCCGGCGGTTCCGGCGACCGCTACCAGGACGAGCCCGACCACGATCTGCCCGATCAGCAGGAAGAGGCCCGAGCTGCCCTCGGTGATGACCTTGCCGCCGCTGAGCGCCAGGCCGCACAGCGCACCGAAGCCGACCACCGGCAGCCCGACTCCGATCACAGGAATGAGAGCCGCCAACCGCGACGACCGCTCGATGACTCGCAGCGGCACTCCGGACCGGCGCAGCGCGCGTGCCGGGGTCGCTTGGTCGAGCGCCGTACCGACCGCACCAGCCGCCGTCGAGGCTGCCACGGTCAGGAACACCAGCGCGAGCAGGAGCGCTACGCCGATCCGCATGTCCTGGAAGGACGGGTCGTCGTCCCCGGACGGCATGAACACGGAGATGAATCCGGTGACGAAGCCGCTCAGCACGAGCGCAGCCACCGGGCGGAACGCTCCCTTCGGGTCGTCCACGAGCCGTCGGCCGGCCAATAGCGCCACCGGGCCGTTGGCGAGGTTCGCCAGCGTCTTGCCGATCAACTGCACCGCCCACGGCCCCATCACTCGTACGGCGAGCGCGGCGAACCCGATCCCGATCAGCAGCGGTACGACGGCCGCCTGCATGCCGTAGGCAGCCAGGATGATCGGACCGATTGCCAGCAGCCCCAGCCGCAGGGCACTGGTCGCCTTACGCGTCTGCCCGCGTACGACGCCCAGCGGCGTGATGCTGACCCGGCCGAGACCGATCAGCGCGCTGATGACCGATAGGACAGGTACGGCGGCCAGCACGATCAGCACGTTCCACCAGCTAGCGGTGATGTCGTGCACGAACCAGCGCCCGCCGCCCAGCGGGATACGCGCGATGAGCGGAGTCAGCACGGTGTAGCCGACGAGACCGACGACAGCACCGGCCAGACCGAGCACGGCCTGCTCGACAGCGCTCAGCCAGAGCACCTGAGTCCTCGTAGCTCCGGCCAGGCGCAGTGCGGCCAGCCGGTGCTCCCGGCGCTTGGCTGCGACACCGGCTGCCTGGCCGACCAGGCTGAGGATCGGGAACAGCACCAGAACGATGCCGAACGCCACGGCGATCAGCAGTCCGAACATCCGGCTGTCCATCACGTCTTCGTTCCAGCTGCTCACGTACTGCGGGTGCTCGTCGGGACTGATCGAGTCGACGCCACGGATGACGATGAACTCCTGCGGCGAGGACAGCCCCTTGTCGCTGATCACTCCGGTCGGCTGCGCGACGCCGTACTGCTTGCTGAGGCTGGACCAGTGCTTGGCGACCTCGGGCGAGACGAAGACCTCGCCGGGCTTGGGCGTGTGGTCGAGGCCTGGAGGGGGCGGGAGTTCGTTCTGATGCAGCGTGGCGAGGTCGAGGCGGATCATCGGGTGGCCATCGACCCTCTCGCGGTCGGTCTGGTCGATGGCGCCGATCGCGGTCGCCGGGTCCGCGTGATCCGCGCTCCGCCAGCCGATCCGGTCGGAGCGGTGAGCCAGACCGAGCGAGCCGGCGATCAGGAAGGTGACCAGCAGCGCGACGACGGCGGTGGCGCCGAGCGCCGCGAGGTTGGCTGCCCGTCCGCCGGGACCCGGTCGGCGGACGAACCGCAGGCCGAGATCGGTCATCGGGTTCATCGGTTCGCCCCCAGCGACTCGCTCACCCGGCCGTCGACGATCCGCAGGACGCGGTGGCAGCGGGCGGCCACGGCGTTGTCGTGCGTGACGACGACCACCGCGGCACCGCGATACGTGGCGGCGCCGACCAGCAGGTCGATGACCTGCGCGCCGGTCGCCGCGTCCAGCGCGCCGGTGGGCTCGTCGGCGAACACCACCTGTGGCTCGCCGACGAGCGCCCGCGCGATGGCGACCCGCTGCGCCTGACCACCGGAGAGTTCACCCGGACGGCGGCCCGCCTCCGCGGCCAGACCGACCTGGGCGAGCATCATCCGCGCCCGGCCGACGGCGTCGCGCCGGCTCATGCCGTCCACCATCAGCGGCAGTGCCACGTTCTCGTCGGCGGGCAGCTCGGCAAGCAACTGGTTGTCCTGGAAGACGAACCCGAGCCGCCGGCGGCGGAGCACGGTCCGTGCGGCGTCGTTCAGCTGGTCGACCCGCTCGCCGCCCAGCCACACCTCGCCCTGGTCGGGCGTGAGGATGCCGGCGAGCACGTGCAGGAGTGTGGTCTTGCCGTTGCCGCTGGGGCCCATGACGGCGAGGGCTTCGCCGGACCGTACGGCGACGTCCACGCCGGCCAGCCCGACGACCTCTCCGTAGTACTTGACCAGGCCATGGCCGCTGAGGACGATCTGCGGCTGCGTGGGTTGGGGACTCTGGAAGCTCATACCCCAGAGCCTGTCGCGGACGGCGGCGGAGTTCGTCGGCCCGCGGACCGGTCTTGCCGTCGCCTTCAGGCGTCCTTCGTCAGCCCGACGTAGTACTGGAGTCGTACGTCACTCGGTCCGGAAGGCTGACGGGTAGGCGTCGCGGTAGCTGGGGATCGCGCCGGCCGAGGTCTCGACGGTCTGGGCGTTGAGCATCGCGTGCACGATCGCACGAGACAGCGTGCGGGACCCGGCCGCGAAGACCGTCTCCAACTGCCCGAGTGCGGTTGGATCGGTGACGCTCAACCGCGGCCGGTCGTCGTCAGGCAGGCGGGTCGACAGGGCGAAGATGCTGTCGCCGTCGACCAGCGTATGGATCGGGTCGAGCGCCCGAGCCAGTCCGTCGTGCGCCACCATCGCCATCCGCTTCGCCGCCGCCTTCTCGAGCGGTACGTCGGTCGCCACGACAGCGATCACCGTGTTCATCGGCGGACCGGGGATCAGGTTGCGTCCGGGCGCGGCCGGCGGTGGTGCCTCGGTCGGCGTCCGCAGGTGCGTGAACTCGTTGCCGATGCCGTAGCGAGCGCCGTACAGGTTGCCGTCGCCGTCGACCGTCGAGCCGGCCGCGTTGACGATCACCAGTGCACCGACCGTCGAGCCGTCGTCGAGCCGGACGCTGGCCGAGCCGACGCCGCCCTTCAACGACCTGGCTCGTGCGCCCGCGCCGGCGCCGTGGTTGCCCAGGGCAACCGGTCCATCGGTGGCGGCGGCGATCGCATCGGCACCCCAGGAGGGTTCGGGCCGGGCGCGGAAGTCGCCGCCGCGCCCGAGGTCGAAGATCACTGCGGCCGGGACGATCGGGACCACCTCGTTGTCGCCCAGCCCGACCCGCACTCCCTCGCCGCGCTCCTCCAGCCAGCGCATCACGCTGCCGGCCGTGTCGAGACCGTAGGCGCTGCCGCCGGTCAGGACGATCGCGTTCACCCCGGCGTTCGAGTTCACCGGGTCGAGCAGGTCGGTCTCGCGGGTGCCGGGCGCGCCACCGCGGACGTCGACACCGGCCACCGCCGTACCGGGCACGTGGACGACCGTCGTACCGGTCAGGTACGGCGCGTCGACGCGTTCGACCTGGCCGACGAGAACTCCAGGGACATCGGTGATCGCATTGTGCGGACCAGGCTGCATGACCCAGATCCTGTCACGGAGCCGGTCGACACGGCGGCGAAATCGGGTTGCGGCCGACATTAGCGTGGAAGGCATGAACGCCGACCAACTCTGTGGGCTCCTGGCCGAACCGTCGAGGCTGCGGACGTACTCCGCCGTCGTCCTCGGCGCGACCACCGCGGACGAGGTTGCCGGGAGCACCGGACTGGCCCAGCCTGTCGTCGTCAAAGCCCTGCAGCGGTTGTTCAAGGGCGGCCTGGTCACGGCCGACGGAGACCGTCTGCAGGCGGACGAGTCGGCGTTCAAGGACGCGGTCCGCGAGAGCCGTCCGGAGTGGGTGCCGCTCGATCCCGATCCGGAGCGGGACGCCGTACTGAGGTCCTTCGTCCGCGACGGCCGGCTGACCCACTTCCCGACCTTCCCGGAGAAGCTCCGGGTCGTGCTGGAGCATCTGGTGACGAGCTTCGAACCCGGCCGCAGCTACCCGGAGTCCGAGGTCAACGAGATCCTGAACCGCTGGCA
Organism: Kribbella sp. NPDC049227; assembly: GCF_043197265.1. Classification (NCBI taxonomy): domain Bacteria; kingdom Bacillati; phylum Actinomycetota; class Actinomycetes; order Propionibacteriales; family Kribbellaceae; genus Kribbella; species Kribbella sp. NPDC049227. The sequence goes on along the minus strand of NZ_JBICST010000006.1, from coordinate 307,817 downwards.
CCCGGACCACGCGGCGCTTCGACGCGAACTGGTCGACGCGCGCCTGCTCAGCCGCACCGACAGCATCTACACGCGGACCTGATCAGGTCAGGCGGCGGGCCGGGGCGTCCTGGCGGGGCTTCTCGTTCGGGGCGATGCGGATCGTGGTGTCCAGGACCGTGGCGCCCTCGGCGGCGGCCAGGACCGACCGCAGGTCCAGGCGCACGACCTCCTCCAGGTCGAGGGTCAGCCGGGACACCCGGTGCAGGAGGCTCTCGATCGCGGCGATGTCGACCGGGTCGGAGCCGCGGTAGCCGTACAGCAGCGGCGCCGCGCGAACCTCGCGGACCATCTCCGCGGCGTCCCGCGTCGTCAGCGGCGGCATCCGGTACGAGCGGTCGCCGAGCAGGTCGGTCGCGACCCCGGACAGGCCGAACGTCACGACCGGTCCGAACGAGACGTCCTCGAGCGCGGAGATGACCACGGGTACGCCGGGCGGCGCCATCTTCTGTACGACGAACTGGGCCCGGCCCGGATCGGCGGCGACCCCGAACATCTGCGTCATCTCCGCCCAGGCCGCGCGCATGTCGTCCTCGTCGTGGATGTGGCGCCAGATGTCGGCCAGGTCCGGCCGCATCCGCCACTGCTCCGCGGTCGCCTTCAGGATCACCTCGAACCCGAGATCCGCCGCGCGCGCCACGGCCTCGTCCGCGCTCAGCACCGGGAACGCGGGAAGCACGTTGATCCCGTAGAAACTGAGCAGCCGCTGCCGGTCCGCGTCGTCCAGGTCGGCGCCACTCGGATGCCGCTGCAGGAACTCGGCGACGAAGTCCTCGGCCCCAGGGGTGTCCACGTCCGCCAGGTCCGGGATCCGGCTGTCCGACCGCCGCCGCCATTCGCCGTACTGCGTCGCCTTCGCCAGGGCACCCACGGCGTACTGCGGATTGAGGAACGACGGGATCGAACCGCGGGCCGCACCGCCGTGGTCGTCCGGGACGCGGAGCGCCTCGGGCACGCTGCGCGAGGCGAGGAACGTGGAGACCACGGGCTTGTCCGATCCGGCCGCGGCCGCCGCGAGGACCTGAGCGACCTCGGCGCCGTTCGACTGCACCGGCGGGGTGTAGATCACCACGACCGAGTCCACCCGGTCGTCGTCGAACACCTCCGACAGTGCCAGCCCGAAGTCCTCGGCGGTCGCGTCCGCGCTGAGGTTGCGCGGCTCCCCCGCCACATCCAGCCCACACCCCGCCATCGTGTCGAGCGCGAGCAGAGTCAGGGCATCGGAGTTGCTGACGACCGCGACCCGGCGGCCCTTCGGCAACGGCTGGTGGGCCAGCAGCTGAGCGACGTCGAACAGTTCGCCGGTGGTGTCCACGCCGATCAGCCCGCTCTGCCGGAACAGCGACTCGATGGTGGCGGCAGGCAACTGACTGCGCCGGACCATCTGGCCCAGCGGCACTCCTTGCGTGGCGCGACCGGACTTCAGCGCGATCACCGGCTTGCGGCGGGCGAGCCGGCGCGCGACCCGGCTGAACTTGCGTGGGTTGCCCAGCGACTCCAGGTACAGCAGCACGACCTCGGTCGCCTCGTCGGAATACCAGAACTGCATCAGGTCGTTGCCCGACACATCGGCCCGGTTGCCGGCCGAGACGAAGGTCGACAACCCCAGGCCACGGCCGACCATGTCGGCCAGGATCGGCACGCCGAGCGCACCCGACTGGCAGAAGAAGGCGACCCGGCCCTTGCTCGGCATCAACGGTGACAACGTCGCGTTCAGCGACACCCCGGGCGCGGTGTTGATCAGACCGAGCGCGTTCGGCCCGATCACCCGCATCCCGTAGGACCGGGCCAGACCGACCAGGTACCGCTGGAGCTTCCGGCCTTCACCACCGATCTCGGCGAACCCGCTCGACACCACGACGAGCCCGCGCACACCCTTCGCGGCACAGTCCAGTACGACGTCCGCCACCAACTCCGCGCGTACTGCGACCACCGCGAGGTCGACCGTGTCGTCTACGTCCCGGATCGTCGGGTACGCCGGAACGCCTTCGATCTCGGTGGCCTTCGTGTCGGTGTTGACGGCGTACAGGCGGCCGGGGAATCCGCCGTCGCGCAGGTTGCGCAGCAGCGCGTTCCCGATCGTGCCCTCGCGCCGGCTCGCACCGATCACCGCGACCGCGTTGGGCGTCAGCAATCGCGCGATCGACAAGGCCTCGGAGCGCTGTTCCCGGGCCTGCATCACGCCGAACGAGGTGTCGGTCGGCGCGATGTCGAACTCGACCACGATCACGCCGTCCTCGAACTCCCGGGCCACCTTGTAGCCGGCCTCGGCGAAGACGGTGATCATCTTCCGGTTGTCCGGCAGCACCTCGGCGACGAACCGGTGGATCCCGTTCTCCCGGGCGGCCTGGGCCAGATGCTCGAGTAACAGCTGCCCGAGGCCGCGGCCCTGGTGCGCGTCCTCGATCAGGAACGCGACCTCCGCGGTCCGCCGGCCGGTCCGCTCGTACCGCCCGACGCCGATCATCTCGCTACCGACGGTGACGATCAGTGCCAGCCGGTCGTGGTAGTCGACCTGCGTGAATCGCGCCACATCCCGGTCCGACAGCTGGGGGTACGGGGCGAAGAAGCGGTAATACTTCGACTGTTCGGACACGCGGGCGTAGAACGCCACCAGCAGCTCGGCGTCACCCGGAGTGATCGGCCGCAGATGGGCGGTAGCGCCGTCCCGGAGTACGACGTCCGCCTCGTAGCCGTCGGGGTATCCGGCCGGGTGGTGGAGGTCCTGCTCCGGCGGGGTCACCCGGCCCAGCCTACTCAACCAGCCCGGCGGGAGGTCGTGCATTTTGATCGCGCGAATCGCGCCTGTGCTGGTGTTCCTGATCGCGGTGACCGTCATCGCCGAGCTGGCCGACGAGGCGAAGCTGTTCGACGTCGCGGCCCGGGAGGCGGCCCACCTGGCCCGGGGCAAGGTCTGGCGGCTGTGGCTGCTCGTGGTCGTGCTCGCCACCGGGCTGACGATCGTGCTGTCCCTCGACACGTGCGCGGTCCTGCTCACGCCGGTCGTGCTCGCGATGGCCCGGCAGCTGGACGTCCCGCCGAAGTTGTTCGCGTTCACCACCGTCTGGCTGGCCGGGACCGCCTCCTTGTTACTGCCGGTGTCGAACCTGACCAACCTGCTCGCGCTCCATCAGTTCCGCAAGCTCGACGTCGCTTACCTCTCGGTGAGCTGGCGGCCGGCGATCGCCGCGATCGTGATCACGGTCGCCGTGCTCGCGATCCTGTTCCACCGGGATCTCGGCCGGACGTACGTCGTACCGCCGACTCCTCAGGTGGACGACAAGGTGCTGTTCTGGGGCTCGGCCGGCGTGTGCGTGCTGCTCGGACCGGCGTTCGTGTCCGGGATCGAGGTGGCAGTGCCCGCGAGTATCGGAGCGGTGGTGCTTGTCGTGCTGTTCGCGGTACGGCGACGGTCGACGCTCAGGTGGTCGCTGATCCCGGCGAAGCTTGTGATCACCGTGGTGGTGTTGTTCACCGTCGTCGGATTCCTCACCGACCACGGGCTGGAGGACCTGCTGAACCGGGTCGCCGGGACCACGTCCCAGCTCCGGCTGAGTGCGACCGCAGCCCTCGGGGCCAACCTGGTCGACAATCTCCCGGCGTACCTGGCGATGGAGCCGGTCGCGTCGAACGACGCCCACCGGATGATGGCGCTGCTCATCGGCGTCAACTGCGGCTGCCTGTTGACCCTCTGGGGGTCCCTGGCCACTCTGCTGTGGCGAGCCCGCTGCGACGCCGCCCGCGTCGACATCACCTGGTGGTCGTTCCTGTGGCGCGGCCTGATCCTGACCCCGCTCGTAGTCACGGGCGCAGTGCTGGCGCTCGGCTGACGGTCCCAGGGTTCGAAGCGGCGTGTCCGCAGGTCAGACACCCGGAGTGGCACGGTTTACCGGGCGGTAGTGGTTGGGCAATAGTGCGGTCATGAGCCCAGCGGACAGCAGTGAGCAGAGCACGGCGGACGTGACGCGGGAGTTCCGGGCGGCGCGGGACTTCCTGGTGGCGCATCGGGAGGACTACGAGACGGCGTACCGGGACTTCAGCTGGCCGCGGTTCGAGCGGTTCAACTGGGCCCGGGACTGGTTCGACGCGCTGGCGGTCGAGCAGCCCGAGGTGGCCGCGCTGACCATCGTCGAGGAGGACGGCGAGGTCAACTCACGGACGTACGCCGAGATGGCCGAGCAGTCCCGCAAGGTCGCCGGCTGGCTCACCGAGGCCGGTCTGAAGCCGGGCGATCGGGTGCTGATCGTGCTCGGCAACACCGTCCCGCTCTGGGAGACCATGCTCGGCTGCATCCGGGCCGGCGCTGTCATGATCCCCGCCACCACGCTGCTCACCGACGCCGATCTAGCGGACCGGATCACCCGCGGCAGTGTTCGAGCTGTCGTCACCAGCAGTGCGGAGGCCGGCCGGTACGCCGGTATCGCCGACCACTGCATCCGCGTCGCCGTCGGCGCACCGGTCGAGGGCTGGCTGCAGTACGACGACGCGGCGACGTACGACGGACCGGTCCCCGAAGTCGACACGGCGGCCGACGACTCGCTGCTGCTCTACTTCACCTCGGGTACGACGAGCCAGCCGAAGCTGGTCGAGCACACGCAGGTCAGCTACCCGGTCGGTCACCTGTCGACGATGTACTGGATCGGTCTCCAGCCCGGCGACGTCCACCTCAACGTCTCCTCCCCCGGCTGGGCGAAGCACTCCTGGAGCAACGTCTTCGCGCCCTGGAACGCCGGCGCGACCGTGTTCCTGTACAACTACACCCGCTTCGACGCCGAGAAGATGCTGCGGGTCCTGCCGACGTACGGCGTGACCACGTTCTGCGCGCCGCCGACGGTGTGGCGGATGCTCATCCAGGCGGACCTGTCCGCGGTGAAGGTACAGATCCGCGAGTGCATCTCGGCGGGCGAGCCGCTCAACCCCGAGGTGATCGAGCAGGTCCGTACCGCGTGGGACATCACCATCCGGGACGGGTACGGCCAGACCGAGACGACCGCCCAGATCGGCAACCCGCCCGGTCAGCCGGTCAAGCTCGGTTCGATGGGCCGCCCGCTGCCCGGCTACAGCATCGCGCTGATCGACCCGACCACCGACGAGATCGGCGACGACGGCGAGATCTCCATCGAACTGGCCCCGGCGCCGGTCCCGCTGATGCGCGGCTACCGCGACGCCCGGGAGCTGACCGACGAGGTGATGCGCGGCGGCTACTACCACACCGGCGACGTCGCGAGCCGGGACGAGGACGGCTACATCACGTACGTCGGGCGCTCCGACGACGTGTTCAAGGCCAGTGACTACCGGATCTCGCCGTTCGAGCTGGAGTCCGTGCTGATCGAGCATCCCGCCGTGGCCGAGGCGGCCGTCGTACCGTCGCCGGATCCGGTCCGGCTCGCGGTGCCCAAGGCGTACGTCGTACTGGCCGCCGGCCACCAGCCGTCGCGCGAGCTGGCCGGCGAGATCCTGCGGTTCTGCCGCGAGCACCTGGCGCCGTACAAGCGGATCCGGCGGATCGAGTTCGCCGAGCTGCCGAAGACGATCTCGGGCAAGATCCGGCGGGTCGAGCTGCGCGCGGACGAGGCGTCGAAGGTGGAGAGCGGGTCCGGCGGCGAGCACACGTACGACGAGGCCGACTTCAAGCAAGGGTGAGTCAGCGCACCCCGGACGAGGGGGTGCGTGCTGAAATGGGCGGATGTCCCTCGACACCGGCCTGGGCCTCGCCGCGGTCGTCGTCCTGCCGCTGCTGATCGTGATCGGCGTCGCCGCGTCCCGGTACGCCGGAACCCGGCACGACAAGGGGATCGTCACCGCGGCCCTGCGCGCCGTCGTCCAGCTGGCCGCCGTCGGCGCGGTGGTCGGGGTCGCCCTGCAGCACACGCTCGGGGCGATCGCGTTCGTGCTGGTGATGTTCGTGGTCGCGACCTTCACCAGCACGCGGCGGCTCCATCAGACCGCCGTCATCCCACAGCAGTGGATGTACTGCGGGACCGCGATCGGTCTCGGTGCGCTCGTCGTACTCCTGCTGCTGATCGGGCCGGGCGTCGTACCGCGCAACCCGGCGACGATCCTGCCGATGGGCGGCATCATCATCGGCGGCACGATGACCGCGACCACGCTGGCCGGACGCCGGATGCTGAGCGAGTACGGGACCCGGTTCGGCGAGTTCGAGGCCGGGCTGTCGATCGGGCTGCTCCCGCCGGACGCGTTCAAGCTGGTGGTCGGCCCGGTGGCGGGCGACGCGCTGCTGCCCGCACTCGACCAGACCCGGACCGTGGGGCTGGTGTCGCTGCCCGGGGCGTTCGTCGGGATGGTGCTCGGCGGCGCGTCGCCCACCGAGGCCGCCGCGTTGCAGCTCGTGGTCCTGCTCGGCCTGATCGCGTCCGAGTCGATCGCGATCCTGGCCATCACCGAACTCCTCGCCCGCGCCCGGCTTCCGGACGGGCGTACGGTTTCCTCATGACCGATGACAAGAGCCTCTTCAGCCGGATCGACGAGCTGGTCGCCGAAGAGCACGAGCTCCGCACCAAGCACGCCGGTGGGAAGATCAACGACGCCGACGAGCACGCCCGCCTGCGGGCCCTCGAGGTCGAGCTCGACCAGTGCTGGGACCTCCTCCGGCAGCGCCGCGCCAAGCGCGAGTTCGGCGAGAACCCCGACACCGCCCAGCCCCGCTCCGCCGACACCGTCGAGGGCTACCTCAACTGAACACCTGGGGGTTCCTGGCGACGGTGCCTGCTACCGCTGGTCTGAGGGTCAGAAACCGCGGAGTTTCTCGGGCGTGATGCGGATCAGGACCGAGTAGTCCTGGTGGAAGCCGTCGGTGGTCATCCCGAGGCCGGCGATGTCGTCGGCGTACTTCGCGTTGTAGGCGGCCAGGGCGTCGCCGGAGATCGGCTGATCGTCGATCACCGCCGTACCGGAGATGACGCCGACGTCTCCCCCGGTGTGGGTGGCGTTGAAGTTCAGCGCCACCTGCGAGCGGGCGGCGATGTTGCGCAGCTTGGCCTTGTTCGGCTGGCTGCTGATCAGCAGCTCGCCGTTGTGCCAGAGGAACCAGACCGGGGTCGGCGCCGGCGTACCGGACGTGCCGACCGTGGTCAGCCACACCACGATCTCGTCGTCCAGCTGCCGTGCGATCCGCTTGCCGAAGTCGGTGGAAGTGTCGATCGTGAACATCAGGCCCCTTGGGTTTGGTCAGGACGGACCGAGGCGCCCCCACTCGATGGCCGGGCAGTGGTTCATCACCATCGTGAGTCCCGCGGCCGTCGTCCGGGCGTAGGCGTCATCGTCCACTACATCGAGTTGGAACCACACCGCCTTGGCGTTGATTCCCACCGCCTGGTCCGCGATGTCGCCGGCCAGCTCGGACCGGACGAACACGTCCACGCAGTCCACCGGGAACGGGATGTCCGCCAGCGTCGCGTACCCCTGCTCGCCGTGCACGGTCTCGGCCGCGGGGTGCACCGGCACGATCCGCTTGCCGTGCCCCTGCAGGAACCGCGCCACGCCGTACGCCGCCCGGCTCGTGTTGTTCGACAACCCCACCACGGCCCAGGTCTGGCAGTCCGCCAGGATCTTCCGGATATCACTGTCCATACCTAGATCCTCTCGCGAGCTTCAACCCCGCAGGTAGGTGAGGACGGCGGAGACGCGCCGGTCCAGTCCTTCGTCGAGCTGCAGCTTCGCGAAGATGTTGCCGACGTGCTTGCGTACGGCGGCCTCGCTGACGACCAGCTGCTCCGCGATCGACGCGTTCACCCGGCCCTCGGCCATCAGCGCGAGCACCTCCAGCTCCCGCGGCGTGAGCGCGGACAGCGGCCCGTCGTTCCGGCGCCGGGCCAGCAGCTGACGCACCACCTCGGGGTCGACCACCATCCCGCCGTCGGCGACCCGGTCGAGCGACTCGAGGAACTCCGCGACATGCCCGACCCGGTCCTTCAGCAGGTAGCCGATCCCGCCGGTCGTTGTCTCGAGCAACGATGACAGGTACGCATCCGCGACGTACTGCGACAGCACGAGGATCCCGATCGACGGCAGCTCGGCCCGGATCGCGGCGGCCGCCCGTAGCCCCTCGTCGCTGTGCCCCGGCGGCATCCGGACATCGGTGATCACCACATCCGGAGGGTCCTTGCGGACGACGGCGAGCAGGGTGTCCCCGTCTCCGACGGTGTCCCGTACCTCGTGCCCGGCGCGATCCAGGATGCTGGCCAGCCCCTCCCGCAACAGCAGCGAGTCTTCGGCCAGCACGATGCTCAGTCGCCGAGTCGGCACGGGCACTCCATCCTCAGTCGCGTCGGCCCACCGGATGGGCTGTCGATGACGAGTGTGCCTCCCAACGCGTCCAATCGGGTCACCAACCCGGTCAGTCCGGTCCCGGTACCGACCCGCGCGCCGCCGATCCCGTCGTCGGTGACCGTGATGACCAACTGCTGCCGATCGACCCACCCGGCCACCTCGCAGTGCGTGGCCTGAGCGTGCTTCGCGACGTTCCCGAGCGCCTCACTGACGACGAAATACGCCGCCGCCTCGATCGGCGACGGCAACCGCGAGGGCAACGCCATCTGCACAGTCACCGGCAGCGGACTTCGGTCCGCCACCTCCCGTACGGCGGCCTCCAGCCCGTGGTCGACCAGCACCCGCGGGTGGATCCCGCGGACCGCCTCGCGCAGATCGGCCAGCGCCGCCTCCGCCTCGGCATGCGCCTTCTCCACCAGCCGCCGGCCCTCCCCCTCGGGCACGTCCAGCTCGGCCAGTCCGAGCGTCATCGTGAGCCCGACGAGCCGCTGCTGTACGCCGTCGTGCAGATGCCGCTCGATCCGGGCCCGCTCGGTCTCGAACGCGTCCACCAGATCCAGCCGCGACCGCCGCAACTCGGCCAGGTTCCGCCGCAGTTCGTCCTGCCGCGGACCGAGCATCGCCCTCGCCAGCGACGCTTCCGCTCCGGCGACCACACCAACCAGGTAGGAGCTCACGACGAAGAACGGCGGCCCGAACGCGACCAGGAAGATGAGCCCTTCCTGGGTCGAGTCCAGGATCCACGGCCCCATCCCCATCTCGTCGATGCCGGCGATGATCGGCGCGGCCAGCGTGGTGAGCAGGGTGGCCGCGCTCAGCCCGGCCACCGCCAGACTGAGCGGCCAGACGAAGACGCCGAGGACGAACCCGTACCCGACGGACCGCAGCGACGCCTGCTCGCGACGGCGGAACTTCAGCTTCTCCCGCACCGACAGCGACGCGGGCATGTCCGCGTGCGGAGTCTTGATGCCGTCGACCAGCACCAGTCCGGCACGCCACCGCTCGACCCTGCCGATCGCGACGCCGATCAGCGGGAACGCCGTCAGCAGCAGCACCCCGATCAGGATCGGGCTCAGGACGATGCTGGCCGCGGCCGCGACGATGAGGATGGCGATGGTCAGTACACCGACCGGTACCGAGGTGAACAGATAGGCGTAGCTGCGCCACGGCCAGGACGACACCATGTAGCTCGGTGACGCGAGCGCTGCCCACGGCGTCATCGGCCTGGTCGTCACGGGTCCGTTCACCTTGCCAACCCTAGGTCCGGCGTGGCCCGCCGGACGGTAGCGTGTGCGCTACTACAGGTCTCCTCCACAGGCCAGGGTGGAAACGCCGTACCGGCGGTTGGCTGGAACCATGACCGCTACCGCGCCGACGTATCCGAGCGTCGTACCCACCGAAGCGCCGGCCTTGCTGCTGGACGGCATCACCAAGACCTACCGCTCCAAAGCCGGGGCGGTCGACGCGCTGCGAGGCGTGACGTACCACTTCGCCCGCGGCTCGTTCACGGCCGTCATGGGTCCGTCCGGCTCCGGCAAGTCGACCCTGCTCCAGTGCGCGGCGGGACTCGACCAGCCCACCGGCGGGACCGTCGTCCTGGGCGGGACCAAGCTGAACGGGCTCGACGAGGTCGCGCTCACCAAGCTGCGGCGTGAGGAGATGGGGTTCGTCTTCCAGGCGTACAACCTGCTCCCTTCGCTGACCGTGTACGACAACGTGGCACTGCCACTGCGGTTGACCGGTCGCCGCCCGAGCCGGGGCGACGTCCATCGGGTGCTCGAGCAGGTCGGGCTGGAGGGGAAGGCCAAGCGCCGGCCGGCTGAGTTGTCCGGTGGGCAGCAGCAGCGGGTCGCGATCGCGCGAGCGCTGATCACCCGGCCATCGGTGTTCTTCGCCGATGAGCCGACCGGTGCGCTGGACAGCGGGACGAGCCGGCAGATCCTCGGGCTGTTGCGCGAGGCAACCGACCGGGCCGGGCAGACGGTGGTGATCGTCACGCACGATCCGGTGGCCGCGGCGTACGCCGAGCGGGTGCTGTTCCTGTCCGACGGGCTGATCGCGGGTCACCTCGACCGCGGCACGCCGGGCCAGATCTCCGCCGCCATGAGCGACCTGGAACGCTGATGTTCTACCTCAGCCGCCAGACGGTCAGCCGTCACCGCTCCCTGTACGCCGGTTCGTTCGTGGCATTGGCCGTCGGGGTCTTCCTCCTCGGACTCGCAGCCACCGCGACGGCCGCCACGATCGCCTACCGCGGCCCGCTCGCCGACAGCATCACCGTGACGACGCTGGGCGGCAACGACACCGCACCGACGCAGGTCCGGGTGCCGACGTCGGCCGCGGACACGTCCGGGCTGCAGGTCGTCCTCAGCATGGTCGGGACGATCAGCGGATTCATCACGATCTTCGTCATCGCCAGCACGTTCGCCTTCGCGGTGGCGTCCAGGCGCCGCGAGCTCGGTCTGCTCCGGCTCATCGGCGCGACACCGCGGCAGGTACGGCGGATGATCCTCGGCGAAGCGTTCGCGGTCGCGCTGGTGGCCGCGCTGACCGGTGCGGTGCTGGCGCAGTTGGCGACTCCCCTGCTGCTGCGCAAAGCGTCGTACACCGAACTGGCGCCGGTGAAACTGGAGCCGGCCCCGCCGTGGGTGCCGCTGGCGATCGCGGTCGGTGCCGGACTGCTCGTGGCCATGCTCGGCGCCCGGTCCGCCGCCCGGCGGGCTGGACGGGTCGGGCCGATCGACGCACTGCGGGAGTCCGCACTGGAGCCACCGCGGATCGGGCCCGTCCGGATCGTGTTCGGGCTGCTCTTTATGGCCGGGTCGATCACGCTGCTGACACTGATCCGGCCGTCGACCGGCGAGGGCGTGATGCCGCTGGCCATGTTCACGCCGATGCTCCTGGTCATCGGGCTGACCCTGCTCGCACCGCTGGTCGTCCCGTGGATCAGCCGGCTGTGGGCGCTTCCGCTGACCGCCTGGACCCGGGTGTCCGGGAGTCTCGCGCGCAGCAACGTGGTCGCCGCGCCGAGGCGCAGCGCGTCGCTGGCAGCACCGATTCTGGCGATCTCGGCGGTCGCCGGGTCGATGGTGCTCAGCCTCAGCTTCGCCGCCGACAGCGCCGAGGCGACGATCCGCGATTACGTTCGTGCACCGATCGTCGTAACTGGTGCCGCCGAGCTCGACGCCAGTGTGGGCACGGTGGACGCCGGGTTGCCGGTTCAATTCATCCGGATCGGCCAGGACTACGCCGAACTCGAGGACGCCGAGGGGATCGTCCCCGCGATCGCGACGCAGACCCGCAATCTCACCCCGCTGTCCGGTGATCTGGGCAAGCTCACCGGAAATACTGTTGCTATTAGCAAGGAAATATCCAGTTTCGAGCACTACAAGGTCGGCGACGAGCTGCCGGTGACGTTCCTGGACAAGACCGCCGCCAAGCTCCGGATCGTCGCGATCGTCCCGGACGCCTTCGGCGTCAACCCGTCGTTCCTGATCCCGCTCGACCTTGCCCGCAAGCACGCTCCGTCCGCCGTACCCGACCGGAGCTTCGTTCTGCCTGCTCCCGGTGTCGATCTGCTCGGCACGGTCGACCACGCCGTACCGGCGGCCGAGTGGGAAGCGGAGCAGGCCGAGGGCGTACGGAAGGGCAACCAGTTCGGGCTGATCATGCTGCTCGGCCCGGCCGCGCTGTACAGCGCCATCGCGATCGCCAACACGCTCCTGATGGGCAGCCTGCAGCGGCGCCACGAATTCGTCACCTCGCGGCTGCTGGGGGCCACGCCGGCGCAGATCCGCCGGATGGTCCTGTGGGAGTCCTCGCTGGTCGGCGCGGCCGCCCTCAGCCTCGGTACGGCGATCACCGTCACCGTCGGGATACTTCTCCGGCACGCCATGACGTCGGGCATGACCGACGTACCGGTGACGGTGCCGTGGGGTGTGCTGCTGGGTATCGCCGGACTTTGTCTGACGCTGGCGGTAGGGTCCGCTCTGGCCCCGACGACGTACATCCTGCGCCGGTCGCAGCCGTCCGCTGCGGTGGAATAGACCGGTATCGGGCGGATCGACCGGCGCAACGGTGGGTCGTGGCCAGGCAAAAGGCCGTTCACCAGCGACAATGGGCACGGCGCCGGACCGTCGCGGCGCCGTACCGGTTCGATCGAGGAGCAGTAAAACCCGCATGGCACGCCGTTCCAGCACCACCGCCGAGCCCGAGGACTTCGAGGAGCACATCCTCGACGTCGATGTCTCCGACGAGATGCGCGCGAGCTACCTGGAGTACGCCTACTCGGTGATCTACTCCCGGGCGCTGCCGGACGCGCGGGACGGGCTGAAACCGGTCCAGCGGCGGATCCTGTTCTCGATGGCGGAGAACAACATCCGCCCCGACCGCGGACATGTGAAGAGCGCCCGCGTCGTCGGTGAGGTCATGGGTAAGTACCACCCGCACGGCGACGGCGCGATCTACGACGCGCTGGTCCGGACCGCGCAGCCTTGGTCGATGCGGGTCCCGCTGATCGACGGCCACGGGAACTTCGGCTCGCTCGACGACGGTCCCGCCGCGATGCGGTACACCGAGTGCCGGATGGCGCCGCCGGCGATGGCGATGACGACCGGCCTGGACGAGGACGTCGTCGACTTCAAGCCGAACTACGACGGCCAGGAGGAAGAGCCGTCGGTGCTGCCGGCCGCCTTCCCGAACCTGGTCGTCAACGGCGCCTCCGGCATCGCGGTCGGGATGGCGACCAACATGGCCCCGCACAACCTGGTCGAGGTGATCCAGGCCCTGCGGCACCTGATCAAGACCCCGGCCGCCGACCTCGACGACCTGATGCGGTTCATCCCCGGCCCGGACCTGCCGACCGGCGGCAAGATCGTCGGCCTGGAGGGCATCAAGGACGCGTACGCAACCGGTCGCGGCAGCTTCAAGATGCGCGCCACCGCCCGGGTCGAGAACGTCACCCCGCGGCGCAAGGGCATCGTCGTCACCGAGCTGCCGTACTCCGTCGGCCCGGAGAAGGTGATCGAGAAGATCAAGACCCTGGTCCAGTCCAAGAAGCTGCAGGGCATCGCCGACGTCAAGGACCTGACCGACCGCACCCACGGCACCCAGCTGGTGATCGAGGTCAAGAACGGCTTCGTGCCCGAGGCGCTGCTGGAGCAGCTCTACAAGCTGACCCCGCTCGAGGACGCGTTCCACGTCAACAACGTCTGCCTGGTCGACGGCCAGCCGCGCACCCTCGGTCTGAAGGCCCTGCTCGAGGTCTACCTCGACCACCGGTACGACGTGACGCGGCGGCGCAGCGAGTTCCGCCGCAAGAAGGCGCAGGACCGGCTGCACATCGTCGACGGCCTGCTGATCGCGATCCTGGACATCGACGAGGTCATCCAGATCATCCGGACCAGCGACGACGCGCCCGCCGCCCGGACCCGGCTGATGGAGATCTACGACCTCACCGAGGTGCAGACCAACTACATCCTGGACATGCCGCTGCGCCGGCTGACGAAGTTCTCCAAGATCGAGCTGGAGACCGAGAAGGGCGAACTGGAGCGCGAGATCGAGCGACTGACCGCGATCCTCGAGGACCAGGCGCTGCTGAAGAAGACGGTCTCGGACGAGCTGGCCGAGGTCGCGAAGACGTACGGCACGCCGCGGCGGACCGTGCTGCTGGAGTCGTCGGGTGCGACCAAGACCGCGGCCGTGCCGCTCGAGGTCAGCGACGACCCGTGCTGGGTCCTGATGAGCTCGACCGGCCTGCTCGCCCGGACGAACGGCGTCGAGCCGTTCGGGACCGGCGACACCAGGGCGAAGCACGACGCGATCGTGTCCGCGGTGAAGAGCACGGCGCGCGGTCAGTACGGCCTGATCACCAGCGCGGGCCGGTTGATCCGGCTCGAGTCGCTGGACCTGCCCGCCGTACCGACGACCGCGAACGCGCCGAACCTGCAGGGTGGCGCGCCGGTGGCCGAGTTCGTGTCGCTCGAGCCCGGCGAGAGGGCGCTCGCGCTCACCACGATGGACCCGGACTCGATCGGCGTCGCCCTGGGTACGACGGGTGGCGTGGTCAAGCGGGTCGTCCCGGACCACCTGAGCAACCGCGACTCGTGGGAGATCGTCGGCCTCAAGGAGGGTGACGAGGTGATCGGTGCCGTCGAGCTGACCACCGGCGACGAGGAGCTGTGCTTCATCACGTCGGACGCCCAGTTGCTGCACTTCCCGGCGTCCGCGGTTCGGCCGCAAGGACGAACGGCGGGTGGCATGGCGGGCGTCCGCTTGGCCGCCGGCGCGAAGGTGGTCTTCTTCGGTGCGGTGAACGCTGGTCGCGACGCGCAGGTCGTCACCATCGCCGGCTCGTCGTCGGCGCTGCCGGGGACCGAGGTCGGTGCGGTGAAGGTGACGCCGTTCAGCGAGTACCCGGGCAAGGGTCGCGGCACTGGTGGTGTGCGGTGCCAGCGGCTGCTCAAGGGTGAGGACGGGCTGCTGCTCGGATTCGTCGGGGCGGCTCCGGTCCGGGCCAGTGCGAGCAGCGGTGCGCCGGTCGAGTTGCCTCCGATCGACCCACGGCGCGACGGCTCCGGCGTACCCGTGGCCCAACCGATTGCCGCGTGTGCTCCAGACAGTGTCAGTTACATGGCAGGCTGACCCCATGAAGAGACTCGTCGCGCTCGGCGCGGTGCTGGTACTGGCGCTGGCGGGGTGCAGCGACAAGAAGGATTCCGGGGACGGCGGCGGCCAGTCCGGTGACGACCCGGTCGCGATGCTCACGGCGGCCAAGAAGGCCATCGACGAGGCGGCCAGCGTGCACATCGTGCTGACCGGCCGGGACCTGCCGGAGACCGCGCAAACGCTGGCGTCCGGTGACGGCGTCGCGACCCATGCCCCGGCGTTCAAGGGGAAGCTGACCGTGCGCGCGGCCGGTTCGCCCATCGACGCGGAGGTCGTCGCGGTCGGCAGCAAGGTCTACGCGAAGCTCCCGCTCACCGGCCGGTTCCTCGAGCTGACCCCGTCCCAACTGGCCGGCCTCGGCGCGCCCGACCCGGCCATCCTGCTCGACCCGGCCAAGGGCCTGACCTCGATCCTGCCGACGGTGAAGGACCCGAAGATCAAGGGCGAGACCCGGGACGGCGCCAAGGTCCTGACCGAGATCACCGGCACGGTGCAGGGCAAGTCACTGCAGGGCATCTTCCCGAAGGCGCCCGCCGACCAGGACTTCCCGAGCTCGTTCAAGATCGACAACGACACCAAGCAGTTGGTCGCGGCGACCATCACCGGTCCGTTCTACGACGGCGCCACCAGCAGCTACGACGTCACCCTGGACAAGTACGGCGAGACGGTCGAGATCACCAAGCCGTGAGCGAGGACTCGCCCGTCGGCCGTGCGGCGCCGGTGAGCAGCCCGAGGACCAGGCTCACCCTGGCCTCGATCGCGGTGGCGTTCGCCGCGGCCGACACGTACGTCGTCGTCCTGGCGCTGCCGGACATGATGGCGGGCGTCGGGCTGTCGGTGGACGAACTGCAGCGGGCCGCGCCGATCATCTCGGGGTTCCTGCTCGGCTACATCGCCGTACTGCCGCTGATCGGGCGGATCGCCGACGTGGTCGGGCGTACGCCGGTGCTCGTCGGCGCGCTGATTCTGTTCGCGGTCGGATCACTCATCACGGCCGGGGCGTACGACCTCTCGCTGGTGGTAACCGGTCGGTTTCTTCAGGGTGTGGGTGGTGGTGGGCTCGTGCCCGCGACGCTGGCCCTGGTCGCCGACCTGTGGCCGGCTGACCGGCGTGGACTCCCCCTCGGCGTCGTCGGCGCGGTCCAGGAACTGGGGGCGGTGCTCGGGCCGCTGCTCGGTGCGGCGGTGCTGGCGGTCGCGGACTGGCGCTACATCTTCTGGCTCAATCTGACCGTCGCGGTTCTTCTCGCGCTCCTCCTCCGCGGCCTCAAGCCTCCACCGCTGTCAGCCGCGGTCGGCGTTCTCGCCTGCATTGCACTCGGGCTGACCATCACCGCGCCTGAGCGACTCGCGACCGGAGTCACGCTGGGCTTGCCCTTCGTACCGTTCACCGGGTCGTCCCGCCTGCTCACGCCGATCGGTGTGGTCACGCTCGTCCTGGCGCTGCTCTGGCTTGGGTTGGTGTTGTGGCGGACTCGCGGTCAGTTGAGCGCTGTGTTGTCGCAGGTGGACCTCGTCGGTGCTCTTCTGCTGGCTCTCGCGCTGGCCGGAGTGGTCTTGGCGTTCGCCACTGCTGACCCCGAGCGTGAACTGATGGCGCCTGCCGGTCCGTGGCTGCTGGTAGCTGCCGCGGCCTTTGCGGTCGGCTTCGCGATCTGGCAACGCCGTACGACGCGAGCGATCGTGCCGCGAGATCTGCTGGGTGCCCGGCCGGCGTGGGGCTCGCTGGCGGTCAGCTTCCTGGTCGGATGTGCGTTGATCGCGGCGCTGGTCGACGTACCGGTCTTCGCGCGGACCACTCAGGGCGGCGGGCAGTTGGCCGCGGCGCTCGTACTGCTGCGGTTCCTGATCGCATTGCCCGTGGGCGCGGTCGTCGGCGGGTGGCTCACCCGGCGCTTCGGGCTTGGTCTCATCACCGGCGCTGGTCTGGCGCTGGCTGGGGCGATGTTCGTCGTCATGGCCTTCTGGGGGCGGAACGCGCTCGATCACTTCCCGGCGACCGTCGTACTGCTGCTGTGCGGCTTCGGGTTCGGGCTGGCGTTGTCGCCGGTCAACACGGCGATGCTCGGCGCGACCCCCGCAGACACCCACGGTCTGGTCAGCGCGCTCGTCGTGGTGGCGCGCATGGTCGGCATGCTGGTCGGGGTGTCCGCGCTGACAGCGATCGGACTGCGGCGGTACTTCTCGATCGCCGACGACATCCCGTCTCCCAATGAGTTGTGCCCGTCGGCGCCCGGTTCCTGCCGGCCTTTCGTGGACGCGCTCCGCGACGCGGCAATTTCACAAGTTCACGCGATCTTCGCCGGAGCCGCCGTGTGCGCGTTCCTCGCCGCGATCCTGGCCGTCCTGCTGCTCGGCCGACGTGGCGTTGTGCACAGATGATGAGCATCACGCCGGACAGCCGTCTCACCTCGCGTACCGTGATCACGTGACTGTTCGACCCGACGCGACCGGAATGCCCGGCTTGTGCTCGACGTTCTGCCGGGAGTTGCGCGAGCCGCTCGCCGGTACGGCGGTCGTCGCGAGCGGCTGGGTCGTCGTCGAGCAGCCGGGTCCGTGGGGTGCGAAGGCACCGACGCACAGTCACCTCGATCCCGAGTTCGGTGGGAAGTTCGACGACGCCTGCAAGAAGGCGGACGTCAGGTTCGGCCTGATCCGCGCTCCCGGCCGGCACTCGGACTTTCCCGAACGGTCCCACCAGGTGTACGTCGCCTCGACGATGCCCGGGCGGAGTTGGTTGCTCGGCGGCCTGGTCGACGATCCGGACGAGCTGCGGACGCTGGACCTGGATGCGGTTGCCCGCGGCGATCGGGATGCGGTCGTTGCCTCGCTGCCCGGGCTGAGCCTGGTCGACCATCCGGTGATGCTGGTCTGCACGAATGGCAGGCGTGACGAGTGCTGCGCGCTGCTCGGACGGCCGCTGGTGAACGCACTGTCCGCCGCCGCGCCGGGCCGGGTCTGGGAGGCGAACCACCTGGGCGGCCACCGCTTCGCGCCGACCGCAACCGTGCTCCCCGCGGGCACCATGCACGGACACCTCACCGCCGAGGCCGCCGTCACCGTGCTCGCGGCCGCGGATCGCGGCGAGACCGTCCTGACCGGACTGCGTGGCCGGTCGACCTGGACCAAGCACGGTCAGGCCGCGGAGATCGCCGTACGCCGTCTGATCGGCGAAGTCTCACTGGATGCCCTCAGAGTCGCGGGCGAAGACCCTGAAGCCGTGACGGTGTGGCATCGCGACGGCCGGTCCTGGACTGTTCCGGTGACCAGCGTCGCCGCCGATCCACCCCGTCCGGAGTCCTGCGGAAAGGAGCCGTTCGCGATGTCGATCCTGCAAGCCGGAACCCCTGTGCCAGGTGAGGCCCGATGAACACCGGGTTCGAGGACCTGCTGGCCGCCAACGCCGAGTACGCCGCCGACTTCCACTACGGCGGCTTCGACGGTCTGGCCCACGCCGGCATCGGCGTCGTCACGTGCATGGACTCGCGGATCCCACCGCTGGAGATGCTCGGGCTGAAGCCGGGCGACGCGAAGGTCCTGCGCAGCGCCGGTGGCCGGGTCACCGAGATCACCATGACCGGGCTGGTGCTCGGCGTCCAGTTGCTCGGCGTCCGCCGGATCATGGTCATCCCGCACACCCGCTGCGCGATGGCCGCGATGTCCGAGGACGACCTGCGCGCCCAGGTGGAGAAGGCTGCCGGCAAGCCGGCCGGCTACCTGCCGATCAACGTCATCCCCGACCAGCTCGAGGCGCTCCGCCGCGACGTCGCCGCCGTCCGTGAGCACCCGCTCATCGGCGAGGACATCCTGGTCGGCGGCTTCATGTACGACGTCGACACCGGCCGCCTCACCCAGATCGACTGATGCCGGGGCTGACCGGGCCCGCGCTCCGGCCGTTGCCGCTGGCAACCCTCCGCCCACAGGGGTGGTTGCTGGAACGGCTGCGACTGCAGGCGGACGGGATGGCCGGGCATCTGGACGAATTCTGGCCGGACGTGGCCCGCAGTGGCTGGATCGGCGGCGATGCGGAGGGTTGGGAGCGCGGTCCGTACTGGCTCGACGGGATCGTCGGCGTCGCCTACCTGCTGGACGATGACCGCTTGAAGGCGAAGGTGCGGCGCTGGGTGGACTACATCCTCGAGCACCAGCACGAGGACGGGTGGTTCGGTCCGCGCAGCGGCGAGGCGACGTACGCCGATCACGACAGTTGGCCGCGGATCATTGTGCTCAAGGCGCTGCTGCAGCACCTCGACGCGACGGGTGATCCGCGCGTTGTCCCGGCTGCGCTGAGGTTCCTTCGCCTGCTCGACGGGATGCTGGACGAGTGGCCGCTGCGGGAGTGGGCGCGGTCTCGGTGGACCGACGTCGTGTGGGTGATCAACCAGCTCCACGACCTGACTGGTGAGGACTGGCTGCTGGGGCTGGCCGCGAAGTGCAAGGAGCAGGGGTTCGACTGGTTCGGGTATGCCGATCGGCTGCCGTTCACCGGGAAGGTGCCTGAGGCAACGTTACGTGCGTTCCAGGCGCAGCATGACGGCAACTGGATGAACGACGGCCACCTGTCGTCCCACGGCGTCAACGTCGCCATGGGCCTGAAGGCGATGCCGGTGTGGCAACGTCATGACACGTCGGTCGACCAGCAGGCGCGGCTGCTTCACCTGATCGCTCAGCTGGACGCCTGCCACGGCCAGGCGAACGGACTCTTCAGCTGCGACGAACACCTGGCCGGCCGTCATCCGAGCCAGGGCACCGAGACCTGCACAGTCGTCGAGTACCTCGCCTCGCTCGAGGTCGCACTCGAATCCTTCGGTCCGGTCGAGCCGCTCGCCGACCGCCTCGAACGGCTCGCCTTCAACGCGCTGCCCGCCAGTACGACGCCCGACGAGTGGACCCATCAGTACGTCCAGCAGGCCAACCAGGTGATCTGCCACGTCACCGACGATCGCATCTACACGAACAACGGCCCGGACGCGAACGTCTTCGGCCTCGAACCCCACTTCGGCTGCTGCACCGCCAACCGCCACCAAGGCTGGCCCCGCTTCACCTCCCACCTCTGGATGCGCTCACCTGACGGCGCCTTCACCGCCCTCTCCTACGCCCCCTGCTCCTTCGAGTCCGACGGCCTGACGGTCTCCGTAGTCGGCGCCTACCCCTTCTCCGACGACATCGAAATCACCACCCGAGGCACCGGCCGACTCCACCTCCGAATCCCCACCTGGGCAACCAACCCCACCCTGACCATCGCCACCCCCACCAACCCCAACCCAGCCCCCCACCACGCGACCGACCCCACCCCCACCCAGGACACGGCCGGACCCACCCGCGATTCCGCCCAGCACGCGACTGGGACCACCCCCGGATCCGCCCATGAGGCGGCTGCACTTGTCCCTGGATCCGTGCATGAGGTCGAGGTGTCGGGCGATCAGACCCTGCGTCTGCATCTCGGCGCGAACGTCCAGGCAGTACCTCGCTCGGGTGGAGCGATCACCCTGGAGCGCGGTCCCCTGGTGTTCTCACTCCCCATCGGCGAAGACTGGCGCCAGATCGGCGGCGAAGAACCCCACGCCACCTGGGAGATCCACCCCACCACCGCCTGGAACTACGCGATCGACCCCGAGCACACCCACCTCTTCCGGAAACCGATCAGTTCCAACCCGTTCTCCCCCACCACCGCCCCACTCCACCTCCAAGTCCAGGCCCACCAAATCCCCTGGCCCCTAGAACACGGCGCCGCAGCAGCACCCCCACCCACCCACACCCGCCACCAGACCGCACAGGCCGAGACCACTCCGGACCCGGTCACGCCGGGTTCCGCCGGCCTGCGCAGCTCGGTTGGGTTGGAGGTGGAGGAGCTCACCTTCATTCCTTATGGGTGTACGACGCTTCGGGTGACCGAGTTGCCGGCGGTCTAGCGCTCCTCGATCAGTTCGATCTCGTCCACGGCCGACGTGCCCTCGCGGACCAGCGCGAAGGCTGCCTTCGTCTCCGCCAGGGTGGGCGCGAGCTCGCGCGCGGCCTTCAGGTCGTCGGCCGACTCCCAGCGCCACACGCCGGCCCACTGGTTCTCCCCGACCCGGCCGAGACGTGCCTCCGTCAGCCCCGGGATCGACGCCCGGACCGCATCGACCAGCGCATTGTGCCGGTCCAGCACCTCCCCCGCGTCCTCCGTCACAGCTTCGAACTTCGTGATCGCGATCAGCGACATGACTAGTGCCCTTCTCTAGAGTTGCCTTATAGCGAACGAATCTAGAGATAGACTCTAGTCATGACCGTTGTCAAGCGACCGAGCAAGCGGACCGAGAAAGCGCAGGAGACCCGCCGCCGGATCATCCAGGCCGCGACAGAGCTCTTCGTCGCCGACGGATACGGCGCGACCAACCTGCAGGACGTGGCCGACCGGGCCGGTGTCGCGGTTCAGACGATCTACTTCGTCTTCGGCAACAAGCGGGCTTTGCTGAAGGAACTGGTCGACGTCACGATCGCCGGCGACACCGAGCCGGTCGCGACCATGGAGCGCCCCTGGTTCACCGACGCGGTCGCGATGCGCACGGCCCCGGACATGCTGGCTGAATACGTCCCCGGCTCCAGCGCCGTCCTCGCCCGGGTCGCACCGATCATGCGCGTCCTCGAGTCCGCCGTCGCGAACGATCCGGAGGTCTCCGCCCTCTGGCCACCCGACGAGGACCTGCGGTACGTCGTACAACGCGCGGCCGCGGAGGCTCTCGTCACCAAGTCGGGCCGCAGGAGAGGCCTGACTGTCGACGAGGCCGCTGATCTGCTCTACGGCATCCTCAGCCCTGAGCTCTACTTGCTCTTCGTCCGCGACCGCGGCTGGTTCCACGACCGCTGGGTGAAATGGGCCACCCAGACCCTCCGGACCCAGCTCTGCGCGTGACGACCGACGTCAGCGGACCTCTCGCATCCACCGCCACCAGAGCCCGACGCTGGACCGAAGCCGCCCTCCTGCTGCTCGGCGCGATCGGCCTGATCTGCCTCGTGTATCCGACCTTCGTTCTCCTGGAGTACCTGCCACAGGTCGATCCCCGGCTGGCCGGGCACGGGAACGTCTATGCGGCCAGACCGCCAGAGATCGACTCCCGGTGGATCATCAACGCCCTGATCTCCGCGCTGCTGCTGATCCTCGTCGCGGGCCTGCCCGTTCGCCGCCCGACCGGCTCTGGTTCGCTCGCGGGTGCAGTTGCCCAGGGCATCGGTGGGCTCGCTGTCGGCTTCTGGGCGCTCGCGGGCACAGCGATCCTGAACCTGTTCAACCCTCCCGACGAGGCCTGCACCTATGCATCCTGCTGGCCGATGTACGAACAGATCGCCGCCACTCTCGCGCCGGGTGTGCTGACCGCGATCACGATGATCGTGATGGCTCTGCTCGTCAACCGACTGGCGTGGTGGATCCGTGCGCTCGTCCCGGTGGTGGTGTGGCTCGGTACCGTACTGATCCAGCACTGGGCCTGGACCTTGTACCTGCTGGACATCTTCCAGGGCCCGCCCAGGTGAGCGTGCCCGCCGAAGTCAGCGCGGCAGAACCGACTGCCACTCGCGCACGTCGCTGGAGCGAAGCTGCTCTTCTGCTGCTCGGCGCGATCGGACTGGTGGTCCTCGTGTATCCCACCTTCGTCCTCATAGACGCGCTCCCGCAGGTCGATCCCTCCCAACTCGGGCACGGAGTCACCTACTCGGGTTCAGGCATCGATCACCGGTGGATCGCGCAGGCGTTGCTCTCCGCACTCCTCCTGATGCTCGTCACCGGACTCCCCGTCGGCCGCCTGGCCGGGCGCGGTTCGCTCCCAGGCGCAGTTGCCCAGGTCATCGGGGGCCTGGCCGTCGCCTTCTGGGCTCTGGCCGGCACCGCGCTCACCAGCATGTACTTCTGGGGCCCGGACGATCGCTGCACGTACACCTCCTGCTGGCCACTGCACCAACAGATCGCCGCGAACCTCGCACCAGGCGTGCTGACCGCGATCGTGATGATCGTGATGGCTCTGCTCGTCAACCGGCTGGCGTGGTGGATTCGCGCACTGGTCCCGGCCGCAGTGTGGGTCACCGTGCTCGTCGTCCAGCACGCCGTCTGGACGCGCTACCTGCTGCCGCTCTTCCAGGCGCCGCCTACCTGACGGTGACCTTTCCGGTGTCGAGTTCGTAGTACGCGCCGACGAGTTTGACCTTGCCGGACTTCTCCAGCGGACCGATCACGGGCGACTGGCGCAGCCTCGCCAGCACCAGGTCGACGTTCGCGTGGACGGCGTTCGTCAGGCGGTCGCCCGCCTTCCCGGCGACCTGACGGACAGCCGGCGCCAGGGTATCGACGATGTACCCCAGCTCGCCGGCTTCCGCAGTTCGCCGGCGCGAGTCCAGCGCCTTGATCGTCGCGTCGAGCGCACCACAGCGCTGATGGCCCAGGACGACGAGAAGGGGAGTGTGCAGTTCCGCGACCCCGAATTCCACGCTGCCGGTGACGGAGTGGTCGAGCGCCTCGCCCGCACTGCGTACGACGACCAGATCGCCGAGCCCTTGATCGAAGACGAGCTCGATCGGGACCCGCGAGTCGACGCACCCGAGCACGGTCGCGAACGGATGCTGCGCCTTGCTCACCGCGACCCTGCGCGCGATTCCCTCGTCGAGATCCTCGTCCCGCTCAGCCACGAAGCGGGCATTGCCGTCCAGCAGCCGCTGCAGCGCTTGGTTGCCATCAACAACTGGCAAAGGCGGCGAGGGTGCCGGACCCGTTGCCGGGGGCACCGTCCCGCCGGGGATCTGCTCGGCGGCAGGCGTCACCTCAGGCGCGGCGTCGTCCGCGCAGCCGGTGAAGACCGCGCCGGCAGCTCCGGCCGCGAGCAGACCCAGCATCCGGCGACGCGACGGCCGACTCCGCGACGGCGTACCGGCGGATGGCGTGCTGGCGGACGGCGTGCGCAAGGACAGATGGGGCGGTGTGTTCAACGGAGAGCTCCTCACAGGAGTGCGGCGTGGGGCGACGCCGCCTGTTCCGAAGGTAGCTGATTGCATACAGTCTGCAATACCCGCGACATGTTCGGATCTCTCGGTTCCCGGGCCGAAATCTGATAGATACCCCTTATGAGACTCCGCCCCAGCTCATTCTCCCGATCCCTGCTCGTCGGCGCCGTGGCCCTGACCACCGTCCTGTCCGGCGCGCCCATCGTGCACGCGGCGCCGGTCGTCACCGGTTGCCTCGACCAGTCCGTCACCGGCAGCGTCGAGGAACAACGCCTGGACAACGGCGTCGCCGGCGGTCCGTCGGTCCCGGCCCAGATCCTGCAGCGATCCGGCTTCGACCATCAGGTCGCGCTCTTCACCCGCCTGCTCTGCACGACGCCGAACTCGCGGGCCGCCGCGATCCTCGTCCACGCACAGGGCGAGGCTCTCTGGCGTACGGCGACCCACCGTGCCCAGCACCCGGTCACCGGCACTGACGCACTGCCGGCCACCGACGACCGCGGCCTGTACTGGGCCCGCCTCTCGATGGCCCTGGCCCTCCGCCAGTGGCAACCCCGCTTCGGCCTCGGTACGACGGAACGCGCCGACTTGATCCGATCGCTCGAGTACACCTCACGCGGCATCACCAGTAGCCGCTTCTCCCCCGGCGTACGGAAGATCCTGGTCACCGGCTTCGATCCGTTCACGCTCAACGCGGACATCCGGATCGGCAACCCGTCCGGAGCGAACGCACTGACGCTGGACGGGCAGCGCTGGACGATCAACGGCACGACCTACCAGATCCAGACCGTGATGTTCCCGGTCCGCTACACAGACTTCGACGAGAACATGGTCGAGAACGCCCTCGCCCCGCACTATCGCCCCGGCCCGCAGCGCGCGGACCTGGTGATGACGGCCAGCCAGGGCCGGGTCGGCATCTTCGACCTCGAGGTCTACAACGGCCGGCGCCGGTCGGTCAGCTCGATCGGTGACAACAACAACCTCTGGGGTGGCGGCACCATCAACGCCCCGGTCGTCTCCCCCAGCATGCCGGCCGGCCCGGAGTGGCTGACCTCGAGCCTCCCGCTGGCACGGATGGCGCAGGCCGATGTCACACCGTTCCGGACCCGTGTGAACACCTCGGTGCTGGAGATCCCGGCCGGGCAGACCGCGCCGGTGCGGCAGCCGCTGGGCCCGACACCCGGCTCGATCGCGTCGGAAGGCACCGGTGGCGGCTACCTGTCGAACGAGGTTGCCTACCGCAACACTCTCCAGCGCGACCTGCTCGACCCGTCGATGCCCGCCGGTCACCTGCATGTCCCGGTGCTGTCGTTCGACCCGGCCAACAAGACCGAGATCACCGACCCGACGTACGAGACGAACCGCGAGGACATCGTCCGCGGCGCCCAGGCCGTACTCCGTCAAGCCCTGCGTTAGGACTCAGAGAGGCCGTGCTGGTCGCGGCGGCGTAGAACGATCAGCGTGACGCCGAGCGCGACCGCGCCCAGGGAGATACCACCCAGTGCGCCCAGCGCGACGGAGTTGGTGTCGAGAGCAGTCGCTCGATCAACCGAAACGAGCGGCGCCGGGGCAGGGGGTCGGCGTATCCCGGCGGTAGCGCCGCCATTGACGGGGCCCCGGCCGGGCACGAGAGTCGAGAGGTGGGTATCGACGTACTCGGTCCGCTCACGGTCGAGGGCGATCAGAAGGTTCTCGGGCGACGTGATCGGATCGTGGTCGCAGCGCTGGCCGTCCACCCCGGGGAGGTCGTCAGCGCAGAGCAGCTGGCCGACGTGCTGTGGCGCGAGCGGCCGCCGCCGTCATGGCAGAAGGTCGTCCAGGGATGCGTGGTCCGGCTCCGCAAGGTCCTCGGCACGCACGCGATCGAGACGCAGCCGCTCGGGTACCGGCTCGCCGTACCACTCGACGAGATCGACGCTCAGCGCTTCGATCGTGCCGTGGTCCGAGCGCGGGCCTTGCTCGCGTCGTACGAACCCGAGCGATCGGCGATGGTCCTCGCCGAGGCTCTCACGTTGTGGCGTGGCCGGCCCCTCACCGAGGTGGGCGGCTGGGACACCGCCCGCATCGAGGCGTCGCGACTGATCGAGTTGCGGCACACGGCCGACGAGTTGTACGTCGAGTCGGCGCTGCGATCCGGCCGGCACGAGCAGGTCCTCGCCGAGGCACAGGCCTTGGTGGCCGAGGAGCCGTTGCGCGAACGACGCTGGATCCTGCTCGCCACCGCGCAGTACCAGTCCGGCCGGCAAGGTGAAGCTTTGCGGACGATCCGTCGCTCGAAGGCGGTCGTGGGCTCCACTGCGGAGGTGGACGCACTCGAGCAAGCGATCCTGCGCGAGGACTCGTCGCTCGTCGCGGAGAGCATCCTGCCTCAGCCGAGCCCAGATTGCCCGTATCCGGGGCTCAAGCCGTACGACGTCGACGACGCGGACTCCTTCTTCGGTCGTGACGCCGACATCGCGGCCGGCCTGCGCAGACTCGCCGACGAATCGGTGCTGGCCGTCGCCGGACCCTCCGGCTGCGGCAAGTCCTCGCTGATCCGCGCCGGCGTCGCCGCCACGTTGCGCCGAGACGGCCGGCAGGTCGTGGTGATGACACCGGGGCCGCATCCGGTCGCAGCGCTCGCAGCGGCCCTGTCCGGTACGACGGCGCCGGTACTCCTCGTGGACCAGTTCGAGGAGGTGTTCTCGCTGTGCCAGGACAAGGCCGAGCGTGTCGCCTTTCTGACCGCGCTGGTAGCCCATGAGGCACCACTGATCATCTCGATCCGCACTGACCGCCTGGCCGATGTCTCGGAGTCTCCGACCTTCGCGCGACTGGTCGAGCGCGGCCTCTACCTGCTGCCGGCCATGACACCGGACAACCTGAGGGCGGCGATCGAGGAACCCGCCCGGTTGGCATCGCTGGTCGTCGAACCGGGCCTGGTCGACCTGCTCGTCAACGAGATCGCGGACCAGCCGGGCGCGTTGCCACTGATGTCGCACGCCTTGCGCGAGACCTGGCAACGTCGCGAGGGACGCACTCTCACGGTCGCCGGTTACAACGCCTCCGGCGGCATCCGGAGTGCGGTCGCGCAAACCGCCGAAGCGGTCCACGAGCGGCTCTCACCGGAGCAACGCACGGTCCTGCACGGCCTGTTGCTGCGCCTGGTCGCGCCGGGACCGGAGGGTGAACCGACCCGCAGCCGCTTGCCGCGTCGCCTGGTCGTGACGCGTCCCGAGGACGACCAGATGATCGACCTGCTGGTCGCTTCGCGGCTGCTCACCAGTGACGCCGGAGTCGTCGAGATCGCCCACGAGTCTCTGGTCCGGGCCTGGCCCCGGCTCCGCGGCTGGCTCGAGGACGACCTGGAAGGCCAGCGCATCCTGCATCATCTCGCGGTCGCCGCCGACTCCTGGAACGACCTCGACCGGCCCGGCAGTGAGCTCTATCGTGGCGTGCGCCTGGCCAAGGCGCTGGACTGGCGTGAGCGTACGACGCCCGCGCTGACTGCGACCGAGGAAGACTTCCTTGCCGCGAGCAAACGACTATCCGAGACCGAACTCCGCGCGGCCGAGACCAGAGCCCGGCTCCAGTCGAGGGCCAACCGCCGCCTCCGCGCCGCCCTCGCCACCGCGGCCGTCCTTCTGGTCGGCGCTCTCATCGCCGGCTTCGTCGCCGTACGCCAGGCAGGACGCGCCGAAGTCGCCGCCGACCAGGAACTGGCCCGCCAGGTAGGTGCTCGCGCGCTGGTGACCGAGGACATCAGCCCGTCCCTCCTGCTGGCCGCCCAAGGCGTCCGCTTCGACGACTCCCCCGACACCCGGGCGAACCTGGTGGCCGCGATCAACCGGCATCCGTCCCTGATCCGATCGATCTCCGCACCGCTGGGCCGGACCGAGAACGTCGACATCTCCCCGGACGGCACGCGGATCGTCTCCGGCGACAGCCGTGCCACCTTCCAGCTGTACGACGCAGCGTCGGGCCGGGTGCTCGACTCGCACACGTTGTCTCCGGTCGCCGACGACGCGCTCGTCTCCACCCGCCCCCGGTTCAGTCCCGACGGCAGCCTGATCGCAGTGATCGCGGTGGACAACTACATGAACCCGATCGACCCCGCCTGGCCGATCCGCATGCTGAACGCCGACACGCTCGAACCTGTGGACCCGCAGCCCGTCTTTCCACGCACCGGACGACCTCAGCTGAACAATCTCGCGTTCAGCGAGAACGGCAGCCATCTCGTCGCCGGAGCACGCGATCCGAACAGCGACGCGGCGTTCGCTCTCGTCTGGGAAGTCGGTGCGCTCGATCGACCGCCCCGACGGGTCAATCTCAGCTCGGGGCCGCAGCGAGCAGCCCTCAGCCCAGACGGCCGGACGGTCTACCGGTCCTGGCCGCTCACCGCGTTCGACGTGACCACCGGCCGGGAGAAGTGGCAGCGCCCCGACCTCAAGGGCGATCCCGTGCTCACTCCGAGCGTCGGTCCGCCCGTCGTGGAGACCTCCAGGAACGGTGAGCTGCTCGCCTATCTGCCTCCCGGCCCGGTCCGCACCGAGCGGACGACGACAACGGTCGTCGATGCGCGCACCGGGAAGACCGTCTGGGTGCTGCGGACTTCCAACGACCCACCGCGTGACGCAGCCTTCTCGGCCGACGGCAAGCTGTTGGCCACCGCTCACTACGGGGGCGAGGTCGTCATCTGGGACCTGGCCACGGGACAGGCGACGCAACGCCTGCGTACCGCGGAGGTGTCGTGGGGAGTCGCGCTCAGTCCGGACGGGCGGACTCTGTACACGGCCGGCGACGCAGGCATGCTGCGTGCCTACGATCTCGGCGGGCAGCAGCGATACCTGCCTTGGACCCAGGCCGTGCCACCCCGCCGCTACACCCAAGTCCTTGCCTCCGACAACGGCCGGCGAACGGCGTACCTGTGGAACGAAGTCGGTACGTCGTGGTTGAGCATCGCGGACTCGACCAGCGGCCGAGTAACTCCACCAACCCGGCTCGGGTTCGAAGTCCAGCAACAGGCCTCCGCACCGGCCTCCTGGCACCCGAACGATCGCCGCCTCGTCGTCCAGGGCGTCGAGTTGACCGCAACCGTTGACGCCGAGTCCGGCAAGATCCTGTCGACACACCGCAAGAACGCCTCGTCGTTCGCCTTCACCGCGTCCTCCCCAGACGGAATGACGACCGTACGCTTCGAGGAGGGCGTGCGGGGTGCCACGATGTCCTGGGCCATCGTCCGATCGGCCACCGGTGAAGTCGTTCGGACAGGCACACTGGCGACCTTGGCCAACTCGGCCGCCTACTCGCCCGACGGCCGTCTCATCGCACTCACAGGGACCGCCGGCGTGTTCACCATCGAGACCGCCTCCGGCGCACTCAAGTCCGCGCCACCCAGCGACCGCAAGGCGGAAGGGGTCTCTGTGCGGTTCTCTGCGGACGGAACGCGCCTCGTCTCCGGCGCGGCGGACGGTACCGTCACCGTCTGGGACGCCCGTACGCTCGACGATCTGCTCACGGTCGCCGTCGGCACAGAAGCCGATCCGATGCCCGTCACCCCGCGCTTCGCCCGAGGTGACGAGGTCATCTCCATCCCGTCGTACGACGGCAAGGTCTACCAATGGAACATCAGTAGCGCCCACACCCTCGCGCAGGCGTGCACGATGGCCGGGCGCAATTTGACGGCTTCCGAATGGAAGCAGACCTTCCCCGACCGCCCCTACCAGCAGACCTGCCCCTAGAGATCGAGTACGTCGCTGGTCCGCACCGGCTGACCTGTCTCGAACGACCGGTTCGCGGCGAGGCCGGTGACCAAGGCCAGCGCCGCCTGGCGGGCGTCGGCAACATCCGCTGCGTGGGTCGGGTCGTCGTCCAGCAACGCGGCGAGGACGCGTGCGTCGGCTCCGCCATGGCCGGCGTGATTGTGGTCGACCGTGTGGTCCTCGGGCGGTGACCACAGCGGCCGTAGGGTGATGCTCGTCCGGCCCGCCGTCGGTGCCGCAAGGTCGCCGTGAACTGCTCCACGGGCCGACGCGACGCGCAGATGCGGCATCGTCCATGTCGACTCTTCGACATTCAGTTCGAGTCGGCCACCCGATCCGTTGAACATCACCCGATAGCCCTCGGCCGGCGAGTACGCGGTCAGGTGGTAGCTCATCGACGCGCCGCTGTCGTAGGACACCAGCAGCGCCATGTCGTCCTCGATCGTGACGCCAGGTGCGAAGACGTTCCGGTCCCGGTAGTACCCGTCCTCGACCTCGGCGTCCAGGTAGAGCTCCTTCAGCGTCGCGTTGTCCGCCAGATGCAAGGCGAACGGATCATCGAGCGCTGCCTCCGATCCATGAGCTCGCGCATACTCCCGCGCGTACCCGTGCTTGTGGTCGGGCCCGTAGAACGCCAACTGGCCTTGGCCGTAGACGATCCGGGGCTCCGCGCCGAGCCACCAGTTGACCAGGTCGAAGTGATGGCTGGCCTTGTGCACCATCAGGCCGCCGGAGTTCGCCTTGTCGCGATGCCAGCGACGGAAGTAGTCCGCGCCGTGCGAGACGTCGAGCAGCCATTCGAAGTGCACCGAGTGGATGTCGCCGATCGCTCCGCCGGCCAACAGCTCACGGACCTTCCGGTGGACGGGATTGAAGCGGTAGTTGTACGCGACCGCCAGCTCGCCGCCGGTCTCGCGGACCGTGTCCAGGATGGACTGCGCCTTGGTCGCGTCGGTGGTCATCGGCTTCTCGCTGATCACCCGGACACCGGCCCGCAGCGCGGCCTCGATATAGCGGTTGTGAGTCGCGTCGACGGTGGTGACCACCAGCAGCTCGATCCGTTCGACCCGGATCATCTCGTCGAACCGGGCCGGCGGCCACTGATGGGCCGGCCGGCGACCGGCGGCCAGCAGCATCCGGTTGTGGAACGCCATCCGCACCGAGTTCGGGTCGCACAGCGCCACGACGTCGTACCCGTCGCGTTTGGCCAGCCCTTCGGTGAACAGCTGGGCACGGTTGCCGGTGCCGACGATCGCGGTCCGTACGGGGGTGGGCATACAGAGTCCTCCTATTGCTTGACCGCGCCGGCCAGGCCGTTGACGAAGAAGCGTTGCAGGAGCAGGAAGAGCAGGATGATCGGCGCCAGCGTGATCACCGTGCCGGCGCACAGCAGCGTCCACTCGGTCGAGTTCTCGCCGATGAACGCGTACATGCCGATCGCCAGCGTCCGCAGTTCCGGCCGCCCGAGGGTGAAGACCAGCGGGATGAAGAAGCTGTTCCAGGCGCTGATCGCGGTGAACAGCCCGACCGTGGCCAGCATCGGGCCGGACAGCGGCAGCATGATCCGGGCGAACGTCTGGTGGAAGTTCGCGCCGTCGACCTGGGCCGCATCCTCGAGCTCGCGGTCGATGGCCATGAAGTAGCCCATGAACAGGAACGTGCCGAAGACCACGCCGCCGGACGCCTGCACGATGATCACCGACCACAGGCTGTTCAGCAGGTGCAGCCGCTGCATCAGGTCGAACACCGGAATGATCGTGTAGCCGTGCGGCAGGAACAGCGTCGCCGACACCAGCCCGAGGCAGAAGCCGCGCCCCGGGAAGCGTGTACGGGCAAGTACGTACCCTGCGGTGGAAGTGACTACTAAAGTGACCACCACCGTCCCGAGGGTGATCACCAAAGTGTTCAGGAAGTACATGCCGAACGACGCCTCGCGCCACGCGTCGAGGTAGTTCGCCCAGAGGAAGTGCGAGGGCATCGGGTTGAGCCCCTCGCTGAAGAAGTCGTCGTCGCCCTTGAGCGAACTGCCCAGCGCCCAGAACAACGGGTACAGCCAGGCCAGACCGCTGACCAGCAAGGCGACATGGGTCATCACCGTGACCACTCGACGGCGCGTCATGACTTGCTCCCTGTTGCCCGGCGCTTCGCGAGTGAGCGCAGTACGACGACTTGCACGACCGAGAAGACGATCAGCAGGACGCCGTAGATGAACGACGCGGCAGAGGCCAGACCGATGTCGGGTTGCACCGCGTTCGCATTACTGCCACCGAAGGCCAGGTGGTAGATGTAGGTGTTCACGACCTCGGTGGAGAAGTACGGCCCACCACTGGTCAGCACCTGGACGAGGTCGAAGATCTGGAACGTCCCGATCACCGCCAGGATCACGATCACCACGCCGACCGCTCGCAGCATCGGGATCGTGATGTACCGGAACGTCGCCAGCGGACCGGCGCCGTCCAGCCGGGCCGCCTCGTACAGCTCGTCCGGGATCGTCTGCAGCCCGGCCAGGAAGTACACGAGGTTGTACCCGAACGTGTGCCAGATCCCGACCAGGATGATGATCGCCAGCGCGAAGTGCGGGTCCCCCAGCCAGTCGACGCGCTGGTCGATCACGTGCAGCTTCAGCAGCAGGTCGTTGATCGAGTCGCCGAAGTTCGACACCAGCAACTGGATGACGACTCCGATCACCGCCGCCGACGTCACCACCGGCAGGAAGAACAGCGTGCGGTAGAACGACGCGAACCGCAGCCGCTTGTTGTTCAGCACCAGCGCGAGCGCCAGCGCCAGGACCAGCTGGATCGGTACGACGAAGGCGGCGTACACGAAGGTGTGGCCGAGGGAGCGCCAGAAGATGCTGTCGTGCACGATCTGCCGGAAGTTGTCCAGCCCGACGAAGTCGGACGGGTCACCGATCCCGTCCCACTTGTAGAACGTGTACCCGAGCGACGCCACGATCGGGTACACCACGAAGCCGAGCAGCAGCACCATCATCGGGGCCAGGTAGACGTACGACCACAGGTACGTCCGGCGTCGCGCCCGCCGCCGTCCGGCCGAGCGGGGCGGCTCGGCCGTGGCGACGTCCTCGCGGACGCTGACGGTGACAGCCATCAGGCGCCCGGTTTGGTGGTGTACGGCTTGGTCAGGTCCCAGTCCGGGAAGGCGAAGTCCTTCAGGCTCGCACCGGTGCCGACCTTCTTCACCGCGTCGGACAGCGCCTGGTTCATCTTGTCCGTCAGCGACGTCAGCGTGCCCTGGACATCCTTCAGCTGCCCGGTCCAGATGCCCGACAGGACATCGTTGATGTCCGGCTTCACCGCGGGCAGTTCGAGCTTGGTCAGCAGCGGATTGCGGATCGTCGGCTGCGGCCCGACCACAGCCGTCCCGGACATGGCGACGTACTGCGCGAAGGGTGCGAACGTGACGCCCTTCGGGTCGTTGTTGTCGGCGTAGACCGAGAGCCCCTGGCCCTGCTCGACCCAGCGCTTGCCGGCGTCCTTGCTGTACAGCCAGTCGAACCACGCCCACGCTTCGTCGGCGTGCTTGGACTTCGACGACACGGCGACGAACTTGCCGCCGGGCGGCCCGTAGAACAACGCCTTCGGGCTACCGTCCGGCGCGGGCAGGGTGACCAGGCTGTAGTCGGTGAACTTGTGCTCGGTCCACTCCGGCTGGTTCCAGACGCCGCCGATCGTCATCCCGAACCGGCCGCGCTCGAAGAACGCCCGGGCCTGCTCGTCCGAGATGCTCATCGAGTTCGGGTAGAACCAGTTCTTGTTCTTCCACTCCAGCAGCAGGTTGATCACGTCGGCGTAGTTCCGGTCGGTGCCGAACGTCCACTGGCCGACCCGGTAGTCCATCCCGTCGATCCCGCCGACGGCGGCACCGCCCGGCGAGCCGGCGCCGCGGACGAACAGATCGAGCCACCAGGCCAGGGTCGTGTTCGTCGAGTTGCCGAACCCGAACGGCGCGACCTTGCCGCCGCTCTTCGACGCGATCGCCTCGGCCGCATGCGTCACGTCGTCCCAGGTCTTGGGCAGCTTCACACTGCCGTCGGACTCGGTGAGTCCGGCGTCCTTGAACACCTTGTGGTGGATGTACAGCTGCAGCGACGGCGCCGGTGCCGCGAACGGCGCGGTGTAGATCTTGCCGTCGAACATGTCGACGCCCTCGACGAAGCTGCTCTGCGGGAACCGGGACTGCCAGTCCTTCGTCGCCCACTTGTCCACGGGCAGCAGCCAGTCCTGCGTCACCTGCTGGCTGAGCTGCGGGCTCTTCGGCACCATCAGGATGTCCGGCGGGTTGTTGCTGCGGTAGGCCAGCGAGACCAGGTCGGCGTACTTGTCGCTGACCTGCGTGGTCTTCTTGACCGCGATCCCCGGATGCGCCTGCTGGAACAGCTTGATCTCGTTGTCCACCCACCCGGCCTGGCTGGCGTACCAGTCCCAGTAGGTGATGGTGGTCTGGGCCTTCGAGCCGGTGCCGCTGCTGTTGTCGTCCGACGAGCAGCCGGCCAGTGCGCCGGCCGCGCCGGCGCCGGCCACAGCGGCTGCGCCCCGGAGCAGGGTCCGTCGTGAGATGCGGGATGACATTGCATTACCTCCGATGAGTACTGGCAGCCGCGCCGCACGCCGGAGACGTGGACGAGGCGGTCTGGGTCAGGGAGCCGAGCCGCCAGGTGAGCGGGCTGCCGTCCCAGGTGACCGCGACGCGACGCGGCCGCTGGAAGGGCAGGAACGAGACGGTCTGGCCGCGGTCGGACGGGCCGGGGCTGAACGAGTTGTCGCTGCCGACCGGAACCGGGATGTAGTAGTTGTTGGCGTTCGAGTAGCCGAAGTAGGCCGTGTAGGTGCTGTCGGCAACGTTGCGTACGACGCAGGCAGCGGTCGGTTGCACGGGGTTGAATGCGGTCTCCGCCGGGCCGGAGGGCGGGTTGGCGACGGTCTTGGCCATCGGCGCGAAGGAGGCGTCGTCGACGAGCAGGTTGCCGGCACCTGTCGTCGTACTGATCCACCACTCGGCCTTGGTCAGCGTCCCGGTCCAGGAGACGTTCGTGTTGGCAGCCGAGATCCGGGTCCACCCGGTCGAGGTGACCGGTGCCGAGCCGAGTCGGATGGTCGTCGATCCGGTCGACGTGGTCAGCTTGAGACTGACCATGGCGGTGTCGGATCCGCTGGCCATCCGGGCCCAGGCAGACGAGTCGTAGAGGCCGCCGTTGGTGACGGCCACGCCTTGTGCCGGGCCGGCCCAGGCCGCTTCACGACCGGTCACCGACAGGTCGCCGCTACCGGAGTGCGGGGTCGTCGACGCGTTCTTGAGGGTGCAGGAGCCGAGGCAGTACCAACCCGTCGTGGCCGACTGGTACTCCAGACTCCCGTTCCCCAGCACCGACGGAGTCGGCAGAGTCGGCGCGATGGCCGGTGGACCCTGAGCGGGTGGCGGGGTGCCGTCCGTCGGCGTGATCGCGAGGTCGTCAAGGGTGCACTGGGCCGAGGTCGGGTTGGGGTTGGACCAGGCGAACACCTGGACCCACTTCGTCCCGGTCGGCGGCGTGAAGGCCGCGAGCTTCTGCGTGTAGGCGCGTTCGTCGGCGTATGTGAGCGCGTACTGGAAGGTCGGCGTACCTGCGCTGGCTCCGCCGCGCACACCGACGTAGCACTGGGTGCCGCCGGCGTTGAGCCTCCCCCACCCGGACAGCAGGTAGCTCGTGCCCGGAGTCAGACCGGTGACGTTCTGCGTCACGCCCGATCCCGGTTCGAGCGACAGGGCGGTGTGTCCGCTGTGTGCGTTCGCCGCCGTACCCGGGCCGGTGCCGAGCGAGGTCCAGCCACGGGTGCCGGTCTCGAAGTCGCCGTCGCCGATCGGGTTCGGCGTGTCGGTCCGGACCGTCGTGGCGATGCCGTCGGCGATGACCTTCACCGAGGCGCCGGCCGTGGTCGGCATCGCGACCTTCACCTGCTTGGATATGCCGTTCACGGTGACCGTCACCAGGTAGTCACCGAGGAACCCGCGGGTGCCGAACGTGCCGGCGGCGGTGGTCTGACCGTTCACGCTGGTGTGCCACTGACGCTTGATCAGGTCTTCCCAGACCAGACCGTTCGGCTTGGGTGACCAGTCGTCGTTGTAGAGCGCGACGCGCGGGTTGTAGATGTTCTTCGACCAGATGCCGAAGTTGCTGATCTGGTTGACGTTCGGGTTCGAGAACATCGCGGTCATGAAGTCGCGGGTGTAGTCCGCCTGCAGTTGCAGGTCGTCGGTGTCCACGTCGAACTCGGTGATGGCGACCTTCACGCCGAGGCCGGCGAACTGGTCCACGATCGTCATCAGGTCGTCCGGCGAGGTCAGCTGCATGCCGTTGAAGTGGCTCTCGAAGCCGACCAGGTCGATCGGCGTACTGGAGGACTTCATCGACTGGACCAGGTCGTAGACGTGGTCGCGGTGCCGCTTCTCCCAGCCGTTGTTCTCGACGATGCCGTAGTCGTTCAGCGCGAGCTCGGCGTTCGGATCGGCCTGGTGGGCGAGCCGGAACCAGGACGCGATCTCGTCCGGCCCGAGGATGTCCTGCACGTTGTGCTCCGAGTACGGCTCGTTCACCACATCCCACTCGTCCACGATCCCGGCCAGGGCTGAGGCTTCGTCGGTGACATGGGTGTTGATCCGCGCCCGGAGGGCGGCCGAATCGTTCTGCAGGTTGACCAGGTCCGGCGGCATCACGCCCCACGACGGCCAGACCAGGTTGTGACCGCGGATCCGGATCCCGTGCTCGCGCATCCACTGCAGCGCGGGCAGGGTGATGGTCTCCCGTTCGGTCGGTGTCTCCCAGTGGTTCCACTTCAGGTTGTTGCCCAGGGCCCCTTGGTTGAAGAGTGTCGACGCCTTGCTCTGGTACTGCTGCAGGTCGTTCCCGCTGATCCCGCCGGACGGATCGCCGATCAGCCGGGCGCCGTCCGATGCGGCGCCGAACTTGAAGGCACTCGTCTGCTGCACCGCCGAGACCGTCGCACCGCTGACCGGATGACCGGTCGGATCGACGACCGAGACGGCCAGGTTTCCCTTGCGGTACTGGTCAATCCGCGCATTGGCCTCGGCGCGCCAGGCGGCGTTCGCGTCGCGGCCCTCGTACGTCGCCTGCGGGTAGCCGGCCGGCGAGCCCGGGCCCCAGTCCTGGACCGAGACGCCGGCGATCTGGAACTTCTGAGCGCCGTACCCGAGCCAGAGGTTCAGGTGTGCGGCGGTCGCGGTGCCCGCGGTGTAGGTGACGGCGGCGCGGAACGGGAACTCGAACTTCTGCCAGTCCGAGCCGTACAGCATCGCCGCGTTCAGCGACTTCTTGAAAGGCGACCCGTCGGTCTCGAACACCACGTGCGCGTTGCCGGTCGTGGCGCCCTGGGTCGGCTCGATCGAGCGTGCCCACAGGGTCGCGACCATCGCGTCTCCCACGGTCACGGTTGCGGCAGTCGGGACGCCGAGGGTGATCTCGTACTCGCCGTCGAGACCCGGGCTCTGCGGTCCGTTCGGGACAGTGATCTCGAGCGCCTTGCTGAAGTTGGGGTTCCCGGTGATCGGGACCTGCTGGGTGGCGTCGGTGGGGAGGCTCTTGAACTCGTTGAAGTTCGCGAGCGGGTCGGTCGGCAGTACCTCGAACGGCGTGGCGTCGGCCTGCGCGACCGGCTGGACGGCCACCCCCGCGACAACGGCCAGGACCACGCCGATGATCACTTTTCTGGACATGCCGATGGTCAGTTTTCTGGACACTCTGGCTCTGGTGAGCGGAAAGGGCCTCATGCTCCGGATTCCTTCCAGAAGGCGCGCAGCAGCGCCTGACCCGCCGGCCGTCGGCCGGGGTCGGTGTGGTTACTGCCGCGGTTTCTGTGGGTGGGCGGCGCCGGATCAAGCGCCAGCAGTCGTCTGCTCGGTCGGGCGGGACCTCGATCCGGAGGATCAGGCCTTGGTGGTCTGGGATCGTCCGCGCCGGCTGCGGGTGACGGGCACCGGCCCGCAGCTCGCCCGGACGATCAGGCTGGTCGGCATGACGAGACGGGGCAGGTCGGCCGTGGGCTTCGCACCGGCCGGCTCCGCATCGGTGCCGGGGTCGTCGTCGTTCGTACCGATCTCGGACAGCAGGAGCTCGGCGGCCCGCTTGCCCATCTCGACGAACGGCTGCTGGATGGTGGTCA
Source organism: Kribbella sp. NPDC049227 (assembly GCF_043197265.1). Taxonomy (NCBI): domain Bacteria; kingdom Bacillati; phylum Actinomycetota; class Actinomycetes; order Propionibacteriales; family Kribbellaceae; genus Kribbella; species Kribbella sp. NPDC049227. The sequence goes on along the minus strand of NZ_JBICST010000006.1, from coordinate 269,938 downwards.
GTGGCGGCCGGATCTGTGCCGCCGACTCGATGTCGTCGAACCCGAGCACCGACACGTCCTCCGGCACCCGCAGCCCCGCCTCGGCGGCTGCGGTCATCACGCCGTACGCCGTCACGTCGGACTGCGCGAAGACCGCCGTCGGACGCTGGTCGGCGGGCAGTGCGAACAGCTCGCGGGACCGCGCACGAATCTGCTCGGGCACGAAGTCACCTGGCTTGGTGAGCTCGGGATCGGGCTGGATGCCGGCCTCACGCAGAGCGTCCAGGTACGCGCGGTACCGGTCCTGGCAGCACCGATAGCGCATCAGGCCTTGCACACAAGCGATTCGCTCGTGACCCAACTGCATCAGGTGGTCCATTGCCGTCCGGGCACCGTCGTAGTTGTCGGCGGTGACCGACGGCAGGGCCACGTCGGCGTCGATGGTGTTCACCAGGACGACGGGCATGCCCTCCTGGTGAAGCTGGACGAGCGGCTCGAGCGGCTGTTCGTGGCTGACCACGAGCAGACCCGAGGACATGCTCGAGGTCAGGACCCGGTCGATCAGCGAACCGTAGTCGCGGTCGTTGGTCGCCGTGTACAGGATGATGTCGAACCCGTGCTGCTCGGTCACAGCCGCGACCCCGAGGTTGATCGAGGCAACCATGTGCCAGGACAGGCCGGGCACGACCATGCCGATCAGTCGCGTGCTGCCCTTGGCCAGAGCGGTCGCCGCGAAGCTCGGCACGTAGCGATTCCGGCGCATCACCGCAAGCACGTGCCGCCGGGTCGCCGGGTCCACTTTCGGGCTGTTGTTCAGCACCAGCGAGACGGTGGACTTGGACAGGCCGGACAGCGCGGCGATGTCGCGAATCGTCAGCTTCGCCATCCGGCCCTCCTTTGATCGTGGCCGTTGGACTGGTCCAACGGCTGTGCACCGGAACGTAACAGCGCGCCCGATCCACGTCAACAGGCAGCCCGCAATCGGTTTCCGCCGCGAGGCATTGCCCTGTCGCCGGTTCTCGTGCCACCATCGAGCCACCGTGTTGGACCGGTCCTACGCAGGCCGGGATCACCTGCCGGGATCGGTCCGGCACGGCTCTCACCCGTGCTCGGCCGCGGAGCGTTGCGCGGTACGCCGATCGCCCTTGCCAGCTCGTTCACCCGTGTCACCGGAAGGCCGCCCATGCCGCCGTACTCGCTCGACGACTTCTCCTTCGACCTGCGCCGCGCCGTACCCCCAGCCGAGATCTGGGTCGGCAGCGGCACCGGGACGGTCACCCAACTGGCCGGCACGGTGTGTGGCGTCGGTGGATGGTTCGCTCCCCCGTACGCCGCCCCGGACAGCCGGCTCACCGTCTCGTTCGAGGTCGACGGGCGATCGATCGTCGACGCCGCCCGGCCTGGCGCGGGCGACCGCGGTCTCCTTCCCACCGGCGGCACCTGGCGGCCTGATCGCCTGACCCGGCGCGGCACCTACCACCACTACGCCGATGGGGAGCTCGTCTCGCTGGCCGTGGAATCCACGCTCACGCCGCGGCACGGCTCCCCCGGCTACGAGCTCGTCCTCACGATCAGCAACCGCACCGGCAACACCCACGCGGTTGTGATCGAGCCGGAGTTGTCACCTGCCCGCGCCCGCCAGGTCCCGCTGTCCGACTGGGGTTGGGTGCCTCCCGAGGCCGGCTCCGGCGACGCCATCACGTTGACCCATGACGCCCTGACCGCGACCGTCGAGCCGCACAGTTCGGTCACGTTCAACCTCGGTATCGGCACCACTGAGGTGCCGACCACCGACGCCTTGCGCGTTTGGGAGTCCCGAGTGGCACAGGCCGTCGGCCAGCTCCCTACTGTCACCTCGGACATCCCAGGGCTCGAGCAGTACTACCGGCGTTCGCTGGCCAGCGGTCTCGTGTGCTGGTGGGACCACCCGGACTTCGTCACGACGCCGTTCATCGCGACGTCGGGACTCGACGGCGGTGCTCTTTGTGCCTACGCCTGGGACACCGGCGGCTACGCCCCGAACGTGCTCAGCCTGATGCTCGGCGGCGACGTACTCTCCATCATCGACTCGTTGCTCGAAGCCGACCTCACCGATCGCTACGCCATCGCTCCGGACGGGACCGGACTCGGCGTCGCCTACGCGTACAGCGGCTGGTCACTCGTTGCCCTGGCGCGCGCCGCCGCGGCGGAACGGTCTCTCGACCCGGCCATCGTCGCCCGGCTGTACGACGTACTGATCACGCTCGACAAGGGGTTCCAGCCCGACGACCAGACCGGCGTACTGCGGGACTACGGCAACCAGAGCAACCTGCTCGAGATGCGGGGATCCGGCTGGGAGCATGTCGTCGCCAGTCCGAACGCCGAGCGGGCTTGGGCGCTCGAAACGCTGGCGGAACTCTCCGACATCACCGGCGCCGCGTTGCCGGCCGAGGAGTTGCGGGAGTCCGCGCAACAGATCCGCAGCGAGGTGATCCGGCAACTGTGGGACAGCGAGGCCGGGTGGTTTCGCAGCCGCTACCCCGACGGCCACACCGAACTCGCCTACTCGATCCAGGCCTTCGACGTACTGCGGTCCGGCGCCTGCCCACCTGAGGTCGCGGATGCGTTGGTCAAGCATCTGCGACCCGGTGCGTTCCTCGGTGAGTACGGCGTCAGCAGCGTCAGCGCCGAGGACGAACGTCACTACGAGACCGCCGACATCGACTGGTCGGGCGCCGGCGCGTACACCGGCGAAGGACCGCAACTCGCCCTCACCCTGTGGGAACAGGGCCGGCCCGAGATCGCCTGGGATGTCCTGCGCCGGTTGCTCTGGATGGGCGAGCACTACCCGTACTTCCCGCAGGACCACTACTGCGACAAGCCCGGCGCGCCCGCCACCGGCCGCCGCATCAACATCATCGCCGGCCTGGCCGGCGCCGAAGCCATCCTCACCGGCCTCGCCGGCATCCGCCCGCACCCCGACGGCTCACTCCACATCAACCCGAATCCAGTTTCCGCCGGCACCGTCGAACTCCGCGGCCTCACCTACCGCGACCACAGGATCGACGTCGTGATCGCACCAGACCACACCGAGATCACCGTCGACGGTAGTCCCGTCAGTGCAGGCCAGGTCGTGCCGCCAAGATGATCGCGAACGCTTCCTCCACAGACTCGACCTGATGATCCGCGCGCGGCACGTCGAGGGAGTGATGGCTGCCAACCCGGATCGTCCGCAGCCCGGCGTTGATACCACCCGCAACGTCGTACGCCGGGTGATCGCCGACCATCCACCCGCCGTCGAGGGACGCCCCCACCTCCTCGGCGGCCATCTCGAAGATCCGCGCATCAGGCTTCCGCACCCCCAACGCTTCCGAGATGCAGCAATGGTCGACCACATCGGCGATCCCGGTGTGCGCAAGCTTCCGGCTCTGCTGCACCACCCCACCGTTCGTCACCACAACCACCCGCCACCCCGCCCCACGCAACGACCTCAACCCCTCGAGCACCCCCGGCTCGACCCACGTGAACGACGGATGCTCCCAGTCGTACTCGTCGACAGAGATCGCAACCCCGAAGCGTTCCCGGAACCGCTCGAACAACTCACCGCGCGGCGTGAACCCACCGTTGTCCTGAGCAACCAACCAGTCGACCGCGCCGGCACCGAGACCGGCACGCCCGACCCACCACCGAGCCCAGGCCAGAAACGCCCCGTCCCGATCGATCAGTGTGTTGTCGAGATCGAAGCAGGCCAGCCGAGCCATCAGACGTCGATGCGGTTCTCGTCCAGTTCGTAGGCGCCCTGGACCAGGAACTCCTTGCGGGGAGCGACGTCGTTGCCCATCAGGAGGTCGAAGACCTGGGCGGCGGCTTCGCCGTCGTCGACGGTGATGCGGCGCAGGGTGCGGTGGCGCGGGTCCATGGTGGTTTCGGCCAGCTGGTCGGCGTCCATCTCACCGAGACCCTTGTAGCGCTGCGGTGGCTCCTTCCAGCGGACGCCCTTCTTCATCAGTTCGGCCGTCTTGCGCTGGTACTCCGCGTCGCTGTAGGTGTACAGGAACTTGTCCTGCCCCTTCTTCGGGTTCGTCAGCTCGAACCGGTGCAGCGGCGGTACGGCGGTGTAGACCCGGCCGGCATCGACCAGCGGCCGCATGTAGCGGAAGAACAGCGTCGCCAGCAGGCAGCGGATGTGGGCGCCGTCGGAGTCGGCGTCCGCCATGAAGATGATCTTGCCGTAGCGGACCTGCTCGAGGTCGAAGCTGCGGCCCGAGCCGGCGCCGACCACCTGGATGATCGAGGCGCACTCGGTGTTCTTCAGCATGTCGCCGACCGACGCCTTCTGCACGTTCAGGATCTTGCCCCGGATCGGCAGCAGCGCCTGGAACTCCGAGCTGCGCGCGAGCTTCGCCGTACCGAGGGCCGAATCACCCTCGACGATGAACAGCTCGGACCGGTCGACATCATTGCTGCGGCAGTCTGCCAGCTTCGCCGGCAGCGCCGACGATTCCAGCGCGGTCTTGCGCCGCTGCAGCTCACGATGCTGACGAGCTGCCACACGCGTCCGGGACGCGGCGACGACCTTCTCCAGCACCGCGCGCGCCTGCGCCTTGTGCTCGCGCTTGTTCGAGGTGAGGAACGACTCCAGCTCGCTCTGCACGACCTTCGCGACGATCCGCGACGCGGCCGGCGTCCCGAGGACCTCCTTGGTCTGCCCGTCGAACTGCGGCTCCGCCAGCCGGACCGTGACCACCGAGGTGAGACCCTCGAGGACGTCGTCCTTGGTGATCTCCTCGCCGTTCTTGAGCAGGCGGGTGCCGTCCAGCGCGTTGGTGAAGCTCTTCGACAGCGCCCGCTCGAACCCGGCCACGTGCGTGCCGCCCTTGGGCGTGGACACGATGTTCACGAACGAGCGGACCTCGGTCTCGTACCCGTCGCCCCACCGGACCGCGATGTCGACGTCCAGGTCCCGCTCGACGTCAGTCGGCGTCATGTGGCCCGCGTCGTCCAGCATCGGGACGGTCTCAGTGAAGTGGCCGGTCCCGGTCAGCCGGACGACCTCGGTCACCTTCTGGTCGGTCGCCAGGAACTCGCAGAACTCGCTGATCCCTCCGTCGTGCTTGAAGTGCTCCTCGGTGACCTCGTCGCCACGCTCGTCCCGGATCACCAGCAGCAGACCCGGCACCAGGAACGACGTCTGCCGCGCCCGGGTGACCAGTTCGTCGTAGTTGAAGCTGGCGTCCCGCGTGAAGATCTGCCGATCCGCCCAGTAACGGATCCGGGTGCCGGTGACGCCCTTCTTCGCCCGGCCGGCCTTCCGCAGGCCCTTGGCCGGGGTGAAGCCCGCGCTCGCGCCCTCGGCGTCGAACTCACCGGCGACACCGCGCCGGAACGAGGTGGTCCAGACCGTGCCACCACGGTCGACCTCGACGTCCAGCCGCGCGGACAGCGCGTTCACCACCGAGGCGCCGACACCGTGCAGACCACCGGAGGCGTTGTACGACCCGCCGCCGAACTTGCCGCCGGCGTGCAGTTTGGTGAACACCACTTCGACACCGCTGAGCTTGGTCTTCGGCTCGATGTCGACGGGGATGCCGCGGGCGCGGTCCTTCACCTCGACCGAGCCGTCCTTGTACAGGACGACGTCGATGCGGTCGCCGTGGCCGGCCAGGGCCTCGTCGACGGAGTTGTCGATGATCTCCCACAGGCAGTGCATCAGGCCGCGGCTGTCTGTGGACCCGATGTACATGCCGGGCCGCTTCCGGACCGCCTCGAGTCCTTCGAGGACGAGCAGGTTGCGGGCGTTGTACGTCGGGTCGAGTTCGGTACTGCGAGGCGTCGGGGCGGCCACTGGGCTCCTTCACTGGTTCACAAGCCAACTGCGCGCCCGGGGCCGGACCGCCGGTCCGAACGCATGTTCACAGCCTATGCGGACCGACCCCCAAAACCCGGCAGGCGGGGCGGTCCGCGATTGCGGCTCGGGTACCGGACATCCGTCACCTGGTCCGCTCCGAACCCACGGCGTGGCAGGGAAAAGGTGTTTCGGCAGGTATCGATCCGGACTCGATCCGGGAGTGGTCTTCGACACTCCGAACATCAGCGCACTGTGAGCACCTCATGGCGCACAGTGAAAGAAGACACGCCCGGCGCCCGCCGCCACGCGAGAAATCGACGACATCGGAAACGATTCCTCGTCAAGATGCGTCATAAGGGAACAGGCGGTTCGTCTCACATTCGGACACGCTGCCCCTACTGGGAAGCGATCCGTCTGTCAGGATGTTGCTATCTGGTGAGTACGGAACTAGATGAGATGAGGCCTCAAGTGACTACAGCACTCGCCCCGAGTTCGGCGCTGTCGACCGCGGATCGTTGTGACCGCTGCGGTGCGCAGGCCTACGTCCGTGTCACCCTGACCAGCGGTGGGGAGCTCCTCTTCTGCGCCCACCACGGCCGGGAGCACGCGGAGAAGCTGCGCAACATCGCGATCACCATCCACGACGAGACCGGTCGGCTCGAAGCCACCCCGGCCATCGCCACTGAAGACGAACGGTGATCTCGGCCTCATAAACGCGCCAACGGCGGCGCCAAAGACCTGCAGGACCTGATGGCGGTCCACCCGGAGGGGTGACCGCCATCCTTCTGTGCGGGGAGAAGAACGAGATGTGGGGTTTGTTGATGGCGGTCCACCCGGAGGGGTGACCGCCATCCTTCTGTGTCCGGGCGGCGGACCTGTGTTCGGGTGGACCTCAGACGACAGGTACGCCGGGGCCGGGGCCGTGCCGGCGGAGTTCGTGCCAGGCGGCGGCCAACCGGGAAACTGCATCGTCAAGTATTGGCTCTGCGTAAGCGAACGGCACCCGTAGGTAATCGTCATGCGCTCCGGTCGGATCCATCGCCCGCCCGGCGACCACCTCGACACCGTGCCGCAACGTCACCTGCGCATAGACCCGCGCGTCCGCATCCGGCAGCCGGATCCACAACGCCGACCCGCCTTCGGGCTCCGACCATTCCCATTCGGGCAAACGCTCGTTCAGCAACTGACCCATCAGCTTCTTCCGCGCCGTCGAGACCCGCGCCCGCGCCGCCGTCACCTCCGCCAGCCGCGGCAGCAACCGCGCCGTGAGCGCCTGATCGATCACAGGACTCCCCAGATCCGCCAGCGCCTTGTGCCGCGCCAGCCGCTCAGCCAGCGGCCGCGACGCCCGGATCCACCCGATCCGCAATCCGCCCCACACCGCCTTCGACACCGACCCGATGGTGAGCACCTCACACCCGTCCGGCGCGTACGCCGCCAGCGGCGGCGGAATCGCCGGCCCGGACGGGTCCCACGCCGAGTACGCGTTGTCCTCCACGACCACCACGCCATGCTTCGCGGCGATCTCGGCAACCTGCCGACGCCGGTTCGCGGACATCAGCCGACCGGTCGGATTGTGGAACGTCGGCATCACGAACAACATGGCCGGCTGATGCTCGGCGAACGCGGCCGTCAGCAGATCCGGCCGGATGCCGGCATCGTCCAGCGGTACGCCGACCACCCGCCCACCAGCCGCGCCGAACAGGTCGAAGCACCCCGGCCAGCTGGGCTGCTCGATGACGACCGCCGCGCCGGTCCGCAGGTACATCTGCGTGACCAGCGCGATCGCCTGATGCGCCCCGGTGGTGACCACGATCTCGTCGGGCGCCGTCGGCAGTCCGGAATCGGAGAAGTGATCAGCGATCCGCTCACGCAACACCGCCAGACCCCGCGGGTGGTACCCGACATCGTCGAGCAGTGCGGGCAGGTCTCCACTCGCCAGGTCGATCAGTTCGTCCGCGAGTTCCGGCAGTCCCGGGTCGACGGCGTAGGTGAGGGAGATGACCTCGCCCGGACCGACCGCGATCCGGTGGAACAGCGACTCGCCGTACCCGGCCGGCATTCGCTTGTCCGCTCGTGAACGACCACGTCCCGCTGCCCGGGCGACCGTCGTACCGCTCCCCCGGCGGCTCTCCACCAGCCCGCGGGCGCGCAGTTCGTCGTACGCCGCGACGACGGTGGAGCGACTGATCGCGAGAGCCTCGGCGAGCCGGCGTTCGGCCGGGAGGCGCGCGCCGACGGGGAGCTCGGTCGATCCGATCAACGCCGCGATGGCGTCGGCCAGCCGTCGATACAGGCCACCTGCCTGACCGGTCAGCCGACTGCCGATCAGGTCGGCCAGGACAGCCGGGTCTCCAGAACGGTCCACTTCTCCCCCTATTGGCTCGGGTGGACTGGTTCCCGCGCCGCCAGGCTAGACGCAGGAGGCAGTCCAGTTCGAGTGGGAGGCAGGGATCATGGGGATCGGGCAATTGGTGGGGTTCGCCGGCGCGACGGTGGTGCTGGTCGGGATGCCAGGACCGAACAACCTCTACATCTCGCTTCGCAGCCTGACCCAGGGACGCCGGGCCGGCGTGGTGTCCGCACTCGCGATCGAGACCGGCACGCTGGTCTACATCGTGGTTGCGGCCCTCGGCCTGGCGACCCTCGTGAAGGCGTCGCCGACGCTGTTCACCGCGATCACTCTGACCGGTGCGCTCTACCTCGCCCTCCTCGGCGTGAAGATGCTGAAGGCTCCGACGACGGAGCCGCACGGCGGTGTTCCGCCCGCACCACTCGGCCGGATCTTCCGCGACGGCATCGTGGTGAACCTGCTGAACCCGAAGGCCGCGCTGTTCTTCCTCGCCTTCCTGCCGCAGTTCACGACTCGCGACGCCGGACCCGATCAGCTCCGCACCGAGATGCTGCTGCTCGGCGCCGGCGCGATGCTGATCGGCCTGTCCCTCGACCTGTGCTACGCCGTCGGCGCTGACGCGATCGGCCGCCGGGTCCGCTCGGCCCGGACGTCGAGCGCGTGGCGGAACCGGCTCGTCGCCGCCGTCTACCTCGTCCTGGCGACAGCCGCCGTACTCACTGTCTGATCAGTACTGGAGATCCTTCGGGGCTTCCAGCACGGTCAGCTTCCCGCCCTCCAGACGCACCGACAGGAGCTCGCCGCCGAGCCGCAGACCGCTGACCTCCAGGCGCTCCCACGGCAGATCGTCGGCCGGGTTCAGGACCAGCCGGCCACCAGGAACGTCGGGCTCGATCCCGAGCGCGGCCACCACAACCGCGATCGCCGAGGCAGCCGCCCAAGCCTGTGGCCGGCAGGACGGCGGGTACGGCGTCGGCGTCCGCTCCGCCGTCATCCCCCGCCCGCCGAACAGCTCCGGCAGCCGGTACCCGAAGGCCTCCGCGGCACGGATCAGCCCATCCACGTACGACGAAGCCAGCGCCGCGTGACCGGTGGCGTACAGGCCCTGGACCGTCATCGCGGTGTCGTGCGGCCACACGCTGCCGGTGTGGTAGCCGAGCGGATTGAACCGGGTCATTGCCGTGGACAACGTTCGCAGACCGAACCCGCTGTCCAGATCGTCGCCGGCCAGGACCTCGGCGACGGTCTGCTCCTCCTCGGCGTCCAGCAGTCCGGTCCCGAGCAGGTGCCCCATGTTCGAGGCTCGGCCGGCCACGGCGTTCTTGGCACCGTCGAGTGCGATGGCCGGATAGCCGTCGACCCAGAACGCGCTGCGGAACCGTTCCTGCATCGCGGTCGCCCACAGCCGCCATTCGTCGCCGGACTCACCGTGCGCCTCCAGCAGTTCGGCGCCCTGGACAGCCGCCGCGTAGGCGTAGCCCTGCACCTCACACAGCGCGATCGGTGCCGTGGCGAGCGTGCCGTCCGGCCATTGGACCGCGTCGCCCGAGTCCTTCCAGCCCTGGTTGGCCAGTCCGTGTCCCGACTCGTCGATGTACTCGAGGAAGCCGTCGCCGTCGGGGTCGGCGTACTCCTTGATCCAGGTCAGGGCGCGGACGAGGTTCGGCAGCAGGTCCCGCACCTCGTCCGCGGGCATGCCCCAGCGCCACGCCTTGTGCAGCGTCGTGATCCACAGCTGCGTCGCGTCGTGCGTTCCGTAGTACACGGGCGGCAGGACCAGACCGCCGCCGTGGTCGGCATCCTCGACCCTGAGCTCGTGCGGGATCTTGCCCGGTTGCTCTGCCGTGTCCGGGTCGACCTTGGTGCCCTGCTTGGCCGCGAGCGCACGCAGCGTGCCGGCGGCGAGTTCCGGATCGACCGGGATCAGCATGCCGGACGCGATCAGCGAGTCGCGGCCGAAGAGCGTCAGGAACCACGGCGGTCCGGCGCCGAGATAGCGGTCGTCGCCGGCTGCGAGCTGCAGCGCCCGCACATCCTCGAGCGACCGCTCCACCCAGCGCTCGACCCTCTTGTCATCGCAGTTGACGTCGAGCTCGTACTCCGGCGTCGCCGGCGGCGGGTCGATGCTGAAGCCGGTGGTCGACGGCGGGAACTCGGCGGTCACGCGGACCGTGAGGGTGAACTCCTCCCCCGGTCCGAGCCGCGGCGTCGCACTGACACCGGGGTCGAGGCTCGCGCTCACCCGGGTGCCCGCGCTCTCCCAGTGCAGAGCGGACTCTCCGTCGCGCTCGGGCGTCAGGCCGGGCAGCTCGTCCGCCGTGCCGTTGCGGACCGCGGCCATCGGGGCCAGATCGGTGCCCAGGGCAACATCAAGCCGGCACTCGATCGCCTCCCGCGACCGGTTCACCAGCGTGATCCGCTCGGTCATGCCGTGACGGTCGACGTCGCGGGTCCGGTACAGCATCACGGTCGGGTCGTGCCGGGTGTCTCCGACGCCCTCGACCTGCGCGACGTACTGGTGGGATGCCGCACCTCGTTCGTCGGCGTGCACCGGCAGCGGCTCGCGGCCGTTGATCGTGACGATCGACCGGGACAGGATCCGGCGGTCCTGGGCGTAGACGCCCTCCACGCCGTTGCTCCCGGTCAACTGACCGGAACGCGGCGAGAGGACCACCCACGGAGCAGCGAGCGCGGTGACCAGTTCGTGCAGCTGGGACATACCTCCACCCTAAGGGCCCGGTTTTGCGGCACAGTTGCCCCCGTGGACACTCTTGGCACGTTCTTGATCGGGCTGGTGATCTTCGTCGGCATTCTGGGGATCGTGGTCCCGGTGCTGCCGGGCGCCATCCTCAGCCTGGCGGCGATCCTGGTCTGGGCGCTCGTGGAGAAGGGCCCGACGGCCTGGGTCGTGCTCTCCGCCGCGGTCGTCCTGATCGGGGCCAGCCAGGTGGTCAAGTACGTCGTACCGGAGCGGCAACTGCGCGAATCCGGCGTACCCAGGCGGTCGATGGTCGTCGGAGCGCTGCTCGGCATCGTCGGCTTCTTCCTGATCCCGGTGGTCGGCATGTTCGTCGGCTTCCCCCTCGGCGTCTATCTGTCCGAGTGGCAGCGGTTGAGGACGCATGCGGACGCCTGGAGGTCGACCAAGCACGCGCTCCGCGCGACCGGGGTGTCGATCCTGATCGAGTTCATCGGTGCGTCGCTGGCCGCCGCCGTCTGGCTCGGCGCGGTGCTGTTCCTGGTCTGATTGCCAGGGTTTTCCAAGGTCCACCGGAGCCTCGTCTCAGTTCCGTACGGCAGCGTGGGCAGTACCAGTGCCGGTGATTCGGCCGGCACGCAGTACGGAAGGCAGTTGACCCATGGCGACGTTGCAGAAGCTCTCGGACAAGCGCTGGCGGATCGCCGGCACAGTCGCCGCCGTCGCGGCGACCACGACCGCGGGTGGTGTCGCCTGGGCAGCGACGAACGCCGACCCGACGCCGTCCCCCTCGCCCTCCGCCTCCCCCTCGGCTCCGTCGAACGAGCCTGGCCCGGGCAAGGGCCTCGGCCACCGCGGCGAGTTCGGGATCGGCGGCGCGCTGCACGGCGAGTTCGTGGTGCCGAAGGACGGCGGCGGCTACCAGACCGTAGCGACCCAGCGTGGTGAGGTGACCGCGGTCAGCAAGGAATCGATCACGGTGAAGAGCGAGGACGGCTACAGCCGGACCTACACCCTGACCGAGGACACCCTCGTGAACGCCGCCCGGGACGGGATCGACGATGTGAAGGTCGGCAACACCGTCCAGGTGACCGCCGTGGTCGCGGACGGCAAGGCCACCGCGAGCTCGGTCAACGACGGCACCGTCCGGCAGGCGGCCGGCGACAAGTGGGGCTTCAAGCACGGGCCTCGCTGACCGGCGACTCACAGCTGATTGCCAGGAACCTTCCAGGGTTCCCACGGGTGCCGGCGGCAGACTGGGGACATGAGTCCGCATCTGCTGGTGGTCGACGACGAGCCGAACATCGTCGAGCTGCTGTCCGCGAGCCTGCGTTTCGCCGGGTACGACGTGACCACGGCGACCCATGGCGCCGAGGCGCTGCGCAAGGCGCGCGAGGTGGAGCCCGACCTGGTCGTGCTCGACGTGATGATGCCCGGACTGGACGGCTTCGAGGTGGTCCGCCGGCTGCGCGGTGAGGACCGGCACGTGCCGGTGCTGTTCCTCACCGCGCGCGACGCGGTCGAGGACAAGGTGCTCGGCCTGCACACCGGCGGCGACGACTACGTGACCAAGCCGTTCAGCCTGGACGAGCTCGTCGCCCGGGTCCGGGCGCTGCTGCGCCGGTCCGGTCACCGCGAGCAGGCCACGCCGGATGCCGCCGTACTGAAGTATGCGGATCTCGAGCTGAACGAGGACAGCTACGAGGTCTTCAAAGCCGGTGAGGCTGTCCAGCTGTCGCTGACCGAGTTCAAGCTCCTGCGCTGCCTGCTGGAGAACGCCGAACGGGTGATGTCGAAGGGCCAGATCCTGTCCGCGGTCTGGAACTACGACTTCGCCGGCGACGCAGGCGTGGTCGAGTCGTACATGTCGTACCTGCGCCGTAAGGTCGACACCGGCGACCAGAAGCTGCTCCACACCGTCCGCGGGGTCGGCTATGTTCTGCGCACCCCACGAGGCCCCAACTGATGCAGCTGAACCACCGGCGCTTCACCGACCGGTACCCGCTTCGCGTCACCATCGTCGTCGTCCTGCTGACGTTGGTGGCGCTGGCACTTGTCGCCTCCGGTGTATTGGCGACCACGATCATGCGCGGGTACCTGGTCGACCGGGTCGACGAGCAACTGCAGCAAGCCTCGATGCCACTGCAGCGCAACCCGTTGGACCGGCCGATGGGGCCCGGCGACGGCCGGCGACGGCCCCTGCCGAGTGTGTTCGTCGTGCAGTTCAACGACTCCGAGGGCCAGGCCAGCGGTGGACCGTTCCGCGCCCAGTTGGTCGAGGGCGAGGCGCCGCTGCCAGACCTGCCCACGCTCGACCTCAACCAGGTCCGGGCGCTCGACGGGCACCCGTTCAACGTCGACGCGGTGTCGGGTGGTGCGTCCTGGCGCGTGCTCGCCGTACCGCTGTCCGACGGCAGCGGCTCGGTCATGGTCGCCCAGAGCCTGCACGACATGAGCCGCACGTTGCAGCGGCTGGTCGGTGTCCAGGCCGCGGCCGGCGTCATCCTGCTCGTGCTGCTGGCCGGCGTCGGGACCTTCGTCGTACGGCGCAGTCTTCGCGGACTGGAGGATGTCGAGCACACCGCTGTCGCGATCGCCGGCGGTGATCTGAGCCGGCGCGTGCCGCAACGGGATCCGCGGACCGAGGTCGGGCGGCTGTCGCTCGCGCTGAACCAGATGCTCGGACAGATCGAGACCGCCTTCGCGCAACGCACCGCGTCGGAGTTCGCCGCGCGCCGGTCCGAGGACGTGGCCCGGAGATCGGAGGAGGCGGCGAGGCAGTCGGAGGAGAGGATGCGGCGGTTCGTCGCGGACGCGTCGCACGAGCTGCGTACGCCGTTGACGTCCATCCGGGGCTTTGCCGAACTGACCCGCCAGCGCGGGGACAGCGGCGATGCCGACACGATGCGCCGGATCGAGGACGAGGCGAAGCGGATGGGCCTGCTCGTCGACGATCTGTTGCTGTTGGCCCGCCTCGACCAGCAGCGACCGTTGCGGATGGAGCCGGTCGATCTGCTCCCGATCGCCGCCGACGCGCTGCACAACGCACAGGCGGTGCAGCCCGAGCGGAACATCGCGCTGAAGATCCTGCCGGACTCGGAAGCGCCCGTGGTAGAAGGCGACGAGACCCGACTCCGTCAGGTGCTTGGCAACCTGATCAGCAACGCGCTCCACCACACGCCGACGGACGCACCGATCCTGGTCTCGGTCGGGACGCGCGACGGCGAGGCCGTGCTCGAGGTGAGCGACTCAGGTCCCGGGCTGACCGACGACCAGAAGGCGCGTGTCTTCGAACGCTTCTATCGCGCCGACTCGGCCCGGACCCGCTCGACCGGCGGCTCCGGCCTCGGCCTGTCGATCGTCGCTGCCTTGGTCGCCGCCCACCGCGGCCGAGTCACCGTCACCGACACCGACCCGCACGGAGCCACCTTCACCGTCCTCCTCCCGCTGAACCCCTAGCGCCCCGGGTCAGCGCCGGACGGGCTAGAGCACTGGGAAGACGCGGGTGGCGGACTCGCCGTGTTCGAGAACCTCGGCGGCCGGTCCGAGGATCTTCGGGTCCGGGCGGCCGACGAGTTCGACGTCCTTGTCGGCGTAGCCGTACAGGCTCAGCACGTGCCGCATGGCCTCGAGCCGGGCACGCTTCTTGTCGTTGCTCTTGACCACGGTCCACGGCGCGTGGGCGGTGTCGGTGTAGTGGAACATCGCTTCCTTGGCCTCGGTGTAGGCGCCCCACTTGTCCAGCGACGCGAGGTCGGTCGGCGAGAGCTTCCACGGCCGGACCGGGTCGATCTGGCGGATCGTGAACCGGGTCTGCTGTTCGGCCCGCGACACCGAGAACCACAGCTTCACCAGCAGGATGCCCGACCGGACCAGCATCCGCTCGAACTCCGGCGCCTGCCGCATGAACTCCTCGTACTCGTCCTGCGCGCAGAACCCCATCACCCGCTCGACGCAGGCGCGGTTGTACCAGGACCGGTCGAACAGCACCATCTCGCCGGCCGACGGGAGATGCTCGACGTACCGCTGGAAGTACCACTGGGACTGCTCGCGCTCGGTCGGCTTCTCCAGGGCCACGATCCGTGCGCCGCGCGGGTTCAGGTGCTCCATGAACCGCTTGATCGTGCCGCCCTTGCCGGCCGCGTCGCGTCCCTCGAAGACGATCACCAGCTTCTGGTGCGACCGCTTCACCCAGTACTGCAGCTTGAGCAGCTCGATCTGCAGCAGCCGCTTGTCCCGGTCGTAGACCTCCCGCGCGAGCCGTTCGCCGTACGGATAACCCTCGCGCCAGGTGTCGACCGGCGTACCGTCCGCGCGCAACAGCACCGGGTCGTCGTCCTCCTCGTCGACGACACGGAAGCCGAGCTCTTGGACCAGGTCAGGGGGGCTCATGGGACCCAAGACTCAGCTGCGCCGGTGACATCCAGGTGAACTGGCTCGGCGAAAGTCCGGTGAACGCCAGGTCGAGATCAGATAGCGTGTCCGGGACTACGAACTGGGGGCGCCGTGCAGACCTGGACCGATGACGGGGAAGAGATCCCGCTGACCGGTGGTGACGTGACCGAAGGGCTCGTCCGCGTGGGCGACACCGTACGGCGTCCGCCCGGCGAGCGGACCGAAATGGTCCGGGACCTGCTGCGGCACCTGGAGTCGGTCGGGTTCGACGGCGCCCCGCGTTTCCTCGGCGTCGACTCCGCCGGCCGCGAGGTGCTCAGCTACATCGACGGTGAAGTCGCCGGCCGGCCGCAGCCCGGCTGGATGGCCGACGAGGAGCGCATGACCTCGGTCGCTCGACTGGTCCGCGCGTACCACGACGCGGTCGAGGGATTCGGGATCCCTACCGACCTGCCGGCGCCGATCGAGCCGCCCGGCCTGCCGACGCTGGATGATCCGCCGGAGCTGGTCGGTCATCAGGACATCACTCCGGACAACGTCGTGTTCCGCGACGGCCGCGCGTACGCGCTGATCGACTTCGATTTCGCCCGCCCGGTCAGCCGGGCTCGTGAGCTGGTCAACCTCATGTTGTGGTGGGCGCCGTTCGGCGACGACGCCGATCTCGACCCGGCCCAGCGTGGCCTGGATCGCCCGCGCCGGTGCCGGCTGATCGCCGACGCGTATGGGCTCTCGTTGCCGGACCGTCACCGACTGATGGGTCTGTCGTCTGCGCTCAACGAGCGGGGCTGGCACAACATGAAGTACCGCGCGGACACCCTGGGCGGCGGCTGGCAGCGGATGTGGGACGAAGGCGTGGGCGACACGATCAAGCACCGCCAGGTCTGGCTGGACGACAACGCCGACTCCATCACCGCAGCCCTGCTCGGTTAGAGCAGGGCTGCAGGATTCGCCGGATCAGTGCACAACCGCCGGGGTCTCCTCGGCGGCGCCGGCCTCGGGGTCGGCGCCGGCCTTCTTGTCGCGGAGAAGGACGAAGGCGAGCACCGCGGATCCGAGAACCGCGATCGCGCTGACGACGAAGGTCCCGGACATCGCGTGGGCGAACGTGGTCTTGGCGACTTGGGCCAGGGCGTCGTCACCGTTGCTCGCGGCAACGGCCAGCGCCTCACCGATCGAGCCACGTGCTTGGGCCGGTGTGGACTCCGGCATCTTCGCGGTGAAGTTGTGGGCCAGGGCGCTGCCCAGGATCGCGATCCCGAGCGCCGCTCCCGCCTGCTGAACGGTGTCGTTCAGCGCTGAGCCGACACCGGCGTGCTCGTGCGGCACCGCACCCATCAGCGCGGCGGTCGCCGCCGGCTGCGCCAATCCGGCACCGACGCCGAACACCACCAGCGCGACCGTCACCATGCCGAAGCCGTCATCGGCGGAGAGCGTCGACATGACCCAGAAGCCGACGGCCAGTCCGACCAGTCCGGCCACCGTCATCGGCCGGTTGCCGATCTTCTGGCCGAGCGTGGCCCCGACACCGTTGACGACGATCACGCCGACCGCCATCGGGATCATCGCCAGGCCGGCCTTGGTCGGCGAGAACCCGAGCACGAACTGCATGTACTGCGTCAGCGCCAGGATCAACCCACCGTTGGCGACCTGGAGCAGCACCAGCGACAGGCTGCCGCCGCTGAAGTTGCGGCTCCGGAACAGCTCGAGCGGAACCATCGGCACCGGCGTACGCAGCTCCCAGGCGACGAAGGCGGTCAGGCTGACGACGGCGATCGCGAGCATCGGCCAGGACACACCGTGCTCGGGCAGCTCGATGATGACCCAGACCAGTGAGACCAGACCGACCATCGACAGCAGCGCTCCGAGCGGGTCGGGCTTACGCCACGGGCTCTTCGACTCGGGCATCAGGATCACCGCGGCCGCGATCGCCAGTACGACGACAGGCACATTGATCAGGAAGACCGAACCCCACCAGAACTTGGCGATCAGCGCACCGCCCAGGACCGGGCCACCGATCAGGCCGACCATCAGTACCGAACTCCAGATCGACATCGCCTTGCGGCGTTCGTCGTCGTCGAAGACCGTGATCAGCACCGACAGCGTGCTCGGCATCACGATTGCGCCGCCGATCCCCATCAGCACCCGGCCGGTGATCAGCATCTCCGGGCTTCCGGCGTACGTCGCGACCAGTGAGGCGGCACCGAAGATCGCCAGGCCGGTGATCATCACCTTCTTCCGGCCGTACCGGTCGGACAGGCTGCCGGCGGTGAGCAGCAGGCCGGCGAAGACCAGGATGTAGCTGGCCACGATCCACTGGATCTCCTGGGCGGTCGCCCCGAGGTCCTCGGTCAGCACCGGGATGGCCACGTTGAGCACACCGTTGTCCAGCACCAGGACGAGGGTGCTCAGGCAGAGCACGATCAGAATCAGCCACCGACGCGGATGACGAGCGGTCATCACGAACCTCCTCGGGTCTTAATTGAACGGTGTGCAGCTTGCTTGAACAGTGTGCAGTGAGGATTGAACGCTGGTCAAGTCCTGCACATCGTTCAGGTACTCGGCTACAGTGGAGGCCGACGAGGAGGATGAGGATGGCGACCGAGGAGTACACGTCCGTCTGGACCCGGCCGAAGCGCGGCCGGCGGCGGGAGCAGCCCGCGCTCACCCAGGACCAGATCGTCGCGGAGGCGATCAAGCTGCTGGACGCCGACGGCCTGGAGGCGCTCACCATGCGGAAGCTCGGCGCCGCCCTCGGCGCGGTCGCCACCGCGGTCTATTGGCACGTCGCGAACAAGGAGGAGCTGCTCGAGCTCGTCGTCGACGAGGTGCACGGGGAGATCGAGGTCCGCCAGGCAGCCGACGCGGCGCAGTGGCGCGAGGCGGCCGAAGCGTCCGCGCGCAGCCTGCGGTCGATGATCGTGCGCCACCCGTGGGTCGCGCCGACCCTGGCCGATGTCGGGATGAACTACCTGGGTCCGAACCTGATGCGCGTCTCGGACGAGATGCTCGGCATCTACCTGACCGCTGGATTCGGACTGCTCGAGGCGGACCAGGCCTCCAAGACCGTGCTCGGCTACGTCATCGGGATCGCCTCGGTCGAGGCGGCGACGATCAGCAAACTGCACCGCAGCGGCAAGGACATGGCCGAATGGCAGGCGGCAGTCTGGCCGGCGGCGGTGCGAGCGGCCGAGCCGTACTCGCGGATGCGCGCCCTGTACGCCGCCTATGGCGGCACCGACCTCCAGGCCGGCGCCGAAGACGGCTTCAGCTACGGCCTCGGCCGGATCCTCGACGGTCTCGAGGCCCGGCTGGGACGTAGCTGAAGCCGGTACCGCTCAGCGGGTGATGGCGACCTCGGACCCGTTCCGGGCGGACTCGTAGATCGCGGTCAGGATCCGGGCCATCTCGAGACCGTGCTCCGCCGTGGCGTCGGCCGGGATCTCCCGGCGGCAGATCCGCAGGAAGTGGTCGATCTGGTTGGCGAATCCGACGGTGAAGTCGAACCCGAGCGAATCGATCTGTGGCTGGATGTGCAACAGGGTGTCGTGCCGCTCGGTGATCATCAGCAGCTCGGGCTCGATCTCCGCGCCGCCCTTGTCGCCGTGGATCTTCACACTCGTCGAGTTCCGCGCGTGCAGCGAGTACGACGTGTCCACGTCGAGAACCGCCCCGTTCTCGAACCGGACCTGCGCGGTCGCGTAGTCCTCGACGTTGTTCACCCGGGTCTCCGACGCGGCCCGGTACCGGGTCAGATGCTTGATGTTGTCCCGGGCACCCAGCGGCGAGAAGGTCGCACCCGAGACCGACACCGGAGCGGGCATCCCCATCAGGTACCAGCACAGGTCGATGATGTGCACACCCAGGTCGATCAGCGGGCCACCGCCCGAGACCGTCACGTCACCGAACCAGCCACCGGGGTTGCCGGCGGCGCGAATGATCGTCGCCCGCGCGGCGTAGATGTCGCCGAACTCGCCCTCGTCCAGGAACCGCTTGGTGACCAGGGCGTTCGGAGCGAAACGGCGTACGTAGCCGATCTGCAGCGCCTGCCCGGTCTCCTTGGTCGCCCGGACCAGTGCCTCGGCCTCGGCGACGTTCACGGACATCGGCTTCTCGACCAGCACATCCTTGCCGGCCCGCAGCGCCGCCTCGGCGAACTTGGCGTGCAGGAAGTTCGGCACGCAGATGCTCACCGCGTCGACCTCGGGATCGGACAGGATCTCGTCGACGACATCCGTCGCCTTCGGTACGCCGAACTTGTCGGCCTGCGCCTTGGCGCGGGTCCGGTCGATGTCGCACACGGCGACCAGTTCGGCCTGCGGATTCTTCTGGTACGAGATCAGGTGCTGGGTGGCGATGGAGCCCACCCCGATCACAGCAATGCGAGTCGTCATGTCAGGCAGCTCCAGCCAGTCCGAGGATGTTGTTGAGCGAGCGCTCGATGGCGTTCGGAGTCGACTCCAGGCCCTCGAACTCGAGGCTCACATGCAGTTCGGGCCTGGTGCCGACCAGCGCGAGCAGGCTCGCCAGGTCCAGGTCTCCGTGCCCCGCGATCGTGCCGAGCAGGTAGTCGCCGGACAGAGTCTTCAGCCAGCCGTCCCCCGCCGATCGGCGGATGTGGAAGTCCTTCACGCCCACGATGGCCGCGATGTCGATGAGTCCGGCGGCGGTCTTGCCGGGCACCTCGCCGACGCAGAGTCCGTTGCCGAGGTCCAGCGTGACCCGGAAGTTCGGGCGATCCACGGCGTGCACCAGCCGGGCCAGCCGGTCGCTCCCGTTCATGAAGAAGCCGTGGTTCTCGATCGTCGACACGATGCCCAGCTCGGCGGCGTGGTCGGCGACCGCACGGCAGCCCTCGACGACCTTCTCGAACGTCGCCTCGAACTCCCCCGGGTCCTTCTCACGCCACGACCACGGGGCGACGTCGTGACGGAAGATGCGAGCGCCGAACCGGTGCGCGACGTCCAACTGCCGGCGGAGGCGGTCGATCTCCTTGTCCTCCGCCGTCCGCAGGTCGCCGCTGACCAGGTAGTTCACGATCGGTACGCCGAGGTCGGCGGCGTGCGCGGCCGCATCACGGACGACACCGTCGTTCTCCAGGTAGTACTCGCCGTCCATGGCGGCGATCTCCAGATGTCCCGCGGGTGACGACGCGACCCAATCCAGTACTGCGATCAGGTCCATCTCGCCGCTGGCCATGAGGCTGCGAAAGCAGTACGAGCTGACTCCTAGCTTCACGTGCTGGTCCTCTCCAGGTCGTGAGTGATCCGGCGCCACGGACTCGGGTAGTCGTGAACGCCGTAGATGCGTGTACTGAACTGGTCGAACGCTGTGCCGACCGCCCCGAGCACCACGGCCTCGCGGCCGAGGGCCGAGGCGACGAACGGTGGGCGCTCGGGGAAGAGCAACTCCCTCTCGACCGCGGCCTCGAGCGAACGAAGCAGCGCGGCACTCTCCTGCGCGGGTCCACCCCGCACGACCACGATCTCGGGATCGACGACCAGCAACACCGTGGCGATGCGTCCGGCGATCTGCGCACAGAAGTCGTCGATCTCGGCCTGGGCGGCCGCGTCGCCGGCGGCCGCCGCTCGCAGCACGGCCTCACCGGTCGGGTGTGAGGTCCAGATCAGCTGTCCGCGGTCCGCGTTGCGCGTCCAGCGCATGCCTCGCTGCGCTCCGAGCTCGCCGGCCAGGCGGTGGCGTCCCTGCCGAATGACTCCGTTCAGGACGATCGACACGGACAGCCGATGGCCGATCTGGAGATAGACGACATCGGAGTACCCGCGTCCCGCGCCGCCACGCTGCTCGGCCAGGGCGGCCAGCTTGATGTCGTTGTCGATGGCAACCGGGCGGCCGAGGTCCTGCGACACGGTCTCCGCGATCGGCAGGCCGACCAGTTCGGGGAGCGCGAGACTGGCGCGCAGGTGACCGTCCGCCTCGACCACACCGGGGAGAGCCAGTCCGACCGCACGAAGGCGTCCGAGATCGAGCGAACTCTCGTCCGCCGCGGCGTGAATCGCGCTCTGGATCGACGAGATCTCGGCCGGCCGGTCCCGCTTCACCTCGGTGTAGCCCAGTCGGCGCCCGGACAGGTCGCAGATGATGGCTCGCACCCCGCGCGGGCCCAGGTCCACTCCGGCCACGAGTCCCGCCTCCCGGGCGAACCGGAAGGCACGCGCAGGCCGCCCCGGCCCCACGATCGACGGATCGGTGGGCACGACCAGACCAGCCTCGACGAGATCGTCGAGCACGGCGTGCACCGTGGGTCGCGACAGTCCGGTCTCCGCGCTGATGACGCCGACGGTCTGCGCGTCGTCGGCGTCGGCCAGGGCGCGCAGGCAGGCGACCTGGTTGGCCGATCGCTCCGCCTGAGCGGCTCCTCGTGCAGTGTCCATCGACCCCAACTTATTATGCAACCGGCTTTATTAAAGACGGTATCAGAATCAGTCGCCGGGTCGCAACCAATCGTTGCTCACGGCAACCGTCAGCGCTGCAGGATCGTGCGTTCGACGACGGTCCAGGTGGTCGTGGTGAGCAGGTAGAGCCCCGCGGCGAGCGGGAGGAAGGCGGCACTCAGCAGTGTGCCGAAGGGCAGGATCCGGGCGAGCCGGCGGGACAGGGGCGTCGCGGTCTCGTCGAGTTGGCGAAGCTGCAGGCGGGCCGAGAACCAGGCGACGACTCCCAGCAGTACGGCGAGCACGAGGAAGGCCGGCGTACCGGTGAGCACCGGCCAGTGCAGGCCGAGCGGTGCGCCGAGGAGGCTGCCGCTGATCAGCTGGTTCGACTCCCCCGCCACCATCGCCCGGGAGAACAGCGTGTACATCAGCCAGAAGAACGGCAGCTGCGCGAGCGTCGGCAGCAGACCGGCGAAGATCGACGTACCGGACTCCGCTTGCAGCTTGGCGAGCTCTCGTTGGAGACGCTCAGGATCACCGCGGTGACGATCGCTGAGCTTCTTCAGCTGCGGCATCAGTTCGGCGCGAGCACGCACCCCTCGATGCGCCCGCACGCTGAGTGGAACCAGACACAGCCGTACGACGAGGGTGCAGACAACGATCGCGATCACGGCGGCAGCGCTGCCGGCGAGCGGTTCGATGGCGGTGACGAGGGACGTGAGCAAGTGATAGGCACCGGCGACCGGTGCCTCCAGGAAGGAAGGCACAGCAGAACTCCACGAGTGAGAAGGAACGGGTAGCGCGAGGAAGAGCGCTACCGTCCCGGTGCTCGTGGACGTGGCCGACCGGCCGCGTCGGGATCGCGGAGAGACAGATAAGCGGTACGCCGGGCGTTGGCCCGGGTGGCGCTGACGCGCGCCGGCAGCGGCGAGGCGACCGAGCCTCGCGCCGACGAGCGCGCCACCAGGAGCAGAGTGAACAGCAAGGCCGCCGCCGTGAAGACGGCGGCGGCCAGAGTTGCCGTGTCGAGGACAGGCATCACCAGCGCGAGTACGCCGGCGAGTGCCTGACCCATCGTCATCAGTCCAGGTAGTCCCGCAGGACCTGCGAGCGGGACGGGTGGCGCAGCTTCGACATCGTCTTGGACTCGATCTGCCGGATCCGCTCGCGGGTGACGCCGTACACCTTGCCGATCTCGTCCAGCGTCTTCGGCTGGCCGTCGGTCAGGCCGAAGCGCATCGAGACCACACCGGCCTCGCGCTCGGACAGCGTGTCCAGCACCGCGTGCAACTGCTCCTGAAGCAGGGTGAACGAGACCGCCTCGGCCGGCACGATCGCCTCGGAGTCCTCGATCAGGTCGCCGAACTCGGAGTCGCCGTCCTCACCCAGTGGCGTGTGCAGCGAGATCGGCTCACGGCCGTACTTCTGCACCTCGATGACCTTCTCCGGGGTCATGTCGAGCTCCTTGGCGAGCTCTTCCGGAGTGGGTTCGCGACCGAGGTCCTGCAGCATCTGCCGCTGCACCCGGGCCAGCTTGTTGATCACCTCGACCATGTGCACCGGGATACGGATCGTCCGCGCCTGGTCGGCCATCGCGCGGGTGATCGCCTGCCGGATCCACCAGGTGGCGTAGGTGGAGAACTTGTAGCCCTTGGTGTAGTCGAACTTCTCGACCGCGCGGATCAGACCGAGGTTGCCCTCCTGGATCAGGTCCAGGAACAGCATGCCGCGGCCGGTGTAGCGCTTGGCCAGCGACACCACCAGGCGCAGGTTGGCCTCGAGCAGGTGGTTCTTGGCCCGGCGGCCGTCCTCGGAGATCCAGTCGTACTCGTCGCGGACCTTCTCCTTCAGCTTGGCGGCCTCGTCGCCCAGCTGCTCCTCGGCGAACAGGCCGGCCTCGATCCGCTTGGCGAGCTCGACCTCCTGCTCCGCGTTCAGCAGCGGGACCTTGCCGATCTGCTTCAGGTAGTCCTTGACCGGGTCGGCGGTGGCCCCGGCGACCATCACCTGCTGCTCGGGCTCGTCGGTCTCGTCGGCCTCGGAGACGACGAAGCCCTCGTCCTCGGTCAGCTCCTTCTCCAGCGGCTTGACCGCGTCCGGACTGAAGTCGGCCTCATCGACATCGTCCAGCGAGCGCGGCTTGCCGGTCTTGGGGTCGATCGCCAGACCAGCTTCGGAGACGGCCTTCTTCGCCGGCGCTTTCTTCGCGGCGGCCTTCTTCGCGGGGATACCGTCCTCCTTGGTGCCGGCGGCAGACTTGGCCGCGGCCTTCTTCACTGCCGCCTTCTTGGCAGCAGGCTCGGTCACTCGGGCGCTGGTCCTCGGAGCCGTGCTGCGGGCGGTGGCGGCCACGGCCCGGGCTGACTCGGCGGGAAGATTCTCGGACGAGCTGGACGACACGAATTACCTCTCGTCTGACGCAGGGTTTGTACGGCGGTACGACGTTGTGTTGGTGCTGGTGATGCCACGTACTCAGGGTGTTCTTGGGTATGACTGTGTGCGGCTGCTCGCTGGTCAGGCGGCGGCAACACTACATTGTAATCCGCGAACCAAGCCCGGGCGCGCCACGACCCCCCGATCGGCGCGCTCAGGCCTCCGCCGGGCGGGTGTCCCCGCTCCGGTGGAGGCCTGGTCGGTACCGCCGTCGAACAGTGCGTTTGCGGTCGTCCGTTCTCAGCCGTTCCGGGTCTGCCGCAGTGGACGGGCCACCACGCGTTGCCGGACCAACTGCTGCTCCTGCTTGAACTGTCTCACCTTCACCAAAGACGCCACGTCGATCACGTCCGCGACGGACTTGTACGCGCCGTCCTCGCCGTACGGCTCGGATGCCTCGCGCCAGCCCCGCGGCCGGACCTTGAGTTGCTTGCCGAGCAGCGCGACGAAGATCTTCGCCTTCTGCGCGCCGAAGCCCGGCAGGGCCGACAACCTGGCCAGCAGGTCGTCCCCTGACTTCACATCGGACCACAGGCCCGAAGCGTTACCGCCGTACTCCTCGTCCAGGTGCTTGGCCAGCGTCTGGATCCGGGCCGCCATCGCGGTCGGGAACCGGTGCACGGCCGGCGGACCGGCCACCACCTCGACGAACGCGTCCGGGTCGTAGTGCGCCACCGTGGACGGATCGAAGGGGCCGTCCATCCGCTTGGCGATCGCGACCGGTCCCGCGAACGCGCGCTCCATCGGAATCTGCTGGTCCAGCAACATGCCCACCAGCAGGGCGAAAGGATCTCTGCTCAGCATCTCGTCGGCGTCGGGCTGCTGTGCGAGGCACAGCTTCTTGCTGCGTGTCGAAGTCACCTCAGTCCTCCCCTTCGTCGGCCTTCACGGCCAGCACCGGACACGGAGCGTCGAGCAGCACCCGCTGGGCATTGCTGCCGAGAATGAGCTTGCCGACCGGGGACCGGCGCCGAAGCCCGATCACGATGAACTCGGCATGCACCTGCTCGGCGACGGCCACCAGGTCCTCCGCCGGGTCGAGTCCACGCACCAGTTGCCGCACCTCGTAAGGCACACCGGTCGAGTCGAGCTGCTCACGTACCTCCGTCAACGCGGCATCGCTCGCCGCGGCCTCACCACTGTCGAAACTGCGCCCACCCCGGTGTGAGTTGACCACCACCAGCTTGGCGTCGCGAAGCGTCGCCTCTTCGGCCGCCCGCCGCAGGGCCGCACGGCCCTCGGCCTTCGGCACGTAACCCACGACGATGGTCGTCATCGCCCTGCCTCACCTCCGGGTGTCGTGTCGACCCGTCTCGAACGATACTGCTCCCGACCGTGGTCGGCATCCGCTGGATTTACACCAGCTGTGTCGCGGCCGTGACGGACGGCTGATCGTCGCGCGGGTAGTACTCCACCACCGCCCCGGCCGCCGATGTGGCAGCCACGCCGGTGCCCGAGTACTACCCGCGAGAAGACTGTCTAACCTTCCGGTGGCCACACCTTTGCAGGGCTGTCACCCGACGCGCCACCCCTGTAGTCCGGGTCGTTATCGAACTCGTCCACCCAGTTGCCTTGGGCAAGGTCGCAGCGGTTCCGCCGGAGGGACCTCAGTTCCGCCCGGACTGTCCGACGTTGTCGGAAACCAACTAACCGGTTCAGTCCACCGGCCACTCGTGCACAGGCGTGTTCTCGTGCATGTGATCGCGGTACCGATGGAGCATTCCGCGCAGCGCGTCCCGCCGTCCGTGCGATCCCTTTGTATACAGTCGGTGAAACTCGTCGGCCTGCCACGACGCACCGTTGCGGTTGGTCAGGCACCGCTGCTCGATGATTCCCAGCAGCCGATCGCGCACCGCGGCGTCGACGCCCCAGGCGTCGAGACCGCGAGAAGCCAACGGGAGCAGGCGTCTGAGCACAAGCTCGGTCGCCCGGGCGGTCCCGACGCCCGGCCAGAACACCTCCGCGTCGATGCCGTGCCGGGCCGCTTCGTGGAAGTTCTCCTCCGCCGCGCTGAACGACATCTGTGACCAGATCGGCCGTTCGTCGTCGGCCAGGGCACGGACCAGGCCGAAGTAGAACGCCCCGTTCGCGATCGTGTCGACCACGGTCGGGCCGGCCGGCAGCACGCGGTTCTCCACCCGCAGATGCGGCTTCTCCCGGACAACGTCGTACACGGGCCGGTTCCAGCGATAGATCGTCCCGTTGTGCAGCCGCAACTCCGAAAGAGCTGGGGTGTCGCCGCGATCGAGAACGGCGATCGGATCCTCGTCGGAGGTGACCGGCAGCAGCGCCGGGTAGTAGCGGGAGTTCTCCTCGAACAGGTCGAAGATCGAGGTGATCCATCGTTCACCGAACCACACCCGCGGCCGGACGCCCTGCGTCTTCAACTCGTGGGTGCGGGTATCGGCGGCCTGCTCGAACAAGGCGATCCGCGTTTCCCGCAATAGCTCCTTACCGAACAGGAACGGCGAGTTCGCACCCACGGCGAGCTGTACGCCGGAGATCGCCTGGGCCGCGTTCCAGTACCGCGGGAACGCCTCCGGTGTCACCTGCAGATGGAACTGCGTCGACGTACACGCGGCCTCGGGCACGATGCTGTCCGCGGTGACCTGCAACCGCTCGATGCCGTCGATCCCGATCTGCACGTCCTCGCCGCGGGCGGCGAAGATCTGGTCGTTGAGCAAGGCGTAGCGCGGGTTCGTGCTCAGCGCCTCGCGATGGATGTGTTCGGTCAGCAGCGTCGGCAGGATCCCGACCACCACCATCGACGAGCCGGTCCGGGCCGCCTTCTCCTCGGCCGCGTTCAGGCTGTCGCGGATGTTCGACTCCATCGTGTCCAGGCCGATGCCGTCGATCTGCCCGGGCGGAACGTTGATCTCGATGTTGAACTGGCCGAGCTCGGTCTGGAACGCGTCGTCCTCGATCGCGCTCAGCACCTCGGAGTTCTTGAACGCCGGATCGCAGTTCTCGTCGACCAGGTTCAGCTCGATCTCGATCCCCGTCATCGGCCGCTCGGGCGCGAACCGGGCCTCGCGCAGCATCCGCGCGAAGGCGTCGAGATTGCGATGGACCTGGTTGCGGAACGCCGTCCGATCCGCCCGGGTGAATTCGACCCGGTCGACTTCCTCGCCCATCTGCGCCTCCCCTGGTGGCTACTGGCCTCAGTGTGCCTGAAGGGTGCCCACCTGTGTGAGACGCAATCGCGTGCTGGAGTCAGACCGGATAGACGATGAAGTGATCGCGCACGATGCGGACCGGCTCCGGGCCGGCCTCGTCGAGGACCTGGGCCAGCTCGGTCAGTACGCCGGGATCGAGCGGCAACTCGTGCTCGTCCGGATGCTTGTCGGCGCCCATCTCGAAGTCGCGGCCGGGCTCCCGGGTCAGCTCGATGTGCGCACCCAGGATCTGCTCGACCGGATTGCCCGCGGCGACGAACCCGGCCAGCCGGGCCACGCTCGCCCGGAACGCGGGCCAGTCGAAGACGTACAACCGGCCCGGGTACAGCGAGTCGCCGCTGAACAGCACCTTCGACGTCCGGTCGTAGACGGCGATGTGCGACGCGTGGTGCCCCGGGATCGGGATGATGTCCAGCACCCGGTCGCCGAGATCGAGCTGGACCACCTCGTTCGGCCAGTCCGCGATCCCGAAGTACGCCGCAACGTCCTCGGCCGTCCTGCCGACGACCTGGTCGAACTCGTCGTCGCCACCGACGTGGTCGCCGTGGCTGTGGGTGTGCGCGACGATCAGCTCCTGACCGGACAGCAGACTCTCCACCACCGGCCGCAGCTTGGCGTCACCGGTGCCGGTGTCGAGCAGCAGGGCACGTTCGGTGCCCAGCAACAGGTAGATGAACGGTCCTTCGAAACTGGTCCGAAGCGACTGGCGGATGATCGCCGTACGTTCGTCGTACCAGTGGATCTGGTGTTCTGGGCTGGCCGGGTCGGTGCCGTCGTCCCAGTGCGTGGGGAATGTCATTCCAGAATTGTCGGTCATGCCAGGGAGACTGGTGCCGTGCGAGGGGATCCGTCGGTGCTGCATGTCGACCTGGACGCGTTCTATGCGGCGGTCGAGCAGCGCGACAAGCCGTCGTTGCGGGGCAAGCCGGTCGTGGTCGGTGGCGTCGGCGTCCGCGGTGTCGTCTCGACCGCGTCGTACGAGGCCCGCAAGTACGGCGTGCGTTCCGCGATGTCGACCGCGGAGGCACGATCCCGCTGTCCGCACGCGGCGTACCTCGGTCCACGCTTCGAGGTGTACCGGCGGAGCAGCCAGGCGGTGATGGCCGAGATGCGGGCGTTGTCGCCGCTGGTCGAGCCGTTGTCGCTCGACGAGGCGTTCGTCGATCTGTCCGCGTCCGGGCTGACCGGGCTCACCGTCGAGGACGTGCAGGCGATCGCCCTGGATCTCAAGGCCGCGATCCGGAAGGCAAGCGGCGGCCTGACCGCGTCGGTCGGCGCCGGTACGTCGAAGCTGATCGCGAAGATCGCCAGCGACCTGGACAAGCCCGACGGCGTGGTCGTCGTGCCGGCCGGGTCCGAGGCGGAGTTCCTCGCGCCGATGCAGGTCACCGTGATCCCTGGTGTCGGGCCGGCGACCGCGCAGCGGCTCAGTATGGCCGGCGTGCGCACCGTCGCCGACCTCCAGCAACTCGACGAGGACGAGTTGATCCGCCAGGTCGGCTCCGCGCACGGCAGCAGCCTGTACCGGCTGGCGATCGCGGCCGACGACCGTCCGGTGGTGAGCGACCGGGAGACCAAGTCGGTCAGCGTCGAGGACACCTTCGAGACCGACATCATCGACCGTTCACTGCTGGCCGCGATCGGCGACCGGATGGCGCACCGCGTCTCCGAGCGGCTGCAGAAGGCGCAGCTCTCCGGCCGCACAGTCACGGTCAAGACGCGGATGCACGACTTCACCACGCACACGCGGTCGTCCACGCTGGCCGGGCCGACCGACGACGCCCGGGTGATCGCGCGAGTGGCGCGACGGCTGCTCGACGACAGCGAGATCGGCGGCGGGATCCGCCTGCTCGGAGTGGGCGTTTCCTCGCTCGCCGACTGGATCCAGGACGACCTCTTCACCGAGAGCGAGTACGCCGACGCCCCGGTCGAGGTGGTCGAGTTGCCGGAGCGGACGCGCGACCAGCTCGGGTTCTACCCGGGTCAGGACGTCGCTCATCCCGACTATGGGCGCGGCTGGGTCTGGGGCTCGGGCCGCGGCCGCGTGACCGTGCGGTTCGAGACCGCGGACACGCCGCCGGGTCCGGTCCGGACCTTCGCGATCGACGACCCGGCCTTGACCAAAGTTGTTATCGCCTCAGCGGAAGGAGACGACGAACCCGAGCCCGGCCAGAACGGGTTGAACGAATGAGGAACAGCGGGGGCCTATCGAGGCCTGCGGTGTCGGTGCGGCGCGCGGTAAGAGGCGCGATCTTCAGGCGGTCGAGGCTGCGAGGCCTTGCTCACCGCCGAAGGCGCACCGACAGGCACGTGACGCAGCCTTCGAGCTTCTCGAACTCGCTGATGTCGACGACGACCGGCCTGTAGCCGAGTTGCTCGAGCAGCTTCGCGGACTCCGGTGCCGAGGCGGCGATCAGCAGGCGACCCTCCCCCAGCAGTACGACGTGCGACCCGGCTTCCTCAGGCATCGGGCGGAACGACTCGAACGCCTCTGGGTCGTCGACGAGCGGCTCATAGCCGATCACGGTCCCGTCCGGTAGCGCCGTGACCGCGGACTTGAGGTGCAACACCTTCTGCACCGGCACGGCGCGGACCTCGGCTCCCAGTGGCGCGAAGGCCTCACGGAGTTGCCGGATGCCCTCGTCGTTCGTGCGGCCGCCTTGGCCGGCGTACACGATCGAGCCGATCTTGAGGATGTCGCCGCCGTCGAGGGTGCCGGGCTCGGTGATGTGGGTGGTGCGGTAGCCCTGTGCCGCGACGGTGCGCTCGGCTTCGGCTGCCTCGCGTCGTCGCTCGTCCGCGCCTGATCGGGCGATCACCGCGAGGTCGCCGTACACGACCATCGTGTCCTCGACGAAGACGCCGTCCGGGCACCCGTCGATCGCCGGCACCTCGATCGTGGTCCAGCCGTGCGCCTCGAGGGCGTCGACGTACTGCTGCCACTGGCGTACGGCGAGGTCCACGTCGACCGGCGTGCGTCGGATGTGGGTGACCAGGCCCTCGGCGAGGCGCGGGCTGGGGCGTCGGACCAGGGCGGACGGCATGCGTGCAGGTTAGCCGGTGCCGGCCTGGGTACCGGCCGGGCTGACGTTTCTAGATGTGGAGGGCAACCAATGCCGAAGATCCTGCCGGCGACCGGCGGCGACGTGGTCGAGATCATCCTGGCGGACCACCGGTGGTTCGAGGAGGCGCTACGTGAACTGCGGGACGTGCGCAGCGATCGGTCCGCCGTACTGGCCGACCTGGCGACCGTGCTGATCGCGCACGCGGAGGCGGAGGAGTCGAAGGTCTACCCGATGCTGCGCCGCAAGGACGCGATCGACGCCGACGAGGTCGAGCACTCCGAACACGAGCACGACGAAGGCAACGCAGCGCTACTCGCGCTGATGGAGGTCGACGACACCGGCAGCGAGAAGTTCAGCGAGAACCTGCATGAATTGTCCGAGGCCCTCACGCACCACCTGGACGAGGAGGAGCGTGATGTTCTCAACCCCGCTCGCACCGACGTGTCCGAGGAGACCCGGCGCAACCTCGGCGACGCCTTCGCCGAAGAACGCGCCCGCCTGATCGAGTCCGGCTGCGGCCACATCACGAACGTCCGCAAGATTGTCGAGAGTGCCTGAGGCTCACAGCGGGACTGTGAGGCCCTCCTCGGCCGCGATCACCTCGCCGCCGAACTCCTGCTGTGCCTCGGCGACAGAGATCGACCGGTCGGAGCCGGGCCAGAAATGCGTCAGCAGCAAGCGCTTCGCTCCGCGCGCGTGCCGACCAGCCTCGGTCGCCGTCATCAGATAGCGCGGCGTCGTGTCCGGTGACGGGCCTTGATGGGTCGCGTCCGAGATCAACAGATCCGTTCCCTCGGCCAGCTTCCGCAGATCGGGTGACGGACCGCTGTCGCCGGTGTAGGCGACGGACACCCCGGGCGCGGTCAGGCGGACACCGAAGTTGGTCTTGTAGTGCGGCAGTTCCACGGTCTCGACCGCGAACGGACCGAGCCGTCTGGTCGCCGCGAGGTCGTGTACGTCGAAGACGGTCGCCGGATCCGGGTCCGGCTCGAGCGCCCGCAGTACGTCGACCACCCCCGGCGGACAGTGCAGCGGGACCGGCGGTGCGTCCGGTGCCTCGTAGAAGCGAACGCGCGCGAGACCGCTCACGTCGACGCAGTGGTCGGGATGCTGGTGCGTGACGACGACCGCGTCGACCTCACCCCTGGGCCGATGCTCCAGCAGTCGCGGCAGAGCGCCGTACCCGAGATCGAGTACGACGCTGAAGCCGTCGTACTCGAGCAGGAAGCCGGCGCACGCTCGCCCGGCCTCCGGCCAGGCGCCGCACGAGCCGAGGACGGTGAGCGCCCTCAACGGACGGCGAACGGCTGGTCGGTCGGCACGATCTCCTTGCCCAGCGGCAGCAGCGAGATCGGGATCAGCTTGAAGTTGGCCAGGCCGAGCGGGATCCCGATGATCGTCACGCAGAGCGCGATCCCGGTGGCCAGGTGTCCGAGCGCCAGCCACCAGCCGGCGAAGACGACCCAGATGATGTTGCCCAGTACGGCGCCCGCCCCGGCACTCGGCTTGTCGACCATGGTCCGGCCGAACGGCCACAGCGTGAACCCGGCGATCCGGAACGACGCGATGCCGAACGGGATGGTCACGATCAGCACGCAGCAGATCACACCGGCGATCGCGTAGCCGACCGCCAGCCAGAACCCGGCCAGCACCAGCCAGATCAGGTTGAGAAGTGTCCTCATGCTGCCAGCGTGCCACCCCACGGGGTGCTCCAGACCGCTCCGCGCCATAAGCCCGGGATCATTCCGGGGCACCCTGACTCGGGAGCAGGCGTCCTAGTACTCGTCGGTGCTCAGGGTGGCAAACGTCATCCCGGCGTTCACCAGGCGCTGCCGCAGCGCCGGTCCCATCGCGGCGGCCGTGGTGGTCTGGCCGGCTGTCGTGGGGAGGTCGTCGCGACAGAGGCACAGAGCGCTCTCGGCCAGCATCTTGGCGGTTTCGTCGTACCCGGGATCGCCGCCGGCCACCTCGGTGATGACCTGCTTGCCGCCACCACGGCCGACGAAGCGGACGTTGAACCAGGACCGCGCCCGGCGCTCCGGACTCGGCCCGTCGCCTGGCTGCAGCCGCTTGAGCAACGCGTTCCGGGCCGGCGGGATCTGGGCGGCCGCCATCAGCAGGGCGGCCCCACCGATGCCTCCGGCAACCATCGGGAGGCGCTTGAGCGCGGCGTAGTGCGAGTACCGGAAGTCCGGGCCGTACTCCTCGAGCAGCCGGGCGGAGTAGCCGACGATCTGTGGGTCGATGGTCGGCAACGGAACCGCCCAGAAGCCTTGCTGCCGGTGGATCCTGCCGGAGACCGCCCTGGCCTTCCGACCGTCCGGCCCTGGCTCGGCGCGGCGACGTGCCCGGTGTGCTTCGAGGTGCTGCTTCGGCCGGGAGAACGCCGTGATCGCGGTATGGAAGGTGCCCCCGGACGGACGGCCGCCGGCCCGCAGGAGACCGTCGACCTGGATCGGGACGCGCCGCGGCAACTGCTCGACGGTGAACTGGACGCCGAGGTCGTACGGGATCGAGTCGAAGCCACAGGCGTGCACGATCCGGGCACCGGTCTGAACGGCACGTCCGTGATGGCGCACGTACATGCGATCGACGAACTCGGACTCACCGGTCAGATCGAGGTAGTCGGTCCCCGCGTCCGCACAGGCTGCCACCACTGGCTCGCCGTACCGAATGTAGGGACCGACGGTGGTGGCTACGACCTTGGCCGACTCGGCAAGGGCCTGCAGAGACTGGGGATCCGTGACATCGGCGCGCAGGACGTCCTTGCCGAAGGCCTCGAGCTTGCCTTGGTTGCGTCCGGCAACGGCCCACTTGAGGTCCGGCGGCGCGCTCCTGGCCAGGTACTCCGCGGTCAGGGCTCCGGTGAAGCCGCTGGCGCCGAGCAGGACGACGTCGTACTCGCGGCTCATCTGCCCGCGGCCTTCTCGGCGTCGGCGCGGCCGCCGGCGCCGGTCGCCCGGGAGGAGGCCGCGGCGCCGCGCGCCTGGACGTCGGCGAGCGCGGCCCGATCGGCCTTCGGCACGCTGAACCGCGAGCCCGCCTCGATGACGTGCGGGATCACCCAGCGGAACACCTTCATCGCCCCGATCCAGCCCGGCACGTGCACGGTCCGACGGCGCTTCCTGATCCCGTCGACGAACTTGTCGACCGCGAAGTCCAGCGGGTACACCTTGCTCGCCAGCGGGATGCCGGTGCGCATCTTGCCGAACACCGGGTGCTCGTCGGCGCCACGCACCATGTCGGTGTCGACGAAGGTCATGTGTGCGACACCGACCCGTACGCCCAGGTGCTTGAGCTCCGGGCGCAGCGTGTCCCCCATCGCTTCCACGCCGGCCTTCGCCACGTTGTACGCCGCCAGCCCGGGGATATGGACGATCGCCGCGAGCGACGAGACCAGCAGCAGGTAGCCCTTGCTCTCCAGCAGATACGGCAGCGTCAGGTGGACGGTCCGCCAGACGCCGAACAGGTCGACGTCCACGACGCGCTCCCACATCGCCGGGTCCATGCTCCGGCTGAACCCTGGCGCGGCGATGCCGGCGTTCGCCATCACGACGTCGATCCGGCCGTACCGCTCGGCCACCGCCTCGACCGCGGCCCGCAGCGACTCGGTGTCGGTGACATCGGCCTCCCACCACCCCGCGTCCGGCCCGCAGTCCTCGGCGACCTTCTTCAGCTCGTCCGGCTCCAGACCGATCAGTGCCAGCGTGGCGCCGTCCCGCGCCAGCTTCCGGGCGACCGCGGCGCCGATTCCGCGGGACGCACCGGTGATGAGGACGACCTGACCACGCATCTGGACCTCCAGCTTGTTGAGTGGATACTCAACAGTAAGTGCTTGTTGACCGATTACTCAATAGACTGGCCGTATGACCCAGACCTCGTCCGCCCGGCTGCGCCCCGGCGAACGCCGCAACCAGATCCTCGCGGCCGCCCGCCGCGTCCTGGTCGCCGACCCGCACCGCGAACTCACGGTCGAACTGGTCGCCGCCGAGGCCAAGGTGTCCCCCGCGCTGCTGTTCCACTACTTCGGCTCGAAGAAGAAGTTCCAGTACGCCGTCATCGAGGAAGCGGCTGCCGAAGTCATGCTGCGCACCGCACCCGACCCGTCGCTGCCTCCCGGCGAGCAACTCCGGTCCGGCATCCGCGCCTTCGTCCGTGCGGTCCTCGAAGCACCTCAGCTCTACCGCGCCACCCTGCTGATGTCGGCCGCCGGCGACCCCGACGTACGCGCACTGCACTCCGAGATCCGCCGGGTCTTCAGCACGTGGGTCGTCAGCGCGGTCGCCCAGAGCGGCATCGAGATCACCCCGACGGTCGAGCTCGCCTGCCACGGCTGGCAGGGGTACGTCGAGCAGACTCTGCTCACCTGGATCGACAACCCCACCATTTCCGCCGAGGCCCTCGAACACCTCTGCGAACAGTCCCTCGACGCCATCCTCACGACCACCGAGGGTTAGGGTTCACGGGTGCTGAAGGTTGCCACGGTGAATGTGAACGGTGTCAGGGCCGCGTTCCGGCGCGGGATGGGTCCGTGGCTGCAACAGACCGATCCGGATCTGTTGCTGATGCAGGAAGTTCGCGCGACGGACGACGTACTGCGGGAGCAGCTCGGCGGTGACTGGAACATCGCGCACGCCGAGCCGTCGATCGACGGGCACAAGGGGCGTGCGGGAGTCGCAGTGGCGAGCCGCCGGCCGATCAAGGACGAGCGGAGAGACATCGGTCCGGAGCGGTTCGCCGGGTGTGGCCGGTGGGTCGAGGCGGACGTCGTACTGGACGACGGCACGACGCTGACGGCGGTGAGCACGTATGTGTTCACGGGTGAATTCGAGACGCCACCGCGGCAGGAGGAGAAGTACGCGTTCCTGGACGCGATCACCGCGCGGCTGACCGAGTTGCGCGCCGACGGGCGGTACGTGCTGATGTGCGGCGACCTGAACATCGCGCACCGCGAGGTCGACCTGAAGGCCTGGAAGGCGAACCGGAAGAAGAGCGGCTTCCTCCCTGAGGAGCGCGCCTGGATGGACCGCCTGTTCGAGTCCGGCTGGGTCGATCTCGGCCGGCGCTTCGGCGGCGAAGGCCCCGGCCCGTACTCCTGGTGGTCCTGGCGCGGCAAGGCGTTCGACAACGACGCCGGCTGGCGCATCGACTACCAGATCGCCTCTCCCGAACTCGCCGGATCCGCCACCGGTTGCGTCGTCCACCGCGCCCCGACGTACGCCGAACGCTGGAGCGACCACGCCCCGGTCGTCGCGACGTACGACGTCTGATCGGGCGGCTACGGAAACCGGCAGCCACGTCCGGTGTCCGGCAGGTAGTCTCGCGGCATGTCCGACTTGAACTCTCTCCCGAAGCCCCCGGTCGCTGCCCGGAAGCCGATCGAACGCAGTCACCACGGCCACGTGTTCGTCGACGACTACGAGTGGCTGCGGGACAAGACCGACGACGAGGTGCTGGACCACCTGCGCGCCGAGAACAGCTACACCGAGGCCCGGACGGCGCACCTCGAATCGTTGCGTGAGGCAATCTTCAAGGAGATCTCGGACCGCACCCTGCAGACCGACCTGAGCGTGCCGGCCCGGCGCGGCGGGTACTGGTACTACGCCCGCACGATCGAGGGCAAGCAGTACGGCATCCACTGCCGGGTGAAGGTGGACGGCGACCAGCCCCCGGCCACCGACGGCGAGATCGCCGGCGAAGAGGTGATGCTGGACGGCAACGAGGTGGCCGGCGACTCGGAGTTCTTCTCCCTCGGCACCGTCGACGTCTCCCCCGACGGCCGGCTGCTCGCGTACTCCGTCGACCTCAAGGGCGACGAGCGGTTCACCCTGCGGATCAAGAACCTCGCCACCGGCGAACTGCTGCCGGACGAGCTGCCCGAGGTGCACTACGGCTCGGCCTGGTCCGCGGACGGGTCGACGATCTTCTACACCAAGGTCGACGACGCCTGGCGGCCGTACCAGGTCTGGCGGCACACCCTCGGCGCGACCGAGGACGTGCTCGTGAAGGAGGAGCCCGACGAGCGGTTCTGGGTCGGGGTCGACCTGGCCCGCAACGAGCAGGCGATCCTGATCGCGCTCGGCAGCAAGATCACCAGCGAGGTCTGGCTGCTCGACGCCCACGACCCCACCGGCGAGCCGGTCGTCGTCGCGCCCCGCCGCGACGGCGTCGAGTACGACGTCGAGCACGCCGGAGACCAACTGCTGATCACGCACAACGCGGACGCGGCGAACTTCTCCCTCGCGACCGCGCCGCTGGACTCCCCCGGCTCCTGGACCACGCTGCTCGAGGGCGACGCGTCGAGCCGGCTGCTCGGTGTCGACGCGTTCGCCGACCACGTCGTCCTGCACCGCCGTCGGGACGCCCTCACCGAGCTCGCGATCATGCGCCGTACCGAGGGGGGTTTCGGGGCGCCCGAGGTGCTGGAGTTCGACGAGCCGATCCACACCGTGTCCCCCGGCCGCAACGACGAGTGGCACGAGACCCGCTACCGGTTCGGCTACACGTCTCTCGTCACGCCCGGTTCCACGTACGACGTGGACGTGGCGACCGGTGAGCGCCGGCTGCTGAAGCGGCAACCCGTGCTCGGCGGGGTCGACCTCGGCGCGTACACGCAGTACCGCGAGTGGGCGACGGCGAGCGACGGGACAAAGGTGCCGATCTCGCTGGTCGCACGCAAGGACGTCGCGAAGGACGGCAACGCGCCGGTCGTGCTGTACGGGTACGGCTCCTACGAGAGCTCGATGGACCCGTGGTTCTCGATCCCGCGGCTGTCGCTGCTGGACCGCGGCGTCGTGTTCGCGATCGCGCACGTACGCGGCGGCGGCGAGCTCGGCCGGCACTGGTACGACGACGGCAAGATGCTTGCCAAGCGGAACACGTTCACCGACTTCGTCGCCGCGGCCGAGCACCTGGTGAAGGAAGGCTGGACCCGGCCGGAGCGGATCGTGGCGCAGGGCGGAAGCGCCGGCGGCCTGCTGATGGGCGCAGTGGCGAACCTGGCGCCGGAGGCGTTCGGCGGAGTCGTCGCCGAGGTGCCGTTCGTGGACGCGCTGACCACGATCCTGGATCCGTCGCTGCCGTTGACGGTGATCGAGTGGGAGGAATGGGGTAATCCGCTCGAAGACGCGGACGTGTACGAGTACATGAAGTCCTACTCGCCGTACGAAAACGTCACCGCCCAGCGGTATCCGCGGATCCTCGCGATCACCAGCCTGAACGACACCCGGGTGTTCTTCGTCGAACCCGCGAAGTGGGTGGCCAAACTCCGCGCGGTCGCGGACGCCGACGTACTGCTGAAAACCGAAATGGACGCCGGCCACGGCGGCCGCAGCGGACGGTACGACGCGTGGCACGAGATCGCCTTCAGCCTGGCCTGGGAGCTCGACACCCTCGGTCTGGCCTGACCCCGCGTTTCGGGCGGGAACACGGCGGGTACCGGCGGCGTTGCTGCTGGTTGGAGAGGTTGGAGGCTGGGTTCCCCCGGCACCACGCACGGCGTGTGTTGTGCAACACACAAGGCACCGGAGGCGGTGGTGATTCTGGACAGATTCTCAGGTTTCTTCCGCGGGGTGCCGCCGGGCACCGGAGGCGAATTCCCGCGCAAAGCAAAGGGGAATTCGGACGCGCGGACGCAAAGGCGGCCGGGAAGCGGACACGAGCGGCTCCTGGACATCGGTTTCCAGGGCGTGATCGTGCCAGGAACTCTCAGGGAACCTTCAGGGTGTTTACACACTCGTCGTGGAATCTTGAACCTCACTCGAGCGTTGCTCTCCATGTAACGACGAAGGGAGTTTCGGTGGCTCGCATGGCTCGTGTCCGCTCGGCGGACGACGGTATCGACGGCAAGGACAGCGTCGGTCTCTATCTCGAGGAGATCGCGCGGACACCTTTGCTGACGGCTGAGGAAGAGGTCGAGCTCGCTGAAACGGTCGAGGCAGGACTCCTGGCGGAGCAACTGCTGGCCGAGGGGCGGGTTGGACGCAAGAAGGGCGGAGCGCCCAAATATGCGACGGAGGAAGAGCTGGAGTGGCTGGCCGAAGAGGGCCAGCGCGCGCAGCAGCGGTTCGTGACCGCGAACCTCCGGTTGGTGGTGTCGATCGCACGCCGGTACGGACGATCCCAGATGCCGCTGCTGGACCTGGTCCAGGAGGGCAACACGGGTCTGATCCGGGCGGTGGAGAAGTTCGACTACCGGAAGGGATTCAAGTTCTCGACGTACGCGACCTGGTGGGTGCGGCAGGCCATCACCCGCGGTATCGCGCAGCAGGCCCGAGTGGTCCGGCTGCCGGTGCACGTGGTGGAGCAGCTGAACCAGATCGGGTCCGCCCGGCGGACGCTCGAGCGCAAGCTCGGCCGTGAGCCGGAGATGGACGAGATCGCGGCGGAGCTGGACCTGGACGTGGAGCGGGTCACCGAGTTGATCCGGATCGGCCGGGACCACATCAGCCTGGACAACCCGATCGACGACGAGGGCGAGACCTCGCTGGGCGACCTGATCGCGGCCGAGACCGCGCCGGGCCCGGACCAGCTGGTCGCCGACGCGTCGGACCGCTCGGGCCTGTTCAGCCTGGTCGACCAGCTCGACCCGCGCTCGGCCGACGTGATCCGGCGGCGGTACGGCCTGCACGACGGCCGGCAGGCCAAACTCGCCGACATCGGCGCCGTGCACGGCATCTCCGCCGAGCGCGTCCGCCAGATCGAGCGCGAGGCCCTTGGCCGCCTCCGCCTGCTGGCAGACCCGACCCTCGCCGCGTAACCCCCACCCCGAAACCCCTCGAAGGACCCCCAGCCACACCGGCTGGGGGTCCTTCATTTCTCAGCCCAGGTGGACCCACGACTCCACCGGCAGGTGGTCGCTCGGGAACTGACCATCGCGGCTGAAGGTGTTGATGTTCGCCTTCGAGACACGCATCCCGGGGGTGGTGAGGATCCAGTCGATCCGGTCGCCGTTCGGGGTGAGCGGCTTGTAGCCGTGGAAGGTGGCGTAGAGGGGGCTGCGCTGCTCAGCGGTGACCCAGCTGTCGGCGAGCTTGCCGCTGGTCACGAGCTTGTCGTAGACCGTCAGCCCCGGCTTGGCGGCCTCGTTGTAGTCGGCGGTCATGATCACCGGCAGCGCCGGGTCGAACGCCGCCAGCTTCTGCAGGATCAGGTCGGCCGACTTCGACCGTGCCGTCGCGTCGAACGCCTCCAGGTGCGTGTTGACGGCATAGAACTCCTGCGACGTCGCCCTGTCCTTGAACCGGACCCACGTCACCATCCGCGGGCAGCATCCACCCCAGGTCTGGGAGCCGATCACGTTCGGGGTGTCCGACAGCCAGAAGTGGTCGTACTCGAGCGGCTCCAGCCGGCGCTGGTCGAAGAAGATCATCATGAACTCCCCCTTGCTGCCACCCTCGCGTCCGAGCCCGATGTGGTCGTACGTCGGCCCGAGGTCGGCGGAGATGTCCTGCAACTGGGAGTACAGCCCCTCCTGGGTCCCGATCAGCTCCGGCCGCGCCCGGCGCAGCAGCTCGCGCATCACGGGACGCCGGTCGGTCCAGGTGTTCGGTGGGGTGTCGCTGGCGTAGCGCAGATTGAACGACATCACGTGGAGCGGACCGTCGGTGACGGCGGCCTCGGCCTCGGTCTCGCCGGCCGCCGGCGAGACCCCACTGACGAGGGTCAGGCCGGCGGCAGCCGCCGCCACGAGCGCGGTGAAGGTACGACGGGTGAACATGTTGGAAACCTCCAAGGGCGGGATGCTCGGAGGTTGGACGTTAACCAGACTCGGTGGCCGGCCGCTAGCCGTAGCGCGTCGAGCACATGACGTGACCGGTCAGGCGACGGCCTTGTTCCAGGTGTCGATCAGCGCGGGG
This sequence comes from Kribbella sp. NPDC049227, assembly GCF_043197265.1. Lineage (NCBI taxonomy): Bacteria > Bacillati > Actinomycetota > Actinomycetes > Propionibacteriales > Kribbellaceae > Kribbella > Kribbella sp. NPDC049227. The sequence continues at coordinate 229,763 of NZ_JBICST010000006.1, read as the reverse complement.
AGCTCGGACAGCCGCTGGACGGTCGCGTCCGGCTCGCCTTCGGTGTGACCGATCTGCTCCACCGGGATCGCGCTGTGCGGGATGTGCACCGCCCGCATCCCGACGTTCTGCGCGCCCCACACGTCGTCGAACAGCCGGTCGCCGACGAACAGGCACCGCGACGGCTCCGACTCCCCCACCGCCCGCATGGCCGACAGGAACGCCTCCGGGTGCGGCTTCGTGTACGGGATCTCGCTGGTGTAGACCGCCCCGTCCAGCAGCCCCAGTACGCCGTCCCGCTCGAAGATCTCCTCGTGGCGGCTCCGCGACCAGATCGTGTTCGACAGCACGCCGACCTTGAGCCCGCGGGCCCGGAGATCGCGCAGCGTGTCGATCGCGTCGGACTCGAGCTCGGTGTGCGGGTGCCACTGCCGCTCGTACTCGACCTGGGCCGCCGGGGTCATCACCACGTCGGCCAGCAGGCAGACCTCCTCGAGCGTGCTGCTCAGGTGCTGGTCGCGCGACCGGGCCCAGACCGAGGTCTCCGCCTCGAACAGCCGGCCGGCGAGCTCGTCCGCCCGGGCCTCGTCGATCGCCGCCGCCACCGTCCGCCAGACGGCGTACAGGTCGATGGTGTGCCAGGTCGCCAGTGTGCCGCCCCAGTCGAACAGGACGGCCTCGATCTTCGTGTTCGTCACGCGTCTACCCTGGCAGACGGCCCGGACAATTCTCGCCCGGTTTTTGTCAGCTCACCCGGGCGATCCGGTTCCGCTTCGCCAGCCACACCACGGCGGCCGCGTAGAACGCGAGGCACGGGATGTCCAGCGCCAGCAGGGTCCACGGGGCGCCGCCCTGCTGGTCCCAGCCGTCCAGCTGTCCAGTTGCCGCAGGCAACAAGAAGGCGAACAGGTTGTTCATCGCGTGCAGCGCGATGCCGGCCTCCAGCCCACCGGTCCGCACTGTCAGCCACGCGATGGTGACCGCGAACAGGAAGATGTCCGCCATCGCCCACCCGGTGTACCCGTGCGCCGACACGAACGCCAGGCTGCTGATCACGATGCCCGGCCAGGGCGAACGGAACAGCACCCGGAGCCTGCGGGCGCGACCCTCCGGCCGGTCCGGGCCGTAGGCGCCGATCGCCTGCAGCAGCCAGCCGCGGAACACGAACTCCTCGGCCGCGGACTGGAACGGCACCAGCAGCAGGATGACCAGCGCCGGCACGATGAACCGACTGAAGCCGACCCACGAACCGTCGTCGGTCGCCGTCGCGTCACTGCTCGGGAAGATCGCGTCGGCGACGATCCCCAGCCCGTAGGACAGCGCCAGGTAGCCGAGGCCGGGCAGGCAGCACATCAGCAGCCAGCGCCAGCGGATCCGGTTCAGGACGGACGCCACACTCCAGGCCGGCCGGCGCTGGACGACCCAGGCGGTCAGCATGACGAACGGCGTGAGGACTCCGAGCATGACCAGCGTGACGGCCAGGTTCTCGGTGTCGCTCGGGAAGATGTCATTGCCCTGCGGCTGGACGAACTCGCCGGCGATCAGCGTGTGGACGATCTCCCAGCCGACGAGCACCGCCGCGGTGAGGAAGAAGGCGCCGGAGGCGAGGAACAGCGTCCCGACGATCGGCCGCCACCATCTGTGCTTCGGCGTCCGCGCGAGCCGGTGGTACGGCGTACCCGGAGGAGCCGGGATGATGCGCGGCTCGCGGTAGGCGTACTGACCCGGGTACGGCGGCGGTGCGCCGTACTGCTGCTGCTGGTGCGGCCCGGGCCACTGCGGCTGGTAGGGGCCGGGCTGCTGGTAGGGGCCGGGCTGTTGGTAGGGACCCGGTTGGGGGTAGGGCGGGGGCGGCGGGTACTGACCGGGCTGCGAGGATGGGCCCGGTTGGTACGGCGGGACCCACGGGTTCGGTTGGTTGCCGGGGGGCGGCGGGTCCTGTGGGCGCGGTTCGCCCGATTGCGGGTCCATGAATGGACTCTAGAAGATCGGGCCAAGGAGCTGGAGGAGAACACAGTGGTGACTGATCCGACCCTTGGTGCAGCAGCCACGACGCGGGCCTTGCCGCAGTCGGTGCTGATGCCGTTGACCGGTTCGGCGATCTTCCTCGTGGTCCGGATCGAGCCGGGAGGCGAGGAGACCACCCGCGATCTGCTCGAACGGGTCAGCGGTCTGATCCGGTCCGTCGGCTTCCGGGTTCCAGCCGGAAATCTGTCCTGCGTCACCAGCATCGGGTCGGACGCCTGGGACCGGCTGTTCAGCGGGCCGCGGCCTGCCCACCTGCACCCGTTCATCGAACTCGACGGCGCCAAGCACCGCGCCGTCTCCACTCCCGGCGATCTGCTCTTCCACATCCGCGCCGCGCACCTCGACCAGTGCTTCGAGCTGGCCGGCCAGATCATGAAGTCGCTCGACGGCGCCGCCACCGTCGTCGACGAAGTCCACGGCTTCAAGTACTTCGAGATGCGCGACCTGCTGGGCTTCGTCGACGGCACCGAGAACCCGGCCGGTTCAGAGGCGGAGGACGCCGTACTGATCGGTGCCGAGGATCCCGACTTCGCGGGCGGCAGCTATGTGATCGTGCAGAAGTACCTGCACGACCTGAAGGCATGGAACGCGCTGACGGTCGAGCAGCAGGAGCTGGCGATCGGCCGGACCAAGCTCGACGACATCGAACTGTCCGACGGCGACAAGCCGAGCAACGCACACATCGCGCTGAACGTCATCGAGGACGAGGACGGGAACGAGCTGCAGATCCTGCGCGACAACATGCCGTTCGGGACGATCGGGACGCAGGAGTTCGGCACCTACTTCATCGGCTACGCCAAGACCCCGTCGGTGACCGAGCTGATGCTGCGGCGGATGTTCATCGGCGAGCCCGAGGGCAACTACGACCGCATCCTCGACTTCTCCACCGCGGTCACCGGATCGCTGTTCTTCACCCCCACCGCCGAGTTCCTCGACGATCTCCCGCCCGCACCCTGACCCTCGGAATTCCGGGTACGCCGGACTGTCGGTGGGATGGGCGAGACTGGGGTCATGTTGCTCACCGAGGTGGTCGAGACATCGACCGCGCTGGCCGGGACGCGGTCGCGGCTGAAGAAGGCGGAGTTCATCGCCGGGCTGCTGTCGCGGGCGACCGAGCCGGCGGAGACCGAGATCGTGGTGACGTACCTGTCCGGTGAGCTGCGCCAGCGACGTACCGGCGTCGGGTGGCGGACGTTGATGGACGCGCCGACGCCCGCCGAAACCCCGTCGCTGACGGTCGAGGAGGTCGACAGCGCGTTCGCCGAGCTGGCCGAGATGTCCGGTGCCGGGTCACAGGCCCGCCGACGGGAGGCGATCGACGCGTTGTTCGGCCGTGCGACCGAGGACGAGCAGCGGTTCCTGCGGCTGCTGGTCGGCGGTGAGTTGCGGCAGGGCGCGCTGGACGGCGTGATGGCCGATGCGGTCGCCCGAGCGACCGGGATCCCGCTGGAGAAGATTCGAGCCGCGACGATGTTGCGTGGCGCGGCCGCGCCGGTCGCGGTGGCCGTACTGACCGAGGGCGAGGCGGGGCTGGCGCAGTTCGGGCTGGAGGTCGGGCGCGGCGTGCAGCCGATGCTCGCCCAGTCCGCGACGAGCGTCGCGGAAGCTCTCACCAAGACCGGTACGCCGGCCGCCCTCGAGTGGAAGCTGGACGGGATCCGGATCCAGGCGCATCGCGACGGCGACAACGTGGTGGTCTACACCCGCACGCTCGACGACATCACCAAGCGGGTGCCCGAGGTGGTCAGCGCCGTACTGGCGCTCGACGCGCAGCAGGTCGTGCTCGACGGTGAGCTGATCGCCCTGCGGCGGGACGGCCGGCCGGAGGCCTTCCAGGTCACCGGGTCGCGGACGGCGACTCGGGCGGCGACCGGGCCCGAGTCGGTGCCGTTGACGCCGTACTTCTTCGACATCCTGCATCAGGACGGGCAGGACCTGATCGGTCTCGACGGCGCCGCGCGGCACGAGTGGCTGAGCAAGCTGATCCCTGAGGAACAACGGATCCCGCGGCTCGTGACCGACGACGCGGAGGCCGGACATGCGTTCTTCCTCGACGCGGTGAAGCGCGGCCACGAGGGCGTGATGGTGAAGTCCCTGACCGTTCCCTATGAGGCCGGCCGGCGCGGGTCCGGTTGGGTCAAGGTCAAGCAGACCCACACGCTCGACCTGCTCGTGCTCGCGGCCGAGTGGGGCCACGGGCGTCGTACTGGCTGGCTGTCGAACCTGCATCTGGGCGCGCGGGACGAGGCGACCGGCGAGTTCGTGATGCTCGGCAAGACGTTCAAAGGGCTGACCGACGAGTTGCTGCGGTGGCAGACCGAGCGATTCCAGGAGCTCGAGGAGCGCCGCGACGAGTACACCGTCTATCTCCGCCCGGAGGTGGTCGTGGAGATCGCCTTCGACGGCGTTCAGACCTCGCCGCGCTACCCCGCGGGCATGGCGCTGCGGTTCGCCCGGGTACTGCGCTACCGGGACGACAAGCGACCTGATCAAGTTGATACCGTCCAGACGGTGCGAGCCATCCACGAAGGTCTCGAAGCCGACGCGAAGCGAGAAGGTGGCGCGGATGCCTGAGCCACAAGAGGATCCGGACGTCGTGTCGCGCCGGATCGCCCACGAGTCGCTGTCCCAGGACGATCCGACCGGCTGGTTCGATCGGCTCTACTCCGCAGCCGAGGACGGTGCCGCCGTCGTCCCGTGGGACCGAGGTACGGCGCACCCGATGCTCACCGAATGGGTCGACGAATCGCACCCGGACGGGACCGGGAAGACCGCGCTGATCGTGGGAGCCGGCACCGGGTGGGACGCGGAGCTGATCGCGGACCTCGGCTTTGAGACCACCGCGTTCGACATCTCCCCCACAGCCGTCCAGGCCGCGCACCGCAACCATCCCGACTCCAAGGCGCAGTACGTCACCGCTGATCTGCTCGCCCCGCCGGCGGAGTGGCACCGCGCCTTCGACCTGGTCGTCGAGATCTACACCGTGCAGGCGCTGCCGCTCGACCTCCAGCCTGCCGCCATCAAACAGGTCGGCGAGCAGGTCGCCCCCGACGGGACGTTGCTCGTCATCGCGGCCTCTCGCGCGGAGGACGTTCCGGACTCCGAGGTCGAAGGTCCGCCGTGGCCGTTGACCCGTACCGCTATCGAGTCGTTCGCGACGCCGGACCTGCGCCTGATCCAACTCGATCAGTCTCCGAGTCCGGTCGATCCCACGATCCTTCGCTGGCGGGCGGAGTACCTCCGCGACTAGCCAGGACCGCGCCGCGGACATAGAGTGCGCAGCTCACGCCCATCAGGATCGCGGCGACGGTGAACAGTGCCTCCGCCGAGGTGTGGTCGAGCGCCGGTCCGGCCGCGGCGCTCCCGACAGCACCTCCGCTCATGATGATCGTCGCTGCGGCGGTCAGCGCGTTGCCACGGTGGCGTTCGCCCAGTCGCGGGATCATCACCGCAGATGACGGGCCGTTCGTCAGCCCGTTCGCGACGCCGAGCGCCGCGATCAGGGCGACAGCGCCCCACAGCGGGACGGCGAGGATCAGGCCCGCGAACGTCACGCCTGCAGGAACTTCCCGGCCAGGGCCAGCCGAACAGACCGGACTCGGGAGGCCAACGCCATCGCGGCGAAGCTTCCGGCGACGGCGCCGCCGCCGAAGGCTCCGGTGAGTACGCCGGCTGCCGCGGCGGTCGCGTCGTACCGCTGAACCGTGAGGATCGGGATCGCCACGAACAGCGCCTGGTACGCGGCCTCGCTGAACGTGCTGGCCGAGATCCAGGAACTCACCAGCCGGTCGCGCCGGAGTTCGCGCAGCCCGTCGAGAAGGCGCGGCCGAGCGGCCGTCACCTGCCGAGTCTCCCGGGGTACGGCGAGCCGCAGGATCGCGATCACCACGATCAGGGTCGCGATCGTCACGAGCAGCGTTGGCGCCGCTCCCATCGCAGTCACGAGTACGCCGGCGATCGGCGGACCGAGCAGCAATGAGGTGCGGTTCGCACCCTGAAGAATGCTGGTCGCCCGCGCCAGCAGACTCTCCCGGTCGCCGACCAGCTTGGACAGAAGCTCCTGCTGGCTTCCCATGTACGGCGTCCGCAGCGACCCGAGGACGAAGACGAGCGCGGCCAAGGCCGACAACGGCAGGGCATCCGCCTCGGCGAGCGTCACGATGGCGGCCACCAACGCGACGCTGACCACGTCGGATCCGATCATCCAGCGGCGCGCCCCGACCCGCTCGACCAGCCCACCGAGCGGGATCCCGAGCACGATCGCCGGCGCCAGCCCCGCGGTCATCACGACACCGACGTCCGTCGCGCTGCCGCCGTTGGTCAGCACCAGCCACGGAATCGCCATCGCTTGCACGGCCAGCGCGAACGACGACGCGATCTCGGCGACGAGTAGCGGCCGGAGACCACGCTGCGCGCTCAGAGTGTCCACCCAGCCAAAATAAAGCGCGCGCTCGGTTTTGTAAACTGGGACCCATGCCGCGCGTTTCGGACACCCACAAGGCCGCTCGACGGACGCTCATCCTCGACGCCGCCCGCACCTGCTTCGCCCGGAAGGGCTACCAACTGACGACGATCCGCGAACTCGAGACCGAGTCCGGGCTGTCGAGCGGGGCGATCTTCAACTACTACCCCACCAAACTCGACATCTTCATCGCTCTCGCCGAGGAGGACTCCGCCCGCGGCGCCCAGCGGTGGCGTGAAGGCGGTCTGCGTGCGGTCGTCGACGACTACGCGCAGACCGGGCTCAGGTACACCGCGAGCTATCTCGAGGTCGGGCGCCAGCTGCTGACGGATCCGGACTTCCGGCAGCGCTGGGAGCAGCGGGGACAGGTCGTCGTCGAGGCGGTCCGCGACCGGCTGCAGACCCTGCGGGACGTAGGATCCGTGCGTACCGATGTCCCGCTGGACCACCTGGTGACGTATTCGCTCATCACGCTCGACGGCACTCTGCTCCAACTTCGTCTGAGCACTCCCCTCGAGCAGGTCCACGGCGCGGTCGACCTGTACGAGCAGACTCTGCGACCCCCACAGGAGGCGACTCACTAGATGACTTCTTCCGCCTGGTCACCGGTCGAACGGCTTGATGCGGCACAGATCGCCGCCGAGTTGGAGGAACAGACCGGCGTTCCGCTGGTTGTCGAGGGGCTTGGCGCCGGCGGCAACGTGGGGGCCGCTGTCGTGCGGTGGCCGGACGGGCATCGCTCCATCCTGAAGTGGCGGCCGGGCGTGCGACTGCCGGACCTCGAAGCCGGTCCGCTGGCGGTCACCGAGGCGGCGCGAGTGGCGGGCGCGCCGGCGCCGCGGACGGAGCTCGCCGTCCAGCTCGGTACGGCGATCGCCACCGTCCAGGAACTGTTGCCCGGAGCACCTATCCGGCGACTCGACGACCACGGGCTGACGCAGGCGCTGGACTTCAACTCGCTGCACGCCGGGCTGCTCCGGGATCGACCGGAGGTGCCGGCGCAGGATCTGTTCCTGGACCACGATGGGCCGGGCTTCTGCTTGCACGGTCCGCTGCGCGCTCACAACCGTCGTACCGCCCGGATCGACGACTGGGTACGGGAGGTCGGAGCGGCGTACCCACCGCTGCTGGAGGGGGTCGACGCGGTTCACTTCGACTACCATCCGGGCAACCTCCTCGCCGTCGACGGGACCATCACCGGGATCATCGATTGGGACGGCGCTGCGCGTGGCGACCGTCGATTCGACCTGGTCACGTTGCGGTTCGGCGTACAATCCGAGCCACCGCTCGGACGGGTGACTCCGCGCCTCGACGCCATCCTCGACGCGCTGCCGGCCGACGTACTCCGCCCGCTGTGGGCCGTGATGAGTCTGCGGATGGTCGACTGGGCGATCCGCCACTACACGCCCGCAGCGGTCGAGCACTGGGCGGATCTCGCTGAGCAGCGGATCGACTAGGCGACGCGATGGATGAGCTGCCACCGCTGGTCCGGCGAGCCCACACCGTGGCGGAACGGCTCGGATTCCCTCTCACCCGGGATCAGTCGGGACCATCCGCCTCCCTGCCAGGGGTCGGCCGATTCCTGGCCGTGCTGGCCGCTGGATGTGCGGACGGCCGGATCGGCGAGCTGGGCACAGGCGTCGGCGTTGGTACGGCGTGGATGGCCGGGGCGATGCCCGTCGGCTGCGAGCTGGTCACTGTCGAGCTCGACGAACTGCGCGCTTCCGCCGCTCGCGAGGTGCTGGCGGACGAGCCGGGCGTCGAGGTGATCACCGGTGACGCCTTCTCGGTGCTCGCGGAGCGGGCGCCGTTCGATCTGCTGTTCGCGGACGGCGGGAAGTCGGATCCTGCGGCGCTGGTCGGGCTGTTGCGGATCGGTGGACGGCTCGTGGTCGACGACGTGACGCCGACTCAGTTGCTGCCACCCGATTCGCCGTACCGGACCGACGATCCCAAGCGGCGGATCTTCTTCACCGATCCCCGGCTCGTGTCGACGGAGGTCGTACTGCCTGATCTGCGGAACTCGCTGTTGGTCGGGACGAGGGTCCGCTGAGCGCTCATTAGTCGGTTGAGGATGGAGCATCGTGCTGGTTGAGTGCTCGCCATGGATACCCGCACCGCACGGCTGAGTTTGCATCCGATCGACGAGCTGGAGGCGCGGCGTATTCGCGATCGTGCACCCGATACCGACGACACCTGGGCGGCCGACTACCCGTTCGACGGAGACCTGGCCGCCATCGGCGGCTTCCTGCGCGCCACCGAGCAGAACGGCGACCAGCGTCCGTTCGGCTACTACCAGATCAGGCGTCAGTCCGACGGGCTGGCTGTCGGTGGTATCGGCTTCAAGGGGCGCCCCGACGGCGACGTCGTCGAGGTCGGCTACGGCCTGGCGCCGTCCGCGCGAGGACAAGGCTACGCGACGGAAGCGCTGATGACCGTCATGCAGATCGCCGCCGCGCATGGCGTGACGACGATCCGCGCAGACACCGATCTCGACAACGTCGCGTCCCAGCGGACCCTCGAAAAGGCAGGCTTCGCCCAGGTCGGAGCCGACGCCGAGCTGTACTACTTCGAGGCCCGGATCGCGCGGTAGCCGGCTGGCTCGTCCCGTCGGATCCCATGGGAACATATGTTCGATAATGCTGTAGACTCGTTCCATGGCGGGGCAAGGTGTTGTTGGGCCGACGGCGTTACGGATGATGCTGGGCAGTCATCTGCGGCGTCTGCGAGAGCGGGCCGGGGTGAGCCGGTCCGATGCCGGCTGGACGATCCGGGCGTCGGAGTCGAAGATCAGCCGGCTCGAGCTCGGCCGCGTCGGGTTCAAGGAGCGCGACGTCGAGGACCTGCTCAGCCTGTACGGCGTCACCGAGGCACGCGAGCGGGAGCGGCTCCTGGAGCTGGCGCGGGAGGCGAACAACCGCGGCTGGTGGCACCGGTACGGCGATGTCACGCCGGACTGGTTCGACGCGTATCTCGGCCTCGAGGCAGCGGCGGAACTGATCCGGACCTATGAGATCCAGTTCGTTCCCGGGTTGCTGCAGACGGCCGACTACGCCCGCGCCGTCGCTCGCCTGACGCCCGGCAACGCGCGGGCGGACGAGGAGATCGAGCGGATCGTCGCTCTTCGCACCCGGCGCCAGCGTGTCCTGGACCGTGAGCCACCGCTGAAACTCTGGGCCGTCATCGAGGAATCGGTACTGCTCCGCCCGATCGGTGGCCTCGATGTCCTCCGCGATCAGCTCGACGCCCTCCGCGAGGCATCCCGTCGGCCCAACGTCACGCTCCAGATCGTCCCGCTCCGCAGTCCCGGCCACGCCGCGACCGGTGGCGCGTTCACCCTGCTGCGTTTTCCCCAGCACGACCTGCCCGACATCGTCTACCTGGAGCACCTCACCAGCGCCCTCTACCTGGACAAACGCGACGACGTTGAGACCTACACCCAGACCCTGGACCTGCTGGCCGCGACCAACCCCGCACCCCAGCAGACCGAGCAACTCCTCACCGAGCTGCTCGATCGGATGGCCGGCTGATCAGTCGGGCTCGCGCCCGGACTCGGATTCGGACTCGGACCCGGTCTCAGGCCCGGTCTCAGGCTGCGTCCCGAGCGTGGTGAGCAGGTTGGACTGCGGCTCGCCCTGGGAGAACTCCGGGTGGTGGAAGTCGAACGCGGGGCTGTCCGAGCGGATGCGTGGCAACTGCTCGAAGTTGTGCCGTGGCGGCGGCGAGGACGTGGCCCACTCCAGCGAGCGACCCCAACCCCACGGGTCGTCGACACCGACCAGAGGTGTGCGGCGGGAGCGATAGACGTTGTAGAGGAACGGGAGCGTCGACACCCCGAGGATGAACGCGCCGACGGTGGAGACCTGCTGCAGGACGGTGAAGCCCTCGTTCGCGCCGTACGTTGCGTAGCGCCGCGGCATGCCCTCCACGCCCAGCCAGTGCTGCACGAAGAAGGTCGTGTGGAAGCCGATGAACAGCAACCAGAAGTGCAGCTTCCCGAGCCGTTCGTTCAGCATCCGGCCGGTCATCTTCGGCCACCAGTAGTAGAACCCGGCGAACATCGCGAACACCACGGTCCCGAACACCACGTAGTGGAAGTGCGCCACCACGAAATAGCTGTCGTTGAGCTGATAGTCCAGCGGCGGCGAGGCCAGGATGATCCCGGTCAGACCGCCGAACAGGAACGTCACCAGGAAGCCGACGCTCCACAGCATCGGCGTGTCGAACGACACCGACCCACCCCAGATCGTGCCAATCCAGTTGAAGAACTTCACCCCGGTCGGGACCGCGATCAGGAACGTCATGAACGAGAAGAACGGCAGATTCACGCCGCCGGTCACGAACATGTGGTGGGCCCACACCGCGATCGACAGCGCGCCGATCGCCATCGTCGCCGCGACCAGGCCGATGTAGCCGAAGACCGGCTTGCGGCTGAACACCGGCAGGATCTCGGTGATGATGCCGAAGAACGGCAACGCGATGATGTACACCTCTGGATGCCCGAAGAACCAGAACAGGTGCTGCCACAGCAGCGCACCGCCGTTGCCGGCGTCGTACACATGGGCTCCGAGTGTTCGATCAGCCTCCAGCATCAGCAACGCGGCGGCCAGGATCGGGAACGCGATCAGCACGAGGATCGACGTGACCAGGATGTTCCAGCAGAAGATCGGCATCCGGAACATCGTCATGCCGGGAGCGCGCATGGTGATGATCGTGGTGACGAAGTTGACGCCACCGAGGATCGTGCCCAGACCGGCCATCCACAGGCCCATGATCCACAGGTCGCCGCCGACGCCCGGCGAGCGGACCCCGTTGGACAACGGCGCGTACGCCGTCCAGCCGAAGTCGGCCGCGCCGCCAGGAGTAGCGAACGCACCCAGGGTGATCAGACCGCCGAACAGGAACAGCCAGTAGCTGAACATGTTCAGCCGCGGGAACGCGACGTCGGGAGCACCGATCTGCACCGGCATGATCACGTTGGCGAACCCCACGAAGAGTGGTGTCGCGAACAGCAGCAGCATGATCGTGCCGTGCATGGTGAAGAGCTGGTTGTAGACCTCTTCGTTCACGATCTGCAGACCGGGTTCGGCCAGCTCGGCGCGGATGACCAGCGCCATCACCCCGGCGATCAGGAAGAACGCGAACGAGGTGACCAGATACAACTGACCGATCACTTTGTGGTCGGTCGTCGACAGCAGCCGACCGATCACCTTCCCCAAGGGCCGCCGCGCCGGTGCCACTGCCACCGACGGGCCAGTACGTTCAGTGATCCCGGTTTGTTCGCTGACGCTCGCCATTCGACCTCCCGTGACGCCCACCACGCCACCCAGCGTTCTTCGATTACACACCCGCCTGGGCCTGGGGCAACAGAGGCAGGCACAACCTCAGCGCGGCGGGCCCGCGTTCAAGACGGCGCGTACGTCGGGTAACCGCAGGGTTGACGGGTCGAAGTCGGTGAGGCACCAGGTGGCAGCGGCGTACGGCGCAGGGTCGGTCGCGGGAGGCAGGGAGATGACGATGTCGTAGTCCGTGAGGTCGCCGCGGATGGACTCGAGGAGAGCGACGGACTCGGCGAGCTGGACCGGGGAGGTCAGGTTGACCGGGAAGTAGCCGTCGTAGCGCGCGGCCCGACGGAGAGGTTTTAGTTTGCCGGGGAAACCGCCGACCCAGAGGGGAACGCGGCCGGCGATCGGGCGCGGCAGGAAGGTGACCGAGTCGACGGTGTAGTGCGTGCCGTGATGTGACACCGGGTCACCGGTCCAGCCGGCGGTCAGGATCTCCAGGGCCTCGTCCAGCCGCTCGGCGCGGATCCGGTCGTCGACCTCGTCACCCGACCGGGAGAACTCCCCCGCGAACCGGTCGCTGCCGAGTCCGACGCCGAGCGTGAGCCGCCCACCCGACAGTACGTCGAGCGTGGTTGCCTCCCGCAACAGTTTCACCGGTCGCCGGCGCGCGACCGGTGTCACCATCGGCCCGAGCCGCAGCCGTTCGGTGACAGCAGCCATCGCGGCCATCGTGATCCACGGATCCGCCACCGACGACACCGGCGCCCGCCACCACAGCTGGTCCCAGACGAACATCCCGTCCCAGCCGGCCTCCTCCGCCTCGGCCGCGAGACGCGCCACCACCCGTGGGTCGGCGAGTTCGTCGAAGAGCGGAACCCACAACGCGAAGCGCATCATCGGCTCGCGGTGTGAGCGGCGACCGCGTCGACGAAGTCGTCCCACCGCGGCGCCGGCACTCCGTGGCCAACGTCCGGCAGAACCACCAGTCGGCCGTTGGGGACGGCGTCCCGGATGGCTTGGCCGTGGGCCAGGGGGAACACGGGATCCAGCCCGCCGTGCACCACGAGCACCGGCATCGTCAGGTCACCGAACCCGCCATTCACCGGACCGTCGAACGACATCGCGTAGTGGTTGGTCAGCGAAGCCTCGAAGTCCCGGGCCCGCGCCATGTCCCGCCGTACCAGGTCCCGGGCCGCCGCCTCGTCGAAGTGCTCGAGGTACTCCGCCTCCATCGACCGTACGACGTACTCCTCGACCGAGGCCGGGTCTGTGAAGTCGGGTGGATCGAGGTGCGGCATCGACTCGGACGGGGGCGGCAGGTCGTCGGCTCCTGCGGACGTGGACACGAACGTCAGCGAGGCCACCCTCGACGGATGGTCGACGCCGATCACCAGCGCCGTGCCGCCGGACATCGACTGCCCGACCACGTGCGCCTGATCGATGGCCAAGGCGTCCAGCAGCCCGACCGCGTCGGCGGCGAGGTCGCGCATCGAGTACCCGGGCCGGCCAACCGGGTACGACGTCGACAGGCCGGTGTCCCGCTGGTCGTAGCGGATCACATACCGCCCACGGTCGGCGAGCTTCCCGCACAGTTCGCTCTCCCACCAGAGCATGGACGCCGATCCCCCATGGATCAGCAACACCGCCGGGTCGGCCGGATCACCGAAGGTCTCCGCACACAGCTCGACACCGTTCACCGGGTACAGCTTCTCCGAGGTAGTCATGTCCCCGACCGTAAGTCGGGGTCATCCATCCCGAAAAGCGATTCTTCTCGATCAAACCGATCGCCAATGCCGATAGATCCGGCCCGCGTCGGCCAGCCACACCACGCGGTACGTGTAGGTCAGGGCCGAGACAGCTGGTTTTGGATCGGTCGGTCTATAACGTGCTATCGTCGACGCCATGGCCAGGCCGAGGACGTTCGACGAGGAGCGCGCTGTCGATGCCGCGATGAAGGTGTTCTGGACCTTCGGGTACGACGGAACCTCGACCCAGGACCTGTGTGAGGCGACCGGGCTCGGCCGGAGCAGCATCTACAACACCTTCCGCAGCAAGCGCGATCTCTTCGACCGGGCGCTGCGGCACTACATGGAGGTGCGGACCGGCGGCCAGCTCGAGGTGATCGAGAGCGGCCTGCCGATCAGAGAGCGCGTTCGCCGCATTCTCTGGGACGCGGTCGAGCCGGATCCCACCGATCCCGCCGGTTGCCTGGTCGTGAACACACTGGTCGACCTTGCGCCCAACGATCCCGAGATCGCCGCCGCACTCGAGCGCGACCACGCCGCCCGGCTGGCCGCGCTGACCACGGCGATCCGTACCGCGCAGGCGGCGGGCGAGATCGCCGGCCAGGATGCTGCCGGTCTCGCGGAGTACGTGTTCGTCGTCCTGAGTGGGCTGCGAGTCGCCGCCCGCGGTGGCGCCACACGCAGCGCCCAGGAAGCCGTGGTCGCGGCCGCACTCCGCGCCTTCTGAACAACCCCCGCCCGCGGTCACCGCTGCCCGCGTTTTGAACTGCTTGATCCAATACGAGAGGAACCCATGCCGCTCGCGGTCTATGTGCTCGGTCTGGCGATCTTCGCCCAGGGCACATCCGAACTCATGCTCGCCGGTCTCCTGCCTGAGATCGCCGGCGACCTGAACGTGTCCATCCCGGCTGCCGGCCTGCTGATCTCGGCCTTCGCTGTCGGCATGCTGGTCGGCGCACCGATCCTGGCCGTCGTCACCCTGCGCTGGACACGGCGTACTGCGCTGCTTGCCTTCCTGGCCGTCTTCGCGCTCACTCACGTGGTCGGAGCACTCGCGCCGGGCTACGGCATGCTCGTCGCCACACGCATCGTCGGCGCCTTCGTGTACGCCGGTTTCTGGGCCGTGGCCGCCGTGACAGCCATCGGCCTGGCCGGGCCGGAGGCGCGCGGCAAGGCAATGAGCATCGTCGCCGGCGGGCTCACGATCGCCACCATCGTCGGCCTCCCCGCAGGGACCGTCATCGGCCAGCACCTCGGCTGGCGAGGCGCGTTCTGGACCGTCGCCGTACTGTCCGCGCTGGCCATGATCGGCGTCGTCGCGACCGTGCCGGGCGGGCGCTCCGGCACTATGCCTGATCTTCGCGCCGAACTGCGCGCGATGATCAACCCCAAGCTATGGCTCGCCTATGGCACGACGGCGATGTCCACGGCGGCGTACCTGGTGATCTTCAGCTACCTCGCTCCCCTGCTCACCGAGTCCACCGGCCTCACCGAAGGCTGGGTCCCGGTCGTGCTGGCGTTGTACGGCGTTGGCGCGCTGGCCGGCATCACCATCGGCGGCCGGACCGCGGATGCCCGGCCTTTTACGACCTTGCACGTCGGCATAGGTGGCGGCATCGCGGCATCCATCGTCCTTGCCCTCGGCACCGGTACGCCGTGGCTCGCGGTCGTGGCGATCGTGCTCGTCGGGGCCTTCGGTTTCGCGAACAACCCCGCGATCAACACCCGGGTCTTCGGCCTGGCCGGGTCCGCGCCGACCCTGGCGGCCGCGTTCAACATCTCGGCCTTCAATGTCGGCATCACCATCGGACCATGGCTCGGCGGTCTGGCCATCGACGCCAACGCCGGCTACCCCTCCGTCGCCTGGATCGGCGCGGTCCTGGGTCTCGTTGCCCTGGGCACCGTCCTGATCGCCGCGACCCGGACCGTCGATCAGGTGAAGGAGAGAGCCACCTCGATGGCGGGCCGGTAGCTCTCGAGCCGGTTCGCGGTCCACGCCTCAGGGCCGCCGGCAGCGTCGTCCGTGGTGAGGCGGTAGATGAGGGCACGGACCAGCATCTGGCCCCACTCCGGCAGATGCGCCCAGCGGGCAGCCAGCTCCGGCGTCGCGCCGTACCAGCAGAGGGCGTCGGCGACCGCGACCGCCGATGCCCACGACGGCGGTCGCCAGTACACCGGCCAGTCGATGATCGCGGGCGGCAGCCCGTCGGCGAACATCACGTTGCCCGGCAGATCGCCGTGCACCACCTGCGCCCTGAGCTCCACCGGCCGCCGGGCCTCGACAAGCTTCTGCACCACCTCCCGGTACGCCGGACTGCCGTCGAGCGGCTGTTCCTCCCAGGCCACGCGATCGCCGTACGCCCAGGGATCGTCGCGGCGGTCCAGAAAGTCCGGGCGAGGCAAGTCCGCGACCGCCTCGTGAAAGGCGACCCCCGCGGTGAGCACGTCGTCCTGCCGGCTCACGTCCGTCTGTCCGTCCAGCAGTTCGGCCGCCTCCCAGCCATGGGATGTCCACTGACCGTCCTGAGCGCGCACGGGGCGCGCGACCCGGAAGGCCGGCGACGCGGGGAGCGCCGAGAGCACACCCGCTCGCCACTCGGCCTCCGGGACGAATCCCGCCGGCTTCAGCACCACCTCCCCGACCTGCCAGGTCCCGCCCTGACCACCGGGAAGGAGCACAGGAACTCCGGTCAGGCGAAACGCGTCCAGGACAGGATCGGGCGGGGGTATCGTCACCCGCCCGATCCTAGGCACGCGACTAGCTATGCGTCGCCGAAAGGTGCCCAACCGGTGACCTGCGCGTCAGCAGACGGCTGTTCACAGCGACGCCGGCCAGCAACGGCAGCAGGCCCGTGAAGGTCCAGATCAGGCCGGCGGCAGCCGCGATCCAGCCCACGACCGCCGGCCCGATGAGGACTCCCGCGTACGTGAACGTGGTCAGCCGCGATACCGCGGTCGCAGCGGCAGTCCCGCCCTCGCGACCGACAGCGCTGAAGATCAGCGGTAGCAGGACCGATCCACCGAGACCGACCAGTCCGAATCCGGCGATCGACATCCACCACAGCGGTACGGCGACCACTACGGCCAATCCGATCACGGCCACCGATGCGGCAACCCGGAACACGGCCGTGGCGCCGTACCGCTCGGTCAGACGGTCACCGATCAGGCGGCCCGCGGTCTGGCAGGCCGTGTACGCCGTGAAAGCGAGGCCGGCGGTGGCCAGGTCGGCACCGCGTGATTCGTGCAGCAGCACTCCACTCCAACTGATCACGGCTGCCTCGCCGATCATCACCACGAAGCCCATCGCGCCGAAGATCAGCACCGGGCGGGTCCATCCCGACTTCCAGCCGGTTCGCTGCTCGCCGTTCGCCGTACCCGATCGGTCTGCCTCGGGCGGAAGGAGATTGCGGGTCGCCAGTTGACCGGCGACCAGCAGTACGGCGGCGACCACGACAAACTGTGCACCGATGCCGACACCGGCGCGGGTGACCGCGGCGCTGACCAGGGACGCGAGTACGGCGCTCACGCTCCACGCGGCGTGACAGCCGTTCAGGATCGGCTTCTCGCGAAGGCGCTCGACCGCAACCGCATGAGCGTTCATCGAGACGTCCACCGCGCCGTGCACGAGCCCCATGAGCAGTACGGCGATGCCGAGCTGCACGGGGTTGCGGGCCAGACCGACGCCTGACAGGAGGATGGGGAGCGCGGCCAGGCCGACCTGGATCAGCCGGCGGCTACCGGAGCGCGCGACCAGGCTCCCCACGAACTGCATCGAGACCAGCGCGGCCGCACCGAAGAGCGTCAGGATGATGCCCAACTGGCTCTCGCTGAGCTGGTGCTCGACCTTGATCGACGGGATCCGGGCCAGATAGCTCGACACCAGGCACCCGTTCACGAAGAACACCGCGGTCACCGACCAGCGCGCTCGACCTGTCGCGTTCATGACGACCTCCTTGAGCGCGCCCGATGCGCGCTCTCGGACCGGACGTCGGAGCCGGTCGGCGGATGTTGCCAATTCGGTGCGGCGGGTCGGATGCGGGCCGGAACAGTGCCGCGCTCTAAGATCTCGTGGTGACTGATCTTGATCTGTTCGGGGACCTGGACACGGCGGCGCTACCGGAGCGGCAACAGCGGATCCTGGTGGTGATCCGGGACTGGGTGATGCGGCACGGGTACTCCCCCAGCACCCGCCAGATCGGTGACGCGGTCGGCCTGCGCTCCACGTCCTCGGTGTCGAAGCACCTGGGCGCTCTCGAGGACAAGGGGTTCCTGCGCCGCAGCCCGTCGGTCTCCCGGCCGATCGACGTACGGATGTTCCTGCAGGACTCGCCGGCGCGGCAGTCCGGCGAGGACTCGGTGCCCGTGCCGGTGGTCGGTGACATCGCCGCCGGTACGCCGATCGCCGCGGTGGAGCACGTGGACGACGTACTGCAGTTGCCGCGCGGACTCACCGGCCGCGGGAACGTGTTCGGGCTGCGGGTCCGCGGCGAGTCGATGATCGACGCCGCGATCTGCGACGGCGACATCGTGGTCGTCCGGCAGCAGTCCGAGGCGCACTCGGGACAGATCGTCGCCGCGATGATCGACGAGGAGGCGACCGTGAAGGTCTACCGCCGCCGCAACGGCCACGTCTACCTCGAGCCGCGCAACCCGGCGTACGAGGTCATCGACGGCGACAACGCGGTCGTCCTCGGCATCGTGGTCTCGGTCCTGCGCAGCGTGTGACCGTCACTCGACCAGTAGCTGACCGAACAGACGGACGGCGAGGTCCTCGGCTTCCCGCTGGTTGATGATCTGCCCGGGAACCCGCGGATGCGCGGTCGTCCAGGCCTCGGCCGCGGCGCGGGTCGCGAAGAAGTTGAGGTAGTCGCAGCAGCAGTCGGCGGACGGGCCACCGCCGGGATCGGCGCCGACGAAGACGACTGCGCCAGCGGGATCCCAGTGGGTGGAATCCGCCCGGCGGACGACCGTGATGACACTCCCGTCGGTGGGGTCGGTGGAGTGGATCACGGTGTCCTGGCCCAGCATCGGCGCGATGCCGAGCGCGTCGACCGCGCACATCGCGTACACGTCGACCTGGTCGGCGATCCGGACGCGATGCCTCGTCGGGGTGGCCGAGAACGGGTACGCGACGGTGATCTCCCCCTCCGGGGTCAGGCGGATCGCGTCGAGCTCATGCAATTCCTCGAGGGCCTTCGTCGCATCACCGAGGGGCGGAGCGCCGGTGGTCGCGAAGGCGCGAAGAACCTCGCGGTGTGCGGTTCGCGTGACGGCATCCAGAGGTACGGCGCGCCGCCGCCAGGTGCTGAGGATCTCGGTCGCCGGCGAGCCGGACGAGTTGATTGCCTCGCGCAACTGCTTGGTCGACGGGACGGAGAGACGGCAGGCCAGGCTCGGTGTTGCTCCTGCCGCGAACGGGTTCTGGCCGTCGATGAGCAGCGTCGGTGAGCCTGCCATGCCGAAGCGTTCCGCGTCCGCGGGCGACTCGATCATCCGGGTGCTGACCGGAAGGTCGGTGACCTGCGCGAGGCGCTCGAGCAGTGGCAGCAGATTCGGGCAGTCCGGGACGTGCAGGACCTCCAGCCTCATCGGTCCACCTCCGGTCCAAGCACCTCCAGCAACGCACAGCTGCTGTCAGGTAGTCACGGTAAACCACCGCCTGACTGCTCCCTCAGGGTGTCTTTCTTCGCTGGGTCGAGTCGATGCTCACATGGGCTTGACGCTTCACCCCGAACAGGACCGAGACTCCAGGCAGGATCGACAGCATCCACGCGAGTGCGGCGGACAGCACAAACGCAGTAGGCAGCAGTACGGCGTACTTCATCCACAGGTTCGCGTCCCAGCCGACGACGTAGTATGCGACCGCGAGAATGATCGGCTGGTGGACGATGAAGAACGGCATCGCTGCCCGTGCGACCGGTGTCGGCAGCGGCCGCTGGAACGCGGGCGCCCGCATGCCGAAGGCGAGCACCGCCGAGAGCCAGCCCCACACCGCGAAGGTGATCAGCGTCGAGTACCAGAGGTACACCCACGAATAACTCGGGTCCTCCCACCAGCCGTCGAGGAAGTCGATGATCCCGGTCGCCATCCCGAGCAGGAACGCTCCGAGTCCGAGCACCAGCGCGGGCACAGCGTCTCGTCGTACGGCGGCCATCAGCCGGTCGTCCGACATCACCAGGCACCCGACCACGAAGAAGTCGAAGAAGAACACGAACTCGCCCCAGCCGTGCTCCGGCCCAGGCGCGGCGAGCAGCACAAGATGCACCGGCACCAGCGGAGCGGCCAGCAGCAGGATCCGTCCGCGCCGCTCGCACCGCCGCGCGATCCAGTCGACCATCCGCCGGCCCTGCGCGCCGCGCAACCAGAGGAACACCGGCAGACCGAGCAGCGCGAACTGCAGCAGATAGATCAGGAACCATAGGTGATAGGTGTCCCGCAGCCACAGCGGCGCGTGTCCACTCAGGTCACTGAAGAAGGTCCTCACATCCCCGAAGAACGACGCGTCGGACCGGCCCTTGTGGTGCTCCTCGATGAAGTACTGCGGCGGCGACAACAGCACATACGCGACCACGAACGGCACCAGCAGCCGCAGTACTCGCTCACGCAGGAAGCCGCCCGCGGTCCGCCACCGCAGGGCCAGCCACGCACCCGCGCCGGACAGCATGAAGAAGAACGCCAGCCCCCACAGCCCGAGGAACGCGATCGCGATCGAGATCCCCTCGCTCGTCTCGGCGTTCTTCACATGCCAGTCGGCGTCGTCGAACGGCCGCAGCGTGTGGAACACGAACACCCCGAACACGGCCAGCACCCGCAACCAGTCCAGGAAGTCCAGCCGCCCACCCTCGTCACCCATGCGCAAAGAATGGTGCCTTCGCCGGGCCACCGCTACCCGAATCCGGACCGTCGGTCCCGAAGTCCCGGGCCTTCCGACCCTGCCGCGCGGAGTACAGCGGCGGCTTCCATAGGAGCACTGCTGGGAGGGGGAGTCCGATGACAACTGACCGCGGCCCTGGGGCGGTGACAGGAGTCGCCGGGTGGTCAGGTTTTCGGCCGGCGCTTGGCGCGTTCGACGGCGTACACGGCGGCCTCGATCCGTCGATCCATGCCGAGCTTGCGGAGCAGCCCGGACACGTAGTTCTTCACGGTCTTCTCGGCCAGGAGCATGCTCTGCGCGATCTGCCGGTTGGTCTTGCCTTCCGCGATCTCGTCGAGGATGCGCCGCTCCTGCTCGGTCAGCGACTGGTACCGCGGGTCGTCCTGCTCGTGCTCCGGGTTCCGCAGCCGTTCCAGCACGGCCTTGGTCATCGCGGGATCGAGCAGCGACTCCCCCGCGGCCAGGCGTCGTACCGCTCCGACCAGGTCCGTGCCACTCACCTGTTTGAGCAGGTAGCCGGCCGCACCGGCCATGATCGCGGTGAACAGGGCCTCGTCGTCGGAGAACGACGTCAGCATCAGGCAGGCCGGTGGTTCCGCCATCGACGAACGGATCTCGCGGCACACGGTGATCCCGTCGCCGTCGGCGAGCCGCACGTCCAGTACGGCGACGTCCGGCTGCAGCGCCGGGATCCGCGCGGTCGCCTGGGCCGCCGTCGCCGCCTCCCCGACCACCTCGACATCCGGCTCGTTCTCCAGCAACTGGCGCAGACCCAGCCGGACCACCTCGTGGTCGTCGAGCAGGAACACCTTGATCGCCATCGCACCTCGCTCCCCCCAGGCCCGACCGTCTCGCTCAGAGTAGACCCGCACCACCCTGGGAGGCCGTGATGCAAACCGTACGGCGGTTCGGCCGGGCCGGACTCGATCTCCTCGAGGACCGCGAGTGCCTGCGCCTGCTCGGGACGGTGCCGGTCGGCCGGGTCGTCTTCACGCGCGGCGGTCTGCCGGCGGTGCGGGTGGTGCGCTTCCGGGTCGATGAGGACTCCATCGTCTTCGCCGCGGACGACTCGGAGGAAGGCATCCGGGCCGCGTTGCGAGGCGACGTGGTGGCCTTCGAAGCGGACGACCTGGATGCCGGCCACACCGAGGGATGGACCGTGACAGCGGTCGGCCACCTGTCCGTCGTACCTCCGGAGGAGGCACTCGTCCTGGCGCCGTCCGAGCCCGGCCGGCAGCTCATCCGGCTCGACGTGGAATCGCTGAGCGGTCACCGGCTCCTCGTCTGAGCGGTGTCCCGCCCTTACCGTGGTGGCCGTGGGTCGGAAACCGAGTAGTGCCTGGGACGACGGTGCACTGGACCGGATCCTCGCTGCGGCGTGCGCGCTGGCCGGGGCCGGCCACGGCGTCCTGAGCGTGTTCGGCCCGGACGGGACCGGGATCGTCCACCGCAGCGTCCACGGGGACGCCGGGCCGGCATCGCGGACTGTCGACGTACCCATCCACGGCCGCGACGGAGTCGTGGGCAACCTGTCCTTGAGCGGCGGGACCGCGTTCGGCCCGGACGTCGAGCGGGTCGTGACGACGAGCGCCCTCGCTGCCGGCGTGGTGATCGACAACGCCTGGTGGCACGCCGACACCGAGCGGCGCCGGCGCTGGTACGAGGTGACGGCCGAGATCACCCAACTGATGCTCGGCGCCTTCGAGCCGCAGGAGGCGCTCCAGCTCATCGCCCGCCGGGCCCGCGAGGTCTCCGGCTCCCGGCTCGGCGTGGTGATGCTGTCCGGCGATGACGAACTGATCATCGAGGCGGTCGACGGTCCGGACGAATTCCATCAGTACGTCGGCCGGCCGGTCGTCCTCCCGATCCTCTACGACGTGATGCGCGGCGATCGCCAGGTGCAGATCGACGACATCGCCGAATTCGCGAAGAAGAGCGGGCGGATCGACGAGATCCCCGAGGTCCGATCACTGGGACGGACCGTCGTGGCACCGCTGCCGGCCGGAACGCATGTGACCGGTGGACTGGTGCTCGTGGCCGCCGAGCGGGGCGCCGTACTCGAGGTGAGCGAAGGGATCGACCTGGTCCGGATGTTCGCCAGTCAGGCCACCATCGCCCTCGACCGGGCGCAGGCTCAGCGCGACCAGTCGATGATCGCGGTCCTGTCGGACCGTGACCGGATCGCCCGGGACCTGCACGATCTGGTCATCCAACGCTTGTTTGCCACCGGCCTGCAGTTGCAGGGCATGCAGTCGATGGTGCTGCCCGAGGGACAGGAACGGATCACGCGAGCGGTCGAGGACATCGATGCGACCATCCGGGACCTGCGGGCCGCGATCTTCGAGCTTCATCACCAGCCGCGCCGGCGGTCGCTGCGGGCCGACGTTCAAACGCTTGTCGCGGAGTACGCCGGTCCGCTCGGCTTCCGGCCGGTGCTGACGTGTTCCGGACCACTCGACCTCGCCGTACCGGCGGCCGCCCGCCCACAGATCCTGGCCGCCATCCGCGAGTCGTTGTCGAACGTCGTCCGGCATGCGCAGGCGTCGGCCGTGTCGGTCGAGGTGACGGTGGCCGAGGGCGAGGTCGTGACGCGGGTCAGCGACGACGGTGTCGGGTTCACGCCCGGGAAGCAGCAGAGCGGACTGCGCAATCTGCGCGAACGAGCCGAGGCCCTGGGTGGTGCCGTACGGCTCGAGAGGAGACAGCCGCACGGCACCATCCTCGAACTCCGCGCCCCTCTTGGCTGAGTTCGATCGGGCGGGGCCGTGCGGCCGATGAGGTCAGGCCGCACGACACCCGGTGCTGGGGACACGCTCCTCCACGCAGCCCCAGCGATTCGGGAATCGACCCCTGACGACTCCCCCGAAATCCAGTCGTCCCATCGAGCGATTCCCTTTTCGCCCCCCGGGAGAGAAGCCGTCCCCACCTATCGGCTCCTACCCCGGCGGATCAGGAGCCTCCCTCTCTGACTCCTGCTCCGGTCTGGTGCGAATGGAGGGAGGCCGGGACTCGCGATGCAGTGCCCGCGGTGGCTGTTCTGGATCGGCCGGGCACCACATTCGCCGGCCTCCCTCGCCCCTCTATTCCAGCCCTCGGCCACTGTGCGGATCAGGGCCAAAGGTCCCAAATCCCCCGCCACACGGCCCGCAGGATCCCGGCGTACGACGATCTCCGGGCCCGCGTGGGACGCTGAGACATGCGGATCGTGATCGCGCTCGGGGGGAATGCGTTGCTGCGGCGCGGCGAACGGCCCGATGCGGACATCCAGATCGCCCGGCTGGCCGCCACAGCTCCGTCGCTGGCTGCGATCGCGGCCGAACACGACGTGCTCATTGTCCATGGCAACGGCCCGCAGGTCGGCCTGCTGGCGTTGGAGAGTACGGCGGACACCGGACTGTCGAGGCCGTACCCACTCAGCGATCTCGTCGCCGAGACACAGGGCGTGATCGGGTACTGGATCCAGCAAGCGCTGAGCAACGCCGGCCTCACCCGCCCAGCCGTCACGCTCGTCACCCAGACCGTCGTCGACGTGGACGATTCGGCCTTCGGCACCCCGACCAAGTACGTCGGCAGCGGCTACGACGAGGACGACGCGCGCAAGCTTGCCCTGGCCAACGGATGGTCGGTCCGGCCGGACGGCGCGCAGTGGCGCCGCGTGGTCCCGTCGCCGGTGCCGCGACGAGTGGTGGAACTCGACGCCGCCGAACTCCTGCTGCGCAGCGGTGTCACCGTGATCCTCGGAGGCGGTGGTGGCGTACCGGTGGTCGAGGACGGCGGCCGTCTTCGCGGAGTCGAGGCTGTCGTCGACAAGGACCTCACCGCGGCCCTCATCGCGACCGAGTTGCGCGCGGACCTGTTCGTGATGCTCACCGACGTGGACGCCGTGTACCTCGACTACGGCACACCGGCTCAACGACCGTTGCGCGACGTCAGCACCGCGGACCTCGCGGCCTTCACGTTCTCCGCGGGATCGATGGGCCCCAAGGTCGCGGCCGCCCGGCGCTTCGCGGAGGGGACGAAGGGCCGGGCGGCCATCGGGTCACTCGACGACGCCGCCGCCGTGATCGCGGGCACCGCCGGGACCCAGGTCGCGCTCTGACCGGATCAGGCCGCGCGACCGGCCTTCAGTGCCGCCGCCGTCTCGACGGCGCGGCGCGCCTGGTACCGCGCCGCCTCGAGGTGGACGTCGTCGACCGGTCCGTCCCCGGTCACGTGCGACGTGCCGTAGGGGTTGCCGGTCTTGTACTGGATCTCGTCGGTGTAGCCGGGCGGCACGATGATCCCGCCCCAGTGGTAGAAGACGTTCGACAGCGAGAGGATCGTCGACTCCTGTCCACCGTGCTTGGTACCGCTCGCGGTGAACGCGGAGTACACCTTGTCGGCCAGCTGATTGGCGGCCCACAGTGGACCGGTGCTGTCGATGAACGCCTTGAGCTGCGCGGACGGCGTACCGAAGCGGGTCGGCGTGCCGAACAGCACCACGTCGGCCCAGGCGATGTCGTCCAGCACGGCCTCGGGTACGTCGGCGGTGGCGTCCAGGTGCTCACGCCACTCCGGTCTGGAGTTGACCGCCTCGGGCGGCGCGCTCTCTCTGACCTTGCGGAACCGGATCACGGCGCCGGCCTTCTCCGCGCCTTCGAACGCGGCCTGGGCGAGCGTGTGCACGGTGCCGGTGGCGCTGTAGTAGATGATCGCGGCCTTCACGGGTTCCATCAGAAACGGGGTCCTTCCAGTGATTCAGGGTCGAGGGTGATTTCAGGGTTCGAGGTCCAGCAGGGCTTTGCCGGTCGGGAAGTCGACCGGCACCGACACCTGGTCGTGCACGATCAGCCAGGCGCCGTCGAGCTTGCGGAAACAGGCCGTCCAGCGAACCCAGTAGTCGGTCGGAGCGCCGCTGCGCAACGTGCCGCTGATGTGGTTCAGGCTGTACACGACGGCCAGATCGCCGCTGACCAGCACGGTCAGGTCCCGCACCTCGTAGCTGGGTGGCTCCTGGTACGCCGCGAAGACGTTCACCCAGTTCTGCCACTTCTTCTCGGCGCCCAGGTGCCGCAGCGGAGGTTCGATGTCGAACGAGACGAGATTCGGAGCGAACATCGTCCTGAGTCCGTCGAGGTCACCTGCCTGGACCGACGCGACCAACGTGTCGATCCGTTGCCGGATGTCTACTTCGTCTACCGCGTTCTGTGTGGTCATGATCGGTACGACGAGACAGCCCGGCGAACTGTGAGCTCACACTTCGGTGACCTGCCTCGTCGGACACTCTGAAGGCAGCAGACGTCGAAGGGAGCATCATGACCGGGTCGGATCCGAGCCTCAGCGCGATCATGAGCGAGCGGCGGCAGCTGATCAACCTCGCCTACCGGCTGCTGGGCTCACTGGCCGACGCCGAGGACGTCGTCCAGGACACCTATGCCCGGTGGTACGCGATGTCCCGCGAGGAGCAGGAGGCGATCGACAACCCGGCGGCCTGGCTGACCAAGGTCGCCAGCCGCATCTGCCTCGACCTGCTCCGATCGGCCCGCGCCCGGCGCGAGCGGTACGTCGGGGAGTGGGTCCCGGAGCCCGTGCCCGACCAGGCCGAGTGGCTCGGCGACCAGCCGGGCGGCGACCCGGCCGATCGGGTCACACTGGACGAGTCCGTGAACATGGCGTTCCTGGTCGTGCTGGACGCGATGACCCCGGCCGAGCGGGTCGCGTTCATCCTCCACGACGTCTTCCGCTATCCGTTCCCCGAGGTGGCCGAGATCGTCGGGCGCACGCCGGCGGCCTGCCGGCAGCTGGCCTCATCGGCACGCAGGCGGATCAGTACGGCGCAGAGCCCGACGGCACCCACCCAGCAACAGGCCGAGATCGTCCGCGACTTCAAGGCAGCCTGGGCGGCCAAGGACATCCAGACGCTGATCACGCTGCTCGACCCCGACGTGGTCGCGATCGGCGATGGCGGCGGCGTGGTCACGGCCGCTCCGCACCCCGTTCACGGCGGCACGCAGGTCGCGCAGTACTTCGCCGATCTGGTCGACCGTGGGTACGGGCTCGTCGTGCTGGAGCGCACCGTCAACGGTCAGCCGGGGCTGGTGGTCCAGCGCGAGGGCGTCACCGAGACCGTCATCGCGTTCGACATCGCCGACGACCGCATCAAGCACATCTGGGCGGTCCGCAACCCGGAAAAGCTCCGCCCCTGGACGACCTGAACGACGGCGGCTGGCTACCGAGGCACAGGTACGACGGTGTAGCCGCGGGCCCGGATCGCGGCGAAGCTCTGCGCCCGGACCTCGGCCGAGCCGAAGCTCGCCACCACCCGCTTGGTCTCCAGGTCGAACTCCGGCGGCGGGACCCCGAACTCGCCGACCGCCGTGGTGATGGTCCGGACGCAGTGCTGACACGTCATGTCCGGCACCTCGAACACCTCGCCGTGGCCGTCCACGCTGCCAGTCTCCTCCGACTCCTCGACGTCGACCGTCACGACCTTCAGCAGCCGTGTGAACGCGTCGACGAAGGAGTTGGCGACCTGGGTCACCAGACTGACCCGCCGACCGTCGACGGCATGTGGGGCGTGCGCGAGGCATCGCGGTTGCTCACCGGATCCGAGTGTCACGTACTGCGCCGCGCTCGGATCGCTGTCGTCGGAGGCGCGGGCTGCCTCGATGCGCGTTTCCTTCATCTCCCGCAGCGCCGCGACCGTGTCGGCCGAGTAGGTCATGCGGCCACCGAAGCAGACCAACTGCACCGGGATCAGACCGCGCCGATACGTTGACGCCTGGAGACCCCAGTGCCAGGTCCCGGCCACGGTGCTGAAGACCCCGCTGTCCCGCAGCGCCTCCGCGAACCCGGCCGGCTCGTCGTACGGCGTCGTACCCGCAAGATAGGCGTGCTGGGTGAGGACCCGCGCGGCGGCGTCGACTCCGGTCCGCAGGATCTCGGCCGGCACCTTGTCCGTGGTGACGGCAGCCAGCAGGTCCGCCTGCGCAGAGTCGACAGCTTCGGCACGCTCCGCCAGCCGAGTGTCCGCCCGCAACCTCGCCCACAACGCCAGCGTTGCTTCCCGGGCAACGATCGGGACTGCCGGACCGAGTGATCCACAGTGGGCGACGTTCGTCACGCTCTCGCTGTCGACCCAGGTCACCCGGTGTGAGGCACTCGTGACCAGCTTCGGTGGGCACGGCCACAACCTGCTCCGGACGAACTCGGCCTGGTCGGTGCTGGAGGCAACCGACTCCAGCGTGTAGGTGAGCCGCAACGGTGCCGTCGTGATGGGCACCGGTTCGTCGAAGACGTCGTACGCGAGTTCGGTCAGCAACCGCGCGACGCCGCTGCGTCCGGCAAGGGCAGGTTCATCGATCACCACAGAGCTCCTCGCCTCGACGGCACGGGCTCTTCCGATGCTAGGAACCAGTCACCCTCCGGCGTCGTCGCCAACGGCGTGTCGCCGCACGATCCACGACCGTCTGCGACGCCAGGATTACCCAGCAAGCGTCCGATTCCCTTGAAAACAAGGGAATCAGAGGCACAGGGCGACAGTCGCAGCGCAGGCAGTGATAGTTGCCTACTTTCCTTGGTTCCTGGTCGGGTCGTAGGCATGATGGGCCGGGGGTGGCTTCGCTACTCGTCATGGGGGAACTACATGTCTGTCCGTCACACCGTCAATGCCGCGGTCAACAAGGCTCTTCGGCCCGCAGGCTTCCAACTCGTCCGCGGCCACAGCGCCGATCCGGCGATCAGTGCGTTCCTGCCGGCCAAGCGCATCGTCAAACAGGCCGACCGGGCCGGCCAGTCGGTCGGCGACTTCCTCGACAGCTACAGCGCCGAGCCCGGCGCCACAGCGGAGACGGTCGAGGCCATGCTCGAGCTCAGTGGTCTCACGACCGCGGAGCGCGTCTGCGAGATCGGGCCCGGCTCGGGCCGCTACTCGACCAGGATCCTGGCGGCCCTCCGGCCGACCTCGTACGAGGTGTACGAGACCGCACCGGACTGGATCGCCTACCTTCGCCGCGAACTGCCTGATCTCGTCTTCCGCCCGGCGGACGGCAAAACCCTGGGGTCGACGCCTTCGGCCTCGGTCGACCTCGTGCACACGCACAAACTGCTCAGCTACATCCCGTTCGCGACCGCACTCGGCTACGTCGACGAGATGGCCCGGGTGGTCCGCTCCGGCGGCACGGTCGCGTTCGACATGGTCACCGACGACTGTCTGGACGATTCGACCACCAAGGTCTGGCTGACCGAGCCGGACCGGATGACCATCTACTCGGTCGCCCCGCGAGCCTGGCTCGCCGGCTTCCTGGCCCAGCGCGACCTCACGCTGATCGGCAGCCGCTTCGTCCCACTCAGCGGCGGCCGCACCGAACTCCTGGTCTTCCGCCGCACCTGACCGATCCGCGGGTGTCGGATTCCGGCCGGTGCCGATCGTCTCCTGAGTGAAACCCACTCACAACCAGGGAGACGACCATGCAACCGACCGTGAACATCCTGGACATCGCGGTGTCCGATCTGGGCGCGGCCATCGAGTTCTACAAGCGGCTCGGGCTCGACTTCGTCCGGGACCAGTACATGCCCGACGACCACGCCGGCTGCGACCTGCCCAACGGCGTACACCTGATGCTCGACACCGACGAGATGCGCGCCAAGATCACCGCGCGCTGGACACCGCCGAGCCAGGGGCGGATGTTCCTCGCGTTCGGGTTCGAGACGGCGGCCGAGGTCGATGCGGCGTACGCCGAGTTGACCGCCGACGGAGTCACCGGGCTGCAGGAGCCGTACGACGCACCGTGGGGCATGCGGTACGCCACGGTCACCGACCCGTCCGGGAACGGCATCGACCTGTACGCCGACCTCCCGGCGAGCTGACCCGCGACCGGCCAGACTGATCCCAGGAGGTGGTGCAGTGAAGTACGTGCTCATGTTCGTCGACACCCCGGAGTTCACCAAGGAGGTCGAGGCGATGAGCCCGGCCGAACTGGAGGCGGCGTACGGGCGGGTGAACCAGTGGTTCATCGACAACGCGGACCGGATCAGTGCCCGGACCGGCAAGCTGCAGGGTGCGGCGACGGCGACCACGGTCCGGCTGGACGGGCCGGAGCCGGTGACGACCGACGGGCCGTTCATCGAGGGCAAGGAGGTGATCTCGGGTGTGATCGAGATCGACGTCGCGGACCTGGACGAGGCGCTGCGGATGGTGAAGACCTGGCCGGCCTGCCCGGTGATCGAGATCCGCCCCGTGGAGTCATGACCGACCTCGCGTCCGCTGATGAGCTGGCCCGGGTGGTGCGTGAGCACGCGGGCCGGCTCGCGGCGTCGCTGATGTCGCTGCTGGGCGATTTCTCCGCCGCCGAGGATCTCGTCCAGGATGCCGTCGAGAGCGCGTTGCGGCGGTGGCCCGAGGAGGGCATCCCGGACCGGCCCGACGGGTGGCTGTTCACCGTTGCCCGGCGGCGCGGTCTCGACGTACTGCGGCGGCAGGAGAACTACCGGACCAAGCTGGCGCAGCTGCAGTGGCCGGTGCGGCCTGAGCCGGATGACCGGCTGCGGCTCATCTTCACGTGCTGTCACCCTGCACTGGCCAGGGAGGCTCAGATCGCGCTCACTCTCCGGGTCGTGTGCGGTCTGACGACGGCGCAGATCGCCGCGGCGTTCGTCGTACCGGAAACCACCGTGGCGCAGCGGATCACCCGGGCGAAGCGGAAGATCGCGGATGCCGGGATCCCGTACCGCATTCCCCGCGACGACGAGCTCGGCGAACGGCTGAGCGAAGTACTGACCGTCATCTATCTGCTCTTCAACGAGGGGTATCTGTCCAGCACCGCCGAGCAGGCGCATTCGCGTGACCTCGTCGACGACGCGGAGTGGCTGACCGCGCTACTGGCCGGTCTCCTGCCGAACGAGCCCGAGGTGACTGGCCTGCTCGTGCTGATCCGGCTCCACCGCGCTCGGGTCGCCGCTCGTTTCACGGCTGACGGTCAGATCGTCCTACTGCAAGACCAGGATCGGTCGCGGTGGGACCATGCCGCGATCGCCGACGCGACCGCCCTGCTGATGCGGACCGCGCGCCGGCACCACTCCCCCGGGCCGTATCAACTCCAGGCGGCCATCGCCGCCTGCCACTGTGAGGCGGCCACGTGGACCGAGACGGACTGGGAGCAGATCCTCGTTCTCTACAACATGCTGCTTCGCCTGCAGCCGAACGCCGTCACCCGTCTGCATCGCTCAGTCGCCCTGCGGTACGTCGAGGGCGTGGAGCCGGCGTTGGCGGAGCTCGACGAACTGGAGGGCGCACTCGGCAAGTACGCCCTGTTCCACGCCACCCGCGCGGAACTGCTTCGCGCGGCGGGACGCCCGTCCGAGGCTCATGACGCCGACCAGCAGGCGGTGGTGTTCACCGCCAACCCGGCGCAGCTGAACCTCCTGCACGACCGTCTGAGCTCCTGACAGTGTGTCGTCAGTCGGCGTCGCTCCGGCGCACGATGGTCGGGTCGCGCCGCCCCCGGCCGACGTCGATGCCCTTGGTCTGCATCCGCAGCCCGATCGACATCGCCCGTACGCCGGTTGCGCCGAAGAAGCCGAGTTTGTACGACTCCCCCGGCGCCCCGGCTTCCCAGTACGGGACGTTCAGTTCGCCGTACTTGATGTAGTAGACCTCCGGCTCCGCGCCGGCCGCGATCCGCGCCGCGTCCTGCGCGCAGGCCGGCACCTTCCGCGTGCCACGCCCCGGCGGCGTCCACAGGACGTCTCCGGTCGACGGTCCGTGCCGCGGATCGAAGAAACACGGGACCCTCCGCTCAGGGACCGGCTGCCCGGCGAGCCTGGCCTGCACACACGCCAGCGCGTACCGCCCGTCGGTCAAGGTATCGACGATCGCGCTGATCCCTTCCGGAGCAGCGATCCGCGGCGCCGCGGTCTTGGCCTTCTCGTACGCGTCGAGCGCGGTCTGGTAGTCGTGGTGCGTCGCGACGTCCAGCTTGGTCCCGTCGAGCGTCGTCCCGAACCGTGTCAACTGCTCCCCGAAGTGGGTAACGTCGTCCTCGGCGAGTTGCCGTACCCGCTCCACCTCGAGTGCCCGCCCGGCCCGCGCCACCCGCCGCGCGCGAAAGTACGCCAGCGCACCGGCTAGCCCGCCGCTGGCGATCAAGGCGACTATCCACTCCATCTACCGATGATAGGACCCAAGCCCTGACAGCCGCCGCGTTCAACTGGTGGACGGCGCGGAACTTCCGGGGGTCATCGGCAGTTGAGTGAATGGGCGTTTACCGGTGGTCAGACGAGGAGAGTCATGGCAAGGCGTGTCGAGCAGAAGGCTCGGGCTCGGGACAGGATCGCAGCGCAACAGGCTGCACAGGCGAGGGCCGAGCGGCGCCGGCGGTTGCTGCTCGCGTCCGGTGCGGTGGCGGTTGTGGTCATCGTGGTCGCCGGCCTGGTGATCATCCGGCTGGCCGGCGGTGGGAAGGACAACACCGCGACCGGGCCGTCCGGTGCCGCCGATTCGCAGGTCGTCAGCGCGCTGACGTCCATCCCGGACTCGACGTTCACCGAGGTCGGCACCGACGCCGTGCAGGGCGGTCCGTCGGCGATCACGGCCCCGGCGCTGACCGCGGGCGGGAAGCCGAAGGTGCTCTACATCGGCGCCGAGTACTGCCCGTTCTGCGCCGCCGAGCGCTGGCCCGTCACGGTCGCGCTCTCGCGGTTCGGGAGCTTCAGCAACCTCGGTACGACGCACTCGTCGGCCAGTGACGTCTTCCCGAACACCCCGACCCTGTCGTTCCACGGAGCGAAGTACACGAGTCAGTACCTGACCTTCACCGGCGTCGAGACGACCACGAACCAGCAGGTCAACGGGCAGTACGCCCCGCTGGACACGCCGACGGCCGAGGACCAGAAGACGTTCGACACCTACAACGCACCGCCGTACGTGAAGGAGGGCGGCTCGATCCCGTTCGTCGACCTCGGCGGGAAGTTCGTCGCCTCGGGCGCGTCGTACAGTCCGGAGATCCTGGCCGGCAAGACGCAGGCCGAGGTCGCGACCGCGCTGAAGGATCCGTCCAGCCCGATCGCGAAGGCGATCGTCGGCTCCTCCAACCTGTACACCGCCGCGCTCTGCCAGGTCACCGGCAACCAGCCCTCGAACGTGTGCTCGAGCGCCGCCGTCACCGCGGCCGCCGGCAAGCTCGGGAAGAGCTGAGACGTGAGCAAGACCGCGGGGACAGAGCAACGATCCGAGCAGGTCGCACCGCTGGGATGGTTGCCCTGGACCACCTTGGGACTGTCGATCGCAGGCGTCGCGGTCGCGGCGTACCTGACCTATGAGCACTTCACCGCCGGGTCGACTCTCGCCTGCCCGGACACCGGCGTGGTCAACTGCCTGAAGGTCACGTCGAGCGAGTACTCGGCCGTCTTCGGCATCCCGGTCGCCCTCCTGGGACTCGGCTTCTTCGTCGCGATGACTGTCCTGTGCCTACCGCAGATGTGGCGCGCCGCCTCGCCGTGGCCCGGCCGGGTGCGCCTCGCCGCGGTCGTGGTCGGGGTGCTGTTCGTCTTCTACCTCGTCTGGGCCGAGCTCTTCCAGATCGACGCGATCTGCCTGTGGTGCACCGTCGTCCACGCGTTGACCCTCGTGCTGTTCGGGCTGGTCGTCGTACGGGAGGCGCTGGCGCCCACCAGCACCTGAGTCGCGCTGTCTACGTTCGCCCGCGGCCGGGTACCGGCCGGTCATGCGATGGTTTCGGCTGCGGGCACTGTTGACGGTCAATCTGGTGCTGTTCCTCGTGTTCCTGATCGGTCTCGTTCTCACCGGTCACGCGCAGGACAACGCTGAGCTCACCGACCACGGGCAGCCGACCCAGACCCTCGCCCAGTACGTCGGTTCGTCGTCGTTCGGCGAGGCGGTTTTCGAGAACTGGGAGTCCGAATTCCTGCAGATGGGCATGTACGTCCTGCTGACCGCCTACCTGGTGCAGAAGGGCTCCGCTGAGTCCCGCCCGATCGGCGAGCCCACGCCGCAGGACGAGGACCCACGGGATCACCGCACCGATCGTGAGGCACCTTGGCCGGTACGGCACGGTTCGCCGGTGGTGCTGAAGCTCTACGAGAACTCCTTGGCGATCGCCTTCGGGCTGGTGTTCCTGCTGTCGTTCTGGCTGCACGCGGTCACCGGTGCGGCGTCGTACAGTCAGGAACAGGAGCAGCACGGCGGTACGGCGGTGACGACGTGGCAGTATCTGGGGACGTCACAGTTCTGGTACGAGTCGTTCCAGAACTGGCAGAGCGAGTTCCTCGCCGTGGCGGCGATCGTCGGTGGGTCCATCTACCTGCGCCAGCGCCGCTCGGCCCAGTCGAAGCCGGTCCACGCACCGCACTCGGCCACGGGAGGCTGACGTGAACGACTTCACCGGTGCCGAGCAGTGGGTTCCGCACGACGGCGGGATGCGGAAGGTCACGGCGACGCTCCCGGACTGCCGCGGCTGCGACCTGTACGAGGACGCCGAACAGGTCGTGCCGGGCGAAGGACGGGTCCGCGCCCGGATGATGCTGATCGGGGAACAACCCGGCGACGTGGAGGACAAGGAGGGGCACGTCTTCGTCGGGCCTGCGGGCCGGCTGCTGGACAAGGCCTTGGTGGAGGCGGGGATCGACCGGTCCGAGGTGTTCCTGACCAACGCGGTCAAGCACTTCCGGTTCGAACGCCAGGGCAAACGCCGGATCCACAAGACCCCGTCGGCCGGTCAGATCGTTGCCTGCCGCCCCTGGTTGGACCGCGAACTGGAGATCGTGAAACCGGAACTCGTCGTGATCCTCGGCGCCGTCGCCGCCCGCGCCCTGCTCGGCTCCGGCTTCAAAGTCACCGAACGCCGAGGCTCGCCCGTACAACTTCCCGACGGCCGAGCCGCAGTGGCGACGGTCCATCCGTCAGCCGTCGTACGGTCCCAGGAATTCCGCCGCGACTTCGCCCAGTTCGTCGACGACCTCCGCGCCGCCCAGGAGCTACTGCGATGAACCCAACAGACATCAGCCATCGGATGGTGCGCGGCGGTGGCGATGGACGCGGCCGTGCCTGGTGCGGTCGCTACCTGCCGACGGCCTTTGCGAGTTGGGCCTTGGACATCTTGGAGCGGCCCTTGATGTTCTTGTGCTTGGCCTCGTTGTAGAGCTGCTCCTTGGTCCGGCCCTTCGAGCCGCTGTGCGAGCGGAGTCCGCCGCGGCGGCCCGACGAGATGTCGTGGGTCGACGTACGGCTCTTCTCCTTGGACTCGCCGGAGCGGGCGCGTTCCTTGTTCACGGTGCGCGCGGCGATCTCCTCCGCGGTGTCCTCGCTGCGGCCGCGCTGCTTCAGCCCGGCCTTGATGTGTTCGTACTGCCGTTCGCGCTTGGCGTTCGATCCTGCGGGCATGATGCGCTCCTTTCGACCCTCCGGCCGGTACCCGAAGTTGCCCCTGACAATCACGACTGCCTGACAGTCAGGACTTCGTCCCCGGCAGGAATTCCTGCACCTTCGACTTCACGCCTTCCTTGATCACGTCGACCCGGTCGGAGTCACCACGGACGATCGACTCCAGCGCCTTCTCCAGCTGATCCCAGGTCGCATGCGGCGGGATCGGCGGTACGGCGGGATCTGTCACGAACTCGACGACACAGGGCCGGTCCGCGGCCAGCGCCTCGTCCCACGCCGGCGCGACCTCCTCTGGCTTGGCCGCCAGTACGCCGGCCAGGCCGAGGCTGCGCGCGTACGCGGCGTACGGGAAGTCCGGGAGTTCCTGCGACGGCAGGAACTGCGGGGAACCGCCCATGGCCCGGAGCTCCCAGGTGACCTGGTTGAGGTCGTTGTTGTGGAGCACGGCGACGATCAGCCGGGGATCGTCCCAGTCCTGCCAGTACTTGGCGATCGTGATCAGCTCGTTGATGCCGTTCATCTGCATCGCGCCGTCGCCGACGAGGGCGATACACGGCCGGCCGAGCTCGCCGAACTTCGCGCCGATGACATAAGGCACGCCAGGTCCCATGGTCGCGAGGGTGCCGGACAGCGATCCGCGCATGTCGCCGCGGAACCGCAGATGCCGCGCGTACCAGTTCGCGGCCGACCCCGAGTCGGCCGCCACGATCGCGTCATCTGGCAGCCGGGGCGACAGTTCGTGGAAGACCAGCTCGGGATTCACCGGGTCCGCAGAGGTGTGCGCCCGGCGCTCCATCACCTGCCACCAGCGCTCGACCTTGCTCTCGATGTCCTCGCGCCAGGACCGGTCGTCCTTGCGGTCGAGCAGTGGGATCAGCCGGCGCAGCGTCTCGGCCGCATCGCCGACCAGATTCACCTCGAAGGGATAGCGCAGCCCGACCATCGTCGGATCGACGTCGATCTGCACCGCGCGCGCCGCGCCGTACTCCGGCAGGAACTGGCTGTACGGGAAGTTCGAACCCACCATCAGCAACGTGTCGCAGCCGGTCATCAACTCGTACGACGGCCGCGTGCCGAGCAGCCCGATCGACCCGGTCACCCACGGCAGTTCGTCGGACAGCACGTCCTTGCCGAGCAACGCCTTCGCCACCCCGGCACCCAGCAGGTCGGCGACCGTGCCGACCTCCTGCCGAGCACCTCGCGCGCCCTGACCGACGAGCATCGCGACCTTCTCCCCCGCGTTGAGGACGTCCGCGGCCCGGCGCAGATCGTCCTCGCCCGGCACCGGCGCGGACCAGGTCAGGTCGAGGCTCGACGGCACCATCTTGAAGGCGTGCGACGGCGGCTCGTACTCCAGTTCCTGGACGTCGGCCGGCACCACGAGAGCCGTGACGGTACGACGCGACGCCGCGATCCGGATCGCGCGATCCAGAACGTTCGGTAGCTGCTCGGGGACCATCACCTGCTGGCAGTACTCGTTGGCGACGTCCTTGAACAGCGACATCAGGTCGACTTCCTGCTGATAGTTGCCGCCCATCGCCGACCGCGCGGTCTGGCCCACGATCGCCACGACCGGGACGTGGTCGAGCTTCGCGTCGTACAGACCGTTGAGCAGGTGGATCGCACCCGGTCCGCTGGTCGCCGTACACACGCCCACGCGACCGGTGAACTTCGCGTACCCGACCGCCTCGAACGCCGACATCTCCTCGTGCCGCGCCTGGACGAACCGGGGCTCGTCACCGGCTCGTTCCCAGGCCGACAACAGCCCGTTGATGCCGTCACCGGCGTACCCGAAGACATGGTCGACTCCCCAGTCGCGGAGTCTCTGCAGGATCAGATCAGCAACCGTGGTCTTCATCCCCGCCCTGTGCCCGCTGACCCCACGCCTATTCGAGTCGTTTCAGCCCGTGCATGGATGAGGCGGGAGCGGGCACCCGGCGGGTAACTCAAACGATCGGAGTACGACGTGAAGATCGGCTACTTCCTGTCCAGTGAGGAGTACACGCCGGCCCAGTTGATCGAGCAGGCGCGGCTGGCCGAAGACGCCGGGTTCGACGGGCTGTGGATCAGTGACCACTTCCATCCGTGGAACGACGAACAGGGTCAGAGCGCGTTCGTCTGGTCCACCATCGGTGCGGTCTCCCAGGTGTGCGAACTCCCCGTGACCACCGCGGTGACGTGTCCGACGGTGCGGATCCACCCCGCGATCATCGCGCAGGCGGCCGCGACCAGCGCCGTACTGCTGAACGGGCGGTTCCAGCTCGGCATCGGCACCGGCGAGGCGCTGAACGAGCACGTGCTCGGGTCGGTCTGGCCGACGGTCGACGTACGGCTGGAGATGCTCGAAGAGGCGGTGGAGATCATGCGCCGGTTGTGGACGGAGGAGGGGTTCGTCACTCACCACGGCAAGCACTACACCGTCGACACCGCCCGGATCTACACCAGGCCGGACACGCCACTGCCGATCTACATGTCCGGATTCGGGCCCGAGGCAACGGATGTCGCGGCGCGGATCGCGGACGGCTACATCACCACCTCGCCGGACTCGGAGCTGCTCCAGCGGTTCCGCGACAACGGCGGCGGGGACAAGCCGGCGCAGGCTGGGTTCAAGGTCAGCTACGCGCCGACCGAGGAAGAAGGTATCGAGCAGGCGCACCGGATCTGGGGCAACTCAGGTCTGCCCGGCGAGCTGTCCCAGGTGCTGCCGTCACCGCGCCACTTCGAGCAGGCGAGCCAACTCGTCACCAAGGAGTCGACGGCGCAGTCCGTCACCTGCGGATCCAAGGCGGACGCACATGTCGAGGCGTTCATGCCGTACGTCGACGCCGGCTTCGACGAGATCTACGTCGCCAACATGGGCCCGCACTCCGTCGACATGATGAACCTCTACCGCACCGAAGTACTCCCCGAACTCCACCGCCGCACCTGAAGAGGAGCACCACCGTGAGCACCACTCCCCCAAGGCGACTGACGGCCACGCGGACATCGACCGGACGTGTACGGACCGACGGGTAGTGCACCCGCGAGACGCCGTACACGGGACGCACCCCGCGCTCAACTGCACTACCCGTCGACCCGGCACCACCCGTCCGTCTGCACGCCACGCCACAGCGTCCGGCTTCAGCCGTTGCGGTCGCGGTCTGTGATTGGGGTCGCGTGGGCTTCGGGGTAGCCGGCGGCGGCCAGGCGGTCGAGGGTCTTCTCGAGTACGGCGGTGTCCTCGAGGGTGCGGACCTCGGTGATCTTGCCCCACCGCAACCGCAGGAACTGGTGTACGACGTTCTCGTAGTGCGTGCCGTCGACGACACCGACGTGGACTGTGACCGCGGTCGCGACTCGCGTGTTCCACGGCCACCCTGCGACCAGGACGTCTTGTACGTCGAACCTGGTGTCCGGGAGCAACCGGAAACACCGCTCCCACCAGCGCCGCAGCGCATCGTGCGTGTGCCGTTCACCGCCCAACGCGTGATCCCCGTAGAACCGGTAGGTGAAGGCCGGCGCCATCCCCGCCACCATGGCCTCCCAGTTGCCGGCACTGATCTCCGCGAACGCCTTCCGCACCTGCGCTGCCACGA
The DNA here is from genome assembly GCF_043197265.1 of Kribbella sp. NPDC049227. Taxonomy (NCBI): domain Bacteria; kingdom Bacillati; phylum Actinomycetota; class Actinomycetes; order Propionibacteriales; family Kribbellaceae; genus Kribbella; species Kribbella sp. NPDC049227. The sequence goes on along the minus strand of NZ_JBICST010000006.1, from coordinate 191,438 downwards.
TCCGGTGGTACATGCCCCGCTCCCCTCTCGTCGGCCGTCGCCTCCACCGTAGAGATGGTGAGTTCAATACCGCAACTGACTAGAGTGGTGACATGCGGAACACCAGCTTCGCCTCGATGCACTGCTCGCTCGCCCAGTCCCTCGAAGTCATCGGCGACTGGTGGACCCCCTTGGTACTGCGCGATCTCTACCTCGGCCTGAACCGCTTCGACGAGTTCGTCACCGACCTCGGCATCTCGCGCAATCTGCTCACCGACCGGCTCACCACGCTGATGAACGGCGGCCTCGTCGTCCGTACGCCGTACCAAGACAACCCGGTCCGCTACACCTACGCCCTCACCGAAGCCGGCCGCGAACTCATCCCGATCCTGATGGCTCTCACCGCCTGGGGCGACCGCTGGGCCACTCCACCGGCCGGGCAACCGCTCCACTTCACTCACACCACCTGCGGGCACCGCACGACCCCAACAGTCACCTGCTCGGAATGCGGCGACCCCCTCACCGCCGCCGACGTCTCCCCGTCCCCCGGCCCCGGCGGCCGAACCGCACCCGGCACCGCCCTCATCGCCACAGCCCTCACCGATCCCGGGCGTTAGTCAGGCGTCGCGCCGCCGCTCGCCCGCCACTCGAGCGCTTCCGGCAGATCGTGGTACTCGAGAAGGTGCTGCCCCGCGATCCGGGCCAGCTCGTCACGGACCTCGGCAGGAGTCGCATAGAAGTACTCCCGCCGCAGGTTGACCTTGTTGACGCGCTTCTCCGCGAACGCCGCATGGAGTCCACCCTCGAGGCCGAGCGCGTCCTCGCTGAAGATGATCGCGTGGACGTCGAACCTGAACGGAACCGACGCGTCGCCCAACTCGCGCACCCGGTCCAGCGGATCGAGTCGCCGCGTCATGCCGATCTTGATCATGTTCTGACCGAACGATCCGACGTTCGAGATGATGTAGACATAGCCGGCCCGGATGTTCGCCTCGCGCTCCTCGACGCCGGCGATCGACGACTCGATCTCGGCGATCTGTGCCTGGAGTTGGTCGATCGCGGCCGTATCACCTGTCGCCTGCACCCGAGCCAGGGCGGTCTCGTAGTGCGACCGCTCCTTCAGCAGCCTCGACTTCTCCCGCTCGAACTCGCGCCGCGCTGCTTCCTCCTCGCGCTGCTGCTCCCGCTGCGCGCGAATGCGTTCCTTCTCCTCCTCGACCTTCGAGAGGTAGTCGGCAGTCAACAGGACCTCGTCGACGCGCAGCGCGTGGTAGTCCTCGCTGATTCTGATGTTCATGCTCTGACCCAGCCGCGCGATGGACTCGCGCGCCTTGGACAGACGCTCGACACTCGACGCCCGGCGATGTGGCCGGACTGTCCGGACACAGTTGTCCGCCTCGGCGTTGTACGCGCGCAGCATCAGCTTGGAGATCTCGCGAACCATCTTGGCGCCCTCACGCGCCGAGTTGTTGACCTGCCAGGTCGTCGAAGCCGTGACGGCACCGTCGCCCCGCGCGAGCGCCTTGTACTGGTCCTTCAGCTCGGCCAGCCGCGCTTTGTAGGCAACTGCGTCCGCCAACGGATGCGAGTACTCGTAGATGCCCACCTCCTGCAGCATCGCGACCTCGTTGGTCTCGATGACCTCTTGCCGTACGGCGGTCAGCTCGGCCTGAGCGTTGGACACATCCTGCCGGGCACTGCCCAGCGCAGACTGCACCTGACCGAGCTCGTCGCGCAGGCGGTCCGTCTCGGCAGCGATGGTCAGCGCATCCATCCCGCCGAGCTGCTCCACCAGGTGGTGCAGACGCTCGACCTCGTTCTCCAGGCGCTTCTTCCCACCGAACAACCCGCGTCCCTCACGGCGGCCCGGAATGTCGAGTCCGACCGCCTCAGCCGGAGCAGTCTGCTGTTCCGCGTGCTCGGTCCGCGCCGCATGCCTCGCGCGTACCGCGACCGGACTCCGCAGCGGAGGTTCCGGTACGGCGCTCGCATGCGATCCGACGGGCACGTTCTCGACCCACAACTGCCACCCAGGCGGGGCCGGCGGCCAACTCGGGTCGGGTTCCCAACCCGGCTCAGGGACGAAGCCGGCCGGCGGGCTCGGCCAGTTCGGCGGCGGGTTGAATCGATACGACATGCAGCACGCTCCCCCACGTCAGACACGTCACGACCAGACGGCCGCCCCGCGGGCCCCCACACCAGCCTCGCCCTCCCCGGCAAAGGCCACCCACGCAAGCCCATATCGCCGTACGACACGAATCCGTTACATCTCGCCACCTCGAGTAGCGCTCGTCAGACGGCCCGGATCGGAACTTTACCGAGGGTGAACAGCCGTGGTCGCGGACGCAGGCTACTATTGGGCACAGCACCGAACATCGGCAATGCCGACCGCCCCCGGCGACGGCTGCGTCTTGGCCCGGAGGTCACAGTCATCGACTAGAGGTCGCCAATCGCACGCGGTGGCCGGTCCCGGTGGAGTCCGGGACAGCGATCGCTCGCGGAAGCGGTGGTTCTGCGCCGTTTCCCGGTGGCCCTACCGGACTCTCGGCGCGACGTGTCGCGGCGGCGGGATGGCCGTGCGGTGCTGCGTTCAGCCATGGCTCTCGTGCCGTGGCAGTACTGAGGAGGAGTCTTTGGCCCCACGAGGCCAGCGCCAGTCAAGCGCTGCCCGTTCCGCTCCCCGTCGCCGGCGTCCTGCCCGCGATGGCGACGGTCTGATCCCCGTCCTCGCGCGGGCCGTGCGGGAGGTCGAGAGCGCGGTCGAGCGCTCCGACGTACGCCCGTCGGTGCGCACCAAGTTCCAGGTCGTCGCGCTGCTGGTGCGCGAGGAGCGCGCCCGCGTGAACGCGGACCAGAACGCGACCGACACCTACCGCGCCGAGCAACTCCGGCGGCTGGACGGCGTCGCGACGATCCTCGCCAAGGCGGCCGCCCGCGAGACCTCGCTCCTCGGGCTGCTGGCCGAGGACGCCGTCGTGTCCGAGGCGGGTGCGCGGCTCAAGCGCGACATGCTGAAGTCCGCCGGCGTCGAGGCGCCGCACGAGGAGCCCGCGCCCACCGAGCCGGTGACTCCACCAGATGCCGCGCGCCGCGTCGTACCGCAGGCTGTGGTCCAGCGTCAGCTCGCCAACCCGTTCCTCGCACCCGACTTCTCGGCTGCCCCGTCCCGTCCGCCGCGCCCGCGCCGACTGGCCGGCTGGGAACTCATCGGGCCTCTGCTCAAGTCGTTCGAGTACGCCGGCGCCGCGGCCAGCATGACCTTGCCCGAGCCGACCTCTCTGAACGCGGCCGGCGGCCTGGAGCTCATGCCACACCAGGCGCGCCTGATCGCGGCCGCCTCGGCCGGCCACCGCACGTTCCTGCTCGCCGACGAGCCGGGCCTCGGCAAGACCGCTCAGGCCCTGCTCGCCGCTCGCGCCGCCAACGCTTATCCCCTGCTGGCCGTCGTACCGAACGTCGTGAAGACGAACTGGGCTCGCGAGGCCGGCCTCTGGACGCCGCAGAAGACAGCCACGGTGATCCACGGCGACGGCGACACGATCGACGGGTTCGCGGACATCGTCGTCGTCAACTACGAGGTACTCGACCGTCACGTCGGCTGGCTCGGCGACCTCGGCTTCCGCGGCATGGTGGTCGACGAGGCACACTTCATCAAGAACAAGAAGTCGCAGCGATCGCGCAACGTCCTGCAGCTGTCCGAACGCATCCGGACCCGTACGCCGCGTCCGTTGCTGATGGCACTCACCGGAACGCCGCTGATCAACTCGATCGAGGACTTCACCGCGATCTGGCAGTACCTCGGCTGGATCGACGACAAGGGTCCGCGGGCCGAGCTGATGGAGTCGCTCGAGGAGACCGAGCTGACGCCGGCCGACCCCGGCTTCTACGCCGCCGCCCGTGCGTCGGTGATCGACCTCGGCATCGTCCGCCGCCGCAAGGTCGACGTGGCCGCCGACATCCCGGCCCGCCGGATCGCCGATCTGCCCGTCGAGCTCGACGGCGCCCTCGGCCGCTCGATCCGCGACGCCGAGCGCGAGCTCGCCAACCGCCTCGTGCAGCGGTACCAGACCGCACTCGAGACGCGGACCTCCGGCACCACCGTGGACGGCATCGACCACGAGCTCGTCCGCCGGGTGGCCGGCTGGGAGCGCACCGAGATGGCGAACGCGAAGACCGGCGAGAACGTCTTCACCCTGGTCCGCCGGATCGGTACCGCTAAGGCCGGACTGGCCGCCGACTACGCCGCGCAGCTCGCGCAGAACGTCGGCAAGGTCGTCTTCTTCGCTCGCCACATCGAGGTGATGGACGCCGCCGAGGAGCTCTTCACCGAGCGCGGCATCCGCTTCTCCTCGATCCGGGGCGACCAGACCGCGAGGAACCGGCAGAAGAACATCGACGCGTTCGTCAACGACCCGGAGGTCTCCGTCGCGGTCTGCTCGCTGCTGGCCGCCGGTGTGGGCCTGAACCTGCAGGTCGCGTCGAACGTCGTCCTCGCGGAGCTGTCCTGGACGAACGCCGAGCAGACGCAGGCGATCGACCGGGTCCACCGGATCGGCCAGGACATGCCGGTGACCGCGTGGCGGATCATCGCCGCCCAGACCATCGACACCAGGATCGCCGACCTCATCGACAGCAAGTCCAGCCTCGCCGCCCGGGCCCTCGACGGCTCCGACGAAGAAGTCTCGTCCTCCGCGGACTTCCAGCTCGAAGCCCTGGCAGCTCTCCTGACGGACGCCCTGGAGAACTCGCTCTAGGGCCTGTCAGTCGGCGGTGATCTCCACGCAGCACTCGCCGCCGGCTGGGTCGAGGACGGCGCGGACGGTGGTTGCCCGCAGGCCGCTGAGCATGCCGGTGAGGAAGGCGTGGTTGATGCCGCAGACGGCGTCGGGCTGCGCCTGCGCGAGTGGGTGGAACGGGCAACTGTGCAGCCGGACGCAGTTCGGGCGTGGACGGTCCGGTTCGAAGCCGGCCCGCGACAACGTTGCCTCTGACAACGTCAACGCACGTTCCGCACTCAGCCGGCCGGGGCGGGATCGGGCGCGTTCCTCTTCGCCGACGCGTTCACCTCGGCGGAACGCTGCCTTGAGGGTCGAGTCCATCGGGCTGAGGTCATCGTCCCGGCTGAGGACGCCGTCGAGGAGGATCTCCGCAAGCAGGTCCGGCTGGCGCGGCGGGATCGACACCCGCACGTCGGTCTCGACCGGTTCGTACAGCTTCGGGGCACGGCCGACCTTGCGAAGCCTGCCGCCGTGCTCGTAGTGGGCTCGCAGGAGCCCGGCCTCGACCAGCTTCTCCAGGTGGAACGCGGCAAGCTTCCGCGAGATCCCGACCTCGGCCGCCGCCTCGTCCCGGCTGATCGCCCGGCCGGCCCGGCGGCAGAACCCGAACATCCGGCGCCGGGATTCGTCGCCCAACGCCGAGACCGCCCTGATCGTCGCGTCCGCACCGAGTCCCTCGTCAGCCACCCGTCCACGATAACGGACACGAACATTGGCCAAAAGCGACGCCGACGTGCGCCCACCTCTTGACCTGCCGGTCGGAATAAGACCAAACTCGATTGGTGAAATAGGAGGTGCCGATGTCCGATCGGTCGTCTGCCGCCAAGCACCCGGTCAGTGCGCTGCTCACCGGCCCGTATGGTCACCCGTTCCACCCGATCCTGGTGACGATCCCGATCGGCGCCTGGCTGGCCAGCTTCGTCTTCGACATCGGATCGCGGGCGGCGGACGCGGCGTACCTGGTCCAGGCGTCGACGTGGCTGATCGTGATCGGCCTCGTCGGCGCACTCGCGGCCGCGGCCGTCGGGCTACTGGATTTCTTCGCCATCCCGCCCGGCACACCGGCGTTCCGGACCGGGTTGATCCACCTGGTCCTGAACGTGGCGATCGTCGTGGCGTACGTCGTCAACGCGCTCTGGCGCCGTGGATCCGATGCCGACCAGGTCGCGGTCGGTCCGATCGTTCTGTCGGGGGTCAGCTTGGCCGCACTCATGGTGTCGGGCTATCTCGGGGGAAAGCTGGCCTTCCGGTACGGCGTACGCGTCGCCGAGGAGGACGACCAGGCCGAAGGTTTCGAGCCGAGGAGATGACATGGGTATCGCAGCACTCGTCACGTGGCTGATCACCGCGGTCGGTGGTTTCTACCTGCTGTACACCTGGATCAGCAACGGCGGGCCACGCAAGCCGAGCACGAGCAAGTTCCGGCCGGCACTGATCTTCAGTCACTTCGCCCTCGCGGCCATCGGGCTCGTGCTGTGGATCATCTACCTGATCGTCGACAGCGACGCTCTGGCCTGGGTCGCGTTCATTCTGCTCGTGCCGGTGGCCTTGCTCGGGTTCGCGATGCTGCGACGCTGGCTGCCGACGTACCGAGCGCGTGCGGCGGCCGAGGTGGCAACAGCAGACGTCCCACCTGAGCGGCACTTCCCAGTTGCTGTCGTTGGTGGCCACGGCTTGTTCGCCGTCGTCACCGTGGTGCTGGTTCTGCTGGCAGCCCTAGAGGTCTGACGTCAGTTCGCCGACCGGCAGTTCTGCCTTCACCGTGTTGGTGGCGGGCGCGAGCGGGCAGGTCCACAGCGGGCTGTAGGCACACGACGGGTTGTAGGCGAAGTTCAGGTCCACGATCAGCCGGCCCTCGCGGATGTCACCACCTAGGTCGGCGCCCTTGACGGTGTCCAGCAGATAGCGGCCGCCGCCGTACGTGCGTGATCCTGCCAGCGCGTCCTTGACCGGCACGAACACACCACCGCCGTACGACTCGAGCCACCACACGTCGAGGTCGCCGATCGCTGGTAGGTGCAGTACGCCGACTCGCGAGAACGGGATCACGCCGTCGGTGGCCGAGGGGACCTCCCACCGGACCGGCTCGACCTCCGTGTCGACCGCGACCTCGAACCGCAACTCCGGCCGGTAGTCCCCCACCGGAACCCCTTTGAAGTCGTCGCGCTCCTCGACAGGCGATGCAGGGTGGGTCGCCAGCAGTTCATCTCTGCCTGCCCGCCACAGGGCATGCCCCTCGGCCGGGTCGCCGGCCGCTCGCACACTGCCGTACAGCGCGAACACGCGCCGCCGCCAGTCAGCCGTATCCAGCGCGCCCGGTGCTCCCCGCTCTTCGCTCATCCAACCACCCTACGGCGCCACTCCACAGTGCGAGTGGCTGGCATGGAGCTTGCAGACGGGGGATGGTAGGAGGGGGTGGGGGCGCGTGGAGTTGGCGTTGGAGGGGCGGGTCGGGCTGCGGTTGGAGTTGCGGCCGCAGATCGTCGCGTTTGCCGAGCTGCTGCAGCTGCCCGCGGTCGGGGTGGACGAACTGGTGGAGCGGGAACTGGGTGACAACCCCGCGCTCGAGCGAGTCGACGACGGCGCCGGGCGCGGACCTCTTGCTGGGGTGACCGAGTGGGTTGATGGCGCCGAGGTGGCCGCCCTGCGGGCGGAGGCAGGATTGCTGGTGCCCGCCGCCGATGGAGCCATCGTGGAGTACGTCGTGGGCTGCCTCGACCAGCGTGGGCGGTTGACGAGTACGACGGATGAGATCGCGGGCTGCCTCGGGGTCAGTACGACGCGAGTCGCGGGTGCGCTGGCGGCCGTGCGGAAGGTTGGGCCACCTGGGATCGGCGCTCGGGACCTGCGCGAGTGCCTGTTGCTTCAGCTCGAGGACTGGACTCCGGCTGTCGTCAGGGCCGTGGTGGACCGGCATCTCGAGGACCTGGCCGGCCGGCGGTTGGACCGAATCGCCAATGCCCTCGGGACGTCCGCTGCGGAGATCCAGGCAGCGGCGGACTTCATCAAGGAGCAGTTGGTGCCGTTCGTGGCACTGGAGCTCGGGTGCTGGCCGCCGCGGACCACGAACGCCCGGGCCGAGGTGCTGCGGCCGGACTACGTGTTCGTGGACGAGTTCACGATCGAGATCGCCGAGGAGGCTCGGCATGCGCTGGCAATCAGCCCGTCGTACCGAGCCGGCGGTGCGGCGGGCCAGGAGTGGCTTGCACGGGCGAGGTTGTTCGTCAGCCGTCTGCACCAGCGCTGGCAGACAATGCGCGCTGTCGGCGAGGCGATTGTCGACAATCAGAAAGTCTTCCTGGCGGGGAGATCCGGTTGTCCCGCTCCCCTGACCCGCGCCGACGTTGCGCGCACGATCGGCGTCCATGAGTCGACGGTGTCCCGCGCCGTGTCGGCCCGTTGGGCGCAGCTGCCGTCGGGACGTCTCACCCCGATGGCGGACTTCTTCTGTACGTCGGCCGAACCGCGCGACGCCGTGCGCGACCTGATCGCGCACGAGGCCGAACCGCTGTCGGACGGCGAGATCGCGCGGCTGCTGTCCACCACGACCCACCCGATCGCCCGTCGTACCGTCGCCAAATACCGGGCCCAGCTCGGAATCGCCGCGCAGTCCCGACGCTGAAGCAAACTTCGCCGGCGTAGCCCATCCGAGGCTCGGTAGACGAAACAGACTTCGGCGGCCGCACCGATGACCCCTGGCACGGATCATGCATCCCTCTGGTCGAACAGATCTCGCGACAGAGCAGGTGACCGGGAGGGTCTTCGTGCAGCAGCTGGATCCGGTGCATGAGCTGGAGCTCGCGACTCGCGCCATCGAGGTGCGGGACCGCGCTGGCGCCGTGACGGCGCTGCGTGCCATGGCGACCAGCCTGGCCGGACTCCTCCCGACCGCGACCTCCGAGCAGGTGGCGCGGCTGGTGGATCAGAGTCTCCCGCTCTGGATCCGGCTCCAGGAAGGTTCCGATCCGGCACGCGTCAGCACGTTGCTCGGGCTCGAACTGGAGGGACTGAGCGCGGAGGACCGCGAGCTCGAGGTGACTCGTGAGCTGGTGCGGTCGGCCTGGGATCGGTTCGCGACCTTGACAGATGGACCAGGAGGAAGGAACGGCGTGATGGCGGCTTACGGATACGAAGGCTCGTTCGGTCCGGGCGAGGTCTATGCCGAGTTCGGCGAGAGCGAGCAGTACGGCGAATACGGCGAGGGTGAGTTCGGCCAGACGGAGTACGGCCAGGGCGAGTACGACGAGTTCGGCCAAGGCGAGCAATACGGGGAAAGCGAGCAGTACGGAGAGTTCGGAGAAGGTGAGTACAACGAGTTCGGGGAGGGTGAGCAGTACGGCGAAGCCGAGTTCGACGAACTCCAGGAGGCCATGCCCGGCGAGCTCGAGCAGTTCGAGGCCGAGCTCCAGGAGCTGAACGGCGAGTACTCCAGCCCACTCGGCGAGCAGCAGGAGATGGAGCTGGCCGCGCAGTTGCTGGAGATCCGCGACGAAGCCGAACTGGAGCAGTTCCTCGGCGGCCTGATCAAGAACGTGGCCAAGGGAGTCGGCGGCTTCCTCGACTCGCCGACCGGCAAAGCCCTCGGCGGGATCCTCAAGAACGTCGCCAAGAAGGCGCTCCCGATGGTCGGTGGTGCGATCGGCTCGTTCGTTGCCCCCGGCATCGGTACGGCGATCGGCACCCGGCTCGGCAGCATGGCGACCAAGCTCTTCGAGGCCGAGATGGGTGAACTGGAAGCGCTCAGCCAGGACGAGGCCGAGTTCGAGGTCGCCCGCAGGTACGTCCGGTTCTCCGCCGCCGCGACCCGCAACGCGGCACTGTCCCCGCGGCACGGGCAGCCCCAGCGGACAGCCCGCGCAGCCGCGTACGGCGCAGCGCGCCGGCATGCCCGCGGAGTGGCTCGGCGCTACCCGTCGTTCGCGCGGCCGGGTCAGTGGCACGGCTCGCAGCAGCAACGCCGCAGGCGGCCCCATCACCCGCAGCAGCCCGGACCATACCCGTACGCCGCCTGGCCGTACCCGGTCCCGCCGTTCCCACCGCCCTATCCGGTCCCACAGCAGGAGCCTCCGCAGCAGGAGCCCCCGGGCGGTGCCGCGCCGAACGGTGCGGCACCCAAACCTGACGGAGGACCACCGCCGGACGCGCCGCCACCTGATGCCCCACCGGACTCCGGCGGGCAGAGCGAGTACGGGTACCGCGGGTCGTCGCGGCAGAGCTCAGGCGGTCGCTGGTCACGCCACGGCAGCCAGATCGTGCTCTACGGGGCGTGACCGCGATGGCCGACGCCGTGTGGTTCCTGGAGCAGGAGTGCCGTGCGCTGCGCACGCGGCTGGCACTCGTGCAGCCGTTCGTGCTGCACGAGTCGATGCTGCCGGCGGCCGCACTGGCGCCGGACGCCTTGCTGGCGGTCGAGCGCTTCCTGATCCAGGGCCGCGAGGAGCTACGGCGTCGACTGGACGAGTACTACGACTGGCTCCTCGGCGCCGGTGCTTCGGCGCCACCCGACGAGCAGCAACGCCGGTTCGTCAGCCTGCGCTGGCGGTTCAACGACGTACTCACGCAGTTCGACACGTTCCAGCAGGCCATCACCCAACGCAGCGAGAGCCGGATCGGTATCTGGCTGTCCGGCTTGGATGTGGCGGCCCGGGATGCGTTGCAGCTTCCCGGCATCGCCGTACCGCCGATCATCTGCTACCTCGATCGGGGTCAGGGCGCGGCGATCCGGCGGGCGCGGACCCGGTTGGCAGGTGGCGACCCGAGCCCGACGGCTCTGGTCCTCATCCCGCGCGAGCGGATGATCGGCTCGAGCGGAATCGCGTCGTCGCTCCTGCACGAATGCGGCCACCAGGTCGCGGCCCTGCTGGAGCTGGTTCCGTCCTTGCAACACGAGGTACGGCGCTATGCGCGGACGCGACCGGACAATGAGCGGCCGGCCTGGCAGTTGTGGCAGCGGTGGTTGTCCGAGATCGTGGCCGACCTGCATTCGGTCGGCAAACTCGGGATCGGCTCGACGCTCGGGCTGATGGGTGTCGTGAGTCTCCCCCGTGTCTTCGTCCTGCGAATGACCGAGGGCGATCCGCATCCGTTCCCCTGGATCCGGGTCCACCTCAGCTGCGCGCTCGGCGACGTTCTCTACCCACATCCGCAATGGGCGGCCGTGGCGCGGTTGTGGGACGAGCTCTACCCGGCGACGGGTCTCGATGCGGCGCGGCAACGGCTGTTCGCGACGCTTCGCCGTACCTGTCCGTTGCTGGCTCGAATCCTCGCCGGCCACCGCCCGCCGGCCCTGCGCGATCACCCGCTCGCAGACATCTACCCGACCCGCGAACGCACTCCCGACCGGCTCGCGCGGCAGTACGACGACGTACTGACCGACCCCGGCCGGCTGTGCCGGGAACGTCCGACGCTGGCGTTCGCGATCCTCGGCCAGGCCCGCGCCGACGGCCGGCTCAGACCCGAGGACGAGAGCACGGTCGTCAACGACCTGCTCACCCGGTGGGCGCTCGACTCCACGTTCGCCGCCGCCGGCACATCTCTCACCAGTTCAAAGGAGACACCCTGATGCCAAGCAACGAACCCGAGGTCATCCTGACCCCCAGCCCGGACACGATCGAGCAGGCCGGCCGCGTCCGGCTCACCGCCACGCTCGACACCTCCGAGACCTACTTCATCACCGAGGCGTCCTGGAACTTCCCGGGTCGCGGACCGTTCATCGTGCAGACCTACGACCCCGACGACGAGGTCACGGAGGCCAAGGCGGTCTGGCACGTTCCGGACGACCAGACCCCCGGGACCTTCGACATCCGCGTGCGCGTGACTGCGGAGTTGCACCCGGTCAGGCGGGGCAGTGGCGGTTCTCCCCCGGCGCCGACGACCATCGTCGTCCATGGCAAGGAGGAGGTCACCGTGCGGGCCCGGCCGTTCGCCTCCGGCGATGCGGTCGCGGTGACGATGCGCCGCGGCGACGTCGTGGAGACCGACGACCAGGCGTTCTGGGTCGCGATCCGCAACAGTACCCAGGCCCTGTCCTTCAACCGGTATTCCGAATTCCTGGCCGGCACGATGCGCAGACGCGACGTACGCCGGCTCGCCAAACTGCAGAAGGTCCGCGCGCTGCCGTTCCCGGACATGGACCAGTACCGGGTGCTGAAGACCGCGACCGAGGTGTTCATGATGGCGCACTGCGGTGTCCGGGTGGACGCGAACCGGCTGGGCCGGCCGTTCAAGGGACTCGACCTCGACGAGGAGCGGGTCCGGCTGAACCGTCCGGATCTGGACGACGACCCGTTCCGCGCCGAGATCCGGCACCAGTGGGAGGACTACATCACCGAAGGCCCGCGGCTGCCAGGTGAGGAGGACCAGGCATTCCTGCCGTACCTGGCGGTCATCCGGCTCAAGCTCGGCGATGTCGACATCGTCGGCGACCGCGACTTCGGCGTGAACACCTACGGCATCCTGCAGAGCAAGCTGACCAATCCGTGCCTGATCGAGCTGATCTGGAACTACTGGCACCGCGAGGCTCATCTGGTGCACGCGATGTCGGCGCTGCTACTGCGCTTCCAGAACGTCCGGACCGGTCGTGGCCCGGACCCCCTCGCGCATCTGGAGATCGATCCACTCCGGCCGCTGAGCAATCTGATGTGGGGCATGGTCAACGACGAGCAGCATCGCCTCACCGACACCCGGGTCGCGTACGAACTGTTCCACCACTACGGCATCAGCATGTTGCAGCCTGGTCAGCCGCCGATGCGTCCGGCCGACAGCAGGGTGCATTTCCTCAGCAGCTTCCACCGGTTGCTGCACGTGGTCTCGATCTTCCTGAAGGAGGACGACGACACCACAGTGCTCGCGGACGCCTTCCCGGTCCTCAACGCGCTCAAGGAGGTGCACCTGCAGCTCACCGAGGGGCAGGGAAACCAGTACCTCGAGCTGCCCTGGCAGGCGCGCCAGGAGGACCTGATGTACCAGTACATGCTCGCGCGCCCGGAGATGCGGGAGTTCCTGCCGAGCCGAGTCATGGTCGCCTACCCGGAGGCCTGGATGGATCCGGTAGAGACGGTCAAGCGCCTGTACGGCTGGCCCGATGCGTCCGTACTGCACTTCCGTGACCTGGCGATCTTCGGTGAGCAGCTCCTTCTCGGCATCCGCTACGGCAACTGGAACGACATCAGACTGCCCCAGCAGGCCGCCAACTGGGTCCGCTACTGGCGTCCGGAGCTGCAGGGCTACATCCACGCCTACCAGGCGGTGACCGGAGCCGATCTCACCGTCGACCCGGTGGACACCACGATGCCGTCGATCCTGCTCCGGCAGCGACTGCTCGACCAGTTGGCCGGCACTGGCTCCCGCCGTACGTCGGCGCCCGCGCAGCTGCCCGGTTACTCCGGAACGTTCTGACCAGGGAGGCTGAATCATGACGACCCAAGCGTTCCTCGACGAGACGTGGGGCGAGGTCTCCACCCCGGGCGGCACAGACGCACTGGACAACGCCCTGCCCCAGTCGGGTCCGGGGTTCTACTGCAAGAGCACCGGCCGCCAGTTCGGTCGCCGCGAGACGCTGCGTGCGGTGACCGCCGTCGCTGCCGAGTGGCAGCGACGGCACCCGAGCGGGCCGCGAATCGGGATCACCGATATCAGCCTGCGCGGCGGTGGACCGATGTCGCCGCACAAGTCGCACCAGCGTGGGACGGACGTCGACATCCGGCCGGTGCGCAACGACGGCAAGGAGGAGCCGGTCAACTACACGATGCCGGTCTACTCTCGTCAGCTCACGCAGGAGTTGGTCGACCTGATCCGGGGCAACCCAGTGCTGCAGGTCTCGCGGGTGTTCTTCAACGACCCACAGGTCAAGGGCGTCTCCCCGCTGAGTGGTCACCACGACCACATGCACGTCTCGTTCACGACCACTCCCGCCACCGGAGGGTCCTTCCCCGCGGCAGGCGGTTCGTACGTGCCCAGCGCGCCTCCGCCGCAGGCGGCTCCCGGCGGTTCGTACGCGCCCAGCGCGCCCCCGGTGCAGGCGGCTCCGGGCGGCGGAGCTCAGAATGTCCGGCTCGGCACGATCCACGCGACGCGGCCCGACGGCACGCGCTTCACCTATCAGTTCACCAGCGACGACCTGGTCTGGACGGCCCGGTTCATCGTGGGTGAGGCCGGCGGGCGGGACAACGCGGACAACCGGGCGGTCATCTGGGCGATGATCAACCTCTACGGCCTGATCCGGCATCGCCAGTACCCCACCTTCCACGGGTTCCTGCGGGCGTACTCGACGCCGCTGCAGGCGTCGCTGAAGAACTGGGGTGCCGCCCGACGGCACATGCACAAGCCGGAGTTCGTCAAGACGGGAGCGACGTACCCGCCGCCGGCGCCGCCGGGGATCCCGGTCGGTCAGCTGCGGCAGTTCCTCAAGCTCCAGAGCACGGCGTGGCCGGCACTCCCGCAGCCTGCGCGGAACCTCGCCACCACCGCCTTGACCGGAGCCATCCCGAACCCGATCGGCAACGCCACCCAGTTCGCCAGTACGGCGGTCTACTTCCGCGACCGGCACGGACGACTGCCAACCGACGCGCAGTGGACCAAGTTCACGCAGGACTACGCCAAGGGCCAGCGCTGGCAGTGGATCGGCCAGCGCGCCGGCCTCAACCAGCGGAACAACGCGTTCTTCATCGAGGACCGGTTCTCGAAGTTGCCGGCGGGCGCCGTACGAGTCCAGCGGCCTTAGGGCGATGACCATCGTCGACGCCCACTGCCATGTGGGGAGAGGAGACACACTCACCGGGCCGTGGGACGTCGGCCGGTTGGACCACTACCTTCGGCGGGCCGACGCCGCGGCGATCACGCACACGGTCCTCTTCTCGGTGTTCCACGGCGACTACCTGACCGCCAACCGGGCCGTGGCCCGGGTGGTGGCGAGCAAGCCCGAGCGATTCATCGGGTTCGCCTTCGTCCACCCGGCCCGGGATGCCGGGCGGGTCGCCGAGTTGGTGTACGAGGCCGTGCACCAACTCGGCTTCCGCGGGCTGAAAGTGCACCGGCACGACGCGGCACTGACGCCCGAGATCGCGCGCGCCGCGGACCGGTTCGGCCTGCCGGTGCTCTACGACCCGATGGGCCAGGTGGCGCCTTTGGAACTGTTCGCCACCGAGTTCCCGCGGGTCGCGTTCATCGTGCCGCACCTGGGCAGCTTCGCCGACGACTGGACCGCGCAGCGTGCGGTGATCGACCTACTGGTGCGACTGCCCAACGTGTACGCCGACACGTCCGGCGTACGACGGTTCGACCTGCTCGTCGACGCAGTACGGCGGGCCGGGCCGGAGAAACTCATCTTCGGCTCCGACGGGCCATGGCTGCATCCCGGACTCGAGCTCACGAAGATCAAGGCACTCGGCCTCTCGCGGCGGGACGAACAGGCGGTCCTCGGCGGCACCTTGCTGCAACTGCTCAGCCCTCTTGGAGCTGGGCGGCCCGCCGCAGTTGAAGCGCACGCTCGCTGACGGTCAGGATCCGCGCAGCCCGCTTCAGATTTCCGTCCTCCTGCGCGACAGCCATCCGAACCGCGGTGTCCCGCGCGACGTCACCG
The DNA here is from genome assembly GCF_043197265.1 of Kribbella sp. NPDC049227. Taxonomy (NCBI): domain Bacteria; kingdom Bacillati; phylum Actinomycetota; class Actinomycetes; order Propionibacteriales; family Kribbellaceae; genus Kribbella; species Kribbella sp. NPDC049227. The sequence continues at coordinate 176,102 of NZ_JBICST010000006.1, read as the reverse complement.
ATCTCCTTCAGTGACGCCCCTCCGGCCAGTGCTTGCATCACGGCACCCTCGAACGCACGTCCCGTTCGCCACGCCTCCCGCGCGTCATCCGGAGGCCGCTCGTCATCAGGTACGTCGCCAACCGTGATCGGTCCCTGCCCGACATGCCGCTGAGCAATCCGCTCGACCAGCGTCCTCAGGTCGCGCACGTTCCCCGGATACGGCCGCCCGGTCAGCAGGGCACTGACTGCCGGGTCGAATCCGCCGGCGGCCTCCTGCATCGCAGCGAAGTGCTCGGCGAGCGGAAGGATGTCGCGCGTCCGCTCGCGGAGGCTCGGCAGGGCGCACCGCCAAGCGGCGATCCGGTGATAGAAGTCCCGCCGGAACGTCCCGCGGCTCTCCTCGTCGAGCAGGTCCCGGTTCGTCGCACAGATCAGCCGGAACGTCGTCCGGTGCCAGGTGTTCCCACCGACGCGCTTGTACGTCCCCTCCTGGATCACGCGGAGCAACTCGGCCTGGAGCTGCAGTGGAAGCTCACCCACCTCGTCGAGAAACAAGGTCCCGCCGTCGGCCTGTCCGAAGGCGCCGACTCGCTGGGCGACGGCGCCGGTGAACGCGCCACGTTCATGCCCGAAGAACTCACTGCCGGACAGGGATGGCACCACCGTCGTGCAATCCAGTACGACGAGATCGCCCTTGTCGGGTCTCGGGTCCAGTGCATGGACCAGCCGTGCCACGAGCTCCTTACCCGTCCCGCTCTCGCCGGTGATGAGCAAGGACAACGACGTGAAGTGCGCGATCTCGACGATCTGGCGCAGTACTCGTCGCCACGCCGGCGAGCGCCCGACCAGCTCCTCGGTCACCACGGCCGAGTCCATCAACGTGTCGACGTGCTGCCACCGCCGCAACCGCTCGACCGCATCCGCCGCGGGATCGTCCGACCTGTCCCAGGCGATGACATCGGCCGCGCCCGCCGACATCAACTGCCATGAACCGTCGACGTCGACCGACGCACCAGCCGGCACGACAACCAGCACCCGCCGCTCCCCGTCCGCGGCAGCCGCGCGCACGAACGCCACCTCCCGCTCGGTGATGGTGTTCACGACAACGACACCGATCCGCCCCACGGCTGGTGCCGACTCCGGCACCACTACGCCCTCCCCCGCCAGCGCGTCACAAACCACCTGCGCCGCACGCGACTCCCCCGCAGCCCCGAGACAGCGCATCCACACGGGCCCAATCTCCCCACGAGACATAGCGCTGTATCCCCACGATCGCCCAGCCCCAGCGACCTTCCAACCGTACGCGCATCCGCACCGTCAGACCACAGCCTGCAACCTCCAGCTGTTGTCGACGACAGGTGGTCCATCAAATGTATTTGATGTAATGTCAGGCACCGTGAACGGTGTGCCGGAGTTCGTCCGGCTGGTCAGTCATCCGCTGCGATGGCAGCTGGTGGCCGAGCTCGCCCGAAGCGATCTACGGGTGCGTGAGTTGGTCGCCGTTGTCGACGAGCCGCAGAACCTGGTCTCGTACCACCTGAGGCTCCTGCGCGACGGCGGCCTGGTTGCCTCGCGGCGTAGCAGCTTCGACGCCCGGGACAGCTACTACCACCTCGACCTCGACCGCTGTGCCGAGGCGCTGGCCGATGCCGGCACCGCGCTGCATCCGGCGCTCCGGATGACGCCGGTGCCTGAGGAACCGCCACGCCGTTCGAGCGTCTTGTTCGTCTGCAGCGGCAACAGCGCACGCTCGCCGATTGCCGAGGCGCTCCTGCGACACCGAGCCGGGAACCGAGTGCGCGTGAGCAGTGCCGGGACCCGGCCCAAGGACCGAATCCATCCGCACGCCGTGCGAGTACTGCGGGAGCACTACGACATCGACATCGAGGAGCAGGCACCGCGGCCGCTCAACTCGACCCTGCACAGTCGTTTCAAGCGCGTGATCACCTTGTGCGACAAGGCGCGCGAAACGCTCGCCGACAACCCGCCCCGCGCGCATTGGAGCATCCCCGACCCTGCGGCCGGCGACGACGGCCGGAGCAGCTACTCGAGGTTCGTCTCCGCGGCGGCGGACATCGACATCCGCGTTCGGCACCTGCTGCCGAGCCTCAAGGAGGAACAACCATGAACGACGAGGAGACCTTCGCCAGCGTCCGCTACATCGTCGACGACGTCCCGGCGGCCATCGACTTCTACACCACCCAGCTCGGTTTCGTCCTGCGGAGCAACCCGGCGCCGGTGTTCGCCGACGTCACCCGCGGACCACTGCGCCTCCTGCTCTCCGGACCGCAGACCTCTGGCGCCCGCGCCACCCCGGACGACGCGGCGGACGCCGGCCGAAACCGCATCCATCTGATTGTCGACAATCTCGACGCCGAGATCGAACGGCTCGAGGCCGCCAAGGTCCCGTTCCGCAGCGAACCCACCTCCGGCCCAGGAGGCCGCCAGATCCTGATCGCCGACCCGGCCGGCAACCTCATCGAGCTGTTCCAGCCCGCAGGCTGACGGCGGCCCAGCACTAGCATGTGCGGGTGGCGATACCGGTAGTGCTCGATTGCGATCCTGGGCATGACGATGCGATGGCGTTGCTGCTGGCAGTCGCGGACCCTGCGATCGACCTGCTCGCGGTCACCACCGTGGCCGGCAATCAGACGGTCGACAAGTGCACCATCAACGCTCGCCGGGTGCTGTCGCTGGCCGGGGCGCGGGATGTCCCGGTCGCTCGCGGGGCCGACCGTCCGTTGGTGCGGCCGCTGCGGATCGCCGACGACGTACACGGCGAGACCGGGCTGGACGGTCCGCTGTTCGACGGCGACCCGACGGTGCCCGAGGCAACGATCACGGCCCACGAGCTACTGGTCGACGTACTGACCACGCAGGAGTCGCCGGTCACGATCGTGGCGACCGGTGCGCTGACGAACGTCGCCCGGCTGCTCGCGGAACGCCCGGAGCTGACCGACCGAATCGACCAGGTCGTCTGGATGGGCGGTTCGACCGAGCGTGGCAACGTGACGCCGTACGCCGAGGCCAACTGCTTCGTCGATCCCGAGGCCGCGGACCAGGTCCTGCGATCGGGCGTCCCGTTCACGATGTGCGGCCTCAACGTCACGCATCAGGCGCTGGTGACGGACGACGTACTGGCTTCCTTCGCACGCATCGGCACGCCGCTGGCGGACGTCTGCATCGAGTGGATGACCTTCTTCGCCTCGACCTACAAGCGTCTCTGGGGCTTCACTGCCCCACCGCTTCACGATCCGGTCGCCGTCGCCCGGGTCATCGACCCCACCATCGTCCGCTGCGTCCACGCGAACGTCGTCATCGAAACCAAGGGCGAGTGGACCGCCGGCGCCACCGCCGTGGACCTCCACCACTACACCGGGCGCGCGCCCAACGCCCAGGTCGCCGTCGAGCTCGACCAAACTGCCTTCTGGACCAAGCTCATCGACGCCGTCACACTCCTCGGTCGTCAACCCAACGGGTAGACGGATGGATCCGGTACGACGGCCGGCGGGGTTCGAGGTGGGAGTGTGGAGTCGGCGCGGGCGGCGGCGGCCAGATCCCGGCAGCGGGCGAAGGTGATGTCGCCGCAGGACTGGGCGTACTCGATCAGGTCGCGCAGGGCGAGGAGTCGGCTCGGACGGCCGGACAGGAACGGGTGCAGGCACAGGTTGAACAGACAGCGATAGTGCCGCATCGCGTCCAGCTCCGCGCGCCACAGCTCCAGGACCTTGCGCGGCGACTCGATGACCGTGCCGATCTGCGGCGACGGGAGGTACGCGTACTGCTCCCAGTCGTCGAGTGACCAGTGCACCGGCAGCTCCACGACCGGCCGGCCGGCGACGTCGAGGAGGTACGGGCGGTCGTCGCCCATCAGCGACGAGTCGTACGAGAGCCCGTGCTCGGCGACCAGGTCCAGCGTGGTCCGGGTGGCCTCCCACAGCGCGGCCCGGTGCCCGCGGATCTCGATGCCCTGCGCAACGAATACCTCGAGGGCCCGCTCGAAGTCCGCCCGCTCGTCCGCCGCGGTGAGCGTGGTCGGCGCGCGATGACTGTAGGAATGGTGAGCCACCTCGTGACCACGCTCCTGGATGGTCGCCGCGAGCCCCGGCCGCTGCTCGGCGACCCAGCCCGGCACGAAGAACGTCGCCGGCACGCCGAGATCCGCGAGCAGCTCCAGGATCCGCGGCACGCCGACGTCCGGGCCGTACGCCTGGTGCGACATCGTGGTCAGGTGATCGGCGTACCGGCGCCCGGCCGCGAGGATCGGCGTCTCGGCGTCGACGTCGAAGGTGAGCGTGACGACGGCCTGAGCCCCGCCATGCCACGTCGGGGTCGTCATGACCGAGCAGTCTGCCACTGCTTCGCGTTGGCCAGGGTCGCCGCCGGCTCGAGCATCCCGCGATCGAACCGGTCGAGCGGGTGCTCGTTGGCGAGTCGCCGGGGCAGATCGGGGTTCGCGAGTGCACCCCGGGCGATCGAGACCAGATCGGCGTGGCCGTCGGTCAGGATGCGATCCGCGCGCTCCGGGTCATGCATGCCGCCGTTCGCGATCACCGGCAGCCCGCTCACCTTGCGGGCGAGCCCGGTGATCGTCTGGCCGCCCGGCAGCCGAGCGGTCTCGAGCCAGTCCCGGCCCTCGCTGGCGATGTGCAGATAGTCCACGCCCTGAGCGGCCAGGATCCCGAAGACGACCTCGGCGTCGTACGCGCCGCCGGGCCAGCGGTACTCGAGATCGTTCACCTTCGTCTGCGAGAGCCGTACGCCGACGACGAACCCGGGCGGTGTCGCCGCGACGATCGCCTCGGCGACCTCGGCAGTCAGCCGGATCCGGTTCGCGACCGGTCCGCCGTACGCATCCGTGCGCTGGTTCGTGTAGACGGTGAGGAACTGGTCGAGCAGGTATCCGTTGGCGCCGTGGATCTCCACGCCGTCGAATCCGGCTTCGTGCGCCCGGACCGCCGCCGCGACGAAGCCGGCGATCACCTCGTCGATCTCGCTCGCGGACAGTTCGCGCGGCGTCGGCCACGGACCCTGCCCGCCGTACTCGGACAGCATCTCGCCGATCGGCCGGACCGCCGACGGCCCGACTCGCTCCGCGCGGTGCGGATTGCCCTGCGAGATGGCGCCGGCATGCATCAACTGGGCGACGATCGACTGGCCGGCCGCATGGACCCGACGAGTCACTTCCCGCCATCCCGCCACCTGAGCCGCCGTGGTGAGACCCGGCTGGTTCAGATACCCCTGGCTGTACGCCGGGTCGGTGTAGGTGCCTTCGGTGATCAGCAGGCCGAACCCGCCCTCGGCGAACGCCGCGTAGTAGTCGGCCATCTCGTCCGTCGGTACGCCGTCCGGCGTCGCGGACACGCGTGACATCGGCGCGACAGCGAATCGGTTCGCGAGCTCGACGGCGCCGACTCCGACCGGTCGCAGGGCCGGGTGAGTTGTCGTGAGTTCCATGCCCTGAAGTCCATCAGCGCCAGATGAAGTGTCGCGATGGATCAAGCCACAAGATCAGCCCCGCGATGCTGGATGATCCTCCACTGCAGGCCGATGACCCGGCCTGCTGGAGTTGATGGCATGCAGACAGTCGCTCGTACCCCGGTGCCCGCCCGGGCCGGACGCGCCGTCCGGGTCCAGCGGGGCGACCACGTCCGCGTCGTCGACGTCGCCGGCGGACAGGTCGGCGATCTCTTCGCGTACGTCGCAGCGCCGTCCGGGATCACCACGGAACACCTCAGCGCCTCGCATACGAGGACGGCAACCAGCCGGCTCTTCCCCGCCATCGGTGAAGCCTTCACTACCAACGAACGCCGCCCGATCCTGACCCTGCTCGAGGACACCTCACCGGGCCGGCACGACCTGCTCATCGCAGCCTGCGACGACGCCCGGTACGCCGGACTCGGCGTACCGGATCATCCGTCGTGTGCGCGGAACCTGCGGGACGCGCTCGGACGCGACCTCGACGTCGTACCGCAGCCGGTCAACCTCTTCATGCAGGTGCCGGTGCGCCGCGACGGCACCCTCGACTGGTTGCCGGCGGCCACGGCCCCTGGCGACTCGGTCACGTTCCGCGCCGAACTCGACTGCGTGGTCGTGGTCTCCGCGTGCCCGCAGGACCTGACCGTCATCAACAACTCCCGGCCGACCGATCTCGCCATCGAGGTCATGCGCTGACGGGCTACCCGGCGAGCTCGTCCGCTTCCAGTGCGAGGTAGAGATCCACCCGGTCCTCGGTTCGGGCGACGTCGCGGCCGGTCAGCTCGGTGATCCTGGCCAGGCGGTTCCGCAGGGTGTTCACGTGGACGTAGAGCGCGGCGGCGGTCGCGCCGTACTGGCCGTCATGAGCGAGGAAGGCTCGCAGCGTGGACTCGAGCTCACTGTCCCGCGTGTTGTCGTGCTGCCGTAGCGGTCCGAGCACACCGTCCGCGAAGTTGCGCAGCGTCCCGGCGTCCTGAAGTCCGAGGAGCAATCGGTGGGTCCCCAGTTCACGGAACGACGCGACCGCGTGTCCTCCGCGCCGGCGGCGCAGTACCTGGCAGGCCTCGCGGGACTGCACCAACGGCTGCCGCAACTCCCGCGCCGAGGCGGCGGTGTCACCGAGCCCGACGACCGGCTGGCGATCCGGGAATCGCTTCCGGAGCACGGTACACAGCGCCTCGGCCAATTCCTTGAGATCACGCCGGGGCTCTTGCAGTACCGCGACCACATCCTGACTGCCGCCGGCGACGACCACGGCCAGCCCTTGCGCCAGGAAGAACTCGCCGATCATCTCCGACAGGCCCGGCAAGGTCGACTCGGCACCGGCGGCGAACGCGACCGTCAGCACGGCCAGCCGGCCGGACGGATCCACCCCGAACGCCCGGAGCCGGTCGGGCACCTCGGCCGCCCGCTGCGCGCCGGACAGAATCATGTCCAGGAGCTCACTCGCGAACCGCAGCTCGATCGCCTGGATCGCCTGCTGCTTGGCGACCTCGAGGCTGAGGAAGCGTGCCACCTGGTCGAGCGCGTCCTGCTGCGGCTTGGTCAGCTCGGTGACCGGCCGCAGGCACAACAGGGCCGCGTCCGTGTCGCCGACGGCACCGACCAGAAACACTGTCGCGCGACCTTCCGGCCCACCGAGATCGATCTCCAGCGGTGGTGGATGGCGGGCCAGTCCGTCGGCAACGCGTCGGCGCTGATCTGCCGACAGGTCCACGCCCGCCGACGCCAGCGGCCTCGCCATCCGGTCCACGACCGCCAGCGGCAGCTCGTGCTCGCGCCGCAGTACAGCCAGTACGCCGGAAGCGCCCGCACCGTGCGAGATCGCCGAGGCCAGCGCATCACCGCGCCGAACCATGCCGACCAGAGCGTCCCGTCGCTCGTCGGCCTGCAGCGCCGACGCAGCCTCGGCCACCGCGGTGAACGGAACCGCGATCGAGATCTCCGCCAGTGGCAACTCCTCCCGCCGGCACGCCTCGATCAGCTCGGCCGGGGTCTGCGGCATCACGTCACGCAGCCCGAACACGATGCCCGCGGCACCGGACCGGCGTACGTTGGCCGCGAAGTCGGCCGCGGACGTCTCCCGCAGCCACAGTCCGTTGGTCAGCACGATCTCGCCGGTCCGAAGGTACGGCGACGGGTCCGGCAACTCGGTGCTGTGCACCCACAGCACCTCCCGCTCGACCGCTCCCTCCGCACCCGGAACGAGCAGCCGCAACTCGAGCGACCGATCGCTCAGCAGCGCACCAAGACTCAACACCCTGTGAACATATCCAGTGATCCGCGGATCAACTAGAGATACACCCACTCGGATGCATCGTCAGGCGGGGGTTTCGGCGGCGACGATCAGGAAGTTCGGGAGACGGGTGTAGGCGACGGCGCCTGGGAAGGAGGCTGCGGCGGCTGGGTCCAGCGCTGGTTCGACGACCTCGCGGAGGCGGCAGCCGAGGCTGGCCAGTTCGTTGAGGTACGCCGAGAGGGGGCGGTGGAAGTCGGGGGCGGAAGGGCCGTGGACGACGTACTCCTCCAGGTATCGGTCCTGGCGGTAATCGCCGTGCTCGCGCCAGCTCGTCAGCAGGTTCTCGAAGGCAGGGTGGACCAGGGCGAAGACGAACAGGCCGCCCGGTCGCAGCGCTTCTACGCAGGCGCGCATCGCGGGCTTCCAGTCAGGGATCGCCATCAACACCATGCTGCAGACCACGGCGTCGAAGGCACCGCCCAGGTCTGGCAGCCGGGTCAGGTCGGCCTGCACATACCGGACGCCCTGACCGATCTCGGCTTCCTTGTCACGAGCGAAGGTGACCATGGCCTCGGCCGGTTCGACGCCCACAACCTCAGCTCCGCGCTCGGCGAGCATGCGGCTGAAATACCCGTTGCCGCATCCGGCGTCCAGCACCCGCCGTCCCCGTACCTCGCCCAGCAGCCGCAAGAGCACAGGGTTCACCAGCTGCCGCTTGACGAAGTCCCCCTCCTCCGCGGTCGCCTCCATCGCCTCCTGCGTACTCGAGGCGTCCCACTGACTGATCGCGGCTTCGTTCGTCCAAGTCGAGTTCACCCAGCCGACCCTAGGACGCCCGGGCGCACATCTCGACCGAAATACGGCGTCCGTCGTGGGATCGTGGTGGCATGTCGATTGAGATTCGGCCGGCTGAGGTGTTCGACGATGTTCGTGCCGTCATCGGGCCGAAGTCGCCGACCTCGAATGTGTGCTGGTGTCTGAGCTACCGGATCCCGTCCAAGTTGAACAACGAACTCCGCGGACCGGATCGAGGCGAGTACGTCGCTGAACTGTGCCGTGCGGAACTGTCTCCGGGAGTCCTTGCCTATGACGACGAAACACCGGTGGGGTGGGCCGCGGTCGCGCCGCGCGCGGACACGTCGTTCGCCCGCAACCGCAAGATCCCGCAGGTCGACGACCTTCCGGTCTGGTCGCTGTGGTGCATCCGGGTCCGTCCCGGGCACCGCAAGCAGGGCATCTCCCACGCCCTGATCGACGGTGCCGTCGAGTTCGCTCGCAAGCACGGCGCGCCGGCGATCGAGGCGTACCCACTCGACAGCGGCGACGCCAAGGTCGACCTGACGATGGCCTACCCCGGCATCCGCAAGAACTTCGAACGAGCCGGCTTCACCAAGGCCGCCGACACCACCTCCGTCCTGGCCGGCCACCCCCGCATCCTCATGCGCCTCAACCTGAGCTGACCAGGAACTGTTCTCAGCGGTAGCGGCGGGAGACGTTTTCGGCGGTGGACTCGCCTGGTTGCCATTCGCTGATCCAGGGGCCGGTTCCTTCGGAGGGGTCGACGATGCCGGACTCGAGCCAGGTGTAGGCGCCGTCGAGGACTTGGTTCGCGAGGCGGCGGTCGGTGACGTCGGTGTTCTTCCAGAGCCGCTCGAACAGGTGATCCACCCGGAGTCTGGCCTGCTCGCAGAAGGCGCCTGCCAGCTCGTACGCCGTCTCGCCTCGGGTCGGATCGTCCGTGCGCAGCATCTCGGCCCGGGAGCAGGCGGCCGCCATCGCGAACAGCTCCGCGCCGATGTCGACGATCCGTCCCAGGAAGCCCTGCCGGTACTCGAGCTTCGCCTGCCAGCGGCCCATCCCGTAGAACGTCTGCCGTGCGAGCTTCCGCGAGGTGCGTTCGACGTACCGGAGGTGTTTCGCCAGCGGCCCGAACTCGGCGTACGACGTCGGCGCCGAACCCTTGCCGACGGCAAGCTGTGGAAGCCACTTCGCGTAGAAGCCGCTCGCCTTCACCGCTGCCTTCGCCTTGGCCTGCAGGTCGGCGTCCGCCGAGGCGAGATCGCCGGCCGCGGCCAGGTGCGCGTCGACGGCTTCACGGGCGATCAGCAGGTGCATGATCTCCGTCGATCCCTCGAAGATCCGGTTGATCCGCAGATCACGCAGAATCTGTTCGGCCGGCACCGCGCGTTCGCCGCGCGCCGCCTGCGAATCGGCGGTCTCGTAACCACGACCACCACGGATCTGGACCAGTTCGTCGGCGATCAGCCAAGTCATCTCGCTGGACCACAACTTCGCCAGCGCGGCTTCGATCCGGATGTCCTTGCTCCCCGCGTCGGCCAGCTTCGCCGAGAGGTCGAGCACTGCTTCGAGGCCGAAGGTGGTGGCGGCGATGAACGAGATCTTCTCGGCGACCGCGGCGTGCTTGCCGACTGGCCGCCCCCACTGGACCCGTTCCGCGGACCACTCCCGGGCGATCTTCAGACACCACTTGGCGGCCGCGGTGCAGGTTGCCGGGATGGAGAGCCGGCCCGTGTTCAGCGTGGTGAGCGCGATCCGCAGACCGTCACCCTCGCGCCCCAAGCGGTTCTCCACCGGCACGCGGACCTGGTGGAACCGAGTGACGCCGTTCTCCAGGCCGCGCAGTCCCATGAACGCGTTGCGGTTCTCCACCGTGATGCCTGGTGCGTCGGCCTCGACCACGAAAGCGCTGATGCCACCACGACCGCCTTCGTGTTTCGGCACCCGCGCCATCACGACGACCAGTTCGGCGATCACTCCGTTGGTGGTCCAGAGCTTCACTCCGTCGAGCAGATACGCCTGGCCGTCCTCGGTCGGGGTCGCCGTCGACGCCATCCGGGCAGGATCGGATCCGACGTCGGGCTCGGTCAGCAGAAACGCCGTCACCGCGCCGGCGGCGCACCGCGGCAGGAACTCGGCCTTCTGCTCGGCGGTGCCGAACATCTTGACCGGCTCCGGTACGCCGATCGACTGATGCGCGGACACCAGTGCGCCGAGGCTGGGATGAACCGATCCGACCATCATCAGGGCCTTGCCGTAGTACGTCGTCGACAGGCCGAGGCCGCCGTACTCGGTCGGGACCTTGATGCCGAACACGCCCAGCTCGGCGAAACCCCGCAGGTACTCGTCCGGGACCTTCGCCTCCCGCTCGATCAGCTGGCCGTCGAGGGTCTCGCAGTACGCCCTCAGCTTGGCCAGGAACTCCTCGCCTCGCGAGACGTCATCCGGGGCAGAGCGCGGGTGTGGGTGGATCAGCGACAGGTCGAAGTCACCGAGATACAGCTTCTTGGCGAAACTCGGCCGGTCCCACTCGGTCTGCCGTGCCGCCTCCGCGACTTCGCGGGCCTCGCGCTCGCTGGCGTTCCGTGCCGCTCCCGGCTGCTCGGTCATCTGCTCCGTAGGTACCTGCTCCGTGGTCACGCCGCATCCTCCCTGCTCGGGGGCACGTCCTTACCCACCAGTCTTACCCGGAAGTAGCTTTCTGTGAACCGTAGGGCGCACGGATCGGCCCGGGAAGCGGAACCGGATCCGTCGGCTCGACCGGCCCCGTGGGCTCGAGCGGTTCAGGCGGCATATGAGGCGCCGGTGGCTCCGAAGGCTCCGGCGGCTCTGGCGGCGGCATAGGCGGCTGAACCGCCCAGCCCGAACGTCCCTTGCCCATCGCCCAATCCTTCCCAGAGCCCGCCCGTCGTACTGCCCACGTGCCCCGTCCGCCCCGGATCCATTCGGTCAGCCGGTGTACGACCCGCAGGTCGTGCCTGAGCGTCGGTACTGCGAAGAGGTCCACGGGTACTACGACTTCCCGCCGTTCTGGGGTCCGCTGCCGCGGTGATTGATGCGGCCGGTCTCGTAGGCCCAGATGGCGATCTCGACGCGGTTCCGGGCGCCGATCTTGCCCATGACGCTGGTCAGGTGGGTTTTCACGGTGCTGAGGCTGATGTGGAGGTCTGTCGCGATCTCGGCGTTGGTCCGGCCGGTGGCCGTGGCGATCAGGACCTGCTCCTCGCGCGTCGTGAGCGGATCGACGAGCTGAACCGGCGTACGACCGGCGGGTGGGTCGGAGAACGCGGCGAGCAGTCGCGCGGTGATTCGCGGCGCGATCAGCGCGTCGCCGTTGGCAGCGGCGTGGATCGCCTGGACCAGAAGGTCCGGCCCGGCGTCCTTGAGCAAGAAGCCTCGCGCGCCCGCCTTCAGCGCGCCGTACACGTACTCGTCCACGTCGAACGTCGTGATCACCACGATCGCCATCGGGTCGTCGACACCGGCTCCGGCCAGCTCGCGGGTCGCGGCGATGCCGTCCATGCCAGGCATCCTGATGTCGAACAAGCACACGTCGGGCCGAAGCCGGCGCGCCAGCTCCACCGCCTCGCGCCCGTCAGCCGCCTGACCGACCACCTCGATGCCGGGTTGCGCCTCGAGGATCATCGCGAGCCCGGTACGGACGAGATCCTGGTCGTCGGCGACGAGCACCCGGATGCTCATCGGTCCGCCGTTCGCGGCAGCACGACGTCAACAGTCCAGCCCCGGTCGGAGGAAGGCCCGGCAGCGAACGAGCCGCCGAGAAGCATCGCGCGCTCGGTCATCCCCACCAACCCATAACCGGGCGAGGTCCCGGGCGCCGAGGCGCCTTCTCCGTCGTCGCGGATGGTGAGCCGTACGGCGTCGCCGTCCACCGCCACGCGGACATCGATGCGAGTCGCCTGACGCGCATGCCGTACGGCGTTCGTGATCGACTCCTGAGCGATGCGGTAGATCGCCGCATCCACCGCCGGTCCGAGATCCCCGACATCGCCCGACACCTCGACCTGAACCCGGTCCCCCACGCTGCGCGCGAGCCGCTGCAGGTCAGCCACTCCCGGGTTCGGCGCAAGCGCCGCCGTCCGTTCATCACGCAGTACGCCGACCATCCGCCGCATCTCGGCGAGAGTACGTGTGCCCTCCGCTTCGATCACCGCGAGCGCGTCCACCGCAGCCTCGAGACGGGAGGCGGCGACAGCCCGGCCGGCTTGCGCCCGGATGACGATCGCCGACACATGATGGGCGACGGTGTCGTGCAACTCGCGAGCCAACTGCTCGCGCTCGCGGAGCCGCACCTGGTCCAGTTCGCGCAGCCGGGCAGTCGACCGGTAGCGCACCGCGGCGCCGAGCGTTGCCGGGAACAACAAGAACATGCTGCCGAAGACGGATTCGACGTACGAGGTGAAGTCGCTGATGTTCGCCAGCACCATCGCGACCAGGATGATCACCAGCCCGATGCCGATCTCGCGCCCGGATCCCCAGCGGACGAGCGCGTAGGGCAGCAGGATCACGCAGATCATCGAATACAGGCCGAAGGGTGCGCGGCCGCTGATCAAGGCGACGATGTCGGTCACGATCACGGCACCGAACACCGCGGCCACCACGGCAAGAGGCTGGGTACGCCGCCACAGGAGCGCCCAGACGACGGCCACGCTCACCACGATCGCAACGGGCCTCCAGACCACGTCATCGCGGACCACGCCCTCGATGACAACCGCCGTCAGCAAGCCGGCGACGAGCACCCAGTCGCGCCACACCCGCTTGGGCGGATACGGCGCTCGCGGCTCGGCCAGTAGCGAGCGGATGGCGTTTCTCAACATGCCCACAGCGTAGGGACTTCGGGCGCCCAGCGGATCGGCTCAAAGTACGGCTCGTTGCTCGGCTGATCGGCCGAGGAAAGTCCGCCCCATCGCCCGAGGCGCGGGCCTGCTCGCCGCCGACACGATGATCGCGAACCCTCGCCGGATGATCGCGAGCCCTCGCAGAAGGAGCAGAACCATGAGGTCGAACCTGTACAGAGTGGGCCGGTACGCCGCACGCCGGCCGTGGGTGGTCATCGGGGCGTGGCTGGTGGTGGCGGCGTCCGGCGCCTTCGGCAAGAAGCTCGAGGAGTCGTTCGGGGCACCGGGCGTCGACTCGCAGTCCGCGACCGATCTATTGTCGGCCGCTGGAGCCGATCAGGCCGGCCTTACCGCGCAGGTGGTGGTCACCCCACGCGACCAGAACGCAACACTCACCTCACCGGAGCTGCGGGCTGCTCTGACCCAGGTCCGGTCGACCGCGGCCGGGCTTCCTCAGGTGGTTCGCGTCGGCGATCCCGTCATCTCACCCGACGGCCGGGTCGGTCTCATCCGCGTGCAGTACCCGGTGCTGGACAAGCTGGAGCCGAGCGACCTGGAGAACCTCAAGTCGTTGGCAGCGACGGGTTCGCCGCTGCGGATCGAGCTGGGCGGCGACCTGTTCTACGCCTTCGAGGAGGGCCAGGCGGGTCTCGGCGAGGCGTTCGGTCTGATCGCCGCGATCGTCATCCTGCTGCTCGCCTTCGGTTCGATCATCGCGATGGGCCTGCCGATCGGGATGGCGCTCTTCGGCCTCGCGCTAGGGATCAGTTCGCTGTCACTCGTCACGTACCTGATCGAGCTGCCCAGCTGGGCGCCTGTACTCGGCAGCATGATCGGTCTCGGCGTGGGTATCGACTACGCGCTGATCATCGTCACCCGGCACCGTGAGTCATTGGCCCGCGGGATGAGCGTCGAGGAGTCCGTCGGTCACGCGGTCGCCACCGCTGGTCAGGCTGTGCTCTTCGCCGGCGGCACGGTCGTGGTCGCGATCCTCGGGCTGGTCGTGGCCGGCGTACCGTTCATGACCGCCGGTGGCGTTGCCATCTCCCTCATCGTCCTGATCATGGTGCTCGCGTCGCTCACCCTGCTGCCGGCCTTCCTCGGCCTCGCCGGGCACCGGATCAACCGCCTCCGGGTACGTCGCGTGCGGTCCTCCCCCGGTCCGGGATGGCAGCGCTGGGCGGGACATGTGTCGCGGCACGCCGCCGCCTATGCCATCAGCGCGACCGTGTTGCTGCTGGCACTCGCGGCCCCGGTCCTCGCGCTGCGGGTCGGCACACCCGATGACGGCGCGCTTCCCGTGCAGCGAACCGAGCGCCGGGCGTACGACCTCGTCGCCTCGGGATTCGGTGCCGGGAGCAACGGTCCGCTGGTCATCGCCGTCGACATCTCGAAGGACGCCACCGTCGTGCAGCCGCTCGTCGACGCCGTCAAGGCCGATCCGGGCATCGCCTCGGTCGCCCCTCCCGAGGTGAACACCGCGGCCGGAGTCGCGACGCTGATCGCCGTACCGACGACCGGACCGCAGAACGGTGCCACGATGACCACAGTGAAGCGACTCCGCGCGGAGGTCTTCCCATCAGTATTGGGGCCGAGCCCAGCGACCGCGCATGTCGGTGGTCAGACGGCGACGCTCGCGGATGTCGGTGCCAAGGTCAACGATCGGCTCGGGCTGTTCATCGGTGCGGTGATCCTGCTGTCCGTTGTGCTGCTGACCTTCGTCTTCCGGTCGGTCGTCGTCCCGTTGAAGGCGGCGTTGATGAACCTGCTGAGCATCGGCGCGTCGTTCGGCGTGATGGTGATGGTGTTCCAGTGGGGCTGGGCGGCCGACCTGATCGGATTGGAGTCGACACTTCCGATCCTGCCCTTCATCCCGATGTTCATGTTCGCCGTGGTGTTCGGTCTCTCGATGGACTACGAGGTCTTCCTGCTCAGCCGGATCCGGGAGGAGTACGTGCGGACCGGCGACAACCACCGCGCGACGGTCCACGGCATCGCCACCACCGGCCGCGTCATCACCTCGGCGGCGCTCATCATGATCTCGGTGTTCGTCAGCTTCGCCCTCACCGACGATCCGACCGCGAAGATGTTCGGTCTGGGTCTCGCGGTTGCCGTGCTGATCGACGCCACCGTTGTGCGGCTGGCCTTGGTCCCAGCCCTGATGACTCTCCTCGGCGATGCCAATTGGTGGCTTCCGCGGCGCTGGCGGACGCGCACGGGTGATGTCACGGACCGAGTGGCTGTCCTGTCTAAGTGAGCGACTGGTCTGTCCCCGTCCTTCATGGAGGTCATTCAGGTGCCGCACAGCGCTCCACCCCACGTGCACGGCAGCCACCAGGTCGCCCGGGACCATTGCCTCAGCCCGGTACGCGCCGTCGACCGGCCCACCGGCTCGGCGCGTTACGGGCGGATGTTCCCCGGGCTGGAGCCGCTCGGCACCGACCCTCAGATGCTGATGCGCGCAGGCGGCACCGGTGGCATCTGCGACGCCGCCGCCGCCCTGGACGAGGTCAGCGCGGGCGACGACGCGACGCAAGCCGCGGGCTGGCCGTTCTTCGGCCAGTTGATCGCCCACGACATCACCGCCGACCGCTCACCCATCGCCGGTGGCGTCGACGCCGAGGCACTGCGCAACGCCCGTACTCCGAGGCTCAACCTGGAGATCGTGTACTCCGACGGCCCGATCGGATCGCCGTACCTGTTCGATCTGCGTGGCCCCGCGAAGTTCCTGCTCGGTCCCGATGGTGGCGACGTACCCCGCAACCACCAGGGCGTCGCGTTGATCGGTGACCCGCGCAACGACGTCCATCTGTTCTCGTTGACTCTGCACGTCGCCTTGCTGCATGCCCACAATCGGATTGTTGACAAGCTGCGGGTGGACGGCGTACCCGAGGCCGATATCTTCGGCGAGGCCCGCACCGCGCTGACGTGGCACTACCAGTGGATCGTGGTGCACGACTTCCTGCCGCGGCTGGTCGGCGCGCCACTGGTGGAGCAGGTGCTCGCCGAGGGCGGGCGGTGGTTCACGCCGGCGCCGCTGCAGGCGTACATCCCGCTGGAGTTCGCCGATGCGGCGTACCGGTACGGACATGGCCAGATCCGGCACACCTACCGGCTCGTCGAGGGCGGTCCCGCCGTACCGCTGTTCCCCGACCTGGTCGGGTTCGGGCCACCGCCGGCCGACAGGCGTCTCGATCTCGCGCAGATCTTCGATCTGCCTGGCCGCCCACCCGCGCAGCGCGCCAAACGCCTCGACGGCCGGCTCGCCGCCAGCCTCATCGGGCTGCCCGAGCAGGTGACCGGCGCGGTCGACACCGACTCCTACCGCTCGCTGGCGGTACGCGACCTGCTCCGCGGCGAGACGACGCAGCTGCCCAGCGGCGAGGCGATCGCCAGGCTCATCGGCGCAGAGCCGCTGACCGCCGACGAGCTGGAGCAGAACTGGCCGCACGGTACGCCGCTGTGGTTCTACATCCTCAAGGAGTCCGAGCACCGCGGCGACGGCGACCGGCTGGGCGCGGTCGGCGGCCAGATCGTCGCGGAGGTCCTGATCGGCCTGCTTCGCGCCGATCCGGCCAGCTACTTGAGCCTCGAGCCGACCTGGGAGCCGACCCTGCCTACCGCCGGGCCAACCTTCGGCCTGGCCGACCTACTCACCCTCAGCATTCCGGCAGCCGGGGTAGGTCAGGAACGGTCGTAGTGGCTTGGCGGGAACGGGTGCTTTTCCGTCAGTGGATAGACCTCGCCCTCGGCCTCTTCCCGGCGGAGCTCCGCCTCGGCCTCCTGGTACTCCTCGGACTCGGTGAGGTCGGTCGGCACCGGCTCGTCGGTCGCCGGCGGTACGTCGTCCGGATCGTAGTCGTCGATGCCCGCCTCGACCCGCTCCTGCTCGGTCCGCCGGGCCAGCTCGTCGTCGTCGGGGCGCAGCGACGAAGCCCCGCCATGCTCCCGCCGATCGCGCCGAGCATCCTCAGACGTCTCGAACGGTTCATCCGTCATGATTCCTCCTCAAGCGCAGCTGGCGGTCGTGCGGCCGTCAGGAACCACAGTAGTCACCCCTCGCTCGGCACCGGAGCGACCTCGAAGTGGGTGACTGTGTCCTCCCGGTCGAGGAGGTAGGCGTCGTCCTCGGGGTAGTACTTGGCATGGCTGATGTCGTCGCCGGCGAAGGCGCGGATGTGGTCGAGGTCGGTCCACCAACTCAGCGTGATGATCTCGGTCCGGCCGTCGCCGAGATCGCGGATGAGCAGCTGTGCGCCCTGGTTTCCCGGCGTACGCCGATAGCCGGACATCCCGGTGCGCTCGACGATGTCGACGTACTCGGCCGCCTTCTCGGTGGGCACCCAGCCCCGCCACATGCGCGCGATCATGCGATCACCGTACGCCGGACAGCGGGGCGCGAACCCTGCTCGGACAGATAGGGTTTCGACAGCCGCGACCTTGGGGGGAGGCCCATGCTCGACCGGCCCGAGTCTGCCCTGAGCATCGTCGTCCAGTCGCGTTTCTACCGTTCGGCGTTCCTGTCCTTGCTGATCGCCGGGATCGGGGTGTCGGCCGCGACTCCTCAGCTGACCCTGTTCCTCGTCCGCGACCTGGGCGCTCCCCTGCCCGTGGCCGGCCTGTACTACGTCACGAACCTGGCCGCGCCGGTCGCCGGCTACGCAGTCGGCCGGCTGTCGGACCGGAGCCATGATCGACTGCTCTGGTTCCGCATCTGCGCGCTGATCGGGACTGCCGCCTGGCTCGCGATGGCGGCGGCGAACACGGTCTGGCTCCCGTTCGTGATCAGTGCCGTGGCGCTGAGTGTCGCCGGCGGATCCATGGCGCAGCTGTTCGCGGCCTGCCGGGACGAGCTGAGCCGGCACCCGACGAAAGCCGAGAACCGGGTCGTGGCAACGGTCCGGATGGCGTTCACGACCGGCTGGATCCTCGGACCGGTGTTCGGCAGCTGGTTCGGCGGAATGTTCGGGCTTCGGGCGCTCTTGGTCGCGACCGCCGTCTGCACCTTCGCGCAACTGATCCCGCTAGGGCGCCAACGCGTGGAGCGCTATCACAACGTGTCGTTGCCGCCGCGGACCGCGAGCCGGCGGCAGATCGACCACCTGATGCCGTTGCTGATCTTCACCGCTGTCTGCGTACTGGCGATGACCGGTGACACGATCAAGTTCGGCTACCTGCCCATCTACATGGCCGAACAGCTCCACGTCTCCGATTCGGTGCGCGGCGCGGTGATCGGCGTACAGCCACTGCTCGAGCTGCTGCTGCTCCCGGTGGTCGCCCGACTGGCCGACCGCTTCGGGCCGATGCTGGTCATGACGGGAGGCGCCGCGCTGGGCCTGGCCGGGAACCTCGCTTACGCGACAAGTACCTCGGTCGGCGGACTGTTCCTCGGGCAAGCCCTGACGGCCGGCCTGTGGGCCTGCGTCGGCGGGCTCGGAGTGTCGATCGCCCAGCAGCTCTACCCCGAGGGCGTCGGTACGGCGTCCGGCATCTTCCTCAGCGCGATCCCGCTCGGCTCCGCGGTCGGCGGCACGATCGGCGGCATCGGCGTGGCAGCCATCGGGCTCCCCCACGTCTTCTTCGTGCCGGCCGTGCTGACGACGTTCGCCATGATCGCGTTCGGCGTACTCACGGCGCGCAAGCATCTGCAATGATCCCGTGATGTCGCGGCGCCTATACGTTGTCGATGCGATGTGTCGTACCCGGGGGCTCTTGTTCGACGCATTGACGACAGCACGTCACATCACCCCAAGGAGGAACTGATGCGCACCCTGATCGCCACCGCGTTCGTCTCACTCGACGGCGTCGTCGAGGCACCCGGCGGGGAGCCCGGCTACCGCAACTCCGGCTGGACGTTCAAGGACGTCGCGTTCGACGAGGCGGCGTACGAGCTCAAAGGCCGCGAGCAGGAGCAGGCCGCGGCCATGATGATGGGCCGGGTCAGCTACGAGGCCTTCTCACCGGTCTGGCCGGACATGCTCGACGACTTCCCGCGCTACAAGGTCCTGCCGAAGTACGTCGTGTCGACCACCCTGCAGGACAAGGACCTGGTCACCAACTGGGGCGACATCACCATCCTGCGCTCGCTGGACGACGTCGCCGCGCTCAAGGAGACCGACGGCGGCCCGATCATCATCCACGGCAGCGCCACCCTGGACCGCAACCTGTCCGACGCCGGCCTGATCGACCGCTACCACCTGCTCGTCTTCCCGGTCCTCCTCGGCGCCGGCAAACGCCTCTTCAGCGACACCGACAAGGACAAGCAGAACCTCACCCTGGCCGAGAGCCAGTCCTACCCCAACGGCATCCAGAAGCTCGTGTACGACGTAACCCGCTAACCGGTCCGAGACACCCCGGACGGACACCCACCCCGGTGTCCGTCCGGCGTCTCGCCCGCGGCGTGGGAGTGACCAACCACACCCGTACAGGTCAGGTGATCGGGGGCAGGGCGGTTGGGATGTGGTTGAGGCGTGGGTATCGTTAGTTTTGCTAACGATATTGTTTGGGGTGTACACGTGAGTTCTGCACCGGTGGGTACGTCGTCCCGGTTCACTGTTGATGCCGACCATCCTCGCTACAAATGGATCGCGCTCTCGAACACCACGGTGGGGATGCTGATGGCAACCATCAACTCCTCCATCGTGATCATCTCGCTGCCGGACATCTTCCGCGGCATCAAGCTGGATCCGCTGCAGCCGGGCAACGTGAGTTACCTACTGTGGATGCTGATGGGCTTCCTGCTCGTCACCGCGGTCCTGGTCGTCTCCCTCGGCCGGCTCGGCGACATCTACGGCCGGGTGAAGATCTACAACCTCGGTTTCGCCGTGTTCACGGCCGGGTCGATCGCCCTGGTGTTCGATCCGTTCACCCAAGGCAGCGGCGCACTCTGGCTGATCCTGTGGCGGCTGGTTCAAGGCGTCGGGGCCGCGATGCTGTTCGCGAACTCGACCGCGATCCTCACCGACGCGTTCCCCTCCGATCGGCGGGGTTTCGCGCTGGGCATCAACCAGGTCGCCGCCATCGGCGGGTCGTTCGTGGGGCTGATCATCGGCGGTCTGCTCGCACCGGTGGACTGGCGGCTGGTCTTCCTCATCTCCGTACCGTTCGGCCTGATCGGCACGGTCTGGTCGTACAAGAGCCTGCGCGAGACCAGTGTCCGCACGCGGGCGCGCGTCGACTGGGTCGGCAACGCACTGTTCGCGGTCGGCCTCACCGCGATCCTGGCGGGCATCACGTACGGCATCCAGCCGTACGGCGCCCACGACATGGGCTGGACGAATCCGTGGGTACTGGCCGGACTGATCGGCGGCGCCGCCTTGCTGGCCGTGTTCTGCGTGGTCGAGGCACGGGTCGAGTCCCCGATGTTCAACCTGTCGCTGTTTCGCATCAGAGCATTCACGGCGGGCAACCTGGCTGGTCTGCTGGCCTCGGTGAGCCGGGGCGGACTGCAGTTCATGCTGATCATCTGGCTGCAAGGCATCTGGCTGCCGCTGCACGGCTACAGCTTCGCCAGCACGCCACTGTGGGCCGGCATCTACCTGCTGCCACTGACCGTTGCGTTCCTGATCGCGGGACCGTTGTCCGGCTTCCTGTCCGATCGGTACGGCGCCCGGGCCTTCGCGACCGGCGGCCTACTGCTGGCGGCGCTCAGCTTCCTCGGTCTCATGATGCTGCCCACCAACTTCAACTACTGGGCCTTCGGTGGCTTGCTGGTGCTGAACGGCATCGGTTCCGGGCTGTTCTCCGCGCCGAACACCACCGCGATCATGAACAGTGTTCCGGCCAACCGCCGCGGCGTCGCGTCCGGTATGCGCGGCACGTTCTTCAACTCCGGTACGTCGCTGTCCATCGGCATCTTCTTCAGCCTGATGATCGTCGGCCTCGCGCAGACGTTGCCGGCGGCACTGACCTCCGGCCTCGAAGCACACGGGGTCTCCGCAACGGTCGCGACCGGCATCGGACAGCAACCGCCCGTCGGCAGCCTGTTCGCCGCCTTCCTCGGCGCGAACCCGATCGGGACGCTCCTCGGCGGCCTGCCTGCCTCGGCGATCCAAGGCGCCGACCTGAACACCCTGACCAGCAAGCAGTTCTTCCCGCAACTGATCGCCACCCCGTTCCATCACGGCCTGGTGATCGTGTTCAGCGCAGCCATCGCGATGTCCCTCATCGCCGCCGTCGCCTCACTCTTCCGCGGCACCCGCTACGTCCACACCGACTGACCCTCAAAGGAGCAAGCAAAAATGAAGAAGCCACTGATGGTTGTGGTGGGTGTTGTGGTGGCGCTCCTTGGCCTCCTCTTCAGCCTGCAAGGCGCCGGTGTCATCGGCGGCAGCGCGATGAGCGGCACCACGTTCTGGACAGTCGCAGGCCCGATCATCATGGTGATCGGGCTGGTCGTCGCCGCCGTCGGAGTCAGGGGCCGGACGCGCTGATCAGAGTGCGGAGGGCACGGAGCGCGTAGTACGACCTGGATTTCACGGTGCCGGGAGGTACGCCGAGTTCGCGGGCGGCCTCGGTGACGGATCGGCCGCGGTAGTACAGCTCCACCACGACGTCGCGATGTTCGGCGGATACCTGGCGAAGCGCGTCGCCGAGCATCATGGTGTTCACCACGGACTCGGAGTGATCTCCATGGACGCGGCTGTGCTCAGCGATGGCCCCCAGCTCCACGGGACGAAGGGCTCGAGCCCGGGCGCGGTCGGCGACCAGGTTCCGCGCGACCGTGAGCAGCCAGCCGAGCACCGAGCCCTTGTCCTCGACCAGGTCGTCGGCGTGTTTCCAGGCCCGGACGAGCGTCTCCTGGACGATGTCCTCGGCTCCGGTCCGGTCGCCGGTCAGCCGGGTGACGAACATCAGCACGCTGCGCCCGTACTCGGCGTACAAGCCGCTGACCAGTACGTCGGACCGGCAGCGGTCCGCCTCGCCCATGACTGCCCTTCCCGGCGAGATCGTCAGAACCGGCTGTCGGGCGCCATCAGCGCGACCGCCGTCGGCAGCACAAGACCCGCCGCGACGAGCGCGAGCAGGAACAGGCGCAGCTGCTCCTTGTCCAGTTCGTCGTACAGGTGCTGCGCCGGGTGAGGTACGTCGAGCGCGAGGGCTGCCTGGGCCGCCCGCAGGCTGATCAGCGATTCCAGCTCCGACATCCTGCGGACCCGCAAGACGCGGTCGTCCGAGCGTGCGTACCTGTCGTGCCGCTGCAGCAACTGCCGAAGGCTGACCGCGATCTCCTCGATCGGCGGCCCGATCGGCTCCAGAGCGCTGTCCGGGATGTTGCCGAGCCGCGGGGACCTCACCCGGCGTACGACGAGATAGGTCCCGCCCGACAGCAGCGCGAGTGACAGTCCGCAGAGAACGACGACGATCATGTGCCCGGAATCCCTTGACTCGAAGCGATCTGGGTCCCCCAGGCGAGTGGCGCCTGCTTCACCGGGTACTGCGCGCGATGCGCCGGTGCTCGGCGAGCTTCAAGGCGTTGCATCCGTTGGCCTCGGCAATGATGTAGTGCACCACGCTCATCACGATCGCGTCGGTTTGAGTGGGTTCGATCCGGTCCGAGTCGCAGACCCGGCACCGCATCAGCCACTCGCCGGCCCGCTCGCTGCAGACGACGACCGGGGCGCCGTCAGTTACCGGGTTGTATTCGACGACCACGTTCACTGTTCGACCTCCTCGTACCGTCGGGCGCGGCACCGTCCGGGGGCAGATCGCCCTCCGGCGAGGGTGGGACGGGTTAGCCGGGGCCGGCTCCCGTCACACCTCCCGGGACACCTGTGGGGACTCTCCCAGACTGGGCCGTCCGCCCCTGCCCGGTCGACACGGCCAGCCCCCGTCCGTCCCCCCTGCTAGCAGGAATCGGACGAACCCCGCGGACAGCAGGAAGGCACCTCCTGCGGCCGTACGCCGTAGGAGGTGCCTGCGCCGTCGTACGGTCAGGCGGCGGCCTGCTCGATCTGCTGCCCGTCGACGCTGAGGACGACCTCGATGTTGCCGCGGGTGGCGTTGGAGTACGGGCACCGCTGCTCCGCGCGGAGCATCAGGTCCGCGGCGTCGGCCGCCGAGAGATTCGGTGCGTGCAGGTCCAAGGTCACCTGCAGGCCGAAGCCGCCGTGACCGGTCGGGCCGATCCCGACCCGGGACCGGATCTGGGAGTCGGCGGCGTCGAGCTTGCGACCCTGCGCGACGCCCAGGAGCGCCGACTGGAAGCAGGCCGCGAAACCCACCGCGAACAGTTGCTCGGGATTGGTGCCGGGACCACCCTGGCCGCCCATGTCCGCGGGGACCGACAGGTCGACGTCCAGATGACCATCGGTACTCCGACCATGCCCGGCCCGGCCGCCCTCCACGGTCGCCTCGGCGGTGTAGAGCACCCTGCTCAACGGTGTGGCTGGCATTCTGCTTCCTCTCTGACGCGCTGACAGACGGAGTCCCCAGGACGCGGGGGCTCACCTCCGACGATCGCGCGCGAGCGGGCCGATGTCGCTGCGGCCAGCCTCCGACTTCGCGTACAGCCAGCCGGACGTCAGTCCTTCCCGTTAGCAGGTAGGTCAGGAGAGTCCGGCAGAGGGTCAGTCGTTGCAGCAGCCGTCGGCGCATCCATCCCCGGCACTGCCATCGGCGAGGGGTGCGCAGCAGCCTTCGCCGCGCCAGGCTTGGAGACCCTCGCGCACCGCGACGCCGGCGATGACCAGCCCGGCGATCGGGTCGGCCCAGCCCCAGCCGAGGGTCGCGTTCAGCATCAGGCCCAGGAGCAGGACGGCCGACAAGTAGGTGCAGAGGAGAGTCTGGGTGGAGTCGGCAACGACTGCGTTCGAGCCGAGTGCCCGGCCAGTACGGCGCTGCGCCCACGACAGCAACGGCATGACGATCAGCGAAGCGATCGCCAGCCCGATCCCGACCGGTGAGGTGTCCGGGTCAGCGCCCGTGATCAGCGTACGGATCGACTCGAAGCCGACGTACGCCGCGAGTGCGAAGAACGAGAACGCGAGCAGCCGCAACGCCTGACGTTCGCGGGTCTCCGGGAGGTGGTGGCGGAACTGCCACAAGATGATCAGTCCGCTGGAAACCTCCACGACCGAGTCGAGCCCGAAGCCGACCAGCGCAACGGAACCGGCCACGAGGCCCGCGCTGATGGCGACCCCGGCCTCGACCACGTTGTAGGCGACCGACGCACCGGCGAGCAGCTGAGCACGGCGGCCCAGGCGGCGCCGCTCCTCCGGATCCCTGGTCCAGGTGCTGGGCGGCGCGCTGGTGAGCTGCACCGGCTGCAACTGCAACTCCGGCCGGCCGGAGGTTTCATGCTGCTCTGGGTGGTTGTGGCTCATGGCGTGGTGTCCTGGGTCTGGCGTGCTGCCTCGCCGAAGTTCGGGCAGAGTGCGACCGCGTCGCCGGTCAGGCTCAGCAGCCGCTCGGCCGCCGACAACATCTCGAGCGTCGCCTCAGGATGCGTGAGGCTGAACACCGAAGCCCGCCCCTGCGGCCGCGACTGCACCAGCCCGCAGTCGCGCAAGCAAGCCAAGTGCTTCGACACCGTCGACTGCGCCAGCCCAAGATGTTCAGTCAGATCCACCACGCGATGCTCACCCAGCGACAGATGCCGCACAATCGCCAGCCGAGACACATCACTGAACCCGTTGAAAAGACACGCCGCCACCACCAGCGCCCGTGCCTCGCCCACCCCAACATCGACTGTCCCAGCTGTCATCGCCATCCAGCGATGTTATCGGCTGAGGTGCCAAAGGGGAAGCTGCGCGGGCTTCGGGCAGTTACGCCGGGGCGTGTTCTTTCAGGATTGTCATGAAGGCTCGCATCCACGCGGGGTGGTCTGGCCAGGCGCGGCCGGAGACCACGTTGCCGTCGACTACCGCGTCGCCGTCGACCCATTCCGCTCCCCCGGCCTTGATGTCGAGTGCGAGCGCCGGGTACGCCGACGTCTTCCGCCCGTTCAACAGGCCGGCAGCCGCCGGGATGAGTGGTCCGTGACAGAGCTGCGCCACAGGCTTCGACTCGCCGTAGAAGTGCTTCACGATCCGCTGGCAGTCGGCGTCGTTGCGGATGTACTCCGGCGCACGCCCACCCGGGATCACCAGCGCGACGTACTCAGCCGGATCCACGTCGGCGAACGCGATATCGGCCTGCCAGGTGTGCCCGGGCTTCTCGGTGTAGGTGTCGAACCCGTCCACGAAGTCGTGCACCACGAACTGCAACTTCTTCACCGCGGGCGCCGCCACGTGGACGTCGTACCCCTCCTCGAGCAGCCGCTGGTAGGGGTAGAACACCTCCAGGTCTTCGGCGGCATCACCGGTCAGAATCAGCACCTTCGCCATCACGCCATCTCCTTCGCAGCCGGGGCTTCCACTCGCCAGCCTCTGCCGCCGACCGAAGCAGGTCAAGGGTCGGCCGACCGCGGCCCGGGCGGCCGCGAAAGTCGAGTGCCGGGCCGAATCCGAACTGGTATGGTCCGATCACGCCCCGCAGGTCCCGGTGTGCGCGTGCGGAGACCTGCCGTCAGTGGAAGGTTGGATGCGCACGTGATCATCGAGGTCTCCGATCTCACCAAGGACTTCTCACGGCCGGATGTGCGCCCGGGACGCTTCGCGGGAACGCGATCGCTGTTCACCCGGGCCCGCAAGGTCACCAGAGCGGTCGACGGGATCAGTTTCCAGATCGACGACGGTGAGTTGATCGGATTCCTCGGTCCGAACGGCGCGGGCAAATCCACCACGATCAAGATGCTCACCGGCATCCTGGTCCCCACCTCGGGCACCGTCACGGTCGCCGGCCAGGTCCCGTGGCGCGACCGGCGCCGCAACGCTCGCACCATCGGCGCGGTCTTCGGTCAGCGAACCCAGCTCTGGTACGACCTCCCGTTGCGCAACTCCTTCGAGATCATCAGGGACCTCTACACGATGGATCCGGCGACGTACCGGACCCGGCTCGGGGAGTTCACCGAGTTGCTCGACCTGGACGAGTTCATCGACACCCCGGTGCGGTCGCTCTCGCTCGGTCAGCGGATGCGCGGCGATCTGGTCGCCGCCATGCTGTACGCCCCGCGGATCCTGTATCTCGACGAGCCGACGGTCGGACTCGATGTCGTTGCCAAGGGCAAGATCCGGGAGTTCGTCGCGGAGATCAACGCCGGCCGCGGTACGACGGTCATCCTGACCACCCACGACATGGACGACGTCGAGCGGCTCTGCCGGCGGGTGGTGATCATCGACCACGGCAAGATCCTGTACGAGGGCGACGTCGGGATGCTCAAGGCGCAGTACGTCACCAGCCGGGACGTCGTGGTGCACTGCACGGACTTCGACGCCACCACGATCTCGTCCCCGTTCGCGGAGGTGGTCTCGGCCGACACCTTCAAGGCGACGCTGCGGTTCGACCCGGACGCGACGGCCGCGCCGAAGGTCGTCCACGACCTCACCTCGCGCTACCCGATCACCGACCTGTCCCTGCTCGAGCCGGACCTGGAGGACGTGATCCGGCAGCTGTACACGGAACGGACGCCGGTGGCCGCACGCAGTACGGGCGACTGATGCCGGTCGACACACTGAGCACCCGCCTGACCGGGCTTCGCGGTTTCTACCGGGCCGGGTACCAGTCGGTCCTCGCCTACCGCGCGGACCTTCTGTTCGGGATCGTCGGGCTGGTCATCCAGGCGACTCTGACCGTGGTCGTCTGGCGCGTTCTGTTCGTAGGGCACGACCAGGTCGCGGGAATCGGGAGCGCCACCGCGGTCGCGTACGCCGTACTCGCCGCCTGTCTTCAGGCCGTCGTCATGCCCTGGCAGTTCTCGTCACTCCCGCTACGAGTCATGCGCGGTCAGATCGGCGTGGACATGATCCGGCCGCGGTCGCTGATCAGCCAGAACCTGGCCCAGGCCGGCGGCACGATGGTCGGCAGACTTCCGCTCGGGGCAGCGGGCCTGGCCACCGGCCTCGCCCTCGGAGCGGTGAAGGCGCCGAACACTGTGCTCGACCTGCTGGCCTCGGTCGTGTCGATGGCGCTCGGTGTCGCGAACATCATGACCATCAATCTGCTGGTGTCCATGACCGCGTTCTGGACGCTCGAGATCGGCGGCATCATGATCCTCTACCGGTTCGGGTCGGCGTTCCTGTCCGGCGCCTTGATCCCACCGTGGTTCATGCCGGAGTGGCTGCAACCGATCATCAGCTGGCTTCCGTTCCAGGCGCAGATCTACGCACCGCTGTCCATCTGGTTCGGGACCAGGCATGGGGCCGACCTGGTCGGCACGCTCGCGGTCCAGCTCGGCTGGGTGGTGGTGCTCTTCCTGCTCCTGCAACTGGTCTGGCGCCGAGCCGTCCACAAGGTGGTGGTGCTCGGTGGCTGAGCTGGTCACGACCTTGTCCGCGGTCCGGGAGGATCTGCGCGCGAGCCGGATCCTGCTGAGGGCCGGCTGGCGTGCGGCGATGAGCTATCGCATCAGCTTCCTCTCGGCGATCCTCGGCGGGATGGTGCTGCAGGGTACGCAACTGTTGTTCATCGGGGTCCTGCTGGCGAAGTTCAACGTCATCGACGGCTGGCGACTGAACGACATCGCCTTCCTGTTCGGGATGCGGCTGGCCGCGCATGCGTTCTACGTGGTGCCGTTCGGTGCGCTGCTCTCGATCGACCAGGCGATCCAGCAAGGCGATGTCGACCGTTACCTGCTGCGCCCGGCCGGACTCTATCTGCAGGTCGTGACCCGCTACGCGCCACTCATGGCCCTCGGCGACGCGCTGCTCGGGTTCGGAGCGCTGGCGGTCTTCGCCCCTCAGGCCTCGGTGGACTGGACGCCGGAAAAGGTGGCGTTCCTGATCGCCGCGGTGGTCGGTGGAGGCCTGGTCGAGACCGGCATGCAAACCTTCCTGGCCGGGCTCTCCTTCCGGATGACCTCCACCATGTCGCTGCGGATCCTCGCCGACGACACCATCACGCGGTTCAGCGGCTACCCGCTGACAATGTTCAGCCGCTGGGGATTCCTGTCCCTCACCTTCGTTTTTCCGATGGCGTTCATCGCCTACCTGCCGGCCACCGTGCTCCTCGGTCGAACCGACGACCTGCCGATACCCGCCTGGCTGGCCTATCTCTCACCGGCCGGCGGACTGGTCGTCTTCGCCATCGGTCTCGTCTTCTTCAACCGGATGATCCGGAGCTACAACAGCCCGGGCAGTTGAGGCCGCCGGAACCCCGGTTGATCGCACTCGGTCATGGTCAGAGCACGGGCCGTTCGCGTCGCGATTCTCCCTGCTGGAAACGCCTATTTGAGGCTTCCCGCAGGCCGTCCGCCGTGCCAATCTGCTGCTGTCGACAGGGCGGGCTGGAGGTGCGCCGAGAAATGAGCCTGGCAAGTCAATCGATGGTCCTTGTCACTGCGATTCGCCTGGCCAATGGTCGTGACGATGTGGACGGTGTGACGACCGTCCGATGGGAGGGCAATGCGGGGCCGGAGGAAAGCTCTATCGGCGATCTCGTGCTCTGGATCGCCCGGTCGCGGGGGCATGCGTACCTCCAATGGCCCAGCGGACAGCGCGGGCCGCGCCTGCACGTAGCCAACCATCCGACGCGACGCTCGGTGCGCAGCGGCCTGACGGCCGACGGCAGCGACGGTCTACTGTCCTTACCGCGGTTCTGACGCTGGTTGTCCACAGCAATGACCCTCCGGGTCGCCGGCGGAGTCGTCCTGCCGCACGGCGCCCGGCCTGGTCCACTGCGGCACGGGACGGCCGTCCTTGGCCCACCAGGTGTGGGTCCGGGACTGCGGCCAGCCCGCCGGCGAGTCCTCCCACGCTTCCTGACGGCCGTACACCGTCAGATCGAGCAGGTGAGCCTGCGTCATGATCGTCTCGACACCCCGGCCGATCGTCTCGCCGGTCAGGAACACCCGATCGCCGATCCTCAGGTAGCAGGCGATGTTGCCGGGGTCGTCGAGCAGGCCCGGCCCGACGCCGGGGTCCTCGACGCCCGCCATCGAGTACCACGGCAACGTGTAGCCCATGAACTCACGGAACGGGGCGATCTCCTCCCAGGGTCCTGCGCAGAACACCGCGAAGGACACGCCGCGATGGTTCAGATAGCTGGCGTCGTGGACGTCGAAGATCGAGGCGGTACACCCCTCGCACTGACCTTCGATCCCCTTGCCGGTATGCCACATGTGCTTGTAGGCGATGAGTTGGTCGCGGCCATCGAACACGTCCAGCAGCGAGACCTGCCCGCCCTCGCCGACCAGGCTCGCCGAGGCGTCCACCTCGGTCATCGGCAGCCGGCGCCGGGCCGCGGCGATCGCGTCGCCCTCACGGGTGTGGGCCTTCTCCCTCGTCAGCAGGCCCCGGCGTTCGCGCAGGAAGGTCTCCCGGTCGACGATCGGTGGCGTGGCGGTCGCTTCGGTCATGGCGTGGTCCTTTCGGTTGGTGCTGTCAGAAGGTTGGACGAGCGACCCGCCGAATCGTCATCGCTCTTTTTCGCCCCAGTTGGTCGACGGCGCCGTTGATACCGTGAGCCGCATGACGAGCGCCGCGGCCGACGACCGGTTCCGGGACGCGTTCGACGAGCACCGGCGCTCACTGCACGCGCACTGCTACCGGCTCGCAGGCAACGTCGCCGACGCGGACGACCTGGTGCAGGAGACCTTCCTGCGCGCCTGGCGCTCGCGCGCGCAGTACGAGGGCCGGGCGGCGATCCGGACCTGGCTCTACCGGATCTCCACCAACGTCTATCTCGACCACCACAAGGCAGCGGCGCGGCGGACCGTACCGGCGGGCGACCCGCTCGAGTGGTGTACCGATATCGGGCCCTACCCCGACTCCGTGCCGAGCGAGGACCCACAGTCCGGTCTGGTGGCGCGGGAGACGGTCGAACTCGCGCTGATCGCCGCGCTGATGTATCTACCGCCACGGCAACGCGCGGCGTTCGTCCTCCGCGACGTGTCGGGCTGGACGGCGGCCGAGATCGCCGAGGCCCTCGAACTCGCGGTGCCCGCGGTGAACAGTCTGATCCAGCGCGCCCGCCGGACGATTCGCCGGAACGCTCCGGGCGATCCGCGGCAATGGCGCCGACCGGCGCTGACCGCTGAGGACGAGGAGATCCTGCGCCGATATGCGGCCGCGACCGACCCTGCGGTTCTCCGCGAGTTGCTGGCCGACGACGTACGCATCACGATGCCGCCGGACGCACCGGTCATCGGGATCGATGCCGTTGCCGAGTTCCTGACCAGGCCGCTGGACTGGCGAACGTTCCCGTCCGCCGCCAACGGCCGCCCTGCCCTGATCTGCTATCTGCGCAGCCCCGGCAGCGATCAGTACGACGCCTTGGTCGTCGACGTCCTCACCATCGAGAACGGCCGGATCGTGGAGAGCAACGCCTTCGTCGGACCGCACCACGTGGCCGTCTTCGGCATGCCACCCGCCGTACCGCCCGTCAGTCGGTGAACGCGTTGCGCATCGACACCAGCTCGATGCCCCGCTCCTCGATCGCCTTGCGGACCTCCGGGTCGGTCACGATCTCCTGGTCCGACAGCCGGTACTCCTCGGCCCACCGGTAGGTGTACGTGCCGGGCGAGGTCATCGCCGCGAGTTCCGGATGGGCGGCGGCGCAGTGCGTGACCAAGAGATGTACGCCGGGCGTCAGGCCGGCGATGTGGTCGAGCATCCACGCCTTCTTGCCGTCCGCCTCCCGGTCGCTCAAGGTCACGATCGAGGCGAACCGCCGCGACTCCACCGGGCCGTAGATGAACGGCTTGCCGGCGGCGTTCGACACCTCGTCGTACGCCGACTCCTGCGCGGACTGCCCCATGTGGACGTCCAGGTAGTCGATCGAGAGCCCTTCCGCGGCGAACTTCGCCACCTGGGCGGACAGCTCGCGGACGGAATCGTCATGGGTGATCGAAGCCCGCGCCGCATCGACCGTGCGGAGGAACGTTCCGTCATCACCGACCAGCGACGGTCCATCGGTCAGCGGCCGCCACCGCAGGAAGTCCCATTCGCAGGTCAGGGTCTGATGCACGCCGAGCGGGATCCCGGACTCCCGCGCCAGCGCCGCGGCCTCGGTGAACCAGGGGCACGCGGCCATGGTGGAGGCCTGCGTCAGGATCCCCTCCCGGAAGGCCTCCATCGTGCCGACGTTGACGGCATGACACATACCGAAGTCGTCACCTTGAACAATGAGCCTGATGTCACCAGCCACGCGCACTCCTCAGATCAGCGGACGAACCCGAGGACGACCGTACCCCCGCACTCAGGACCTCAGTCCACCTGTGTCAGACGGGACCGGCCGGGGTGGGGGCCGGTTCGGGGTGTGGAGGTCTGGCGAGGAACTCGAGGATCGCCAGCCCGACCACGAGGAGGGCCGCCAGCACCAGGACGTCCTTCCCGGTCGGCCGGTCGATGAACACGAAGACGAGTCCGGCCAGCGCGACCAGCGCGAGCCGCAGGATGGTCAGGTTGGCATGCACCCACGTTCCGACCGGGCCGGTGCGCAGGCCGGCGGCCTCGCCGTGCTGGCGCAGCCAGCCGATCCCGGTGTGGAAGCCGTGCCGGGTTCGGACCGCGGTGGCCGAGGGCCCTGTGAAGAACGCTGCCGCGGCAACCACCAGGCCGACCACGAGGACAGTCCGCAGTCCGGCCCGGATGAACCGGACCAGGGTGTCGAACACCGTCGCCGCGGTGGTCGCCGACACGGTGCCAGGAAGCCGATCGAGGTACGCCGTGCGGAGCAGCGTGATCACGATCCCGAGCAGGAGCATCGACGCGGCCACGCCGAGCCCGGCACCGACCAACGCGCGGCGGTGACCGGGTGCGACGTACACGCCGAGCAGGATCAGGCCGATGGCGACGAAGGGCAGCGCCGTACCGACTCGTTCGAGCAGCCGGTAGGCGTCCTGCGCCCGGGCCAGGTCACGCGAGGAGAACACCTCGAACTGGGGGCTGACGTTCGGCACCCGTTCCGCGGCCGTGAAACCGGCCGAGACCAGACCGTCCTTCGCCGCGGCCACGAACGCCCCGAGGTTGATGCTCACCACTCCCTGGCTGACGCTGACCGACCGGCTTCCCTCTCCGCTCAGCGCTGCCACCATCTGCTCATGGGCGACGCGAACCGCGGTCACCCACGCCCCCTGGAACCTGTCACTGGAGACGACCTCGCCGACCTTGTCCCGGACGAAACCGCGGATGGCGCCGGCCAGCGGCACCGACAGCCCGCGGAGCTGGTTGGCGACCAGCGGCGACAGCCCTCGCTCGGCCAGCAGATCCACCGTCTGCCTGGTGATCGCGGCCACGTCGACGTACCTGAAGATCTCGGCGGTGACCCGGTCGGCGACCGCGTTCTGGACGCTCGGGTCAGCCGCCAGCGGAGTCACGTTCGCCACGAAGCGGTCGGTGTCGGTCACCTGGTTGCGGGCCCAGACGCCGACCACGGACAGCGGCATCAGCACGCAACCGACCAGGATCAGCAGCACCGCCAGAGGCGACCGCCAGCCGATCCGGCGCCGCCGGGCCGCCACCTGCGCCCGCAATCGCTCGAGCTCGGCCCGCTCGTCCGCTGTGAGAGCAGCGTCCGGGGCCGGGCCGGGTGCGGCGTCCCCGGCCGGGGTCGATCCGCCGGCTGGTTTCCCGAACGCGTCGCTCATGAACCGTCCCTTCGTGGCTCGACAACTCGAGCCTGACCAGACCGGGCGGTGGCTTCCTCCCCCGCGCCGGGTGAACCAGGCACCGATTCACGGTCCGGGCCGGAGCTCATCCATGCCGGGTGATCCCAGACGGCCGCCGGACCGCGACCGTGGTCCCGAGAGCGACAGATCGGCGCGACAGCGAAGGGATGCAGTCATGAGTTTCTGGGACATCATCTGGTTCATCATCGTCACGTTCGCGTTCGTCGCGTACCTGATGGTGCTGTTCCACATCATCACGGACATCTTCCGCGACAAGTCGCTCGCGGGATGGGCCAAGGCCCTCTGGGTGATCTGTCTGGTCTTCTTCCCGCTACTGACCGCGCTGGTCTACCTGATCGCCCGCGGCAGGGGTATGGCGGAGCGCCAGGCGGCGGCGTGGGGAAGCGCGAAGGCCGCGCAGGACGAGTACATCAAGTCGGTCGCCGGGTCCTCGTCGCCGGCCGAGCAGATCAGCCAGGCACAGCAACTCCTCAGCGCGGGCACGATCAACCAGACGGAGTTCGACGCCCTGAAGGCCAAGGCCCTCGCCTAGTGACTGCTGCCGACCCGATGCTTCGACGCCTCAGGCTCACCGGACTCGCGACCACCGTCGCGGTCCTCGCGGTCGCTTGCGGTACGACGACGACGCCGGCGCCACCTGCCGCCACGACCACCGCGACGCCAGAGGCTGCGACTACCGGCACCTCGGCGCCGATAGATCTCGCTGCCATGCGGGCGGACGAGCAGTCCGCCGTCAGGGCGGTGGACACCTACTGGCGCACGCACTTCTCCGAGCACTTCGACGGCCAGTACCAGAGCCCTCGGGTGGAGGGCAGCTACGTCGGTGCGAACGGACCGCAGTGCGGAGGAGAACCGTCGGTGCCGTTCAATGCGTTCTACTGCGGGCCGGGCGACTTCCTCGCGTGGGACGAGCAGCTGATGGAAGCCGGCTACAGCCAGATCGGGGACGCCTGGATCTACCTGATCATCGCCCACGAGTGGGGCCATGCGATCCAGGCCAGGCTGAACCGGGACCAGGTCTCCGTCCAGGCGGAACTGCAGGCGGACTGCCTGGCCGGCGCCGCGCTCCAGGGCGCCGCGAAGGACGGCCTGATCGAGATCGAGCCCGGCGACAGCGAGGAGCTCGCCAAGACGCTGGCCGCTGTCGCCGACGACTACCCGTGGACCAACGAGAGCGATCACGGCAACGCTCAGGAGCGGACGTCGGCCTTCAACACCGGAGTACAAGGAGGAGTGCAGGCCTGCGCCTGAACCGGCCGTCAGGTACGGCGTTCGTCGCGCTCCGCGAGCGCCGCACCGAGCTGGGCACCGACGACCGCCGAGGCGACGACCAGGAGAGCGAGGACGACGAGCCACGAGATCAGCGCGATCGCGACACCGATCACGCCGTACCGGTCTGTGTTGCGCTCGATCAGGTGCGGTACGTACACCGCGCCCGCCGAGCTGACCGCCACCTGAGCCACCGCGCTGGCAACGGCACCCGGGAACAGCAGGCGCCAGGACACCCGGCCGCTGAGCAGCAGCCGGCTGGCGAGCCACCACCCTGGAATCGCCGTGCAGAGCTGAGCGATCACGGTGATGAGGCTCCCGGCCGGCAGGTCGTTGGCAAGACTCGCCAGGTAGCCCAGCAGGAGCAGGGCGATGAGGATGAGGAGAGCACCCTCGATGCCGTTGACCGTCCTGCGCAGCCCGCGCGCAGGCAGGTCCCACGCGAGTTCGTAGGTCCGCTGGACCGATCGCGCGAAGCTGCTCGCGGCGATCAGCACGGTGAGCACGCTCAGGACGGTCAGACCGCCGGTGCCGGCCGGCGGCCTTCCGAACAGGGTCCGGACAGCATCCGCGGACGAGCCGGTCAGCGAGAATCTGTCGATCACCCAGTCACCGACCGCCAGCGAGTCGGAACTGCTGAACAACGTCGCCAGCACGATCATCAGCGGAATCAGCGCGATGAAGGCCTGCCCCGCCAGCGTCAGCGCCCGGTCGTAGAACCTGATCTCGATCGAGGCGACCACGATTCGCCAGACGATGCTCCGCCGCACGGCCCGCACCACCCGCAGTACCAGCGGATGCTCGGCCCATCGGCTCACCGCGGGTCCCAGCTCTCACCCATCGCACCGCTCCCCCGGGCACATGCATCACCGATCTACGACGCTATGCGGGACCGCCGACGCAGTACTCCTCCATGAGGGGTGAGGACGCGCGGGGCTAATGCGCCCGGGCGACCGCCTGGATGGCTCGGAGCCGACCGTCGGACAGCGCGTCGCTGAGGTTCTTCACCCGGTCGCGGAAGTTGGGGACGAACGCGTGCAGCCCGAGCGGATTGGGTGGCAGTGACTGCATCGCCCGCATCATGGCGCCGACTTGCTCGGTCAGATCGGTCCAGCGCTCGACGGTGAATCCGGCCGGCTCGATCGCGGCACGCAGGGCTGCCGGCGTACTCAGATGGGTGTGCTCGGGTAGGTCGGCCCACGGCAACGGGTACTCGAGTCGGCGCTCGTCGCCGGCGGCGATGTCCCACACGGCGAGCTGACCGCCGACCCTCAGAACACGCCTCGCCTCCTGGTAGAGGCGGTCCTTGGCGGCCACGTTCATCTGGACGTGCTGGCTGAAAACGACGTCGAACGACGAGTCGTCGAAAGGCAGCGCGGTCACGTCCCCCTGCCGTACGACGATCCTGTCGTCCAGGCCGACGAGACCGTTGAGCCAGCGGGCGGTGTCGCAGTACTCCTCGGACAGGTCGACCGCCGTCACCGCGCAGCCGACACGGGCCGCGAGGTAGCGCGCGGTTCCGCCGATGCCTGTGCCGGCGTCCAGCACCTCACTGTCCTGGGTGAGCTCGACCAGGTCGACCAGCTGTGCGGTCACGAGCCGACCGCCGGTGTGGTAATCCTCGAGCAGCGCCAGATCGGCGGCCTCGAGCCCGTCCAGGTCTTTGCCAGCGGCAACGAGGGCCCGCTCGATGGCAGCCTGGGACTTGCCGGTCACGTACTGGGCCGGAAGTGCGTCTGTCATGCCTCCTCCACTCCGTGGCGGGACGCGATGTCGGCGATCGCGGTGGCCAGGAGATCCGCATGTTCGCTGGTGGTCAGGTGGCCGCCCGGGAAGGTGATGATCCGGGCTTCGGGCACCCTTTCCCGAGTGGCCGTGATCTGGCGGTGCTCGTACGGGTCTTCGGTGCTGCCTCCGACGTACAAGGGCACCGTGCCGTTCAGTTCTCGCGCGATCGCGGCGAAGTCCCAGCGCGCAGCGTTGCGGCGGTGTTCCTTGACGAAGCCTGCACCGTCGTGGAGGAACATCGCTCCGTCGCGGCGGGTCAGGGCCGACCAGAGTTCCTTCAGTTCGGTCTCGGTCGGGTCGTAGTCGCGGGAGTACATGCGGGCCTGCTTCCAGCCCCGGACGAACGACGTGAACGAGCGTTGCAAACTCCGCGCGCCGAGGGCACCGAGAGGAGACCTGAGCATCGGAGTGCCTTGCCACGGATGCGTATGTGCGTCGGCGAACAAGCCGCCGTTCACCATGAAGACCGCGGCGATCTCCGGCCCGGTCCGGCGGCGCAGGAGTTCCAGAAGTGCCAGCGAGCTGTAGTCGAAAGTGACCACGACGGTACGACGCACGCCGTGGTGCCGCCACAAGGCGTCGACGAGATCGGCCCGTCCGACCGTGGAATGCGGGTAGTGCTTGGGCTTGTCCGAATCCCCTTGCCCGACGGGGTCGACGTACAGGCGTGGACCGAGGCCCGCGGGGAGCAGACGATCCACCTGCGCCCAGCCGTACGAACCGTCCGGGAATCCGGGCAGCATCGTCAGCCACACCGCATCCCCGGCTGTCGGCGTCGCGCGCTCGAAGACTTTCAGCACCCCGGGTTTCGTGGCGGTCTCCTCGTCGGTCAGTACACGTGCGGACCCGGCGTCGTACCAGATCCGCCGGCCGCCTGCGAACCATGCGTCCGCGGTCACCCACGGCGTGTCGGTAGTCGTCTCCATGTGGGAGCCCTCCCTGGAAGTTAAGTGGACACCGTCCACATTAGCTCGGCTTGGTGGACAGTGTCCACATTGATAACCTGAGCCGGTGAGCATCGGCGAGGAAGCACCACGATCGCGGCGGCGCCCGCGAGGCGACGTACGCGCCGGCCTGGTCGCGGCCGGGGTCGAGCTGGCTCGCACGGGCGGCCCTGACGCGGTCGTCCTGCGCGAAGCGACCCGGATCGTCGGCGTCGTACCCAACGCCGCCTACCGGCACTTCGCCGACCGCGACGAGCTGCTCGCCGAGGTCTGCACCGTGGCCATGAACGAGCTGGCCGACCGCATGGCCGCGGATATCGCTCGCGTCCGCGGCAAGCGCGGGAATCCCGGTGCGGCCCAACGGCGGCTGGGCGCGATCGGAACGGCGTACCTGCGGTTCGCGCACGAGGAGCCCGGGCTGTTCGCCACCGCGTTCGCTGTGCCGCAGCAGCACGGCTACAACGACCGCACTCCCCTGGGTCTGCTGCGCGACGCGTTGGACGAGCTGGTGGAAGCCGGCGTCCTCGATCCGCAGCGACGCGAGGGCATCGAGTACCCCATCTGGTCCATCGTTCACGGAACCGCCGTACTCACCGGCCAGGGCCCACTCCGCGATGCACCCGACGTCCGCCAGATCGAAACCCTCAGCCTGGCCTTCATCGCCAACAGCCTCGCGTAACGACCGCGTTAGGCTGGCTTGGGCGACGTCGATCTGGAGGCCGCGATGGATGCTGATGCCAAGCAGCGCGTCAAGGACGCGCTGATCGCTCAGGCGGAGGCGGGGCTCCGGTCGTCGCGGGCGAGTGTGGCGGAGCACGACTCCGCCGCGATGCTGGACTCCGACGCGGCAGATTCGGTCGACGACCTGTCCCAGTCCGGCGAGGCCGCTGACCTCGGCGGGCTGCTCGACGACGTCGAGGCCCGGCAGCAGCGGATCCTGACCCACATCAAGGCGCTCGACTTCGGGGTCAAGACGACCGTGGCGCCAGGCGCACTCGTCGGCTTCGACGGGGATCGGTACGTCGTCGGTGTGGTCGCTGAAGCGTTCGAGTGCGACGGCGTCACGTACGAAGGGCTCTCCTCCGACTCACCGATCTACGCGTCGCTGAAGGGGCTGGGGGTCGGCGACACGTTCAGCTTCGGCGGCCGCGAACACCGCGTCGACTTCCTCGCCTGACTCAAGCTCGGCGGCCGCAGAGCTCCTGGGCGATGTGTTCACCGATCGGCAGGCACGCCGTCGCGGCTGGGGACGGCGCGTTGAGGACATGCAGTGTCCGGCCGTCACGCAGGAACAGGAAGTCGTCGACGAGTTGCCCCTGCTTCGTCACCGCCTGAGCACGGACCCCCGAGCCTGCCCGCCGTACGTCGGCCACCTGCAGGTCGGGCAACATCCGCTGCGCGGCGCGGACCAGGGCCTTCCCGGTGAGTGAGCGCAGGAATTCCTGTGCCCCGGTCTTGCCGTATCGCCGCGCGAGTCGCCAGGAGCCTCGGTAGGTCAACGACTCCCACAGGTCCCTCGGCACGATCTTCGCCCAGCGGTAACCCTCCCGAGCCAGCGCCGGTACGGCGTTGGGCCCGATGTGCACCGTGTCGTCGATACCGCGGGTCAGGTGCACTCCCAGGAACGGCAGATCCGGGTCAGGCACCGGATACACGAGTCCCTTCACCAGATAGTCACGCTCCGGCACGATCTCGCTGTACTCACCGCGGAACGGCAGGATCCGCACGCCTGGCTCGAGACCCGAGGCCCGAGCGAGCCGATCACTGTGCAGGCCGGCACAGACCGCGACCCGATCCGCCTCGATCACCCCGTCCGTCGTCTGCACCCGCACGACCGAGCCGGCACTCTGGACCGAGGTGACCGTCACACCGGTGCGGATCTCGCCACCCTCCGCCCGAACGTCGTCGGCCAGCGCACGCGACACCAACTTGAAGTCCACCCGCCCGGTCGAGTCGACGGCCAGCGCACCCCTCACTCGCAGGTGCGGCTCCCGCTCCCTGACCTCGTCGAGGGTCAGCCGCCGTACCGGCACGCCATTCTCATGCCCTCTGGCGAACAGCCGGTCGAGCTGCACCATCTCGGCCTCGGTCGTGGCGACCACGAGCTTCCCGGGGACATCCACCGGAATCTCCTTGGCCTCGCAGTACTCTCGCAACGCTGCCCCGCCGGACACCGCCAGCCGCGCCTTGAGCGATCCAGGTTTGTAGTACAACCCCGAGTGAATGACGCCCGAGTTGTGTCCGGTCTGATGGGCCGCGACCGCGGACTCCTTCTCCAGCACGACAACCGGCGTACCCGGATCCAGCCGCTGCAAAGCCCGCGCCACCGCCAGCCCTACAACACCCCCACCAACCACTACCGCCGACCCCATCAGGCCTCCCGTGCCTAGACATCCCGGACAAAAGAACCACCGACCCACCCCCGAGATACAGCCCGCGAGCTGGTGATCCGCCACAGTCACAGTAGGTGATCAGTCTGCCTGGATGTGGTGAGCAACCCAGGTCAGATCCCCCGTCCGACCCAGCTGGCACAACAGGCCGGTAGGTCTCATCCAAGCGGGGTGAGGCGCTGGCGCGGCGTGGAGGGAGAGCATCCAGGTGCGGCCCGCTGCTGGTTGCGGCCGGCGGACGCAGCGAGAGGAGAGGGCAGACATGGCTGAGGGTGGTGGGAAGAAACTGGCCGGCTTCGTGGTTTTCGCCGGCGCGTTGCTCATGGTGGAGGGCCTGATCAATGTGGTCCACGGGCTCACCGCTCTGCTCTCCGACGAGCGGCTGGGAATGCACCAGGAAAGGCTCGTCATCGTGAACGTGACGGCCTGGGGATGGGTGGTCCTGATCTCCGGGCTGCTCCTCATCCCCATCGGCGGCGCCCTGCTGACAGGAGCCCCCTGGTCCCGGATCGCCGGGATCGTGGTCGTCAGCCTGCACGCGGTGACGCAGATCGCGTGGCTCAGCGCCTATCCCGTCTGGGCGGTGCTGATGCTCGCGCTGGACGTTATCGTCCTGTACGCCCTGACCGCCCGGTGGTCCGAGGTGCAAGACAGCCTGGGCGGCGTAGGCGACGCCCCCTGGAGCGCGATGGAAGGCCCCGAATACTCACAGGCCGATCGCGGCCCAGCCCCTCCACACGTCTGACAGCCCCGGCCACCCAGACGAGCGCACCCGCCGGCCCGGACGCAGGCTGGCGGGTGACATCTGCGCACCCGGCGAGCGTCGGTGTCAGCCGCCGGCCTCCACGTTCGAAGCGTAGCCCCGCGTTCTCGGCGAGTCGTTGACAAGTGTCTGGGTGCGGATCAGTGTCTGAAGAAGGCTGCTCCAGGGGGAAACACTATGCCAGCTTCAGGGGAGATTTCTGTTGCGGAGAGCGCTCCTAAGGAAGTCAAGGATCGCTCGAAGAAGGAGGCCAGGACGCCGCAGTTCGACGCGACTGTCGGCGTACCGGATATCAAGGTGCCGAAGCGGAGTGGGACGCCCAAGCATCGGCTGGTGGCGATCGGGGATTCGCTGACGCACGGGTTCCAGAGTGGGGCGGTGTTCAACACCGACATCTCCTACCCGGCCATCATCGCCTACGAGCTCGGGTGGCTCGACAAGTTCCGCTATCCGCGCTATCCCGGGTACGGCGGCCTGCCGTTGAACATGGAGCTTCTTCTCCGTGAGTTGGCGGATCGCTTCGGCGCCGAGCTGAACCTTTTCGAAGTTCCGCTGGCGCTGTTCGCGGCCAGGTCGTGGATGGGCAAGCTCGAGGACTACTACGAACGTGGCGACGGCAGCCACGTGCCGGTGACCAGCGGGTACAACCACGCCTTGGCCGTGTACGGCTGGGATCTGCGCGACGCGCTCGCGAAGACCTTTGACACCTGCGCCGCAAGGATCGGCTCGCCCCGCGACGATCTGATTCACCAGATAGTCCAGAACCACAACGATCGGGCTGCCCTGTCCGTCTATCCGAACGGGTCGGACGAGGATCGGAAGCTGACTCTCTTCCAAGTCGCGGCCAAGCTGGGAGACGACAAGGAGGATGCCGAGTGCGGCATCGAGACTCTGATCGTCTTTCTGGGCGCCAACAACGCGCTGAAATGCGTGACCCAACTGCGCGTCGGCTGGAGCGGTGACGACTACCGGGATCTCGGCAAGAAGGAGCAGTACACGGTCTGGCAACCAACTCATTTCGCCGCCGAGTTCGCGGAGATCGTCGACGAGATCAAGAAGATCAACGCCCGGCACGTCATCCTCTGCACCGTCCCGCATGTGACGATCCCGCCGATCAGCCGCGGCATCGGCACGAAGATCCAGCCGGGTTCTCGGTACTTCCCGCACTACACCAGACCGTGGGTGCGCGACGAGGACTTCGACCCGCGCCAGGACAAGTCCATCACCGGTCCGGAAGCGTTCGCGGTGGATGTCGCGATCGACATGTTCAACCAGACCATCGAGGACGCCGTACGCGCTGCCCGCAAAGGAAACCCGGCGCGCGACTGGTACCTGCTGGACGCCGCCGGCCTGCTCGACCGGATGGCTTCCCGCCGCTTCATCACCGATCCCAACGCGCGACCGGACTGGTGGACGCCGTACCCACTGCCGCCCGCCCTGAAAGCGCTGCAACCCGTCGTCGACTCGCGGTACCTCGCCAGTGACGGGCGAGGCGGACGTGCGGCCGGCGGCCTCTTCTCACTCGACGGCGTCCATCCGACCACGGTCGCCTACGGCATCCTCGCCCAGGAGACGATCAACATCCTCCGCCTCGCGGGCGTCCCCTTCACCACCCCGAACGGCACGCCGCGCCCGGACCCCGTCAACGTCGACTTCGACCGCCTAATCCGCCTCGACACCCTGGTCCAACACCCACCCGAGAACGTCACCCCGACCCTCGACATCCTCAGCTGGGCCGACGAGAAACTCGACTGGGCCAAACGAGCGCTCACCTTCCTCAGCTGAAACTCCCAGCTTGCACCCGGGGGTACGGCGGCCCGCGTGCGCGACTGGATACGCTAGGCACGACATGGACGGTTCTCGATCGCTGCAGCGGCTTGTTGCGCGCGGCCTGATGCTGGTCGCGGCGCTGGTATCGGTGTGCGCGTTCCACAGCGCGTCGCTGGACTCGTCTTCTCCTGTGGCTACGGGGACCGGTGTCCTCGCGTCGGCGCAGGAACAGTTGGCCGGGCCGATGCACCTCGATCTGAACGAGGTTCCGGCGACGTACGCGTCGGCTGAGCAGCACGCGCATCCCGCCGCGGTGGTTCTGCTGGGGATGTCCCTGTCGCTCTTGCTCCTCGGGCTGATTGCCCGGGCATCGCGAGTCGTCGCGGTGCGTGATGGCTGCGGTTCCTCGGCCGGTGGCAGGTCGTTGTCCGCGTCAGGTCCACCGAGGCCGGCGACTCCTTCGTTGACTCAGTTGCGGATCTCGCGCACGTAGGCCGGGCACGTGCCGGTGGCTGGTGGTTGCCGGCCGCCCCTTGTCCTGTGCTGCTGTGCCGCTGCCTCGCGTCCAGCGGCCGATCTCGCATACCCACTCCTCGAAGGACCTTTCATGCCTCCTCATGTCCGTACTCCGCGCCGTTTCGGCCTCGCCACTCTCCTTGCCGTGTGCGGCCTGACCATCGCCGGTTGCGGCGGTGACGCCGGATCCTCGGCCGATCCGAGTCCAACAGTCATCACCAACTCCTCAACCTCTCCCTCGAGTACGCCGCCCGCGTCCGCGGAGCCCTCGGCGACCGCAACGCCTGTGGCCGACACAACCGCACAGGTCACCATCAAGGCCGGCAAGGTTTCCACCGCCGGCGGCGCGGTGGTCAAGGCGAAGGCCGGTCAGAAGGTGCGGATCGTCGCGACCAGCGACGTCGCCGAATCACTCCACGTCCACGGCTACGACAAGACCCTGGACCTGAAGCCGGGCAAATCCGCGTCGCTGGAGTTCGTCGCCGACACCAAGGGGTCGTTCGAGGTCGAGACCCACGAGAGTGGCGACCTCGCCTTCCGGTTGCAGGTGTCGTGAACATCGTTGCCTCGACCGCCATGGTTCCGCTGCACGGCATCGGCGGCCGCCAGGACCTGCCTGTGCCGTTCGGTTTCGCGGTCGTGGGTGGCGCTGTGGCGATCACGTTGTCCTTCGTGATCCTCGGTCTGGCGTGGCGCACTCCGAAGTACCGGGGCGCCCGTGCCGGTACGCCGCTGCCCGCCGCGGTGACGCGTGCCGTCGACTCGGGCTGGTTCCGCTGGGCGGTGCGCAGCGTCGGCCTGGCGGTGTTCGCGTACGCCGGAGTCGCGCTCCTGTTCGGTGTCGACCGGCTGACCAATCCGATCTTCGGGTTCGTCTACATCCTGGTCTGGGTCGGTCTGGTGCCGCTCTCGCTGATCCTCGGGCCGATCTGGAGGACGCTGAATCCGCTGCGCACGCTGCACCTGCTGGCCTGCCGGGTCCTGCGTCACGACCCGGCCAAGGGCCTGTTCGACCTGTCGCCACGGGTCGGGGTCTGGCCTGCGGCGGCCGGGATCGTCGCGTTCGCGTGGCTCGAACTGGTCGCGCCCGACCGCGCCACGGTGGTCGTCGTACAGTCCTGGCTGGCGCTGTATGTGGTGATCATGGGATTCGGCGCGGTGCTGTTCGGCCAAGCCTGGTTCGCCGCCGCCGATCCGTTCGAGGTCTACGCCACGTTGATGGCGAAGCTCTCGCCGTGGGGTCGGCGGCGCAGCGACGGCGCGATCGTCGTCCGGCGACCGCTCGAGAATCTCGACAGCCTGACGCCTCGTCCCGGTCTCGTGGCACTGGTCGCCGGGTTGCTCGGCTCGACGGCGTACGACGGATTCTCCAACTCCACGGTGTGGATCGCGTGGGCACAGAACTCCAGGTACTCCATGACGCTGCT
Source organism: Kribbella sp. NPDC049227 (assembly GCF_043197265.1). NCBI lineage: Bacteria > Bacillati > Actinomycetota > Actinomycetes > Propionibacteriales > Kribbellaceae > Kribbella > Kribbella sp. NPDC049227. Next base: position 132,214 of record NZ_JBICST010000006.1, on the reverse strand, counting down.
CGGCACTCTCGCTCTGTTCGCGTTCGTGCTGTTCGTGCTCGTGACCTTTGCGGGCGCCACCGTCCTGGCCGGCCGGATCTCGAACAGTTCCCGGACCGCGCTGCCCGGGTTGTTCGCGCACTCCGTCGTACCGATCGTGCTCGGCTACGTCATCGCGCACTACTTCACGCTGCTGTGGCTGGAGGGCCAGCGCACGGTCATCCTGCTCAGCGACCCGCTCAGCGATGGCGCCAATGTCTTCGGCACCGGACTGCTCGGTGTGAACGACGGCATCGTCAATCACACCGGCGTGATCGCCACCGTCCAGGTCGGAGCTGTGGTTGTCGGCCACCTGCTGGGTGTCGTGTCCGCTCACGACCGCGCCGTCTCGCTGTTCCCACGTGCCAACGCCCTCGCGGGGCAGATCCCGCTGCTGGTGGTGATGGTCGCCTACACCACCGGCGGCCTCCTGCTGCTCTTCTCCGAATAGGCGCCTCAACTCAGAAACGAGAACGCTATGGGTACCAACACCCGAATCTCCGTAGGCATCGCCGCGGCCTTCGCCGTCGTGATCGCCGTCATTCTCGCCGTCAGCGCCGGCAGCGGTGATCCCGCTCCGGCATCCGGACCTGGTGCAGCCGCTGCCGACGAACGCCTCGTCCGTCCCGACAGTCACCGGCTCGGCACCGCATCGGACAACAAGGTCACCTTCGTGGAGTTCCTCGACTTCGAATGTGAGTCGTGCCGCGCTGCATTCCCGGCCGTCGAGCAACTCCGCAAGGACTACGCCGGCAAGGTGACTTTCGTGGTGCGGTACTTCCCGATTCCCTCGCATTTCAACGCCGAACGGGCCGCCCGCGCTGTCGAAGCCGCCGCCCAGCAGGGCAAGTTCGAGGCGATGTACCAGAAGATGTACGAAACCCAGACCGAGTGGGGCGAGCAGCGGGTCCCCGCCGATGAACGGTTCCGCGGCTTCGCCAAGGATCTCGGCCTCGACCTGGCCGCCTGGGACAACGCCTACAACGACCCGGCCACGCTCGAACGAGTCAAGAAGGATGTCGCCGACGGCGAAGCGCTCGGCGTCTCCGGTACTCCGACCTTCTTTCTCAACGGCGAGAAGCTCCAGCCGGAATCGGCGCAAGACCTGATCGCGAGCATCGATGCCGCGCTCGAGTAACCGGCCCGATGCGATGACACGTACGCCGGCTCCCCCGCTCGACGAGATGCCGTTCCCAGCCCTGCTGCCGCGGTTGCTGCTGGTCGGTGGGGCCCTCGGCCTGACCGCGGCGGTCGTTCTCACGGTCGAGAAGATCGCCCTGCTGCGCGATCCGGCGTACGTTCCGTCGTGCAGCATCAACCCGATACTGTCCTGCGGCTCGGTGATGACCACGCCGCAGGCCGAGGCCTTCGGCGTACCGAACTCGCTGCTCGGTATCGCCGGATTCGCCATCGTCACGACCGTCGGAGCGGCGCTGATGGCCGGCGCAGCGTTTCACCGATGGTTCTGGCTCGGTCTCCAGGCAGGTGCCACATTCGGCGTGGTGTTCGTGCATTGGCTGATCTTCCAGAGCCTGTACCGAATCGGTGCCCTGTGCCCCTACTGCATGGCTGTCTGGGCAGTCACGATCCCCATCTTCTGGTACGTCACCCTCCACAACCTCAACAGTGCGAGGGCTCACCGAGAAGCGACCGCCTTCTTGACGCGGTACCACGCTGTGGTGGTCACCCTCTGGTCCGTCCTCGTCCTCACCTTGATCCTCGAGCGCTTCTGGACGTATTGGCGAACCCTGGTGTGACGGTGGCTGGTCGATTCAGAGTTCGCCGCCCATCGCGTTGGCGAGGCCGTCTCGGGTGAGGCCGAGGCGGTTCAGCATCTCCGCATCCGCGTCGTTGTCGGGGTCGAACTGATCCGGCAACTGGTCTGCGACCGACTCGGCGACATCGGGTCCGTAGGCGCGGCGAATGATCGCAAGGGCCTCGGCCTTCGTGAGAACCGCCATGATTCCTACCTTTCAAGGGCTTGGGCGCGATCGCCCGCCCACCGTTGGCTCCTGGCAGACCTGTTCACGTCAGGTGTAGCACGCCGTGTCGATCTGGCGGCCCCTCGTTCGACGCACTGACAGGCGAGGTGATCGACCAACGAGAGAGGAAGCTCCCATGCCTTCATTCATCGAGCGCTTCCGCGCGCACAGACGACGGCTGCTGGCCACTGCGCTGGCGGCCGTCGCGGTGGCGAGTGGACTCACACTGGGTACTACGCCAGCACCCTCCGCCGCACTGGTAGGTGACAGCTCACTGTCCTGGACGCCTTGTCCCGGAGTACCCGAGCCGTCCCTTGGGCTGGAATGCACCACGGTTCGTGTCCCACTGAACTACGCAAAACCTGCCGGCGAGACCATCGAGATCGCGGTCTCGCGGCTGCCGAGCACCAACCCTGCTCGCCGGCGCGGCGTGCTGTTCCTGAACATCGGCGGCCAAGGTGACTCGCAGGCGGCGCTGCCACTCACGCTGGTGTCGCTGGGCCTTCCTGCCAGTGTGCGGGAGAGCTACGACCTCATCGAATTCGACCCGCGCGGCATCGGACGCAGTACGCCGCTCACCTGCAACCTGCGGCCCGACCAGGCGGCCACCCTGATCCCGCCGCCGTACGCACGGACGGCTGCGGACGTCGACCAGCGCGCCGCCGACGCCCGGCAGATCGCCGAGCAGTGCGCGCAGTCCAGCACCGCGCATCTGCTGCCGTACATCACCAACACCAACGTCGCGAGGGACATGGACCGGATCCGCCAGGCTCTCGGCGAGCAGCGGATCTCCTACCTCGGGTACTCGCACGGAACCTACCTCGGCACGCTCTACGCCGCGCTCTTCCCGAACCGCACCGACCGGATGGTCTTCGACAGCGTCAGCGGTCTCGGTGGGCTCGATGCCGTCGGCGCTCGGAGGTGGGGCCTGGGATTCGAACTGCGGTTCCCGGACTTTGCGCGGTGGGCCGCAGCTCAGGACGCGACGTACGGACTCGGTGCCACCCCGGCACAGGTGCGGACGCGGTACCTGCAGATTGTCGACAAGCTCGACCAGGAACCGGTCGCCGGAATCAGCGGGACTGCTCTGCGCGCCATGACGTACGGGATGCTGTTCAGCGATTCGATCTTCCCGGCCCTGGCGTCGGCCCTGCAGGCACTCGCCGACGGCCAGGCACCGCAGCTGCCGCCTCCACCCGCGGGCGGAGACTTCTCCGGCATGCTGGCGCTGGTCTGCAACTCCCCCGGTTGGTCTCGGGACATCGACACCTACCAGCGCCACGTGGCTGTCGACCGGGTTCGCTACCCGCTGTTCGGCCCGGCGGCGGCCAGCGTCTGGCCGTGTGCGTTCTGGCCGGCCAAGCCTGAGCCGCGAGTAGACATCAGCAAAGCAGGATCGTCGACAATCCTGCTGGTGAACAATCTGCGCGATCCCGCCACGCCGTACGTCGGTGCCGTCGAACTGCACCAGAAGCTCGGTGCGCGATCCCGCCTGATCACCGTCGACCAAGGCGGCCACCTGTCCTACCTCTTCGGCAACAACACGTGCACCAACAACATCGCGACCACCTTCCTGGTCGACGGCAAGCGCCCACCACGAGACTCGTTCTGCCCCGGCACCTGACGCTCGCTCCCGGGCAGCGGTGCGGAATCAACCAACCGCACCGCTGCCCAGGCGTTGGCTGAGATCACGCAGGAAACGGGACGACGTGCCTGTTTGGTCTAGGTACCCACGGCGCCGGTAGAACGTGTGTGCGTCCTGGCGGTGGTCCGCGCTGGTGACCTCCATGCGTATGCATCCATGACTTGCAGCGAACGATTCCGCCGCCGCCACCAGCTGACCGCCGATGCCCTGGCCGCGTGCGTGAGTTGACACGACCAGAGCCATGATCCGGCCCGACGAGCCGGTGAGCTGGAAGAACGGACAGATGTGGACCGCCACCAGGCCGAGAAGGTTGCCGTCAGCATCGGCAACGTAGGCTGCGCTCGATGGGTCGTCACCCCAGGTCTTGATCCTGGTTCCTGTTGTCGCGGTGCCATCCTGGGCATACCCGAGCTGCTCAAGCAGTTCGTTGACGGCCGCCGCATCGGTCGTATGTGCCGGTCTGATCTGCACGCTCTCCCCGGTCAACTAGGCGATGAGAACATCGAAATAGGTGTCTGGAAAAGGCTCGTCCCGCAGGGTGTAGTGCCACCATTCGCAGTCGTAGGAGCTGAACCCGCTGGCTTCCATGACCGAGCGGAGGTGGCTGCGGTTTGCCGCTTCGACCGGCGTGATTCCCTCGGCTCCATGGTGCGAGACGGAATCCATCAGGTCGTGGTCACCGCCCATGGAGGCGAGTTCACCGGTGGTCAGGTGATAGAGGGTCAGGTCAACAGTGCTGCCTCGGGTGTGACCCGACCTGGCGGCCACATATCCCCTGTCGAACATCTCGGCCCTGTCGATCTTCGGATAGTGCCGTCGCTTCGTCCGCCCATCCTCCGGTTGCTTCGACCAGCGCAGAAAGCTGTCCACGGCGCGCTGAGGGCGATAGCCGTCCCAGAGAAGCAAGCCGAAACCAAGGGAAGCGGCCGACTCTTGCGCTCTCCCCAGGGCCGCGCACATGGCCGTCGTACCGACAATTCGATTGGCCAGATACCCGTCGACCGGCTTGCCTGTGAAGTTGTCCCAGGTGGCGTACTTGGCATCCCACCGTACGCCGGGGACGAACTCGTCCACAAAGACAAGGGCAGCTGTCATCGGATCTTCCCTGTCACCGCCAGCGACACCATGCCGTCGATCACCTCGGCCATCGGCATCCCGGCGGCGGCCATCATCCGCGGATAACGGCTGTACGACGTCATGCCAGGGAACGTGTTGACCTCGTTGAGGACCACCTCACCGGCTTCGGTGAGGAACATGTCCACCCGGGCGATTCCCCTGCAGCGCAAGGCGCGATAGATGGCCTTCGCCGTCTCCTGAACGAGCGAACGCGCCTCCGCCGAGATGTCAGCTGGAACGATCGGCGTCGAGTTGTCAGAACCGGTCTCGGGCGAATTCTCCTGATGGATCCGGAAGAAACCGTGAGTCAGCGCGATCCGATCCACCTCCCCAACCACCAGCTCCAGCTCGTTCCCCAGCACGGCGCATCCGACCTCGCTGCCGACGACAGCCGCTTCGATCAACACCTTCGAGTCGTACTGCCGTGCGAATTCCATTGCGCTCGGCAACTCTTCCTTGCGGGACACCTTGCTAACACCGAAGGACGAGCCCGAACGGGCCGGCTTGACGAAGACCGGATAGGTGAACTGGTCGGCGTCGATGTTCTCGTCCGCCGAGACGGTCCAGAACTCCGGCGTAGCGATCCCCGCGCTGCCGGCGACGATGTAGGCCAGGGACTTGTCCATGCACAGGGCGGAAGCTTGGATGTCGCACCCCGCGTAGGGGATGCCGGAGAGCTCCAGGAGACCCTGAATCGCCCCGTCCTCGCCGAGTTTGCCGTGCAGAACGGGCAACACCACGTCCAGGCTGATCGTCTCGTATCGTCCCTGCTCCAGGACCAGTAGTCCGTGGACGCCTCGGTCCGGCGACAGGACGACCGGACGGCTGTCACGGGTCTCCCAACCTACGTCGGGGCCGTCACAGAGCATCCACGCGCCGCTCGTCGTGATCCCGATGTAGTACGGTTCGTACTTTTCCGTATCGAGGTGTCGTGCGATCTCTTGCGCAGATTTGACGGAGATGGGGTGTTCTTCGGAACAGCCGCCGAACAGAATGCCGATCTTCATATCCATTGCTGCTTTCTGTGTTCGAACGCGAGGCAGTTTGTCAGAGAGTTCTCGACGGTGTCGCTCAGGGCACGGTCGGTGTAGTAGGCAGTGTGCGGACTGATCAGCACAGTGGGCAGTTCGTGGAGTCGCAGCAACAACTTGCTGTCGATGGGTTCGTTTCTGCGGTCGGCGTAGAAGATTGCTTCCTCCCCTTCGAGGACGTCCAGCGCCGCGGCGCCGATGCTGCCGCTTTCCAGCGCTGGGACAAGGGCCTCGGTGTCGATCAGAGCGCCGCGCCCGGTGTTGACGATGAACGCGCCGTACTTCATCTGCTTGATACGTTCGCGATTCAAGAGATGGTGCGTGTCCGCGGTGAGCGGCGTATGGAGCGTGACGATGTCGCTGTGCTCGAGCAGTTCGTCGAGTCGTACGAAGTTGGCACCCGCCCTGGGGCGCTTGTCATACGCCAGGACACGGCAGCCGAAGCCTCGTAGCCTGTCCATGACTGCGGTGCCGATGCGACCCGTTCCGATGACCCCGACAGTCAGGTCGCGGAGTTCTTTCCCGCGCACCTCATTCAGTCGGTAATCATGAACATCGACACGGCGCATGATGGATTTCGCATCGCGCACCGCCATCAACATGAGCATCAGCGTGTAGTCGGCCACACTGTCGGGTGAATAGTCGACATTCTCGACGAGGATCCCGATGCTCTCGGCGTACTTCACGTCGACGTGGTTGTATCCGACGCTTCTCGTGGAGACGTACTCCACGCCGGCCCGGCTGAGCGCCAGCAGAGTGGGGTTGGTGATCCGAGTCTTGTGACCGACACTGATGCAGCGATTTCCGGAGGCCAGGTCGGCGTTCGCTTCGGATACCGCCGCTGCTGTGATGGTCGGCATGACGCCAAAACGCGGTGCCAACTCGCGGAACAGAACCGCCTCGTCCTGCCCGCATCCAAAGATCGTGATTCCTGTGCGCGGGGCGGCCGAGGTGGACGACGCCAGCCATCGAGCGAGTGCCGCTGGTTCGCTGTAGGTCATGCCACCTAGTCAAAGGGGCACGGTGTTGTCCGCCTGTATGTGGATTTTGATATGCCGACGAAATGCTAACGACGGGTAACCTGTGGCCGGGTGACGACAGGCACGCACCACCAGCGGTACGACGCCAGCGCGGCCAGCCCGGCGCCGGCGGTGTTGAGCAGTACGTCGTCCACCGAGGACACCCGGTCCAGCCGCAGGACGAACTGCGCGACCTCGACCAGGACCGAGCAACCCGCCGCGAGCGCCAGGATCCGCGGAACCGACGCCAGCGCGGCGAACCGCAGGGGGACGAAGAACCCCAGCGCCGCGAACACCAGCAGATTGCCGACAACCTGAGGCGTCGACATCGTGAGCAGGTCCCGCAGCGGTACCAGGCTCACCCGGCCGGGGACCTCACCTGCGCGGCTGCCTGGCAGCAGGATCATCCACACCCACGGCACCGTCCCGTAGACGATGCCGACCTCCGCGAGCGAGGTGCGCCACGGCCGCGTGGCGCCAGTGGCTGTCCGCCGACGTGCCAGCGCCCACACCACCAGCGCGGCCAACGGCAGGAAGGCCACGGTCAGCAAGGCCACGCCAGTGAACGTATCGAACCAGCGGTGCCACCCGTTGATGATCACGCGACCCCCACTTTCCGTCAGGCCATGGAATCTAGTCGTCCGCGCCGCCTGATGGACTCGCGCCGCCGCATGTAGAGGTCGAAGGCCCGGTAGACCATCGGCCGCAACGGCAGGTCCCACTCCCCGACGTACCTCACGGCCTGTCCGCCGGTGCCGACCTTGAACTGGATCAGCCCGACATGCGGGTCGTCGGCGTCGAGGGTGGGGGTGATGCCGCGCAGATTGTAGACAACGCAGCCGGCCGCCACCGCGTCGCGGATCATTGCCCACTGGCAGGCGTTCGATCCGCGCACCTCACGCTTCTCGGTGGAGGAGGCGCCATACGCGTACCAAGCCTGGGCGCCGACGCGGACCATGATGGTGGCGGCGACCAGGTCGCCCCGGTGGCGGGCCTCGTAGAGCCTGATCCGCTCGGGATCCTCCGCACACATCGCCGCGACCATCGTCTCGAAGTAGCGCAGCGGCCGGGGCGTGAAGTGGTCGCGCTGAGCGGTGTGGACGTACAGGTCGTGAAACGCCTTCAGATCCTCGCCGACCGCGACCTCGACGACTGTGACCTCGACGCCCTCCTTGGCTGCCCTCTTGACGTTGCGTCGCCACAGCTGGTTCATGCCCCTGAGCAGGTCGTCCTCGGTCCTACCAGCCAGCGGAAGCTCGAAGTTGTACTGCGGATGCCCGGCGCCGAACCCGTCCTCCGGACTTTGCGGCAACCAGCCGGCGTCCCGCAGCTGGCTGGTCACCCGCGCACCGACCGGGTCGACGCGCTGGCTCGGCAGGTCGGTGAGTCGCTCGATGGCCGGATCAGCGATGCCCTCCTTGACCTGGGCAGCACACCAGGTGTCCGTGCGTACCGGCGGACCGAGCCGGATCGCGAACGCGCCGCGCGCCCTGAGGTACGCCGCCAGCGGGTCGAGCCACGCGTCGATCTCGCCGGTCCAGTCGATCACCGGCCCCTCGGGCACGTAGGCCAGCGTGTAGCGCTCGAGCCGCGGCACGGGGCGGTGAAGGACGAGCCCGGCGCCGACCAGCCGCCGGCCGTCGTACCAGCCGAGAGACTCGCTGCGCCACTCGGTCTTGACGCTCCCCCAGGCCGGGGTCTGCAGGAAACTGACCGACCGCTGTGCCTGCACGAAGGCCAAGTGCTCGGCGGCGCCGATTGGCTGGACAGTCAGGGTCACTGCTGCATCCTGGGGTCGTGCGTAGGGTCGGCGTACCTGGGTGGACAACCGTGATCGACGGCCTCAGGCCGCAGTTCGTAGTGCCACGGTTCGTTGTCGTAGATCTGGCACAGCCCGTACGACGCGCCGTGCTTGGACAGCCACGCGGTCGCGTCTGAGCGCCCGATGTCGATCGCCTGCCCCAACACATGGGGCGACGTGTCTGGGGTCGCTACCCACCGGGCCGCTTCCTCCCTCGAGCCGTACTTCGCGACCACCTCACTGAGCAGTTGCTCCTGGTACGCCGGGGAACGCCAGCCACTGTTGACGAAGAACTCGACCCCGTCGTCCGCGGCATCCGTCGCGGCCTGACGCAGCGCCCGGAGCAGCTCCGGGTCGAGGTTGGCCACACCGGGAATCTCGTCGTCGAACACCTTGACTCCGGCAGGGACGAAGCCATCGGCCAGTGCACCGTGGCGAGCCTCGCTGGGCGATGCCACCGGGAATGAGGACGTCGCCAGCGACTGGTGGATGAAGACGCCGACAAGCGCCACATTGGCGACGACGAACGCCGCGCGGACGGTCAGTTTGGTACGGCGGCCCGCTGCCTGTGCCGGTTCGCTGGCTGACATGCGTTCCAGTCAAGGCAGCGTGCTGTTGCCGGCGCGTATCCGGTTTTGGATACGCCGACGATATGGCCCAGCTCGTACCATCAAGAGTGTGCGCGTGCTGATCGTCGAGGACGAACCCGAGATGGCCGACGCCGTCCGCGATGGCCTCCGCCTGGAAGCGATCGCGGCCGACATCGCCGGTGACGGTGACACGGCGCTCGAACTGCTGAGCATCAACAGCTACGACATCGCCGTACTCGACCGCGACATCCCTGGCCCATCGGGCGACGAGATCGCCAAGCGGATCGTTGCCTCCGGCAGCGGTATGCCGATCCTCATGCTGACCGCCGCCGACCGGCTCGACGACAAGGCCTCCGGGTTCGAACTCGGCGCCGACGACTACCTCACCAAGCCCTTCGCGCTCCAGGAACTCGTACTCCGGCTCCGAGCGCTCTACCGCAGGCGCGCCCACAACAGACCACCCGTGCGGGAGATCGCCGGTCTCCGGGTGGATCCGTTCCGGCGCGAGGTCTACCGTGACGGCCGGTACGTCGCGCTCACCCGCAAGCAGTTCGCCGTACTCGAGGTCCTCGTCACTGCCGAAGGCGGCATCGTCAGCGCCGAAGCACTCCTGGCGCAGGCGTGGGACGAGAACGCGGATCCGTTCACCAACGCCGTACGCATCACTGTCTCCGCCCTGCGTAAACGCCTCGGCGAGCCCTGGATCATCGCGACCGTGCCAGGCGTCGGCTACCGCATCGACACGGGAGACGAGGGTGGATAGAGAGCCTGGCTGGAGCGTTCGCCTCAAGCTCACCCTCAGCTACGCGGGGTTCGTGATGCTTGTCGGTGTCTCGCTGCTCGCGGTCGTGTGGGTGTTCCTGCTGCGTTACGTACCGGTGCAGCTCTCCCCCTCGCCCATGACTCTGCCCGACCGCTCGGACCTCATGGCCGCCTTCCTCCCGAAGGCCATCATGATGCTGATGTTCCTGCTTGTCGCCGGCCTGGTCGGAGGCTGGATTCTCGCCGGCAGCATGCTCGCGCCGCTGACTCGCATCACCAATGCCACCCGGCAGGCGACGAACGGATCGCTCTCGCACCGGATCATGCTGGAAGGCCGCAAGGACGAGTTCCGCGAACTCGCCGACGCCTTCGACACCATGCTCGCCCGGCTCGAGGCACACGACGCCGAACAGAAGCGATTCGCGGCCAACGCCTCCCACGAACTGCGCACTCCACTGGCGATCACGCAGACCCTTCTCGACGTGGCCCGCAACGATCTGAACGGCGACAACCGAGCCTTGGTCGATCGCCTCCACGCCGTCAACACCAGGGCGATCGACCTCACCGAAGCCTTGCTTGTGCTCAGCCGCGCCGACCAGCGGTCCTTCACCCGGGAACACGTCGACCTCTCCCTGCTGGCCGAAGAAGCCACGGAGACGCTCCTCGCACTCGCCGAGAAGCAGGGCCTCACCATCGAGACGTCAGGCACCATCACGCCCACCATCGGCTCACACGCGCTGCTGCTGCAGCTGACCACCAACCTCGTGCACAACGCGATCGTCCACAATCTGCCCGACCACGGCACGGTCTGGGTCACGACCAGCGCCCGCCCCAGGACCGTACTGCTCACGGTCGAGAACACCGGCGAGAGGCTCACCCCACAGCTGGTGTCCACGCTCGCTGAGCCGTTCCAGCGCGGCACCCAACGCATCCGCACCGACCACGCAGGCGTCGGTCTCGGCTTGGCCATCGCCAGAAGCATCACCCAAGCCCACGACGGAACCCTCACCCTCACCCCCCGCCCCACCGGCGGCCTCCGGGTAACGGTCGAACTACCCGCCGCACCACGCGCCGGCGTCTGATGATCAGGGGACGCGCCCGGCGCGTCCCCTGATCGAAAGGCCTCACTCAGGCCTTGGCCTTGCGCGCCCTCGGCTTGCGAGGAGCGGGATGCGAACCGTTGCCGTTGCCGTTGATGTTGCCCTCGGTCTCGGGCTCGGCCGCGAACGGGATGAACGGCATGGTCAGCGGCAGCGCCGCCAGCCGCATCAGCAGCAGGACGTTGTCGTCACCGGCGGTCTTGTTGAGCCGGAGGCGGCCACAGTTGGTGCACCGGTGGATGAGGACCCAACGGCCCTCGCCGCGGACCGTGACCGCGATCGGTTCCATACCGCCGCTGCAGTCGGCCTTGCGATCACCCGGCACGTTGCGGTCGAGATGGCGCGACCACAGACAACTCGGGCAATGATTTCGATGGGTGGTTCCGGGGGCGTCGAGAGAAACCTCTACGCCGCAGTGTTCACAGCTGAACGAACGTGCGAATGCCAAACCAAGGACCTTTCAGAGCGAAGCTGCTGGACAGGACAGACATCGGCTTCCCTCCTCCCGGTCCGCGCCGGCTCGTCCGGCGCACGTGCCCACAGCAGATCAGCCCCCATCCCCCACCGTCAATCGATTAACGACCGCTCTCCGGAGGCGGGCCGTCCACTTCTCGGGCCCACAGCGAGTCGATGATGCGGTCGACGCCCCGGGCGAGGTGGCGGCGGTAGGTGGTGAACGGCAGGCCGAGCACCTCCGCGGCCCGTTCCTGAGTGCCGGCGGGCCGGAGGAAAGTACGGTCTATCGCCCGGAAAGGCCTGTCGTCACGGGGGTCGGCCCGGAGTGACTCAGCGGCCTCCAGGACGAGAGCACGGAGCGTGTCGGCGGATGAGTCACCGTGGTCGCGGACCAGCCTCGAGCACAGGAGCGGATTGCCCGCGAGCCGGTCCGGCCGGTGCAGAGACCGCAGGGCGGCACGGACCGCGTCGGCGAAGTCGGGCTGGGAGAGCACCAGTTCCGGGTCGGCGCCGGTCGGCGGTCCTGCGGGGGCGCCGATCTCCCGATCGGACATCAGCTCCAGCCAGGCCGCGGGGTCCAGCCGCCGGAAGTCGTGGGCGTACACGGCGTAGTGATGGGTGCCGATGTCGTACTCCGCCTCATGGGCCCGGTGGTAGTCGATGTAGGCGAAGAAGGGCTCCCAGAAGGCTGCGTCCTCGTAACACGCGATGAAGTCCCACGACAGGCGCGGCGTCGTGAGGATGTGCTGGATGTGCCGCGCGGTGATCACATTGTTCGACGCCGACGGCCTCTGATAGGCCTCTCGATCCATGAAGAACCTGGCCGCGTAAACGGTCTCGCCCGGCCGCGGCGGGCCGTGTCGCTGTGCGTACTGCCACATCGCGGCGGCGCCGGGGTCAGCAGCGAGGCCGGACTCACCGGCCTGCTCCAGGCTGATCTCCCCGCCGTAGCCGATCGGGTCGCCGGCGCCGGCCCGGAAGGCGACGAACTTCGCCGCAGGATGGTCCATCCAGTGCGCCACCAACCCGGCCTGCTCAGCTCCCTGGTGCCGCCTGGTCATCGCCAGGACCGGAGCCCGGTCGTCGTCGCGGAGCTCGTCCGGGAAGGCCTGGCCGAACGACTCCCAGTCCCAAAAGCTCCTCATCAACGGGTTGTTGCGGTGGAGGAAGATGATGTCGGCGGTCCAGCGGTGCTGTTCCAGTCCCGTGGTACGGCGTGCCCGCTCCACGAGGTGCCGACGTACCCGCCGGTGCAGGTCGGCGTACGAGGCGCGGTCTCGCCAGCGCAGATCCGCGTCGAGGACGTCCCGCGCCACGTCGTGCGGGAACACGCCGTACGGGTCCTCCTCGATGAACGACAGCCCACGCAGCCAGCCGAACAGCTCATGCGCGTCGTCGCCGCCGAGCGCCGTACGCAGCAGATCCTCCGTGGTGAACCGGGCATGCGCGCAGGCCTCCAGCGCTTCGCGGTGCCGTGGGCTGGGGACCCACTCGACGAAGTGTTCGAGCAGCACCCGCACCACGTCCGGCGTCTCCTGCAGGGACAGGCCCGGCGCAAGGGCACCTCGGTGCTGCTCGACGACATCGACCAGCAGCGACAGTGCGAGCGGATGACCGTGCGTCATCTCCAGCACCCGTCCATGCAAATCCTCCGGCACGCCCGCGGCGTGCAGGTAGGCGCGTGCGTCGTCGGGGCGCAGGTTGCGCAGGGCAACCACTCGCAACAGCTCACTCCAGCCGTGATCGCTGGCCCACTGCGGGGAAGGCGGCGTCCGCCCGGCGGCCACGACCAGGGCGTCCGCGGGAAGGGCCGGCAGGAACTCCTCGCGCAGCCAGTTGTCCAGCGGCAGCAACTGCTCGTAGGTGTCGATGAAGAGGATCGGGCGAGGGTGCGCAGCGAGGCTCTCCAGTGGTGCGGTCCGGTCCGGTAGGCCGAGGGCCGCGCCAAGTGCGGCGTAGAACCCGGGCGGCGACGGCTCGATCGTCCGGGCGTCCAGACGCACCGCCGTGGCACCTGCCTCCTCGGCGGCCTCGGCGAGAGCGCCGAGCAAGGTGGTCTTCCCGATTCCACCCGGCCCGTGCACGAACAGCACGGTGAAGCCGGACTCCACCGACGTCACCGCGGTACGGAACAACTCGAGCTCACCCGTCCGCCCGACGAACCGCCGGCGCCGCGCCTGCCGAAGCCGATCCGCGACCGTGGCCGCACCGGCCTGCGCCGTCGGTGTGGACTCGTCACGGCTCGTCATGCGCCACCCCCTTCGGCACTCCGAGCATCCTCGCGCGCCGCGCCTCAGTCCAACCTGCCCCCCGCCCGGTCAGCGGTCAAGACGGATGAACAGCCCGTACGGCGTTCGGACAGTGATTGGACAGCGATTGGTCTGGCGGATGAGCAGCCGGCGGCCGCACGCTTCCGGCACTGATACAGCTCCGGAGGTGTGAGATGGCGGAAATCCTCGTACTGGGCGCCGGCCTGAACGGCCTGGTCACCGCGATGCTCCTGGCCCACGACGGCCACAGCGTGACGATCCTGGAACGGGACCAAGCCGCCCCCGGCGACGATGCCGGCACCCTCTGGGACCAGTGGCAACGGCCGGGAGTCAACCAGTTCCGCCAGCTGCATTTCATGTTGCCCCGCTGGCGGACGCTGATGCAGCACGAGCTGCCGGACGTCCTCGACCAGGTGATCGCCTCGGGCGGCTGCCGGCTGAACGTGTTCGGTGAGCTGCCGGTCGACCTGACCGGTGGCCGGCGCGACAGCGACGACAGATTCGACACAGTGACGGCCCGGCGTCCGATCCTCGAGGCAGCGGCCGCTGCGGTCGCAGAGCGGACCCACGGTGTTTCGATCCGCCGCGGCGTCACGGTCCGCGGATTGGTCACCGGCCGTGGCCCGGTCGCCGCGGCGCCCCACGTGACCGGAGTTGTGATCGACGGCGGCGCCGTACTCCGTGCCGACCTCGTCGTCGACACGACCGGGCGGCGGTCGCCGATCGGCGACATGGTCGAGTCCGCCGGTGGCCGCCGTCCCCACGAGGAGCGCGAGGACTCAGGATTCGTGTACTACGCGCGCCACTTCCGTTCGGCAGACGGATCCCGCCCCGCGGCCCTGGGCACACTCCTCCAGCACTTCGACAGCCTGTCGGTCCTGACCCTTCCCGGCGACAACGGCACCTGGGGCGTCGGATTCATCACCTCCGCGCGAGACAAGCACCTGCGCGGGCTGCGCGACGCCTCCGCCTGGCACGCGGCGCTGAGGCTGTATCCGACCGCCGCCCACTGGGGCGAGGCGGAACCGATCACGGACGTACAGGTGATCGCCGGCATCGAAGACCGGTATCACCGGTTCGTCGTCGATGGCGAACCGGTGGTCACCGGGCTCGTAGCGGTCGGCGACTCCTGGGCCTGCACGAACCCCTCGCTCGGTCGCGGCGCGTCGATCGGGATGCTGCACGCCTGCGCACTGCGCGATCTGCTCCGCGACGTCAACCCGGACCAGCCGGAGAAGCTGGTACGCCGGTTCGACGAGATCACCGAGAGCACGGTCGCTCCGCTGTACCGGATGACGCTGGCCTTCGACCGGCACCGGCTGAACGAGCTCGCCGCCGATGCGGCCGGCGAAACCTACCAAACGTCCGACGCCAGTTGGGCGATGAGCAAAGCGTTGTACGCGGCCGCCCGGCATGATCCCGACGTACTGCGTGCGTACGCGTCCGTCATGTCGATGCTGAGTACTCCCCAGGAGGCACTGGCAGCGCCTGGCTTGGTCGGCAAGGTCCTCACGCTCGGCGCCAACGCGCCGCAGTACCCGACCCCTGGTCCCAACCGCGCAGAGCTCCTCTCCACGATCGCGGCCGCCTCCAACTGAACCCGGAAAGGAGTTCGCCATGCGCTTGGACATCAACGGAACAGTCCTCGAGGTCGAGGACCTCGGCGACGGCGAGCCCGTCCTCCTGCTGCACGGCTGGCCCGACAGCCACGAGGTCTGGCGCCACCAGATCACCGCGCTCGGCACGACCGGCTACCGAACCATCGCCCCCGACCTTCGCGGATTCGGCCAGTCCGACAAACGCGGCACCGTCGCGAGCTACGGAATGATTCAGATGGTCAGCGACCTGATCGGTCTCCTTGACGCCGTCGGCGTGCCCCAGGCCCATGTCGTGGGCCACGACTGGGGCGGTGCGATCGGCGCGGTGCTCGCCGCCCTGTCGCCCGAACGGGTCGCCAGCCTGACCTGCCTGTCGGTCGGGCATCCGGCGGCGTTCGCGGCCGCAGGCTGGGAACAACGCGAGAAATCGTGGTACATGCTGCTGTTCCAGTTCCCCGGCGTCGCTGAACGCTGGCTCGCGGCCGACGACTTCGCGAACCTGCGCGCGTGGAGCCGGCACCCGGACATCGAGTCCGTCATCGCACACCTGCGCGACCCCGCGGCCCTGACGGCCAGCCTCGGGGTGTACCGGGCGATCCTGCCGCCGGAGTCACTGATCCGGCCTCCGACGGACCTCCCGCCCATTCAGGCACCGACGATGGGGATCTGGAGCACCGAAGATCTCGCCATCACCGAACAGGCGCTGACCGGCACCGCAGCTTTCGTCGACGCCCCGTGGCGGTACGAGCGGATCAACGGCATCGGCCACTGGCCCCAGCTCGACGCGCCCGACCACGTGAACACCCTGCTCCTCAGCTTCCTGACCACCCTCCCCACGTACGCCTGATCCGGCCGGATGTGCGGGAGAAAGTCGCGCAGGCTGCCTCACATGTTCTCGGCGCCTGCCTTGATGGCCTCGCGGATCCGGGAGTAGGTGCCGCACCGGCAGATGTTGCGCAGCTCGTCGAGGTCCGCATCGGTGATCTCGCGGCCTTCCGCCTGGGCCTGCTTGACCTTGGCCACGGCCGCCATGATCTGACCGGGCTGGCAGTAGCCGCACTGGGAGACGTCGTGGTCGAGCCAGGCCTGCTGCATCGGGTGCAGGTCTTTGCCTACGGTCGCCGGCAGGCCTTCGATCGTCGTGATCTCGTCAGCCGGCTCGATGTCCTTGACCTGCACCGAGCACGGGTTGAAGGCCTTGCCGTTGATGTGAGAGGTGCACGACTTGCAGACCTCCAGCGCGCACCCGTACTTCGGGCCGGTGACGCCGAGCAGGTCGCGGAGAACCCACAGCAGACGAACGTTGCCCTCGGCCTCGACGCTGATCTGCTTGCCGTTGAGTGTAAAAGTGTGGGTTGCCATGGATTCCTCAGAACGTGTGGTCGAGACCGTCGGTCGGTGACTGCGGGGTGGACGGCTCCAGCGGCAGCGGTTCGAAGCCCAGCTTGCCGTGGTTGATCGGGAAGTACGTCGGCATCGTCCCGGTGGCGCGAGCGTAGGCACACGCGACCGCGGCGAAGGCCGGGGCCACCGCCAGCTCACCGGCACCGCTGGGACTGTCGTTGGTGTTGGGCATGATGACCACCTGTACGTCCGGCGGTGTGTTCCACTGCCGGGTGTAGAAGTAGTTGTCCCAGCTGCCTTCGAGCGGCATGCCGTTCTTGATGTGCAGACTCGAGGTCAGCGCGAGTGCGATGGCGTCCTGCAGGCCACCGATCATCTGGGCTTCCAGCCCGCGCGGGTTGATGCAGAAGCCGGGATCGACCACGATCACGGCCTTGGTCACGCGCGGGCCGCTCACGCCGTCCCGAATGGGTCTGTTCACCGTTTCCGGGCGGCAGTCGATCTCGACCAGGGTCGCGACCGCACCGCGGTACTCCGCGTGCACCGCGACACCCTGTGCCGTGCCCTTCGGCATGGTCTTGCCCCATCGGCCGACCTCGGCCGCCTTGTTCAGCACCGCCAGCAGTCGCTTGTCCTTGAGGAAGTTGCGACGGAACCGCACCGGGTCCTGGCCGAACTTCGCGGCGAGCCGGTCGACCACGAGCTCCTCGGCGCACACGACGTTCGGCGAGTAGATGTTGCGCATGCTGCCGGTGTTGAACTTCAGCGGGATCTCGTTGAGCAACTGCGTGGTGACACCGAAGTTGTACGGCGAGGACTGGCTGAGCGCGAAGATCGTCTCCGCGAACGAGAGGTTGCCACCGACCGGCAGGTCCGCGGCGAACGCGGTGATCATCTCTCCGAGCCCGTGACCGAAGTCCGTCTCCACACTGGTGTGCCGCTGCTCGTAGCTGAGCACGTTGCCGGCCAGGTAGTTGACCCGGACGCGCGACGTACACATCGGGTGGACGCGCCCCTGGCGGAAGTTGTCCGTGCGCGACCACGACAGCTTCACCGGCTTGCCCATCTTCTGGGAGATCTCCGCCGCCTCGGCCGCCACATCATGGAACAGGTGCCGGCCGAACGAGCCACCGCCCTGGATGACGTGCACCTTCACCGCGTCGATCGGCAGGCCGAGCCGTTTGGCGATGTCCTCCTGGGCGACGATCGGTACCTTGAGACTGGCCCAGATCTCGGCGCTGTCCGGGGTGACGTCGGCGATCGCACAGTCCGGTTCCAGCGGGCTGTTGCTGGCGAAGGCGAAGACGAACTCGGCGTCGATCGTGTTCGACAACAGCGGCGGCACGGCCATCGGCAACTGGGCCGCACGCAGCTTCGCCAACACTGTCGCGTCGGACTCGCCGTCCACAGTTCCCGGGCCCCAGGTCGCGTCGACCACCTGGATGGCGTCGATGCATTGGCCGAACGTCTCGCCCCGGATCGCCACACCGTGGGTGATGGCGACGACGTCCGTGATCCCGGGCATCGCGCGGATCGCGGCGAGATTGTTGACCGACTTCACGGTGCCGTTGATCGTCGGCGGCCGGGCCACCATGGTCGGCTTCGCGTTCGGGATCTGCAGATCCGTCCCGAACTGCTTGCGGCCGGTGACGATGTCGTGAGCGTCGACCCGGTTGTGCGGCCGCCCGAGAATGCTGAACTCGGACTGGGGCTTGAGCTCGGCGGACACCTTTATCGTCCGGGAACTGGCGGCGGCCCGGGCCAACGATCCGTACGTCGCCGTACGCCCGCTCGGTCCACTGACCACACCCTTGCGAGTCGTCACCTTGCCGGCCGACACGCCCCAGTGCGCAGCGGCCGTCTCCACCAGGCGTTGCCGAGTGATCGCAGCCGCTGTGCGCACCGGGAGGTACATGCTGCGCATCGAGTTCGAGCCGCCGGTCAGCTGATTCATCAGCAACTCCGGCCGCGCGTCCGCGAGCCCGATGGTGATCTTGTCCATCGGCAGGTCAAGTTCCTCGGCGACGATCATCGCGATCGCCGTGGTCATGCCCTGGCCGACCTCTGCCCTGGGTACGGCGAAGTACGCGGTGCCGTCGGTCTTCAGTTCAACCGAGATCAGGCCTGAGGTGGGCGCGGCCGCGAGGTTCTGCAGATCGCCGAGGTCGAAGATCTCCTCGGGCTGCGGCAGTGAGGGAACCGCCGCATCCGCCGGCCGGGGATCGGCCGAGCCGGCGATCCAGCTGACACCGACCGCCAGGGTCGGTGCGGCGAGAACGTACCCGAGAACGCGACGGCGCCCCAGCAGGCCACGCTCGCCGGCCGGCTGTTGTGCTGACTCTTCCGGCGACCGACGGTGTTCGGCCATGAGGATTCCTCCGTGGTTCGACCAGTGCAGGGAACGCAGTCTGACAGCGCAGAAGGCGCCGCGGCATGGCCAGAACGCCTACGTTTGGCCCGGCCGGACTGTGCACAACGCACAGCCCGGTCTTCAGCCGCCCTGAGGCGGAAACAGCCTGACGGCCCGGATCGCCAGGCCGAGATCCAGGTGGGAGGCGGCGTCGGTGAGGTCCCGACCGGTGATCTGATGGATCCGGTGGAGGCGATTGATCACCGTGTTGCGGTGGCAGTACGCCAACTCGGCCGTGCGCCGGACCGAACCGCCGGCGGCGACCCACCGCTCGAGGGTGTCGAGCAGTAGCTCACGTTCGGCTGCCGGCACCTCCATGAGCGGCACCAGCCACGTCTGGACGAGTTGCTCGGCCAACTCCGGTGCGCTGAGCAGCAATGCCTCCGGAAGCCGCTCGGTCAGCGACGCGACTCCAGTCTCGCCGCTCGGCAGGGTTCGCCGGGCCAGCGTCGCCTGACGGTACGCGACGTCCACATCGGCAAGTCCCGAGACGACGCCTGACATGCCCGCGGGCGCCCGTACGGCGTCGCGCAGCGATCGGAGTACGGCGTCCTGGGACTCCGCGCCCAAGGCAAGCAACCCGACGACCGTGTGCGTTCGCACCTGCCAGGCCGAGCCGACGTGGACGCCGGCCAACCGCCGTCTGAGCGACGCCACCGTGCACTCGTCGTCGACCAGGTTGTCGATCGCCACCACGGCGTACGGGCCGTTCACTGGTACGTCGAGGACTGTCGCGGCCTCCTGGACGAACGCCCGGTCCTTCGCCCGGCCGTGCAGCAGGCCTTCCCAGAGCGTCGATCTGCGTCGCTCGTCGGCGCGGACGAGTTGGCGTTCCGCGCTGTGATAGGCGGCCGCGACCTGCGACGACGTACTGTCGACCACCTCCCAGACCTTGCTCGCGATATCCAGCAGGGCATCGGAGTCGACCACGCCCTGCGCCCGGGCCTCGTCGATCAGCGCCTCCCACACCAGCCGACCACCGAGGCGGAACGATCGCAGTACGTCGTCCAGCGGCATCCGCTGCTCGGCCCGGCGCCGTCCCGTCTCCCGCGCCGCATCGAAGTACTCGTCGGCTGCGGACCCGTCGATCCTGCGGTCCGTGTCGGCGATCATCTGCACGACCCGGGCGACGTTGTCATGACATGACCGCCACAGATCATCCGGCGGAACCGCATCCATCTCGCGATAGGCAGGGTTCTGCTCGTAGATGGTCTGCACGAGCGCGTCGGTCACCGGCCGCAGGTGCAGCAGCAGGCTCCCGGCCAGCGCCTCCGCGGTCCGCGGCACCACCGTCCGCCCGACGTCCCGCCGTACCACCTCACTCATAGTCGGCACAGCATCGCACACCGTCGCCACGCGGCACAGTCCTGGCGGAGTTCGCCGGACTACTCGGTGATACCGTATAGTGGTACTCGGTGCTACGGAGTACTGGGAGGATCCGCGATGGACGACCTGACGGAGATGCTGAAGGGCACACTCGAGGGCTGCGTGCTCGAAATCATCGGCCGGGAGGAGACCTACGGGTACGCCATCACGCGCCGGCTGAACGAGCTCGGCTTCGCCGACGTCGTCGAGGGGACCGTCTACACCATCTTGCTGCGACTGGAGAAGAACGGGCTCGTTCAGGTGACGAAACGACCATCCGAGCTGGGGCCGCCGCGGAAGTTCTATGCGCTCGGCGACGCGGGGCGCGAGGAACTGCGGAGGTTCTGGGCGAAATGGGAGTACCTCTCATCCCGGATCGACAAACTCAAGGAGGGCGGACGATGAACTTGTGGGAACGCATGACAGGCAGCGATCTCACCAGGGAGTACAAGGCGTTCGAAGCCCGGGCCGCGGCCTTGCCGGCCGACTACCGGGCGGCGTGGGACCAGATCAAGGCTCACCTGTTTCCCTACGGGAGCTTCACGGGCCGCAATCTGATGCCGATCATGGACGGCGCACTCGGGCTGCTCGAGGAGACGGCGGCGGATGGGCAGAGCGTTCACGACGTACTGGGCGACGACGTCCAGGGCTTCTGCGCGGCGCTGGCCGGCGGAGAAGGGGCGCGGAGCTATCGCGACCGGTGGCGCGAGCAGTTGAACCGGAACGTCGCAAGGAAACTGGGCCAGCTAGGAGGCTGACGTGGGCATCCAAGACATCATCGAGGGCAAGAAGCAGTGGCGAGCGCACATGGCGCGAGTCAAGGCGCTTCCGCCGGACTATCAGATCGTCTACAAGGAGATGCAGAAGTACTTCTTCAAGATCGGACCGGTCGAGTTGACCGAGGGGAACCTCCTCGCAGAGATCGTCGACTTCTTCGAGGAGGGCGTCGCGGCCGGCAAGGGAGTCCTGGAGCTCATCGGCAACGACGTCGCGGCCTTCTGCGACGACCTGGTCAAGGACTCGCGCACCTACGCCGACATCTATCAAGAGTCCCTCAGCGGAAAACCCTCCGCGGCCGACGACTAGAACCGACCGGCAGGCTGGGTTCAGTTGGCTGCGTCGAAGGCGTCGATGACGGCCTTGGGGATTCGCCCGCGGTCGGATACCTGGTAGCCGTTGGCTCGTGCCCATTCCTTGACGGTGCGGGGATCGGCCGCGATCCGGGTCCGGACCGGGCGTCGGCGGGACGGCTTGATCAGGCGACCGGCTTCGACGTACGGCCGGAGTACCTTGCGAAGGGCGGTGGCGTTCTTCGCGGCCAGGTCGATCTCGTACGTAATGCCGTCGAGGCAGAAGGTGACGGTTTCGCCCTTTCCAACCGGGAGTTCCGCGCCGCTGAGGTCGTCGGTGAGCCGGACTACGATGCGCTGCGCCATCTCGCTCCTCCAAGTGAGTCCGACCCAACCGTACAACACCGTTGCAGGTGGCAACTATCCTGCCGCGCGGTCATCGGCGCGCAGTTCCTCAGGAGGCGTGATCGCCCCGCGCAATCTCAGCGAACAGCTCAGGAGTGATGCCGTGGACGAGCGGGTCGGCATGTCGATGCACGAGCCGCCAGCCAGTCTCATCGCGACGGAAGACCAGCGTGATGCGCAGCGACCAGTCCTGTGGCGGCAGGTCGCCCACTGTCCCGACCTGTCGCTCGACGGCCACCAGGACAGCCAGGTCGCCGGATGTGTAGGTCTTGAAGACCTCGAGCTCTACCTGTCCACCTCGAAAGTTCCGCGCCGTCCAGTCGACGGCATCGTCCGAGCCGTCGAATCCGGACCGGGCATCACCCCCGATAGGCGGTAGCAGGGTGTAGTCCCCCGCATGCCTGGCGATGGCCGCGTAGCCGCGAAGATCCCCGTCCATGTACAACTGCGCAGCTTCCGCCCACCGCCCAACCAACGCGTCAACGTCCTGCTCAGTGATCCCCATATCCGCCTCCGTCCTCAACAACCACGACCCCATTGAACCGCCTCGGACGTCTCCTGCATTAGTTCGCACTGAGGCGCTTTACTGGGCGTCGGTGAGGATGTTGCGGGCCATCGTTAGGCGGTGCTCGCGGCGGGTGGGCATGGTGTGCCAGTAGTAGGTGAAGGTACCGAGTGCGATGCCGAGTGCCCATGCTCGGCCGCGGAGCCACTCGGCGTCTCCCGCACCGAGCCGCTGGCGAAAGATCTCCCGCGCAGGTTGGTCGAAGAGTTCCCAGGCGCCGTGGAGATCGATTGTCGGGTCACCGATCCCGACTCCGAAGTCGAGCACCGCGGACAGTCGACCATTGGTGAGCAGCAGGTTCTCAGCGACCAGATCGCCGTGATACCAGCAGTCCGGTCCCACCTCGTACGCTCCCGGCAGCTGGAGCGCGTCCTCCCAGACTGCGAGGGCAAGATCAAGGTCAAGGTCGAAGCCGACGATCGACCGGCATTGCTCGATGTTGGTCCGGGTCCAGTCGTCGATCCCCGCCAGTGCCTCGCCGCGATATCCACGCAAGGCCGGATCCTGTGCTGCCGCGTCCGACATCGGTGCGCCGCGGAGCGCGATGATCAACTCCGCAAGGTCGACGGCCAACTGCGCCCGTTGCTGATTCGGGGGCTCGTCCGGGCCGCACGCCGCCGGATGCTCGCCGGGGAGCCATCCGACGATTGACCACCGTTCGCTATAGCCGTGGGCCGGTCGGCCGAGCGCGAGGATCTGGGGCACTCTGACTGGCAGCCGCGGGGCGAACTCGGCGGCCCAATGCTGTTCCTTTTCGATCGCCGCGCCGTTCCCGGGCTGTCTCGGGAGGCGGACCAGCAGGCGGTCTCCCAACCGGAACAGCGCATTGGTTGAACCCGAGGCGCCAAGCCGGCGCAGCGGCAGCCCGGCGTACTGCGGGAACTCGGTATCGACGAGTTTGCGGACCAGGCCGAGGTCGATCGGAATCTCGTCGTCGTGCAGAACAGTCACGTTGGCACGCAACAGCAACGCGGCCAGAGTGTCCAGCCAATTGAGCAGGATCTGGCGAGTGCACCACCCTGGCGTCCGCGGGCGGACGCGGAGTAAGAGTAGGGAGGTGTCAACGACAGGGAGCACCATGCGGATCGGTGAGATCGACATCCACCCGGTCACCGACGGCGTTTTCAGGGCTTCGCCCGCGTACTTCGGGGACCACGTGCGCGCCGACGGCCACGAGGATCTCTTCACCCGCCATGGCATGGCCTGGCTGCCGATCGGCTGCTTCCTCGTGCGAACCAAGGACCGGACGGTTCTCGTCGACGCGGGCATGGGACCCGATATCGCCGACGCCAGTCCGCGGCGGCTGCTCATCGGCGGGCAGTTGCCGTTAGGGCTCCGTGCCGTCGGCGTCAGCCCGTCGCAGGTCACCGACGTCATCTGCACTCATCTGCATTCCGACCACTGCGGCTGGCTCTTCGACCTCGACGCCGCGCCGACGTTCCCCAACGCGTCCATCTGGATCGGCGCGGGCGACTGGCATCACTTCGTACAGGACCCGGCGCACGCGATGCGCGACCACATCCGGCACGGCCTCCGGATCGCGGCGGATCGCGGCGACCGCCTGCGCCTGGTCGATCGCGACACCACGGTCGCACCAGGCATCACCCTGACCATGACGCCCGGCCATACGCCCGGTCACCTTTGCGTCATCGTCTCCTCCGGAACGAGTCGCGCGCTGCTGCTCGGCGACGCCATCATCTGCCCGGTCCAGCTGGACGAGCCGACCTGGCGGTCCATGGGCGACGTCGATCCCGAACTCGCCCAGCAGGTTCGCGAGCGCCTGTTCCGTGAACTGGAGGACGGCAACACCCTGGGCGCCGGCGCCCACTTCCCCGAACTCCAGTTCGGCCGAGTTCTGGCCGGCCAAGGCCGACGCTGGCTCACCTGAGCTCCCTCGACTCGGCAAACACCACTTTCCGCTGGTGCCGTGCTGTGATCGCAGCCCACCATGGGACATGGACCGGAGTCTGGTGCACGAGGAGTTGGAGCGGGCACGCCACGAGTTCCACGAGCTCGTCGAGCATGCCGGCGACGCAGCCCTGCGCAGGCGATCCAACGGGACGCGTTGGAGCAACCGGCAATTGTTGTTTCACATGCTGCTCGGCTACCTGATCATCAGGGCTTTGCTCCGGTTGGTGCGGGTGTTCGGGCGCCTGCCGCGCGGTGCCAGCCGGGGGTACGCGCGACTGCTGAACGCGGGGACCAAACCGTTCGACGTGGTGAACTTCCTCGGTTCGTACGCCGGGGGCAACACACTCAGCCCCCATCGCATGGTCGTGATGTTCGACCACGTCATCGAGAAGCTGCATCGGCGGTTGGACGCGGAGAGCGAAGCGGATCTGACGCGAGGGATGTACTACCCGACGCGCTGGGATCCGTTCTTCAAGGAGTACATGACGCTGGGCGATGTCTACCACTTCCCGACCCAACACTTCGACTTTCACCGGCGGCAGCTCACGCTGTACTGAGGTCAGCAGCAGATCCTCAGGTAGTCCTGGAGGCCGGACGCAGCTGCGGCAGTGCGTCCACGATCGGCCGGTGGAGGGGTGTCCGGGTCTGGCCACCGTGGTGGTCAGACCCGGAGCGTGTCGTCAGTTGCAGCAGCCGGACTGCGTGGTCGGCTTGGCATCGATGACGGTCAGCAGACCGCCACTGATTCCGGTTGCGAGTCCACGGCTGACTGGCGCTTCGATGCTGACCGCCTGCGGCGCTGGACCGCAGCAGCCGCCCGCGGCCTCGTCGTCGGAGTCGCCGTACGCGAGGTTCGACGAGCACACCCCCGTCTCGGGCAGGTTGAGCTGGACGTCGCGCGCGGCGTCCCAGTCGCCGGCCAGCGCGGCGACAACCGAGCGGGCCTGCTCGTAGCCGGTCGCGAGCAGGAACGTCGGCGCCCGGCCGTAGGACTTCGCACCGACCGCGTAGTACCCCGGCTCCGGATGCGTCAGCTCGTCGACGCCGTGCGGCGGGACTGTCCCGCAGGAATGCCGGTTCGGGTCGATCAGCGGCGCCAACGCCCGGGTCGAGCCCAGGATCGGGTCCAGATCGAGCCGCAGCTCACCGACCATGTCGTGATCCGGCCGGAACCCGGTCGAGTTCACCACTGTGTCCACCACGACCTGCTCGTCCCCGGAGGTCAGTACCACCCGGCCATCCGTCGCACGAGCCAGCGACTCGGTGCGGAAGCTGCTCACCAGCTTCACCCGGCCCGACTGCACCAGCTTCTTGAGGCGTGCGCCTAGCGCACCCCGCGCGGGGAGCTCGTCAGCCGCTCCCCCGCCGTACGTCCGCGCCTGGTCCGTGCCCCGAACCACCCAGATGACCTCGGTACCCGGCTCGTGTTCGGCCAGCTCACCGAGCTCGAGCAGAGTCGTCGCCGCCGAGTGACCCGCGCCGACGACCGCAGTACGACGACCCGCGAAGCGTTCCCGGTCGCGACCGAACACATCCGGCAGCGAAGGCGAGATCACATCGGCGACCTCGGTCTCGCCACGCGCCGGGATGCCCGATCCGCCGAGAACGTTCGGGCGGCGCCAGGTCCCGGCCGCGTCGATCACAGCGGACGCCAGGACTTCCTGACCGTCTGCCAGGCGCACCAGGAACGGCGCGGTCTCGCGGCCGGCTGTGCGGATGCGGTCGTACCCGACTCTGGTCACTGCGATCACCTGAGCGCCGTACCGGATCCTGTCCGCGAGCTGCGGTGTCTTCGCCAGCGGCGCCAGGTACTCGTCGATCAGGTCGCCCCCGGTCGGCAGCAGGTCCAGGTCGGGCTCGATCCAGTCGCTCTCCTCCAGCAGCCGGCGCGCGGCCCCGTCGATGTCGTAGCGCCAAGGGCTGAACAGCTTCACGTGCCGCCATTCGTCGATCGCCGCGGCAACGCTCGGCCCCGATTCGAGCACCAGGAACTCGAGTCCGCGTTCGGCCAGGTGCGCCGCTGCGGCCAGTCCCACCGGGCCTGCTCCGATGACTACCACCGGCTCTGTCACGATCATCCTCCGTGCTGTCTAGACGTTCATCTAATCACGAAGCTTGCCTCTTGATTCGACAAGAGTCAAGATAGATCCATGTCGAATCAGGAACTGCCCGTGCTGAACGCCTGCTGCGCGCCGATCTCGGAGGTAGCGCTCGATCCGGCGCAGGCCGTCGACGGCGCGGCGGCGTTCAAGGCACTGGCAGACCCGATCCGGCTGCGGCTGATGTCGATCATCGCCTCCGCGGGCGACGAGATCTGCGTCTGCGACATCACCCCGAACTTCGACGTCAGCGGCCCGACGATCTCGCACCACCTGAAGGTGCTCCGCGAAGCCGGCCTCGTCGACTGCGAACGCCGCGGAACCTGGGTCTACTACTGGCCGCTGCCCGAGCGCCTGACCTGGCTCTCCAACCTGCTGTCGGTGGCTACTCCCGCCACCGCTGGAAGCCCCAGCTAGGCCTGCAGTTCACCGACGAGCTTCTCGACGCGGCCGCGGATCTCGTCGCGGACGCGGCGTACGACGTCGATCGGCTGCCCGGCCGGGTCGGTGAGCTCCCAGTCCTCGTACCGCTTGCCGGGAAAGACCGGGCAGGCGTCACCGCAGCCCATCGTGACGATGACATCGCTGCTCTGTGCGGTCTCGTACTCGAGCTTCTGCGGGACCGCGCCCGTGATGTCGATGCCCACCTCGCGCATCGCCTCGACGGCGACCGGGTTGATCTGATCCTTCGGTTCCGACCCGGCCGAGCGGACCTCGACCGAGTCGCCCGCCAGCTGCCGCAACCAGCCCGCGGCCATCTGCGACCGGCCGGCGTTGTGGACACAGACAAACAGCACACTTGGCTTGCTCACTCGAAAGCTCCAGTCCTCGCAGTGGTGTCGATCTGAGGGGTCACGCCTTGGTCCGCCGCTCGCCCGGCGCTCGGATACAGCAAGGCCAGCAGACCCACCCCGACCGCGGCTCCGGCAACCTGAGCGACCAAGAAGCCCGGCAAGGACCCCGGCGCGATGCCGGCGAAGGTGTCGCTGAACGTTCGCCCGATCGTGGCCGCCGGATTGGCGAACGACGTCGACGAGGTGAACCAGTACGCCGACCCGATGTACGCACCCACCGCGGCCGGCGCCAACGCGGACCGGCCTGACGCGGCGAGCGCGAAGATCAGCACGATCAGCCCGGCCGTCGCGACGACCTCACCGAGCCACAGATGTCCGGAGCTGCGATCCGTCGTCGACCAGGACACCGCGGCTTCGCCGTACATCAGATTCGCGAGTACGGCGCCGAGCACCGCGCCGACGACCTGCGCCGGGACGTAGGCACTCAGGTCACGCGACGTCAGACCGCTGCCGCCGCGTCGGCCGAGCCACCAGTCGACGGCCGAGACCACCGGGTTGAAGTGCGCACCGGACACCGGGCCGAGCATCAGGATGAGTACGGCGAGCCCGAGCGCCGTCGCGAACGCGTTCTCGAGGAGTTGCAGTCCGACGTCGCTCGGCGACAGCTTCGCCGCCGCGATCCCTGATCCGATGACGACGCTGACCAGGAGTCCTGTTCCGATGCCCTCGGCAACTGTCCGTCGCCACAGCGGAGTCTTGCTCACCGGATGCTCACAGCAGGTACGGCGATATCGGTCATGATCGCGTCCTCTTCGCCTGATCGGGTGGAACCAATGGCGCCAGTCGATCGATCCGGCCGGCGATCTCGTCGTACGCAGCCTCGAACGCCGCGTCCGTGTCCGCCGGGGCCGGATCCGGAACCGACCAGTGCACCTGCGGCCGGGCCTCGGCCGGCAGCTGCTCGTACGCGACATCGCACACCGCGATCACCAGATCCTTCGGTTTCACAACGTCGGCGATCTGAGCTGGGCGCCACCGGCCCGGGTGAAGCCCACGCCGCCGCGCAACCTTCACCGCCCGGGGATGCACCCGCTCCGCTGGCCGCGTTCCCGCCGACACCGCCGGCACCTGACTACGCCGCGCCCAGATCGCCGCCGCCAACTGCGACCGCGCCGAGTTGTGCATACACACGAACACCACCCGCGGCACGCCGGTCAGTGAAGGGCCCTGCAGCATCGCCAACGTCTGCGGCACCAACCGCACGTACGTCCGACGATGATCGCCTTCGGACCTGTCCCTCACCACCAACCCGGCAGCCTGCAAGACCTTCAAGTGATGCGCCACCAGGTTCGTCGGCATCTCGAGCAGAGCCCCCAACTCCCCCGGCGCCGCGTCCCCCACCGCCAACGCGTCGACGATCGCCAACCGCGCCGCATCCCCGAGCGCCGCATGCACCCGCGCCCGCTCGACCAGAGAACTCCGCTCAATGCCCATTGCCTCAATAATCGCTGAGCTATTGTCCGACGTCAACCCGCGGGTGACGGCCGGCATCGGCCGAACCGAACCTCTCTGTCCCAGCCGTGTTGTCAGGGGTGGAAGACGATCTGGGGATACTTCGGGCTTGGGTGGCGGAGGAGGGGCTGGGGTTGGTTGCGGAGGAACTGGTCGAAGAACGCGCCGAGGTAGGCGCGCTGCGCGCGGATGCTCACCGCAGGGTCGACGGTGCCGAGGTGGCCCGCGATCTGCTCGGGCGGCAGACCGAACCTCGCCGCGATCGCCGGGACGGAGAACTGATAGTCGGCGAACGAGCCGTGGGTGCCGGCCGGGATCTCGAGGTCGAGTTTCCAGCCGCTCCGGGCATTCCAGAAACTGGTCCATGACGGGTCGTTGAGCGGCGACTCCGGATTCGGCACGTGTGCATGCCCTTGGGCGCCGAAGAGAAGGAACGGCCGATCGATCCCCTGCTGAGCCGATTCGCTCAGGTCGCCGTCCGGGAAGCCGTATTGCAGTGTGCCGTCGAGATTCACCCCGGCCTTGATCCGGTGGTCCTGCAGCATCGTTTCGGCCGCGGCGAACCCGCCCTGGCTGTAGCCGAACATCCCGATTCGCCGGAGATCCAACGCCCGGCCCAGGCGGTCAGGCGCGTCCTCGGACTCAGCCAGATCCGCCAGGCTGTCCAGCACGAAGCGGATGTCGGCGACCCGGACCGCGACCGTCCTGCGCGGATTGTTGCTGTCGGCGACAACCGGAGCAACACGTCCGCCCGGGAACTCGACCGGCGCCTCGCCGGTGTGGTCGATGGTCACCACGACGTACCCGCGACTGGCCAGATCCTCCACGTGGTGGGTACCGAGGATGCGCGACGTACCCGCTCCCGGCGAGTACAGGATGACCGGGTGCCTCCCGAGTGCCGGCGCATCAGCGTGCGCATGAGTCGGCGTACCGGCGTAGTCGATGCTTCCCGCGGGCAACCCCAGGACGCCCGAGACGTCTTCGGCCAGCGGACCGGCCGATCCCGGTGGCGCGTACGGCGCCCTCGGGCCGACGGGGAACGCCGGATACCAGACACTGACCATCAGCTCTCGTCGTGCAGCCGACGTCCAGGGGTCCTTCCGCGCAGCGTCGGTCAGGTGCAGCGCGGTCGTCCCGATCGGATACCGACCGGTCGGCTCGGGCAGCGTCAACCGGAACGGTGCCGAACGAGCCGCAGACCGGGCCTGCGCGGCCTGCGGCACAGCGATGGCGGCTGCCCCACCGGCGGCCAGAGCAAGAACAGTGCGACGTGAAACCAAACTCATGCAACTACCCTGCGCGCAGCCCTCGTCATCAGGAATCCACCACGCGACGGACCCTCGGTCCCCCGCTGGAATGACCGCGGCTCCCAGACGATACGGAAGCGCAACTCGTCGTGTCAGCGAGTCTCGAGGTATGTGACCACTGCGAGCACCCTGCGGTGGTCGTCGTCGGTCTCCGACAGGCTCAGCTTGGACAGGATGTGCCGGACGTGCTTCTCCACGGTGCCCTCGGTCACCCACAGTCGCCGGGCGATGCCTGCGTTGGACCGTCCCTCGGCCATCAGCGCAAGCACCTCGTGCTCCCGCTCGCTGAGACCGGCCAGCGGGTCGTCGCGTCGCCGTGCGGTCACCAGTTCCTGCACCAGAGCCGGGTCCATCACCGATCCACCCTTGACGATTCGCTCCAGTGTGTCGATGAACTCGGCCACATCTGTCACGCGGCTTTTCAGCAGGTAGCCGATCCGCTGACCGGTGGCGAGCAGCTCCATCGCATCCTCGACCTCGGCGTGGGCCGACAACACCAGGATGCCGATCTCCGGGAGCTCGGTGCGGATCTCCCGCGCGGCATCCAGTCCGTCGGTGGTGTGCGTCGGCGGCATCCGGATGTCGAG
This sequence comes from Kribbella sp. NPDC049227, assembly GCF_043197265.1. Lineage (NCBI taxonomy): Bacteria > Bacillati > Actinomycetota > Actinomycetes > Propionibacteriales > Kribbellaceae > Kribbella > Kribbella sp. NPDC049227. The sequence continues at coordinate 101,457 of NZ_JBICST010000006.1, read as the reverse complement.
CACGACCAGATCGGGCATGAGTTCGCGCACCAGCGGAAGGATCCACGTACTGTCGCCGGTCTGCCCGACCACCTCGAACCCGGATCGCTGCAGCAGACTGGCCAGGCCCTCACGAAGGAGGACATCATCCTCGGCCAGCAGCACGCGCGGGGCAACGACACCGTCGCTGTGCCGGTGCTGCGGGGACGGCCCGGTCGCCATGACAAAGAGTATCCCGATCCGTTCCCGCCCCGCAGCCATCCGGATCCCGTGCCGCAGCTGGTCGACCGGCCGCGGCGGTCGTTCCGGTTCGGGTACGGCGGTGTGCCACGCCTACCGCAGAGTCGCGATCACGATCCGCTCACTCGGGGTTGGGCTGGAGTCCCGCGATCCACCGCAGGGCCGAGCGCTCGATCTCGGCGAGTTCGATGTGGAGCTTGCGGACCTCGTCCGCACCCCAGATCGGCGAACTCACCTGGTGGTGCGTGATCGCCGTCATCATCAGAAATCGGGCCTGGGTGGAGTTGAAGCCACCATGCAGCCACTCTGCGCGTTCCATGCCCGCCTCCGCGGTCGATGCCGAGTATCGGCTAGTGGGGATATCAGTCGTCTTTCGTGCGCGCCAGCGGGTTGTGTACCTGCGCATCGCGGGCGGCGACGTGGCACCGAGGATCACCAGCAGGCTGGGACCAGCAGCGCCCAGGAGCACGGCATAACCGGCGGACGCGACGATCGCTGCAATCGCGGCGCCGGCGATGCGACCGGATCTGGACACGCTCGCGGACATCGTGGTCCCCGCCGGCCTGGACCAGGTACTGGCGGCCACGATCGATCCGATCAGCGTCGCCATGAAGAGCAGCGGGAACACCAGATCGGCCGGCACGAGGAACAGACCCGCCACCAAGCCCGGTACGACGATCCCTCCGGCCACCGCGCTCCACACAAGCCGGTAGGCCTGGCGTCTCGAGCGCATCGCGCACCTCTCAAGGTTTCGTCGTCCAATCCGGGCAGTTGAGCGGCGGACCCGGCGTGGAGGGGTGAGTACTCAAGACCGCCGGGTCCGCCTGTCTAGTTGCCCACGACTGCTTGCCTGGGCCGGCAACGCTTTGGCAGCGCTGCCAGCGCCTCCTGAACCCGCTGCTCCGCGATCGCCTCGATCACGGTCAGCCGGACGGCAGCGACGTACAACCGCGGCCGCAGCGGAGTCGCCTCGGCTTCGAAGCGGTCCTTCCGCTCGTCAGGACTGCACAGTGTTCGCACCCTCGGAGCATCCCGCGACAAGGGCGGCCGTGTCGTCGCGGTGAGCACTCCTCCGCTGGGCATGCTGCCCGGAATCACCACTACCCGCTAGCAGGAATCGCCGACACAGGCGCTCAGTCACCCGGTGTCACGATCCCGGCCGCCAAGCCGAACTCGCGCTCGGACGTACGCCGCGACGGGGAGCATCCGTGCGGAGGTGATCCTCTCAGCGGATCCTCAGCGAGCATCGGTGACACTGGGATCTCTGTCATCGAAGCACAAGGCGGCTGAATGACGTCGGCGGACAACGCGACCCGGCATCGGTACGGCGTACTCGGAGCGAGCGCGGCCGTGGTTGTGGCCGGGACGCTCGGGCTGGTCAGCCTGGCCGACGCCGCGACCGAGTCCGACGGGTTGGCAGCGTTCGATCCCGGCCTGACCGCAGAGGCGGTGTCACACCGGACTCCCGTCCTCACCGCGGTCGCCCGAGCGCTCACCTTCATCGGCAACACGCCCGTCCTCGTCACGCTCACGATCGTCACGGCGCTGATCCTTTGGCGGTGGACCCGGAGTTGGCGAATCCCGGCCGTACTGCTGGTGGCGATGATCGGCTCGTCGGTCTTGACGACCGGATTGAAGACACTCATCGGACGCTCGCGACCGGACGTCTCGCTCGTCCTGGGACCCGTCACGCACTCCTTCGCGTTTCCTTCCGGTCACACGCTGAACTCGACGGTCTTCTTCATCACCGTGGCCGCGTTGGTCTGGGAGAGAATCCGCAGGCCCCGGAATCGGGCCGCGATTCTCGCGGTCGCGGTACTGATGAGCATCGGTATCGGGCTGAGCCGCGTCTACCTCGGCTACCACTGGGCCACCGACGTACTCGCGGGATGGACAGTTGCCGTCGTGTGGCTCGCCATCGTCCTGAACGTCGCCGCCTTCGTCCGCGCACGGTCGGGACCACCCGCCGGCGACGTTGCCACCGGCAATGGATAATGACGGCATGCTGATGGGGCCGCGCCGATCACAGGCGCGAGGCGCACGGTTCAACGCCGCGACGGCGTCGATCGTCCGACGCCTGCCGGGGAGACTGCCGGCAATCGTCCCGCCCAGCCTGGTGGGTTTCATCGTGATCAACGGGCTCACGTTCGGCGTCGACCTCACGCTTCTGACCGTCTTGCGGTCAGGTCTGCGCATGCCGCTGTGGCTCTCGATCACGATCGCCTACGGCTGCGCGTTCGGTCTCGCCTATGTGCTCAACCGCGCCTTCAACTTCCGTTCCCATGCCCCGGTCGGACGGCAGTTCACGATGTACGTCGGCGTCGTCGTGGTCAACTACGCCGTTTGGATCCTCGGCGTCGGCGCTGGGCTCGGCGCACTCGGCCTCGAGTACCACCTCGCCCGGATCATCGCCGGCCTGTGCGAAGGCGTGTACATGTACTGCGCCCTCCGCTGGCTCGTCTTCCGCAGGACCCCGAACGCCGACGCCAACCGGACCACCGTCGTGACAGCCATCGGTGCCGAGATCGGGCTCGGCCGGTGAGGAGGCCGCCGCTGTTTCGAGTTGGTCCTCAGAGACCTGGGTGCTATCGACCCCGCGTGGACGCTCAGTTGCCACCCCTTGCGCTCCACCACATCTGAGGTCTCAAATGGCTGGTGAAGCTTGGCGAACGGGCAACTCGGGGTGCGGTAGGCCGACCACTGCATCGCGGGTGCCGACATGCTGACGTTCGGTCGTCACTCCAGTGGCACGCGACCAGCATGGAGGGCAACCCATGAAGTTCACCTCTCAGATGACCCGCCGTCGAGCGATTGGTCTGGCAACTGCGTCCCTGGTCATCTCCGCCGGCCTGATCACCCCGACAACCTCGATGGGTGCGGCCGCCGGAGGTACCCGCTCAATTCCCAGCGGCGGCACGACGAGTATCCAGACCCGTCCGCTCGGAGTGGACGGTCTCCAGCAGCCGGAGCTGCGGCCCGGAGGCCGGGACGAGGAGGAAGGCGACGGCGAGGCCGGTCAGTTCACCCGTCCGCGCCCGGGGTTCAAGAACGGCAAGTTCCCGAAGAAGCCGCTCGACGCACCGGTCGTCGCGTCCAGCGCCGTGGCCGGTTCCAACCCGGATGTCCAAGCCAGCGTGAACGGCCTGACCCACCGCGACCAACGCCTCGCCAACGGCGGCAACCAGTTCTCGCTCGAGCCGCCCGACCAGGCGCTGTGTGTGGGCAACGGGTTCGTCGTCGAGGCGGTCAACAGCGTGCTGCGAGTCCGCAGCTCGGCGAACGCCGCCGCGCTGAGCGGGGTACAGGACCTCAACACGTTCTTCGGCTACCCGCCCGCGATCAACCGCACGACCGGCGTCATAGGCCCGCAGGTCATCGACCCGGTGTGCCTGTACGACCCGGACCACCAGCGCTTCATGGTGGTTCTCACCACCTTGGGCAGCCTGCCCAACGGTGACTTCACCGGCAAGAACACGATCGACCTCGCCGTGTCGAACACCGGCAGCCCGCTCGGGACCTGGACCATCTACCACGTCCCGGCGCAGAACGACGGGACCGACGGAACACCCGACCACGGCTGCACCGTCGACGGAGTCGTCCACGGCCCGTGTTTCCAGGACTACCCGCACATCGGCCAGGACGCCAACGGCGTGTACGTGTCGACCAACGAGTACGACCTGTTCGGGCCGGGCTTCAACGCCGCGCAGATCTTCGCGTTCTCGAAGGCGCAGCTGGCCGGCCACCCGGCCAGCGTCAACGTGACCCTGGTCGAGAACCTCGCCGTCGACGGCTCGCCGGGCTTCACCGTCTGGCCGGCCAACTCACCGGCCGGGGAGTACTCCAGCGAACGGAACGGCACGGAGTACGCGTTGAGCACCATCGCCGGTGACGGCAGCGAAACCGGCAACCCGACCGGTACCGCGCGTCGGCTGGGCATCTGGGCGATCACCAACACCGCGTCGTTGAACTCCGCGAGTCCGAACCTCGGCATCACGAGCCGGCTGACGAACAGCCAGACGTATGTCGTCCCGCCGGAGTCGGACCAGAAGCCGGGCAACATCCCGCTGGGTGACTGCATCAACGACACGACGATGCCGACACCGTTCGGTCCGGGGTGCTGGCAGGCGTTCTTCGAGCCCGAGGACGAACCCGCGCACGACGAGGTGGAGTCCACGCCGGACTCGCTGGATTCCCGGATGCAGCAGACCTGGTACGTCAACGGCACTCTGTGGGGTTCCTCCGGTACCGCGGTCAGGGTGAACGGCGAGCTCAAGGCGGGCATCGCCTGGTTCGCGGTGAGCCCGAAGATCAATGGCGCCGGCAAGATCCAGGGGCGGGTCACCAAGCAGGGTTACCTCGCCCTCGCGAACAACAACCTCACCATGCCGGCCATCGCCTTCACCCCGGCCGGCAAGGGCGCGATCGCGTTCTCGGTCCTCGGCGAGACCAACTTCCCGAGCGCGGGTTACGTCCGCATCGACGAACGCGGGTCGGTGGGACCGATCCACCTCGCGGCCGCGGGCCTCGGGCCGGCTGACGGATTCACGTCGTACAAGGCGTTCGTCGGGGATCCTCCGCGGACCCGTTGGGGTGACTACGGCGCCGCCGTGACCGACGGCGGCAACATCTGGCTGGCGTCGGAGTACATCGGCCAGACGTGCACGCTGGCGGAGTACTTCCCCTCGCCGGATCTGGCCAATTTCGGAAGCTGCGGAGGCACGCGCACCAGTCTCGGAAACTGGTACACCAGACTGACCAAACTGAGTCAGTGACCTCAGCCGCGAGCTGAACGACTGCGGACCGGGCACCGCGTCCGGTCCGCAGCCAGAGCCCTGGTGAACGTCGTCGTTGCGGATCATCTCCATGGCCGCCACCTGCCGGCCGTCGTAGGCCAGGCCGCGCTATAGCCGCGATGCACAGACATGCGCTCAGGCTGCCGGGCTTGCGGTAGTGCGGGGTACCGGCCTGATGTGGGCGAAGGCGCTGCGGGCGTTCCAGGTGGGGAAGGCTCGTACGAGCGACGAGGGGCCGTGGAGTTGGATGCGGCGGGTGCGGGTGGCCTCGGCCCAGCTGAGCTGGCCGGCGTGCCATTTGACGAAGGCTTCGGCCTCCGCCGTGATGTAGAGGTCCTCGTCGAGGCCGGGGTACGTCTTGCACAGCTCCGTGTCGCCGTGCTCGATCAGCAACCAGTACCGCTCGGGGCGTTGGCGGCCGGTGAAGTCGAAGCGGACGACGACGCGCCGGCCCGGGAGCCGGTCTCGCCGGAGCAGGTTGCACATCGACCACAGGGCCACAAAGGGATCGAGGTGCTCGGGGGCGATCTCGAGCCAGGCGGCACCCCATTCGCCGAGCGACACGCAGACCTTGAACAGGTCCTGACCCGCGGGTGCGAGCTCGTAGTGGCGCCCGCGCCCGTCGGGCTTGAGTGCCGAGCTGACTATGCCGAACCGTTCGAGCTGCTTGAGCCGCTGCGAGAGCAGGGTGCGAGACAGCCCGGGCGCGCCCTCCAGGATCTCGCTGAAGCTGCCGCACCCCAGATACAGGTTGCGCACGATCAGCGGCGTCCAGCGCTCGGCGAAGATCTCGGCGCCGCGAGAGATGGGGCAGTACTGACCGTATGTCCTCACGACGCCAGTGTCTTGCCGCGGCCTTCGCGTGTGAAGTCCAGATTCTTGACTTCACGGCCGGGGTCGACCGCGATGCGATGGTGCCGTCGACAGCGGAAGGGCCGACAAGGCCGGCCCACCCGAGCGAGGAGGTAACCGCCATGGAGATCGACGGGTTCCTGGGCCGGCTGATCACAGCCGACCAGACGGACTACGACGCCGCCAGAGCGGTGTGGAACGGCGTCATCAACCGGCGCCCCCGACTGATCGCTCGCTGCACTGGAACCGCCGACGTGGTCGCGGCCCTGCGTTACGCCCACGACCACGACCTGGAGATCGCCGTCCGGGGCGGGGGGCACAACGTGGCCGGTACGGCGGTCTGCGACGACGGGATCGTCATCGACCTCTCGGCGATGCGGGAGGTGTCGGTCGACCCCGCCGGCCGCACCGCCTCGGTGCAGGGAGGTGCCCTCTGGAGCGACGTCGACCACGAGACGCAGGCCCACGGTCTGGCCACCACCGGAGGCATCGTGAGCCACACCGGCGTCGCCGGGCTCACCCTCGGTGGCGGCCTCGGCTGGCTCATGCGCAAGTACGGGCTCGCCGTCGACAACTTGCTGGCCGCCGAGGTGGTCACCGCCGAGGGCAGCATCGTTCGGGCGTCCACCGACGAACACCCCGACCTGTTCTGGGCACTACGAGGCGGCGGCGGCAACTTCGCCGTCGTCACCTCGTTCCAGTTCGCGCTGCACTCCCTCGGCCCGGACGTCGCCGCCGGTCCCGTCTTCTGGGCGGCCGACGACACCGCGGAGGTACTGCGCTTCTACCGGGACTTCGTCGCCGAAGCCCCCGACGAGCTCGGCAGCGTAGTCAGGCTCGGCACGGTCCCTCCCTGGCCGGAGATCCCCGGTGACCTGCACTGGCGCCCGGCGATCGCTGTCGCCTGCTGCTACGCCGGCGCGGTGGAAGATGGCGAGCGTGCGGTGCGGAGCCTCCGCCGGTTCGGGACGCCGCTCGTGGACCTGGTCGCACCCACGCCGTACGTCGCGCACCAGAGCGCCATCGACGACACCGTTCCCCACGGCCGGCACTACTACTGGAAGTCCACGAACCTCGCCGGGCTCTCCGACGACGCCATCGCTGTCATCGCCGAGCACGCCTACACCGCTGGTTCGCCCCGGTCGTACGCGGCGATGTTCCATCTGGGTGGCGCCGTCGCCCGAGTCCCCCGCGACGCCACCGCCTACGCCGGCCGCGATGTGGCCCACAACATCGTCATCGAAGGAGTGTGGTTGCCAGACCAGGCCGCCGAGCTGGCCGACACCGAGACCGCGTGGGCACGGCAGTTCCTGCAAGCCCTCGAGCCACACCGAGCCGCCGGCGTCTACATCAACTTCCTTGACGCCGACGACGACAGCCGTATCCGAGAGGCCTACGGCGATCACACGTACCGGCGGCTCGCCGAGGTCAAGGCCAAGTACGACCCCGACAACACCTTCCACCACAACAAGAACATCCACCCCACCTGAGCAGCCTGCTTCTATCAATCAGGAGGGGTTCAGCCTGGTGGCTCTCCCGGGTCGATCTGCTGGGCGAGCGATTGCTGGACGCCGACGCGTTCGATCGCGTCGAGTTGGGATCGAACCAGTCCACGTGCGTCTCCTCGTCGCGGACCGTACGGCGTACGGCGGTCACTGCCAGGGCTGCGATCGAGAGGCCCACGAAGATCTCCGACTCGAGGAGCAGCCCAACAGCAGATCAGGCCAGCTTGGCCAGGAAGATCTGCTGCGTGTGGTCCCGCTGCGTACGCGTCGCGCCACGGTCACTCGTGAAGACCACGATGCCTCGATGCACGGCCGGCCAGGTGTTGTTGCCACGGTGGCTCACCTGCGTGGCCGGGGACCAGCCGGTCTTGGCGTCGAGGGTGGCCGTGAAGACCTTCCAACGCCAGTCCGCCGAACGAGAGTCGTACCAGACCGCGCGTACCGTGCCGTCGAGATCCACGCCCAGCCTGGCCCGCTGACTCATCGCGTTCGGAGCGAAGGCAACCTGCTCGAACGCGGTCCAGGTGGCGCCGCCGTCGGTGGAACGGCTGGCTCGGAGCGCGAGGTTGGTCCCGGAACTCCGCAGTTCGCCGCTCTCCCAGATCGCGACGAAGTCGCCGTTCCCGTCCACGGTCAAGCCCGGGTGCCGGTCGGACCGGTCGGTGGCCTTGCTGACCTGGACCGGGCTGCTCCAACTGCCGCGCGGAGACGTGCGAGCCGACGCCAGAATCTGCCAGTTGTCCGGATCCGTGCCACCGCCGGCCGGTTGGCCCGCCGGCGGAGTGTGGCCGGTCCACAGCGGGTCGGGGTCGTAGCGGTCGTCCTGCCAGCTGATCACTGCTTCGCCGCCGTTCGCGACGGCGATGACCGGGAACAGCGAGGCGGGATAGCGCGGAGACCGCGCGTCGGTAGGCACGCCAGGACTGGTCGTCTTGCCCGCAGCGGAGATGTTCACGCCGGCTGCGTCGATGCCGACGACCTGCGCGTAGACGTCGAACGCGCCGTCACTGTTGTCGGACCAGGCGACCAGCGGGTGCTTGCCGTCGATCAGCGCCAGCGCAGGACGAATAGCACGGCCGTCGCCCTTGCTGATCTTGTCCGCGGCCTTGAACGAGCTACCGCTGTTGGTGCTGTGCGCCAGCAGGATCACCGGCTGGTGCGGCTGCTCGTTACCCTGTTCGTCCTCCCACACCACCCACACATCGTCAGCAGTCGCGGCCACGCGCGGGAACCGCGCGGTCCCCGAACCGGACAAGGTGATGGACTTGGTGACTTTGCCCTTGTGGTTGATTCGGCGGTAGACCACCTTGCTGACATGGTCGTCGTGCACCTCGGCCACGACGTGTACGACGTCGCCGACGACAGCAACATCGGAGAAGCCGGTGAAGGTGCCTCTGTCGCCGGTGACCAGCATCGCCTTGTCGTCCGTGGTGTCGGCGGCCGGGAGCGCGATCGCAGGCTGCGGGCTTGCCGGAGCACCGACCGACACGAAGATCGGCGAGGTGGCGCCACGGAGCTGATCCGGCAGGTTCGGGTCGGCGCCGCTACCGGAGGCGCCGCCGGGCGAACGGGCCTCGACCCGGTACCAGTTGTGCACCAGGCCGTGGAGCCGGAGCGGCAGCTCGAACGTCTCGTCGTCCCGCACCGGCCGGAACGTCGCGATCGGACCCGCCGAACGGCCTGGGCTCGCGTAGACGAGGACGCTGGTGCCCTGGCCACCCTTGACCTTCACGCGCAGCGTTGCGTCCTCGGACAGCCTGCGGCCATGGACGACGACCTCGTCGCCGCCGATCGCCTCGAACTCCCCGTCACCGTCGACGTCCGCTTCGATCGTGAGGAACGGTCCCGCGGTCTTCTGCGAGACCGTGGTCCGTCCGCCTCGGAACCCGTCGAGGATGCCCAGGACCGAACGCTCGGCCGCGAACACGTGGGTGGTCGGCATGCCGGGTGAGTCGATGTCCCACAGTTCGCGGAAGTGGCAGTCGCTGGCCGCGGCCACACCGAAGCGGAAGCCGGCGTTCCAGCGGTTCTCGGCGTACTCGATCTCCACGTCCGGGTCACTGGCGACGTTGAGCACCTCGACCAGGTCCGCGCCCTGGACGCTGGCGTTGTCGTTCGGGCCCGCGGCCCGGGTGTACTCGCCGTCGTCAGGGTGGGCCTGCGACCACACGGCGCCCTGAGCATGCGCGTCCCAGACCGACTGCTGGACATGACGAAAGGCCGGCGAACCGGGCGGGTTGGCGCCGTCCACGATCACATCGACGTTGCCCAACACAACGGCGTGTGGCGAACCGTTCGCCTCCTCGCCAGGGAGGAGCAGCAGTGCGGACGACTTCCACTGGGGGTCCCAGACCTGGTCGTACGTCCGGTGGTCGGTCAGCGGCATGAAGTCGAGGCCGGTCCGCTCGCCCTGCGCGATCTGGTCCCCGACCGGCAGATTTCCGGGCAAGGTCTGCTTGGAGGTCTGCCGAGGCCCGCTGCCATCCGACGAGTGGTCGTCGTGGACGTGGGTATCACCCGCCAGCCACGTGCCCCTGGGAGCCTTGGCTGCGCCGGCCTTGCCGACCTTTTCGTCAGCCGCCGGCATCGCATCGGTCGCCGTGAGGGCAGGCACGGCCGCCGCCTGGACAGCGCCGGCCCCGAGGCCGGCCACGGCAACCGAAGCACCAGCCGCGATCACAAACCGCCGACGCGTCAGGCTGGCGGACTCCCCTGGTGTCTCCATGGTGCGATCTGGACCTTTCTGCGGAACAAGTAATTGATCAGGAAGCTAGATCTCCCTACGCGCCACAGAATGAACAGCCCACCAATGACTCGCGCCGATCAGTGGAAGAACACAAGGCCCGGCTCCGCCACCCCCGCCGTACCTGCAACCGTCCGGCCTCAGGCCGCCGCACAACTCCCCCGTCCGCACCGAACCCGATTCTCTGAGACAGAAGAGCTGTCGTTCACGGCGGCAAAGGACAGTCACCCTCGGCCGGAGATCAGGCTCGGCCTAGCTGCTTCTTTGGGCGACCGGTAGGAGGCGCTTCTCGGATTGGCGGAGGTGTTCCCGCATGGCCTCAGCGGCGGCGACCGCGTCTCGCTGCACAATGGCGGTCGCGATGCTCGCGTGCTCGGCGATCGTGTCCAGACCGACCTCGGGCTCGAACCGGAGCCGGTAGAGGTGCCACTGGAAATGCAGTCCGGCCAGAGTCTGCTCGAGCACCGGGTTCCCCGAGTAGCGCGCGATCAGCGCATGGAACTCCGTGTCGTGGGCCGCGAATGCCCGGTAGTGACCGTAGGCGTCGCCGATGTCGTCGGCCCGCATCAAATCGACCATCTCACGCAGGTTCGCGAGCTCGGTGTCGGTAGCGAGCTTCGCAGCCTTGCCGGCCGCGTGCGGCTCGAGCAGATGCCGGATCTCGAACAAGTGGCCTAGCGAGGCCAGGTCGAGCAGCGGCGCGACGGCATAGCCGGTCAGCGCCCGCTTGCGGACGAGGCCGTCGGATTCCAGCCGGGCGAGCGCCTCGCGCACCGGCGTCGTGGAGATCTCCAGCTGGCGTGCCAGCTCCTCGATGTTGATCCGCTCACCGGGCTCGAGCTGGTTGTCCATGACCAGCTCCTTGATCGTCTCGTACGCACCGTCGGTGAGGATCTGCCGTGACGGTCGCTGCGCGTGCGACGGCGATCGCGAACCCTTGCCAGCGTTTTTCATATCGTATATGGTAACGCACACGGCCGAAGCAGGCGACCCCCGACCCGGGTTCCCCAGCCGACGATGTTCGGAAGGCCCCACCGACGTCACACCTCGCGCGCACCCTTCTCGATCGAGCCTGCGCGCACCCTTCTCCATCGAGTGAGGAGAACTACATGCTCATTCCATATAGGATGCATGGAACCACCACCGCTGTACGGGTGCAGGGTCATGGTTGACCGCCAGGGCGACAGTGCCGCGGCGGTCGTGCGTGAGAGCAGCCGACGCGTGTCAACGCCGCGAAGCCGCGCTCCCTGGCTCACCCTCAGACGCCGGGAGGCGCTGACCGGGTACGCCGCGATCCTGCCCTGGTTGCTCGGCTTCCTCCTGCTGACCGCGGGGCCGATGGCCTTCTCGGCCTACCTGATGTTCACCCGCTGGGACCTCATCTCCAGCCCGGAGTGGATCGGCTTCGGCAACTTCACCCGGCTCGTGAAGGACGACGTGTTTCGCGAGGTGCTGTGGAACACCGTCCTCTACACGGCGGTGACCGTGCCGCTCCAGCTGGTGGTGGCGCTAGCGGTCGCGCTGCTCCTGAACCTCGACATCATCGGCCGCAACATCTACCGGGCAGCGGTGTTCCTGCCGTCGCAGATCCCGTTCGTCGCGACCGCGATCCTGTGGTTCATCATCTACAACCCGAACTCGGGACTCGCCAACGAGCTGCTCGGCAAGGCCGGCATCGGTCCCCTGAACTGGCTCGACAACAGCCATACGGTCAAGCCTGCCCTGATCATCATGGGCGTCTGGGCCTTCGGGAACGCGATGATCATCTTCCTGGCCGGCCTGCAGAACATACCGGTGCACCTGCACGAGGCCGCCGCCATCGACGGCGCCGGGACGCTGGGCCGGTTCTGGCACATCACGCTGCCGATGCTGTCGCCGACGATCTTCTTCAACCTCATCATCGGCACGATCGGCGCGCTGCAGGTCTTCGTACCGCCGTACGTGATGACCGCGGGCGGGCCCGGAAACTCCTCGCTGATGGGCGTTCTCTACATCTACCAAATGGGTTTCCAGAACTTCTCGATGGGCTACGCGTCGGTGCTCTCGTGGATCTTGTTCCTCGTGATCTTGATCCTGACGCTCGGGCAGTTCCGGCTCGCGAAGCGCTGGGTGTACTACGAAGGAGACGCGTGATGGTGAAGGTGGCAAGCCCTGCCGCGGCGGACGGCCGCCGGCGCAGGATGCTGATCAAGTTCTCGGGCCGCACCGCGGCGTACGTCGCCCTCACCGTGATCGCGCTCGCCGCTCTCGTCCCGATGGCCTACGCCATCAGCACGTCGCTCAAGCCCAGTGGGCAGGAACTCACGATGCCGATCCGCTGGATCCCCAACCCGGTTGAGTGGGGCAACTACCTGCAGATCTTCCGCGTCGCCCCGCTGCTCACGTTCTTCAAGAACACCATGCTGATCACGCTGGTGACGCTGGTCGGCAACGTCATGGTCTCGGCGCTTGTCGCCTACGCCTTCGCCCGGTTGCGCTTCCCCGGCCGGGACGCACTGTTCGTGGTGGTGCTCAGCACCATCATGCTGCCGTACATCGTCACGCTGATCCCGCAGTTCGTGTTGTTCCGCAACGTCGGTCTGGTCAACACCCTGTGGCCGCTCATCATCCCGTCGCTGTTCGGCCATCCGATCTACATCTTCCTGCTCCGGCAGTTCTTCAAGAGCATCCCGGTCGAGGTCGAGGACGCGGCCCGGCTCGATGGCGCCGGCTTCCTCCGGACCTGGTGGAGCATCGCACTCCCCCTCGCGCGACCCGGCCTCGCCACGGTCCTCATCTTGTCGGTGCTGACGCACTGGAACGACTTCATCGCCCCCCTGGTCTACCTGAACACCCAGGACAAATGGACGTTGTCGCTCGCGGTCAACCTTTTCCAGGGCGACTTCCGGATCAACTACAACCTCATGATGGCGTACGCCGCCGTGATGACGGTTCCCGTCGTACTGGTCTTCTTCGCGTTCCAGAAGTACTTCGTTCGCGGCATCACGCTCAGTGCCACGGCCGGTCGCTGACCGCCGGCGCACACCTGGCAAGGGAGATGGAATTGATGGAAAGAACACTGACCCGTCGCGGACTGCTCGCCGCCGGAGCGGCTGTGTCCGGCGCCGCGCTGCTCGCCGCCTGCAGCTCTGACGGAGCGTCCGGCCAGACCAGCGGAGGCAAGCTCCAGGTCACCGTCTGGCTGGGAGCCGAGGAGCTGAAGGCGATGCAGCAGTTCCTGAAGAAGTTCGAGACCGCGAACCCGTCGATCCAGGTCGAGCTCGTCAACATCGTGAACGGCGGACCGTACGGCTCGACCAAGTTGCAGCAGATGATCGCGGGCGGCGCTCCCCCGGACGTGATGATGCTGAACTCGGGACAGTTCGAGTCGTTCGCGTCGCGCAAGGCCCTGCTCCCGCTCGACGATCTCGTCGCCAAGGACAAGGTCGACCTGTCGGCGTACTGGCCGCAGGCGGTTGCCGGCAGCAAGTACGAGGACAAGCTCTACGGAATGCCGAAGGACATGAGCAACGTCATCGTCTTCCTCAACACGACCCTGTTCAAGAAGGCGGGCGTCCCGCTGCCACCCGCGGACTGGGACTGGGAGCAGTACCGCGCCACCGCCAAGGAACTGACCACGAAGCTCAACACCGGTACGAAGGTCACCAAGTGGGGCACGATCCTCGTCAACGCCGACTGGAACTGGTCGCCGTTCGTCTGGACCAACGGAGGCGAGGTCTACCAGGGCAAGGACTGCAAGCTCACCGACCCGAACGCCGCTGCGGCCCTGGACTACTACTTCGGGCTCAGGGTCAAGGACAACGCCGCTCCGACGCCGGGAGCGCTGGCGTCGTTCGGCACGCAGAACGCCGAGAACGCCGCCTTCCTCGGTGGGGCGATCGGGTTCGGCATCTTCGGACCGTGGCTGCGGCCGGGGCTGATCGCGCAGAAGGGCCTCGACTGGGCCGTGCGTCCGGTACCGCGGGGACCACAGGGCCAGGAGCCGGTCATCCCGGTGTTCACCGACATGTGGGGCATCTCGGCGTCCACGAAGCGGCGTGACGACGCCTGGACGCTGGTCAAGTGGCTGTCGAGCGAGGAGGGCCTGCAGAGCTGGCTCGACATCTACGGGGGTCGTTCCATCACGCCGATGAAGAGCCTCACGTTGAGCAACCAGTGGCTCAACTACGGCGGTGCGCAGCACCGTGCCGACAACCAGATGATCCTCGACCAGCTCACGGAGTCGAACCGCAAGCCTGCGGTGGCATTCGCGAATGGCGCCGAGGCGCAGACCCTGTGGAACAACGAGTTCAAGGTGGCGATCGTCGGCCAGGAGTCCACTCAGCAGGCGGTCGACAAGGTCTGCACCGGATTGACGACGATCCTCGGGCGGGAGCGATGACCGACCGGCCGACACGCGCCACGCAACGGGTACGCATCGGCCAGACCGACGTCGAAGTGACCCGTCTCGGACTCGGAACGGCACCGCTCGGCGGCTGGCCGGAGGCGACCGACCCCACTGTCGCCGACGCCACCATCCAGGCCGCCTGGGACGCCGGGATCCGGTTCTTTGACACCGCTCCCCTCTACGGGCACGGTCTGTCCGAGACCTGGCTGGGGCAGAAGTTGTCGAAGCTTCCGCGCGACGAGTGCGTGGTGGCCACCAAGGTCGGCCGACTGCTCCGGGCGGTCGATCCGGAAGAACCGTCACTGTTCCACGGGACTCCACCGGTCAACCCGATCTACGACTTCAGCTACGACGGCACCGTCCGGTCGCACGAGGAGAGCCTCGACCGGCTCGGCCTGGACAGCCTCGACATCGCCCACATCCACGACCCCGACGACCACTACGACGAAGCCCTCGACGGAGCTCGCCGGGCCTTGCAGGACCTCAAGGCCGCAGGTCGGATTCGCGCAGTCAGCGCTGGCATGAACCAGGCGGAGATGCTCACCCGCTTCGCGCGAACCGGCGACTTCGACTGCTTCCTGCTGGCCGGCCGGTACACGCTGTTGGAACAGGGCGCACTCGACAGCCTGCTGCCGGAATGCCTCGACCGCGGAATCTCGGTGATCACCGGCGGGGTCTTCAACAGCGGCGTACTCATCGACCCCGACCAGCAGGCCTACTACAACTACGCCGACGCCGCACCGGAGATCGTCGAGCGCGCACGGCGCATCGGCGCGATCTGCGCCCGGCACGACGTACCGGTCAAGGCCGCTGCCCTGCAGTTCCCTCTCGGCCACCCCGCGGTCGCGTGCGTCCTCACCGGTGCCCGCACACCGGCCGAACTCGAGGAGAACGTGGCTCTGTTCGACCTGCCCATTCCACCGGCGCTGTGGGAAGACCTGAAGCGAGAGCAGTTGCTTCGTGACGACGCGCCCGTACCTGAGGAGATCTGAATGAGCTTGCCCATGACAACGACCCATCCGCTGCAGGCCCTGCAGGCCGGTCATCTGCTCCGCCCGGTCCGGGCGAGCTCGCGCCGATCGAGCTCGTGGGACCGGACCGGCGCGAACCACGACTGGGTCTCGGTCGGCGCCGGCGATACCGTCACGCTCCTGGAGCACGACGGCCCGGGCTGCGTCACCCACTTTTACGCCGCGATGATCATGCCGCGGATCACCGACTACCGCGACGCGATCGTCCGGTGCTACTGGGAGGGTTCGAGCATCCCGTCGGTCGAGGTCCCGCTCGGCGACTTCTTCGGACTCTCGCACGCCCGGATCCGAGAGTTCTCGAGCCAGATGATGGCGGTCAACCCGGGTTACGGCCCGTCACACGGCCTCAACTGCTACTTCCCGATGCCGTTCGCCGAGCACGCCCTGATCACCTTGGAGAACAGGGGAACCGAGACCCTCGGAGGTCCGCACGGCGCACTGTGGTTTCACGTCGACTACGACGTGTACGCCGAGCCGCTGCCGGACGAGACGCTGCACTTCCACGCCCAGTTCCGGCAGGAGCTCACCACCGAGGCGATCGGCGACACCCCGAACCAGACGCTCCACGACGCGGTCAACCTCACCGGCGAGCACAACTATGTCGCGCTCGAGGCCGAGGGCCGGGGTCACATGGTCGGCCTCCACCTCCAGGTGCACAACAAGGGCGGCGGCTGGTACGGCGAGGGCGACGACATGGTGTTCATCGACGACGCCACGTGGCCGCCCAGCATCCACGGCACCGGGACCGAGGAGATCTTCGGCGGCGGCGCATGCCCGAACGTCGAGTACGCATCGGCGTACACCGGTTTCCACATGATCGAGTCGCCCGATTTCTCCGGACTGACGGGGATGTACCGCTGGTACGTGCACGATCCGCTCCGCTTCGAGCGCAACATCCGGTGGACGATCGAGCACGGGCACGCCAACAACTTCGCCAACGGCTACGCCTCGGTGGCGTACTGGTACCAGGACTCGATCGCGACCCGCCAACCCGCACTGCCGTCGCGGACGGATCTCCTGCCGCCGCTCGACGAGCGCCACGAAGACCTCTACGAGCGGATGATCGCGACGGCCAGGCGTGCGCGCGAGAACGGGGACTCGTTGGGCCTGCTGCGCTTCGACGAGCTCGGTTCCGCGTTCTACCGCGGTGAGTGGGACAAGACGGAGCGCCTCTTGGGGACCTTCGCGTGATGACCCTGCGTCCGCTGCGGGAGTTACTCGCGGATCCCACCACCCGGTTGACCGCGACCTTCCTGCTGATCCCGCGGCTGGAGCTGGTGGAGCTGTTGGCCGACGCGGGTTTCGACGCCGTCGTGGTCGACCTGGAGCACGGACCGATCGCGGTCGCCGAGCTCCCAGGACTGGTGGCGGCCGGGCACGGTGCCGGCGTCTACGTCCTGGCCAGGTTGGGCGAACGGACACCCGCCACGATCGGCGGCGTACTCGACAGCGGTGTGGACGGAGTGGTCCTGCCACACGTCGAGAGCGCCGACGACGCGCGGGACGCGGTCGACGCCGCCCGCTTCCCGCCGGACGGGTCCCGCAGCCTCAATCCCTATGTCCGTGCCGCCGGCTACGACGCGGCCGAGTCCTTCCTCACCACGGCCAACGCCGGCCTCGCCGTTCTCGTCATGGTGGAGGGAAAGGATGGTCTCGCCGCCCTCGACGACATCGCGGCCGTTGCCGGTGTCGACGCGGTCTTCGTCGGTCCCGTGGATCTGTCGGCCTCGCTCGGGCTCCCGGGCGAGCCCGAGCATCCCGTCGTACTCGAGAAGGTCCGTGACCTGATGGACCGGCTCGCGCTGGCGGGCGTCGGGACTGGCATCTACTGCCCGACGCCGCAGGCCGCCGCGCGCTGGCAGCGGGCCGGCGCCCGGCTGGCCACGCTGTCCGCCGACATCGCGATGGCCGGTGCCGGCTTCCGCCGCACTGTGAAAGAGCTTCACGACCTGAACACGGAGGGCCGATCACGATGAAGATCGTCGAGGTGGAGTCGTTTGTCCTGCACGCGCCGATCCCACGGCGGGTGACCGATGCGTTCAACCAGGCCGACCGATGGGGACTCCCGGGAGTCCGGATCCGGACCGACGAGGGTCTGGAGGGTACGGGCTACACGAGCACGCTGACCCACGGCGACTTCGCGATCAAGGACATCCTCGACCGCATCTATGCGCCCCTGCTGCTCGGGGAGGACCCGCTCGACACCCAACGGCACTGGGACCGGCTCTACTGGTCCGACGCGCACTGGGTCGGCCGGCTCGGAATCACGCACATGGCGTTGGCGGCGGTCGACATCGCGCTGTGGGACCTCAAGGCGAAGCACTGCGGACTGCCGCTGTGGCGGCTTGTCGGCGGCCACAAGCAGGGTCAGGTGCGCTCGTACAACACTGACGGCGGCTGGCTGAACTTCGAGGTCCCCCGGCTGATCGACGAGATGTCGAGGATCGTCGAGCAGGGCTGGTCCGGCGTCAAGATGAAGATCGGCAAGGAGGATCCGCGCGAGGACCTGCGCCGTGTCGCCGCGGTGCGCGATGCCCTCGGACCGGACATCGACCTGATGATCGACGTCAACCAGCGCTGGAACCGGACGCAGGCGGTGGCCTGGGCGGAAAGGTTCGCCGAGTTCGACATCGGCTGGCTCGAGGAACCGATCGACCCCGACGACGTCGACGGCCATGCCCGGATCGCGGACGCGACCAGTATCCCGATCGCGGTCGGCGAGCACGTCTACACGCGCACCGCGTTCCGTGACCTGATCGTGCGCGGGAACATCGGGGTCGTTCAGGTGGACGCCACCCGGGTCGGCGGCATCACCGAATGGCTCGCCGTCGCCGACCTGGCCAACGCGTACCACGTACCCGTCGTACCGCACCACGCCGACATGATGCGGGTGCACCAGCACCTGGGTGTCGGTCATCCCGGCTCACCGATGATCGAGTGCATCCCCTGGCTGCAGGAGCTGTTCCACGAGCCCGCCGACATCCGGTCCGGCGTGTTCCACGTGTCGGAGACGCCCGGTGCGTCGACCACCTTCACCGACGAAGCGTTCGCGCAGTACCGGGTGGGGTGACATGGACGCGAAGATCGTGGCGGAGCTTGGTCGCGAGATCTACCTGGCCGAGCAGAAAGCAGTCCCGTTCGAGCCGTTGAGCCAGCGGCATCCGGACCTGGACCCGTCGGCAGCGTATGCGGTACAGGAAGAGTACGTGCGGCTGCGCACCGAACACGGCGCTCGGCTCGTCGGCCGGAAGATCGGCTGCACGAGCAGGGCGATCCAGGATCTGTTCGGCATCGACACCCCGGACTACGGCCATCTGTTCGACGACATGGTGGTGCCCGCCGGCGGCACGATCGCCACCTCGGAGCTGATCGCGCCGATGGTCGAGCCGGAGATCGCCTTCGTCCTCGGTCACGACCTGCACGGACCGAACGTCACCGCCGAGGACGTCCTGGCCGCGACTGTTCGGGTGCTTCCGGCGTTGGAGATCATCGACAGCCGGATCCGCGACTGGCGCATCGTGTTCGCCGACACCGTCGCCGACAACGGCAGCAGCTCGCGATGCGTGTTCGGGCCGGAGATTCCGTACACCTCCGACTTCGATCTGGTCGCCGAGTGGGTCCACCTGCGCCGCGACGGCAACGAATTCGACGCCGGCAGCGGCGCCGACGTACTCGGCCATCCGGCGACAGCGGTCGCCTGGCTCGCCAACGCCATCGCCGAGTACGGCGGAGCGCTACGGGCGGGCGACTACATTCTGTCCGGCTCCATGACCCGCGCTGCTCCGGTGCTGCCCGGCGAGACGTACGTCGCCGAGTTCGCCACGCTGGGCAGCGTCTCCTGCCTCTTCACCTGAAAGGAATGGCATGTCGAGCGTTCTCACGCACGAGCGGATGGAGCAGACCATCCGTACCTACTCGATGCCTGCAACGAGGCCGACGCCGCGAAAATCCAGGCGTGCTTCGTCGACGACGGGGTGCACTACTTCCCGCCGGGCATGTACGGCGGACCTTTCGTCGGCGCTCAAGCGATCGCCACGGCGTGGGTCAAGGCGGTCGAGACAGTGGGCTCGGTCTGGACCGTCGACCAGATCGTGACTGATCCCGCCTCGGCGCGCGCGGTCATCGAGTGGACCCACTTCAAGACCTACCAGCAGAAGGTGCTGCGCGGCGACGAGTGGTACATCTTCGACGACGAGAGCGGGCTGATCCGCGAGATCCGCGCGTACTACGCCTCGCCGCAGGACAGCGACCTCTCACAGCTCGAGCTGGGTGGGTTCGATTACGCCGAGCGCGGCTACCCGATGCGCTCGCCGCTCACGCGGGAACAGCCGGCATGACCCAGCGCGGCTGGCAGCAGTCGCGCGGCTGGGGCTGGGTGTGGGGCGCCGACGACGAGATCGGCGCCCTCAACACCATCGATGCGTCATCGCGCCTGGCCGCCTTGCAGTCCGTCACGACAGGAACGGCGTACGACCTCGGCGTCCTCGTCGATCGAACCTCGTTCCTCGCCAGCCCGCACGTCGGCACCGAAGTCGTCACGTTCCGCACGCCCCACGGGCTCACGATGGACACCGGGACCGAGCTCGGCTCCCCCGGCGTCAGCTTCAACACGTCGCTCGTCGTCGTCTCCGACCACGCGGGGACGCAGATCGACGGGCTCTGCCACGCCACGCTCGGTCCCGACCACCACTGGTACAACGGCGCCACCGCGGAAGCGCACGGCCGGGATTTCGGGCCGGGAAGATCGGCAGCGCACACGTTCCCGCCGATCATCGCGCCCGGGATCCTGATTGATGTCGCCGCAGCCGCAGGAGTCGACGAGCTTCCCCCGCATCACCCGATCACCCCGACCGACCTGCAGGACGCGGTGCGCCAGCAGGACGCCGAGATACGCCCTGGAGACGTCGTCCTCATCCGCACCGGCGCGCTGCGGCACTGGGGCGAGATCGGCGCGGACCACCCGGCACTCGCCGGCCCGGACACCGCCGGTCTGACCCTCGAGAGCGCACGCTGGCTGGTCGAGGAATGCGGGGCAATGCTCATCGGCAGCGACACGTCCACTGTCGAGGTGATGCCGCCTGTCGACGGCGACAACCAGTCGCCGGTGCACTCGTACCTGCTGGTCGAACAAGGCGTGCCGATGTGCGAACTGCACTACCTGGAAGAGCTCGCAGCGAGTCAGACCTACCGGTTCTGCTACATCGCCCTGGTCCCGAAGCTCCGCGGCATCACCGCCGGCTTCGCCCTCCGCCCAGTCGCACTCGCGTAGCCGCGCGTGATGTACGACGATCGCCCGGTCCTGGCGCTGCTATCGCGGCAGGTCCCAGCGTTCCCGGGACAGTAAGGTCTGGGCACCGCCGACGCTCAAGGCGCCCGGGCCGGCTCCGCGGATCGTGTCGGTCGCGCCGTCCACCTCCAGCGCCGCTCCACCCAGATCCGTGGATTCCTCAGAAGCCGCGATCTAGACGAGTGAGCGCCGCGTCCAGCCCGGATGAGCGGTTGGCTGTTTATGCTGCGTCGGTGTCGATCACTGTGAGGATCATCGATGTGTCGGGCACCGGCCGGGTCGGTGGGACGACGATGCTGGAGGGGGTTTCGAGCAGGATCGCGCTTCGCGATCTTGTGCGGACGCGTGTTCGGGAGGAGGTGGCGCGCTTCAATGCCGCTCCGGAGCCGGTGTTCACCGGTTTGGTCATGCCCGAGGGAGGAGTGGCGACCGAAGCGGGCTTCCGGTTGCCGAAGCAGCGGCGGCTCGATTGGGAGCGGCAGGCTGATCGGGCGATCGAGGCATTCGAGCGCAACGGGTTCTTCGTGCTGGTCGACGACCGGCAGGTGACCGACCTCGACGAGGAACTCGAGTTGACGGTGGACTCCGACATCCGTTTCGTCCGCCTTGTTCAGCTGGTCGGTGGCTGAGCGTGGCGCAGTCAATCGATGGTGGGGCAGCCGCGATGGTGGCGGCTGCGCTGCAGGCCCTCAGCAGTCGGTCGTGGATGCCCGGGCCGGAAGCTCGGGCGCTGCCGCAGGTTCAAGCGATCCTGCGGGGCTCGGACGCGCTTCGGCGGGACTGCATTCTCAGCGTCTTCGACCGGATAGACAGTTATCGCAGCGTCCAGCTGCTATCGGTGATCGCGCGGAAGCGCGTCGAGCTGTCGGCGGAGCATATGGAGCGGTTGCTGACTCCGCCGCTTGCGCAGGTCGGGCAGTCGGAGCGGTGGTGGAACAGCGAGTGCCTCCGCCTGATGAGCCGGCACATCGAGCACGCCTACGCTGCGCTGCCCGACGCGGAGCAGGACCGGCTGAAACCGCTGCTCGGGCGTGCGGCCGAAGGGGTTCGAGACGCAGCCACCGCGACCAGGCTGCGCAAGCTCGTAGGCCCCAGTGATGGAATCCGCGTCGACTTGATCGACGATGGTGATGACATCGGCCCTCGGCTGCGAGCCGCGTTCGAGGCGGCCGACACCCGGGTACCCCTGCCCGATCTCGGACCCGAGGTACAGGAATCGATCGGCACACGTGCGACGGCGCTCGATCTCCTTGCGGCGTATCCCCCAAGCGGTCGACCTTCGAAGAAGTGGCTCGCCGAGGCCGGCCGCGTTCGCGGCCAGTTGTCCCGGCCCGCGGCTCTGGTCGGCGCGCTCCTCGATGCTGCCCTCGACGCGGCCGAGACCAACACGGAGTACGGCCACGGCGATCGGGCCTACACCGTGACGCGATACGCCACCGCAGGCAACGAGGCCTTCCTGTGTGGAGTTGTCGCGATCGCCGGGCTTCTCGGGGATCCGGCGCTCCTGCCGCAACTCCGGCGCCTTGCCATCAAGAGTGTGACCGTGATCGGAGGTCAGTTCGGCAGTCCACGAAGCCTGCGACTCGCCAACGGATCAGCGCAGGCGATGGCCGATATCGGCGCCCCGGCGTCCATCACTGAACTGCTCGCGCTCGAGCGTTCCGTTCGGCACGGGACGCTGCTGAAACAGATCCGCAAGGCCATCGACGCGCTGGCCGCTGCGCAGGGAATGACACGCGAGCAACTGCTGGAACGCGCTGTCGAAACACATGATCTCGACAAGGATGGCGAACGCCTCGTATCGCTGTCGCGAGGGTCCGCCCTGATCGTCGTGGACGGACGAACTGCATCACTTGTCTACCTCGACGAGAACCAGACGCCACGGAAGTCGGTTCCGGCGGATGTGAAGCAGGCTGACGCCGAAACGCTTGCCGCGGTCCGCGCCGACCTCAAGGCGATCCGCAAGACGATCGCCGGCGAGCGCCTGCGGCTCGACGGGCTGATGTCCCTGGACCGTCGTTGGCCGATCGACGAGTGGCGCACCTGGTACCTGGACCATCCGATCACCGGCCGACTGACACGCACGCTGGTCTGGGAGTTCAGCACACCGCAAGGAGACAGCATCGTCGGAGTTCCACGCGATGCCGCGACCGCGGTCACCAGTTCGGGCCGGCAGGTCGCGATTCCGCTTGATGCGGAGGTGCGGCTCTGGCACCCGATCCACGCGACCGCGGACGAGGTTCGCTCCTGGCGAGCCCATCTCCTCGAGCAGCACGTCGTTCAGCCACTCAAGCAGGCGTTCCGCGAGCTCTACGTGCTCACGCCCGCCGAGGAGCAGACCCGCGTGTACTCGAACCGCTTCGCCAGCCACATCTTCGGGCAGGTCCAGGCTCGCGCGTTGATGAAAGGGCGCGGGTGGACGCCGGTTGCCGTCGCGTGGTGGGACGACGGCATCGACCACGGAGTCGCGCGGCGAACCTTCGACACCGCCGGGATCCGTGCCGAGTTCTTCTTCGACCCGATCATCGATCACGAACCGACCGCGAGCGATCTCTACCCGTACTGCACCAGCGATCAGGTGCGATTCGTCGATCTCCACAGCGATGACTCGATCGAACTCGCCGATGTGCCGCCACTGATCCTCACCGAAGCGATGCGTGACGTCGACCTGTTCGTCGCGGTGACATCGATCGGAGCCGATCCGGAGTGGCTCGACCGCGGAGCAGAGCGCCAGTTCGACACGTACTGGCACACCTACGGCTTCGGCACACTGTCTGCTGCAGGCGAGATCCGCCGCGACGTCCTCGCACAACTCGTACCGCGTCTTGCCATCGCCGACCGGTGTGAACTCGAGGATCGCTACCTCACAGTGCGCGGCGACCTACGCACCTACCGCATCCATCTGGGCAGCGGCAACATCCTCATGTCACCGAACGACCAGTACCTCTGCATCGTCGCCGCCCGCGACCCCCGGGCCGGCAAACTCTTCCTCCCCTTCGACGACGACCCCGTCCTCAGCCTGGTCCTCAGCAAGGCGTTCCTCCTGGCAAACGACACCAAAATCAAAGACACCACGATCACAGCCCAGATCAACCACCACTAGCTCGACACCGTCTGCTCGACCCGGCGACGACTGCGTTGGGCTGCAGAACCGGCGACCCGGCCGCCGTGGAGCAGCGAGAGCTCGGCGCGTTCTACGGAGACTGCTGTGACGCCGGCGGGTGCTCCAGCCGATCGAGGAAGAAGGTCTGCATTGGGCCCTTTCCCTTGACTTCGATGGTGCCGCGGGGTCGGACGGCGAAGTCTGGGCCAAGGGCGGCTGCTACCCGGCCGGTGATCTGGATTTGGCCGGGTTGGCCGTGGGACTCCATTCTGCTGGCAGTGTTCACGGTGTCGCCCCAGAGGTCGTAGATGAACTTGCGGCGGCCGATCACGCCGGCCACCACTGGGCCTGTGTCGATCCCGATCCGAACCGCAAGCCAGTCCTGCCCTGGCAGGGCTGCGATCCGGGCGACCTCGTCGCGCAGGGCCAGCGCCGTACGGGCGACCGCGGCGAGGTGGTCCGGCCGCGGGTTCGGCAGGCCGCCGACCAGCATGTACGCGTCGCCGATCGTCTTGATCTTCTCGACCCCCTCGGCGTCGGCGATCCGGTCGAACGCAGAGAACACCTGGTCCAGCAGCCTCACGACGTCCGCCGCCGCCATCACCGCCGATCGCTCCGTGAAGCCGGCGATGTCGGCGAAGAGCACGCTCACCGCGTCGTAGTGTTCCGCGATCACCCCCGGCGCTGCCTTGAGACGCTCGGCGATCGGCTCCGGCAGCACATTGAGCAGAAGCCGCTCCGAACGCTCCCGCTCGATCTCGAGGTCCCGATGGACTCGCTCCCGTTGCTCCACGAAGTAGCCGAGCATCACGTACGAGCTCACCATGACGCCCGCGATGTTCAGCACCAGGAACGTGACCTCGAAGCCGGGTGGCAGCCCCGTCGGGGACTGTGCGAGCCGGGAATCAAGCAGGGCGAGAGCGGCCAACTCGACGAAGAACGCCACCAGCCACGGCACGGAGCGCCGGATACCAAGCAGCGCGAGCGCCGCCAGTGGCGTGAACACCGCCCAGAGGATCATCGCGCTCGAGGCCACGAAGCCGCCGAGTGAGACCTGCAGCAAGGCCGGCAGCACCAGAAACGCCAGCAGTTGCGTGGTGCGGAACGTGGCGAAACGCCGCGTCCGGGCCAGGATTACCAGCCCGATGACGGTGACCACCTGGTAGAAGCCCGGGATCGCCGCCGAGACCGGGTCGCCGTAGGCGAGGTACGTCGTCACCCAGATCGTGGAGATCGCCGTGATCAGCAGCGACGAGAAGATCAGCGTGCCCTGTCGGAGCCGCTCGTCGTGAGTGTCTTCCGGCCGAGCGCCGAGATCACCGAGCCGCTCCAACCGGCGAACGACAGTCCGCCCCGGGCCACGCCCGCGGGCGCCAGCCTGGGACCAGGACCCGGTCACAGCAGGATCGTATGCGCGCAATCCCCCCGGGACATCCTCCGCAGCAGACCCCACCGAGCCAACCGAGCAGGACGCGAATGCACATCATGTCCGAATGCCCGCCTTTCTGAACCCGTCAAGCTGGTGCCCCTCCCGGCGCTGGCTCGATGCTGGCGGCAGCGCGGCTGCACCATCCCGGCATGCGATGCAGGCGGGGCGTCGGCGATGCTGTGGGCATGGAGTACGTGTCCAGACCGCCGCGACCGCCGCTGGACGGGCTGATCGGCGACATCTACTACCTGGAGGGTGCGCCGCCGTATGCCCGGCTGACGCTGCCGCCGAGTCCGTCGGCGTTGCTTGTCGTCAACCTCGGAGCGCCGTTCCGGATCCGCGCCGGCGCTGAGATCGAGACGGCCGAGTATGGCGACGGTTGCGTGGTCAGCATGCCTACTCGCGTGTTGGAGTTCGGCTACCCGCTGCGGACCCGGTCCGTCGGGGTGCACTTCAAGCCGTGGGGGTTGGCGCCGTTCGTGCCGATGCCTGTGGCCGAGCTCTGTGACCGACCGGTGACGATAGAGCAGGTTTGGAGCCGGGCCGCCGTTGCTGAGCTGCGAGACCGGATGGCTACGGCGGACGGGCCGCAGGAGATGCTGACGCTGCTCGAGGAGGAGCTGATGCGACGGCTGTGCGAGACCGCCGGATTGGGGCTGGTCCGCCATACGAGCCGGGTCATCGCGGCGACCGGTGGGGCCGTGGCGATCGGCGACCTGAGTCTGGCAGCCGGTGTCAGCGGCACTCATCTGGCACAGCGGTTCAAGGAGGTCATCGGCGTCACGCCGAAGCGGCTGGCCCGCACCTGCCGCTTCACCGCCACCGTGTTCGCGATCGACCCCGCGGGACCGATCGACTGGGGCGACCTCGCCGGTCGCGCAGGCTACTTCGACCAGGCCCACTTCGGCCACGAGTTCCGCGCGTTCACCGGGCTCACGCCGACCCAGTACGTCGAAGTCCGGCGGCGGTTCCTGCGCGAACATCCCGGCCACACGCTGGACGGCTGGCCGCTGCCGGCCGATTGATTTCTTACAAGAGCGACAGCTCACGGCACGCTAATTTGGGAGAACCCCAAAGCAGAGGAGAGCCCCGTGGGCAAGGTAGTCATGTACAGCTCGGTGTCGGTGGACGGCTTCGTCGCGGACGAGAATGACCAGCCTGGACCGCTGTTCGACTGGTTGACCAGCGGTGACGTCCCGTTGGACGAGAGTGGCTACGTGAAGGTGTCGCAGACCTCCTACGACTACACCCGGGCGTACTGGGACCAGATCGGGGTGACAGTCGCCGGCCGCCACGTCTTCGACATGACCGACGGCTGGGACGGGAAGCCTCCGGCCGGGATCGACCACGTGGTCGTCGTGACGCACCGTCCGGCGCCCGCGGGCTGGGACCCCGAGGCGCCGTTCCACTTCGTCGACGGCGTCGAGGCGGCCATGGCCAAGGCGCAGGAGCTTGCCGGTGACCGCGTAGTCGAGGTCGCCGCCGGCGACGTCGGTGGCCAGGTGCTTGCCGCTGGCCTGATCGACGAGGTGCGCATGGACGTCGTACCCGTCGTGTTCGGATCCGGCAAGCGCTACTTCGGGTCAGTCGACGCCCAGCACCTGCTGGAGGATCCCGACGTGATTCACGGCAACCGAGTGCTCCACCTGCGCTATCAGGTCCGCCGTTGACCGACCCGAGCGGGTACGCGAAGAGGTCCACTGCGACCGTGACACAAGATCGGGCCTCCAGTTGCGTTTGCGCATCGCTGTCGCTGGTCTGGCAGTCCACGCCGATCCGCCCCAGCACCCCACCTGCGGCAAGCTCAACCCAAGATCACTGGTTGCCGGTTCCGTCGTACCTTTCTCAAGAGCTGACACACGATCGCTTCCAGCGCCCGGGCCAGTCCACGACGCTCAGGGCGTGGCCGTACGACGAAATTCGTGTAGAAGCCTGCGCCCCTCCAAGCGGGTGTCATACCGGAGCCGACGCCACCGCTACTCCTGCCCCTCAACAGACATGGCTTGACGCACACCCCGCACGCTGGACGCAGCAGCACGCCCAGCGGGCTCTGTCCGGGGGCTTCTCGGCTATCACGGTCCACCGCCGCCACGGAACTGCGCCCGCGCGGCAGCGCGCACCGCGAGCGGCAGCCCGCAGGTCGCCGGCGTCAGCCGGCAAGGAAAGGACGGCGCTGAGCCGGGGTGGGTGGGAGCGCACGTAGCAGGCGCGGGAGGAGCGGAGCGACGAAGCGCCTGCATAGCGCGCGTGGGACGTGCTACCTGATCCGCATCCCGGAGATGGCTCGTGCGATCACCAAGCGCTGGATTTCGGAGG
The DNA here is from genome assembly GCF_043197265.1 of Kribbella sp. NPDC049227. Classification (NCBI taxonomy): domain Bacteria; kingdom Bacillati; phylum Actinomycetota; class Actinomycetes; order Propionibacteriales; family Kribbellaceae; genus Kribbella; species Kribbella sp. NPDC049227. The sequence continues at coordinate 73,792 of NZ_JBICST010000006.1, read as the reverse complement.
TGCCTTCGAAGATGGTGTAGATCTCTTCCAGCCCCGCGGACATTTCGCGCCGCAGGCGGCAAATCTGAGTCTGACCTGCGCGTTTCTCTCCCAGCCTTGCTCGGCCATGATCGTCGTTTGGCATCGTCCCACGGAGCTGTGACGGAGCAGGTACTTGCCTACAGCAACCTTAAGGACCTGTGAGGGAGGTCGAACGACCGATGTGCCCGTGACCAAACAGGTCCGCGTTCACCACTCACCGAGGTCGACCTGCGCGGGCACACTTGTGCGGCCGGCAGCATCGCGATCTCAGTCGACAGATGGTCTGTGTGACGATCGCAAGGGCACTGCCGGTCAAGCGTCAGCCGGGCAGCGCACTCCAGCGTGCCATCGGCGCTGCACTCTCGTCCGACTGAGGTAGCACATAGTTGACACCGCTTAGAGGCCTGGCGGTCGCGCGCCGAAGTTCGACAGGGCGTCGAGCACTTGTCTGCCGAACTGCCCGTGGACACTTGAGCGACCTGCGACCCAGCGGTTGATTCCTGCGTTGTTGGCCCCCGAAGCATCGACATTTCGATCAGCGGCGTGCGTGCCTCGGGCGGCCCGGCTCGGACTGCGGCGGCGGAATGCGAAGCCGCGGGAATGAGTCATCTGAGCCAGTACCTCGACAACGAGAGCCACAGGTGCTCCGCACGTAGCGGCCGGCAACGTCGGCATCCAGTAGGTCGCCACGGCAGACCCCAACCGCAGAGTTGGCCACCCCAAGCACGTGCGGCGCGTCTTCTGACACGACGCCGAACTCGACCGGATCGACGACAGTAGCGAATGGCCAAGCCAGACCGACGGCACCAGAGACCAGGTCGGCTCGGACCCAGGCACTTGTCCCCAAATCGACCTAACTAGTTGCCGTGGTGATGAGACCGTATGGCTCGACGTCTGGGTCCCTGGTGTAGCGAACGACGATGTCGCCGGAGACGCTATCTGGAGGAGAGTTGTCGACCACGATGAGCTGCGCTCCGAGTCCATCGCCCCGGAGCCAGGTGCGTGCGTGATTGTAGAAGTTCTCGACCAGGGCGCTGTCGGCAAACTCGGGATCCCCTGCAACAGCGCCATGACCAAGGTTCTTCTGCGGGCTGTCAATCACGAGCAGTCCCGGAGCGGCCGCGTCACGTTCGTGCGCGATCTCCCAGAGAGCAAGGTGCCATGCGAGGCTGATGAGCACCCGCCCTCCACTACTTGCATCTGTGTACGAAAGACCTCGAACGTGTGGGACGAGGTTGTTGTCCAGGAACGGTCCGCTCAGCTTCGGATATCGGATGTCCGAGAGGATCTCGCCGAATCGGCCTGACAGCGCGCTGACTATTGCACCGCGATCGGGCCGCGCCTTGAGCTCCCGCCGTTGGCTGTTGATCCGACGTGCTTCTTCTTCCAAGCGGTCTCTGTTGCTCTCTGCGTCGTCGACGCGTTGCCATAGGCTACGTCCTGCATCCGCTGCTTGCATCGCCAGCCGAGCTTCGGCGATCCTTCGCGTGATGTCATCGCGCAGCGCCAACCATGGTGCCGGGCTGTCCGTTACGGCGTCGACGGCAGCAGCTGCCTCCAGTGCAGCCTCGTCAGCCGCAATGCTCTCGTCAACCAGGACCCGAAGATGTGCATCAAGGCGCTCGTAGTAGGCATTGAGGCTGGTCAAACGCTTCGAGACGGCCCGTAGCTCGGCTTCAAGCACCGCAACCCCTTCGGGAGCCTCGACCGCCGACTCACCGCTCGCTCCGTTCACCGACGAGGCATTGCCATCTGCATGATGGCCGCACATGCTGCAGATCCCTTGCTCTACAGACGGTGGCGTGTCCAAATCGTTGAGACACACGGGACAAGCCACGACCTGCAATGGATCGAAGAGACGCTCCGCATCACGAAGGAAGTTCAACTTGCGCTGGTCGTCCGCATACTGCCCACGTAGCGCACCGAGACGTGCCAACAGACTTCGTCGGTCACGCACCCGAACCGCCGCTTGGCTCGAACGGTCCTGCGCCTCTTGGAGGGCCACTCGCAGACTTCGCGATGCCGTATCGGTCGATCGCCGTTCTTGATCGATCCGCACCAATTGGCGTTGTAGCTCCGCCAGCTCCGCCCGAGCCCGTTCACTGTCCTGCGCCAGAAGCAGTGGTCCCCGTGGATAGTCGGAGTCTGCCAGGCGCCGAAGCGACACGGCGGTCTGCGCCGCCGCGCGCGCCGCGTCTCGAGCGGCTCGATACCGTGCCCCGATGCCGGCACCCTCGACGTCGAGTACACCGAACATCACGTCGATGGTCTGGCTGAACTTCTGCCTGACCATGAAGTTCGACTGTTCGAACACCAGGTTCTTGTTGTCGAGTCTCTCGTTGGGCACAAACATGACCCGAAAGAGGTCTCGAATGCTCAGCAGGTCTGTCGCCGAATCCGACTGGGTGGGTGCTTCTGGCAACTCGATACCACTGAGGTCGCAGGCAGCTAGCACGAACTGTGACAGCCCGTCCGGATCTCCCACCGGTTCGGCAGGGATCCTGAGTTCGGACGCGGTGGCGAGTTCTGCCATTCCAGCTTGCCACACAGACGCGAACTTCGACGCGGCGCCGATCGCACTGCGCTCTACCGTCGTGGCCTGCCCGTTCAACTCGAACTCGACGAGCGCCGCGCGAACGGCCTCCACGATCTCGGGATGTTGGGGATGTTGCTTGCCACCGAGGCAGTAACTGATGAAGTCGATGACGCTGGTCTTGCCGGTCTGACTCAGTCCAGCGATGATCGACAACGGACGGAACGCCCCGCTCGGGTGCGACCTGAAGGAGACCCCGTACGTCGCTTCGCTGCCAGTAGCGCCGGCGAGTCGTAGCTCATTGACTCTGATTCCCGTGCTCACTGCTCTGACCCCTCGATTTCGTCTGTTCCATTGCGCGCCTGCTCAACCTTTAGACCCGACGGCCCGCGGTTTGCTCGATTCGGTTGCTGAGAGGTACTGCCGGCGGCAGTTGGTGCGGCGGTCTCGGCGACGTCGTCGAGGAAGTCGATCAGGAGCCACGACTCGCCGAGCCACTTGTTCACGTCGGCCTCGAGAGCGACATTGGACTTCGGCGCGAGCCTGCGAAGGATGACCTCAGCTGAGACGCGGTATGCGTCGGCATAGACCGAGTTCAGGTTGGCCGCCATCTCCGCACCTGCGGTTGTGACGACGAAGCCTCGCGCGCCGATCGCGACCAGCCCATACGAGAGGAGTCTCGCCAGGTCGTATTGCAGCCGTCGACGTCTCGACGCGAAGCGCTGTCCCGAACTCGCATATGCCAACTGCGTCGCCGTGAAGCCAGCCAACTCGAGTGCGAGACGATCCGCGTCGTCGCGCTGGCCATCTCCTTGAACCACGATGAACGGACTGTCGGCCAGGAACTCGTAGTAACCAAGGCGATCGATAGTTGGCACGTCTCGCCCTCGAGTACGTGCCACGTCGAGAAGCAGCAGCAACCGTGCCATCCGGAAGACATCCCGATTCTCCGGCACGTTGGGCACTGGCGACATGAGCGTCGCGTCATCAACGTCCATCACGTGATCAGCCACGAGAATCACCAGGCGATCCGGCTTGGTCAGTGACCCCAGACGAACCGTCGGGAGCGCGGAGTTCAGCGAACTGATCGGACGGCCCCTGAGTCAGGTCCGCAGACGCCACAGGCGGGCCCGCATCTGTCCTCTGACTGACGGCAACTAGTGTCTGCGCCGCTGCAGCCACAGGTGCTGTGGCAGTCTCACCAGCTGTTGCAGCTATGTCTTCTTCAGCACCTTGGTGTTCCAGCGCAATCTGCCGCCAGTGAGTAACCCAACCTGCCCGAGCAGCCTCTACAAGCCTGTGGACAGCGCCTTTCTTGTGCACTGGCCGGAGCCGTAGCTGCTCCGGATCAGGACTGGCCTCGGCGCCGGACATGACCAGCGCGAACAGACGTGCCATTCGCCCGTTGGCATCGGCGGAGTGGCTCTCCGAATTGAAACTTGATTCCCAAATGCTGTGGATGTCGAGATGAAGCTCCTCCAGTGCGGCGAGAGCGCTCAGATCACCCTTCGCTGTATAGTCACGAAACAACGCCTCCGTCGCGAAGAACAAGCCACGAGCGGCATCGGTTTCACCGTGCCCCGCGGCCTCGAGCTGGCGGACAAAGAGCGCGCTGTCGAACTGCTGATAGTCGTCGGTGGTCAGCACAGGAGCGGTCGGCTGGGCGCTTTCCACACCGGTCAGTGTCGGGGGGACTGTGTGCGGCAGGTACTCCGCACGCACATGGTGAGCATCTTCCCGCATGAGCTGGTGGCGAAGCTCAGTCCCATTCCACAGCGAGACCCGCACTCCGTGATCACGCCGCATCTTGGCCGACCAGCCATCGAACCACTTCTGTTGATCCGGTGGCAGATCGCAGGGAACGCACAAGGTCCACGACCTCAGAGTGAAGCCGTTCAGCTCGGCCTGCTTGATGATCTGTTTGAACGAATCCCGGATCTGACCCTGTGGCGTCTTGTCGAGCCATTCAAGGATGAACTTCGACTGCCACACAAAGATCTCATCGCCTGGACTCAGCTGTCCGACGTAGGTGTCGATCCCCCAGTCCCGTCCGCCTGACCCCTCCACCGTCGACGCCAACGGATGCTGCACCTTCACCAAATCGCTGACAAGCATCTGGAAGCGCTCGCGGGCGCCACCCTTGGTGAGGGAATCCTGCTCGAACCGGCCGAACAGGAGCGCTGGCTCAGCGAGCATCATTCGCGGTTCCGGTGAGCCGTCTCGACGCGATGGTTGTGATCCATCGCCACGACTGTGGCGTCGCTCCGGCCAGCTCCGTAATGTGCACAGTTCCCCCTGACTCGGCGGCTGGTGAGCGGAGACTCGCAACTGACAACGAGCGCCGTCGACCACACCTACCTTCATATCGCAAGCCGCGACTCTCCGTTACCGCAACTGGGAGTGTCGCCATCTCGAACGGCCCGTGACGCCGGCCATTTGCCGATCTCTCCTGGACAGATTGTCGAATCAGGCACCGCGATGACCGCCCATCACCGCGAACTCAGGTTCGGGCCCAGGCCTCCTGCATCGGGATCGTGTCGTGAAGATAATGCGTTCTCTGAGCAGCAGCTTCCAACAGAGGAGATCTGGGCTCCCGAGCTGTCTGCGATCGCGTCACCATCTGGTTAGTGCGACACGGCGACGAACCTGGATGCCAGGGCCTATCGAGGGCCGGGCTCGTCGTGGTTCCGGTCACCCTAGGACCCGTGTGACGGCCGCAGCTGGGCGGTGGCTCATCAGTTTGCCGGCCGGGGATCCCTGACCACAGGTATTTCCACATTGGAACCTAGAGTGTCTTGTGCCGTATCAGACACGCTTCACGTCGCTCGAGTCGGAGTCACACAGTTTTCCTGGCCGCGGGCCGTTGCCGAACTGCGATTCCCTTAGGCTCGTCACGACGATGCTCCCGAGCGTCCGCAGTGAGTTGCGCTGGCCCAGAGTCAGCTGCTGGTTGACGAAGAACACGAAGCCCTGAAGCCCCGCTGATCGCAACACCGTCGCGATCACGAATGTACTTGGCTCGGATCTGCCTGAAGGATGGCTCAGTCGGCGGGAAGTAGCCAGCCGCCACGACCGGTTTGCCATCCTGTCTAGCGGTGATGTCCTTCTTGCCATCAGGGCCACCGCGCGTCGCCTGCGGATCGACGTTGGAGTACCCGCTGATCTCGAGCAGTCCCGCACACAGCCGCTCGGCTTGGACGGATCCCAACCGCCAGTCGCGCAACGCGGATTCAGTCCTCATGCTCGCCTTCATTGAGTCAGCACCCACGCCGTCGCCGAGGTTGGCTGGTGAGCGAACAGAACGGTTCGGGGGATGTAGAAGGGCAATGAAAGCGGTTGGAAGTGCCACGAGAAGCCAGATCCCATCTACAGATGCTAGGTGCGGCTCATAGCGCGGAAGCACGGCCGGCGCGAGCACCGGCCGCGTTGCACCACGCGATTACCGGCACCACAATAGAGTGTGCTGATCAACTGACTCCGGAGGCACTGTTGAATCGGCAAGTTCCCGACCTTCCTGAGGAGAAGTCAAACAAACGCGCGATAGTTGAGGTTGCGTTGGAAGGCGGACTTGGGGCGATTCCATTCGCCGGAAGCCTCCTAGCAGCGACGCTCTCCGCCTACTTCTCGGCAACCCAAGAGAACCGAACGCGCGGATGGATGGAGGAGATGGCCGAAGTCGTCGAGCTGCTCGGCCAACGCGTGGATGGCCTGGAAGCGCAGGACCTTGCGGACGACCCCGCGTTCTATGATGCCGCGGTAGCCGCTGCGCGGATCGCCACCGCAACATCGGCCGCCGCCAAGCACTGCGCCCTCCAGAACGCTCTGTTCAACGTCGGCGCCGGTGACAGTCTCGACGCGGACAAGCGAGCGATATTCCTGCGTTACGTCGACGAATTGACATCGTCGCATATCGCACTTCTTCGGCTCGCGGCCAACCCGCCGTCGTGCTTCGAGCAGCGCGGCCTGCCCTGGCCCGGTGGGAGTCTGCTGGCAGTCGTTAAGTCAGCGTTCCCTGCGTGGGCAGATGACGAGGCGTTCATCGACACCCTGAACGTCGACCTGACGTCGCGCGGCCTCATCGACGACCTTCCGCTACGGACGATGATGACCGAGACCGGAGTCAGGGCTCGGCGAACCAAGCCGAAGGGGCACGAGTTCATGGAGTTGATCAGTGGCCCCTTCGACGACAGAGACAACTAAGCACCGCCCGGATCAAACTCTTTCGATCGGCCGTGGCTTCCTCGCCAATGGGCTAATCCGCCCTCCGACGTGCAGGTTTGTCTCTCGTCGGTGATAGTGCTGACCATCGTTTGTCAGCCTCTCACAGAGCTGTGACGGAGCAGGAATTTGCCGATAACAACCTCTTGAACGTGGTGCTGGGGCAGATCTCTGACCTGGACCAGGAGAGGCATCGTCCTGAGCCGCATACGACGGAGGGCAACGACGGCATCCTGATCCTGCTTTCCCTTTCAGCCTCCGCTCGAATGTGTCACCGCTGGTCGTCGATGAGTTCTGCCAGGCCGTAGGCGCGCCATTCGGTCAGCTGGTCGATCAGGTCGAGACAGCGTTCGCGTTCCTCGGCTGCGTCGCTTTGCCGATAGAGCCGGAGCACCAGCCGACTGAGGTCCTGGGCCATTCGCGCGGGAGCCGTGGCGATGTTGCCGATGTCTGGGCCAGCAGCTTGAACGACTCGCTCACAGGCGAGGAGAGTCGACGGTGGCAAAACCTGTGTCCGCTTGGCGAGGGCCCTGATGGCCTCCTCGTGGTGATCTGCGAAGGCGGCTGACGCCAGGAAGCGTGCGAGCAGTTCCTCGGCGAGGCCATCCTCGGCGGTGGCGAGTGCGCCGACGGCTGGCGCAGCTGCGGCTCGGATCTCGGGGTTAGCCTCGCTCAGGAGAGCCGTGAGACTGTCGAGGGCACTGAGAGGGTGGCTCGCGAGCGCCTCTGCCGCGCCTCTGCGGGCGGCTGCTGACAGGCTGCTGACCGTGGCCGGGAGCGAGTCTCCGAGTCGGTCTTGGACGAGGGCCATCGCCCAGATCTGGCCAGCTTGGCGAGCCCCGTCAGCCGAGCCGTTCAGCGCCCGAAGGAGATGTGGCGCGAACCTTTCCGGGTCGCGAATGAAGCTGTAGATCAGCAGGTCGCGAACCGTGACGGCTCGGATCATGTCGTCGATTGGTCCCTGCAGAAGTGCGTCTGCGATGTCGAGTGCCTTGGCTCGATTGTGGTTGAGCAACGCGGCCGCGGCCTCGGAGGCCATGGCTCGAGTGGCGACGGAGTCGGCGGTCGCTAGTTTCTCAAGAGTAGGAGTGAGCCGCTCGCCGTGTTCGTCTCCGGCGAACCACAGCGTGGCGATCGCGCGCGCTGCCGCTCCCGGAATCGAGTTGATGCCAGCCGTGAGTATGTCGTTGCCGGACTCGTACGGGTCGTGCCTGCCGACCTCGTACTCTGCGCCTTTCTCGAGCAAGGTCAACAGTCGGTCGTCCGCGGCGGCGACGTTCTGAATGGCGTCGTAGATGACGCGCAATACCTCGGCGCCGGCGATGTCGTGGGCGTGTAGGCAGACCTGAGACAGCAGACCGAGGTCAACGGATCCTGCGATGGCGGAGATGATCCGCTGTAGGTGTACGACTGGTGCTGACTGATCGAGTTTGAGCGCGAGTTCGGCGAAGCGGACTGGCTGCTCGCTTGCTCGGCGCCCAATTTGCGCCGCCAGTTGGGAGGCGCCTCCGCGCATATTCGTGCTCAGGAGCTCGGGGTAGTCGCCTATCGCCCGAAGCCACTCTTCGTCGGTTAGGTTCTTGGAGTCTTCTTCAGGGATCGGCGATCCGATCATCGGTGCCATCGTCAGCGGCTTGGGTGGCTCGACCTCGAGGTCCGAATACTTCGCCTCAAGGCTGGCGATGCGTTGCGCGACATCACGCTGGCGGCGGTCGGCCGGGATCGCGGTTAGCAGCTCGTAAGAACCTCGCTCTCGCCACTCTTCGCCGTCAGGGTCTTGGGCCCACCAGGCGGTGTAGTTCGTCAAAGCGTCGACGAGGTCTGCCAATTGCTCATCGGAGCAGGAGGCTGCAACGCGCTCGACCAGTTCCCGGCTCGTCCACCGCCGGTTGTCGCGGTAGCCGAGACTGAGGTTGCGTTGGTCGGCCAGCAGGAACGACAGACCAACCTCGTGACTGTCCAGGCACTGGTAGGTGCGGCACGCCAGCCACCGAAGCTCCTCGACGTCGGACTCTGCGAGCGGCGCGACCGCGGAGATAGCCGCCGCAGGGTCGGTGGCGGCGACCTTTCGCAGCGCCGCGTCAAGTCCCCCGTACAGGGCTCCAGGAAGCCCGTCACGGCCACCAGGCGACGAGCGTCCCCACTTCACCGACCAACGCAAGGCACCGTTCGCCGGCTCGACCGCTTCAGCCTCGATCATGCCCGTCACGGTCGTCAGCAACTCGTTGAGGTATGTCTCCGGTGCGGCTAATGCGACCTCCACGATCACGCGGTCGCCACCCGGGCTGTGGTCGGGCAAAAAGCCAGCTTCGAATGGATCCGTTTCACCGATGCCGGCGGCCCGGCTCACGGCCCGGTTCACCGCTGCTGCGATCACTCGCGCAGCGCCTGCAGGGTTGTCGTGATGCAGACCGTAGAGATCGGTGAAGAGGTCGGCATTGGAGGCAATCGCTCCCGGCAGGTCATCCAGCTCGCCAGCCGACAGCAGGGCAACCATCAGGTCGACCATCTGAGAGTTCATCGCCCACTGGGCGACCATCCGAAATCGCTCCCGCCACTCGGGGGTGGTGCCAACGTACGGCAGGAGCAGCTCGGACAACCGAGCACCGAACTCATCGCGGAGAAACGTCATCTGTCGAACGACCGCGTCAACCTTGCCGGGATCAGCGAGGAACGCCTCGATCCGGCCTGCCGAGTCGGCCGCGTCGAACCAGCCCGGGAAGGAGAGCAGCGAGATCGCACGCGCGGCCGCGCCCGAATCGGCACCGAACGCTACAGGCTCGAGCGCATCCCAGTCTGCCGGCGTTGGCTTGTGCTGTCGCAGCACACCTGCGACGACCTCTTTGATGTGTGGACGGATCTGCTGGCTTGTGAGGAGCTCGACCACGGTCGCTCGGAACTTGCCGGGCGTGGATGTGAGGTAGTCGAGCACCTGACGGGTCTGAGCTCGGCGGAAGAGAGCCTGGCCTTCGCCGACGAGGAAGGAGTGCAGGTCTCGTCCGCTCTTGGCGAAGTTGCGCGCGAACAGGTAATCGAAATAGGTCTCGTGAAAGAACCAGACTTCCGACCCATCCGTCTCAAGGATGCCCAGTGAGACCAGCGTGCTGATGTCGGTCGGTGGGAGATCGTCGACGACTGCCTCGGGAACCCGCAGACGCTGCGCATCGCTCATGGCCTGGACCAGGGTTGAGGTCAGCCTGGCCCAATCCAGGGTGGGGCGATCGCGGTCGAGGGTGGTACGGACGTCCTTCGTGTAGCGGTCGTAGAGCGCTGGGAGGGTTGCGTACGCCTCAGCTTGGGCCGCGGTCGACAGCTTCAGGAACACGGCTAGATGCAGAGGCACGCGGAGCAGTTGGAGCGTGACGTCTGGCATGGTCGACGTGTTGATGTTGGCCTGGTTGAGTGCCTGACGCAGTTCGTCGGGTTCCAGTAGGGTGAGCTCCAGCGCGGTCACCCTCGCCTCATCGCTGAGGAGTTGGCCGATCCTTCCGTCTTGCTGCAGATCGACCGTCCGCACAACCAAGATGACTCGCAATGCGGGGAACTCCCGGGCCTGGTGGAGTACCTCCTCGACGGCTTCGAATGCGCTCGGCATCCGGCCGCTGTACTCACTGACTGCGTCGAGCTGGTCGATCAACAAGACTGCTCTTAGGTCTGGATCATCACCGGTCACCATCCCCCCGAGCAGCGTGGCTGGCGACCGGCTGAGGCCGCTGGCCTTGCCGAGACCAGCCGCTGTCAACTCCTCCACCTCCTTGCCGTCCATCCGCACGACCGCTGCGTACCAGCGGTCTTTGTGCAGCTGCTCGACTGCTTCGAACGCAGTCTTCGACTTGCCCGAGCCGGCACGGCCGTGGACCACGATCACTCGCGGCCCTTCGGTCACCGAGAGCAGCTCACGCAGCCGAGTGGCATGTGGCGTCTCGACCTGCACGCGTGGTCGGGCGTGGGCAACCCGGCGCTCCGCTCGTTCGACTGTCTGCTCCAGCTCCAACAGCGCTCCCTTGTCGTCGCGCAGGAGGCTGAGGTGGAAACCGGCACCTTCCAGCGCCTGTCGGATGATCGGTCCGGTCAGGGTCTGCTGGGTCTGGTGATCGATCCATCCTCTGAGCCAGTCGATCGCGTCGGCTGGGTCTCCTCCGATCAGGGCGTCGACCCGCACCCCCAGCGACGTCTCGAGGCCGGATGCTGGCTGGTGTCGGACGTTGATTCGCGCCAGCATCTCCCAGGCGAGGTCGTTGTCGACACCCCAGTGCGTCGCGATGGCTGCGAGGTGTCCTTGCTCCTTGTCGGTGATGACGGTGTCGACGAACTCGGTGGCACTCTTGGCCTTCCGGGCACGCCTAGTGAGGCTGTCCAGCTCACGCGCGCCTGATTCCACGACCAGGTTGACGTGCCCGCCGGTAGCCAGCCGTTGCGCGATCGATGACAGGACGCCGTTGCTGACCAACCGGTGGACCGACCAAGGCTGCGGTGTCGACTTCACCTGATCTCCGGTGGTCACGCCGTTGAGTTCGTGGACGACGAACTCAACGCCGTCGCCTTCCGGGCCTGGCGGCTCTATCCGGATACTCGAGGCGCGTCCCTCGATGACGTCGCACAGCCGAAGCAGCGTCCACAGTCCCTCGTAGCGGTTGCCCCACTTGTCGGCATCACCACCCGGCAAGGCAGACACGATATCTAGTCCCTCCAACTCAGCTGCACTGCTGACGGCTCAAGTATGCCGACGGCTCCGCCGTCCTGACCGTCGCCTGCTGTCTCCGACGAGGAGCTGGCGGCTCGCAACCGCCCACGCCTAAGACCGCGGCGGCACGACCTATCGGAGGGAGGCGACGAATAGTGGCGCAACCTACTGACTCGTGGACGGCGTACGACTACGCCGTCGTCGATGTCGAGGGCAACGGACAGCACCCACCGGATCTCGTCGAGATCTCGATTGTGGCGATCAAGGACGGCTTGATCGGCCAAGCGAAGAACTGGCTGGTCCGGCCGCCTCGGCCGATCACTGCAATGGCGCGACGCATCCACAAGATCACCGACGACCAGCTCGCAGACGCTCCGACCGTCGTCCGCATCGAGGCAGAACTGCGCCAGGCGCTGAGCGACAAGGTGTTTGTTGCCCACAACGCCGGCGTCGATCTCGGCGTGCTCGGCCGCGAACTGCCCGGCTTCGAACCCGCACAAGTCCTGGACACCCTCAAGCTAGCTCGGCGGCTTGTTCCCGGCCGCGCCTCCTACAAACTCGGAGCGCTTGTCGACGCGTTCGGCCTAGATAGAGGCCTTCCGGCCGACCTGGTGCCGCATCGCGCGACCTACGACGCGCTCGTCTGCGCCCGGCTCCTCTCCCATTTGGCGACGCCTCCCGGCCGCGAGCCGCGCACACTCGCCGAACTGATGGATGCCACAGTCCGTAAGTCCACGACAGCTACCGCAGGCGAGGAACCAGCCGCGACCCTGTTCTAACCGACGCGTACAACTACTTGTAGCGGTGCCACAGCTCGTTGGCACCCGACCTGAGGGTGGCCAGCCGATGGGCGTGGACCTTGGCGATGTCGGGGCGGTTGCGGAGGTCGGTGATGACGCTGGTGACTAGGACCAATTCGCGGATGCGGCGGAGGGTCGGCCAGGAGGACAGCGTGGTGACGTCCAGGCCGTAGGTGGTGGCTAGGGCTTCGTGGTCTTGCGTCGCACCGAAGCGGAGGGCGCTGACGGCGGCTACTACGAGGTCGTAGGCGAACGGACCGATGCTGGTGCCGTCGAAGTCGCAGAGGACGAAGCGGCCTGTGGGTTCTCGCAGCAGGTTGCCGATGTAGGCGTCGCCGTGGAGCAGGCCCATCTGAAGATCCGGTGTGAGGGCGCGGTAGTCGGCTTCGGTATTGGCCCACTGCTCGGTGAGCCAGGCGTGGTCGTCGGCGGTTAGGCCGTCGGCCATGGCGAGGCGGCTGCGCGCGCTGCTGAACGGGTCCCAGGGCTTGAGGTTGGGCATCGGTTCGAGTTTGTGCCAGCCGAGCAATGGTGCTGCCAGCGCAGCGCCGGTCCACGCGGGGTTGCTGCCTTCGAGGAGCTGCCAGATGGTGGCCGAGTAGTTCTCGAACAGGACGGGTTGGGTGAGATCTGGAGCGAGCCTGACGGCCGGCGCATCATGCTGCTCGAGCCAGGTGGCGATTCGTGCGACGTGGTCGGCGCGTTGGCTGGCGAGGTCGCCTGCGCCGAACCTGACGACGACGCCTTGGCTGGGAAGTCGGTACACGGCGTTGTTCGTGTACTTGATGAGTTCGGCTTCGTCCGGGAGAAGGCCCGCTTCTTGGCAGATTCCCTTGAGGGCGTGCTTGAGCCGCTGGTCGAGCTCTGGGGACAGGTTCGTCATGCGGTGAGGGCCTTCGGCGCGGTTGTGCGGACGGATTCGAGCTGGTGGAGCAAGTCCACGGCGTCGGAGCTACTGGAATGGTGTGAGGCTGCGGTGCCGATCTCCGCAAGGCGGCTGAGGCCACGGCCACTGCGGAGGACTTGGGCTTCGTTGATCACATCGCGAGCTATGTCGACGCCGGCGTCCAGTTCGTTCGTACGCAGCAGGTTCGTCGACAAGATGATTCGGTCGAAGGTGCGGCTTCGGCGCGATCTGTCGGGGCCGGACTCGGTTATGGCCTGTTGCGCGAATTCGACGGCGCGTACGGCGTACTGGCGGGCTTGTGTCCCGTCCTTTGAGTAGCCAGATAGTGAGTTGTACACCAGCGCCTGATGCCCGGTGTAGTCGCCTGGCGTGAAGTACAGCGTCGTCCACGGTGACACCCGGCTCTTGTCGGCACGGCCCATCTCATGTTCCGCACGAGCGAGTGCGTCGAGGACATGATCGTGCTTGCCGAGCATCGCGTAGGCGAGCGCTTCGTTGGCGTGCAGTCGTGCGACCTCGGCTGGATCCCCCGCGTCCTGTGCAGCGAGTTGGCCGAGCTGGAGCATCTTGAGTGCCTCGACTGGTTGCGCTTCTTGCATGCTGACCCGACCGAGCCGGTACAGGATCGAGGCCGCGAGCGAAGGCTCGTCGGCATCCTTTGCGAGCACGAGAGCGTTCATCAGGAAACGTCGAGCCGCCGCTTGATCGCCGATGTCATGGAACGACCAACCGAGCATGCTGCTGAAATCCGCCAGAGACACCTTGAGGTCCCGGTGGGTGCGTTGGTCCGCGGTCGAGTGGATCATCCGCCGTGCGTACCCATAGAAGCCGCGGGCCGCGTCAACCGCCGCTCCCCCGCCATAACGCTGATCGAGCTTTCGGAACTCCAGGGTCATCGACGCCACTTGTTCGACGTCAGATTCGGTGATCACAGCCGGTACTGCGGCCACACTGTCCGGCAATTCGGGTAGCCACTTCCGTGCCTGGTCATTGACCGAACCGAACGCGACGCTCGCCACCGCACCGGCGAAGTTCCGGCGATCGTCGCTGGTCAGTTCACTCGACTTGTCGCTCTCCCCTCGGCCAGGTGTGCTGTATGCGAGCCCCATCCGTCCGCGCGGAATCTCGAAAGCGTCGGCGATACGTTCAAGGACGTCGTACGCCTTGACCTGACGGCCGTTCAGGATCTCTGAGACCTCGCCCTGGGATTGATAGGTGCGGGCTCCGATTTGTGTCTGACTCCAGCCGTGCCGCTGCAGCCAGCGGAAGATGCCCGCCACGTCACGCGACGCCAGGACAGGACGCAGCTCCGCTTGATCCCACCATGAGGAGTCGAGCTGCGGCAGCGTTGCCGTCATCGTCACTCCTTGTCTCTAGGCGGCTCTGTGAAGTTAGCCCGAGCGCATCCGGTGCGTCTATCGGCTCGGCCGATAGGTCGGCTCGATGAGCACAGCCTGTAGTGGTGGCCGCCATCACAGCGCCATGGTGTGGACACAGAGTGTTACATCCACGGACAAAGGACGCCCACCATGACGACGCCACTGTTCATCGTGATCTGCCTGACCGCGGGCCTGACCATCCCAATGGTCACGGACGTGGTGCGAGACCTGTCCGGCCGCAACGAATGACACGGCGGTGGGACAGATGACTAGCACTCTTCCAGATACGGATCACCACGAGCGAGGCGACGCCATGCGGGCGTACGGCTATATCCGGAAGCACTTCCTCATGAACGAAACCGAGTTGGCGAACGCTCGGAAGCTCATCGTCGAAGCCGCTCAGACTCGTGGTGTGCAGCTCGTCGCGATTCACGTCGAAGAGATTGAGACATCGCCCGAAGCCTTCCACGATCTGCTCGCAGTCGTGATGCAGGAAGCACGGCGAATGATCATCACGCCCGATGTCCAGCATCTCGAGGTCGCGGGCGATCCGTCGTCGGTGAAACAACGCCTTGAGTCGAATGGCATCACGATCGTGGTTGGCGGCTAGACACCGCGGCCGTAAGGAACGAGTGATGCACATGTCGGCGACCCCAGCCCTCGGCTTGATCTCCATGTCCTTCGTACGCAACACCGGCGAACTCCTCGCCATCTGCCGAGAACTGCTGGCGCTCGCAGACGAGCACGGGCTTCACCTCACCAAGGTGTACGTCGGAGAGCCGGGACCGCCCAACGCGGCGTTCGACCTCCTCGAATCGCTCCTGGAGTCCGACGGACAGCCGCTCGTTGTTCCGACACTGCACCACCTCGCCGTCCTCGGGCATCCGGCTCAGATCAGAGACCACCTGCACCACTGCAACCACGAGGTCCTGATCGCCACCAATCCGGCGGAGCGGACGTGCTGAGGGGACATCCCTCGTTCTCCTCAAGTCCCCTGCACCCCACGTCCGTTCCGCCGCTCCAGCGGGAGCACCACCCGATCACGTCGGGATGGCGTTCCTTCCCCAAAGCTGGCGGTGCCCCTGAGCGGACGCGACCACGGCGCACACCGTGTGCAGGTCCAACGCCGCGCCCAGCGAGCTCCGTCCAGGGGCCTGCTCGGCTATCCCGGTCCGCCGCCACTACGGAGCGATCGCCCGCGCGGCAGCGCGCACCGACGGCGGTAGCCGGCAAGGGGAAGGACGGCGATGAGCCGGGGGTGGGTGGGAGCGCGCGTAGCAGGCGCGGGAGGAGCGGAGCGACGGAGCGCCTGCGTAGCGCGCGTGGGCCGGACTACCTGATCCGCATCCCGGAGATCGCTCGGGCGATGACCAAACGCTGGATCTCCGAGGTGCCTTCGAAGATGGTGTAGATCTCTTCCACATGTGCGGGCACCGAGCGGTGTATGTACCGAAAGTGGGCTCTGACCTGCGGTTATGTCTTTCATTGATGCTCAGCAATGACCGCCGTCTGGCAACGTCTCACGGAGCTGTGACGGAGCAGGAATTTGCCCACAGCAACTTCAGCGGCCGAACAGACGGCGACCCGAAGGGTGTCCGATGCGGCAGAAGCAGGTCTCGAGGTAGGTAGATCTGGGTTCAGCCAGGCGGCGCCTCATCCCTCCTGATGGGCGGCGCAGCAAAGGCCGTGCTCGGGAATAGGCCGGGTACCTTTAGCGGCCGCACATCCTCGCCGTGCGAACGGTCGGCGAAGGGCGAGCCGTCACGAGACGCGGCGGGAATCGCCGGTCACGGCCGGCAATCACCGCTGGAGATCAGCCTCTCTCACGAGTCGAACAGACCTCACCGAGTGTCACATCTAAGCTAATCCCTCTTGGGCCATGGTTGGCCGGGGCGTTCTGCCCGACTTCGAGCGCAATGTGAGCGCTGATCGTGACAGTTGCATGCATACTGAGCATGCGAGTGGTCCGAGGATCGCCTCGCACCGAGTACGACGCAAATGACATGCGGCGCCGCTGCTCGATTCCAGATCAGACAGTGGGGAGCTAAGGCGTAGTGTCGAAACCCGGTTACGTGGACCGGCAGAAGCTGAAGGGCTGGGCAGATCAGCTTGTCTCCAAGGGTGAGTTTCCCCGGCTTGTGCGGCAACTGATTCTCGAGACTACGCCTGGGATTGTGTCGCTCGGGATGCCAGCAGGCGACGGTGTGGCCGCCGGGGGGTGGGACGGTTCCGTCAGAGCCGTCAATGGGAACGCCTGGGTTCCGCAAGGCTACTCAGTTTGGGAACTGTCAGTGGACGGAAGCCCAGGAGTGAAGGCGGACAATGATTACGAGAAGCGTCATTCCACCCCAGGCGGCACGCCACCCCGTCAGACGACATACGTCGAGGCAATCCTTCGTCCGTGGACTGCTCGCGATGATTGGGCCGCAACCAGAACTGCCGAGGGCACCTGGCAATCGGTCCGGGCACTTGGTCTGGATGACATCGAGACTTGGCTACAGAGCGCAGCCGTCACGTGGGCATGGGTGTCCAGAGAGATGGGCCTCAACCCACATGGACTCCGGGCAGGTCTGACATGGTGGACGACCTGGAGTTCTCAGACATCGCCGGAGCTGACGCCTGACGTCGTGTTAGCCGGCCGCAATGCCGCCGTGACTAGCCTCCTCGGTGCCGGTGGCGGCACCCTGACGGTCGCAGGCGCATCTTTGGACGACGTGTGCGCATTCGTCGCCGCAGCAGCTGTGAACCAGGACGCTAAAGGTGACGGTCAGTTCCTTGCCCGGCTGGCCTTCGTAGACGACCGGACCACGTGGCGTGGCCTCCTCGAGGCTCAGCAGCCTCTGGTGCTGGTTGTGGCTGATCCGGACTTTGCAACCGAAGTCCTTCCGGACTGCGCGCACACCGTGATCGTGCCCGTGACCGCCGGCGGCCCGCACGTCGACATCGAGCTGGACTCGCTCGACGCGAAGGGTGTCAGCGAGGCGCTCCGGGCGGCAGGGCTGGAGTCGCAGGATCGGGCGGATGAGCTGGGGCGACTCGCTCGCCGAAGCCAAACCGCCCTGCGCCGTCGGCTTGCCAAGAAGCCAGCGCTTGTGCAGCCCGCGTGGGCCGCGCCGTCAATCACTCGCGCAGTTCGAGCGATGCTCATGCTCGGTTCATGGTCTGATGCCAGCAAAGGTGATCGCGCGATTGCGGAGGATCTTTCGGGCCTGACGTATGAAGAGTTGCGAGAACAATGTGTTGCGCTAGCCGCTGGCGACGACCCGTTCTTAACGGGCGTTGGGAATGAATGGCACCTTGTGTCAGACATGGACGCGTGGATGCTGTTGTCGGCATCTCTTACCGCGGATGATCTCAAGAGGCTTGAGCCCGCTGTCGCGAAGGTCATTGGTGAGATCGACCCGGCGCTCGATCTTCCCGAGGACTCTCGGTGGTGGCGCGCGTCGATTGAGGGCAAGAAGCGCGAGTATTCTTCAGCATTGTTCAAGGGACTCAGTGAGACGCTGGCGCTGCTCGCTGTCTTCGGTGAACGCGCTTCGGTAGAGGGCGTGACAGGTTCGGAATGGGCCGCGTATCTCGTGAGACAACTGCTTGAGGCAGCCAATGGGGATGAGAGCGGCCACGGCTGGCAGTCGCTGACACCGATGTTGCCTCTCTTGGCCGAAGCGGCTCCCGACCAGTTCACCAAGGCTCTTGCGAATACGCTCGCTCAGCCAGACTCGTTGCTGGCGAAGCTGTTCACAGATCAGTCTGCTACCGACTCGTTCTTCGCTGGGTCGCCCCATACACACCTGCTTTGGGCACTTGAAACACTCGCCTGGAGCGGTGACTACTTCGGCGGAGCTATCGACCTGTTAGCTCGGCTTGACCAACTGGACCCCGGGGGCCGATACAGCAACCGACCCGCCAAGAGTCTGACCGACATATTCTGTCCGTGGCAACCCGAGAATTCCGTTTCAGTGGAACGGCGGGTGGCGGTTATTGACGTAATGAGAAAGCGCTATCCGGACACGACCTGGCGCCTTCTCAAGAGCCTGTTGCCCACGCTTCATGGGGTCCACTTTCCAACGGCCAGTCCGCACTACCGAGACTGGAAGCCAGCGCATGTCAGAGTCACGAATGCCGAATGGCATGACTTCACCATTGCGGTACTGACCCGCATGCTCGACGATGCAGGCACGTCCCACGAGCGGTGGACGGCATTGGTCGATGGCTATTCGGACCTGCCGCCTCACGGACGCGAGATGCTACGGGACTCGATCGCGTCCTTGCATACGTCTGGCTCGATGGATGCAACCGGAGCTATCAAGCTGTGGGAGCAGATGCAGAAGCTGATCGGCGATCATCGAGAGTTCGCCACAGCTCAGTGGGCGCTACCAGAAGAAGACCTCACCCAGCTCGAGGCGGTCGCTGCTGGGTTCGCGCCAACTTCGGCAACCGAAGTACATGCGCATCTCTTTGATGGCTGGACTCCGCATCTCGGGGCTCTGAGCCGCCGCGCAGACCATGCTGCATACGAGGAAGCCCTTCAGGAGCGCCGCGACGAGGCTGCAGGCGAGATTGTTCGCGAAGGCGGCGTCGAGGCAGCTACAACCTTGGCCCGGAGTGTACAACTGCCAGGAGCGGTGGGTTACGCCGTGGCTGCGGCCGATCCCTCACTCGACTACGAGGTGTTCACACTTCTCGCTACCGACGACCGGGCAAGGAGTCAGTTCGCCTTCGCCTACTTTCAACGGCGCTTTCAAGCCTCCGGTTGGCAGTGGGCCAACGAGTTGCTAGCCACTCAAGCGGCGGCGGCACCCGAACAGCGAGCCACGCTGCTGCTTGCAACTCGTGATCACCCTGCCGCCTGGGAGAAGGCTGCTGAGGACGACGCGGTACATGACGAGTTTTGGCGGCACTTCAATTACGCCGGCCTTGGCGGCGAATTCGCAGATGTGGAGATCGTCGCGCGGGCCCTCATGGGCGTCGGTCGACATGGCGATGCCCTGCAGTTCCTAGGGATCTACTCACGACGCGAGGTGCTTGACTCTGAACTGGAAGCAACGCTCATCGCCGAGGGGCTAGAGTCCCTGCTGCAGGATCAGGACCAAATCCGTTCCTCGGGCTTGCGTGACCACGACTTCAACGAGCTTGTCACGCGGCTCGAAGCGAACGTTGCATTCCTCGGCACTGACCGAGTCGCAAGTCTTGAGTGGGCGTTCCTTGGTGCGCTTGGGCACGAGCCGGTGGTCCCAACCCTGTCCCGAGCACTCGCGACCGATCCAGACTTCTTTGCGCTGATGATCAGCAGTGTCTACCGGGCTGCTGACGATGCCGACGAGCAGCGCACTCCAGAACAGGAGCAGCAACGAGCTCGCATGGCTAGGAACGCGCACGACCTCTTGCGAGCATGGAACGAGCCGCCGGGCCTCACTGACGGAGTCATGGACGCGGAATCGCTGCGATCTTGGACTGATGGCATGGTCGCGAACCTCGAGACGACCGGACGCGCAGGACATGGGCTGCGCAACCTTGGCGAGGTTCTAGTCCGAACTCCACCGGATGCCGATGGAGTCTGGCCAGGCGAGGTTGTCAGGGACTTCCTCGAAGAGCGGCAAAGCGACGAGATCGAGTCTGGGCTGTACCTGGCGATTGTTAACGGCCGCGGCGTGACAACGCGTGGACTTGAGGAAGGTGGCGAGCGGGAACGTGACTTGAAGGCGAAGTACGAAACTGACGCTGTCAAGATCTCTGACGTCGCTCCACGCGCCGCCGCTGTGCTGCGCGGTGTTGCACGGTCATACGATCGAGATGCTCGTCGCAACGACTTGAGCGCGGAGCGGTTCCGCAAGGGACTAGAGTGAGCGCGGACCCGACCTAATGGCTCACACACGCTGGCGGGCCAGACCTCCGACGATCTGACGGTCTTCTCGCCGCTACGGCACCCTCTCCACCTGGCTCCGCCACCGCGCCGACCTCACTTCCGCCGACGTCGCCCCCCCGACCGTCTGACGGCTTGCTGCGTTCGAAGTCTCAGCATGATGATCGGCGGCTTGAATTCGCACTACGACATGACGAGCATCAGTGGACGGTCCGCCGCCTCGACGGTGGGCCTAGCCGCAATGCTCCTGTTTGCCCTGCGGTCGGAGCGACGGAAGACGACGCTCTTGGACCTTCGCCCAGTTCCGCGGTCAACCTTAATGGGACGCAGGACCTTCATGCCGAGGCGGGCGAGGTCCGAGCCCATCGCCTGCAGGTCAACTCGCCGCGGGCGAGCGCGCGGGCCGGCGGCGCGGGAAACCACGCTCTTTGCCGACGACCGTCCGCGGGCGCCGAGCAGGAGACGCATAGTCCACCGCCTCTTGGTGACGAACTGCCTAGATGGTACGCAAATCTGCGTGCCAACGCACAGCCGATACTGATGGCAGCTGCTCAGAGGGAGCTCCACCACTGTCACACATCTTGCACTCGAGGCGTGTCAGCGATTTGCAACGAGTATTTCGGCATCTTCGCGGGCCGGACGTTGAGCATCCATGGACGACCTTCCACCTCCGTTCGGGCACGATCTGACGGCGCTCCACCATGTCTGCGAGCACTGCGCCGACAGCTACACCGCGGCCAGATCCGACCAACGCTTCTGCTCAGATCATTGCCGCCTCCGCCACTGGCGAAGCCGCAAACGGGTCCGCTCAGCGGAAGCAATCGAAGCCAAACACGTCACCACGCTCCTCACAGAAGTCGACCGATTGCAGCACCAAGTCACTGAGCTGCAGCGCTCTAACGCATCTCTCCGCGAGGCCCTGAAGCGCGCACAAACACGACTCTTGTCCACTCGAAACCCGTACAGGAGATGGGACTTGACGTAGACGCACGGCCTCACCTCGTGCACGAGATGGAGCGCACGCAGCGCTCAGACAAGCCGAACTCGATCGGTTCGTGAGCGCCTGGTCGGGGTCACCGACTTAGGTCTGATCGCGACGCTGCGTCGAGCCACCTTCAGCGAACCGTGCACGGTCCCTATCATTGCCGTATGCCAGCTCGGTCGAACGATTTTCAGGCCGTCGTGTACTTCGTCAAGAAGCACATCGCACCTGATGCCGCTGTCACCGAGTCCGCCATGCTCGTCGACCGCATCACCGGACAGCGCCGCGAGGTCGACGTTCTCATCACGGCGACTCTCGCCGGGCAGCAACTCAGCATCGGTATCGAGGCTCGCGATCACAAGCGCCGCCAGGGCATCGAATGGGTCGAGCAGGTTGCCCAGAAGCACAGCAGCCTGCCTATCAACCAAACAGTTCTCGTCTCGTCGAGCGGCTTCACCAAGAGGGCCGAGGAGCGGGCAGCCCTCCTCGGAATCGAGGCCGTCACACCGAGCCAATCCATTCGACAAGACGGTCCCCTTGCCGCTCTCCAACTCAGTATCGAAGCGCGCGAGGTCCGGTGGACTGGAGAAGTTGACGTGCGGGTCCTATGCGAAGGTCAAGAATCCGGAGCAGAGCTCGATCTCGAAGCCCGACTATTCGCGGCCGACGGAACGTATCTCTGCACCGCACAGACCTTCGTGCAGGAGGCGCTCGCCAACATTGACACGACGACTCTCGGGACGGTCACCGCGACCGCCAATCCCAAATCCAACTGGCTACAGATACGAATCGAACCAGTGCTCGCGCACCATCCCCGGACTGCAGAGCAAACCACGGTCCACATCGCGTCGCCTACAAGTGACTCCGGGCTCTCGAGGATCCTCAGAGCTCAGATCGCAGTCAGCACGCAGCTCCGCATAGTTCCGCTGGGCATGTCGTCACAGCAACTGCAAGGTGTCGAGTACGCCGTCGGACGCGGACAGGTCCTAGATCAAGACGCGCTGATGGTCGTGACAACGGACACCGGTGAGCCGACAGCGTCGATACGCCTCACCGACCGCGATCGCAATGTGGTCGACCTCAACCGTGATGACATCATCAGGATCGAACCGACCTGATGCGGCACCGTGCGACCTTTGGACGCGGCCGTCTGCGGGCGGGTGCTCCCCACCTCGCGACGCATCCATGACTCGAGCCGCTCACACGGACGCGTACAAAAGCTACTTGTAGCGGTGCCACAGTTCGTTGGCGCCCGATCTGAGAGTGGCCAGCCGATGCGCGTGAATCTTGGCGATGTCGGGGCGGTGGCGGAGGTCAGTGATGACACTCGTCACGAGGACCAGCTCTCGGATGCGCCTAAGGGTTGGCCAGGCCTGCAGGGTGGTGACGTCTAGACCGTAGCTCGCGGCCAGGGCTTCGTGGTCTTGGGCGGCACCGAAGCGTAGAGCGCTGACTGCGGCAACTACCAGATCGTAGGCGAGCGGGCCGATGCTGGAGCCGTCAAAGTCGCAAAGGACGAAGCGGCCTGTGGGCTCACGTAGAAGGTTGCCGATGTAGGCGTCGCCGTGCAGCAGGCCCATCTGGAGGTTGGGTGTGAGTGCGCGGTAGTCGGCTTCAATATTGGACCATTGTTGGGTCAGCCAGGCGTGGTCGTCGGCCGTGAGTCCGTCGGCCATGGCGAGACGGCTACGCGCGCTGCTGAAGGGATCCCAGGGCTTTAGGCCGGACATAGGCTCGAGTTTGTGCCAGCCCAGCAAGGGCACCGCCAACTCGGCGCCGGTCCATGCAGGGTCGCCACCTTCGAGGAGCTGCCAGATTGTTGCCGAGTAGTTCTCGAACAAGACGGGCTGGACCAGACCGGGCGCGAGCCTGACGGCCGGCGCATCGTGGAGCTCCAGCCAGGTGGCGATTCGCGCGACATGGTCGGCTCGCTGACTGGCCAGGTCGCCAGCACCGAATCTGACGACGACGCCCTGGCCGGGAAGCCGGTACACGGCGTTGTTCGTGTACTTGATCAGCTCCGCTTCGTCCGGCAGAAGGCCGGCCTCCTGGCAAATGCCCTTGAGTGCGTGCTTCAGCCGTTGGTCGAGCTCTGGGGACAGGTTCGTCATGCGGTGAGTGCCTTCGGCGCGGTTGTGCGAACGGATTCGAGCTGGTGTACCAGGTCCACGGCATCGGAGTTGCCAGAGTGTTCTGATGCTGCGGCGCCAATCTCGGCTAGGCGGCTGAGTCCGCGGCCGCTACGGAGATGCTGCGCCTCATCGATCACGTCACGAGCCACGTCGATGCCGACGGCCAATTCATTCGTACGCAGCAGGTTCGTCGACAAGATGATCCGATCAGACGTCCGACTTCGGCGCGATCTGTCAGGGCCGGATTCGGTGATTGCCTGTTGCGCGAACGCGACAGCGCGCACGGCGTACTCGCGGGCTTGCGCATCGTCCTTCGCATCAGCCGAGAGCGAGTTGTACACCAGTGCCTGATGCCCGGTGTAGTCGCCCGGAGTGAAGTACAGGGTTGTCCACGGAGAGACTCGGCGCTTGTCAGCACGGCCCATCTCATGCTCTGCACGAGCGAGGGCATCGACGACATGATCGTGCTTGCCGAGCATCGCGTACGCCAAGGCTTCGTTGGCGTGGAGTCTCGCAACCTCGGCCGGATCGTCTGCGTCCTGCGCGGCAAGTTGGCCAAGCTGCAGCATCTTCAACGCCTCAACAGGCTGGGCTTCTTGCATGCTCACCCGACCCAGTCGGTACAGAATCGAGGCAGCCAGCGATGGCTCGTCGGCATCCTTGGCCAGTACGAGCGCATTCATCAAGAAGCGCCGAGCAGCGGCCTGATCGCCGATGTCATGGAACGACCAACCCAGCATGCTACTGAAGTCGGCCAGGGACACTTTGAGGTTCCGTTGCGTCCGCAGATCAGCGGTCGAGTGCATCATCCGCCGTGCGTAGCCGTAGAAACCACGGGCAGCGTCGACCGCCGCTCCCCCGCCGTAACGCTGATCGAGCTTCCGGAACTCCGCAGTCATCGACACGACCTGTTCCACGTCGATCTCGGAAATCACCGACGGCACAGAAGCCACACCACTGGGTACGTCGGGCAGCCATTTGCGAGCCTGCTCATTGACCGAACCGAACGCCACACTCGCCACCGCGCCGGCGAAGTTCCTGCGATCGTCGCTGGTCAGTTCGCGCGATTCGTCGCTCTCTCCGCGGCCAGAAGAGCTGTATGCGAGCCCCATCCGTCCGCGGGGAATCTCGAATGCGTCGGCGATGCGTTCAAGGACGTCGTACGCCTTGACCTGCCGACCGTTGAGGATCTCCGAGACCTCGCCCTGGGACTGACATGTACGGGCACCGATCTGCGTCTGACTCCAGCCGTGCCGCTGCAACCAGCGGAAGATGCCCGCCACGTCACGCGACGCCAAGACAGTACGCAGCTCCGGCTGATCCCACCAGGAGGAGTCGAGCACCGGCTGCGTCGCCGTCATCGTCACTCCTTGTCCCTGGGCGGCTCTGTGAAGTTAGCCCGAGCGCATCCGGTGCGTCTATCGGCGCCGCCGATAGGTCGACTCGATGAGCACTGCCTGTAGTGGTGTTCGCCGTCAGCGGGCCATGGTGTGGATACAGAGCGTTACAACCGACGATAAAGGACGCCCATCATGACGACGCCACTCTTCATCGTGATCTGCCTGACCGCGGGCCTGACTATCGCAATGATCACCGACCTGATGCGAGACCTGTCCGGCCGCAACGAATGATGCGGCGGTCGGCAGATGACTAGCACTCTTCCAGGTACGGACCACCATGAGCGGGGCGACGCCTTGCGGGCGTACGGCTACATCCGCAAGCACTTCCTCATGAACGAGATCGAGTTGGCGAACGCACGCACGCTAATCGTCGAGGCCGCTCAAGCTCGTGGTGCGCAGCTCGTGGCGATTCACATCGAGGAGATCGAGACATCACCGGAGGCGTTCCACGATCTGCTCGCGGTCGTGATGCAGGAAGCGCAGCGAATGATCATCACGCCGGACGTCCAGCATCTTGAGGTCGCAGGTAATGCGATGTCAGTACGAGAGCGACTCGAGTCGAACGGCATCACGATCGTGGTCGGCAACTAGCCACACAGTCGTAAGGAACGAGTGCCGCAAATGCCTGCTACCCAAGCCCTCGGGTTCATCTCGATGTCCTTCGTGCGCAACACAGGACAGCTCCTTGCGATCCGTCGACAGCTGAATGCGTTCGCGATCGAGCAACGGCTGCAGATCAGCAAGGTGTACGTCGAAGAGCCCGGACCGCCGAGCGCAGCCTTCGATCTTCTCGAATCGCTGCTGGAGTCCGAGGGGCAGCCGCTCGTCGTACCGACGCTGCACCACCTCGCCGTACTCGGGCACCCACTAGAGATCAGAGACCACCTCCGCCACTGTGCCCACGAGGTCCTGATCGCCACCAAGCCGGCGGAGCGGACGTGCTGAGGGGACGTCCCACGTTCTCCTCAAGTCCCCTGCACCCCGCGTCCGTTCCGCCGCTCCACCGGGAGCTCCACCTGATCCACCTCACTGAGTCGGGTGGCGTTCCTGCCCCGAAGCTGCATCCGCTCGGCGCCCCTGCGCCTGAGCGGACGCAGCGCGGCGCACGCTAAGGAACCGGCAAACCGCGGCACACCCGTCGGTGAATAAAGGACCAGCGGCCGACATTGGTTAAGGCCGGGCCGGCCAGCCGGCGTGACTCTGGCAGTACTGCGTGGTTTCCGGTAT
Organism: Kribbella sp. NPDC049227; assembly: GCF_043197265.1. Lineage (NCBI taxonomy): Bacteria > Bacillati > Actinomycetota > Actinomycetes > Propionibacteriales > Kribbellaceae > Kribbella > Kribbella sp. NPDC049227. Next base: position 47,646 of record NZ_JBICST010000006.1, on the reverse strand, counting down.
CTCCGAAAGCTCAGTCGAGCTGCTTACCTTGGCGGGCAAGGATCTGCCGCGCGGTGGGCAAGATACGCATTGCGGAGGCGATGTGCGCCACGGCGGCATGCCGACTGAATGCAGTTCGCAGGTCGCCGCTAAGAGGCGTAGACCATTTGGGCCCACCAACAGCCTCAAAGGATACGAATCCGGAGGCGTCGAGCCCGCTCTTCGAACGCATGTTGGCCGCCCTCAAGTATTTCGCAGACCTGTCGTCGGATGTCGGGGTTTTCAAGGCCGCCGCTCGTGTAGGTCATCACCGGCAACCGTCCCGGCCGATGTGCCTCGGCATTCGCAACGATGACCTGGTCGGCATCGGTGTTGATGACCAAGTTCGCATTGTGGGTCACGATGATGATCTGCCGGCGACGCCTCGTGTCGACGAAGCGCCCGACTAGTTCGTCGAAGATCGATTTGGGGTCTAGGTTTTCCTCGGGCTGATCGATGATGAGCGGCCGGTCATCTGTCTGGTCCACAGCTAGATAGAGCAGCAGGAGCACGATGCCTCGTGTGCCTGGCGAAAGCTGTTCGATCTCAACGCCGTCGTACTGCACGCCGTACTTGACTGAGATGTGCTCAGTGCTGTTCAGCCATGCTGCGATGCCAGCGGCCCATTTGCGAAAAACTGTCTTTTCGGTACTCGGCGCCTTTGCCTGCTCGATAAAGTGCCGATCGTGCTCATCACGGAATGCCATCATGGCCTCAGCCACCTCAGCGCTCGCACCAGTCTCCCAGGCGGGTTGGAGCTTCTCACTTACCTGAGTGAGCAGTTCACCGCGACCACGAAACACGCCCGTCCGGAGGTCCAGCAGAGCCTCGCCCTGCTTGGACCAGGCCGCGACGTCGACGACGCGCCTGACGCTGAAAGTCAGCTTCCCAAGCGTGCCCAGCTCCGCGCCCAGCATGTCCCTGAGCGGCGAGTACATCGCCTCAAGTTGCTCCTGCTCGGAGACGAAACCGTCGAAGAGCGATGCGTAGGCCTGCTTGCGCTTGAGCATCAGGGCTCTGATGCGGTCAGAGGCGCTCCCAGCTTCATTGATGCTGGCATTGACCGACACGAGCGCCGCCTCGGTCTTGGCAATCTTGTCGTTTAGTGCCTGCAGCTGCTTCCGGCGATTGACATCGAGGCCGATGAGCTCGCCGAGCCGCCAAGCCTCGGCGCGGAGTGAGCCGAGCGTCTCCTTCGATAGGTCGGCGTCATCAGCGACAAACGGCGACAACTCGTGTGCGGGCTGGGTTGGCTTAGGAATCGTTGGACCAACTAGGTTCACGATTGCCTGACGCACAGAGGTCAGGCGTTCCTCCACGAATGTAGCGGGATTGCCGTTAAACCCCAGTGTGAAGCCCTGCCACTCAGCGGCCGTCAGCCCGGCGACGGCATAGTCGCGCTGCAACTCAGTCTGGATCGCGGGCAGCCGCCGATCTGAGATGTCCTTGACGGCATCTGCGAGATCGGAAAGCGATCTCTCCTGTCGCTTTAGGACGTCCACTTCAGCCTGCTTAGCGACGAGCGCACTGTTGAGCGCTTCAAGACGCGTGGAGCGAGCTTCGCCGCCAACGACAATCAAGCCACCCCGCGCCTTCTTATCCTCCGCGAGAAGGCCAGAGAGTCTGGACAACTCGTTCTTCAGCCCCGGGAGCTCATCGCCGGCGGCGCGCTCGGCCTCGATCTGCTCCGCGAGATGCTCCATCTCATTCTGAGCGAAGCGACGGAGGTCTCGCCCATGGCTGGCGCGGAGGTCAAGTAAGTCGCGGAAGCTCGACGCCCCGAGCCGCTCCTCGTACGGATGTGCCTCGAAGATAACCCGTTCGATCTCCGCGAGTAGTTGGTCCGTTATCCCTTCCGACGAGCACAGGCGTTCAACGAATTGCTGAGACAGGTATTGGACGCGGGGCGTGTCGCTGTCAAGGGTGAAGCTCGGTGGAAGCTCGGCGTCCGAACTTTCCCCGTCGCCCCACTCAAGAGCTACGCTACTTCCGTCGAGGTGGTGACCAGCACGCTGCAGGAATGTCTGATCTGCCTCGTCTGGACTAGCCGCTCCAGCACCAGCGGCGATCAGGTCGGCCAGCGCTGTCTTGCCTGAACCCCGCGCTCCGATGATGGCGACCAGCCCTGGAGACAGGGGGATCTCGGGGGTCGCTATCCAGTCAGCGCCCGAGACGTAGATGCTGTCGATCACCCGATAGTCGAGCGCGCCCTTGGGTGGTCGCTCGGCAACAATCACGCGTTCCTTCGGCTCCAAACACGCCTGACGGAGAGACTCGAACGTGGCGTCGCCCTTGATCCAGGTATAGCGATTCTCATCCGGCTTACCCACTCGGTCGAGGCTGTGCGCGTCGCTGCCGTGAATGCACGCCTTGAAACCGTCGTACCGCTTGGTCAGCTCCTCGGCCTTCAGTGCCCCCTCCCCAATCCAGAAGAGGCGCTGGGCCGCCGAACTGGCGAAGATCACACGCGCGAGGCGCTCGATCTCAACTCGGACGGCTTCGAGAGAACCGCCCGCGTCGCGAACCCCAGAGGTCCCGTCCGTGCTCCCGCCAGCCACGCCGATGATGATGTTGCCCTGTGCCCAAGCACTGGCATCCAGTGAGGCCTTGAGGTTGTCGAGCGACACCTTGAAGAGGTTCGTGCCCGCCGCCAGCGCTGCCCGGTCATCCGTGATCGACGAGTTGTGTGCCTTGCCGAGCCGGATCAGGTCCGATCTGTCGCAGACGTACGACTCTCGACCCGAGGAGAACTTTAGGGTGCGCAGGAAGCGCCGCGTCTCCTCAACGTGGTTGGGGTCCTCCGGGGAGACAAGCAGGTGGATGTTGACCGGGTGGTCGTTCCTCGTCGCCGTTGGCAGACGTAGCTCGATGTTCGGGAAGATGAGACCAACGTTCGGTAGGCGACCCGCTGCCTGGAATTCGATGATCTTGTCGTACTCATCGATGCTGTAGTAGTCCGTGACGCCCAGCGCCTCAATTGGCGGCGCAGACTGCTCGATCAGGCTCAGGTACTCGTCCCAAGCGTCGTTGCCGAACTGATTGTTCATGGCCGTACCGGGAGTGTGGATGTGTGGATCCCATCGGCGCCACACTGAGCCACGCGGGTCCGCCTGCGACCGTGTCTGGGTAGCCGTCATTCGCCGGCCTCCGGAGCATCCTTCGCCGCGACAGGTGTCGCCCTCTGTGCTGCGTTGAAGGCGCGTCCGGCCTCCCGCCGCACTCCCAACTGCTCTCTCACGGCTGCGGCGTGCGCCCGCTCAGGCTCGCGCTGCGCGACCGCAGCCTGGGTCTGCAACTCAGTGAGGAAACCGCGCGTTCTACCCATGTCCGCCCCATAAGCACAAGCGTCCGATCGACGCTCCCGTCCCCAGGCCCACACCCCATGAGCCTCCTGTGCACCGTGCACCATAGTTGCAATCCGTGACCAAAGCCACCCTTCAAGCAACCACTTCGTCGAGAGTTGCCCGCCCGGGCCGCCGCGACACCTACGAGGTCTGATCGCCAGGAACATGAGTCCGCGGCGAATGTCGCTGTACGCGGCCTTGGCCGTCGATTTCCTCCGCGCTTCGAACGTTGAGCTGCCGCACATCGGCGGCGGGCGGAGGCGCGGCAATGGCGTATGTGAAGGATCAGTGGACTCGGGGCGTCAAGCAACCGGATGGGACGACGCTGCGGGTTCGGACCGCCAGGTGGGGGCACGGGAAGCGGTGGTTGGCGGGGTGGGTGGATCCGGAGGGGCGGGAGCGGACTAAGGCGTTCGGGACGAAGGCGCCGGCTGAGCGGCATGCCAATGCGATGGAGACGGATCGGGAGCGTGGGGAGTACATCGATCCGGAGGCTGGGAAGGTTCGGTTTGGGGAGGTTGCGGAGCGGTGGTTGGCTTCGCGGGTGGTGGATCCGGCTTCGCTGATCCGGTACGAATCGTCGTTGAGGCTGCATGTGGATCCGGTGTTCGGGCGGCGGCAGTTGCGGACGATCAAGCCGTCGGAGATTGCTGCTTGGGTCGCTGATCTGGATGGGCGATTCGGGCCGTCGACCGCGCGTACGGCGTTCCTCGTGTTGCATGGAACGTTGGAGATCGCGGTAGATGACGAGGCGATCAAGAAGAATCCGGCGAAGGGGCGAGCGGTCAAGGTGCCCGCGGAGAAGAGCGGCAGGACGATCGCCTGGAGCGACGATGTCGTGCTCCGGATCGTGGAAGGTCACGCGCCGCAGTACCGACCGATTGCTTCAGTCGGGGCGGCGTGTGGACTGCGGCAGGGTGAGTTGTTCGGGCTTGCTGAGGAGGACGTCGACTTCGACGCGATGGTTATCTATGTTCGGCGGCAGGTGAAGAAGCTTGGGCGGGAGTTTGTGTTCGCGTTGCCGAAGAACGACAGCGAGCGGACGGTGCCGATGTCTGACGGGACAGCGCTGATCCTCAAGGAGCACATCGGGGCTTGCGAGCCACGCCCGTACACCTTGCCTTGGGAGAAGACCGATGGTGAGCCACGGACTGTGAAGCTGCTGTTTCGGTGGACTGATGACAAGCACATTCGGGCGCGGACGTACGACGAGCTGGTTTGGAAGCCGGCGCTGTTCTACGCGGGTGTGATCGCAGAGCCGAAGACGGATCGGCGCGGCCGCCGGCAGTACATCTCCAGTCGGGAGAACGGGATGCATGCGCTGCGGCATTACTACGCGAGCATCACGCTCGCTGATGGCGTCAACATCAAGGAGCTGGCGGAGTACCTCGGTCATGGAGACCCGGGGTTCACGCTCAGGCTGTACACCCACATGCTGCCGTCATCGCACGAGCGGGCGCGGAAGGCGGTGGACTCCAGGCTCGCCAGACTCTTCTCTCTGAAATCCCACGGAGCAGTCACGGAGCAGGCCGCCGTACGCTCCCCCACTACCTCTTGGGAGACGGACGGCGGCCCGTATCCGGAAGACCCCGGAATCAGCCTCTGACCTGCGCGAACGCCTACCTGATACGCATGCCCGAGATAGCCCGCGCGATGACGAGGCGCTGGATTTCGGAGGTGCCTTCGAAGATGGTGTAGATCTTGGCGTCTCGGTGCATGCGTTCTACGGGGTATTCGCGGGTGTAGCCGTTGCCGCCGAGGATTTGGATGGCTTCTTCGGTGACCTTGACGGCTACCTCGCCGGCCTTCAGCTTCGCCATGGAGCCTTCGCCGTGCTGGTAGTCGGGGGTTTCGCCGCGCATCAGCGCCGACGACATGTTGGCGGCGCGCCAGACCAGCAGCCGGGCGGCGTCGATCTCCAGGGCCATGTCGGCGAGTTTGAAGGCGATGCCCTGGTTGTCGATGATCGGGCGGCCGAACTGTTCGCGGGTCTTGGCGTATTCGAGGGCTACCTCGTACGCCGCTCGCGCGATGCCGATCGCCTGGGCGCCGACCAGGTGGCGGGTCATCTCGAAGGTGGCCATCGACGCGTTGCGCCCCTGCTGTCCGGCAGCGGGCACTCGAGCGCGCTGGCTAGCGGCCTCGCGAGCGCGGGCCAGCCGGGCGTCCAGCTTCTCCTTGCCGCCGAGTACGTTCTCCGCCGGGATACGCACATTGTCGAAGAAGACGTCGGCTGTGTGGGACGCGCGCAGGCCGTGCTTGCGCAGCTTCGTCCCCATCTCCAGCCCCCGCACCTCGGACTTGGGTACGACGAACGCCGCCTGCCCCTTCGTCCCGAGCGACGGGTCGACGGTGGCGACGACGACGTGGATGTCCGCGATGCCGCCGTTCGTGGCCCAGGCCTTCTGCCCGTTGATGACCCACTCGTTGGTCACCGAGTCGTACGTCGCCCGCGTACGGATCGCGGACACGTCAGAACCCGCACCGGGCTCCGACGAGCAGAAGGCGGCTACGCGTACGTCGTCAGGTGTCCCGTAGCACCGGCCCATCCACTGGCTCCACTGCTCGGGGGTGCCGTTGGAGAAGATCGCGGACGATGCCAGACCGGTGCCCTTGAGTGACATCGCGATGCCGGCGTCGCCCCAGAACAGTTCCTCGTGGACGAGCGGCATCAGCAGGCCGGTCGGGTCGACGAAGAGGTTGACGTTCATGTCGAGGCCGTACAGGCCGATCTTCGCGGCCTCCTGGATGATCGGCCACGGTGTCTCCTCACGCTCGTCCCACTCGGCTGCGGCGGGGCGGATGACGTCGGCGGCGAAGGCGTGGGTCCAGTCGCGGATCTCCCGCTGATCGTCGTTGACGGCCAGCGAGAAGGTGGTCCAGCCGGGCTTGGATCGCTCGGCGCCGAGCTCTCCGGCAAGCGTCATCACGTCGGCGGACAGGGCGGGCGCGGACTTCGGGTCGGTCATCAACATCCTCCGGCGGCAAAGAAGCAGACAAGCCAGATGTTACCGGCGAGTGTAACCGTCGTTTGCACCGGGGGGCACCCCTGTGACTAAGATCGTTCCATGAGCTCCGCGCTGCTCGCGATCGGACGCCGCCGCACCACGGCGGAGCGCCGGCGCGACCGGGAGCGGGACATCATCCGGGCCACCCGCGAACTGTTCGACGAGCGGGGCACGATCGACGCCCAGATCGACGATATCGCCAAGCGGGTCGGGATCAACAAGGCCCTGATCTACCGCCATTTCGCCGGCAAGGAGGAGCTGTTCGCGCTCACCCTGGTCGACTATCTCGGCGAGCTCGACCAGCGGCTGGCCGAGGTCGACAACCCCCGGCGGGCGCCGCTCAATCGACTGAAAGCGCTCAGCGAGGTGTTCGTCGACTTCTGCCTGGAGTTCCCGGCCTTCGCCGACTGCGCGATGAGCCTGCTGCGGCGGACCGGTGACGAACTGTTCGGCGAGATCACCGAGCCGGTGATGACCAAGCTCGGTACGGCGATGGCCGCGGCGCTGGAGCGGATCGCGGCGATCCTCGAGGCCGGCCAGCGGACCGGGGTGTTCGACGAAGTCGACAGCGACTACCTCGCCAACCATCTGTACACGCAGACACTCGGTTCGTTGCACATGGCAAGGGTCGGGTTGATCGTGTCGAGCGGCCGGCCCGGGCACCCGGTCGTGCATCATGCCGATGTCGGCACCGTCCGGTCGACCGCGATCACCGCCACGCTCGCAACCGCCGTGGGCCGCAAGGCCCTGAACAACGGCAAGAAGACAACCCCGCGCTCCACCAGAGCAGGAGAGAAATCGTGACCGAGACCCGCAGAGTGGCCGTTGTCGCCGGCAACAGGATCCCGTTCGCCCGCCAGGACAAGACCTACCGGCACGCCTCCAACTCCGACATGCTCACCGCCGCCCTGAACGGCCTGGTCGACCGGGCCGGCCTCGGCGGCCAGGAGGTGGGTGAGGTGGTGGCCGGCGCGGTGCTGAAGCACGCCCGCGACTGGAACATGGTCCGCGAGGTGGTTCTCGGGTCCAAGCTCGCCGCGACCACCCCGGCGTACGACATCCAGCAGGCGTGCGGCACCGGGCTCGAGGCGGCCATCCTGGTCGGCAACAAGATCGCTCTCGGTCAGATCGACGTCGGGATCGCGGGTGGTGTCGACACCGCGTCCGACGCGCCGATCTCGGTCAACGACCGGCTGCGCAGCATCCTGCTCGACCTGAACCGGGCCAAGAGCTTCCAGGACCGGCTCAAGGTCCTCGCGCGGGTCCGTCCGAAGGACGTCGTACCCGAGATCCCCCGGAACGCCGAGCCGCGGACCGGCAAGTCGATGGGCGACCACGCCGCGCTCACCGCGCTGGAGTGGGGCATCACCCGCGAGGACCAGGACGAGCTCGCCTACCGCTCCCACATGAACCTGGCGAACGCGTACGACCGCGGCTTCCAGCAGGACCTGATCACGCCGTACCTCGGCCTCGAGAAGGACCAGAACCTCCGCGCGGACACGTCGCTGGAGAAGCTGGCCAAACTCAAGACGGTCTACGGCAAGGGCGAGACCGCGACGATGACCGCCGGCAACTCAACGCCGCTGACCGACGGCGCGTCGACCGTGCTGCTGTCGACCGACGAGTGGGCCACCGAGCACGGTCTCCGGCCGCTCGCCTACCTCACGCACTCGCAGACCGCCGCGGTCGATTACGTGAAGGGTGCCGAGGGCTTGCTGATGGCTCCCGCGTACGCCGTACCGCGGATGCTCGCCCGGGCCGGTCTGACCCTGCAGGACTTCGACTACTACGAGATCCACGAGGCGTTCGCGTCACAGGTGCTGGCCACCCTGAAGGCGTGGGAGGACCCGATCTTCTGCAAGGAACGGCTCGGCCTGGACGCGCCGCTGGGCGAGATCGACCGGGACAAGCTGAACGTGAACGGCAGCTCGCTCGCCGCGGGCCACCCGTTCGCGGCGACCGGCGGGCGGATCGTCGCCGCGCTGGCCAAGCAACTGAACGAGAACGGCGGTGGGCGGGGCCTGATCTCGATCTGCGCCGCCGGCGGCCAAGGCGTCGTCGCCATCCTCGAGAAGTAGGAGCAGAGAATGACGGATCGCTACCAGACCTTCACCCGCACGCCGCTCGGCCAGACGCTGGTGAAGAACCTGGGTCTGCCCGACCCGACGCCGCTGCCGCGCTGGACCGAGGGCTCGCCGGTGATCGACGGACCGGTCGTGTTCGGCGCGATCTCCGAGACCGACGCCGGCAAGGCGATCCAGGCGCTGCTGCGGGACATCGGGGCCTCGTTCAGTACGGCGACCGAGGGCGTCGCGTCGAGCGAGATCCGGCCGAAGGCGCTTGTGTTCGATGCCACCGGCGCGACGTCGACAGCTGAGCTGACGAGCCTGCAACGGTTCTTCTCCCCCGTCATCAGGCAGCTGGCGCCCGCCGGACGGGTGATCGTGATCGGACGTACGCCGGAGCTCGCGCACTCGACCGAGCAACAGATCGCCCAGCGCGCTCTCGAGGGCTTCACGCGCAGCCTCGGCAAGGAGGTGAAGCGCGGCGCCACCGTCAACCTGGTGTACGTCGCTCCGGATGCACACGAGCAGCTGGACTCGACGCTCCGCTTCTTCCTCTCCCCCAAGTCCGCGTACGTCGACGGCCAGGTCGCACGGATCGGGACCGGCCCGCTGGTGAGCAACGACCCGGGTCACCCGCTGGCCGGCAAGGTTGCACTCGTGACGGGCGCAGCGCGTGGAATCGGCGCGTCGATCGCCGGCACGTTGGCCCGGGACGGCGCGACCGTGATCGGCGTCGACGTACCGCAGAACGCGGACGCGCTGCGCAAGGTCATGTCCCGGATCGGCGGCAGCGAACTCCTCCTCGACGTGACCGCGGTCGACGCCGCACAGCGGATCGCGGCGCACGCACAGGAGCAGCACGGCGGACTCGACATCGTCGTCCACAACGCCGGCATCACGCGTGACAAGCGGCTCGCGAACATGCGAACGGACGCGTGGGACGCCGTACTCGATGTGAACCTGCGCGCGCCGGAGCGGATCACCCAGCATCTGCTCGAGTCCGGAGCCGTCAGGGACGGTGGCTCGATCATCGGGGTCGCCAGCATCGCCGGGATCGCGGGCAACAACGGCCAGACGAACTACGCGACGTCCAAGGCCGGCGTGATCGGCCTGGTCCAGGCGTTCGCGCCGAAGCTGACCGAGCGGAACATCCGCATCAACGCGGTCGCACCGGGTTTCATCGAGACCGAGATGACCGCCAAGGTCCCGTTCACGATCCGCGAGGTCGGCCGCCGGATCAACTCGCTGCAGCAAGGCGGGCAGCCGATCGACGTGGCCGAGACGATCGCCTGGTTCGCCGATCCCGCGTCGGCGGGCGTGACCGGCAACGTGGTCCGCGTCTGCGGCCAGAGCATGCTGGGCGCATGACATGCCGACCCGACGGTACGACGACACGCCCGGGTTCGGCTCGCTCTATGCCCGGACCGTGAAGGCGACGCTGCGACGAGCGGACTACAAACCGGACGCGGACGGTCTGACGCTGGAGCTCCCCCGGTCCGCGATCGATCAGGACCACCTGTCGGCGTACCGGGATGTCACCGGGTTCCCGGCTGGTCCGGCGCTTCCGGCGACGTACCCGCACGTCCTGGCGTTCCCACTGCACCTGGACCTGATGTCCGATCCGTCGTTCCCCTACAAGCCGATGGGGATCGTGCACCTGTCCAACACGATCACACAGCGGCAGCCGCTTCCGATCCACGTCGAGCCCGCGATCCGCGTGCACAGTACGCCGGAACGCCCGCACCCCAAGGGCACGGTCTTCGACGTGATCAGCGAGGTGAGCGTCGACGGTGAGGTGGTGTGGACTGACCTCACCACCCTGCTCAGCCGCTCGTCCGGAGACGAGTCCGTGAAGGTCGACCTGTTGCCGGATCCCGAGCTCGCCCCGGCCGCGTGGTGGGACCTGCGCGGCAACCTCGGCCGCCGGTACGCCGCCGCGTCCGGCGACCGGAACCCGATCCACCTGTTCAAGCTGACCGCTCAGGCGTTCGGGTTCCCGCGCCAGATCGCGCACGGCATGTGGGCCAAGGCCGCCGCGCTCGCCTCGATCGAGCGCGCCGGGAAGCTGCCGGATGCCTTCACCGTCCGCGTCGACTTCCGGAAGCCGCTGCTGCTCCCGTCACGTGTGCAGTTCGGGTTCAAGGCGACCGGCAAGACGACCGACTTCGCTCTGTACGACGAGCAGCACGAACTCACTCACCTGATCGGACAGCTGCAGGCACACTGAGCTCCGCGATCCGGTCGAGAACCTCGCCGATCGGTGCGGCCTCGTGCTGCTGACCACCGCGCTCCCGGATCGCCAGCGACCCGGCAGCCGCTTCACGAGCACCGATGACGGCCTGGTACGGCGCCAACCGGTTCTCCCGGATGCGGGCACCGAGACTGCCCTCGTCGGCGTGCGCGACCTCGACCCGCAGGCCGCGCTGTGCCGCGCGCCGAGCGACGTCGATCGCGACCTGCTCCTCGTCGTCGGAGATCGGGAGTACGACGAGTTGCACCGGAGCCAGCCAGGCCGGGAACGCCCCGCCGTGCACCTCGATCAGCTGCGCGACGGCGCGCTCGATGCTGCCGACGATCGCCCGGTGCACCATCACCGGCCGGTGCTTGTTGCCGTCGGCACCGACGTACTCGAGGCCGAACCGTTCCGGCTGGTGGAAGTCGATCTGGACGGTCGACAGACTGAACTCCCGGCCGGCCGAATCCTCCATCTGAATGTCGATCTTCGGGCCGTAAAACGCCGCGTCGCCGGGCGCCTCCTCGTAGTCGATGCCCGCGTCCTTCAGGACGTCGCGCAGCAGGTCCGCCGAATGCGCCCAGCTCTCGGCATCGCCGACGTACTTGCAGTCGGGGCTGTTGAAGTCGGCGTCCTCGGACGGCAGAGCGAGAACGTAGCGGGACGGGCTGATCTCCATGTCGCGGTACGCCTGGTTGATCAGGTCGAGCGCACTCGCTGCCTCCTCCTCGACCTGGTCGAGGCGGCAGAAGATGTGCGCGTCGTTGAGTTGCATGGCGCGGACCCGGATCAGTCCGCCGATCGCGCCGGACAGCTCGGCGCGGTACTGACCGCCGAGCTCGGAGTAGCGCAGCGGGAGTTCGCGGTAGCTGTGGGCTCTGGATCGGTACATCAGCGCGTGGTGCGGGCAGATGCTCGGTCGCAGTACGAGCTGCTCGTTGCCGACGTCCATCGGCGGGTACATGTCGTCGCTGTACTTCTCCCAGTGGCCGGAGATCTCGTACAGCTCTCGCTTGGCGATCACGGGCGAGTAGACCTGCTGGTAGCCGGCTCTTCGCTCCACTTCGGCGATGTAACTCTCCAAGGCGTGGCGGATGGCGGCACCGGCGGGCAGCCAGTACGGCAGGCCGGCGCCGATCAGCGGGTCGGAATCGAACAGGCCGAGTTCACGGCCGAGCTTGCGGTGGTCGTACATCTCAGTGGCTCCTTCACGGGTTGGGGCGAGGACCACGGAGCACGACAAAGCCCCGGGGCACACGCCCCGGGGCTTTGTCAGACACTCAGGTGTCAGCGCGCCGGGACGAACTCCGGCGTCGTCGTCACTACCGCGCGCTTGAACATGTCCCAACCGTAGCAGACATCTTCAGACAATCGTGCGCGGAATTATCGTTGCCTCATGGACACCACCATGACGCTTCCCGACGGACGGACGGTGTCGGTCTGGGAGGGCGGGTCGCCGGAAGGGGTTCCGGTCGTGTTCCACCATGGCACGCCGTCCGGGCGGCTTCAGGCTGTACTGGGTGCTGATGCGGCCATACGGCAGAACGTCCGCATCGTGTCCTTCAACCGGCCGGGGTACGGCGATTCGACCGATACGCCGCCGAGTCTGGCGTCTGTTGGTGTGGACACCTTGCGGGTCGCTGACGCTCTGGGGATCCAGGAGTTCGCCGTACTCGGGGCGTCCGGAGGTGGGCCGTATGCCTTGGCCACCGGCATCGCCGATCCCGAGCGAGTGCGGGCCGTCGGGGTCGCGGCCGGGGTCGGTCCGTGGCGGTTGATCGAAGCGCCGGACAGCGCTGATCCGGACCTCCCGATTCTCGCGCTCGTCGACGCCGGCGACGTACCTGGTGCCCTGGAAGGGTTTCGTGCGCAGGCACGCGCTCATCACGAGCACATGCTCACCCTCCCGGACGAAGCCATGGTTGACGCGTTCTTCGGAGACGCTCCCGCGGAGGACATCACCTGGCTTGACCAGGAGGCACGGCGACTGTGGGCGGCCGATGCGCGCGATGCACTCCGCACGTACGACGGCTACGCCCGGGACAACGTCGCGTGGGGCGGTCCCTGGGACATCGACCCCGCCGACCTGCAGGTCCCGACCTGGCTCTGGTACGGCGAACTGGACCGCATGGTCCCGCCGTCCCACGGCCACTGGCACGCGGAACGGATCCCCACCTCCACCCTCACGATCGTCCCGGCCGTCGGCCACGGCAGAACGATTTTCGCCCGGTGGGACGAGATGCTCGGCGTACTCCGAGCCGCCGTCCAATAGCTGCTACAGGTCGAGGCCCACGGGGCGGATCAGGCCTTCCTGAGCGACCGAGGCGGCCAGCTGGCCGGATTCGGTGTAGAGGCGGCCGGTGGCGAAGCCGCGCGCGCTGGAGGCCGACGGGGACGCCTGGTCGTAGAGGAGCCATTCGTCGGCCCGGAAGTCGCGGTGGAACCAGAGGGCATGGTCCAGGGACGCGGGCTGGATGCGGGGGTCGCCGATGACGATGCCGTGTGGGAGAAGGCTGGCGCCGAGCAGGGTCAGGTCGCTGGCGTATGCCAGGACGCATGCGTGCAGCGCGCGATCGTCGGGAAGCTTGCCTGCGGCACGGATCCAGAACTGACGACCGCTGACACCGGCCAGGCGTACGTCGAGCGCCGCCCACTCCTTGTCCCAGTCGGCCGCCTTGCGGCCCGAACGTGCTTCGAGGACAGTCGCCAGCCGCGGCGCCTCCTCCGGCGGGACCAGGTCCTCGGGCATCGGGTCCTGATGGTCGAGCCCCGGCTCCGGCCGCTGGTACGACGCGGACATGTAGAAGATCGGCTTGCCGTGCTGCGACGCGACGACCCGCCGGCTGCTGAACGTTCCGCCGTCCCGCGTCGGCTCCGGCCGGTAGATGATCGGTACGGCGGTGTCCCCGGGACGCAGGAAGTAGCCGTGCAGTGAATGCACCACCCGCTCGGGATCGACGGTCCGGCTCGGCGCTGCGAGCGCCTGACCGAGCACCTGGCCGCCGAACACTCGTTGCAAGGAGGTCTCCGGCTGCCGGCCGCGGAACAGGTCGACCTCGATCATCTCCAGGTCGAGCAGCTCGACCAGATCCTCCAGCGACTCAGGCATGCCTCATCCTGACAGCCCGGAGGCTGCGAACAAGAACCGGGGACCTCGGACAGGAATCGACCTGTCCGAGGTCCCCGGATCCTGTCAGCGGGGTACGGCGGGTGGTCAGTCCTCGTCGTCGCGGTTGAGTTCGGCGAGGAACTGCTCGACCTCGGCGCCGAGCTCCTCCGCGGACGGCGTGGAGCCGGCCAGGAGGCTGCCACGGCTGACCGAGCCGGCAGCGGCGTCGTACTGCGTTTCGAGGGCGTTCACGACCGCGGACGCGTCCTCAGAGGCCTCGACCTGCTCGTCGACCAGCCGGCCGGTGACGGCGGCCTCGTCCAGCAGCGCCTTGCTAGGGAGCAACAGTCCGGTCGCCGCGGAGACCGCGTGCACCAGCGCCAGCGCCGCGCCTGGGAAGCGGTTCTCGGCCAGGTAGTGCGGCACGTGGACCGCGAAGCCCATCGCGTCCTTGCCGGCCTCACCCAGCCGCACCTGCAGCATCGTGCCGGCGCTCGCCGGAAGGCGCATCTCCCCGTCCCAGATGTTCGAGCGGGTGACCAGCTCGGGCCGCGTCGCGTGCGCGGTCAGGCCGAGCGGACGGGTGTGCGGCACGCCCATCGGGATGCCGTGGACGCCGACCGTGAGCGTCACGTTGTAGCGCTCGATCAGCTGCCGGACCGCGCCGGCGAACCGGTCCCAGTGGTTGTCCGGCTCGGGGCCCTCGAGCAGCAGGAACTCGACCCCCGCGTCGTCCTTCAGCAGGTGCAGGCTCAGCCGCGGCGGCGTGTAGTCGATGAACCGGTCCTCGGCGAACGTCACCTCAGGCCGCCGGGCCCGGTAGTCGTGCAGGAGGTCGATGTCGAACCGCGCGAGCAGCCGGTGGTCCAGCACCTCGAGCAGGTGGTCGGCCGTGACCCGGCCTGCCTGACCCGCGTCCATGAACCCGTCCAGCGAGTGCACCAGAACCTTCGGCGTCGCCGCCGGGCCGGTCGCCACCGACTCGTCGACGATCTCGTAGAGGTCGTCCGGTCGCAGCATCGTCGTTCTCCTTCACATCTGGCCAACAGGGCGGGGATGGCCCCTCTATCCTGCCCTCTCCACCTGACAACGCCCGACCTCGGGCCCACATTCCGGGGCTCGCGATCTTTCAGCTTCTTCCAAGATTCGGCACGCGGGGAGACAGCGTTGGAAAGCGCTTGCTAAGTTGCTGTCGTGCGCACCGAACCTGACTCCGCCCTGACCGTCATGCTGGCGATGAACGACGCCAGCCGGGATCGCGTGCTCGTCCCGCGGGTCCGGAAGCGCCTGGAGGCGGCCGCGACCGTGCTGCCGGTCGGTCCCGGGACCAGCTTCCTCGCCGACCCCGCGATCAAGGCCGCCCTGGCCGACGTCGACGTACTGCTGACCGGGTGGGGGTGCCCGCGGATCGGTCCCGAGGTGCTCGACGCGGCGCCGAAGCTGCGGGCGATCCTGCACGCGGCCGGATCGGTGAAGGCGATGGTCGACCCGTCCGCGTTCGACCGCGGGATCCAGGTCTCGTCGGCGGCCACCGCCAACGCGCTGCCGGTCGCGGAGTTCACCGTGGCCGCGATCGTGCTGGCCGGCAAGCGGGCGTTCCGGCTGGCTGCGCAGTACCGGCTGGAGCGGCGCAAGTCGGACCCGCACGCGATGCCGGGCAGCTACGGTACGACGGTCGGCCTGCTGGGCGCCTCGCGGATCGCCCGGATGGTGGCGGAGCGACTCCGCACCTTCGACCTCAACGTACTGATCAGCGACCCGTACCTGAACGAGGCCGAGGCGGCCGGGCTGGGCGCCGAACTGGTCGACAACGACACCCTCTTCAGCCGCAGCGACATCCTCAGCGTGCACGCGCCGCTCATCCCGGAAACAGTGGGACTGGTGGACGCACGTCTGCTCGGCCTGCTGCGGGACGGCTCCGTCCTGATCAACACCGCCCGCGGCAAGATCATCGACTCCGAGGCGCTGGAGCGTGAGTGCGTCTCCGGCCGGATCGACGCGATCCTCGACGTGACCGACCCCGAGCCGCTGCCGCCGGACTCGCCGCTGCTCGACCTGCCGAACGTCTTCGTCACGCCCCACGTAGCCGGTGCGGTCGGCAACGAAATCGCGCGGCTCGGTGAACTGGCCGTCAGCGAACTCGAGCGCCTCGCCGCCGGCGAACCCCTGCAGCACGCCATCAACCCTTCCGAGATCGGGAGACTCGCATGAGCCGCCTTGTTCTGCCCGACACCGATCGTGTTCTTTCTCGTCAGACCGGGTGGGTGCGTGCGCACTGGGAGGCCCTTGCGGACCACGTGTTGGAGTCGCTGGTGCCGTACTTCTCCCCCGGTGCGTCGCTGATCGCGCTGCCTGGTCGGCCGAGCCGGTCGGGTACGGCGTCCGACCAGTTGGAAGGTTTCGCGCGGTCGTTCATGCTGGCCGCGTTCCGGATCGGTGGAGTGCGGGGCGAGGGGTGCGAGGCGCTCATCGAGCGGTACGCCCGCGGTGTCGCGAACGGTGCGAACCCGGACCACCCGGAGTCGTGGCTGCGGCTCACCCCGCGGTCGCAGCAGATGGTGGAGGCCGCGGCGATCGCGGTGTCCCTGCACGAGACGCGGGAGTGGATCTGGGACCGGCTGGACACCCGCGCGCAGGAGCACGTTGCCGAGTGGCTCGGCGGGTTCATCGGGTCCACGACGCACGACAACAACTGGCGGCTGTTCCAGGTCGTGAGTGAGCAGTTCCTCGCGTCGGTCGGAGCGCCGTACTCGCAGGAAGACATCGACGGCGGGCTGGACCGGATCGAGGACTGGTACGTCGGTGACGGCTGGTACTCCGATGGCGACGGGCAGAACTTCGACAACTACATCGGCTGGGCCATGCACCTCTACCCGGGACTGTGGACGCGGATGGCGGCCGCCACGCCCGGTGCGGCGTACGAGGACCGGCTGAAGGTCTACCGCGAGCGGATCGGTCTGTTCCTGGAAGACGCGGTGCATCTGGTCGGCAACGACGGTGCACCGGTGTACCAGGGGCGCTCGCTGACCTACCGGATGGCCGCGGCGACGCCGTACTGGATGGGCGCGCTGCTGGACTCCACTCCCCTGTCGCCCGGGCAGACGCGGCGGCTGTGCTCCGGGATCGCGCGGCACTTCGTGCAGCACGGTGTGCCGGACGAGCGTGGGCTGCTGACGCTGGGGTGGTACGACACGTTCCTGCCCACGACCCAGCAGTACTCCGGGCCTGGCTCGCCGTACTGGGCGTCGAAGGGGTTCATCGGGCTGCTGCTGCCACCGGAGCACCCGGTGTGGACGGACCCGGAGGACTCGGTCCCGCTGGACGACGCGGACCAGGTGCGGGCGATGCCGGCGCCGGGGTGGATCGTGCATGCGAGCCGGCATGACCAGATCGTGCAGTTGGTGAACCACGGTGCTGATCACGCGCCGAAGGCCGAGCCCGAAGGGGTGGAGCCGGAGGGCGACGCGCACTACAACCGGCTGGCGTACGCGAACCACGCCGGGCCGGAGCTGTCCGACCACGCGCCACGGATCGACAACCTGATCGCGCTCGTCGATGCGGACGGCCGGTCGAGCGCGCGCGGGCGGATCCGGCGGATCGGGGTCAGCGGACGTACGGCGTCGTCGTGGCACAAGGCGTGGCTGGGATCGGACGGACCCTGGCGGATCGAGACGGCGTCGGTCGTGCATGGCGGGTGGGAGATCCGCTGTGCGCTGGTCGAAGGGCCGGCCGGGACGTTGGTGCGCAGCGGCGGGTTCGCGGTCGCCGGGGCATCCTTGCCTGAGGCAACCGCCGGGAACCGGTCGGCGTCGGCACGGAATCTCGACGGGCTGATGTCGGCGGTGGTCGGTCTGCACGGGTACGACGAAGCCGGCGTGCACCGGGGTCTCGGTGGGAACCCGTTCGGTGTGCACTCGGCTACGCCGTACCTGACGGCTCCGCACAACGGGGATCCGCTCGTGCTGGTGAGCGCCGTACTGCTGACGCGGGACGCGCTGCGGCCGGAAGCGCTTGCCGAGGGCATCGATGTTGCGGTGGACGGTACGACGGTGCGGATCAGCCTGCCTGGTGGGGGTACCGAGGTGGTCGAGCTCGGACAGACACACCCTTAGGTCAGGCTCACCAACCGTGTGCTCGCTGGATCCGATCAGTAGATTGGCGGGATGAGCACGTACGAGAAACTTTTGCAGGAACAGATCCGTAACGAATTCACGGCGTCGCAGCAGTACACGGCAGTGGCTGTCTGGTACGACGACCAGGATCTGCCGCAGCTGGCCGGGCACTTCTACAAGCAGGCCCTCGAAGAGCGCAACCACGCGATGATGATGGTGCAATACCTACTGGACAAGGACATCCGGCCGCACATCCCCGGTGTCGGCGAGGTGGAGAGCGACTTCAAGACGGCGCTGGAGCCGCTGGAACTCGCGCTGCAGCAGGAGATCACCGTCACCAAGCAGATCGAGACGCTGGCACGGGCCGCTCGGGACGAGAGCAACTACATCGGCGAGCAGTTCATGCAGTGGTTCCTGAAGGAGCAGGTCGAGGAGGTCTCCGCGATGACCACGCTCGTCAATGTCGCGAAGCGGGCCGGAGACAACCTCTTCCACCTCGAAGACTTCCTGGCCCGCGAGATCTCCGGAGGCGCCGCCGACGACCCCACCGCTCCCACCGCGGCCGGCGGGCGGGTTTAGTACTTTTCAGTTGTCTCGTTTAGTACTTTCAGTTCTCTCTTCGCTGGTGAGTGCCCCTCCAGCTGCTGGGTGGGTTGGAGGCGGGTTACCAGCTGCCGCCGCCTCCGCCGCCTCCGCCTCCGCCGGAGGAGGAGCTGCTACTGCTGCTGAAGCCTGAGGAGGTGCCTCCTCCGGTGGAGGGGCTCGGGGGTGGGCTGAAGGTGGTGGCCACTGTGGTGGATACGTTGGCGGCGGTCCAGGTGGAGGTGTAGTAGGACGGGCCGGTGTACCAGGTGGGGTCGGCGGTCAGGCGGCCGGCGTCGGCGAGTTGGCGGCAGATCTTCTGCCAGTGGTCGGCCAGGTCGAAGACGATGGCCCATGGCAAGTACTTGCTGAAGATGTCCTCGCCGTTCTCGAAGCGGAGCTGGTCCGCCTCCGCGGTCGCGAGGTACGTGCGGAATCCGATCACCTGGTCCGCGATCGCCCGCCCGGTCGCCGTCCGCCGGCCCGCGCGGCGCTTCCTGAACCAGTCGATCGCCAGGTTGATCAGCAGGAGCGCCGGCACCGCGATGACGACCGCCGGACCCAGCCAGCTGGGTGCGCCGAACTTGACGATCCAGATGATCAGCCCCACCAAGCAGGACAGCAAAGCGAGGAACAGCAAACAGCCAAGCGCCGTCCCCCAATCGCCCGAGGACGGCACGACCCGCGACCTGCGCGGCATCCGGACGTACCACTGCCGCTGCACGACCTCCTCCCGCAGCGCATCGACCGTGCTCTCGGCCGCCCGCACCATCGAGTGGTCACCAACCGCAGGCCTCTCCAGCCGCGCCACCGCTCCCGCCTGCTGCGTCGGGAACAGACCCGTCAACAGCGTCCGCTCGTGCAGCGCGGTCGCGACGTCCGCATCGACAAGGACGGCCGTGCGCTCGTCGTCGTCGTTCTCGATCCGGATCGCACCACGCACCGCGAGGTCGATCAGCGTCGCCGCGATCTCCGTCGTGTCCGCCTTCGCGTCGACCAGCAACCCACCTTCAGCAGCTGAGATCCGCGGCGGCGAGAACGCGACCGGAAGCTGCTCCTCGTCCAACTGGTCCTTCTCCGTCTGTACGGCGAGCCCTTCCGGCGGCACGGTCCCCGGCGGCATCCCGGCGTACCGCAGGTCCCGGCCGCCGCGCTTGGTGTGCAGCCTCGTGGCCGCGATCAGGCCGAGGCTGACCAGACCCGCCAGGCCGATCATCGGCACAGTGAGCCGGAAGCGCTCGAGCAGGCCCGGCGGGTCCACCACGATCGGCGTGTCGTTGCGCACGGCACCGGCCTTGATCGCGGCGACGATCGTCAGCTGCTCGCCACGAACGACGTCGGCCTCTTGCCCGAACACGGCCTTCCCGGCGCTGATGCTCTTCGACTCGCAACTGTCCGTCGATCCGGGCGGCCCAACGAAGCAGTTGACCCGCTGCACCCCCTGCGGCACCGTCACGGTGACGTCCACCCGGTCCAGAGATGCGTCCCAAGCAGACCCGGTGGCGTCCCAGAACAGCTCGCTGTGGTCCTCGAAGTGCCGCAGTGCGCCGCGGACCTCATAACTGATCTTGTACGTCGCATCCCGCCCGGGAACCGTCTTGCTCGAGGAGCCGATCTTGATCCGGAGGACCCGGTCGCGGCGGCCGTTCTTCTCCATCGTGGAGGTCTCGAACGAGTCCGGCGCCGTCGGTGACGACACCTTGATGTTCGAGACGTCGTACCTCTGGTCCTTGCTCTTGTCGTCGGCGAACGGCTCACGGATCACCAGGTCGCGATAGATCCCGTGCCGATCGGTGTCACCGAAGTGGTAGTCGATGGTCTCGGTCACCTGCAGCACGCCGTCCGGGGTGACGGTGTAATCGATCGCCATCCGCGTCACGCGGTCGCCGACCTCCGCCGATGCCGGCAGCGCGAAGCCGGCCAACGCCAGAGCCGCGACGAGCATGCTGAACAGGATCCCGAGTGCCCGACGCATGCCCGAGACACTACCGAGCGTAAGAACCGCCACTACCAGCTACCGCCACCTCCACCGCCACCACCGCCTCCGGACGAGCCGCCGCTGAAGCCGGACGAGCTACCGCCGCCTCCGCCGCTGCTGGCCGGAGCGGGCGGCGGGTCGAACGTGTGCGCGACGGTCGAGCTGACCGCACCGGCCGTCCAGCCGGAGGTGTAGTACGACGGTCCGCTGTACCAGTACGGGTCGGGCGTCAGCCGGCCCGCGGCGACCAACCGCTCGCAGACCTTCTGCCAGCGGTCGGCGAGGTCGAACGCGATCGCCCAGGGCAGGTACTTCGAGAAGATGTCCTCACCCTCCTCGAAGCGGAGTTGCTCCGCCTCCGCCGTCGCCAGGTACTTCCGGAACCCGATCAGCTGATCCGTGACCGCCCGCCCGGCCGGACTGCGCTGCCCGCGCCCGCGGATCGCGATCCAGAGGCCGACGGCAACGATCACCGCGATCACCGGGACCGCGATCACCACCGCACGACCGAGCCCGCCGGTGAACGCCGCGGTGGCCGTGCCTGCCAGGCCGGCACCGACCACCCAGAACCCGATCATCGCCATACACGCGCACCCGGTACCGCTCTTGAAGACCGAACCACCGCCGGCGCGTGGCATCCGCAGGTACCACGCACGGTCCTTCACCTGAGCACGCAGCGCAGCGATCATCGCGTCGTGCGCCCGTCGCATCGTGTGGTCGCCGACCGCACCGCGGCGCAGCAGCACCTCCGACCCCGCCTGCAGTGTCGGGAACAGGCCGGACATCAGAGCCTGCTCGTGTGGCGCGGTCGCGACCGCCGGGTTCAGCAGCACCGCCTTCTGATCGTTGCCGGTGTTCTCGATCCGTACGCCGCCGCGCACCGCCATGTCGATCAGCGTCGCGGCCGTCTCGGTCGTGGTCGCCTTCGCGTCGATCAGCAGACCACCTTCGGCCACCGGGATCCTCGGCGGCGCGAACGCGACCGGGATCTGGTCCTCGGCCAGGTCGTCTTTCACCGGCTCGGCAGCGACGCCGTCGGGCGGGAACGTGCCGGGTGGCATTCCGGCGTACCGCTGGTCCTTGTTGCCCCGCTGCGAGTACAGCCACGCGCCGGCGATCGCGGCGAGGGTGACGATGCCCGAGCCGATCAGTGCCGGCAGGCTGACGCCGTTGCGTTCCATCCAGCTGGGCGCGTCGACCAGGATCGGAGCGTCGTTGCTGACCACGCCGGCCTTGATGCCGGCGACGATCGTCATCTGGTCGCTGCGAGCCAGCCGGCTGGCGCTGAAGATGCCCTTGTCGCCACTGACGCTGCTCGTACATTCGTCGGTCGAGCCGTACGGTCCCTGGAAGCACTGCGTCTTCTGCACACCCTCCGGCACGGTGACGCTGACGTCGACCTGATCGAGCACCGCGTCCCAGCCGTCGCCGGTCGCATCCCAGTACAGCTCGCTGTGGTCGTCGAAGTGCCGGAGCGCCCCGCGGACGTCGTACGTGATCACGTACGTCGCGTCGTACCCTGAGATGGTCTTGTCCGCGGAGCCGATCTTGATCTGCAGACTCTGGTCGCGGTCGTCGTTGTACTTGAACGTCTCCGTGGTGAACTCGTCGGGCGCACCGGACGGGCTGTCGACGGTGATGTTCGAGACCTCGTACTCCTGGTCCTTCGAGTCGTCGTCGACGTACGGCTCCCGCGTCACCAGATCCCGGAAGATGCCGTGCCGCCCGGTGTCGCCGAAGCTGTAGGCGATCGTCTCCTTCACATGCAGCACACCATCGGCCGTGACGTCGTAGTCGATCGTGAAGTTCTTGATCTCGTCACCCGTCGCCGCCGCCGCGGGCAGTGCGAAACCGCCGACCGCCAGACCCGCGACGAGCGTGCTGATGATGACCCCGAGTGCCCTACGCATGGCCGCGACCCTACCCAGCGTGAGGGTCCGCCGAGGCGAGGTGGCCCGGCCGGGCGGCTGACGGCTCAGCGAATCCGGCACGTGATGGCTCTTGTGCGAAGGAGCCGTTGGGGGAATCGTGGGTGAACCAGGAGGAACGTCATGGCAGACAAGACGAACACTTCCCAAGGCACCGGAGCCGCGCCCGCTGTGGACAGCCCGGACGCCATCCGCAACGTGGTGCTGGTCGGCCCGTCCGGGTCCGGCAAGACCACCCTCGTCGAGGCCCTGCTGGTGGCCTCCGGAGTCCTGAACAGACCTGGCACCGTCCTGGACGGATCCACGGTGTGCGACTTCGACGACGCCGAGATCAGACAGCAGCGCTCGGTGGGCTTGTCGCTTGCGTCGCTGCCGCACGACGGCGCCAAGGTGAACCTGATCGACACCCCCGGGTACGCCGACTTCATCGGTGAGCTGCGGGCCGGTCTGCGGGCCGCGGACTGTGCACTGTTCGTGATCTCGGCGAGCGAGGGCGTCGACGAGCCGACCAAGACGGTCTGGCAGGAGTGCGCCCACGTCGGGATGCCGCGGGCCGTCGTCATCACCAAGCTCGACCACGCCCGGGCGAACTACCAGAGCGCGCTGGCGGCCGCACAGGCGGCGTTCGGCGACAAGGTGCTGCCGCTCTACCTGCCCGCTGGTGACGGGCTGATCGGGCTGCTCTCCCAGACGTACTACGACTACTCCGGCGGCAAGCGGTCGACGTCCACGCCCGACTCGTCGTACGACGACCAGATCGAGGAGCTGCGCGGCACGCTGATCGAGGGGATCATCGAGGAGTCCGAGGACGAGTCGCTGATGGATCGCTACCTCGAAGGCGAGGACATCGACCAGAAGGTGCTCATCGACGACCTTGAGCGGGCCGTCGAGCGCGGGTCGTTCTTCCCGGTCATCCCGGTCTGCAGCGCCTCCGGCGTCGGCACCCACGAGCTGCTCGAGGTCGCGACCAGCGGTTTCCCGTCGCCGCTCGAGCATGCCCTGCCCGAGGTGTTCTCGCCGCACGGCGTGGCGCGCAAGGGCCTCACCTGCGATCCGGGCGGCCCGCTGCTCGCAGAGGTGGTGAAGACGACGTCGGACCCGTACGTCGGCAGGGTCAGCCTGGTCCGGGTGTTCTCCGGAACCATCAGGCCCGACGCGACGGTTCACGTGTCGGGCCATTTCACGTCGTTCTTCGGTTCGCAGAACTCGCATGCTGACCACGACGAGGACGAGCGGATCGGCACCCTGTCGTTCCCGCTCGGCAAGGTGCAGCGTCCGGCGGCTCAGGTGGTCGCCGGTGATCTGTGCGCGATCGGCCGGCTCACCCGGGCCGAGACCGGTGACACGCTGTCCGACAAGTCCGATCCGCTGCTGCTGAAGCCGTGGAACATGCCGGAACCGCTGCTGCCGATCGCGGTCCAGGCCCACGCCAAGACCGACGAGGACAAGCTGAGCGTCGGCCTGCAGAGGCTCGCGGCGGAGGATCCGACCCTGCGGATCGAGCAGAACCCGGAGACGCACCAGATCGTGCTGTGGTGCATGGGCGAGGCCCACTCCGACGTCGTACTCGACGCCTTGGCCAACCGGTACGGGGTGACCGTGGACACCGTGGAGTTGCGGGTGCCGCTGCGGGAGACGTTCGGTGGGAAGGCGAAGGGCCACGGCCGGCATGTGAAGCAGTCCGGCGGCCACGGCCAGTACGCCGTCTGCGACATCGAGGTCGAGCCACTGCCGGAGGGCTCGGACTTCGAGTTCGTCGACAAGGTGGTCGGCGGCGCGGTGCCGCGGCAGTTCATCCCGAGCGTCGAGAAGGGCGTCCGGGCGCAGATGGAGAAGGGTGTCTCCGCCGGGTATCCGATGGTCGGCATCCGGGTCACGCTGCTGGACGGCAAGGCTCACAGCGTCGACTCATCGGACATGGCGTTCCAGATGGCCGGCGGGCTCGCCCTGCGTGAGGCCGCGGCCGCGACCAAGGTCAGTCTGCTCGAGCCGGTGGATCTCGTCTCGGTGCTGGTGCCGGACGATCTGGTCGGCGCGGTGATGAGCGACCTGTCCGGGCGGCGCGGACGGCTGCTGGGGACCGACAAGGTCGGCGACGACCGGACCCTGGTCAAGGCCGAGGTGCCGCAGGTCGAGATCACTCGCTACGCGATCGACCTCCGCTCGCTGTCCCACGGTGCCGCGTCCTTCAGCCGGGAGTTCTCCCGCTACGAGGCGATGCCGGAGGGCGCCGCCGCGAAGATGAAGTCGTCTGCCTGACGGATCACTGTCCGGTGCCGCCGTCAGCTGAGGCGGCGCCGGACATCCCGCGACTTCAGGTACGCCGCGACGTCGTCGTACCGCTCGCTCTGGTTGGCGAACTCGATGTACGACCGGACGCGGTGCAACCAGTCGAGCGTCGACGGCTTGACCGAGGGCAGCACGTCGGCGAGATGGTGCATGGCCAGCGGCGGCTCTCCACCACTCGACAGCGCCTCGTCGATCACCCGGTCCACGCCACGCTCGATCAGGGCGCGCAGATCCGCGCCGCTGAACATCGGTGTCTGCCCAGCGAGCGCCTTCAGGTCCAGTCCCTCCGCCGGTACGTCCTGCACCAGCACGGACAGGATGTCGGCGCGAGCGGGCTCGTCCGGCGGCGGGACGAAGATCACGCGGTCGAACCGTCCCGGCCGCAGCATCGCCTCGTCCACGTCCCACGGCGCGTTGGTCGCGGCCAGCACGAGCAGACCGTCGTTCTCGGAGCCGATCGCGTCGAGCTCCTGCAGCAGTACGTCGACCAGCCGCCGCGCCTCCGAACCACCGTGCTTGTGCCGCGCGAAAGCCAGCGCGTCGAGCTCGTCGAGGAACAGCACGCACGGCGCATTCGCCCGGGCGCGCTCGAAGGCAGCGTGCAGGTTGCGCTCGGAGACCCCGAGATACGGGTCCATCACGTCCTCGATCCGGACGTTGATGAACGGCAGACCGCACTCCCCCGCGGTCGCCCGGGCCAGCAGCGTCTTCCCGCACCCGGGCGGCCCGTAGAGCATCACACCGCCGCCGGACTTCCGGCCGTACTTCTCGTACAGCTCCGGGCGGCTCAGCGGCAGGATCACCATCCGGTGGATGACCCGCTTGATGTCCTCCATCCCGCCGACCTGGTCGAAGGTCGTGGTCTCTTTCGGGGCGTCCAGCTCGAACGGCGCGTCCGCCTCGGGACCGACCTTGATCTTGACGCCACTGCGCTCGGCGATCATGTCGTCGACGAGCTGCTGCAGGCGCCCGGTCCCCTCGACCACGCCCTGCTGACGCGCCGCCTCGAGCAGGCTCCGCAGCAACGCGAGCCGCCCGTTGGCCGCGGCCAGTTCACCGACCGGAACGAACTGGTCCTCCGGCAACCCCTGCTGGTCGAGCAGTACGACGTACTGGTCCAGGGCCTCCTCGGTGTCGCCGGCACTCACCAGCGACTCGGCCAGGACCAGCCGCAGCAGTACGTCGTCCGGGCTGGTGTCGACCGCCTTGCGCAGAGCGGCGATCCGATCGTTCGTCATGAGCCCCATTTTCTGTTGATCCAGCGGCGGACCAGCGGCGGCGCGACCCAGGAGTACACGCAGAACGCCAGCCAGACCATCGCGAAGACGAACGAGAGCGGGGCCAACCCGGCCGCGCGCAGGCCGTAGATGATCGCGACCGCGCCGATCCAGACGACCAGCGGGTTGACGCGCTGGAAGGGACGCAGCGGCCGCATCATCGGATGGTTCATCAGCTTCGCCTCACGTGCGGCGGCTCGGAGGTCTGGGTCGCCGGGCTGGGACGCGGCGGCGGAGGCGAGCGAGTTGTAGCCGGATCGCGAGTCGCCCGTGAGCATTGACGCCGTACCGTGCAGGGCGCGGGCGCCGGGGTCCTCCGGGTCGTGCGAGAGAGCCTCCGTGCTGTGGCGGTGCATGTCGCGGTCGTTGCCGAGGGCGAAGGCGACCTGAGCGCGGGCGGCCGAGACGGCGGCGCTCTCCGGCGCGTACGACGCGGCGCGCTCGACCAGGGCGCTCGCCTTCTGCGCCTGGCCGGCGGTCAGACACACCCGGGCGTAGCCGATCAGGAGATCGGGATCGTTCGGGTCCAGGCTGAGACCTTGCAGGAACGCGGCCTCGGCCTCCGGGAGACGTCCTTCGGACCGCAGCGAGGAACCCAGCACCTGCAGCATCGGGAGGAACGGTCCGTGCTGAGCCAGGCCGTCCTTCAGTACGTCGATCGCCTCGGCGTTGCGGTCCAGCGCGTGCAGGGCGGCACCGCGGAACAGGTACGCACGGAAGTCGACCGCGGCGTCGCCCCACAGGCCCTGGAGTTCGTCAAGGGTGCGCTCCGGGTGACCGATCTGGAGCCAGTGGCCGGCCATCTGCAGGCGGGCCTCAGTCGGTTCGTTCACAGGGCCACCGTCACAAGGAGCAGGATCAGGGCTTCGGCGACCGCGCCGGCGATCGTCACTCCGAAGCCCGTGCCCCAGAGTGAGCCGTAGTCGGTGCCACGGAGCTGGAACGCGCGGTCCATCGGTCGCTGGATCCGGAGCTGGATCAGGCAGCAGACCACGGCGACGACCCGGATCCCGACCCGCAGGCCGGAGCCGAGGTCACCGTCGGTGTTCAGGACGGCGAAGGCCGCGATCACCACCGCCAGGCCGATCGCGCCGACGCCCAGGATCAGGCGCTGCTTGGCCGCGTCGACGCCGAGCCTGCGGGCGTTGAGGAACGCGATCACCGTCGAGGCGATCACCCCGCCGAAG
Source organism: Kribbella sp. NPDC049227 (assembly GCF_043197265.1). Taxonomy (NCBI): domain Bacteria; kingdom Bacillati; phylum Actinomycetota; class Actinomycetes; order Propionibacteriales; family Kribbellaceae; genus Kribbella; species Kribbella sp. NPDC049227. The sequence continues at coordinate 20,515 of NZ_JBICST010000006.1, read as the reverse complement.
AAGGCGACGTACGTCTGCGACATCAGCCGCCACGGGCGCACCGCCATGTCCACACCGGCGCCGATGGTCGGGCGCAGCAGTTCGTCCGGCATGAGGCTCCTCGATGGGCCATCGATCTGGGCACGCGCAGTCTACTGCTCTGGCGGGCATTAGCCTGGGGCGATGAGTGAGACGAACTGTCTGTTCTGCGGGATCGTGGCTGGGAGCATTCCGGCGACGCGGGTGGCGGAGACCGAGCGGGCGATCGCGTTCATGGACATCAACCCGGCGACGGCCGGACATCTGCTGGTGATTCCGCGGGCGCACTCGACCGATCTGCGCGAGGCCGGCGCCGAGGACCTCACCGCGGCGACGTTGCTCGCGCAGTCGCTGGTCAGCCGGGTGATCGAGCGCCTGGACGCCGACGGTGCCAACCTGCTCAGCTGCATCGGCGAGGCCGCCTGGCAGTCCGTCTTCCACACCCACCTCCACGTCATCCCGCGGTACCAGGACGACCCGCTCCAGCTCCCCTGGCACCCGACCCCAGGCGACATGGACCAGATCCAAGCCACCGCCGCGAAACTGGTGTAACGCTTCCGCACCCTCACGACACTGCAGGGCTGACCGAACACCTCAGCCCTGGGAGTCGTCATGACGCAAGCCATCGCCACCGCTCCTCCCACGCCGTGCGTCGAACCCAAGAGCGCGCTGCTGCGAAGACGGCTGATGCCTCTGTGGGTGGCCACCTTCCTGCAGGGCGTCGGGTTCTGGGTGCCGGTCGAGAAGCTGTTCATGAGCGGGATCGGGTTCGATGCGGCCACGATCGGCGTGATGGCGGCCGCGTACGCCGCGCTCGTGCCGGTGATGGAGGTGCTGTCCGGCGTACTCGCGGACCGCTGGTCGCGGCGAGGCGTGCTGATGGTGGCCGGTGTCGGTCTACTGCTGAGCGTGTTCATCGGCGCGATCAGCCAGAACGTCGTCACTTACATCGTGGCGGCGCTGCTCCTGGGGATCTACTTCGCGATGTACTCGGGGACCGTCGAGGCCGTGGTGTACGACGTGGTCGTCGAGGAGACCGGTGACGGCGCGGAGTACGAGCGGCGGATCGGGTGGGTCCGCTTCGTCGAGAGCGTCGCCCTGGTGGGAAGCGCGTTGGCGGGCGGGTGGATCGCGGCCGCGCTTTCGCCGCGGGCGACGTACTTCCTCACACTGCCCTTCGCAGCGCTCTACCTGGTCGCGCTGAGCCGGTTCTGCGAGCCTCGGCTGCATCGGACGACCGAACGGACCTCGCTCCGGGATCACCTCGTGGTCACGTACCGCGCGATCACCGACCGTGGGCGGTTGGTGCCGATCGCGGCGGCCACCGTCATGTCGGCGATGATCTTGCAGGCGATGTACGAGTTCGGTCCGCTCTGGCTGGTCACGCTCAAGGCAGAGGCCGGGTACTACGGTCCGTTCTGGGCACTGCTGGTCGGGATGATCGGGGTCGGTGGACTCCTCGCGAGTCGGCTGCATCTCGAACGACCGCTGTCCGTGGCGATCGTCGTACTCACCATGCTGGCTGCGTGCGTGACCATGACGACCAGCCGCAGCCTGGCCGCGTTGACCGCCGCCATGGTCGCGCTGACGCTGTTGCTCGTAGTGATCGGCATCCACCTCAGCCAACTGATGCATGACGCGGTGCCGTCGACGATCCGGACCGGTGTGGCGTCCGGGATCAGCGCGGTCTCGTGGTTGCTGTTCACGCCGTTCGCGCTGATCTTCGGTGCCGTGAGCAAGCACGCCGGCGTCTACGTGTCGGGCTGGATGATCACCGGCGCGGTCGCGCTCGCCGGTGCCGCGCTCGTCTGGGTGCAGCGGCGTGCGGTCGCCGTACGCTGAGCCGATGATGGCCGGGCTGCCGTCGGACGACGTACTCCTCGAGCGGTTGCGGACCGGCGACGAGGACATGTTCGCGCTGCTCCTGGACGGCTGGTCCGGCGGTATGCGGCGGGTCGCGCGCTCGTTCGTGTCGACCGAAGAGTCAGCCGCCGAGGTCGTGCAGGAGACCTGGCTCGCGGTGATCGAGGGCATCGGCCGGTTCGAGGGCCGGTCCTCGCTGAAGACCTGGGTCTACCGGATCCTCACCAACACCGCGAAGCGCCGCGGCACCCGCGAGCACAAGGTCGTGCCGATGAGCAGCATCGACGACCAGGGGCCGACTGTTGACCCGAGCCGGTTCCGCCCGGCGGGCGATCCGTTCCCCGGCCACTGGTGGGACTACCCGCCGGCCTGGTCGTCACCGGAGCAAGGGTTGCTCACCGCCGAGGTCCGCGCCTCCCTGACGGAGGCTCTGGCCGCACTCCCCGAGCGCCAGCGCCTGGTCGTCGTACTGCGGGACATCGAGGGCTGCCCGTACGACGAGGTGTGCGAGCTGCTCGGGATCACGGCGGCGAACCAACGGGTGCTGCTGCACCGCGCGCGGGCGTTCCTGCGCGGCAGACTGGAAGATTTCTACCAGCGGGAAGGTGACAAGTCATGAGCGATCTCGAGTGCCGTGAGTTCGTCGAGCGCGTGACGGCGTTCCTCGAAGGGACCCTGGGTCCGGAGGCGGAGCAGGACTTCGTCGACCACCTGCCCCTGTGCGATGGCTGTGAGCGCTACCTCGACCAGATCCGCCAGACGACACAGACCCTGAACGACCTGCCCGGCGACCCCTTACCAGCCGACGCCCGCAGCGCCCTCCTCAGCGCCTTCCGCGGTCGCCGCTAGCGCCGCGCGACGAGTTCGTAGACCGAGAGGAGCTCTGGTAGCAGAACCGACCAGTCGTAGCGAGGTACGGCGCTCAGTCCGGCGGAGCGAAGCTTCTCGCGGTCGTCGGGACTGCCCAGGAGCCGGAGTGCACGGTGAGCGAGTTCGTCGGCGCTCCCCGGCTCGAACAGCTCGCCCAGGCGGCCACCGTCGAGGACCTGCCGGAAGGCGGCCAGATCGCTGGCCAGGACGGGAGCACCTGCCGCCATCGCCTCGAGCAGGACGATGCCGAAGCTCTCGCCACCCAGATGCGGCGCGACATAGACGTCCGAGCCGGCCAGCATGTCGGCGCGGGCGTCGTCGTCGATCTCGCCCAGGAAGAGGATGTTGTCGCGGAACCGCCCGGGCACAGCGCGCCGTGCCTCGTCTGCCTGACCAGACCCGGCCACCAGGATCTTCAGCCCCGGCCGCTCCGCGACCAACGCGGGGACGGCCTTCACCAGGACACCCAGGCCCTTGCGGGGTTCGTCGAGGCGGCCGAGGAAGCTGATCGTGCCGTCGTCGCCCATCCACTCCGGGCGGGGACTTCCCTTGAAACGCGCGGTGTAGAGACCGTTCGGGATCACGACCGCCTCGCCGCCGATGTGCTGGACCATCATCGAACGCGCGTTCTCCGAGACCGCGATCCGGGCGTCGATCTTCTCCAGCGCGGGCCGGAGCAGACTGGCGGCGGCACTCATCGCGCGGGACCGGACCTGCCAGGTGTGGAACGTCGAGACGAACGGGCCGTCGGCCGACCAGAGCGCGATGATCGACGCACTCGGAGTCGTCGGCTCGTGCACGTGGACCACGTCGAACCGGCCGTCGGCGAGCCAGCTCTTCACCCGCGCCGCCGTCCGTGGGCCGAACGTGACCCGCGCGACCGATCCGTTGTATGGGACCCCGACCGCGCGTCCGGACGAGACGACGTACGGCGGGACCGCGTCGGAGTCGTCGACCGGCGCCAGGACGGACACCTCGTGGCCGACCCCGAGCAGGGCCTCGGCGAGGTCGCGGACATGGTTCTGCACCCCGCCGGGCGTGCCCAGCGAGTACGGGCACACCACACCGATCCTCACGGAACGATTCTCACTCCTCCAGGAAAATCCTCTGCAGCATGTGCCAGTCCTGGGGGTGCGCGGCGATCCCGGCGGCGAAGGCGTCCGCGCAGCGCTGGGTCATCCCGGCGGTGCCGCCCTCGGGCTCGATGGCGTCGTGGAACGTGATCACCAGCTGAGGCCCGTCGTAGTGCAGCGTCGCCGGGATGAGCGGGGCTCCCGTCCGCAGGCTCAGTGCGGCCGGACCGGCCGGCATCCGCGACGGACGGCCGAAGAACGTCACCGGTACGCCGCGCTCGGACAGGTCCCGGTCGGCCACGAGGCAGACGAACCCGCCCGCCTGCAGCCGCTCGGCCAGGATCCCGACGACATCCTGGTCACCGCCGGTCAGCGGGAGAACCTCCATGCCGAGCTTCTTGCGGTACTCGATGAAGCGGTCGAACAGGGACTCCGGCTTCAGCCGCTCGGCCACGGTCGACACCGGCATCCCGGTCAGACCTGCCCAGGCGCCGGCGTGGTCGTAGTTCGCCAGGTGCGGCAGCGCGCAGATCACACCCTGGCCGGCCGCGTGAGCGTCGCGGAGCAGCTTCTCGTTGACCGTACGGACCCGGCCGACGACCTCCTGGTCCGACCACTCGGGCAGCCGAAACGCCTCCTGCCAGTAGCGCAAATACGAACGCATTCCGGCCAGCGTGAGCGCATCCAGCTCCGCCGGTGTGGCATCCGGGCGGACCACGGCCAGGTTCCCGCGCAATCGCCGTACGCCGCGACCGTTCCGGCGTACGACGTGATCCGCGGCTTGGCGGAACAACCAGGTGACTGTCTTCTCAGGTAGCCGTCGGACCAGCGCCCAGGCGAGCGCGAACGCGAGATCGGCAGCCCGCTGACGGAGGCCGTCCATGCCTCAGTTCTTCGGGTCCGGTTCGGCCGGGGGCTCGGTGGCGGCCGTGGGCTCAGTCGTGGCCTGAGGCTCGGTCGTCGCCGGTGGCGGGGTGTCCAGGCCGGCGTTGGCGGGGTCGGCGAGGACCTGCTTGCGGACCGACAGCGACCGCTGGACCACGGTGATGGTGCTGGCGACGGCGACCGCCCAGATCACGATCTTCAGCAGGATCGGCAGGTCGAACACGTCGGAGAAGAACGCGATGACCAGGGTGAACACGAGCCGGTCCGCGCGCTCGGCCAGACCACCGCTCGCCTTCAGCCCGAGGCTCTCGGCCTTGGCCCGCGCGTACGACGTGACTGCACCCATCACCAGCGCCCACAGCGTGACCGCGGCCATCAGGGTCGAGTCGCCGGCGCGTGAGTTGGCGTAGTACATGACCAGGCCGCCGTAGATCGCGCCGTCGCCGATGCGGTCCAGGGTGGAGTCGAGGTACGACCCCCACTTCGACGACGTGCCCGACGTGCGGGCCATGAAGCCGTCGATCAGGTCCGAGAACACGAAGCAGGTGATGATCACCACGCCCAGCCACAGCTGGCCGCGCGGGAAGAAGATCAGCGCGCCCGCGCACACGCCGATGGTGCCCACGAGCGTGACCATGTCAGCGGTCACGCCGAGCCTGAGCAGGAGTTTGGCGATCGGCGTGATCACCTTGGTCCAGAACTGCCGGAATCTGTTAAGCATGGCGGGCCGATCGTAGTCCAGCCGGATCACCATCCGGTGACATGCCACGGCTTTCCGCCTGCGGTAGACCTGATTTCGCGCGATGCTGACAGGGTGAGGACGCGACGGAGGATGGCGCGGCCCAGCCGCGGCGCGCTGGCTGGTGCGCTGGCTGGTGCGCTCGTTCTGGCGCTGCTGACCTCCGGCTGCTCGGTCGCACGCAAGGCCAACGGCTCCCGGCCGGTCACCGTGCCGACGCAGCCTCCCGCCGTCGTCCCGACCGCCATCGCTCCCCCGCAGGCCGAGGGCCTGGACGGTACGGCGGGGGCACCAGGACCACAGGTGTGTACGGCGATCACCAGCACACTGACCGCCAAGCTGCACGTGCCGGTCACCGCGAAACCGAACGCCTGGAACGACGGCGGCCTGCCCGCCATGGACCTGTGCACACTGCTTCTCGAGGACCGCGTCGTCACGATCGGTGTCACTGCGCTCCCCCGCCAGCCCGACTCGCTCAACCGGCTGCTCACCGGCGCCGCCACGGTCGAGCCTCTCGCCGAACTCGGACCAGGCGCCCTGATCACTGAGTCCCGGATCGTGTTCACGGTCGGCGACCGGGCCGTCCGCATCACGCCGGCGGGCGGTATCGATCGCAGTACCGCGGACGGCATCGACCGGGCCAAGGCGGTGGCGATCGCGCTGGCGACGCGGGACGCCGTACCGACGTCGCTGCGGAACGCTCGGCAGACCGACGCAGCCTGCCAGCTGTCGAACTCGCAGGCCGAGGACTTCGCCGGGGCGCAGGTGCAGCTGCGGCGGGACTATCGGGTCCGTGGTGCGTTGACGTGTATCTGGGGGACGTACGACGCGACCGTGTCGATCGTCGAGGCGTTCGACCAGCCGACGATCCCGGAGGCGGACCGGACGCCTCCACCGCAGCTCGCGCCGGTCGGCCAGCCCGGCTACTACCTCCCGGACAAGGGCGAACTCGTCTTCCGCCTCGGCCGCCGCGTCGTCCGCGTCACCGGCCTGACGAACCCACCCCGCGTGGTCCCCCTGACCACCCTCCAAGGCATCGTCGACCCGATGATGCCCCTGTTCCTGCGCTGAGCCTGCCTAGGGCCAGGACTTGGCGAGCAGGGCCCTGGTTTCGGACAGGAGTTGCGGCAGCACCTTGGTGTGGGCGATCGCCGGCATGAAGTTGGTGTCGCCTGCCCAGCGCGGCACGACGTGCTGGTGCAGGTGGGCGGCGATCCCGGCGCCGGCGATCTCGCCCTGGTTCATGCCGATGTTGAAGCCGTGCGCGGCCGACACCGCCCGGACCGCCTGCATCGCCTGCCGGGTCAGCACCGACACGTCCGTGACCTCCGCGTCGGTCAGCTCCGTGTAGTCCGCGACATGCCGGTACGGCACCACCATCAGATGGCCAGGGTTGTACGGGTACAGGTTCAGCACCGCGTACGCCGCCTCGCCCCGGTGCACGATCAGCGCGTCGGCATCCGGCAGCCCCGGCAACCGGCAGAACGGGCAACCCGACCCGGCCGCACCACTGGTCGGCTTGTTCTCCCCCTCGATGTAGGCCATCCGGTGCGGCGTCCACAACCGCATGAACGGATCCGGCACCCCGACCCCGTCCTGCACAACCACCTCATCCGGCGCGTACGGCGACTCCGGTACGCCGCCCTGGTCGTCGGCGGACGGTTGGTCGGGGGAACCCGTCATACCTGGACGCGCTTCTGGACGGCCTCCACGATCTCGCTCACCGCGTCGGCGATCGGTACGCCGTTCTTCTGCGTGCCGTCGCGGTAGCGGAACGACACCGACCCGGCGGCCATGTCGTCGTCGCCGGCGATCAGCATGTACGGGACCTTGGACTTCTGGGCGTTGCGGATCTTCTTCTGCATCCGGTCGTCGGACGAGTCGACCTCGATCCGGATCCCCTGCGCCTTCAGCTGCGCGGCGACGTCGTACAGGTAGTCCACGTGGCCGTCGGTGACCGGGATGCCGACCACCTGGACCGGGGCCAGCCAGGGCGGGAAGGCACCGGCGTAGTGCTCGGTCAGCACCGCGACGAACCGCTCGATCGAGCCGAACAGCGCGCGGTGGATCATCACCGGCCGCTGCCGGGACCCGTCCGGCGCGGTGTACTCCAGCTCGAACCGCTCCGGCAGGTTGAAGTCCAGCTGGATCGTGGACATCTGCCAGGTCCGGCCGATCGCGTCCTTGGTCTGGACCGAGATCTTCGGGCCGTAGAACGCTGCGCCGCCCGGGTCCGGGACCAGCTCGAGACCGGAGCCCTCGGCAACCTCCCGCAGCGTCTCGGTCGCCTCCTCCCAGACCTCGTCGGAGCCGACGAACTTGTCCGGGTTCTTGGTCGAGAGCTCGAGGTAGAAGTCGTCCAGGCCGTAGTCGGCGAGCAGGCCGAGCACGAAGGTCAGGAGCTTGCGCAGCTCGTCGCGCATCTGCTCGCGGGTGCAGTAGATGTGCGCGTCGTCCTGCGTGAACCCGCGGGCCCGGGTCATGCCGTGCACGACGCCGGACTTCTCCAGCCGGTACACCGTGCCGAACTCGAACAGCCGCAGCGGCAGCTCTCGGTAGGACCGGCCGCGGGCGCCGTAGATCAGGTTGTGCATCGGGCAGTTCATCGGCTTCAGGTAGTAGTCCTGGCCCTGCTTGCGGATCTGCCCGTCCGCGCCCCGCTCCTCGTCCAGGTGCATGGGCGGGTACATGCCGTCGGCGTACCAGTCCAGGTGGCCCGAGGTCTCGAACAGCTGCGCCTTGGTGATGTGCGGCGAGTAGACGAACTCGTAGCCGTCCTCGACGTGGCGCTGGCGGGAGTAGTCCTCCATCACCTTGCGCAGTACGCCGCCCTTGGGGTGGAACACCGCGAGCCCCGAACCGATCTCGTCCGGGAAGCTGAACAGGTCGAGCTCGCTGCCGAGCTTGCGGTGGTCGCGCTTGGCGGCCTCCTCCAGCCGGTTCAGGTACGCCTTCAGCTCGTCGCGCGACTCCCAGGCCGTCCCGTAGATGCGCTGGAGCTGCGGGTTCTTCTCGCTCCCCCGCCAGTACGCCGCGGCGGTCCGCATCAGCTTGAAGTTGCCCAGGTAGCCGGTCGCGGGCACGTGCGGGCCGCGGCACAGGTCCTTCCAGGCGACGGAGTCGTCCCGCCGGACGTTGTCGTAGATGGTCAGCTCGCCGCCGCCGACCTCGACACTCGCGCCTTCAGCCGCGTCCGCTGCCGAGCCTTTGATCCCGATCAGCTCGAGCTTGTACGGCTCGGTCGCGAGCTCGGTCCGCGCGTCGTCGTCCGAGACCACCCGGCGGCTGAACCGCTGCCGCTCCTTGATGATCTGCTGCATCTTCTTCTCGAGCTTGCCCAGGTCGTCCGGGGTGAACGGGGTGGGCACGTCGAAGTCGTAGTAGAACCCGTTCTCCACCGGCGGCCCGATGCCGAGCTTGGCCTCCGGGAACAGGTCCTGCACCGCCTGCGCGAGCACGTGCGCGGTGGAGTGCCGGATGATCGCCCGGCCGTCCTCCGACGACGCCTTCACCGGCTCGATCTCGTCGCCGTCGGCGACCACCCGGGACAGGTCGCGCAGCTCACCGTTGACGCGGGCGGCGATGGCGGAGCGGTCCTGGCCGAAGATTCCGGCGAACAGCTCCCCGATCGTCGTCGTCTCGGTCACACTCCGCTCAGCCTCGCCCTCGACGCCGATCAGATGGACCTTGACTTCCGGCACGTTCACTCCTCGAGTTCGCCGACCGGCCGAGATGCCGGTCACGCCACAGATGGTATCGACTCCGGACCCACGGCCCGACGGCGTATCCACAGGTCCGGCCACCTGACGAAAGTAGGGGGTCGCCGACGCCCATCGTCCGATGTGCCAGGGGTGCCCGGATTCCTAGGTTCGAGACACCAATCCGTTGCAGAAGGGCCCCAGCGTGATCACGCTCGAAGGACTCACCAAGAGGTACGGCGACACCCGCGCGGTGGACTCGCTCGACCTGACCGTCTCCCCCGGCCGGGTAACCGGCTTCCTCGGCCCCAACGGCGCCGGCAAGTCGACCACGATGCGGATGATCCTCGGCCTCGACGCACCGACCGAGGGCACTGCCCTGGTCGACGGCCGCCCGTACGCTGACTGGCCGGCACCACTCACCAAGGTCGGCGCACTGCTCGACGCCAAGGCGCTGCACCCACGGCGGTCCGCGCGCAACCACCTGATCGCGATGGCCCGGAGCAACGGACTCCCGGTCAGCCGGGTGGACGAGGTCCTGTCCGTCGTCGGCCTGGACTCCGTCACCGGCAAGCGTGCCGGAGAGTTCTCTCTCGGCATGGGACAGCGCCTCGGCATCGCCGGTGCGCTGCTCGGCGACCCCGAGGTGCTGATGTTCGACGAACCGGTGAACGGCCTCGACCCGGACGGCGTCCGCTGGGTCCGCGGGCTGATGCGCTCGCTCGCGGCGGAGGGCCGGACGGTGTTCGTCTCCAGCCACCTGATGAGCGAGATGCAGCTGACTGCCGACCAGCTCGTCGTGATCGGGCGCGGCCGGCTGATCGCCGACGCTCCGGTCGCGGACGTGATCGCGCGGTCGTCGCGCACCACGGTCGCCGTCCGCGTCCCCGATCGGGCGCACCTCGCCGTACTGCGGGATCGGCTCATCACAGAGGCGGAGCGGGTGGAGTCGGCGGACGGCCAGTTGATCGTGACCGGCGTACCGGCGGAGCGGGTCGGAGATCTGGCGTATGAACTCGGCGTGCGGCTGCACGAGTTGCAGACCCAGCGGGCCTCGCTGGAGGAGGCGTACATGGAGCTCACCGCGGACAGCGTCCAGTACGGCGTCGCGGTGGCGTCATGACCGACGCGATCTTGCATTTCGCCGAGGAGTTGATGTCGTCGTGGTGGATCTACCTCGCGCTGTGGGGCTTCGCCGCCCTGGACGGGTTCTTCCCGGCCATCCCCAGCGAGACGCTCGTGGTCACCGCGGGCGTGTTCGTCGCGGCCAACGGTGAACCCAACCTGTACGCCGTGATCGCGGCCGCTGCCGTCGGTGCGTTCGTCGGCGACCACGTGTCCTATGCGCTGGGCCGTGGCGCCGGCGGCCGGCTGCTCGATCGGATGAAGCCGGGGACCAAACGGCACGCCGCCGTGCTGTGGGCTCGACGGGCACTGGCGGACCGCGGCGGACTTGTACTCGTGGTCGCTCGCTACGTGCCGGGTGGGCGCACCGCGGTCACGTTGACGATGGGATCGGTGCGGTACCCGCTGCGCAAGTTCTCGTCCTTCGCCGCCATCGCGGCCGTCAGCTGGGGCCTGTACTGCACCCTGGTCGGTTACATCGGCGGGAAAGCGTTCGAGGACAACCCGCTGAAGGGCGTGATCCTCGGCATCGGGCTGGCGCTCGCGGTCACGCTGATCGTGGAGGTCGTCCGGCACCGGCTCAAGAAGAAGCGGGCTCACGTCGAGCCCGAAGCTGAACTCGTGGAAGCAGGTGAGCGGTGAGTACGGCGGTTGTCACCCTGGGGACCGGTCTCCCGGACGCGGTGCGTTCGGAGTGGACCAAGCTGTGGACAGTCCGGTCGAGCTGGCTGAACCTCGCGGCAGCACTCGTGCTGACCACGCTGCTCGGCCTGCAGTTCGGCTTCAACCTCGCCTACACCAGCACCCATCTGGAGCCGGGGCAGGTCGCGCAGACGGAGGCCGTCGGGGAGTTCGGCGCTTCGGTCATCATGATCGTGCAGGTGGTGATCGCCGCGTTCGCCCTGCTGACCGTCACGTCCGAGTACGCGACCGGCAGTATCCGTTCGACCCTGCAGTGGACTCCAGTACGGCGGAACGTCGTACTCGCGAAGGCGATCGTGCTCGCACCGGTCCTGTTCGTCTACGGCCTGGTGCTCGCCGGTGTCGCAGCTGTCGCCGGCGGCCTGGCCGCGGGCTCGTGGGCCGACTGGACCGCGAGCACACTGGTGGTCGACCTGCTGTCGGTCGCCTTCTACGCGACGACAGCCGGGCTGTTCGCGGCCGGGATCGCCTGGGTCGTCCGCAGTACGGCGGGAACACTGACCGTGGCCTTCCTCCTGCTCATGGTCGTCCCGCTCATGCTCGGGCAGAGCTCGATCCGCGCACTCGTGTGGATCGCGGCCCTGCTCCCGGGCGGCGCCGGCCAGAACTACCTGACCGGCACGACCGATCCGCTCTCCCCGACTGTGAGCGGTGTTCTCCTGATCGCCTGGGCCGTCCTGGGTCTCGTCCTCGGCACGCGGATCCTGTCCCGCCGCGACGCCTGATCGGCGGACTCGCCGTACTCCGGTAGGAACGACGAAGTCGCCCGGACCTTGACGGTCCGGGCGACTTCGGCAACGGGCTTACCGCGGGACGTTCAGGGCGATCGTGATCTGCTCCGACACCTTCGCCGCCAGCTCCAGGGCTGCGCGGCGGGTGGTCGGCTGCAGCGCGGAGTGGTCGAGCGGGCCTTCGGCCGCGATGTGCTGGTCGGTCGGAATGTCGACGACAGCGGCCGCGCGCGACTCGAAGTACGGCCGGAGCTGCTTCTCGACCTCCTTGTTCACGTCGCCGGGACCGTTCGACACCGCGATCACCGCACGGCGGATCAGGCGCTGCGCCTCCGGGCCCTGGTTGTCTAGCTCCTCCAGCATCTGCACTGCGGCCGCGCAGGACAGGCTCTTCCACTTGATCGGGATGACGAGGGCGTCGGCCGCCTTCATCGCCTCGCGCCAGTTGCTGGAGCCCTCGTTGTTCCCGGTGTCGATCACGAGCACCTTGTAGAACCGGCTCAGCAACCGGTGGATCTGGTCGAAGTCCTTGGCCTCGATCTGCGCGTACGTCGTGGTCGCCGAGGTCAGTACGTCGTACTGCCCGGCGACCTGGTGCCGCAGGTACGCCGCCACGTCGCCGAGCCGGGCATCCGGCTGGGTCAGCATCGGCATCGCCTGGAGCATGTCGGTGACGGTGGACCGGGCATTCGTGTCGTGCGTACGCAGGTGCATGTTGCCGCGCAGCTCGTTGTTGTCCCAGGCGACCACGCCGCCGCCACGGGCCTGACCGAGCGCACCGGCGAGCAGCAGCGTGGTCGGCGTCTTGCCCGAGCCGCCCTTCGGGTTCGCCACCACGATCGTCACCGGGCGCCGGAACGCCGTCGCCGCGGTCGCGCGGGCGATCCGTTCCAGCCGCTCGCCGCTGCCCGGACGCAGTCGCAGCACACTGCGGACGCCGCGCTCCGCCGGGGCCTCCCGAGGCAGCGGAAGCGCCTGGATCAGCTCGTCCGTGCGGTAGGAGACGTCACGCTGCTGCGGCACGTTCTGACCGGGGATGCCTTGCGGGAAGAAGTGCTGCGCGGCCGGCGACAGCTGCTGACCGCCCTGCGCGGGAGCACTGGCGGCCGGAGGGTTCTCCGGGGCGCCGTAGCCCGCGCCGGAGCTGTGGAACGACGAGCCGCCGAACACAGGGCTGTTCGGGGCACCCTGCGGCGCCGTACCGCTGTCGCCCTGTCCGGCTGGCTGACCGCCGGCCGCCGGGCCGGACGACTGCTCGTCGGCGCTGTCCGCCTCGGCGTCGTCGGTCTCGTCCGTAGTGCCGGACTCGGCCGCCGGCTGCGACCAGGACGGGCTGGGCGGCGGCTGGCTGGGCCGGGACCACGCGTCGCCCGGGAACTCCTGGGAGAGCGCGTCCGGCTGCTCGTCGGGCTTCTCGGGCTCGTCGGCGGGCGCCGTGTTCGGATCCGGCTGGGTCCAGGAGGGCGTCGGTTGCCACATTCTCCGGACCTCGGCCGCCGCCGCTTCCCGGTCCTTGTGCTGTCCGGAGTTGTGCGAGTCGGTCACGACCTGGGTCCCCGATTCTGTCAGAGGGGGCGGGTGGCCCCTGGGGTTGCTGGGTTTTCGATTCCGGAGGTGAGGTCCCCGGGGAAGGTCCACTATCCCATGACCGGGTGTCCACACCACGTCACCACCCGGAGCGTCGCACCACCACCGGGTAACGGAATCTGACCCCTCAGCCAGTCACCAGACCGGCCTCGTAGGCGACGATAGCGGCCTGCACCCGGTTCTTGACCGCCAACCGCAGCAGAATCGCGCTCACATACGCCTTCACGGTGCCCTCGACCAGGAAGAGCCGCCGGGCGATCTCGGCGTTGGACAGTCCCGCGCCGACTAGTCCCAGCACCTCCAGCTCACGCGGACTCAGTACGGCGACCTGCTCCTTGGCAGCCGCCGCGCGGGCCATCGCACCACCGCCGGTGCCGGTGCTCAGCTCGGCGATCACCCGCTGGGCGACGCGGGGCGACAGATAGGCGGCACCTTCCGCGACAGCCTTGAGACCGGCGATCAACTCACGGGGGTCGCCCGATTTGAGCAGGAAGCCGCTCGCGCCGTCGCCCAGGGCGCGGGCGATGTACGCGTCCTCGGAGAACGTCGTCAGGATCACCACCGCGGTCTCGGGCACGGTCCGGCGGATCTCGGCGCCGGCCGCAAGACCGTCCATCCGCGGCATCCGGATATCGAGCACCGCCACGTCGGGCCGGTGCCGCCGTACCTGCTCGACCGCCTCCGCCCCATCGGCTGCCTCGGCAACGACCTCGATCGCGTCGTCGGTGTCGAGGATCGCGCGGACGCCGGCCCGCACCATCGCCTCGTCGTCGGCCAGCAGCACCCTGATCATGTCGTCATCCTGTGCTTTCGGGGGTCGGTACGACGGAACCGCTCTGCACGACCGTCTTGGCGACCAGCTTCCCGTCGGCGAAGCAGAGCCTGTAGACGTAGGTGATCGAGAACGGGACGTCCGGACTGTAGTAGCGGCAGGACCAGCCGGCCGGGGCCGTGTAACCCTCGCTGGGCGGGTCGATCATCTGCATCGCCGGGAGCACCTTCTCCACGTCGTCCTCCGGCTGCCCGATGGTCAGAGCGTCGTACTGACCGGGGTGCAGGATCGAGTTGTAGCCTGCGATCAGGTAGTAGCCCAAGGCAACCACGCCGACGGCCGCTCCGAGGATCAGCGGTGCGGCGACGGCCGTGACCAGACCGCGTCGCGCGCTGCGCCGCACCGTGGCTCGTTCCGCTTCCGCGGCAGACATCGGCGGTGCTTCGGGCTCGGGCCGGCCGCCCGCTCGCGGCATTGTTGCCACCACCTCGAAACCACCGCCGCTCCGTGGCCCCGCGGTCAGCGTCCCGCCGACGAGCCGGACGCGTTCGCGCAGTCCGTCCAGGCCGCGTCCGCTCGAGGGAACCGACTGGACCGGTCGCTGTGCGCCTGTGTCGACAATCTGCACGCGTACGTCGTCGTCCGCACGCGTCACGGTCACGGTGACCGCGGCGCCGGGCGCGTGCTTGCTCGCGTTCGTCAGTGATTCCTGGACGATGCGATGTACTGCGCGATCCACCATCGGCGACAGTTCGCCGTCACCCTCCTCGATCAGACGGACCTCGAGACCGGACTCGGCCGCCCGCTCGATCAGCGACGGCACGCTCTCGTCGCGGGGCACCGTCGGCGCGTCCGAGTCCCGCAGTACGCCGATGATCTCGCCGAGCCGATCCGTCGCCGTCGCGGCTGCTTCACGCAACGAGGTTGCGGCCTGCCGGTGCTCGTCCGGCAGGGACGGGTCGAGCTCCAGGGCGGCGGCGCGGAGGGCGATCAGGCTCAGCTCGTGGCCGACCGAGTCGTGCATGTCCTGGGCGATCCGGGACCGCTCGCGCAGTCGCTCCTGGTCGATCGCCATCCGCTGCTCGCGCTCGATCCGCTCCGCCCGGTCCCAGCCGGCCGAGGCGAGCAGAGCCTGCTGCGCGCGGTACCGCCCGACCAGCCACGGCAGCACGACCAGAAGCAGTGCGAGCAGCAGCATCACCAGCCAGCTCAGCACCGCCTCTGTGGCATGCTGCTCACGCTGCACCACCAGCGCGAGGAGCAGTCCGCCGAGCAGCGACCAGCTGCACACCATGACGAAGTGCTTCAGCTGAGTTTCCCGGCGACCTGCCAGGTAGCTCATCAAGGTGATCGCCGGGACCAACGCGACCTGGACGCCGTTCTGCGTGCCGAGCGCGAAGGCCAGGACGACGATCTCCGCCCAGGCGACGGCGGCGAGGGCGACCAGTGGCCAGCGCCGGCGGACGAAGACCGCCACGAACAGCGTCGCGATGAAGGCGGCCTGCATCCAGTACGGATCGCCGCGGGCACCGCTCTCCGCGAGCACGAGGAAGCTCAGCCCGGCCCACAGGCCGACGTCTCCCAGGCGCCGCCAGTTCATGCCCCAGACGCTACACAGTCACCCCGGCCTCGCCGTACTGCCGAAAGTCAGGTCTCCTACCCGTTGCCCTCAGCATCGACCAGCTCGAACGGGACCATGGTCAGGTTCGGCACCTCTTCACCGCGAAGCCGAGCGAGCAGCAGGTCCACCGCCCTCCGGCCCATCTCTTGCTGGTCCTGACGGACGTGCAGGTACGGCGGCCCGCCGATCGAGTCACCCGGCGAATCGAAGCAGGCGACCACCCGGTCGCCGCCAAGCGCCCGGTCCGTCATCCGGGCCAGGTTGTACTCGCAGGCGAAGTACGCCGTGACCTCAGGCAGCCGCTCGCGGAACGCGCGGATCACCTCGACATCCGCCTCGACGCTCTCCGTCGTCGTCGACCCGGGCAGGGTGCTGCGCAGATCGGTCAGCTCGTGGGGCTGGCCACGGCCGCCGAACGCGGACCGGAACCCCTCCAGCCGGTCCTCGATCGACGACGTATTCACCGGAGGCGGAGACACGAAGGCGATGTGGCGGTGCCCCTGGTCGAGCAGCCGCTCAGTGAGGGCCTTTGCCGCTGCCACGTTGTCTGTGTGGACCGCCGCGACGGGGATCCCGGACAGGTGGCGGTCGACCAGCACGACCGGATAGCCGTCCAGCACCTGCCGGAGCAGGCTGGCGTTGTAGAAGTCGCCGTGAACCGGGAACACGATCAGACCGTCCACCTCACCGGTCGCCACCAGGAGGTCCACGGCCTTCTCCTCATCGGACTGCCGGCCGTGCGTCCGCCGTACGATCAGATGCGCGCCGTACTCGGCACACCGCTCCTCGACCGCGCACAGCAACTCCAGGCCGTACGCCTCGGACACATCTGGGATGACGAGAGCGATCGAGCGGGCCTCAGGCCTCGGACGCGGCACCCGTCCCCGCAGCGGCACGGTGACACCGGTCAGGTCGGGCAGATGGCGTACGACGAACGTCCCCTTGCCGCGGATCCGCTCCACCAGGCCTGCCTCCCGCAGTACCTCGAGCGCCCGCTTGGACGTGATCCGGCTGACCTCGAACTCCGCCGCGAGCTCCATCTCCGACGGCACCCGGTCACCGGGCCGCAGCGCACCACGCCGGATCTGCTCCAGCACGTGCGCACTGATCCGCTCGTAGAGCAGCGCCACGGCCTCTCCCCTCACGTTGTCCGGTTGACATATCAGATCATGCGCGATGGCATGCCAACCACGCAGCAACCGGGGTTTCCTCCGGGTGAATCGGGGTGGTTCGGGACCCTTCGGGCTGTCAGCATTCGGGCATGACCGCCACGCGCCCGTCGGTGCCTGCATTCGCTGCTGTTCCCGTGTACGCCGTCGCTGGGGTCGTGGCCGTCGTACTGACGGCCTTGTCCAGGCGGTACGGGTACCACCGGGACGAGCTCTACTTCATGGTCGCGGGGCAACATCTCGACTGGGGGTACGTCGACCAGCCGCCACTGACACCGTTGCTCGCCCGGATCTCGACCGAAGCGTTCGGGAACACCCCGATGGGGCTGCGGGTGCTGTCGACGGTGGCCAGTGCGATCACGATCGTGGTGGTCGCACTGATCGCGCGGGAGTTCGGGAGCGAGCGGCGCGGCCAACTGCTGGCCGCGATTTGTGCGGCGGTGTCCGGGTTCGTGCTCGGCGTCGGGCATCTGGTGTCGACCGCGACGTACGACCTGCTCGCGTGGATGCTGATCGCGCTCTTCACGATCAAACTGCTGCGGACGACCGACGGCCGGTGGTGGCTCGCGCTCGGACTGACCGCGGGGATCGCGCTGGAGAACAAGTACCTCGTGGTGCTGCCGATCGGGGCCTTGCTCATCGCGGTACTGATCGTCGGTCCACGTGAGGTACTGCGTTCGTGGTGGCTGCTCGCGGGTGTCGCGGTCGCGGGGATCGTCGCGCTGCCGAACGTGCTGTGGCAGTTCCAGCACGATTGGCCGCAGCTCACCGTCGCCGGTGGCATCAGCGAGGACGACGGGACCGAGAACCGGATCATGTTCATCCCGCTGCAGATCCTGCAGTTGTCGCCGTTCCTGGTGCCGGTGTGGGTGGCCGGGTTCCGCCGGATGTGGCGGATGCCGTGGGCACGGTCCGTCGCGCTGGCCTATCCCCTGCTGTGCGTCGTCGTACTGGCCGTCGGCGGGAAGTCGTACTACGCGTTGCCGCTGCTGCTCGTGCTGGTGGCGGCTGGGGTTGAGCCGGTGCTGGCGTGGCGGAGATCGATTGTCGCGGTTGGACTCGCGCTGACTGCTCTCACGTCGGCGCTGTTCACGTTGCCCGTGTTGCCGGCTTCGGCGGTGGACTTCGTCATACCGGTGAACAAGGAACAGGGCGAGCAGATCGGGTGGCCGGAGCTGACGACGGCTGTCGCGGACGTGTGGAATCGGATCCCCTCGGAGCAGCGGGCGTCGGCGACGATCTTTACCGGCAACTACGGTGAGGCGGGTGCGTTGCGGCGCTTCGGGCCTTCGCATGGGCTGCCGCCGGCGTACTCGGGTCATATGAGCTTCGCGGACTGGGAGCGGCCGCCGGACAGCAACACCGGTCCGGTGCTACTCGTCGAGCAGGAGCGGACGCCGGCGTTCGAGGCGCACTTCCGCGATTGCGAGCAGGTGGGGACGATCGACAACGTCGTCTCGAACGACGAGGACGGCACCGCGCTGGTGCTGTGCGACTCCCCCGGCGCGCCATGGTCCACGCTCTGGCCGGACCTCCGCCGCTACTACTGACGGGCCCTAGGGTTGGCCGATGCCCTCCATGGTCGACATCCCTGCGGGAACCATCGCCCTCCGGGACGACCGCCTCGGCACCCGCTGGCAGGTGTCGTTGTCCGCCTTCCGGTTGGCCTGCTGTCCCGTCGTTGGCTCGGACGGCGTACCTGTCACCGGGATCAGCTGGTACGACGCCATTGCCTTGTGCAACGAGTTGTCGGAGAAGGCCGGGCTGCCCGCTGCCTATGTGGTGGATGGGTTGGAGGTCACGTGCGACTGGAACTCATCCGGTTATCGCTTGCCCACCGAGGCCGAGTGGCAGTACGCCTGCACCGCGGGTACGCCGGCGTACCGTTATGGACCGCTCGAGGACATCGCCTGGTACGCCGGGAACTCAGGCGGTGTCGCGCATCCGGTCGGCCTGAAGACGCCCAACGCATGGGGCCTCCACGACATGCTCGGCAACGTCTGGGAGTGGTGCTGGGACCTGTACGACCCCGCCACCTACGGCGCCTACCGAATCTTCCGAGGCGGCGGCCACGCCGACCCACCCCGCTCCATCGGCTCCACCGTCCGCCGTCGTTCCCACCCCACCTTCGCCATCGAGGACCTGGGGCTACGGCTCGCTCAGTCTTCGAGGACGGCCTGAAAGATGACGCTCCGCTCGGCAAAGCCCAGCCGGCTGTAGAACGCCCGCGCGCTGTGATTCGCGACGTACGACGTGACGCTGACGCTGGTCGCGTCGTTCTCTCGCGCCCACTCACTGAATCGGCCGACCAGCGCTTGCCCCACGCCACTCGCGCGAGAAGCGCTGTCCACATAGAGGCTGCGTATCTCCGCAGTACGCCGTCCGAAGCGTGTCGGTGAAGGTGCCGTCAGGTATCCGACGAGATGACCGACCACCACACTCTCGCGCCGCGCGACAAGCACCAGTGCGGAGTCGAGATCGATCAGCCGGGCGAAATCCTCGCGCCCATGCCGCGTCGGCCAGGAGACATCAACCTGAGGGTCGTGGACTCCAGCATCCTCATTGAAGAGCTGCGACTCCAACCGCACCAACTCATCGAGATCGGGGTGCACCGCGACACTGACCTGGGTTTGATCGATCATCGGGACGCCGCCGGGATACGGAACCGCCGGCTGCGCTCAACAGGCTCGATCTCGACCATCCCCGCACCAGTCATCACCCACGCGGAAGCAACGTTCCCGACGAAGCACTCACCCCACAGACTCGCGACGCCCAGCTCGGCACGGCAATACTCGAGTCCCGCGGTCAACGCTTCAGTCATGTACCCCTGCCCACGATGAGCCGCGCGTACGGCGTACCCGAAGCTCCAGTCCGCCACCGGCTCCTCGCTCTGCCCCATCCCGAGCCACCCCACCACCTCACCATCGGCCCGCCGCGTGAGGCTGAACTGCACATGCGTCCCGTCGTCCACAAACCCCATCAACCAATCCCGCACAGCCTCTTCGTCCCGCGGCCCGTAATCCCCCATGTACTGCCCCACCAGTTCATCGGTCCACATCTCACTCAAAGCCGCGAAGTCCCCCACCCCCGCCCACCGCATTCCCAACCGCCCGGTCCTCACCAACCCCATCACCCACCTCCCCCAGAAAACTACAACCCGCAATCCCCCAACCGCGACCGGTTAACGCCACCCCCCACCAACCCGAAGGCAACCAACCCAAACCCCAGCCCGAAACCCTTCCAGCGGCGAACACCCCGAGCCCGGAACCGCTAAAGCAGCGCCCAACCCCAGCCGGAACCACTAAAGCGGCGGCCAGCCCCCGCCGGGAACCGTCAACGCGGCGAGCAACCCCCACCGGGAGCTGTCCACGGTGAGCAACCCAGCCCGGAACCATCAAGCGGCGAGCAACCACGGCCGAAACCACTAACGCGGCGGCCAGCCCTCACCGGGGACCGTCAACGCGGCGAGCAACCACCGCCGGGAACCGTTCGAGCGGCGAGCAACCACCGCCGGCAACTGTCCCGCGGCGAGCAACCCCAGCGGGCCGAGCGAAGCGAAGGCCCCAAAAGGGGGTGCGGGTGGCGGAGCCCCCGCTCGCGGCGAGCGCAGCGCTGCCGCACAAACGACGAAGGCGACGCGGTCCGCGCACTCCGCGGACACA
>NZ_JBICST010000005.1:420862-796808 GCF_043197265.1 Kribbella sp. NPDC049227 | reverse complement strand
GCCTTGAGCATCGTGGGCATCGCCGCGTTCCTCCTGCTGTTCCTGGGGCGTTCCAGGTACTTGCTCGGCCATGTGCCGGTTCTGATCGCACTCGCGTTGACGGCCCTACCGGCCCGCAAGGGGTTGCCAGCGGCGGCGTTGGCCTGGAGACCATTCACAGGCAGAATGTAAGTAGCATCTGTGCAGTTGCATCTGAGAGAACAACCGTTATCGGTCGCCTATGACACTAAATCAAAGCCATCGCTTTACAAGTGCGAGGGTCGGCCTACGCGGTGTTGTCTGTGGGCGGAAACGTTGGCAATGCGGCTGTCTACACCGCCTGATCTGCCGTGACTTGACTTGCCTTCATTGACAGAGCCATTGACAGACCGCCCGTCCTGCTCGGGGGCCTCGGACCCTCGTGCCGCCTGTGCGCATGTCCATCGCTTCGTGTGCGTTGGCTCCGGCAATCAGCCGGCTCTACTGCTGGCTCACAACGTCAACGCTCCCAGTCCGACCAGCTGCTGAGCGACCGCTGCTGCGCAGCTCGACGTCGATCCTTCTGCCACCGATCCTCATCTTGAGCTCGACATCACCTCAGCGCGTGACCTGGCAGACCTGATCGTCGCCCAAACCCGGCTCCCGCTCGGTACAGCCCTGACCCATGACCAAGCGCCACGCATCCTGCGACCCGCAGATCGCCGACCCGTGGACCTGTACTACTGCTGCGACACGACCAACGAGACGTACTACAGCGAGATGGTCATTGCCGCGCCCGACGAGGCCGAAGCGCGGCGCCTGGCCGACGAACTGGAGAACGACGAAACCCACCTGTGGACCGACCCGGCCTCCGCACAGTTCGACGTCATCGGCCAGGCCGTACCGGACACCGTCGCTGACGTGATCGTGGCCCGCTACCAGTACTGACCCCGACCGCCGGACAGACCGAGGGGCGCGCCTGCCGATTCCAGGCGCGCCCCTCGCAGCAGTGTGTTCGTACGCCGTACCGCGTCTTCGGGCATCGAGCCCTCAACCACGAGCTGCCGCCCGCGAGCTGCCTGACCTGCCCCGGCGCTCGATGACAGGCACGATCCAGCCCGGCTTGCCGCCGCACGATCGAGCCGACCCGGGCCGGCGCTGCACAAGGACGTTTCCTCCCCGCGGCTAGTCTCTGGTCTCGTTCCACTGGACACTGCAGCGTGTTGGGGAGCTGCAGATCTGGATTCGGATTCGGTCGATGCCGCCAGGCAAGTTGGGATTACCGAGGTAGAACTCCATTTGGGCGTAATCATCCGATGTGTAGGTTGTCGTGGAGTCGACCTTCGTCGCACCGGCGAACGCATCCCAATGGACAGCCCGACGCAGTACGGCCGCACCGTTGGTCAAGACGTTCGTCTGATGTAACGCGGGGGGCGCTGGCTCGATAGAACAGCGGGTGCGCATCGGTTCGCCCATTCTGACTGGGGGTTTCCTTGCGTAGCGTCCTTCTGCGATTCGCCGCGCCGATGGTTCTGTCGGCGCTGATTTTGACGGCGGCTGCGCCCGCCATGGCATCGGGTGAACAGGCTGCGGCCGTTCCCTCGGTGCCCGTCGGTGTCCGGGTGAAAGGTACCTTCACCGGCATCGACCTGGCCTGGAGCCTGCCCGCCGACGGAGGGACCGGCCTGACCGGCTTCGTCGTTCATCGCAGCGTGAACGGCACCGAGACCACGTACTCCGTGCCGACGACCAAGCTGAACTGGCAGGACACCGAGCGGCTGCCGGGTGCGATGTACTCCGTGGCTGCGGTGAACGCCGATGGTGAGGGACCGGCCAGCACGCCCGGCCCGGCCGACACCGTGCCGGGCGCACCGGTCTCCGCGCCGGCCGATGCCATCACCGTTGCGCACACCGTGACGACCGACGGCGTCAGCCGCACGTTCCTCGGCCAGATCGCCGTCCAGGGGGCGACCCAGGTCATTCCGCTCGCCACCTCCGGCCCGACGCAGCAGGTCGACAAGGCCATCGCGGCGTCGGCCGACGGACGGCAGGTCGTCTTCTCGCAGGCGCAGGCGAGCCTGTGGACGGTCTCGGCGGTCGTGCCGCACGCGCAGCCGGCCAAGATCCTTGATGGCTCGAGCGGGATCACCGAGAAGTCCTGGTCACCGGACGGCACCCGGATCGCGTTCGAACGCGAACAGAGCGGCACCTCCTGTGTCGACATCATCGGCGCTACCGGCGGCACGCCGATCAGGGTGGGATGCAACCTGGCCGCTCCGTCATGGCTGCCTGACAACCAGACCTTGATCGTCAAGGACCAGGTGACGGGAAAGCTGGAGCGCGTCCAGTCCAAGGCCGGCGGAGCGGTTCTGACCACGTACGCCGGTACGGAGCTCGCACAGCACCCGGTCGCGTCACCGAACGGCCTGTGGATCGCCTACTTCAAGAACACCTCGGTGAACGTGATCCCGGTCGCCGGCGGCAGTCCCGTACCGGCCTACCCATACGGCACCGGTGGGGACTCGATCAGCTGGGCGAACTCCAGCCTCCTGCTCGTCGCCCGCCGGACCGACACCGGGAGCAGCACCCTCCAGCAGATCCCGGTCAACGAC
Source organism: Kribbella sp. NPDC049227 (assembly GCF_043197265.1). Classification (NCBI taxonomy): domain Bacteria; kingdom Bacillati; phylum Actinomycetota; class Actinomycetes; order Propionibacteriales; family Kribbellaceae; genus Kribbella; species Kribbella sp. NPDC049227. Next base: position 794,238 of record NZ_JBICST010000005.1, on the reverse strand, counting down.
GGACGGCCGTACGTGAACGCGGAGCTGTTCGTCCCGCCCGCCGGAGAGACGGTCGAGTCGGCCGTCCGGCAGGGCCCGCGGCTCACGATCCGGCCGACGGCGGCGGTCGTGGGGCCGAACCTGTCGGTGCCGTTCGACACCACCGGATTGGTCTCGCCGTACGTCACCTGCGAGTTCGACGGAGTGAAGACGGCGCCGTGCCCGTCGTCGCCGTTCCAGAAGGCCGGAGTCGCACCCGGCGCGCATGTGTTGAGGATCTGGGGCACCGAGTCTGGTGGACGCGGCACCGAAGCCGTCCGCTGGCTGACGGTCGACTCCACTGCTCCGACCGCTCGGATCACGGGCCCGACCTTCGACGTCACGAAAGCGGCGACAGCCACGGTCACGTACGCCGGCGCGGACGGCACCGGCGTCGCGTCGTACGACGTCCGCTGGCGTATCGCGTCCACAGCCGGAAACTTCGGTGCCTACGCCTCGGTGAAGTCCGGTACGACGGCCACGTCGGTGGCGATCGGTCTTGTGGCCGGCTACGAGTATTGCGTCTCGGTCCGGGCACGTGACGTTGCCGGCAACCTGTCGGCATGGACCGGCGACAAGTGCTTCTCCCGGCCTTCGGACGACCGGCTGATGGGCGCCGCGAAAGGATGGGTGCGGGCCTCCAACCGTGCGTACTACCTCGGTACCGCGACCGCCACCACCGCGAAGGCCATCTCCGTCTCGCGGAGCGTGCAGGCCAAGCGGATGTTCCTGATCGCGACGAAGTGCGTCACCTGCGGCGGACTGAATGTCTACTACAACGGCAAGTACGTCGGCGCCGTGAACCTCTACAAGGCCACCCTTGAGTACCAGGCCGTCATCCCGCTTCCCGTACCCGCAACCTTCCTGACCGGGTCGGTCCTGCTGACCACGCGGGTAGCCGGGAAGGTCTACCAGATCGACGGGCTCGCCGTACGTCGTACCTGACCGTCAGTACCCCTCGATGTGGTCGAGGCTGATGACTGTGCTGCCTGACGACGGGTTCTTGTCGCCGGTGACTCGCACCTTTGAGGGTGGCGCCGGCGGCAAGGGCGGGGGCGATGTACATCAGCTGCTCACCGGTGGTCTTTCCCGATCGGCAGTTCCCCGGTGAGGAGATCCACGACGGGCAGTACATGAGCACGTGGAGGCGCTGCACGGCGCGGCGATCGACGACCTCGAGGCCGACACCCGCCGCCGACTGACCCGCAAGGACCGGACCCTGGCCGGGATCGAGTGCGCCGGATTGCACCACGGTCCGCCGTGCCCTCCGCACCGCCCTCTCCCCCGTCGGCAGCACCGCCCGCCGCGACCTCGGCCTCACCCTCAGGAGGATCCGTCGCGAAGCCCCCCACCCGCAAACAGACCGCCGCAGCCCTCAACTGGCCCCACACCAGACTCGAACTCATCGAAACCGGCCGCAGCATGATCCCGACAGATCGCAACTCGCGCCCGACGGCACATCGACGACGAACGTCCACGCTTCGACGCGACGCCCGAGCGGAGCGGCGAGCTCGCCGACCGTTTCGTCGCCGTCCTGGACAACGGCGATCTCGACGGCCTCGTCGACATGCTCCGCCCCTGGCGGCGAAACGGATCTCTGGCCGTTCCCGGGGCTACGCGACGAGATACTGCCAGGTTGTGGTGTCCACGGTTCCGGTCCTCGGAAGGGCAGAGCGAGCTTGGAAGGCTTCCACGTTGGTGGTCGTGGCCGGGCCGAAGTCCCCGTCGACATCGGTGCGGATGCCATGGGCGGTCAATTGGCTCTGGACGGCCTTGACCGCACTGCCGGTGCTGCCTTGCTGGACCGGGACGACCAACTGCTCCCAGGTCGCTGCTCCGACTCGGCCATCCACAGGCAGACCGTGAGCGGACTGGAACGCCTTGACCGCGGCAAGAGTCGCGGGGCCGAAGTCACCGTCGACGGCCAGGCCGGCCGCCTGCCGGTGGTTCAGCAGGTACTGGACGGTCTTCACCTGCTCTCCGATGCTGCCTGAGACAACGACCGGCCAGCTGGGCGTCGGTGGCGGGGTCACGTCGCCTGCGACCTGTACGTCGAGGTAGTCGCCGTCGATCTCGAGCGTGTAGCCACCATGGGTCTCGCTGACGCCACCGTGGTACTGGTGAGCCCGCTGGTGATCGGCCCAGTGGGTGGGGTCGATGTAGCTGGTGTCAGTGTTCTTCGCATTGTTGTAGCTCGCGAACCAGACCACATCGGGTGAGGTCGGCCCGTACGTGGCGTTGAGATCGCGGACGGCGCTGAGGAGGCTGCCGTACACACCGGACTTGTAGCCCTTGGCATGCAATTCCGCGGTCCAGGCGGAGAGGTAGCTCAGCACGTTGGTCTTGTACGTCGCGCTGTACGCCTCCATGTCGTTGTACAACACGCTGCCCGGCGGGATCCCCAGTGTGGCCGCTCCGTTGACGGCGTCGTCTGCCTCGGACGTCCCCTTGGCGGCGGCAGTGGTCCCCAGGCCGGACGCCTGAGTCCCCACATAGATCGGCAGGAAGTGCCAGCCGCGACCGGCCTGCTCGGTCAGCCAGGCAGGGGTCAAGTTCGGCTGGGCCGAGCAGTACCGGTGGCTGCCACCGAAGTAGATGCCGATCGCACGGTACGCCGTGGTTGCCGTCCACGCTGCCATCAGAGCCGACGACGGTGCGTTGCATGCGTCGAAGCCGTCGCCGGTGTAGTTGGTGTCCGTCGCCGCGATCGATGCGGTAGCCACTCGCGGAGCAGCCGGCATCGCAGCGGCGCGCGCCGAGCCATCCAGCCTCGCGGAGCGCAGTACACCGGCCAGCGTGTCGAAGTCCGAGCCGTATGTCGCGCTCACCGCGACACCCGCTGCCGGTACGGCGAAGCGCACCTCCTGATCGACGGACCGACTCAGGTGCTGCGGTGCCGCCCGCGTCGAGACCAGTACATCTGATGCCACGGCCGATGCGTCGAGCGGTTGGATGACCACGCTCTCGGTCCGGCCGACCGCATGGGCCGGGCACTGCTGGTCGCGGCCCGGCGCGCCGAGGTAAACGGCGTGCAGGTCGCCACGCACGCACGTGGTCGGCCGCTCGGCCAGGTCGATGACCTGCCAGTTCGCCGGAACTGTCAGGTGATAGCCGCGATAGTCCACGTCCCGGGTCGCGGGTGCGGCATCGGCCGGCGCGGTGACCGCCCCGAGCACCAGGACGGTGGCCGCGAGTCCCGCCGTACGGAAAGCCATGTTGTTGCCTTTCACAATCAATGTCACAGGAGGAGGGCCTTCCAGGTGTCCGCATCGACCATGCCGGTCGCAGGCAGCCCGTTTGCCGCCTCGAAGGCCTGCACCTTGGTCCCGGTGGTCTGGTCAAACGCGCCAGTCACCGCGACGGCGAACCCGTGTGCGGTCAGCTCGGCCTGAAGAGCCTTCACCGCGTTGCCGATGTCACCCGGGCGAAGACTCGGTACCAGCGCTCGCCAGGTCACTGCGCTGACGACGCCGTCAGCCGTGATCCCGTGTCCGGCCTGGAACGACTTCACCGCCGCGGTCGTGAGCGGTCCGAAGTCACCGTCGATTTCGAGTCCCGCGTCGAGCAGGTACTGGACGGTCTTCACCCGGTTTCCGGTGTTGCCCTGCTTCACGGTTGGCCAGCCGAGCAGGCTGACGTCCATCGCGTACACGACCCGGTTCCCGGGCACCTCGCTGAGGGACCACAACCCGTTCGTGGCGGGCCAGTATGACAGATCTTCGGGATGGGCCTGCAGCGTGTTGAGGAAAGCGGTCGGACTCTCGCCACGCGTGAAGGTGTACAGCGAGCCGTACGACGAGGAACTGGTGGTGTAGCTGGTCGAGGCGAAGAACCGGCCACGGACCGAGGCCGAACCCTGCATATGCGTGATGCCCGTCTCGTAGGCCTCGGTGGCCGTTCCCCCGAGCTCGAAGGTCGCCGGATTCGCGCTGAACCGGACCACTCGGTGGGTGCCGCTCGTGGCCGTGTTGTACTCGCAGACCACCACGCTGTCCGACGTACCAGTCCGGTCCAGCGAGACGGCGGAATAACGCAGTGCCGGGTAGCCGGTGGTCGATGACGTGTAACGGAAAGCCTCCGGGAGCACGTACTTGTAGCTGTACGCCTGATAGGTACCGTCGGACTGCAGCCCCATCGCGGTCCGGTTCGAGTCGACCCGCCACAGGTGATCAAGGTCGAAGACCCGGAACCCACCCCACGTGTCGGCGACGTACAGGTAGTGGCCATACCAGGTGATACCGCCCGAGTGCAGCGAGATGTTCGCACCGGTGTCGGCGTCGACCGTCGTCTCCGCCCGGAAGTCCGGGTTCCCGCCCGAGTTCGTGTACGGCTCGACCAGGAGGACGACGCGGTACTGCGGAGCACTCGGGTTCGAGTAGTCGACGAACGCGATCCGCGCACCCCGCTCGGTGCCGCCGCCGTTCCAGTACCAGCTGGCCAGGATCGCCTTCCGGTTCTGGTAGCTGCCCGACGGATCGGCGTCGGCGCTGGTCGTGATGCCCTGCGGGTACCAGTCGGACGTGTGCTCGTCGTCGGTCCCCGAGGCCGAGGACCAGCAGAACGACGCGACCCGGCCGGACGCGTGCGAATCACACAACGGCGCAGCCCGGTTGGCGTCGTCGATCACCTGCGGGACCGTGGCCTTCGGCAACTTCTCGTCCAGCGCCGCGATCGTCGGGTTGTACGCCGTCTTGTGCAGCTGGAAGTTCGATGCGGTCAGGCCCGTCGGTGCGGCTGTGGCCGGCGTGGTGGCGATGAGGGCCGCCGCGACCAGAGTCGCGGCGGCCAGCAACTGCTTCATCGCGCGACCGGGCTCGCGTAGCCGACGATGGCGGAGTACGAACGGCTGACCGTCTTCTGCAGCAGCGCGTCGTCGTTCCCGGTCGCCGGGTTCGAGGTGTTGCCGGAGATGTAGGTGACCGAACTGCTCGTCGACGACACCACCAGGCCGACATGCCCGTAGCTGAACACGATCGCGTCACCCGGTTGCGGACTGCCCGTGTGCCACGTGCCGAAGTTCTGGCCGTACGTCTTGAAGCTGCTGTAGTACGAGGTGACGTAGGTCGTCTTGGCGCCGGCCTGCTTCCACACCCACTTGCCGAAGTCGGCGCACCAGGCCTGGGTCTTCCAGCCGTTCGAACAGTGCGCTCCGGTACCGCTCAGGCCGAGCGCGGTCGTGTAGTAGTTGCAGTTGTAGCCGCCGATCTCGCGATTGTGCGCCGAGTTGGCCGCCTCCTGCTGCGCGATCTGCACGATCGCCGCCGCGAGTTCGCCGGGCGGTGGTGGCGTGCAGTCCTTGACCCGGGTGACGCCCATCGCGGTCATCGTGGCCGCGTCGGCCTGCCCGGTCTGGGCCAGGCTGTGCGCTCCCTGCCAGGTCTTGACCGCAGCCTGCGTCGCCGGTCCGAACTCCCCGTCCGGATCGGCGCCGACGACCTGCTGCACCTTCGTCACCTGCGCGTCGAGCTCGTCCGTGGTCATCGGCCCGACCACGCCATCGGGATCCAGACACCGATCGGTCTGGAACCCCTTCACCGCCGCGCTCGTCTTCGGCCCAGTCACCCCGTCGACATCCCCGAACGACAGATACGCCATCCCCGCCAGATCCCACTGCACCTGCGAGGTGGTCACCGCAGCCGCGGGCTGTACCCCCGCGACCAGGAACCCGACCGCCACCATCCCAACCACCAACAAACTCCGAATCCTCACAATGTTCCTTTCGACAAGGGCTCGCTTGTTCTGCAACGTCGGGGTCACCACGCGCGTTGGATGAGGCTGCCGATCGTCCCGGTGGTCGAACCAATTCCTGCCGCGAGGTCCGATGCCGAGAAGGCGACATGAATCCCCCACGCCCTCGACTGAAGCTTGAGCGCGTCGATCACGAACGCGTCGGTCGCAGGCTCACCGGTTGCCCGCAGGACCGCCCGGTCGGCTTTCGCAATCCCGACCAGCTCCTGCGCGGAGTCGAGCGCCTTCCCCGATCCGGCCGCCCCGAGGAACGCAGCCGCCTGGAAGCCCGAGTCGATCGAGTTCTTCCACTCGTGGTTCGCGATGTACACGCCCGCGTCGAACGAACTCACCACGGCACCTGCTCCGGCACAGTACTTCGAGAAGAACGAGCAGACGCCCAACGCCGCTTCGCCCGCCTTCCACCATGGGTTGTTGATCAGGCCCTTCAGGCGCTTGGCAAGGCCCGGCTTCTTCGGGGCTATGGAGTAGTGGGAGCCGCAGTAGTCGTGGGCTGTGTCTACGTGGCAGCCGGGGTGCCAGATCTCGTAGCTGGCGTTGCCGTCGGCGCCGCAGTAGTTGTGGCTGGAGTCGATGTAGCAACCCGGATAGTGGCGTTTGGCCGGGCCTGCGCTGCGGTGGGAGGTCGAGTGGTGGGAGGAGCCGCGGGGTGCGTGGTAATGGCGGGCTCGTTTGGCTTGGGACTTCTCCCAGTTCTTCATGCAGGAGCCCCAGCAGTCGGCCGGCTTCAGGCCGGTCGGGTCGCTGTAGGTGATGGGGTTGTCGGCCGCATACGAGTACGGGTTCGCGGTGTCCGGTTCGGCGTTGTTGTCCAGCGGGTCCGGTGACACGAACTTGGCGATCGTCGGGTCGTAGTACCGGGCTCCGAGCAGGTCGAGGCCGGTGGCCTTGTCCTGGACCTTGCCGAGGAAGCCGCGATCGGTGGGCAGTTGGTTCCCGGCACCGCGCGGGGCGCCGTTCGGAAGGTAGCGCTGGCGGCTGACCGCACCAGCCGCGTTGATGGCGAGCTGAGCGGAGCCCTGCTGGTCGGCAGTGAGCCAGGTCAACCCGGCCGGCGTGCGCTGCGCGACCACGGCTCCACCGGAGTTGTAGTACCGCGTCGCCGTGACCCCACCAGCGCCTGCGACCAGTTCGGTGCCGTCCAGGAACAACGTCGTGCTGCCGGATTCGCTGCGCAGCAAGCGGTCACCGTCGGCGCTGTAGACGAAGTTGGTCGTGCCAGTGCTCGTGGTGAGTGCGGTCAGCTGGTTCTGCGCGTCCCACGTCAACGTGGACGCGGTTCCATCGATCTTCCTGGTCTGAAGGTTGCCGTCGGCATCATAGGTGTAGGTGTTCGTCCCGACCGCACTGACAGCGTGCGGACGGACCGAGCCGGCACCCTGGGCCGGGTAGGTGTAGGTGGTGGTAGCCCCATTGCTACTGGCGGAGGCGATGTTGCCCGAGCCGTCATAGGTGTAGGCCAGGTCGTACGGATCGGGGCCGCCGGTGTCGGCGGCGTTCGGGCAGCTGGTGGTTGTCGTGTACGCGGTCGTCAGCCGGTCGCGGCCGTCGTACCCGAAGCACTGTGACTGGTTGGCGACCCGGTCGGCGATGGTCTTGACGTTGCCGATCTGGTCGTAGGTGTAGCCGTCGTCCTGCACAGTGTTGCCGCTGACAACGGTCTTGATTCCGGACAACCTGTTGGTGGTCGTCTCGTAGCTGTACTGGCGTTGCACGCTGCTGCCGTAGTTGCGGGATGCCAGCTTCAGCGAGTCGGAGTACCCGGTCCCGGTGACGTACGTCGCTGCGCCCGCGAGAGTGCTTGGCAGGCCGAGGCTGGTGTAGGCCTGCGTCACAGTTTCCTTGGGCAGACCGCCTGCCTCGGGGTAGGTGATCGAGGCCTGGTGATCCGCCGCGTCGTACTGGTACGCGAAGTTGTACGCGCCGGCCAGCGAACTCGGCGCTGGGATGGTCACCGACCGCGCGGTCACCCGATAGCGGCTGTCGTAGCCGTTGACCGTGGCGGTGTACCCCTTGCCGTCGGCGGCGTACGACGTGGACGACGAGACCTGGCCCAGCGCCCGGGTGACGCCGTCATCCATCAGTGTGTTGTCGTAGGTCCACGCGGCCAGCTTTTCGCCGGTGTCGACGTCGCCCAGCCAACTGGATGTCTTGCGACCGAGGTCGTCGTACCCGATCGACACCTTCTGGGCCTTGGCGTCCGTGACCGACGCGACCTTGCCGGCCAGGTCGTACGCGGTCGTGCTCTTGCCGCTGTCCGGGTCGTCGGCGGTCAGTCGGTGCCCCAACCAGTCGTAGCTGTAGGTGCTGACGTTGCCGTTGGGGTCCGTGACGGTGGCCAGTTCGTGCGTCGGCGTGTAGGTGTACTCGGTGTCCTGGTGGCGGGTGCTGTCCAGGTAGTTCTGGACCAGGGTGTTCTTGTCGTGAACGTCGGTCCAGGTGACTGTCTGCCCACCGGTCGGCGAGACCTCGACAGTGTGGTCACCGTGGTAGCTGGTAGTGGTGCGCCAAAGCTCCGCACCGGCCGCCTTGGTGACGTCCGCGATCGGCTGCTCCTGGGCGTCGTAGCTGGTCGTGCTGTACTGCGGGATCGCGTTCTCGGCCGGGTTGAGCAGCCCTGATCCGGCGTCTGCGGAGTTGTAGAACGGCTGGGACTCCAGAGTGCTCAGCCCTCGGCTGTCATTCCGGGTGACGGTGACCGCCCGGCCGCCCTGGGGTGCAGGCGTCTGGCTCTCGACCGCACTGCCGAACCCGTCGTCGTACTCGTAGCTGGACAGCCACACCGCACTCGTACCGGTGCCGGACTGCAGTTGCCTGGAGGTGACCAAGGTCGGTCCGGTCGGGGCGGTGATTCCGGTGGCCGGAGTGACGTAGCTGAAGGTCGACGATGCCGTACCACCCGAGCGGGGCTCTGTCGGTCGCCAGACTGCGACGAGCCGGCCGAGTGCGTCGTAATCGGACTCGGTGACCTTGCCGTTGAGGTCCTTCACCTTCACGGCTTGGCCGAACGCCGGGCTGAGCACCGTCACGGTCGACTGGTTCAGCGGGTTGGTGACGGTGACACCGTCGGTCGGGTAGCCGGTGGCCGGGGCGTACGCGCTGGTGCTGACCTTCCCCAGCGGATCGGTCTCGGTCTTCACTCGTCCCTGGTCGTCGTAGGTGTGTTTGACCGTGCTCGCCGTGTTCGCGTCGGTGTACGACCGGACCTCGGTGGCGTTGCCGTCGAACGGCTTGTTGACGGCATCGTCGGTCGAGGCCGCACCGTCGTACAGCGTCACCTTCCGGGCGATCACCGGCCCGGTGCAGGTGCCCTGATGGGTCTCCGCGGTCTCCGGGTAGTCGATCATCCAGCGCCAGTCGTCGGTGTTCCGTGCGTACGACGTGGTCGTGCAGGTGTCGTCGGTGGCGATCGCCGTGTCACCCAGATCGGACTCGGTTGCCTCGAGGCCGTACGCGTCGTACGTGTGCTCGATGTCGGTCGCCTGCCAGGTGCCGTCGTCCCGCCGGTCCCGGGTGTAGTGCTTCTGCTCCCGCACTTGGTACGCGTTGTGTAGTCCCGGACCGTTGGCCGTGATGCCGGTGTCGGTGTAGATCCAGCGCTCAGACGACAGTTCGGTGTACTTGTCGTCGTCGCCGAGTCGGTAGTCCTGGGTCTGCAGCCTCTGCCCGGCGCGACGCTGGTAGTCGTAGAAGACGTTGTTGTCGTAGTCGGTCAGCGTCGTCCCCCGGGCGCTGCCGTCGGCCTTGATGTCCTCGTTCAGACCGCGGTAGTACGTCGTCGTCTTGACCGTCCGCTCGGCCTTGAGCCCCTCGCCCTTGGTCACCCGCACCTGCTGGTAGCCCCTCCAGTCACCCCAGGTCTTCTGCTCGCTGGGCGTGATCATGTCTTCGTCATGCGCCCAGGCGGCATTACCCAGGTACGCGTACGACGTGACCTGGTCCGGCTGTCCACCGACGTGGTCGATGTCGCGTACCTCGACCGCCGAGTACTTGTGGAAGATTCCGAACCCCGCAGCGGCCCCGTCGGGCTTGAACAGCTGCGGATAGCACTCGTCGTCGTTGGTGTCCCAGTGGCCGTCCTTGGTCTTGTACCAGGCGTCCCACCCGGTGGCACCCGAGCCGCCGACGAAGCAGCCGTGGCCCGTGGCGTGGTCGTAGGTGACCTTGGTCTCGCCGCCGAACTCGTTGTGGATGTTCGTGACCCGGCGCATCGAGAGCGGCTTCACCCCCAGGCTCGCGTTCCAGTCCACCCGGTTGTTCAGGTTGTGCCCGTCGAAGTTCGTGACCGGCTCGCGGATCGTCCCACCCTGCAGGCCGATCCGGCGGACGTAGTCGAGCCACAGGGCCGGCTGGGTCCCGTCGTCAGTGGCCGGGAACGCGTACTTGAACTGGTACTTCGTGACTGGGTCGTACCCCGTCCCCGCGGCGTTGCGGACGAACGTCGACACCGAGTCCAGCCAGTCGGTGACGAAGAACGTGGGTGAGTGCTTCGAGCAACCACTCGAACAGATCTGGTCCGTCGGCACGTCGGGGTACGACGACGGCGAACTGGCGATGGTCGGGCAGTCCGCCGGCGGGTTCAGGTCCGGCTCGTCGACCGTCGTGCGCTGCTTGCAGCGGTTGTAGTGGGTGAACGACACGTACGCCGGCGGCTCCGCATCCGGAGTCTCCGTCTTGCCGTACTCGATCTTCGACAGATAGCCGCCGCGGATGTATGACAGGTCGTTGCCGGACGAGGTCCGCCGGTAGGTGTTGGTCTCGGTCGCGTAGTAGAGGACGGTCCAGTTCTCGTTCGGGTCGTGGATGTGGTCGAGGTTCCACCGGTAGGTCTGCTTGCACGACGCCAGGTCCGACTGGTGACAGGGCTCGCCGGAGTCATCGCTGACCACCGGCACGATCCAGTTCGAGTTCGTCTTGGCGTGGGTCGTGCGCTGCTTGTCCTCGCCGTACCCGAAGTAGTAGCGGGAACCGTCGAGCGTCGAGATGATCCAGTACTCGCCGTCGTTGTCGTCGTTCGGACCGCCGGTGACGTGCTCGATCTTGTACGACTCGTCGTCGCGCATCCGGTACGAGCCGTCGGCCGCCTTGATCAGCTCGGTGGTGTGCCCGCCGAAGTTGATGATGTACTCCGCCGCGGCCGGATCACCGGAGTACGGCGACGACCAGCACAGGTCACCCCAGCCGACGTGCCCGTCCTCCGAGCAGGACTTGTAGACCCGCTGGATGTACGGCTCGCTGAGGTCCCAGCCCTGCCCGACCCACGAGGCCTGGTTGTTGCTCTTCGAGCTGCGGCCGTCGACCGAGCCGGAGTTGTAGTTCAGCGACAGGTCCGGCGCCTTGCCGTACGGCGGCGCCGGCAGCTCGAGCGGGTACGAGTAGGTGAAGGCGCCGCCCGCCTCACCGGCCATCCACTTCGCCGAGTCGCTCAGGTCGGTGGCCCGGTAGTCACCGCTCTGCCCGGAGGCCATCGGCGTCACCGCGTACACGACCGGGACACTCGAAGCAGCCACGGTCGCAGTCAACGTCTGTGTGGTGGCGTTGTTGCTGGTGACCACCGGCGTCCCACCGGCACATGCTGCGTTCTCCGGGTGATCGGCGCAGGTGCCAGGGAGCTTCACGACCCGCAGGCGATCGGCGTACGAGCCGCCGTACGCGTCTGCGAAGCGCGAGTAGTTGACGGTCAGCTTGACCGCGTCCGCCGCGCTCTGCCCGTCAGTACGCCGCAGTTCCAGCGCCATCGCGGTCCCGGTGCCGAAGTGCGACGCCGGATCGTGCCCCAGGCTGCGAGCGCGCACCTGCGCCGGGAGGGCCTTGCTGACAGCGGATGCCGCGCCGGCGCCGGCGATGGTCACGGGCAGATCGCCCAGTTGCACCGGATGTCCGTCCGGCACCGAAACAGTCACGTCCGCGGGCTGCGGCCAGTTGGTCGTCGTACTTGCCGCTGCCGTCTTGTCGGGGTCGGGCGTGTGGGCCACCGCGGGTGCGCCACGGCCCGGAACCGATGGTTCCTTGACCACGGCCGCTGCCGGCGGGGCCGGTGGACCCGCTTGTGCCGGCAGGGCCGACAGTGTGCTGGCGACCAGCGCGGCACTGAGGAGCGAAAGCAGAGTTCTCGGCACCATCGAGGGTTCTCCTGGCAGACGTCGGGCGGAGCGGGCAGGACTCTTCCTCCCCGCTCGGGCAGCCTGACGGAGCGGTGTTGCCAAGACGTTGCCACGACCGTGCCACGCGGACTCGGGGCACTATCAGCTGTTGAGGCGGATGATCTCGGGGGTGTCGGGAACGGGCTGGCCGAGGAGCACCTCGGCCTGCGCGGGACGCAGTACGTCGAGGTCGCGCAGGATGGTGATCGACTCGTGCCAGTGGACCCGGGCGCGGTCGTCGTCGCCGAGCGCGTGGTACGCCTGACCGATCCCCCACAGCTGCTCGGACTCGTTGTAGCGGTCGCCCCAGTCCCGGAACAGCGGCAGCGCGGCGCGGTGGCAGTCGATGGCCCGTGACGGCTGCCTCGACCGGAGATAGGCCCACCCGAGGTTCGCCAGCGCCAGGGCCTCGCCGGTCCGGTCGCCGAGGTCGCGGTGCCTCGCGATGCTCTGCTGCCCACAGACGATCGCCTCGTCGCAGCAACCGGCCGACTGCAGCGCCAACCCGAGGTGGTTCAGCGCAGAGGCCTCCCCCGGCACGTGACCTATCCGGAGGTTGATCGCCAGCCCTTCCCGCAGACAGGCAACGGCCTCGTCGAGCTGCCCGAGCTGCCGGTAGGTGATACCGAGCCCGGTCAAGCATCCCGCCTCGCCGATGTGATTGCCGGTCTCGCGCCAGAGCTCCAGTGCTCTCTTGGTATGCCGCACCGCCTCGGCGAGGCGACCGACCTGCCCGCAGAGCACACCGAGGTCTTCCAGCGTCTGTGCTTCACCTTCCTGATCTCCGCTGCGGCCTGCGGCGTCGGCGGCCAGCTCGTTGAGCGTGATCCGCTCGCGGGAGTGGCCGCGGTTCGCCAGTGGCCGGTACAGCGCATGCACCAGCCGGACTGCCTGATGCGGCGCATTACCCGGCAACTCCAGTGCTCGCCGGATGGTGGCGACCAGATCGGCCAGGTTGACCTCGGTCCACGCGATCGCCTCCGTCGGCGTCCGTAGCTCCACCTGGCCGGCGACGAGGGTTCGTGCGACCCGGCGTGACTCGGTGGGATGCACCAGAAGCGTCGCCTGCGTCGCCCAGGTGAGGTAGGACGCGAGCAGACGTCGTACTGCGGCGTGACGCGCCTGCTCGGATTCGTCGGTCTGCGCGCGGTCGCGGGCGTAGGCCAGGACCAAGTCGTGCATGCGGTAGCGGCCGGGTTCTACCTCGTACAGCAGGTACTCGTCGAGCAATGCCTCCAAGTGGGCGTCCGCCTCAGCTACCGATCGTCCGGACAGGGCAGCGGCCGTCTGTGGTGTGAGCTGGTCGCCAGGGTTCAGTCCCAGCCGTCGGAAGACTCGTTGTCGCTGCGGCGGCAGAGCGTCGTACGACAGGTTGAACGACGCCTCCTGTGAGACATCGGCCGACAACCGCCGAGCCAGGTCGCCCAGTGTCCAGGTCGGGTGCCCGCGGAGGCGGCGCGCGGCGAGCGTGATGGCCATGGGCAGATGGCCACACAGACTCGCGATCCGCGCGGCATCGGCCTCATGCCCGGCCACGCGTTCAGGGCCGGCGATCCGGGCCAGCAACGCGATTGCCTCGGCCCGTGTGAAAACGTCCAGCGGAATCGGTTGGACCCCGTCGAGTCCGGACAGCCGACGGCGACTGGTGATCAGTACCAGGGACGGTCCGCTCCCAGGCAGCAGCGGGCGTACCTGCTCCTCGAATGCCGCGTTGTCCAGCAGCACCAGAGCCCGTCGACCTGCCAGGTGGCTGCGGTAGAGCGCGGCACGTGCTTCCAGGTCCTCAGGGACCTCCCAGCCCGGTACGCCGAGTTGGCGAAGAAAGCCACCGAGGACTGTCCCGGGATCGGCCGGCGTCCGTTGCGGATCGAAGCCGTGCAGGTCCGCCCACAACCGAACCTCGTCGAACCAGCCACGGCGTACCAGGTCGTGCGCGGCGTGGATCGCGAACCGGGTCTTGCCGACACCCGCCATCCCTTCGATCGCGCAGACCACCGGTTGGCTCCCCCGGCCCTGTGCGGCAGGCGCCGCCAGCGCGGTCAGCGTGGCCTGCTCGCCGTCCCGGCCGGTGAACTCGGGGATGTCCATCGGCACCTGCTGCGGCGGCTTGCTCGGCTGGACCGCGACCACAGGCCCGGCCGCAGCCGGGGCGAGGGTCGGATCGCAGGTAAGGATCTTCTGCTGCAACTTCCGCAGCTCCGGACCGGGGTCCAGGCCCAGCTCCCCGGTCAGACGGTCACGGGCCTGCGCCAGCACTTGCAGGGCGTCGGCCTGCCGCCCGGCCCGGTACAGGCCTAGCGCGAGGCGGGCCCAGAGGCCTTCGCGATACGGATGGTCGCCGATCAGCCGGTGGACCTCGGCCACGGCCTGCTCGTGGCGGCCGCAGTCGAGGTCGGCGTCGATCGCGAGTTCGGTCGCGACCAGCCGGAGTTCGTCGAGATCCGTCGCCAGCCGCCGGCGGAGCAGGTCGGAACTGGCGTCCGCGAGCGCCGGACCGCGCCACAAGCTCAACGCCTCGCGGAGCAGCCGTCCTCTCGCCGTGACGTCGACCGTGTCCCGAGCCTGCTGGACCAGCCTGCTGAAGCGGTTGACGTCAATCGCCGCCGGGTCCGTCGCGAGCAGATAGCCCCCACCCCGCGCCTCCAGCCGTACGCCGTACCGATCGCGTCCCGCAGGCAACAGGCACGAGCGCAATCTCGAGACGTGGCTGCGCAGGCTGGCTCTGGCGGAGTCGGACGGGCTGCCGTCCCAGAGCAGGTCGATCACCCGATCGGCGGACACCAACCGGTTCGCCTCCAAAAGGAGGATCGCCAGCAGGGCGCGCTCCCGGCGTCGGCCGAGTTGCAGCCGTTCGGCGCCGTGCCAGGCCTCGATCGGCCCGAGCAGTCCGAACCTCGCCGAGCCGAGTTCCGGCTCACCCTCCCGCGGCAATATCCTCACTGCCCGATCCTCACTTTCCGGCCCCAGCCCGGCCCGATCATCCGCCCCGGATCGAACCCCGCGCCGACAGTGTGCCGCGCCAGGGTGTCGTCCGGGACGTTCCGGAACTACGACGTACGGCCGGAACGCCTTGTGACACGGGCCGCTCTGCAAGCCTGCCGGTGGCTGGCTGCAAATATGCGGACGGTTTGACTGCAGATCTGCCACTCCTTCAACAGCTTGGGCGCCCGGTTCTCCACCCGTAGCCCGCCACTCTCTGCACCCAGCGGCCGGCCAGGGACAACGCGGGACGCAGGACGAGCGTTCGACCTGGAGCGCCCAAGCCAGCTGGCCCGACAGGGTCCATCAATCACCTCTTTACGCACCTCAATCAGCGCGAGAGGATGGGTCAGCGATGAGAACCGATGCGAACGTAGCCACTTGCGAATCCCTTACCAGTAAGAGCTTCCGCGCACCATCGACAAACCCTGATCAACCTCAAATGGAAATCAGCGGGTTCGGGTTTCGAGTCCCTGGCGGCGCACAAAAGCCCAGGTCAGAGCGCTGACCTGGGCTTTCGTGTATCCGAGGCCCATGCTTTATCCCACGCTTTCAACCCTGCCGTGGCTCGTCGCGGCGGAGCAGCTGCAACTTACGCAGCTTCGGGGCACCGGGCTGGGCATCGTTGGTGTCCAGCCAGCCCGGCCAGCGATCTCCGGCTGCCTGTTGAGTGCGGCTTCCAGTGCCGCCGCCACATTGGGCTGGCCGAGTGGGCCAAGCTACTTTGGGTCGGGGTGCGGCTTCGGGTGGGTTGGGCGGGTGGCTGGTGGCATCGGAGCGACTTGACGGCGCTCGCTGGTGAGAGGAGACAGAGGTTGGAAGAGTTCGCTGCCACCCGCGCGTCAGCTGCGGAACCTGGGCCGTTCGACGGGCCGCCGCCGGTCGAGGTGCGCGGCGATCGGCTGGTTTACCGAGATGCTGTCGTTGCGCGTCCGGAAGGATTCCGCCCTCTGCTGCTCGATCTGGTGGTGCCTGCGGATGGCGGGCCGGTTCCGGTGGTCGTGTGGATTCACGGTGGAGCTTGGCTGCGCGGGAGTAGCAAGCCGTACCCGACGCCGGTCCCGGTGGAACTGATCCGAGATTGCCTGCTGGACGCCGGCAGTGCGGTTGCGAATATTCAGTATCGGCTGAGCGGGGAGGCGACCTTCCCCGCCCAGTTACACGACGTGAAGGCCGCTGTGCGCTGGCTGCGTCACCACGCCGGAGAGCTTCGGTTGGATCCAAGACGGGTCGGGGCGTGGGGCGACTCCGCCGGCGGGCACCTCGCGGCGTTACTTGCTGTCACCGGAAACGTTCCGGAGCTCGAAGGCGATGCGGGCGTGACCGGTGTGAGTAGTTCCATCCAGGCGTGCGTGGACTGGTACGGTCCGACCGATCTGGCCAGCATGCAGGCTCAGGCGCACCCACTGGCGACGGAAGACCATGACGCTCCCGACTCACCCGCGTCCCGGTTGGTTGGCGCCCCGATCCAGACGGTGCCGAAACTTGCCGCCGCCGCGAGCCCTGTAACGCATGTATCGGCCGGCGCACCGCCAATCCTCATCCTTCACGGCATCGAGGATCGGTCCGTCCCGATCGGGCAGAGCAGATTGCTCGCCGATGCCTACGATCGCGTGGGAGCGCCCGCCCGGTTCTTGCCCATCGCTCACGCCGATCATGTCTTCGAGGGCAGCGACCATCGCCCGCTGGTTGCAGCCAGCGTGGATTTTCTCACGACGACCCTGCGGGAGCACCCCTCACCGACCCGATCGGCGAGGACCGCGCCCAACGGTTGATCGCGGTGCCTCCGGCAAACGGCCTGGTCTGCCAGAGGGGGCGCCTCCTTGTCTGGCTGCTCGCAGTACTCACGGCTTACCTTCGATGACGAGCCGGACGTCGCGGCATGGAAGCGTGCGGTGGCGGCTGGCGAAGCGAGTGAAGGAAGAGGCGGGGCGCTGCCGCTGACAGCGCGACCCCGGCATGCCGATGTGACGATGTCGCCAATAGCGATGCTCGTGCACCGTCAAAGTGGCGATTCGTGCCTACGCCGAGGGGGACTCGCCAACTAACGCGATACTGACGGTGTCCTCCGGCGAGAGTGTCGCCAGGTTTGGGGGCTCGCTTTCCGCTTCGCGCTCGTCGTCCGGCGGCAGCAGGAACACGGAGATGCCCGCCCCCGTCAGCTCCGACCAGGGGTAGCCGAACCTCCCACCGGAATCGGTCAGCCAGACTCCGTCCTCGTCAACGGTCACACGGTCGGTCACCTGTGTCCCTACCGATGCGCCCTGGTGATGGCCTCCGTTGCTCGGCTCTCGCCGTCCCCTCAAGGTGCTCAAGTAGTTGGCAGTCTCCGGAAACATCAGTCGCACTCTCTTCTTGGGGTGTCACTGGTAGGACGACGCCGTGGCAAGGGTCGGGTGGTAGGCGGTGGTGCTTGGCAGGTGTCCATTCGCCGCCGGCCAGGTCGGTTGTCTCGAAGGGGACGTAGCGGCGTTCCGGCGTGAACTCGTCGATCCAGAGGTACCACCTGTCCTCGGTGTTCGACTTGTACACCAGCGGGCCCTCGCCCTGGGCGATCGCGCCCAGGCCGATGCCCTCGGCCAGCGGCTTCCACTCGGCATCGGTCAGCGAGGTCGAGGTTTCGGAGAAGATCGATTTGCCGAACGGCGCGTTGGGGCTGCGGCTGCGCTCGTCCTTCAGGAAGCGGTACCAGAGGCGGTCGGCCTCGATCACCGTGGTGTCGATGGTTTGCCAGCCTCGGTCGATCCATACCCGCGGCTCGGAGAACTCACGGAAGTCGCGCGTCGTGGCGTACATGATCCGGTTGTAGCTCTCGCCCTCGTGTTCGGCGTTGTCGTAGAGCGTCGAGGACCAGTGCACGAGGTACGCGTCCCGCTCGGGGTCCCAGACCGCTTCCGGCGCCCAGGCGTTGCCGGCCTCGGGCGGTGCGACCTCGACGAGCCGGCCGTCGCCCCAGTTCACCAGATCCGGCGACTCCCAGAGCATGATCGAGCGGCTGCCTCGGCGTTGGTGCCGGTCCCAATCGAGACTGGCGTACAGGCGCAGGTCGGTGGCGATCAGATAGAACCGGTCGCCTTCAGGTGAACGGACGATGTGCGGGTCTCGTACGCCGCCTTCGCCCAGAGCGGAGTACAGGACCGGCTTGCCGCCGTTGAGGTCGGCGAAGTGGAGCGGGTCGTTGCCGTCGCTCAAGGCGAAGTAGATCTGCTCACCGTCGACCGATTCGCGCTTGAAATGCGCATAGAGGTAACCCGCGTACATCTCAGCCTGCCTGGAGGTCGACGGCGAGGCAGTTCGCGACCTCGAGCGGAGGTGTCTCAGGTAGCTCGACGACCAGGATGCCGTGGGCTTGCTCGAAAGCTACGGGCCCGTGCCCGAGCAGACGTACACCGGTCACCGATCCGCCGGCCAAGCTGCGGATCACGGCGCGCCGGTCGTCCGGCCAGGAGAGTTGGAAGGCGTAGACGGTGTTCTCGCGGCGGGTGAACCGGTAGTCGGAGCTCGTCCAGCTGACCCGGTCCTCGGTGAAGCCGTCGATGATGACGCTCGACGGTCCTTCACCGAACACCGTGAACGGTCGGGTGCCGTAGATGCCCTCGCCGCAAACCTTCGTCCAGGCGCCGAGGTCGTCGAGCAATCGGGTGCATTCGAGGTCGAGGCTACCGTCGGGCTGTTGTGGCACGTTGAGGAGGAGGTTCCCGTTCTTCGACACGATGTCGACGAGCAACTCGATCACGTGGCCGGCGGTCTTGTAGACATCGCGGACGTTGTAGAACCAGTCGCCGACCGACGTGTCCGTCTGCCAGGGCCGAGGCTGGATGCCAGGGGTCTGGCTCCGTTCGATGTCCATCATCCCGACTGCGCTCACCTCGGGCCGGCGGTCCTTCTGCTGGTAGACCGCACGGTTCGTGCCGTGGATCCGGGCACTCGTGTTGTACAGGTGTGACACCGCGCGCAGACCGGGCTCGTACGTCGCCTCGCCGAACGGCAGCGGCCCGTCGGAGTACAGCAGGTCGGGCTGGTACCGGTCGATCATCTCGGTCACGGCCTCGAGCCAGTGCCGATGCCACGCGGGATCGTCGCTGTACCACGGATCGGGTACGTCGACGTCCTGCAGATACCGGCTGTTGTCCAGATAGAGATCACGGCTGGCCGGATCGGTCCCGTCGTACGGTCCGAAGCGATCGCTGCCCTTGTTGACCGACATCCACGTGAGCGCCGCACCGAGGTGTTCGGTGATGCCGAACGGCAGCCCGTGGTCGTCCGCGGCAGCCTTCCACAGCGCAAGGATGTCCTTGCCCGGACCGACCTTCACCGAGTTCCAGCGATGGACGGCCGACTCGTAGTTGAAGAAGTTGTCGTGGTGCACGGCCTGCGCGACGAAGTACCGCGCACCAGCCGCAACGAACCGATCCATCAGGTCCTGTGGGTCGAACCTTTCGGCCTTCCACAGCTGTACGACGTCCTTGTAGCCGAACTGCGACGGGTGCCCGTAGGTCCGCAGGTGGTACCGGTACTGATCGGTTCCCTCCCGATACATGTTGCGTGCGTACCAGTCGCCGTACCGCGGGACCGACTGCGGACCCCAGTGCGACCAGATGCCGAGCTTCGCATCCCGGAACCAGTCCGGGCATTCGAACGTACTCAGGGACTCGAAAGTTGCGTCGAACGGCACTGGTCGCTCCTCGTCGGTGGTGCAGGGTTACTTGTTGGGAATCTTGTCGTAGGCGGTCTGCTGGATCTCGAGGTACCGTTTCAGGCCGAGGCCGTCGAGACCCTTGACGTAGGCGTCCCAGTCGGTGTCGATGTTCTTCGACCCGGTGATGAACTGCAGGGAGTTCTGCTGGATGTAGTTCTCGAGGTTGGTCTGCAGAGTCGCGACCTCGTTGGCGAGCGACGGGTCGATCCAGACCCGCCAGAACGGGTAGATCTTCGCCTTGTCCTCGTGGCCGGCGTACAGCTTGGTGGCCTCGAAGAGCTTGCGCTCGTACCCCGCCTGCGAGTGGATGTCGGTGTCGATGACCTCGGAGTTCCGGAACTTCGCGGTGTTGTTGTACTGCGCGAGCGCGCCCCACCCGGAGTTCCGCGGCTTCGAGCCGGGCTTCAGCGGGATCTGCTGGAAGCTCGGCTTCAGCGCCTTGTCGAGCGCCACGTCACCGGGACCGGGCTTGGTCCAGGCCTTGCCCTCCGAGCCGAACTGTCCGTTGATCTGGCCCTCGTCGGTGAAGATGTAGTCGAGCATCTTGATCGCCTGGATCTGCTTCTCCGGTGTGGCCTTCGACGTCAGCACGAACGTGGCGCCGGGAATGCTCGGGAAGACGTAGCCGGCGTAGTTCGCGCCACTCGGACCGGTCAGCGGCGGCACCGCGTCGTACTGCTTGTCCCGCCCGTCCGCCGAACCGATGTTGACGAAGATGCCCGAGTGCATGACGGTGCCCGAGCCGAGGATCACCGAGCCGGCGTGGTTGCCCTCCTGCGAGAGCGCGTCCGGGTTCTGGGTGAAGGCGCCCTTGTCGATCAGGCCTTCCTTGTAGAGCGAGTTGATGTACCGCAGGCCCTCGCGCCAACCGTCCTTGTTCGCCTGGACGTCGACCTTGCCGTTGTTGAGCACCAGCGTGGTGTTGTTGCCGCCGCTGTTGTTCTGCCCTTGCGGATCGTAGATGAAGGCGTTCATGAAGTAGGGGATGAGGTTGTCGCGGAGGTTCGCGCTGAGCGGGATCTCGTCCGCCTTGCCGTTGCCGTTCGGGTCCTGGGTCTTGAACGCCTGGAGCACCTTCCGCATGTCCTCGGTGGTCTTCGGCTGCTCGAGGCCCAGCTTCTTCAACCAGGCCGAGTTCATCCACAGCTTGTCCGGGTACGAGCAGTGGAAGCAGTCGACCCACTGCGGCATCCCGTAGATCTTGCCGTCCGGCGCGGTCGCCATCGCCTTCCACTCCGGCGTGGAGTCCAGCGCCTTCTTGATGTTCGGCGCGTACTGGTCGATCAGCTGGTTCAGCGGTACGACGACACCCTGGTTGGACAGCCTCAGCAGGTCCGCCGTGGTGAACTGGTCGACCCACGGGATCAGCAGGTACAGATCGGGGTAGTCGCCGCTTGCCAGCGAGATCTGCCGCTTCTCCTTCGCCGGGCCGCCGTCGTACGTCGTGGTCTGCCACTTGATGGTGAGGTTCAACTTCTGCTTGATCAGCTTGGTGAAGTCGTTCGTGGCGAGGTTCGTGTCGGCGGACTGCGGCGCGAAGACGTTCAGCGTGACGTCGGGGTTCCCGGTGATCGTCGGCAGCGGTTTGCCTTGCTCGTCGGCCGAGCCTTTCCCGGAACAGGCCGCGAGCGCGAGTGCGAGCAGGCTGGCACCGACGACGGCGGCGCGTGCCTTCCTTCTGAGGTGTACAGACATAGGTCCCTCACAGGGGTCGAGGTGATGCGGAGGATCAGCCCTTGACGGCGCCGATCAGGATTCCCTTGGTGAAATAGCGCGCGACGAACGGATAGATGAGCAGCACCGGAACGCTGGCGACCACGATCAGCGAGTACTTGAGCAGGTCGGCCATCTGCTGGCGCTGGATGACGACGGACGCGTCGACCGCGCCGCCGCCGGTGGTGTTGAGGATCAGGATGTTCCGCAGTACCAGCTGCAGCGGGAACAGGTCCGGGTTCTTCAGGTAGATCAGCGCGTCGAAGTACGAGTTCCACTGCATGATCGCGTACATCAACGCGACCACCGCGATCATCGGTTTGGCCAGCGGGATCACCACCGACCACAGGAACCGCAGGTCACCGCAGCCGTCCAGCTCGGCGGCCTCGACCAGTTCCTCAGGGATCGCGGTCCGGAAATAGGTACGGGCGATGATGACCTGCCAGACCCCGATCGCCTGCGGGATGATCAGCGCCCACCGGGTGTCCAGCAGGCCGACCGACTGGACCACCAGGTACGTCGGGATGAGGCCGCCGGTGAACAGCATCGTGAACAGGATCAACGTCATCACGACATTGCGGCCGACCAGGGTACGGCGCGACATCGGGTAGGCGATCGCGACCGTCATCGTGACGCTGACGATCGTGCCGACGACCGTGTAGAACAACGAGTTCAGGTACCCCTGGACGATCTGCGGGTTCTCGAAGACCGCGTGGTAGCCGCGCAACGAGAACTCCACCGGCCAGAACAGCACCCGTCCGGACGACACCGCCTCGGGGCTGCTGAACGAGCTGGCCACGATGTACAGCAGTGGCAGCACTACCACCGTGAGGAAGACCGCCAGCAGCAGATACACGCAGAACAAGAAGATCCGGTCGGTCCGGGGCTCGCGGATCCTGCGCGCCCTCGCGGCCCGGCGCTCGGTCCGCTTGGTCGGCTTGGTCGGCTGGGTCGGAGCTGTCGGCAGCGTCGGCAGGTCGGTTCGGGTACTCATGACCACAGTCCGTTTCCGGTGATCCGCTTGGCGATCGTGTTGACCATCAGCAGCAGCGCCAGGTTGATGACCGAGTTGAACAGGCCGACCGCGGTCGCACCGCTGAAGTCGGCGTTCAGCAGGCCGGTCTTGTAGACGTAGGTGGCGATGATCTCGGACTGGCTGAGATTGAGCGGGTTCTGCAGCAGGAAGGCCTTCTCGAACCCGATCGCCATGATGTTGCCGACAGCAAGGACCAGGATGATCACCGCCGTCGGCATGATGCCCGGCAGGTCCACGTGCAGGATCCGTCGCAGCCGGCCCGCGCCGTCCACCTTGGCCGCCTCGTGCAGCGCCGGGTCGATCCCGGCCAGTGCCGCGAGGTAGATGACCGCGGAGTACCCGGTGGTCTGCCAGACGTCCGACCAGACGTAGATGTGCCGGAAGTAGTCCGGGTTGCCGAGGAAGTCGACGGACGGTACGCCGAAGAACCCGAGCCCCTCGTTGACGATGCCGAGTCGCGGCGACAGCACCAGGATCGTCATCGACACGACCACGACGGTGGAGATGAAGTACGGCGCATAGGTCACCAGCTGCACGGTCCGTTTGAACAGCCCGGTGCGGACCTCGTTCAGCGCGAGCGCGAGGATGATCGCGATCGGGAAGCTGGCCGCGACCGTGTAGAGCGACAGTACGAAGGTGTTCTTCACCAGGGTCCAGAACACCGGGTTGTGGAAGAACAGGTCGAAGTTCTGCCAGCCCACCCACGGGCTCCCCCAGATGCCCTTGAGCACGTTGTAGCTCTTGAACGCCAGCACCGCGTTCGACATCGGGATGTACTTGAACACCACGAACCAGACCAGCGGCACGACCATCAGCAGGTAGAGGGTCCAATGCCGGCGCAGACTTCGGCGTAGGCCCTTGATCCCGGGACGATCCCGTCTCCCGCGACGGCCGGGCCGCGCTGGTGTCTCGCCGGCCGGTGGCCGGATGGTTGTCAGGGTTGCCATGAATCCTCCTCGTCCGGGCCGGCGATCAGATCGAGCTCAGGCGGTGGCCGATTCCGGCGCTCAACCTGACCGGCACCCGGTCGTCGCCGTGGCGTACGACCCGCTCCTGGTCCCGATCGGCGGTCAGGACTGCTTCCACGCCGTGCGGCGTCCACGCGATGTCGACAGTGACCCCGCCGCGGGCCCGCAGGCCGGTCACCCGTCCGCTGGGCCATTCGGCAGGCAGGGCGGGCAGCAGTTCGAGCTCGCCGGTGTGGCTGTGCAGCAGCATCTCCGCGATTCCCGCCGTCGCGCCGAAGTTGCCGTCGATCTGGAACGGCGGATGTGCGCAGAAGAGGTTCGGGTAGACGCCCGCGCCACTGCCAGGTCGGCCCTTCGCCGTGTCGTCCGCGGGCCTCAGGAAGGCACGGACCAGGCGGTGCGCCGCTACCGCATCGCGAAGACGGGCTCGCAGATTGATCTTCCACGCCAGCGACCAGCCAGTGGCCTCGTCGCCGCGCAGGTCCAGTGATCGCGCCGCCGCGGCTGCGAGGACCGGCGTACCGTCCGGTGTGATCGCATCGCCCGGGTGCAGACCGACCAGGTGCGACATGTGCCGGTGATGGGAATCTTCCTCGGTGAGGTCGGCCGCCCACTCCTGCAGCTGTCCTCGTGCGCCGACCGGCGGTTCGGGCAGTCGCTTGAGGGCGGTGGACAGCTCACCGACCAGGGGATCGACGACATCGAGGAGTTCGGCCGCCTGCGCGACCCGCTGGAAGAGATCCGAGATGAGGGCCAGGTCCATCGTCGCCGACAGGGTCACCGAAGCGGGCAGCCCGTCGTCGGCGATGTAGTCGTTCTCCGGCGACGTCGACGGCGACGTACCGAGGGTGCCGTCCGGCATCTCCGCCAACCAGTCGAGGCAGAACTCCGCCGCCCCGCGCAGCACAGGCCACGACTCGCCGAGGAACTCCAGATCGCCGGTGAACTCGTAGTGATCCCACAGATGACGGGCCAGCCAG
Organism: Kribbella sp. NPDC049227; assembly: GCF_043197265.1. Taxonomy (NCBI): domain Bacteria; kingdom Bacillati; phylum Actinomycetota; class Actinomycetes; order Propionibacteriales; family Kribbellaceae; genus Kribbella; species Kribbella sp. NPDC049227. The sequence continues at coordinate 769,954 of NZ_JBICST010000005.1, read as the reverse complement.
GCGCCTGCCATCGGCCAGTTCGACCACCGCGGATCGCCCTCGACCGGGTACGACCAGCACCAGGCGTCGGCGTTGTGATGCGCGGTCCAGCCGCCGCAGCCGTACCGTTCCTTGGCCGTCGCACGCCCGGGTCGGGCGAGTTGACCGATATAGCGGAGCAACGGTTCGTGGCACTCGGACAGGTTGGTCGTCTCGGCCGGCCAGTAGTTCATCTCGGTGTTGATGTTGACCGTGTAGTTGCTGCTCCACGGCGGCCGGAGGATGTCGTTCCAGATCCCTTGCAGGTTGGTCGGCAGGCCGCCCGATCGCGAACCCGCGACCATCAGGTAGCGGCCGTAGTTGAACAGCAACGCCGCCAGCGAGGGGTCCTCGCCTTCGACCGCCCGCGCCACGCGTACGTCGGTCGGCAGCTCTGACTGGTCCGACCCGGTCAGCTCGAGTGACGAACGACGGAAGAGCCGCCGGTGATCCTCGCGATGATCATCCAGCAGTTCGTCGTACGCGCCGGTGCGCGCCGCAAGCACTGTCTGATCCGCGGCGGTCCAGCACTCCATTGCAGATCGGGTCGGCATGGTCGACGGACCGTCGTACCCGGTCGCCGAGGAGAGGATGAGCGTGACCTCGGTTGCGTCCTCGATCGTGAGCTCGGATTCGTCTGCGCGGATCTCTCCGTCGCTCACGGCCCGCAACGCGATAGCCGCTTCCATGCCACGATCGGGCCCATCGGAGTACCGGACCGGTTCCTGAACGTCGCCGCGATGCGGAGGCGCGACATCGGCCGGTGCCTGTAGCAACAATCCGAGTCCGTCCTCGACGGCATGAGGCTGCGAGGGCAACTGCGACGTCAGGCTGCAGGTCAGTCCCAGCACAGGCTCGGATGCCGTCAATCGCACGACCAGGACGTCGTCCGGTGCGCTGACAAACGCCTCTTGCCGCACGGCGATCCCGCCGACCTCGTACTCCGCCGTCGCCGTCGCAGCGTCGAGATCGAGTTCCCGCCGGTACTGCGTGACGTCGGCCGGAGCGATGCCGTTGACACGAATCTCCAGCAGGAGATCGCCCAACGGCAGGTACGCCTGCCCGTAGCCGGAGTGGAATCCGCCGGCCAACTCGTGCGCCCGGCGGATCTCGCCCGCCCCGAGCGCGTCGCGCACAGCCTGTACCGCCTCGGCGCCGGTCGCACCCAACGGAGTCGACAGCAACCGCGCGGTCTCCGGACTGCCCGACCACAGCGTCTCGTCGTTCAGCCCGATCCGATCCTGGCCGATCCCGCCGAAACACATCGCGCCGATGTGGCCGTTGCCGAGCGGCAACGCCTCCAGCCACGTGTCGGCCGGGCGGTCGTAGTACAAGCGCTGCGCACCGGACCGGTCCGAGCTCACCAGGTTGCCCATACTGCAGTCCTCCGTCGAGAAGACGAGGTATTAGTCCTATGAATTTCCGGGATCGTAGCGCCGCCGCTCCGATTGGTCCATACTGAACGCCATCGAATGGGCAGAAAGATCCCATCTCTGTGGAACGGATGTGAGGGCCGCCATGCCACGGATCACCTCGGTGGAGGTTGTCGACGTCCGCTTCCCGACCTCGCTGACCCGCGACGGTTCGGACGCGATGAACAAGGACGGCGACTACTCAGCGGCGTACGTCGTGCTGCACACCGACGCTCCCGGACTGTCCGGGCACGGCTTCACGTTCACCATCGGACGCGGCAACGACCTCTGCGTCGAGGCGGCACGCCAACGCGCCCAGCCGCTGCTCGGTCGCGACGTCGACGAACTCTGCGGCGACCTCGGCGGCAGCTATCGCGAACTGCAGTCGGACACCCAGTTGCGCTGGCTCGGCCCGGACAAAGGCGTCGTTCATCTCGCGTTGGCCGCGGTGATGAACGCGGTCTGGGATCTCGCCGCCCGACGGGCCGGCGTACCGCTGTGGCGACTGCTGTCGGAGATGTCACCCGAGGAACTCGTCGAAGCCGCCGACCTGCGTTACCTGAGCGACGTCCTGACGGCCGATCAGGCCGTCGCGCTGCTGGCCCGGCAAGAAGGAGACCGAAAGCGACGCATCGAAGAGCTCGAGGCATCCGGCTATCCGTGCTACACGACCTCGGCCGGATGGCTCGGATACTCCGATGCCAAGCTGCGCAGGCTCTGCGAAGAGGCCGTTGCCTCCGGCTACAAACATGTCAAGCTCAAGGTCGGCGCCGACCTCGACGACGACATCCGGCGCTGCGGCATCGCCCGCGACGTGCTCGGCCCGGACGGTCACCTGATGATCGACGCGAACCAGGTCTGGGAGGTCCCGCAGGCGATCGAATGGATCAAGGCGCTGGCCGAGTTCGACCCGCTCTGGATCGAGGAGCCCACCAGTCCCGACGACATCCTCGGCCATGCCGCGATCCGCAAGGCGGTCGCCCCGATCGGCGTCGCCACCGGCGAGCACGGCATGAACCGGGTGCTGTTCAAGCAGATGTTCCAGGCCGGCGCCATCGACTACTGCCAGCTCGACGCGGCCCGCCTCGGCAGCGTCAACGAAGTACTCGCGGTCTACCTGCTCGCCGCCAGCTTCGACGTACCGGTCTGCCCACACGCGGGTGGCGTCGGTCTGTGCGAACTCGTGCAACACCTTGCGATCTTCGACTATGTCGCGGTCTCGGGCACCCTCGACCGTCGAGTCACCGAGTACGTCGACCACCTGCACGAACACTTCGTCGACCCCTGCGTGATCCGGGCCGGTGCGTACGTGCTTCCGGACGCGCCCGGTTACAGTGCCGAGATGCACACGGAGTCACTACAGACGTACCGGTTTCCGGACGGCGCCTACTGGTCGGCCCGCGCCGAACAGGAACCACTGCCATGACCCCCGGCAGGGTGGTCGAGGGAGCTCGCCCGGCCGGCAGCTCGCAGACCGACGTCGTGATCGAGGGCATCCGGCAGCTGATCATCGACGGCCGGCTCCGGCCGGGCGACCGGCTGCCGGTCGAGAAGGACCTCGCAGCGGCACTCGGCGTCTCCAGGAACCCGCTGCGGGAAGGGGTTCGCGCGCTGTCGATGATGGGGGTTCTCGAGACCCGGCAAGGTGACGGCACCTACGTCACCAAGCTGGATCCGTCGATGCTGCTGGCACCGATCGGCTTCGTCGTCGACCTGCAGGACCGCAGCGGAACACATCATCTGCACGCGGTCCGACGGGTCCTCGAGACCGAGGCGGCGGGCCTGGCAGCGCGACAGATCGCGCCGGCGGAGCTCGAGGCCGCCGCCGAACTGTTGCGCCACAACGAGAGCGAACTGAGGCTCGGCGAACCCAATCACGAGACCGTGATCGAGAACGACATCGCCTTCCACCGGATCATCGCGGACGCGGCCGACAACCCGGTGCTCGCCGCACTGATCAACGCGCTGGGCGGACGAACGATGCGCGACCGCCTGCGCCGATCGATCACCCAGCCGGGCGCCGACGAGACCGCCCACGGCGAGCACCTCTCGATCCTCGCCGCGCTGACGGCGCACGACCCCGACCGGGCCCGGATCCGGATGGCCACCCATCTGTTCACGGTCGAGGACTATCTGCTCGAGACCCGCCGCACCGACGACGAAACGAGACCTGTGGATGAATCTCCTGCGCTGGAGCGGCCCTGACCTGACGCTGACCTTCGCGCTCGACGACGGCCCGGTGCGACTGATCGGCGTCGGCGAAGCCTCCCGGCCTGACACCGGCGATCTGGTTCCCAGCCAGCCGTTGGTCGAGGTCTCGGCGATCGGGTACGGACTCTCGCCGAGCACCAACCGGCACGTCGACACCACCCTCGGGCAGCAGTTGCGCTACGTCCGCCACGAAGAAGGCGACGCGACGTTGCGCATCATCCAGGACGAGCCGAGCTCCGGTCTGCGGATCGTGAGCGTGTTCGAGGCGGGAGCCGGCGTACGCGCCTGGTCCGAGGCCTCGATGACCGGCCCAGGCACGCTCGAGCTGACCTTCCTCTCGTCCCTGGTTGTCGGCCTTAAATCCGTGGATGCCGAGCTGCTCACCGCCGCCAACAGCTGGATGGCGGAGAATCGTTGGTCAGCCCACGCCTTGCGCTCCGAGTCGCTGGCCGACATCGTCGGCGCCGCGCACCGCCACGTCGCCAGAAGCCGGTACTCGGTGACGAACAGCGGCTCATGGTCGACCGGAGAGCAGTTGCCCACAGGAGTTCTGATCGATCGGGGTACGCCGTACGCCATCGGGTGGCAGATCGAGCACAACGGACCGTGGCACTACGAGATCGGCGAGAGCCGCCACGGCGGCTACCTGCTGCTGAGCGGGCCGACCGACCAGGAGCACCAATGGAGTGTCGAGCTCACTGGGGACCAGCCCTTCACCACGGTCCCCGCCTCGCTCGTCGCCGGGGCCGATCGCGACAGTGTGTTCGCGGCCCTGACCCGGCAACGCCGGGCCATCCGGCACCGGCGTACGGCCGACGCCCGGATGCCTGTCGTCTTCAACGACTACATGAACACCCTGCTGGGCGATCCCACGACCGAGAAGCTCCTACCACTGATCGACGCCGCCGCGAGCGTCGGAGCCGACTACTTCTGTATCGACGCCGGTTGGTACGCCGAAGGCGACTGGTGGAACACCGTCGGCGCCTGGCAACCGTCGACCACCCGCTTCCCGAACGGGCTCGCCGAGGTGATCGACCGGATCCACGCGCACAGCATGACGCCCGGCCTCTGGCTCGAGCCCGAGGTGATCGGCGTCCGCTCACCGATCGCCCGCGAACTACCGGACGAGGCCTTCATCACCCGCCACGGCCGTCGGGTCGCCGAGTCCGGCCGCTACCTGCTGGACCTCCGGAGCAGGTTGGCACGCCGGCACCTCGACGACACGGTCGACCGGCTCATCACCGAGTTCGGCATCGGGTTCTTCAAGTTCGACAACAACACGATGACCGGTCCGGGCACGGACAAGGACGGTACGTCGCTCGGCCACGGACTGCTCGAACACCAACGAGCACTACTGCGCTGGCTGGACGATCTTCAGGCCCGCCATCCCGACCTGCTGATCGAGAACTGCGCGTCGGGCGCGATGCGGATGGACTACGCGATGTTGTCCAGGCTGCACCTGCAGTCGACCTCGGACCAGGAAGATCCGTTGCTCTACGCACCTATCACCGCGGCCGCGCCGGCCGCCGTGCTGCCGGAACAGGCCGGCCACTGGGCGTACCCGACCAGCGGCACCACCCGCGAAGCGTTCACCTTCGCGCTCGTCAACGGCATCCCCGGCCGCCTGTACCTGTCCGGCCACCTGAACCGCATGACGCCGACCGAACTCGACCTGATCCGGTCCGCCCTGACCGCACATCGCGCCATCCTCGAAGATCTCGACACGCTCGTGCCCGCGTGGCCGCTCGGACTCCCGACCTGGACCGATGACTGGATCGCCCTGTCCCTCAACGGCCCGGACGTCTCCTACCTGACGCTCTGGCACCGCACGCCGGGCCCATCCACAGTCACCCTCGCCCTCCCCCTGTCGAGGATCGATCCCCACTTCCCCACCGAGGACCCTGACTGGACCTACACCTGGAACGACGACACCCTCACCATCAGCACCAGCACCCCCGAACCCTCCGCACGAGTACTGCGCCTCACCCGCTCATGACGCGCGGGCTGCCCTGGCGCGGGACGGGAGTCTGTGGGTCAGATCGGGAGGGGGTCGTAGTTGGCTCCGAACGGGGCGTCCGGCCTTGCGAACTCCCCCAGCAGCGCGCGCCTCAGGGGCGTGGTGCGCTCGAGGAACTCGGGGTCGTTGCTGAAACGGTCGGCCATGCGGACCCACGGTGGGCTGTAGACGTAGTGCGTCGTGAAGCGGTCGTAGTCGCCATCGTGGCGGAAGGTTCGATGCCAGACGCCGTTGTGGAACACCAGGGCAGCCCCGGCCTCGGCGCACACGACATGGCCGATCGCGATGTCGTCGTTGGGCTCACGGATCGCATCGGGTAGCCCGACCCGCGAGCGGTGGCTGCCGGGAATCAGCTCCATGTTGCCCATGCCGGGCACAGTCTGATCGGTGAGCAGATACGACACGCGGAGCTGAAGCAAGGGAACCGGGTATCCCAGGTCCTTGAAGTCGAAGGCGGCCGATCCGTCCTGGTGCCAACGGCCGTTCCCCGCGTGTGCCGGCTGCATGGTGTTCCAGCCGGCCTGCAGCACGAACCGGTCGCCGAGCAGACCCTGCACTTTCGGGAGGACGTCAGGATGATCGATGAGCCGCTCGAGAACCGGCTCGCTCTCGTAGGTCCGGCCGATCTGCCCGAACTCGCGGTCGCGGCTCTCGTGCAGACGTCGCGAAACATCGTAGGCCTCGGCGGCCTCGTCCTTTGTCAAGACGTTGGGAATGATGAAGTAGCCCCACGACTCGAAGATGAAGCGGTCGGTCTCGGTCAGCTGACCTTTGTCGACGACGGGATCGAGCATCACGGTGTCCTCTTCTTCAGGTTGTTGGAACGTCCCGGATCTGGCACGAGTCAATTCTGGCGCCAGTTGTATACCGATAAACATCAAACTCACGTCAGGAGCCAGCGGTGGTCGAACAACTACGTCGCGCGCCTAGCTACCGCGTTGGTCTCGGATGGGGGCGGTGGCGTGTTGAGTGGTCGCCCAGTTCGCGAGGAAGTGCAGTGCTTCGCTGGCCGGGCTGTCGGGCTCGGCGGTGTAGGTGATGATCACCAGTTCGTCGCCTGCCAGCTCCATGGCTTCGCCGGTGAGCTCAAGGTCGCCGACGAGAGAGTTGTGGAGGCGTTTGGACGCGGTGCGGTGGTGCTTGACGTTGTGGCGGGCCCAGCGGGTGCGGAACTCGTCGCTTCTGGTCGCCAGTTCGCCGACCAGATCGGTGAGCGACTTGTCGTGCGGATTGCGGCCTGCCTCGGCGCGCAGGGCGGCGACCGAGTCGTCGGCGACGCTTTCCCAGTCGAGGAAGAACTCTGGGGCCCGGTGATCCAGGAAGAGGAACCTGGCGACGTTCAGTGGTAGCCGGTCGCGGTCAAGGATCCCGTCGTACAGGGCGAAGGCGAGGGCGTTGGCGGCGAGGATGTCAGTGCGGGCGTTGCGCACGTACGCCGGTGTGGTGAGCGAGTCCAGGATCCGCAGTACGCCGGGGCGCACCTTGGAAACGGCGGTACGGCGTGAGCCGCGGACTGGTCCGGTCGAGGCCCGGGCGAGGTCGAACAGGTGTGCTCTTTCGGCGTCGTCGAGGCGTAGTGCCCGGGCGAGGGCCTCGAGGACCTGTTCGGAGACGCCGGCGAGGTTGCCGCGTTCCAGGCGGGTGTAGTAGTCGGCGCTGACGCCGGCGAGCAGAGCGACCTCTTCGCGGCGAAGGCCTGCGACGCGGCGCTTGTCGCCGAAGGTGGGCAGCCCGGCCTGCTCCGGGGTCACTTTCGCGCGCCGGCTGGTGAGGAACTCCTTCACGTCGTCCTTGGTGCTCACGGCTCCACCGTACGGGCGGGCGTGTTCGTGCTGGGAGGGTCTCCTGGTACCTGTTACACCGGGGACTCCCAGCTGTGATACGGACGGGTGTTCGCTGGAGACATGGATCAGTCCGTCACGTTGAACAACGGTGTCACGATGCCCATCCTCGGCTTCGGGGTCTTCCAGATCCCCGAGGACGACACCCAGGCCGCCGTCGAAGCCGCTCTCGAGGCGGGCTACCGCCATCTCGACACCGCAGCGTCGTACGGCAACGAGGAAGCCGTCGGCGCCGCGATCGCCGCCAGCGGCCTGCCCCGCGACGACCTGTTCGTCACCACCAAGCTGTGGATCCAGCATGCGCCAACCGGCAGCGTCGAGGACGACACCCTGCGCGCCTTCGACACCTCGCTGCGCCGGCTCGGCCTCGACCACCTCGATCTGTACCTGATCCACCAGCCGCTCGGCGACTACTACAGCGAATGGCGAGCCATGCAGCGGCTGTACGCCGAGGGCCGCGCACGGGCGATCGGGGTCTCCAACTTCCACCTCGACCGGCTCGTCGACCTCATCGAGCACAACGAGATCACCCCCGCGGTCAACCAGATCGAGACCCACCCCTTCCACCAGCGCGTCGCCGACCAGGAAGTCATGGCCGAGCGCGGCGTCCAGATCGAGTCCTGGGGGCCCTTCGCCGAAGGCCGCAACAACCTGTTCGCCGACCCCGTCCTCACCGCGATCGGCGAGGCCCACGGCAAATCCGTGGCCCAGGTCGTACTCCGCTGGCTCGTCCAGCGCGAGGTGGTCGTCATCCCCAAGTCCGTCCGCCCCGACCGGATGGCTCACAACCTCGACATCTTCGACTTCGCCCTCACCGACGACGAGCTGAAGCGGATCGCCACCCTTGACACCGGCGACAGCCTGTTCTTCGACCACCGCGATCCCGCCATGGTCAGTGCCCTCGGCGGCCGCAGGATCGACTGAGGCCCCATGCACCCACAGCGACGCAGTGGCTCCCGCGGCCTGCCACGCCGGCAACTGCTCCGCTTAGCCCTGGCCAGCACGGCCGGAGCAGCACTCGGCGGCTGCAGCCAAGGACCAGCAGTGGAGAGCCCCAGCACGGACGAAGGAGGATCACCCACGGTGCAACCGTCGACCAGCAGCACCCCAGCCAGAGTGCTGGTCGCCTACTTCTCCCGTCCTGGCGAGAACCACAACAACGGTGGCCGTATCTGGCTGAAGGTCGGCAACACCGAAGTCGTCGCGACCATGATCGCCGACCTCGTCCCGTGCGACGTCCACCGGATCGAGGCGGCCGAGGCGTACTCCGACAACTACGACGACACCGTCGCCCGCAACGTCCGCGAGCAGAACGCCGACGCCCGGCCCGCGGTCGCCAAGCCGCTCCCCACCATTGACCAGTACGACGTGGTGCTGCTGGGCAGTCCGATCTGGAACGTCCGTGCTCCGATGATCATGTCGACCTTCACCGAGAAGCTCGACTTCACCGGCAAGACGGTTCACCCCTTCACCACCTATGCCATGAGCGGTCTCGGTACGACCGAACGCGACTACGCCCGAACCTGCGCCGGCGCGACCATCGCCGAAGGTCTGGCTGTCCGCGGCGAACAAGCCCAGCAGGCTCGACCCCAAGTCTCCGAATGGCTGCAGCGCATCGGGCTGCGCTGACACCAACCGAGCAGGACCCAGAAAGGAACACCATGACCACCTGGCTCATCACCGGCTGCTCCACCGGCCTCGGCCGCGCCTTCGCCGAGGCCGTTCTCGATCGCGGGCACAACGCCGTCGTCACCGCTCGCGACGTCGCCAAGGTCCAGGACCTGGCCGAGAAGTACCCCGACACCGCCCTGGCTTTGCCGCTCGACGTCACCGACGAAGACCAAGTCACCGCGTCGGTTCGAGCCGCCGAGGACCGCTTCGGCGGTGTCGACGTACTCGTCAACAATGCCGGCTACGGCTACCGCGCCGCTGTCGAGGAAGGCGAGGACGACGCCGTCCAGCGACTCTTCGACACCCACGTGTTCGGCACCGTCCGCACCATCAAGGCCGTCCTGCCGGGCATGCGCGCCCGCCGTAGCGGCACGATCGTGAACCTCTCCTCCATCGGCGCTCGCATCTGTCCCGAAGGCTCCGGCTACTACTCCGCCGTCAAAGCCGCAATCGAGGCACTCACCTTGTCGCTGCGCAAAGAGGTCGCGCCGCTCGGCATCACCGCCATGGTCGTCGAGCCCGGCGGCTTCCGCACCGACTTCGCCGGCCGCTCACTGACCCAGGCCGCCGTACCGATCGCCGACTACGCCGACACCGCGGGCAAACGCCGCAAGGAACATGACACCGGACACGGCAAGCAGCCGGGCGACCCGGCCAAGGCCGCCACCGCGCTGATCCAGGCCGTCGAGTCCGACACCCCGCCGTACATGCTGCTGCTCGGCAACGACACCTCCGACGGCTTCCGCGCCGCCCTCGACGCCCTCCGCACCGAGGTCGACGCCTGGGAGGACCTCAGCCGCAGCACCGACTTCGACGCCTGACGAAAGAGGACTCCATGCCCGAGCCCACTCCAGCGCAAAAGGCCGTTGGCGACTTCGCGCCCAAACTCGTCGAACTCACCGACGACGTCCTGTTCGGCGATATCTGGAAGCGACCCGAACTACCCCCGCGGGACCGCAGCCTGATCACCGTGGCCAGCCTGCTCACCTCCAGCAGCTTCGAACAGCTCTCCAACCACCTACGCCTCGCCCGCCAGAACGGCCTCACCGAAACCGAACTCAAAGAGGCGATCATCCACCTCGCGTTCTACGCCGGCTGGCCCAAAGCCATGTCCGCCATCCAAGTCGCCAAGACTGTCTTCGCCGAGGACCGCAGCTCGAACCGGTGACGAGGGGCGACGGTTCCGGTCAGCTTCGATGTCATGGCTGCCGCTCTCTCTTCGGCGGTGCAGGGATGGTTTGCAGGTGTCAGGCGTCGTCATGGGCGAGGCTGGTGGACAGCTCAAGGTGCGCTTCGGCCTGGGCGACAAGGTCACTGGCCTTCTGCCGGAAGACGGCCACGGCGTCGGCACCGGCGGCGAAGCGCGCCGGAGGCTGTTCGAGGCCGGCAAGTTCGACCATGGCGGCGGCGAGCTTGGCGGGGTCGCCGCCCTGGGTGCCGTTCATGCCTTGCCAGGCCTGGACGGTCCGCGTCGTGCGCTCGGCGTAGTCCGCGATCGAGGGTTCGGCGTACTGCGTGGACTGTGGGGTCAGGAGCTCGGTGCGGAAGAAGCCGGGCTCGACCAGCATGGTTTTGATGCCGAACGGCGCGATTTCGGGAGCCAGGGCCTCCATGAACCCCTCAACGCCGAACTCGACGCCGCGTACGCCGTCGTGAACTCCATTGGCGAGGTGATCCCGGCGGTGGAGGAGATCGTGACAACGCGGCCGGAGCGCTGTGCACGCAGCTGCGGCAAGGCTGCGCGGGTGACGCTGACCGGACCGAACAAGGTGGTCTCGATCTGGGAGCGGAACGCCTCGGGCTCCATCTCCTCGAAGAACCCGGCCTGGAAGTTCCCGGCGTTGTTGACCAGCACGTCGAGCCGGCCGAACCCCTCGACTGTGGCGGCGACGGCGGCCTGAGCGGCGCCCGGGTCGGTGACGTCGAGGTCGATGGTGAGCAGATCGTCGTGCTCACCGAGCGCCTTGGTGACCGATTCGGCGTTGCGGGCGGTCGCGGCCACTGCATGTCCGGCGGCCAGGGCCACTTTGGCGATATCGACACCGAGGCCGCGACCGGCGCCGGTGATGAACCAAACCTTCTGCTCGCTCATGGTGCTGCTGCTCCTTCGCTTGGTGCTGGGTGGGATCGGGTTTCTGCTGTCGGTCCACTGCGTCGTGACCGGCCGCATCTACTACGCAATCAGGTGCATCGCGAAGGTGGGAGACCCTGCGAGAGGGGTACCGGCAGGGACCCGCAAATCACCCGAACTGCTCGTAGAGTCGAGATATGACCCAGGGCAACGACCATCGCGACGTACGAGGAGACGTCCGCGCCCAGATCCGCGAGTTCCTGACAAGCCGCCGGGCGCGAATCACTCCTGAGCAGGCCGGGCTGCCGGTGTACGCCGGCGACCGCCGCCGCGTGCCGGGGTTGCGCCGCTCCGAGGTCGCGAGCCTGGCCGGGATCTCCCCGGAGTACATGACGAAGCTCGAACGCGGCAATGCCACCGGCGTCTCGGGCAGCGTGATCGACGGCCTCGTCTACGCCCTGCAACTGGACGACGCGGAGCGGGCGCACCTGGAAGACCTGCTCCGCACCGCCAGCAGCACCCGCCCGCCACGGCGTCGACCAACCCGTCAGCGCGTCCGGCCCACCGTCCAGCGCATCCTTGATTCGATGACCGGCGCACCTGCCTTGGTGCTCAACGGCCGCCTCGACGTACTGGCGACCAACATTCTCGGGGCAGCGCTGTACTCGCCGATCTACGCGAATCCCGTTCGGCCGCCCAATACCGCCAGGTTCGTCTTCCTCGACCCGCACGCGACCGAGTTCTTCCGCGACTACAACAAGGCCGCCAATGACACCGTCGCCCTGCTGCGCGCCGAAGCCGGTCGCGACCCTTACGACCGCGACCTGTCCGATCTGATCGGGCAGCTGTCCACCCGCAGCGAAGACTTCCGACAGCGCTGGGCCGCGCACAACGTCCGAATCCACACCAGCGGAGCCAAGCTCCTCCACCATCCGGTCGTCGGGGATCTCGACCTGGCGTTCGAGTCCCTCCCTCTGCCGGCGGACCCCAGCCAGAGCCTGCTCACCTACACCGCCGAACCCGGGTCGCCGAGCCAGGACGCCCTGAGCCTGCTGGCCAGCTGGGCCGCGACCACGGACGACCTCGGACTACCCCACCTCGCCCAAGAGGCGGATCGCAGCTCGACACCCCCTGCTGGCGACTGACGACTGGTCCCGCGGTGACTGGGACCTTCGACTCTGGGATCGCCTTCCCTGCGGGGAGATCGTGGAGGTGGACGACGGAATCGTCGGCAGAACGAGGTGATGACGATGTTGATCCGGGACCTGATGACCGCACCCGCGGTCAGCGTGACAGCGCAGACGCCGATCGCCCTGGCGCTCCGGCTTCTCGACGATCGGAAGATCACCGCCATGCCCGTCGTCGATGCGAGCGGCGTACTCGTGGGGATCGTCAGCGAAGCCGACATCGTGCAGGACACTGCCCCAACGGATGACCGCGTCCCGAACGCCGCCGTCCGGACGACCACCGACACGCCACCGCGCCGGGTCGCCGACGTGATGAGCCATCTGGTGGTCACCGTCGACCCGGACGACGAACTGGACGTAGCGATCGACCTGATGTGGTCGACGATGGTGAAGAGTCTGCCGGTCGTCGATCACGGCCGCGTCATCGGCATGATCAGCCGCAGCGACGTCATCCACCTACTGGCCGGCCGTGACGACCGGATCCGGGCCGAGGTGCACGACATCGTCGGGGCCGAGAACCCGGACTGGAAGATCGAAGCCCACGACGGCATCGTCACGGTCACCGGCCCGGCCGACCCGCGCGAGCGCAACCTCGCCGGCGTCCTGGCCGGCAGCATCCGCGGCGTCATCGCCGTTCACATCATCCGCTGACACGACGTCCGGCGACCGCGGAGGGCGGAGTGGTTAGGGTTCAGGCATGGGGAGCAGCGTCTACGTCGCGTCGGTGGAGGGGTCGACCGGGAAGTCCACGGTGGCTCTCGGAGTACTTCAGCAGCTGTCGCGGCGGGTCGAACGCGTGGCTGTGTTCCGCCCCATCGTCCGCCCGGACACGGCGATGCATGGTGGCCGTGACTACGTCCTGGATCTGCTGACGGCCCACGACGCAGTCCAGTTGGCGTACGACGACTGCCTCGGCGTGACGTACGAGGAGGTGCACGCGGACCCCGACGCCGCGCTGGACGAGATCGTGCAGCGCTACCACGAGGTCGCAGCTCGGGCCGACGCCGTACTCGTCGTCGGTAGCGACTACACCGACGTGGGTAGTCCGACGGAGTTCTCCTACAACGCCAGGATCGCCGCCAACCTGGGTACGCCGGTCCTGCTGGTCCTCAACGGGTTCCAGCACAGCCCGCATGACCTTCGAGCCATCGCCGACATGGCGGTCGGCGAGCTCAGGGAGAACCACGGTTCGCTCGCGGCAGTGCTTGCCAATCGCGTCGACCCGCGACAGCTCGACGACGTGGTCGCGGCATTGGGCGGCGTGGGTGGATCGGCCTTCGCTCTGCCGGAGGAGCCGCTGCTGAGCCAACCCACGGTCGCCGACCTGCTGCCCGCGGTCAACGGTCGCCTGCTGAGCGGTGACCCCGACCTGCTGACGCGAGAGGTCACCGGCCTCGTCGTCGCCGGCATGACGATGCCGAACGTGCTCGACAGACTGTTCGACGGAGCCGCGGTGGTGACCGCCGCGGACCGGCCCGAGGTGGTTCTCGGCGTCGTGGTCGCGCACGCCTCGCTCAACTTCCCGCAGATCTCCGCCGTCGTCCTCAACGGTGGTTTCACGCTGCCGGCCCAGGTGCAGCGGCTCCTCGACGGCGTTGGCGTGACCCTGCCGATCGTCGAGACCACGCTCGACACGCAGGCCACATCGGCCGCCCTGACAGCTGTCCGCGGCCGGCTCACGAAGAACTCGCCGCGCAAGGTGGACGCGGCCTTGGCGTTGTTCGAGCAGCACGTGGACAGCGACGCCCTCCTCGACCAGCTCGAGGTCGCCCGCAGCAGCGCGGTCACGCCGCTGATGTTCGAGCACCAGCTGATCGACGAAGCAGTTGCCCAACGCAAACACATCGTCCTGCCCGAAGGCGAGGAGGAACGCATTCTGCGGGCCGCGGACGTTCTGCTCCGCCGGGGCGTGGCCGACCTGACGCTGCTCGGGAACCCGGTCGTGATCAGCGCGAAGGCGGCCGCACTCGGCGCCGAGCTCTCCGCCGCCCGGTTCGTCGACCCGGAGCGGGATCAGCTCGGTGAGCGACTCGCGGCGGAACTGCACCGGCTCCGGCAGCATCGTGGGGTCGACCTGGACCGCGCCCGCGAACTGGTCCGGGACGTGTCGTACTTCGGGACGATGATGGTCCAGCTCGGTCTGGCCGACGGCATGGTGTCCGGCGCGGTGCACACCACGGCTCACACCATCCGGCCGGCACTCGAGATCGTCAAGACGGTGCCGGGGGTGTCGGTCGTCTCGTCGGTGTTCTTCATGTGCCTGCAGAACCAGGTCCTGGTGTACGGCGACTGCGCCGTCAACCCCGATCCGACCGCCGAGCAGCTCGCCGACATCGCGATCTCGTCGGCCGCGACAGCAACGGCCTTCGGCATCGACCCGCGGCTCGCGATGCTGTCGTACTCGACCGGCACGTCCGGCGCGGGCACCGATGTCGAAAAGGTGTCCAAGGCAACCGCCATCATCCGCGCGCGGGCACCGGAACTACCGGTCGAGGGACCGATTCAGTACGACGCGGCGATCGACAGCGCCGTGGCGAGGACGAAGCTCCCCGGTTCGCCGGTGGCCGGCCGGGCCACCGTGTTCGTGTTCCCCGATCTCAACACCGGCAACAACACGTACAAGGCTGTCCAGCGATCGGCGAACGCCGTCGCGGTCGGGCCGGTCCTGCAGGGCCTGCGCAAACCTGTCAACGATCTCTCCCGGGGTGCGACGGTGCGAGACATCGTCAACACGGTCGCCATCACCGCCGTTCAGGCTCAGCAGGGTGCCCGATGAGCGACCACGTTCTCGTGATCAACTCCGGATCCTCATCGCTCAAGTACAGCCTGGTCGACGCCGGCACCGGTGAAGCAGCCGCTTCCGGCCTGGTTGAGCGCATCGGCGAAAAGCAGAGCCGCCACCTCCATCGCGGCCCGGACGGTGAGAGCGAGACGACGCGGTCGATTCCCGGCCACGAGGACGCGCTGCGCACGGCGATCGATGCGTTCGAGTCACACGGGCCGTCACTCGACGGCCTCGACCTGGCGGCGGTGGGCCACCGAGTCGTCCACGGCGGGTCCGGGTTCTCCGCGTCGGCATTGATCGACGACGCCTTGATCGCCGAGGTGACCGAACTGGTGCCGCTCGCCCCGCTGCACAATCCGGCGAACCTGGAGGGGATCCGAGTCGCCCGCCGGCTCTTCCCCGACCTGCCACAGGTCGCCGTGTTCGACACGGCGTTCCACCAAAGCCTTCCTCCGCAGGCCTACACCTACGCGGTGCCGTTGGCCTGGCTGGAGGACCACGGGATCCGCCGCTATGGCTTCCATGGCACCTCACACGCGTTCGTCTCCCACGAGACCGCTCGACTGCTCGAACGCGATCCGGCCGAGACGAACACCATCGTGCTGCACCTCGGCAACGGCTGCTCGGCCGCTGCCGTCCGGGGCGGCCGGTCGGTCGAGACGTCCATGGGCCTGACCCCGCTGGAAGGGCTCGTGATGGGGACTCGATCCGGCGACCTGGATCCCGCGATCCCGGCGTACCTGATGCGAGAGGTGGGCATGTCCGCGGAGGACATCGACCTGGCTCTCAACTCGGCATCAGGTCTCAAAGGCCTGGCCGGCGAGAACGACTTCCGTGAACTGGAGCGACTGCGTGAGTCGGGTGACGAACACGCGGGTCTGGCCTTCGACGTCTACTGCCACCGGATCCGCAAGTACGTCGGCGCCTACTACGCCGTCCTGGAGACAGTCGACGCCGTCGTGTTCACCGCCGGTGTCGGTGAACACTCGGCCGCCGTCCGAGCCGCCTCACTGAACGGCCTGGAACGCCTCGGGATCCGCGTCGACAACGACCGCAACAACGAGCCGGCCACCGGAGCCCGCCGGATCTCCACCGATGACAGCGAGGTCGTGGTCTTCGTCGTTCCCACCAACGAGGAGTGGCAGATCGCCCGAGAGGCGCTCGGCGTCGTTCGCTCCTGATGGTTGGGCATGCAGTGCAGGACCTTCGGCCCTACTTCGGTCGTCCTTCCCGAGCGATTGTTGGCGCACGGACAGGCAAGGAAGGTGTCCGGTGTTTGGAGGCCCCAAGTGACCACGCAGCGAGCATTCGATCACTCTCACCTGGAGATTGTCAGCAACGCGGACTGTCTGCAGATGCTCCGATCCGTCCCTCTCGGACGGCTCGTCTACACCTACGGCGGCCTCCCTGCGGTCCGGCTGGTCAACTTCGTGCTGGACGACGACACCATCGTGTTCAGCACCGGACCGGGTGACAAACTCCGGGCCGCCGAACGTGGCGATGTGGTCGCCTTCGAGGCCGACGATGTGGACCTCGAGCGGCACACCGGCTGGACCATCACAGCCGTCGGCCACCTGTCCGTCGCCACCGCGGACGAGACCGCGGCGCTCCGTGCTGCCCTGCCGCTGCATTCCTGGCTGCCGCTGGACGATCCGCAGGTGGTCCGGATGGGCATCGAGTCTCTCCACGGCCGGCGTCTTCTCCCGTGGGGGCAGCGTCCGCGAGCAGGGGGCTAGGCCGCGCGCGTTCCCGGCAGCGAGCCGCGCGGCACCGTTGCGGCATTCAGGGCGCCGACCGGCGACTGACCGACCGCCGAACGGCCTCCCGAGTCGGGACTGTTGCCTGCAGCGCCACCCTCCTCCCCGGCGCAACGCTGAAGTATCAGCAACGCGAGGAGCAGTCATGACCACCAACCTGCAACAGGAGATCGAGCGCTGGGAGGCCGACCTCGAGCGCATCGCGGAGGACAGCGCGTCGGACAACTGGTTCCTGGAGGAGCGGCGCTTCGCCGAAGCGCAGTACACGATCACGGCCTTCCGCGGCCACATCCTGCCCCTCGTCGCGCACCAGCGGCCACACGACGCGATCGTCTCGCACGAGATCGAGCACCTCGTCGACCGCCTCGAAGGCCTCCGCAACGACCTCTACCGCACCGTCCACCCGCCCACCTCTCACCAGGAGATAGCGGAGACACTGGCCGCGCTGCGCGCCCTGTCCCGAGTCGCTCTCCGGGTCGAGCGATCCCTCGAAGACGTGCGATGACCAGCCCCACCTTCCTCGGCGCCGCCGGGACAGTGGCCGGCACCAGGTTCCCGAGCCAGCTCGCGCGGATCCGGCTCTGATCACGCGCCGTCTGCACGCATGCGGCGCGCGTACCAATCGGGCTCGGGTGTGGTCGGCGTCAGTCGCATCCTGACATCGACCGCGAAGGCGCCGGACGGGCCGGCGATCAGCGGGTTGATGTCGAGTTCGGCCAGTTCGGGGACCATCTCGGCGAGCCAGGCGATGCGATGAATGACGTCGAGGACAGCCTCCTGGTCGGCGGCTTGTGCGCCGCGGTAGCCGGCCAGGAGTGGTGCGCAGCGCAGGGAGTGGAGCATGTCCGACGCGTCTAGGTCTGTGAGCGGCAGACCTCGCCATTGGCGGTCTGCCAAGAGATCGGTGAGGATGCCGCCACTGCCGGCCATGAGCAGCGGGCCGAACAGCCGGTCCCGAACGACACCGATCACCAGTTCGGTTCCACTAGGCGCCATCGCCTGGACCACAACACGCGGATCCCCCGTCGCCGCGGTGATCTCGGCGTACGCGGTGCCTAGTTGCGCCGAGTTGACCAGTCCCACCCGGACGCCGCCGATGTCGGTCTTGTGCAGTACGCCGGGCGCGTCGGTCTTGAGCGCGACCGGATAGCCCGCCACCTCAGCCGCCGCGATCGCCTCCGAGCGACTCGAAGCGGATAGAACCGGGATCGCCGGAACTCCGGCGCACTGCAGAAGCTGACCGGTGTGCAGCGGCTCCAGCCAGCCACCCTCCGGGTCCCGCTCGAGGAACCGCCGCACCACGGTCCGCGCCGCGGCGGCATCGACCCGAGGCAGCTCCGGCACGACGCCCTGCGGCCGGGACCGCCACTCGGCGTACCGCACGGTGTGGGCCAGCGCGCGGACGGCGCTCTCCGGGAACGGGAACACCGGCAGGCGGCGACCGTCCGCCAGCGCGATCTCCGGCGCGGCCTGGATCGAACCGACACAGTTCACGACGATGGGTACGTCGGCTTGAGACGCCGAAGCGGCGATGGCCTTGTAGGTGTCGTCGACCCGGCCGGCGCGCGTGGCCGCGTAGCAGACCAGAACTGTGTCGACCTCGCCGCTGTCGATGATGATCTTCAAGGCTTTCGCCAGGCTCGTCGGTGACGCGGCCGCGCCGAGGTCGACGGGATTCCCGCTCCCCACCGCGCCGATCGCAGCCAGCTCACGCTGAACGGTCTCACTCAGCTCGGGCAGCTCGAGGTCCAGCCGACCGGCCGCATCCGCCGCGAGCACGCCGGCACCACCGGCGTTTCCGACAACGGCCAGCCGACGGCCGCGAGGCAACGGTCGGACCGCGAGCACCCGGGCCGTCTCCACCAGCTCCTCGACGGTGTCCATGCGCAACACGCCGGACTGCGAGAACAGCGCGTCCACTGCGGTCTCCGGCGTCGCCGCCGCGGCGGTGTGCGAAACACCGGCCCGGCGCCCGCCCGCCGATCGACCGCCCTTGACAACCAGAATCGGCTTCGTCCGCCCGACCAGCCGGGCCAGCCCACCGAACTTGCGCGGGTTCCCGAACGACTCCAGATACAAGCCGATCACCGCGGTCCGGGAATCACCCCACCAGTGCAGCAACAGATCGTTGCCACTGACATCGACTTTGTTGCCGAGTGAGACGAACTCGGAGATGCCCAGGCCGGTCCGGGCGGCCTGGTCGAGGACGGCGATGCCGACCGCACCGGACTGCGCCGCGATCGCCAACACTCCAGGCATCGGTGACACCTCGGCGAAGGTCGCGTTCAGGCTGATCGCGGGGTCGGTGTTCACCAGCCCGAGGCAGTTCGGACCGATCAGCCGGATGCTGTGCCGGCGGGCAGTCTCCAGGATCTCCCGCTGCAGCTCGCGCCCGGCAGACCCGAGCTCGGAAAAGCCGGAGGTCAGCACCACCGCTCCCCCGACCCCCTTGGCGCCACACTCCGTCAGCACGTCTCGCACCTGCCCGGCCGGTAGCGCGATCACCGCGAGATCAACCACACCGGGCACATCCACGACCGACGGGTACGACGGAACATCGGCGATCCGGTCCGCGTGCGGATTCACGGCGTACACCGACCCGGTGAAGTTGCCCTTGACAACGTTCAACAGGACCTCGTGGCCGATCCCGCCCGGGGTCCGGCCGGCTCCGATCACCGCCACCGCGCGAGGCGAGAACAGCCGATGCAGCGAACGGTCTTCGGCCGCACGCTCGCGGTCGGCCATCCGCTCCAGCGTGGACGGGCGGTACGCCGTGTCGAGGACCAGCTCGACGACCCCGCTGTCGAGCTTGCGGACCTGTTCGAAGCCGGAGCCGGCGAACACGCGCAGCATCGGGGCGTTCTCGGCCAGTGTGTCGGCGCGCAGCCGCTGGATCCCGTTCTCCCGGGCCGTCGCGGCGAGCTGCTCCAGAAGCAGCGTCCCGATCCCGCGGCCGTGGACCGAATCCTCGAGCAGGAATGCCATCTCGGCCTCGCCCGCGCTCAGCGGCTCGTAGCTCGCCACACCGACCAGTTGATCGCCGTACTCGGCCACCAATGCGACATGACCATCGTGCGTCGTCGTCAGGTGCCGGGTGTGGTCCTCGGCCAGCGACCGGCTGATCCCGAAGAAGCGAAGATAGATCGAGCGATCCGAGACCCGCTCGTTCATCGCCTCCAGCGCCGGCTCGTCGTCGTCGCGGAGCGGACGGATCCGCACCACCGACCCGTCCGACGCCAGCACATCCCAGCCCGCGCCCGGCCGTACGGCCGCCTGCTCGATCGACGTCATGACGTCTCCTTCCGACGCCCCACCAGCTCACCGCGGCGCCGCGTGCCGGGCCAGTGCCGATCGGTCCCGCGACGGCGGGACCTTTGACTCTGGGTGACCGCAGGCCGCTACCGGGAAGCTCGGAACCATGGATGAGCTCACCGGTAAGCCCCTGTCCGCCGACGAGGTCGCCGACCTCGACGCCTACTGGCGGGCGGCCAACTATCTGTCCGCAGGCCAGATCTACCTACTCGGCAACCCCCTGCTCACCGAGCCACTGCGCCCAGAGCACATCAAGCCGCGCCTGCTCGGTCACTGGGGCACGACGCCTGGGCTCAACATGCTCTACACGCACCTCAACCGGGTCATCCGGCGGCGCGACCTGAGCATGATGTACGTCATCGGTCCGGGACATGGCGGACCGGCCATCGCGGCGAACACCTGGCTCGAAGGCAGCTACAGCCACACCTACCCGGATGTGTCCCGGGACGCGGACGGGATGGCGAAGCTGTTCCGGCAGTTCTCGTTCCCCGGCGGCATCCCGAGTCACGTCGCGCCCGAGCTGCCCGGCTCGATCCACGAGGGCGGCGAGCTGGGTTACTCCCTGAGCCACGCGTACGGCGCCGTACTCGACAACCCTGATCTCGTGGTCGCCTGCGTGGTCGGCGACGGCGAAGCCGAGACCGGCCCGCTGGCGACTTCGTGGCACTCGAACAAGTTCCTCGATCCCCGCACCGACGGCGCTGTCCTGCCGATCCTGCACCTCAACGGCTACAAGATCGCCAACCCCACCATCCTGGCGCGGATCGGCGACGACGAGCTGACCCGTCTCTTCGAGGGCTACGGCTACCGGCCGTACCTTGTCGATGGCAACGAACCCGAACACGTTCACCAGGCGCTCGCACTCACCCTCGACCAGGTCCTCGACGAGATCGCCGACATCCAGGCCGAGGCTCGCACTGGCCATGAGGTACCTCGTCGGCCCTGGCCGATGATCGTCCTGCGCACACCCAAAGGCTGGACCGGACCCCATGAGGTCGACGGCGTACTGGTCGAGGGGACGTGGCGGTCGCACCAGGTGCCGCTCTCGCAGGTCCGAACGTCGCCGGACCACCTGCGACTCCTGGAGGAATGGCTGCGCAGCTACCGGCCGGAGGAACTGTTCGACGCCGAGGGCCGGCCGGTGGAGCGGCTCCTCGCACAGGTCCCGCCGGACAACCGCCGAATGGGCTCCAGTCCGCACAGCAACGGAGGCCTGCTCAGCCAGGATCTCGAACTGCCGGAGCTCGACGGGTACGCCGTACCGGTGGCCGGTCCCGGTGAAACAGAGCACGAGCCCACCCGGATCCTCGGCTACTACCTGCGCGATGTGATGCGTGACAATCTGGCGCATCGAAACTTCCGCGTCTTCGGTCCGGACGAGACGGCCTCCAACCGGCTCGACGCGCTCTACGAGGTCACCGGCAAGGCCTGGAACGCCGAGGTCCTGCCCACCGACGAGCATCTGACGGTGGATGGCCGGGTGATGGAGATGCTCAGCGAGCACACCTGCCAAGGCTGGCTGGAAGGCTACCTGCTGACCGGCCGCCACGGCTGGTTCTCCTGCTACGAAGCCTTCGTGCACATCGTCGACTCGATGGTCAACCAGCACGCGAAATGGCTCAAGGTCACCCGCTCGCTGCCGTGGCGACGACCGATCCCCTCACTGAACTACCTGCTCACCTCGCACGTCTGGCGGCAGGACCACAACGGCTTCTCCCACCAGGACCCTGGATTCATCGATCACGTGGTGAACAAGAAGGCCGAGGTGATCAGGGTCTATCTGCCGCCGGACACCAACACCCTGCTGTCGACCGCCGAGCACTGTCTGCGCAGCCACGACTACATCAACGTGATCGTCGCCGGGAAGCAGCCCCAGGCGGACTGGCTCGGTCCGGAGGCTGCCGCCTTGCACTGCGCTCGCGGCCTGGGCATCTGGGACTTCGCCAGCAATGACGAGGGCTCCCCCGATGTGGTGATGGCGTGTGCGGGCGACGTACCGACGCTCGAGACGCTCGCCGCGGTGAGCCTGCTGCGCGAGCACCTGCCGTCGTTGAAGGTCCGGGTCGTCAACGTGGTCGACCTGATGCGTCTGCAACCGGCCAGCGAGCATCCCCACGGCCTGGCCGATGCCGACTTCGACGCGCTGTTCACGACGGACAAGCCGGTCATCTTCGCCTACCACGGGTACCCGTGGCTGATCCATCGGCTCACCTACCGGCGGACGAACCACCCCAACCTCCACGTCCGCGGGTACAAGGAGGAAGGCACGACCACGACGCCGTTCGACATGGTCGTACGCAACGACCTGGACCGCTTCCACCTCGCCCTCGACGTCATCGACCGCGTCCCCGGCCTCGGTCAGCGCGCCGCCGACGTCCGCCAGTGGCTCATCGACCAGCGCGCCCGCCACCACGCCTACATCCTGACCCACGGAGAGGACCTGCCCGAAATCACGAACTGGCAGTGGCCAGCAACGATGTGACCGAGCTGGTCCTGTGGATCAGCGGTCCAGGTCGTGGGTGCGTAGGCGGGCTCGGGCTTCGTCGAAGTCCTCGCGGGTCATCTTGCCGGCGGCGAAGCGGCGCTCGAGGATGTCGAGTGGCGACGGGAAGCTGGCCGGGTGCGGACGCGGACGGGAGATCAGGGAGATCGTGACCCAGGTGGCGCCTCCGGCAAGAAGGATCCACAGCGTCACTCCGAGGATGATCCAGCCCGCGCCAGGGCCCATCGAGTGCATCAGCATGGTCTCCTCCTCACGACGTGGCGGCCGGCGTGGATGCGGTGAGCTGCCGGCCCAGTTCCTCGCCCCAGCGGCGGGCGCGGTCGATCTCGACCTCGCCGATCGGGCCGGTGGAGTCGTCGACGAAGAAGCTCGCCGAGGTGGTGATCAACCGGAAGCCCAGCTTCCGCAGGACCTTCGCCGCCGACCGTGCGGCCGATCCCGGCAGCCGGCGGACCTTGGTGATCCGCGTGTCGAACGTCGCAACCTCCAGCGGCTTCGACCCGCGTCCGGTACCGGAGCGCGTGTCGGTGGCCAGCGCGGCAAGCCATTCACGGATGCCGACCTCGATCGGCATCACCACATCCGCCTGCTTCCGCGCATCCTGCCGGGTCGACACCCTGCTCATCGAGAACGCGTGCGTCGGTCCCCCGACGACCAGCAGCCCGACGTCAGCAGGGATGACAGTCGGCGCCCGGTACGCCGGCACGATCTCGGTCGGGACACTCTGCCGCAGCCCGTCACGGATCGCCCGCGCGATCCGCTCGGTGTTTCCGAACATCGACTCGTACACGACGAGCGCACGAACGGTCTCAGACATGATCAAGCCCTCCGATCAGGGTCAGTACGTCGGTACGACGAGCTCGCCGCGCCGCGCATCGCGCTGCACAGTCACGTACTCGCGCTCAGCCGTAGTCAGGTGATGTGGCACGATCGCGACCGGGCACGTCATCGCGGCCACCGAACGGCGTGCGACCGGATCCACCGGCAACGGACCAGCGTGCGATCCGACCACGACCAGGCCGACCTCGCCACTTTCGTGCACCAGCGCGGCAGCCGGCTGACGGCTGCTCAGGAACCGCGTCACCTTCACGTCCGGGAACCGGCTCGTCCAGGGGGCGAGTGTCTCCGACAGCAGGTGATCAGCTCGGCTGATCCACGAGTGCTCGGGGTCTTCGTCGTTCCAGGCATGGTCAGCCGGCAGACCGGCATGCACGACGATCAGGTCCGCCTCCCGGCCCGCCGCCACACCGAAGGCGAACTCGAGCGCCTCCGACGACAGCGCCGTACCGTCGATGCCGACGGCAACCTTCCGGTCCACCAGCGACGGCTTCCACGACGCCGGTACGACGACCACCGGGCAGCCGGCCCGACTGGCCAGCGTCAGGCTGGCGTGCGTGTTGATCAGCCGTTGCGGACCGCGGCTGCGCGCCCTGCCGATCACCAGCATCCGCGCCTTCCGCGCCGCATGCGCAAGTACCCGCATGCGCGGGCCCTCACCGGCGACCGCGGCCAACTCCATCGCATAACCGTCTCGGTGCCGCACATGCGCGACAGCCGCCCGCAACGCGTCATCCGCGAGTTCGGCCGGCGCCTTCGGCGCATACCCCGGCATCATCGGCGAGAACGAACCATGCGCCGAGTACGGCGCTACCAGCACCAGCTCAGCACCACTCCGGAGCGCCTCCGCGGCCGCGTAGTCCACGATCCGCAGGTTCTCTGCGCTTCCATCGACCTCGACCACAACCGGCCCGGTCCGTGTCCACGTGCTCATCGCTGTCCCTCTCTGTCAGTTCAAGCCTGTCGCGACCTCGGCGGCTTCGGCAGAGCCGAGGATGCCCTCCCGCGCCCGCCGAATGGACGGATGTGTGGAGGACCTTCGGCTCACGAGTTCCTCACCGCTCGTGAGCCGCCGGTACGACGGCCAGCGGGCACGTCGCGTGGTGGAGCACGCCACGGGTCACGGAGCCGGCCAGGAAGGACCGCAGCCTGGTGTGGTGTCGAGTACCGACGACCAGGAGTTGAGCGTCGTACTCGGAAGCCGCCGTGACGACGCCGTCGACCGGGTGGCCGCGACGGACAGCTGCGTGGATCTCCAGTCCGGGGTACTTCTGCCGCCATTCGGCCACGACGTTCTCGAAGTGGCTCTCGGCGTTCTCGGTCCATTCGGCGCTGATGCCGGCGACTTTCATCGCGTCGCAGCTGTAGATCGCCGGCAGGTCCCAGACATGGACGAGCCGCACGGCCAGCCCGCGCTCAGTCGCTTCCTGGATGCCGAACTCGATGATCGCCTCGTTGTTCTCGGAGTCGTCCACCGCGACCAGCACCGGACCGGAGTGGTCGCCGGGCTGCCAGTGCTCGGGCACGATCACGACCGGGCCCACCGCGGTGGCCGTGACCGCCTCCGAGGTGGAGCCGATCAGCAGTCGCTTGAACGTCCCCATCCCGCGGCGGCCGACCACCAGCATCCTGCTGCCGGCCGCGAGTTCGGTCAGTGTCCGGGCCGGTGGCCCGACCACGAGATCAGCCTCGTGGTCGAGCGAGCCGGGGCTCTCGTCAAGGTGCTTCTGGACCTCGCTAACGATCTCCATCGAGGAGTCGTCGATGACGTCCGGGTCCCAACCCGGCGCGTGCCGGAGTCTGCCCTCGATCACGTGCACCGCCTGGAGGGGCTCGTGCCGGAGCAGTGATTCCTGCAAGGCCCACTCCAGGGCGCCGGTGTCACGCCAGGAGCCGTCGACTCCCACGTGGATCACCGGCTGCACGGTCATTGTGGTCACCGCAGCCACGGGTAGCGGTGGACGATGTCGAGCTTGCCCCACCAGCCACCGAAGCCCCACACGTTGCCAGCGGCAACCAGTGCGAGGACGACGAGCGTGATGGCGCCGAGGATGTGCTCGTCCAGGACCGGGTTGTTCTCCGGCGGCAGGTTCGCCGACCACATCATCAGGTACAGCAGCGAACCGCTGACAGCCGCGATCCGCATCCCGATGCCCAGCGTCAGCGCGAGGCCGATGCCGGCCAGGCCGACCATGAACAGCGGAGTCACCCACCAGTCACCGACCAGGGACTGGTAGAAGTCGGCCAGCGGGCCGCTGGTGCCCTTGCCCAGGAATCCGGCGGTCGGGTCGCCACCGTCGATCCAGCCCTTGCCGGACGGAGTGGCGTAGCCCAGACCGAACAGCTTGTCGAAGAACGGCCACAGGAAGGTCAGGCCGAAGGCGATCCGCAGGACGGCGAGCGCACGCCCGGCCGCCGTGGTGATAACTGGGTACCGATCACCGTCGGGCGTGATCGTGGGAGCCGGTAGGTGGTCCCGGTTCGGCATGGTGGTCATGGTGTCTTCCTTTCACTGGATTCGACACCTCGATCGTGGGCTCGCACCCCGTCCGCCGGTCAGGGCTCTTCTCACCTCAACATCACGAGCCGAACGGCCCGAAACCTCGGGACTCTTGCCGCTAGGACCCGCCCACCACTCGGCCCAGGCTGGAAAGGTACGAGTCCCGTGCCATGACAGGCCGGAGAACATTCCTTCGACCAGTGGTTCTGAGAGCACAGGAGGTCAACACGATGTCGTCACAACCCGCTCCGATCGTCGTCGGCTACGACGGCTCGCCGGGCAGCCAGAGCGCGCTGCGCTGGGCCGTCGGCGAAGCCGTCCGTGAACTGGCTCCGCTGCGCATCCTGGAGGCGTTCGAGCTCATCGTCACCGTGCGCCCCACGCCGGGGCACGTCGTTCCGCTCGACGCCTTGCGAACGGCGCGGCAGAAAGGGCTCGACGCGGTGGCCGACACGGTCCGGCTGCAGCACCCCGAGCTGCAGGTCGAAACGAGCCTCGTCGGCGGAGCGGCCGTACCGGCCCTGCTCGACGAGGCTGGACGCGCCCGCCTCGTCGTTCTCGGTTCGCGTGGCCTCGGCGGCTGGAGTGGACTCCTGGTCGGGTCTGTCGCGGTCCAGGTGACCACGCACGCTCGGTGCCCGGTCATCGTGATCCCGCACGACCTGCGGCCGCACGCCCACGAGGGAGCGACCGTGGCCGTCGGAGTCGACGGATCGAAGGTGTCGGCCAAGGCGATCGACTTCGCCTTCGACCAAGCCGAGGCACTGCACGCCCGGGTCGTCGCCCTGCACGCCTGGTCCAGTCCGTTCCTCACGTACTCCGACGGCGCATCGATGCTCCAGTTCGACGAGGACAAGATCCAGGAGGAGGGCCGCCTGCTCGTCGCCGAGTCCGTGGCCGGCGCGGCAGCGGATCATCCGGACGTGCAGTGGACGACCGAACTGGTCAGCGGATCAGCGGCCCAGGCTCTCGTCCGCCGGGCGAACTCGGCCGACCTGGTCGTCGTCGGCTCCCGCGGCCGGGGCGGATTCACGGGTCTGCTCCTCGGCTCGGTCGGCCAGAGCGTCCTGCACCACGCCCAGTCTCCCGTCGCCATCGTGCGCTGAGCCCATTCTCAGCCTCGCCCGGCCGTCCCGGTGATCGTTGCCAGGCACAAGGGTCGCACGAGACCGCGGTCCGCGACGCCAGGTCGCGGACCGCGGCTGTTGTGCTGCTACTGGACTCCGGCTTCGCTGAACAGTGCGACCTTCAGGGCACCGGTCACCGCCGGACGCGAGAAGACGTCGTACGCGTCCTGCATCTCGCCGAGGCCGAACCGGTGCGTGATCAGCTCGGGCAGCTCCAGCCGGCCCGCCGCGAGCATCGACAGCAACCGCGGCGTCGACGACGTGTCCACCAGGCCGGTCGTGATGGTGACGTTCTTGATCCAGAGATCCTCCAGGTGAAGGGTCGCCGGCGCACCGTGCACACCGATGTTCGCGACCGTCCCGCCGGGCCGGACGACACGGGTGCACAGCTCGAAGGTGTCCGGGATTCCGACCGCCTCGATCGCGACGTCGGCACCGAGTCCACCGGTGAGCTCGCGAACCGCCTTCTCCACGTCCTCGTCCGGGCCGAGCGCGATATCCGCGCCCCGCTCGAGCGCTGCCTTGCGCCGCGAGTCCGCCGCATCGACCACGACGATCCGCGACGGGCTGAACAGCTTGCTGGTGGCGATCGCCGCGAGGCCGATCGGACCGGCCCCTACGATCACGACCGTGTCGCCCGGTGAGACCTTGCCGTTGAGTACGCCGACCTCGTACGACGTCGGCAGGATGTCGGCCAGCAGCACGGCCGCCTCGTCACTGACGTTGTCCGGCAGCTTGTACACCGACCGGTCGGCGAACGGAACCCGGACCTGCTCGGCCTGGGTGCCGTCGATCAGGTGACCGAGGATCCATCCGCCGCCGCCGAGGCACTGACCGTAGTGACCCTGCCGGCAGTACTCGCACCGGCCGCACGACGTGATGCAGGAGATCAGCACTCGATCGCCGACCGCGACACCACGAACACCCTCGCCGACGGACAGGATCGTCCCGACCGCCTCGTGACCGAGGATCCGGCCCGGCTCGACCGTCGGCACATCGCCCTTCAGGATGTGCAGGTCGGTGCCGCAAATGGTGACCGCGTCGACGCGCACGATCGCATCCTCAGGATCCTGGATCACCGGATCCGGCACCTCGCGCCAGCTCCGCTGCCCCGGGCCGTTGTAGACCAATGCCTTCATCACAGACCTCCCTAGACGACTCTTTCCACCTTCGACGATGGCCCTCCACACCGGTCCTGACTGCGGCCGAACTACACCTCCAGGCAGGACCTTCGGCCCTCCCTGCCTCACCTGTCCACGGCTTGACTGGAACTGCAGGAGTACGAATCGAGAGGTGTCTCATGTCCGCGGAACTGCCGGTACTCGTCGGGATCGACGGATCGCTCGACGGCCTGATCGCGCTCGGCTGGGCGGCGTCGTACGCCACCCTGCGCCGGGCGCCAGTGCACGCCGTGTATGTCCTGGACGATCAGCGGCAGCTGCCCGCGAGCACGCCACCCACCGGACCGGACGACGGCAGCGAGGTGCTGGCAGACGCCCTCCAGGAGCTCGAGCGGCTTCGCTTCACGGCCGCCTCGCTGGAGGTGCGCCACGGCCATCCGACCAAGGTGCTCCTCGAGCTGTCCGAGCACGCCCAGGCGCTCGTCGTCGGCCGCCGCGGCATGGGCGGCTTCGCGGAGCTCGTACTCGGGTCGACGTCCCAGGCATGTACGGCGCTCAGCACCGACGTGCCACTGATCGTCGTACCCGACACCTGGGACCCCACGGCACCGCCACACCGGCGGATCGTGGTGGGCATCGACGGATCGGTGGAAGGCCAGGACGCACTGCGCTTCGCCTTCGAACTGGCCGACGCGACGAACGCCGAACTCCTCGGAGTCCATGCTGTCGCGGTCCGCGAGAGCTACCCCGATCCCAACGTCTGGGTCGACCCGAGCCGGCAGCCCTGGGCCGGTGCGGCCGACCAGCTCCTGGCCCAGACGCTGGACGACTGGACAGCCAAGTACCCCGAGGTCCGCGTCGACCGACGTGTCGTCGCCGATCATGCGGTCCGTTCGCTCGCGCAGGAGTCCGAGCTCGCCGACCTGTTGGTGGTCGGCGGACTGGGCCACACCGCGTTCTCCGAGCTCCGGCTCGGATCGGTGGCCCGTGGCCTGCTCCACCACTCGCACTGCCCAGTCGCCGTCATCCACCAGACCTGAGGATCGTTGCCATGACGCCCACAAGGGACATCGTCATCAAGGCGCGGCGACTGACCAAGCGGTTCGGCCACCGGACCGCGCTCGACGGTCTCGACCTGGACGTCCCGGCCGGCGTCATCCTCGGATATCTCGGACCGAACGGCGCCGGCAAGACCACAACGATCCGCCTGCTCGCCGGGCTGATCCGGCCGACGTCCGGATCGGCGGTGGTCTTCGGGTTCGACGCCAACGATCAGTACGACGTAATCCAACGGCGGATCGGCTACCTGCCCGGCGACTTCGTCGCCTACCCGGATCTCACCGGCACGCAGTACCTGGACTACTTCGCCCATCTGTACGGCGGTGTCGACCGGGACCGGATCGAGCTCCTGGCCAAGCGGTTCGACCTCGACCTCGGTGTCCGGATCGGCGCGTTGTCCCGCGGCAACCGGCAGAAGGTCGGCATCGTCCAGGCCTTCATGCACGACCCGGATCTGTTGATCCTGGACGAACCCACGACCGGTCTGGACCCGCTCATGCAGCGCGAGTTCCGCGACCTGCTGCGTGAGACCCGGGACGCCGGACGGACCGTCTTCCTCTCCTCGCACGTCCTGTCCGAGGTCGACGCCGTCGCGGACACTGTCGCGATCCTGCGAGCCGGGCGGCTGGTGACGACGCAGTCCGTGCAGGCGTTGCGGGACAGCGCCCGCCGCCGTCTCGATCTCACCTTCGCCGGCACCCCACCCGGCGACCGGATCCACGCCGTACCTGGTGTGCAGGAGCTCACGCTCGACGGCCGGACCGCGCACGTGGTGGTCACCGGATCGACGGCGGAGCTCATCACGACGGTCGCGCCGTACGAGGTGATCAACGTCGTCAGCCACGAGGCCGACCTGGAGGCCGCGTTCCTCGACTACTACACCGACCGGGAGTGAGCCATGTTCCGCAACGTCTTCCTGAAGTCGATGTACGACGCGCGCCGCGGCCTGATCGGCTGGTCGATCGCGATCGTGGCACTCGTGCTGCTCGAGAGCGCTCTGTGGCCGTCGGTCCGGGACATGCCGAACCTCACCGAGCTCTATCAGTCGTTCCCCGAGGAACTGCGACGGTTCTTCAACCTGGACGCGATGACGACCGGCGCCGGATTCCTCAACGCTGAACTGTTCACCCTGATGCTGCCCGCGCTGTTCCTGGTCTACGCCATCGGGCACGGCGCCCGCGCCCTGGCCGGCGAAGAGGAACGCGGAACGCTCGAACTGCTGCTGGTCACCCCTGTCTCCGGCTTCCGGATCGTCGCCGACAAGGCGCTCGCACTGGCGCTGTCGATCACGATCCTCGGGTTCGCATTGTTCGTCGCAACCACGCTCGGCAGCCTGATCTTCGGTGTCGGTATCAGCGTGCAGGCGGCCGCGAGCGGTGCCCTCGCGATGACACTGCTCGGCGTGGAGTACGGCGTACTCGCGCTGGCCGCCGGAGCCGTCACCGGTCGCCGACCCGCCGCGATCGGTATCGCCGCGGCCGCCGCAACAGCCGCGTACGTCGTCTACGCCGCCGGACTCATCCTGCCGCGCTTCGAGTCATGGCAGCCCTACTCCCCCATCCACCAGGCGTTCAACGGCGGACCGCTCGGCGCCGGCTTCCAGCTCAGCTACCTCTGGCTTCTCGCCGGCGCAGCCATCCTCCTCGCGATCGCCGTCCCGGCCCTGGACGGCCGCGACATCTCAACCGCACACGGCGGCTGATCCAGCCCACACTTACCGCCCACCTGCTCCGGATCCAGTTCGACCTGAAGCGGGAGGGCTGTCTTGTCACAGCGAAGCGGCGACGAGCTCGGTCAGGTCGACGAGGCGGCTGGTGTAGCCCCACTCGTTGTCGTACCAACCGAAGACCTTCACCAGGTGGTCCTGGACTTGCGTCAACGGGGCGTCGAAGATGCAGGACGCCGGGTCACCGATGATGTCATGGGACACGATCGGATCCGTGGTGTAGCGCAGAATCCCCTTGAGAGGACCGGCCGCGGCATCTGCGAAGGCCTGGTTGACCTGCTCGACCGTTGCGACCCCGGACAGCTGCACCGTCAGGTCGGTCAGGGAGCCGTCCTCGACCGGGACCCGCACCGCGACGCCGTCGATCTTCCCCGCGAGCTCAGGGATCACCAGTCCGACCGCACGGGCAGCACCCGTACTCGTCGGGATCAGGTTCACGGCGCCGGAACGACCGCGACGCAAGTCCTTGTGCGGCGAGTCCAGCAGCACCTGATCGTTGGTGTAGCTGTGGATCGTCGTCATCAGTCCACGCTCGATCCCGAACGCCCGGTGCAACACCGACACCATCGGCGCAACGCAGTTCGTCGTGCACGAGGCGTTCGAGATCACCTGGTGAACCGCCGGGTCGTAGTCGTCCTCGTTGACGCCCAGCACGACCGTCGTGTCGACGTCCTTGCCAGGCACCGACAGGATCACCTTGCGGGCGCCGGCGGCGAGATGCGCACCGGTGGTCTCGCGGGTGCGGAACTTGCCGGTCGCCTCGATCACGATGTCGGCACCGACCCCGGCCCAGTCGAGCCGGGCGGGATCACGCTCGGCGGTCGCACGCAAGGTCCGGCCGCCGACCGTGATCGAGTCGTCCGAGTAGCCGACCTCTACCTTCAAGGGCCCGTACGTCGAGTCGTAGCGCAGCAGATGCGCGAGGGTCGACGGTGCGGCGACGTCGTTGATCGCGACCACCTCGATGCCGCTCGACGTCCGCTCGAGCACGCACCGCAGGTAATCGCGCCCGATTCGCCCGAACCCGTTGATCCCAACCCGTACGCTCATGATCGACCCCTCAGTCGGTTGTCTCCGTCCCTTTCATTCGACCGGTGGCCCAGGGGTCGTCGGGAGGGTCGAAGGTCCCGGCTTCGGCTGCCGTACGACTGCCAACGCAACGGTCAGCGTGCCGAGCAGCAGGAAGACACCCGAGCTCGTCAGGATCCCGATCCACAGCCACTGCAGCCCAGGTGCGGTGGCGCCGACGTCGGCCCGCACGCTCAGTTCCTTACTGCCGTCCGCCGGCATCACCACGAGCGTCCAGTCGCCGTTCTCGATCGGCCAGGTGATGGTCTGCTCTCCCGGCCCGGAGGCCTGGACCCGCCAGATCCTCAGCTCGGTGGGCACTGTTGACGGTGTCGTACCGGCATGGTCGTCGTACGTCGTCGTGTTCGGGCCAACGGCCTTCACCGTCGTGTACCCGACACCGGCCAGATACCTGCGTACGTCGGTGGTGGCGGCGAGGCCCACGAACACCGGGCTGCCGCTCACCGCCCGGACACG
The DNA here is from genome assembly GCF_043197265.1 of Kribbella sp. NPDC049227. NCBI lineage: Bacteria > Bacillati > Actinomycetota > Actinomycetes > Propionibacteriales > Kribbellaceae > Kribbella > Kribbella sp. NPDC049227. Next base: position 737,254 of record NZ_JBICST010000005.1, on the reverse strand, counting down.
TACCCGGGCGTCGCCGAACCAACGGTGCGGCACCGACGCGGCTCCCGCATCGATCGTCAGCTTCTCGCTCGTCAGTGCGTAGCCGCTGGTGCTCAGCGTCACTTTGTCCGAGGTCACGAAGCCCGCCGAGTCACGGCGCGCCTGATCAAGCCAGACCAGCGCTCCGCCGACGGTGAGCCCGAGGAGCGACGCCAGCGACACCACAGTGCCCACGACCAACGCGATGGTCCGCCCGGCCGACATCCGCAGCTCAGGCTCGCGCGAGGGCGAGGGCGAGGGCGAGGGCGCGACCGGCCTCGGGTGATTCTCCGGCGGTGGCTGGTCGAGTTTCGTCGTACCGGGGTCGTGACCGCCCATGTCCAGGCGGAACGGCGGGTACTGGTCGACCATCAGCCCGGCGTACGCCGCGACCCGCAAGGCCCAGCGATCCATGCCGAGCACCAGGTCGAAGACCGGCCGTGGATAGCGCCCGCTGAACAACAGGACCACAGCGCCGATCAGCACCAGCAGGCCGACCAGGCCGGAGTTCCACCCCTGCCTGTCGGTCTGCACGGCGAACCAGGTCCCGCCACCCAGGAAGAATCCGACCACGAGGTAGTGCGGAATCGCGAGCAGCCACCATTTGACCAGGACCAGACCGCGCGACAGATGCTCCGGATACGCGATCTCCAGATGCGCCGGATAACCGGGAACGTCGTGCAGCGTGAACGGCGGGTACTTGTCGGTGCCGAGTGCGCCGTACGCATAGAACTGGACCCGCCAGGTCCATCGCAGTACCCCGACGTTGAAGTCGAAGATCCCGCGTGGGTAGCGCCCGGTGAACAGGATCGCGAAGAACGCGGCGCAGCTCAGCAGCACGAACGCGATCCACAGCACCGCCAGGACGAACAGGTGCGGGATCACCAGCACCCACTTCACCAGCCACAGCCAGCGATTCAGCCGGTCGTCGAGTGCTCCGTCCACCCGGACCGGGTACGTCGTCGTACTCATCATGTCCTCCCGTCACTCGTCCCTCATTGCCAGCCTCGAGCTGTCGCGGCGAGGTCAGCAGAGCCGAAGGTCCCGCTCAGGACGCGGCTTGGTGCCCTGACCGGACGGCCGGCACCGGCAGACGGTGGAAGTGATGAGCAAGGAGGCAGTCATGGATGAGAAGGTCGTCGATCGGCCCGTTCCGGCCGACAACGACGAGACGCTGCGCAAGCAGGCGGTCGAGGAACTCCGCAAGCGGCATGACTTCGCGGGACACATCCTCGCCTACCTGACGGTGAACACCTTCCTGGTGGTCATCTGGTACCTGACCGGTGCGGGATTCTTCTGGCCGGCCTTCCCGATGTTCGGCTGGGGCATCGGAGTCGTCTTCCACGCGTGGGACGTGTTCTGGCCGCAACCGAGCGAGACCGCGGTCCGGGGCGCGATGGACCGCATCGCCCGCCGTAGGTGACAACAGTCCGGAAGGCCTGCCCCGCTCCGGGGCAGGCCTTCGCGCCGTCACTTCCCGAACCCGAGCCGGCGATCATGACAACCCCTGTAGGTCCCGGCTGGACGCAGAGGACCGGCTCACCGGATCGGAACCGTCTTGATGACGGCGGATCTCGTGGCCTGTGGCCACCTGTCCAAGGTCCGATCCCGGCGAGCCGGTCGTTCCCCTGCATCTCCAGAGTCATCGACTCCACACCGCGAGGTCAGGGCCCAAGGTCCCGACCTCCCGGACCACCCGTCCCTGGACGAACCGTCAGTCCCGGATCAGCACGTCGGCGATCGGGCGCCGGGGAGTCGGTGGGACGGGGAGCCCGTAGCCGAAGCGGATCACGGCCTGGGGACGCTGCCAGGGTCCGAGGGGATCGTTGATCTGCCAGCGCAGGCCCTCGTGCTCGATCACCTGGTTGAGCAGCGACGTCGAGATCCCTTGTGCGGTTGCTTCCAGCAGCACACCCTCGAGTGCCTGGCCGGCGCGGAGCCACTCGATCGGTCCGTCGTACCGGGTCGCCAGCACCGCGAACTGTGGTGCACGCTCGAAGTTCGCCACCGGTCTCGCCTCATCGGCCTCGGTGGCCGCCAGATCGCGCACGACCGGATTGCCACCCGCGATCCGGGGCCCGAGCGCACTCGACGGCACGCCGTCGTCCGCGCGGTCGCCCCCGACCCACCGGCGCCGCTCTGCCGTGCGGCCGCGGTCCTCGTCGTCCGCGTCCATCGCCTCGTTCGTTGCCATCTGCAACCACCATTGCCCGGGCGGCCGATCGAGCCACTGCAGGACGGCTCCCTCGATCCGCGCACGCAGACCGAGTTCTGCCCGGACCTGGTCCGGCACCCGTTCGTCGCTGAACGGCTCCCGGTTCGTCCGGCGTTGCAGGATGTACGGCGCCAGGCCGGCCATCGCACCGGTCAGCGGTGCGTCGAGTTCCACCACCGCCACAAGGTCGGGCCGGCGCTGGTCCATCAGATGGCGGACCTGTGAGCCGATCCCGCGGGCCGCCGCTGCCACCCGCAGATTGAAGATCGCGGCCCCCAGCGAGACGTACAACATCCGCCGGGACGGATCCTCCGCGGGCAGCTCCCGCTCACGATCCCGGTACACCTCGACCTCCCAGCCGGCGAACCGGAACCGCCACGGCTGGGTGTTGTGCATGGACGGGGCCGCCACCGCCGCCCGCAGCATCGCATCGCGATCCGCGTCCGTCGGCTCGGCCCTCGGCCGCATGGTTTCCTGCATCGCTCTCACCTCAGTGGACCTAGGCATCACGCTGCGTGCCTTGTCGACGTCCAGGGTCGGCATCCTGGACACGGCGTTGCCCGGCCGGGTTGATGACATCGTTCGCGCCGACGACTTCCTGCTTGCCGGGTACGATGTACCGCACGATCGTTCTCCCTCACCTTCGAGCGAACGCCGACTCCATCGACCCCCGTAGGGCCTAAAGCCCCGTCCACTCGGACCGATCGGCAGATGCGGAGGGCTGCCCGGGTGACGGATGCTCGGATCAGATCGGCCCGGGAGGTGGACCGTGCATCAGCTGCATTCGAAGGTCGTGCCCGTGCCCTGGGCCCGGCGACTCGTGATCGACGCCGGCCGGGCCGCCCAACGGCGCCACGCCATCCACGGACTGTTCGAAGTCGACGTGACCTCGGCCCGCGGAGCGTTGCGACGACATCATGAGACGACCGGTGAGGACCTCTCGTTCACCGCGTTCGTCGTCGCCTGTGTGGCGCGCGCGGTCGCCGCCGACCCCACGGTCCAGGCGTACCGCGACCTTCGCGGCCGGGACGTGATCTTCGACCAGGTCGATGTCGGCCTGCCCGTCGAGGTCGACGTGGACGGGAGTCCGTTCGCGTTCACCCATGTGCTGCGCGATGCCGGCCACCGCACCGTGCAGGAGTTGCACCGCGAGATCCACGACGTCAAGGCGGATCCCCAGCTCAGCCCGTCGGTCCGCAAGGCACCGTGGGCACGCGCGTACCTGATCCTGCCCGGCTTCGTGCGCGTCCGCTTGCTCGGGATGCTGCATCGCTTGCCCCATCGCCAACGGGCGCTGGCAGGAACCGTCGGCGTGACAGCGGTCGGAATGTTCGGCGCCGGTGGCGGCTGGGGCATCGCGTTCCAGCTGCACACACTGAGCATCGTCATCGGCGGCATCACCCGGCGTCCGATTCTGTTCCAGGGCGTGCTCGTCGAACGTGAGTTCCTGCAACTGACGATCAGCCTCGACCACGACGTCGTCGACGGCGCACCCGCCGCCCGCTTCGTCGCGCGCTTGAGGGGCCTGCTCATGGCAGCCGAGGAGATCGGCCTTCCCGCAGCGTCACGGAGATCAGCATGACCGCCAAATCCGTTGTCGTAGGCATCGACGGCTCGCCGGCCGCGGACGTCGCGATCAGATGGGCGACCGCCGAAGCCGCCTCACTACGCACCCAGCTGCGACTGATCACTGCCATCCCTCCCGGCGGCTCAGCCTCTGAGGCCGGCGACGTCGTCTACAAGGCCGTCGCCCTGGCCCGTGACCTGGCGCCCGGCGTGGACCTCGATCCACGGATCGAGCACGGCCCCCCGTCCACGATCCTGGTGCAGGCGTCCGGTGACGCGGACCTGGTGGTGATCGGCAGCCGCGGTCTCAGCCTGATGGTCGGCGCACTCGTCGGCTCGACCGGCCTCGACCTCGCCGCGAACGCCCGCTGCCCGGTGGTCGTCGTACGCCCCGATCTCGGCTCTGAGGCCGGCAGCCGAGTGGTCATCGGGTACGACGGCTCATCCGCTGGCCAGATCGCACTCGACTTCGGCCTGGACTACGCCCGCCGCCACGACCTCGCCGTACGCGTCGTCGCCGCCCAGCCCGCCGGCACCGAGCTGCACCGGATCACGGAGACCGAGCTACGCGAGGCAGTCCAGGCGCGCGGTGCCCACGATGCCGAACTGATCCAGATCACCGGCCACCCCGCCGCACACATCCTCCGCCTCGCCGCCGACGCCAACCTGATCGTCCTGGGTGCCCGCGGCCGCGGCGGCTTCACCGGCATGCTCATCGGCTCCGTGAGCCAAACCGTGCTCCATCACGCCGACTGCCCGGTCGCCATCATCCCCGCAGCCGCGATCGGAGGCTGATCCTCGTGACGACCCAGTCCGCCGCCACCACCGATTCGGCCGCTGTCTACCGTGCGATCCGCTGGGGTTTCGTCGCGATGTTCGGATCAGGAGCCGTAATTCACTTCGTTCTGGCCCTGACAACCCCGCGGTCTTACCACCCGTTCGCCGACGAAGCGCTCTTCGACTGGGTGTACCACGGCTGGCAGAACGTCTTCATGGCCAACCCGACGCTGTGGGCCTTGCTCCTCGCCGTGGCCGAACTGACCATCGCCGTACTCCTGGTCAAGAGCCCGCGCGCCGGTTACCTCGTGGTCATCGCCTTCCACGTCGCCCTGATGGCCTTCGGCTGGGGCTTCTGGCTCTGGTCCGTCCCAGCCCTGTGCTTCGCACTCCCCGCAGCCCGGCACACCTTCCGGACCAGCCGCTAGCACTCACCGCGCTCAGATGAAGACGATCCGGCGTCCGGGTGGGCCTGCGATCGTTCTGACCAGGTAAGACATCCACGTGTCGCGTCGTACGGGCGCGCGAAGAGAACGGCACGGACCGAGCGGGGGCCGGCGGTTGGTCCGCGCCGCTGCGGGGTGCTTTGCGTAGCCCGCGAATCACCAACCGCCTCATCACACCCCGTCGTGTGCGGCCCGGCCTGGCGCACCAGGCCGGGCGGCCAGGAGTCAGTCGGTGTGCTCGATCGTGACAGTGCGCGCCTCGGCGGACTTCGCCGAGATCGGGACGGTCACCTCGAGGATTCCGGCCGTGTACCTGGCCACGACGGCCTTCTCGTCGGCTCCGTCCGGCAGGAGCACCCGACGGGTGAGCGTGCCGTAGTGGAACTCCGAGCGGGCACCGTCGTGCTCCTCCTGTTGACGAGTCGCCGCGATGGTCAGTACGCCGTTCGCGACCTCGACCTTGATGTCCTTGGCCGGATCCAGGCCGGGCAGCTCCGCCCGGACGACGTACTTGTCGTCGTCGGTGAACTCCTCGATCCGGACGCCCCGCATCGTCGCGGGCAGGTTGAACAGGCCCGGCAAGCCCTCGGCCCAGTCGAACAGCTCCGCGAACTGACGCCGGTTGTCTCTGTGTTGGAGCGTGGTCATGATGTCCCCTTTCCGTTGCCCTTCGTCACCTCCACCACACCTCGCGCGGCGCCTGCCCAGCAGGGCCCAACGCCCTGGCCCGGGCAGCCCTTCGACCCTGCCCCAGCCGCCGGCCGGCCGAGCCCAGCCGGCTGACGGCGAGCAGGCTCAGGAGGGCGATGACGCCGCCGACGAGGCCGTCGAACAGGTAGTGGTTGGCGGTCAGGACGATCGCGGCGAGCATCAGGACGGGCATCAACCAGCCGAACAGACGCAGGATCGGGTGACCGGCCAGTCCGGCGACCGCGATCCCCATCAGCAGGTTCCACCCGAAGTGCAGACTCGGTACGGCGGCGTACTGGTTGACGAACGCCGGCGGCTGCAGCACCCGGTAGGCCTCGGTCTGCTGCGTGACCGTGTCGACGAAGCCGTACGCCGGCAGGAAGCGCGGCGGAGCGACCGGGAACACGGCGAAGATCACCAAGCCCAACCCCCCGGACATCAGCATCGCGTTCCGGAACGTCCGGTACGCGTCGCGATGCCGGATCAGTAACCACAGCAACGTCGTCAGGAGCACAGGCCAGTGCCCGTAGATGTAGATGTAGCTCACCGAGTTCGCGATCCACCCGTGCGCGGTAACGGCTGCCTGCAGCTTCGGCTCGACGAAGACGCCGGCCGATCGCTCGAGGGCGATGACGTGCTCGGCGTTGCGGTAGGCGACGTCGACCCTGGTCGCGATCACGCCTCGGACACCGAAGTACAGCACGATGGCGGCGGCGATCAGGATCACCTCGTGTGCGATCCGTTGTGCACGGTCGGCCGTGCTCAGCACCGATGTCTCGCTCCCGGCGACCATGTGCCGCTCCCTCCCGACAGCCTTTCCCCCACCGTCACCGACGCGACGGGCACCGGACAGGGCCATAGCTCCCAGCGCGCCGGGGACCAAGGTCACCGCGGCGTTCGAGGTGCGGGGCTCGTGCGCGGCGGTTATCGTCCTAGCGAAGGGAAATGCCGGAACGGCTCAGGTGTGAGCGCGTGCCGGAGGCCGGAAGGAACCCCGCCATGGACAAGGGCCAGGGGCATCTCGCACGGATCGCGCGCAGTGCCACCACGATCGTCACCCATCGCGGCACGCGCACCGCGGCGCTCGTGACCGCCGTGGCGCTCTCGCTGTGGAACGTCGAGCGCGTCCCGCACACGGCCCTGCTGCCCGCCGTCGTGGGCTTGCTGCCGTTCGCGATCGGCAAGTACGTGCTGTGCCCGATGCGCTGGCACGCGATCTCGACCAGCGGCCGCCCGCGGCGGTGGCATCTGCGCGCGTACGCGGAGAGTGAGATCTTCGGCCTGATCTCACCGTGGCACGCCGGGGCTGATCTGTGGCGCGTCCACCGGCTGGACAAGATCGGCGTACGGCGGTCCAGTGCCGTCGCCGAGGTTGCGCTGGACCGATTCATCGGTGCCGTCGGGCTCGTCGCCGCGGTGGTGGTAAGCGGCGTGACACTGCCATGGACCGTGGTCGCGATCGCTCTCGGCGCCGCGGCCGTGGTACTGGCCGGCGCGCTCGTTGTACGGCGTCGGCGTCCGCTCCTGGCTGGTCGCTGGCCCTGGCCGTCGGCGAAGGTGTTCGCGCTCGGCGTCGTCCTGTCGATCGGTTATCAGGCCACGATCCTCGGCCTGCTGGTCGGCTCGATCGACGCGGTCGGCGGGTCCGTGTCGCCGCTCCAACTGATCGCGGTCTTCGGAGCCAGCCAGATCGCCGGCGCGCTGCCCGGCGTCCACGGTGCGAGTCCACGCGACGGCGCCCTGGTCGCCGGGCTGGCGTCGATCGGCGTCTCGTGGACGGCCGCTTTCGGCGCCGTCGCGCTCACCGCGTTGCTCTACTGGGTTCCTGCGCTCCTGCTGGGCGGCACCTTCCTGTTCTTGCGCTGGCGCGGCTGGTTCACCGAACCGGAGCCGACGGCGGCATGACCCGCCGACTCGTCGTCGCACATCGCGCCGGCAACGATCCCGGAACCCTCCGGTCGGCCCTGGAGCTCGGCGCCGACCTCGTCGAGGCGGACGTGCACGCGTATCGGGGCCGTCTCGAGATCCGGCACCACAAGACGCTCGGTCCTTGGTGGCTGTGGGATCGGGGTGAGTTGGTCCGCCGTACGGAGGTCCGGCTGCTCGAGATCCGCGAACTGCTGGCCTCGGTCGACGGCGATCCCCGGCTGCTGCTCGACCTGAAAGGGATTCATCCGCGGCTCGCCGCCCGCCTCGCGACAGTACTGACCGAGGTCATGCCGACCAGCACGGTCACCGTGTGCACACAGCACTGGTGGATGCTGTCCGCCTTTCGCGACCTGACAAACGTGCGGCTGGTGCTGTCGGCCGGTAGCCGGCGCGGACTCCGCCGGGTACGGTCCCGGCTCCGCGGACGACCGGCGTACGGCGTCTGCGTGCACCGGCGACTTCTGACCCCCGAGATCGTGACCGAGCTCCGGCGTGGCGCCGAGGTCGTCTTCACCTGGCCGGTGGACACCGATGACGCCCTGGCCGAGGCGCGCCGTCTAGGTGTCGACGCGGTCATCGGGAAGAACCTGAGCATCCTCGTCGCCAACTGATCGCACCGGGACTCTCGAAAGGCCCGCGCGAAGAGGTCTATCGGCCCGCGCCGGCGGCTCTCCCGCGGGCAGATGCTCGGGGTGAGGACGGCGCCGGCCGCCGTCCCGCACACCTGCTGACGGGAGACATCATGTCCAAGCCATCAACCCGCAGTCCCGAATCCGGGGTACGCCGGCGCGCCCGCGGCTCGAACGGATGGTTCGCCTGGATGGCCGGAATGTGGGTCGTGTTCTTCGTCCTGCTGAACTCGGGCCGGATCGACGACGTCGCCACCTGGATCCGCGACCTACCGCTCCTGCTCGAGATCCTCGTCTGGGTGGTGCTCTTTCCCTGGGTGCTCGCCACGGCCGTGTGGACCAGCGACTGGTCCGAGGGCCTCCGCCTCACCCTCGTGATCCTGTTCGCCGTTGTCTGGACGATCGTCTCGATCCCTCGCCCCGAGAAGCCCGTCCCACCATCCCGCGACAGCCGCCAGTGACCCCTGCCCGGCCCACCGATCCCGTGACCCGGGTGCTACACCAACGGCATCCGGGTCATGGACACGGCCATCAGCGGCGACACGCCTCTCACCCGGGGCCTGCGGTCAGCTGTGCAGGCGGATGTGTTCGTGGGTGACCTGTTCGATGTCGGACGCCGCGGTGTCCAGCAGTTCGTGAGCCAGGTTGGACAGCGCCCGCGCGACGGCGAGCTCGTCGCCGATCTCGGCGATGTCGGTGTCGTTCGGGTTCCGGCGGGCGGTACCCCGGCCGACCAGCTGTGTCTTGTCGTTCGTGTGCAGCCGGGCCTCCGCGTGGGTGGTCCGCTCGTCCTCGTGCTCGTCGATGAAGATCTCGACGCTCCAGTGCCTGCTCGCGGTCATGATGCTCGCCCTTCCCCTCGATGGACCCCTGTAGGTCCATGGTCCGAAGGCGCCGGGGTCCGCGCCAGGGCCGTCGGGTCCACCGCGGCGGGAACTTGTGCCCTTCCGAGCGATCACCAGCGGGCGTGTGCTGTAGGTGCAGGAAGGGAGGTCGGCCATGAAAGACATCGACAAAGTACGCACGCAGCGCGACGCGCAACGCAACGTGGCCAGCCGCCGGACCGTCGGATCGTCCCGATTCGAGCAGGCCGTGCTGCGTTACCTCGGCGTCGAGCTCTACAAGGAGCGCCACCGCCGCGCCAACGCAGCTGACGCGAAGCAGCCGGCCAATCAGCGCGCGGCCCACTGACTCCGAACGCAGCTGCGCTCAGTTCACCGGCACTCGGGCTCGGGCGGCGGCCGGGCTCCGCATGCTCGGCAACGACGTACCGATGCCATAAGTGAGGAAGTGCCCCTCGGGGAAGATCTCCACGATCCGGCAGTCGGCCAACCGTTCAGCCGGGACCAACTTGGCCAGCTCCGGCAACAGCGATGTGATGTAGCGCTGGCCGGACGGGTGAACGACGGCACGGGCGTGGAAGCTGATCGTGGCCGGCGGGATCGGAGCCAGCAGAGCCATCAGACCGCCACGCCGTACCGGCACCGTGACCGCGACCTGGCCGGTCGCCGGGATGTGCAACGCCTTCCAGCTGTCCGGCGCGACCGCGACGTACAGCCTGCCCCGGCCGCTCGTGTACATGACCCCACTCGACCGAGGCTCACCGTTCGGTGTCACGTAGCTCAGCACCGCGAACGACGCCTTGGCAATCTGTCGCCAGATCTCTTCCTTGCTCGGTCGCCGCCGACCTCCGTTGCCGACCGCAACCTTCTGCTCTACCCGACTACCTGTCCTGCTCACCGTCGTTCTCCTGCCTTCAGTAGTCGCCCAGCCGGCGCAGCCTCCCTGTGACTACTTCGAGTCTCCGGCCGTGCCCGGGACTCGAACCACAGCCGTCGGGCCTGACCGCCGTAGGCGGGACGACCTCCAGCACGCCAGCCGTTGAGAGCCCACGCACTGGGCCTTTCGGCGTGGCCCCGCGGGACCGATGACCCTGGACCGTCCACGTCGTGCGAGCGACGATCGAAGCCCGACTTCGGCGCGAGGAGCCTGTGATGAACGAGATCGGCCGGCCGGCGGACCAGGCACGGCGGGCGCCCTGGGTCATGCTCGCCGTCGCCACCGTGGGGTTCGCGGTCAACTTCTGGGCGTGGGCGCTGCTCAGCCCGCTCGGGCCGTTGTTCCGGACCGAAGGCACACTCGGTCGGCTGTCGGAGTCCGACGTCGCGCTGCTGGTCGCCGTACCGGTGCTGGTCGGCTCGCTGGGGCGGATCCCGATCGGCGCCCTGACCGACCGGTTCGGCGGCCGGGTGATGTTCCCGTTGGTCTCGGCGGCCACGATCCTGCCGATCCTGTTCATCGGCGTGTTCGCGCTCGACTCGTACGGCGCCCTGCTGGTCGGCGGCTTCTTCCTCGGCATCGGCGGCACGGCCTTCGCGGTCGGCGTGCCGTTCGTGAGTGCGTGGTTCCCGCCTGAGCGCAAAGGTCTCGCGGTCGGCATCTTCGGAGCCGGCATGGGCGGTACGGCGGTCAGCGCACTGACCACAGTGAAGCTCTACAGCAACGCCGGGCACCGCGTCCCGTTCCTGATCACGGCCGGTGCCCTGGCCGGGTACGCCGTACTGGCCTGGCTGGTCCTTCGCGATGCGCCGAACCGACGCCCGGCGCACGGTTCCTTCGTGACCCGGTTGGTGGCCAACGCCAAGCTGCCGATCAGCTGGCAGGCCTGCATCTTGTACGCCGTTGCCTTCGGCGGCTATGTGGCCTTCTCGGTCTACCTGCCGTCGTATCTGAAGACCGCGTACGACCTCAGCGCCGCCGACGCTGCCAACCGGATGGCGGGGTTCGTCCTCGTCGCAGTCCTGATGCGGCCGATCGGCGGCTGGCTGTCGGACCGGTTCGGACCGGTGCCCGTCCTCGCTGGCTGCTACGCGATCGTTGCCGCCGGCGCGGCCGTCGCCGCCACCACTCCGTTGCTCGAACACGTCGGCACTGTCGCGTTCCTGTCCATGGCGGCCGCCCTCGGCGGTGGGAGCGGGGCAACCTTCGCACTCGTCGCCAAGGTGACCGACCCGGCGCGCGTCGGCGGGGTGACCGGCCTGGTCGGCGCTGCCGGCGGCCTCGGTGGCTTCGTGCCACCGCTGATCATGGGCTACGTCTACGGCCGCACCGAGTCGTACGGCATCGGTCTGACGTTGCTGTCGGTCACCGCGGCCGTGACGCTGCTGCTGACGGTGACCATCGTGAGAAGGACTGCCCGCCCGGCCAGCCAGGAGCACCGCACCGCGACCAGCGAGGGACGCGCATGAGCACTGGGGCTCGTTCGGAAGACAGCTCGGATGTCGGCCTGGACGGAGGGCTCAGCGAAGCTCTGGTCCGGACGCGGCGCTACTTCACCAGGGGCGAGGTCTCGGACGATCTGCGCACCCTGTACAAGACCGGCGGTCGTGGCGCCGACGACTTCTACCGGGATCGCTGGAGTCATGACAAAGTCGTGCGCTCCACCCACGGCGTGAACTGCACCGGCTCCTGCTCGTGGAAGGTGTACGTCAAGGACGGCATCATCACCTGGGAGACCCAGCAGACCGACTATCCCTCGGTCGGCCCCGACAAGCCCGAGTACGAACCTCGCGGCTGCCCGCGCGGCGCCGCCTTCTCCTGGTACACCTACTCGCCCACGCGCATCCGCTATCCCTACATCCGCGGCGTACTGCTGCAGATGTACCGGGAGGCCAAGGCGGAACTCGGTGATCCGGTCGCCGCATGGGCTCACATCGTCGACAACCCCGGGCGTGCCGCGCAGTACAAGTCCGCACGCGGCAAGGGCGGCCTGGTTCGCGCGAGCTGGGACGAGGCGACCGAACTGATCGCCGCGGCCTACGTACACACGCTGAAGAAGTGGGGGCCGGACCGGATCGCCGGGTTCTCGCCGATTCCCGCGATGTCGATGGTGTCGCACGCGTCCGGTGCCCGGTTCACCTCGCTGGTCGGCGGCACGATGCTGTCGTTCTACGACTGGTACGCCGATCTCCCGGTCGCGTCTCCACAGGTGTTCGGGGACCAGACCGACGTACCCGAGTCCGGCGACTGGTGGGATGCCGGCTACCTGATCATGTGGGGCTCGAACCTGCCGGTCACCCGGACGCCGGACGCGCACTGGATGGCCGAGGCGCGGTACCGCGGTCAGAAGGTGGTCGCGGTGGCGCCGGACTACGCCGACAACGTGAAGTTCGCCGACGAATGGTTGCCTGCGGCCCCCGGCACGGACGGCGCGCTCGCGATGGCGATGGGACACGTGATCCTGAAGGAGTTCTTCGTCGACCGGCAAACGCCGTACTTCACCAGTTACACCAAGGCCTACACCGACCTGCCGTACCTGATCCGCCTCGACGTGGCCGACGGCGGCTACCGGCCCGGCAAGTTTCTCACCGCAGCCGATCTCCCCGGATTCGAACAGGAGAACGCCGACTTCAAGACCGTGGTGCTGGACTCGGTCACCGCCGAGCCCGTCGTTCCGAACGGATCGCTCGGTCACCGGTTCGGGGAGGCCGGTCAGGGCAAGTGGAACCTGGATCTGGGCCTGGTCGATCCCGCCCTGTCGATGGCCGGTGACCAGGCCGAGGCAGTGCTGCTCCGGCTGCCGCGGTTCGACACTGGCCACGGGTCGGCCGATGACCTGATGCGTGGCGTCCCGGCACGCCGGATCGGCGGGCACCTCGTCACGACCGTCTACGACTTGATGCTCGCCCAGTACGGCGTAGCCCGCCCCGGTCTGCCCGGCGACTGGCCGGCCTCGTACGACGACGACGCGCCGTACACACCAGCGTGGCAGGAGCGCATCACCGGCGTTCCGGCGGCAGCCGCTGCCCGCATCGCCCGCGAGTTCGCGCAGAACGCCGAGGACTCGCGAGGACGATCGATGATCGTGATGGGCGCGGGCACGAACCACTGGTTCCACTCCGACACCATCTATCGTGCGTTCCTGGCGTTGACCACGCTGACCGGCTGTCAGGGGGTGAACGGCGGCGGCTGGGCTCACTACGTCGGGCAGGAGAAGTGCCGTCCGATCACCGGCTGGGCTCAGCTCGCTTTCGGACTCGACTGGTCACGGCCACCACGGCAGATGATCCAGACGGCCTATTGGTACCTGCACACCGACCAGTTCCGCTACGACCCGTTCGGTGCGGACACATTGGCGGCGAAGACGGGACAGGGCCAACTGGCCGGGAAGACCACCGCGGACCTCATCGCGCTCAGCGCCCGGCTCGGCTGGATGCCGTCGTACCCGACCTTCAATCGCAATCCGCACGACCTCGCGGACGAGGCGCGGGCCGCGGGACGCCCGGTCTCCGACCATGTCGTCGACCAGCTGACGACCGGCGCGCTCCGGTTCGCCTGTGAGGATCCGGACTCTCCTGAGAACTTCCCGCGCATCCTGTCGGTCTGGCGGGCCAACCTGCTCGGCTCGTCGGCCAAGGGCAACGAGTACTTCCTCGAGCACCTGCTCGGCGCGGGCTCGTCACTGCGAGCCGGAGAGGCCCCGGAGGGCAGCCGTCCGCGGGAGGTGGAATGGCATGACGAGGCTCCGCGCGGGAAGCTGGATCTCCTGCTGACGCTGGACTTCCGGCAGACCAGCACGACGCTCTTCTCAGACGTCGTGCTGCCCGCGGCGACGTGGTACGAGAAGCACGACCTGAACACGACCGACATGCATCCGTTCATCCACTCCTTCAACCCTGCTATCGCGCCACCCTGGCAGACCCGGACCGACTGGGATGCGTGGCAGACGATCGCGGAGAAGTTCAGCGAACTCGCCCAGCAGCATCTCGGTGTACGCCGCGATGTCGTCGCCGTACCGCTCCTGCACGACACCCCCGACGAGCTGGCGAACCCGCACGGAGTCGTCAGGGACTGGAAGGCGGGTGAGTGCGCACCGGTGCCGGGGGTGACGATGCCGAAGCTGGTCGAGGTCGAGCGCGACTACGGCGCTGTGGCGGCCAAGATGTCGGCGCTCGGCCCGCTGATGGAGAAGCTCGGCGCGACGACCAAGGGCGTCACGTACGACGAGACCGAGCCGGTCGACTACCTGCGCGCGAAGAACGGCGCAGTCCGCGGCGGCCCGGCCGACGGCCGGCCGTCGTTGCACCGCGACATCCACGCCTGCGAAGCGATCCTGGCCCTCTCGGGTACGACGAACGGCCGCCTCGCCACCGAGGGTTTCAAGACGCTGGAGACCCGGGTCGGCAAACCGCTCCACGACCTGGCCGCCGAGAACGAAGGCAAACGCATCACGTTCGCGGACACCCAGGCCGCGCCTGTGCCCGTCATCACGTCACCGGAATGGTCCGGCTCGGAGACCGGCGGCCGGCGCTACTCGCCGTTCACCATCAACGTCGAGCGGCTCAAGCCCTGGCACACGCTGACCGGACGACAGCACTTCTTCCTCGACCACGACTGGATGGCAGAGCTCGGCGAGAACCTGCCGGTCTACCGCCCACCACTGGACATGGGCGCGCTGTTCGCCGAACCCGCCATCGGGTCGGTGACCGAGCACGGCGTGACGGTTCGCTACCTGACCCCGCACAGCAAGTGGTCGATCCATTCGGAGTACCAGGACAACCTGTTCATGCTCTCGCTGTCACGCGGCGGACAGACGATCTGGATGAGCGACAAGGATGCTGCCAAGGTCGGGATCGCCGACAACGACTGGATCGAGGCGGTCAACCGCAACGGCGTCGTCGTGGCGCGCGCGATCGTCTCGCACCGGATGCCCGAGGGCACCGTCTACATGCATCACGCGCAGGACCGGCTGATCGACGTACCGATCGCCGAGGCCTCGAAGAAGCGCGGCGGCATCCACAACTCGCTGACCCGGTTGCTCATCAAACCTACGCACCTGATCGGCGGCTACGCCCAACTGTCCTTCGCCTTCAACTATCTCGGTCCGACCGGGAACCAGCGCGACGAGGTCACCGTGATCCGGCGGCGCTCGCAGGAGGTGGCGTACTGATGCCCCGGAGCGGAGCGACAAAATGAGACCGATGGCGCAAATGGCGATGGTGCTCAATCTCGACAAGTGCATCGGCTGCCACACCTGCTCGGTCACCTGCAAGCAGGCCTGGACCAACCGGTCCGGCACCGAGTACGTCTGGTTCAACAACGTCGAAACACGGCCTGGCCAGGGCTACCCGCGAACGTACGAGGACCAGGAGACGTGGAAGGGCGGCTGGACGCTCACCAGGCGCGGCCGGCTCACGCTCAAGGCAGGCGGGCGGCTGAAGAAGCTCTTGACCATCTTCTCCAACCCGAAGATGCCGTCGATCCAGGACTACTACGAGCCCTGGACCTACGACTACGCGACGTTGACCGACGCTCCGGCCCAGCAGCACACTCCGGTCGCCCGGCCGAAGTCACTGATCTCCGGGCAGAACATGAAGGTCTCCTGGTCGGCGAACTGGGACGACGATCTCGGCGGCTCCGCCGCCACCGCCGAACGTGATCCGGTGCTGAAGAAGGTCGGTGACAAGGTCAAGTTCGAGTTCGAGCAGACCTTCATGTTCTACCTGCCGCGGATCTGCGAGCACTGCCTGAACCCGTCGTGCGCGGCCTCCTGCCCGAGCGGCGCGATCTACAAGCGCACCGAGGACGGCATCGTGCTGGTCGACCAGGACCGCTGCCGCGGCTGGCGGATGTGCATCTCTGGCTGCCCGTACAAGAAGGTCTACTTCAACCACCGCACCGGCAAGGCAGAGAAGTGCACCTTCTGCTTCCCGCGGGTGGAGGTGGGGCTGCCGACCGTGTGCTCGGAGACGTGCGTCGGCCGGCTGCGCTACATCGGCCTGATGCTGTACGACGCCGACAAGGTTCTCGCCGCCGCGTCGACCCCCGACGAGCACGGGCTGTACGAGGCCCAGCGTGACGTGTTCCTCGATCCCGGCGATCCCGACGTACGACGGGAAGCCGAGCGCGCCGGTATCCCGCACGACTGGATCGAGGCGGCCCGGCGGTCGCCGGTGTACGCACTGATCAACCGCTACAAGGTCGCACTGCCGCTGCATCCGGAGTACCGGACGCTGCCGATGGTCTGGTACATCCCGCCCCTGTCCCCGGTCGTCGACGTGGTCAGGGACACAGGCGAGGACGCCGAGAAGCAGGAGAACCTGTTCGCCGCCATCGATGCGCTCCGGATCCCGATCGAGTACCTGGCCGAACTGTTCACCGCTGGGGATGCGGGACCGGTCGACCTGGTCCTGCGGAAGCTTGCCGCGATGCGCTCGTACATGCGCGACCTGAACCTCGGCCGCGATCCGGACGCCGGCATCCCGCACGCGGTGGGAATGACCGAGGAGGACCTGTACGACATGTACCGCCTGCTCGCGCTCGCCAAGTACGACGAGCGCTACGTGATCCCACCCGCGCACGCCGAGCAGGCGCACGCGCTGGAAGAGCTGGCGACCGAATGCTCCCTCGACTACGAAGGTGGACCCGGCATGGGTGGATCCGGACCGTTCGGCGAGGGATCCGGCACACCGACACCTCTCGCGGTCGAGAACTTCCACATGCTGCAGGACCGGCAGACCTCGGACACCGTCGCGGGACCCGGCGACAAGACGACCCGCGTGAACCTGCTGAACTGGGACGGCAAGGGCGCGCCACCTGGGTTGTTCCCGCCGAAAGGCGATGACCGATGACCAGGTATCCCGAACCGAGAGTGCCCGCGCACCAGCTGACGATCACCTGGCAGGCCGCGTCGTTGCTGCTCGACTATCCCGACGACACGCTGCTCGCACGACTGGACCTCATCCGCCGTGCCGCCGCCGAACTGCCGCCGGGCCTCGCCGATCCACTGCACGCGACAGCGCGCGCGCTCCGGTCGGTCGACCTGCCTGCGCTCCAGCAGCGCTACGTCGACACGTTCGACAACCGCCGGCGGCACAACCTCTACCTGACGTACTTCGCCCACGGCGACACGAGGCGTCGTGGTGTCGCGCTCCTGCGCTTCAAGCAGACCTACCTGCGGTCCGGCTTCGTGCTGGACGAGTCGGAGCTCCCAGACCACCTCTGCGTGGTCCTCGAGTACGCGGCGACCGTCGACCGGCACCTCGGCTGGCGCCTGCTGCTGGACCATCGCGCGGGCCTCGAGGTTCTCCGCCTCGCCCTCGCGGACGCCGGGTCCGCCTGGCTCGGCGCAGTCCAGGCGATCACCGCGACGCTGCCGCCGCTCGCCGGCGACGAGCACGCTGCGATCGCGCGGCTCGCCGCCGAAGGCCCACCACAGGAGGAGGTCGGACTCACGCCGTACGCGACACCTGCCTTCGACCCGGTGGCGCTGCCGATGCCGTCGTTCCCAGGAGCACGCCGATGAGCGACTTCCTCTGGGTGGTCTATCCCTACATCTGCCTCACGATCTTCGTCG
Organism: Kribbella sp. NPDC049227; assembly: GCF_043197265.1. Taxonomy (NCBI): domain Bacteria; kingdom Bacillati; phylum Actinomycetota; class Actinomycetes; order Propionibacteriales; family Kribbellaceae; genus Kribbella; species Kribbella sp. NPDC049227. The sequence continues at coordinate 719,629 of NZ_JBICST010000005.1, read as the reverse complement.
TCGGGCATTTCTGGCGCTACCGGTACGACAAGTTCGGATGGACCACCCGCTCATCCCAACTGTACGAGGACCGGCTGCTGCGCTGGGGCAGTCCGATGTTCCACTTCGGCTTGCTCGCCGTCTTCCTCGGTCACGTGATGGGCCTCGGCGTACCGAAGACCTGGACCGAAGCCGTCGGTGTCTCCGAAGGCGTCTACCACTTCCTCGCCGTCTCGATCGGTGCGATCGCCGGCTTCGGCACCGTGATCGGTCTGGCGATCCTCATCTATCGCCGGCGCACGGTCGGACCGGTGTTCTCCGCCACCACCCGGATGGACAAGGTCATGTACCTGTTCCTCGCCGCGGTGATTCTGCTCGGACTCGTGAACACCGTCGTGGCGAACATCTTCGGCCACTACGACTACCGCGACGGCGTCTCGGTCTGGTTCCGCGGCCTCTTCCGCTTCGACCTCCACCCCGACCTCATGGCCGAAGCCCCACTCGGCTTCCAGCTCCACGCCCTGATCGCGGTGACCCTGTTCGCCCTGTGGCCCTTCACCCGCCTCGTCCACGTCTTCAGCGCCCCGCTCGGCTACCTCACCCGCCCGTACATCGTCTACCGAAGCCGCGACCCCCACGTCGGCAGCCACTCCCCCCGCCGCGGCTGGACCACCGACCGCTGAGCGGTCGGCACGGGGTCGTCCTGGCTGGATGGGCCACAACGTGTCCCGCCGTCTCGGGACCTCCGGCCCTGGGTCGGGAAGGCCCCGCGACAGAGTCTGGAATCGACGGGGAGGTGAAGCGGCATGAAGCGAGTCGGTGCCCGCCCGAAGGTCATCCGAGCGAGTCTGGTGTTCAGTGCAGGATGTCTTTTGCTCGGAGTCGGGATCGGTCTCGGTCTGCCGTACCTGGCGAAGGCCGGCTTGCATCCCGTCACCTTCATAGGCATCGCTGTCCTGGCAGCCGGCCTGGTGCTGCTCGCTCTCGGCGGGGTGGCACTGGTGCGCCTCGCCCGGAGCTGGCGCCGCATCCTGGTCGTGCCCGTCCTCCTCGTTGCGGTGGCCATCGCAACGGTGTCGATCGGTCAGGCGGTTGCGGCGACGAACGTGCCGCCGACGACCGTCGGCTCGACCACTCCGGCAGATCGCGGCCTGACGTTCGCTGAAGTCACGTTCCCGACCGCTGATGGAGTTGCGCTCGCGGGCTGGTACATCCCGTCCCGAAACCACGCGGCTGTTGTCTTGCTCCACGGGGCGGGCTCGACTCGCTCGAGTCCGCTCGACCACGCTGTCGTGCTGGCCCATCACGGGTACGGCGTACTGCTCGTCGACGCGCGCGGTCATGGCCGGAGCGGCGGACGCGCCATGGACTTCGGGTGGTACGGCGACGAGGACGTCGCCGCGGCCGTGCGTTCCTTCAGGCGCGACCGGACGTCGATGACGAGCTGATCGCGGCGGTCGGGTTGTCGATGGGCGGCGAGGAGGCGATCGGCGCGGCGGCTGGTGACCGGAGGATCCGTGCTGTCGTGGCCGAAGGTGCGACCCATCGAGTCGCTGCCGACCGTGCGTGGCTGTCCGACGAATTCGGCTGGCGCGGCACCCTCCAAGAGGGTCTGGACCGGCTGACCTACGGCCTCACCGGCCTTCTCACGGGCGCAGATCCCCCGCGGACGTTACGCGATGCGGTCGCCGCAACCACGCCACGAAAGGTCCTACTCATCGCAGCCGGTGATGTTGCCGACGAGGCGAACGCGGGCCGCTACATCCAGTCCGCGGCGACCGGCAGCGTCGACCTGTGGATCGTCCCCAACACAGGACACACCGATGCCCTGCGAACCCATCCCCACGAATGGGAACAGCACGTAACGACATTCCTCGCCACCACACTCCCCCTCGAAGGCCCCAGTGCCTCGCCATAGAACCAGTAATGGACCCTACGAGACAGCACATTCCGGTGTGACAACGCCGATGCTATGCCTCGACATCCATGCCAGGCGGAGAGTCGTAGCCGGCCTCGTCATCCGGCCGGAATCCTGCTTCCCAGCGCCGCGACGGCGGCAACAACACCGACGGCGATCAGCAGTGCAAGGTGCAGGCCGTTCACCAGGCCGGCCCGAGCAGTCAGCGAGCCGAAGAGAGCGACGCCGAGCACGCTGCCCGTCTGGCGTGCCGCGTTGAGTGTGCCGGAGGCCATCCCGGAGCGTGAGCGGTCCACCCCGCTGAGCAGGGCTGACGTCATGACCGGTACGACGAGACCGAGACCGAAGCCCGCCAGCACCAGCGGGACCACCAACACGGCGTACGAGGTCTGGCCGGTGGAACCGAGCATTGCAAGGCATCCCGCGGCCATGAAGACCGCACCGCTGACCAGGGCTCGGCGGGCCCCGAACGCGTCGGTGAACCGTTTGGCGATGAGGTTGGCGGCCATGATCGCCGCCATCATCGGTACGAACGCCAGGCCGGTCCGCAGCGGGGAGAGGTGCTGTTCGTTCTGGAAGAAGAGGCTCAGGACGAAGATCAGTCCGTAGAAGGCGACGTTGACCAGCAGCCCGATCGCAATCGGGATCCCGAAGGTCGCCGACACGAACATTCGCAGAGGAAGCATCGGTTCCACACCGCGCGCCTCGATGACCACGAACAGCGCGCCGGCGATCACGGCCGCCGCCAAGCTGATCACGACGATCGGATCATCCGCCCCGCGTGAACCAGCCTCGATCGTTGCCACCGCTACCGAAGTCAAGGCAACGACTGAGCTGACCTGTCCCCACGGGTCGATGCCACGTCCACGGGAGCGCGGTGAGGCGGCGGCGTACCTCGCGGTCAGCCAGATACCGCACACACCGATCGGCACATTGATGAAGAAGATCGACCGCCATCCCAGCGTTGCGATCAGTACGCCGCCTACGAGCGGCCCGGCGACCAGTGCCATGCTGGCGCCCGCGGCCCAGAGCCCGACCGCGCGCGCCCGCTGGCCGGGCTCGGCGTACGTGTGATTGAGCAGGCTCAACGAACAGGCCGTGAGTACGGCGGCGCCAGTTCCTTGCACTGTCCGCGCGACGACCAGCTCCGAGGTACTCGCGGCGAGTCCACAACCGACCGACGCCACGATGAAGAGTGCGAACCCGCCCAGGAACAGCCGCTTCGCGCCGTACCGATCCCCGAGCGTCCCCGCCGTGAGGATCAGTGCGGCGAAAGCGATGGTGTAGGCATCGACCACCCACTGCAGTGCCGTGACGTCTGCCCCGAGCGCCGTGCCGATCGGCTTGATCGCAACGTTCACGACGCTCACATCAAGCTGAACGACCGCGAAGCCAAGGCTGGCCGCGACCAGCACGAGCGCCCGACGTCCGTGCCCTCGCTGGGACCCGTCCGAGAACTTGCTATTCGCCGCATCCATCACAGCACGCTAACTACCCGACACTTCGCCCCCTGCCGAACCGAAATGGCACGAAGGCCAGCGGCCGCCACCTTATGAAATTGCTACTGGGCCGCCGCGCCAGGACGGTATTGGTTGCCGGCCGGTGGCGATGTCGAAGGCCGCGACGCCCAGCAATCTGGTGGAGTCGAGCAGGGGCAGCGACGAGATGTTCTCGGTGATCAGCAGTGGGATCTCCGTGCAGGCCATCGCGACGACGTCACAGCCCTGCTTCTCCAGCCCCTCGATCACTTGCTGGCACTCATCGCGAGATGCCTCGGAGACAACGCCGTTGACCAACTCCTCATAGATGATCCGGTCAATCAGCTCGCGCTGATGCGGCGGCGGGACGACGTGACCTAATCCTCGGTCTGCGAGCGCCCGCCGGTAGATCGGGCCATCCATGGTCAGTTCTGTGCCCAAGACACCGACAACCTGCCGCCCGTCTCGCACCGCTCGATCGGCAACGACGTCAGCAATGTGCAGGCCGGGCAATACCAGTTCTGTGCCGGGCTCTTCCAGCGCCAGGTGAGCGGTGTTGCATGGGCAGACGAAGAAGTCCGCTCCGGCGCGAGCGAGCCTGTCGACGCTCCGCGCCAGCACCGGCCGGATCGAGGCGTAGTCGCCGCGGTCCCAGGCGGGGAGGCTGCGTCCCATCGCGATGCAGTCAAGGGTCACATCGGGATGCTGATGCGGGCCGATCACGCGGAACCCCTCCTGACAGAAGGTCAGGAAACACAAGGCAGCGCCTTCCGTGGTATGCGCAAGGATGCCGGCGTGAAGAGGTTCCCAAGAACCATGCGAGCCTCTGGTGGTCTGAACCGCCGGCTCCGGCGACGTCACCTTCCCAGCTCCGATCCTCACTCGACCTCCCAACAGTTGTTCACCGCCACGACGAACCGCACGTTACGTCCGCGCCTGCCACCTGCGTGGTTCAAACTTTGAACTGCGCGTTCCCGGCTCACAGGTCGACACTTGCAGACATGGACTTGTCAGATCCCGCGGCCCGTAGCGTTCTGGATCACATCGGCAATACCGCGTTGCTACCCCTGCGTCGGCTCGGACCGCGCAACGGATCCCGGATCCTGCTCAAGCTGGAGGACGGCAATCCCACCGGAAGCATCAAGGACCGGATGGCGCTGGCGATGATCGAGGCCGCGGAAGCCGACGGCAGGCTGCAACCGGACGGCAGGGTGGTCGAGTACACCGGCGGCAGCACAGGTGTCTCGCTGGCACTGGTCTGCGCTGTCAAGGGTTATCACCTGGACATCGTCAGCTCGGATGCGTTCGCCGCCGAGAAACTCGCCCACATGCGCGCGCTCGGCGCCGAGGTACAGGTGATCGCCAGCGATCAGGGCCGCATGACGGAAAAGCTCACGCGCGACATGATCGAAGCGGCCCGGATCATCACGGCGGACAACGGCGGCTTCTGGACCGATCAGCTGAACAACACCGACCAGTTGCGGGCCTACCACACGATGGCGGACGAGATCTGGGCTCAGACTGACGGTGAGCTGGATGCATTCGTGCAGATCGTCGGCACCGGCGCTTCCCTGCGGGGCAACGCCGAGCGGCTGCGGAAGTACGACGGTTCGATCGCTGTCGTGGCGATCGAACCGGCCGAGTCCGCGGTCCTGTCCGGTCGTCCGACCGGTGCGCACAAGATCGACGGTGTCGGTGCCGGCTTCGTCGTACCGTTGTGGCACAACGAGGTGGCCGACCTGATCGAACTGGTGTCCACGGAGGAGGCGACGGCGATGGCGATGCGGCTCGCACGGGAGGAAGGGCTGTTCGCGGGTACGTCGACGGGAGCCAACGTCCTCGTCGCACAGCGGATGGCCGAACGGCTTCCGCCGAACTCGACGATCGTCACGGTGATGTGTGACACGGGCATGAAATACCTGAGCAAATGAGCGCCCATGCCATGACTTCGGACCTCGCGGAGGTATCGGTCATCGCCGTGGACATCTTCGGCACCACCGTCGACTGGCACACCAGTGTTGCCGAACAGGTCGCGCAGATCGCCGGACGAACGAACGCCCAGGTGTCGCCGGGCCGCTTCACCGACGAGTGGCGAGACCGCTATCTCCCAGCTGTGGAAGCGATCAGCAGCGGTACCCAGCCGTGGCGGAACCTCGATGCGCTACATCGGGAAGCCCTCGACGACCTTCTCGAGGCCCACGGCGTCGGTGAAGATTTCGACGATACGGCCCGCCGAGACCTGGTTCTGGCCTGGCACCACCTGGCACCGTGGCCAGACGCCGCAGACGGCTTGTCCCGGCTTCGCCGCCGATACACCGTTGCGGCTCTGTCCAACGGTGGCTTGGCACTCCTGGTGCGCCTGCTCAAGGGCGCCAATCTGCCGTTCGACTGCATCCTGTCGGCCGAGATGTTCCAGTCGTACAAGCCGCAGGAGCATGCATACCGGGCAGCAGCCGACCTGCTCGCCGTGCGCCCCGAGCACATGCTGATGGTTGCGGCACACACATGGGACATCGACGGGGCACGGCGCGCAGGACTACGCACCGCGTTCCTCGAGCGACCACAGGAAAAGGGCCCCAACCGCACCGCGGACCGCGCAGCCGACACAACGTGTGACGTCGCGGTGAGCAGCCTGACAGAGCTCGCGGACGTACTCAGTTGCTGACCGAGGTCCCGATCCGCTCGCATCGGTACTGGGTCGCGCGGCTGCTGGTGATGACAGTGACGGTGCCGCTGTCCTTGCGGCCAAAGATGCCGCTGGCAACTTTCGCCGGCGATCCTGCTCGAGGGTCGGCACTGAGGCTGTCCGGTGGACGTTGAAGAGGACACCACCGTCGGTAGCCTGGAGCGATGAACGGCTACGGGCAGTTCTGCGCGGTCGCACGAGCACTGGATGTGGTCGGCGAGCGGTGGACCCTGCTGATCGTGCGCGAGATGCTCTCGGGGCCGGTCACCTTCGGCGACATCCGTCGCGGTATCCCCCGCATCCCGCCTGCCACGCTGACCAGTCGATTGCGGTCCCTTCGCACCGCCGGCATCGTCGAGTTGTCCGACCGGCGCTACCAGCTCACCGAATCCGGGCTGACGCTCGCTCCGGTGGTCCGCGAACTCGCGCGTTGGGCGATGACAACCGAGAGCGCTGCGTTGTCCGATGACGATCTCGACACCGCGGCGCTCACGTGGGACATGCAACGCAGAGTCGACGTCGATGCCCTGCCCGAGCGCACCGTAGTACTCGCACTCGAGTTCACCGACCGATCGCCAGGCGACCGGTACTTCTGGCTGCATCTGTCCAAGACGAACGTCAACCTGTGTCGGGAGGACACCGGAGCGCCGGTGGGTCTCTGGCTCAAGGCGCCGACCGCCGAGGTCACCCGTTGGTGGCTCGGCGATCTGACCTGGTCACAGTTGCAGCACCACCCCGGAGTCACAGTCCACGGCGACCGCGCCCTACAACGTCAGATACAGCACTGGTTCCTTCGGTATGCGTTCAATCGCACCGCTCTCGCGCAGACGCCCAGGGCTTAGACGAGAGCGATCCAGGCTGGTTCAAGCGAGGACGAAGCTCGATGAATTCGCCGTTCGCCAGGTCCGGCCCTGACGGCAGTCGGGAGCAGGTGATCGAGAAGTACAAGGCATGGCTGCTCGAGCACCCGCGCAGCTAGCGTTCTGGGCGGTGGCGCTGTTCGAGTGCCGAGTTTGTCGGAGGTGGGACGCGCGTGCCGGCGGTGAGGCGGCGTACTGCCTCGGGGTCGCCGTCGATGACGGCACCGGCGGCAGCGAGCTCCGCCAGGTCGTCGCTGCCGAAGGTCGCGAGGAGGGCGTCGGTCGGGGTGACGAGGACGGCGTCTGGTTCTTCGGGCGGTTCATGAGTGACCTCGGCGCCGGTCGAGGTGAGGCGGACACCGAATACCCCGGCAGAACCGTGGTCGGACAGTTCGATCCGCAGTGTCACCTCGGGCTGCTCAGGCGTCGGCACGAAGTACGTGCGGATGCTCAGCATGGCGCTGTCGGCGCTGACGAAGAGCTGTTCCGCGGTAGGCGGGGTGGCCAGCGCCCAGGTGCCCAGCGCAACCACAATCGGCTCGAGGCCGCGACCCCACGCCGTCAGCTCATAGACCCGAACGCCGGCCGGCGGAAGCTGCCGACGCCGTACGACGCCCGCGTCGGCCAACTCGCGCAGCCGTTCGGACAGCGCGTTGGGGCTGGCGGTCGGAAGTGCACGCTGGAGGTCGGTGAACCGTTTCGCCCCGAACAGCAGCTCACGCACCACGAGGAGCGCCCACCGCTCGCCCACGATGTCGAGCCCGCGGGCGACGCCGCAGGCCTGCCGATAGCCCCGTTGGACCGGCACCGAACACCTCCCTCCCGTACTTGCTCGATCATAGCATTCACTATTAGCCTCATAGTATTCCTACGAGAGGAACCTTGACCATGCTGCTGGCGGACAAAGTGGCCGTGATCTACGGCGGAGGCGGAGCGGTGGGCGGGGCTGTGGCCCGCGCGTTCGCTCGGGAAGGTGCCCGACTGTTCCTCGCCGGGCGTACCCTCACGCATCTGGAGGCGGTGGCCGGTGATGTGGCGGACGCCGGCGGTTCGGTGGACGTGGCCCAGGTCGATGCGCTGGACGCGGATGCGGTCGCGCGACATGCCGCGCGGGTGGTCGAGACGGCGGGGCGGCTGGACGTCTCGTTCACGCTGATCGGCTACGGAGACGCTCAGGGCGCACCGTTGCTGGAGATGAAGCGAGAACGATTTGTCGAGCCGATCAGCACAGCGATGCAAGCGCACTTCATCACCGCGACGGCTGCCGGGCGGTACATGGCTGAGGCCGGGTCGGGGGTGATCCTGGCTCTCACCGCCCAGGCCGGCCGGGTCCCGTACGTCAACACCGGAAGCTTCGGCGTGATCAACGCGGCGATCGAGGGCTTGTGCCGTCAACTGGCCGCCGAGCTCGGCCCGCACGGCGTCCGAGTCGCCTGCCTGCGATCCGGCGGCTCTCCCGACACGCCCGGTGTCGAGGAAGCATGGGCCCGGCACGCCGAGAACGCCGGTGTGCCCAAGGAGGAATGGTGGGCCACGATGGCCGGCAAGACCGCCCTGCGGCGATTGCCGATGCTGGCCGACGTCGCGAACGCCGCTGTCCTTCTGGCCTCCGACCACGCCACCGCGATCACGGCGGAAGTCACCAACGTTACCTGCGGCGAACTGTTCGACTGAATGCGCCACAGGCCCGCCTACAGCGACCGCGCATGGCCGTAGACCGGCACCCATCGCGCGGTTTCGTCCGGGTTGCGGCTGGTGATCAGGTTCTCGTCGGTGGCGACCTCCTGATCTACCCAGGTGGCCCCGGCGTTGCGCAGATCGGTCGGGCGCGCGGCGCAGCCCCCTGTACCCCGGGTGGAAGAGTCGACTCCCGCGCGGAACCGCTTGACCGTGAAGTACGGCGGGCGTCTAGGACGTCGCGAGGCGGACGAGGGCAGTGGTGGCGACACCTGCGGCGGCTGCCGGCAGCATCGGCACCCTCAGCAGATTGAGGACGCCGGCAACGCCTACTCCGATCAGCTGGGTCCAGTCGATCGTGCGCCCGCCGAGGTCAGTGACGATCAGTCCCGCGAGCAAGGCCGGAGCAGTCAGCCTGGTGACGTTGATAAGCGCCGGCGGGAGATCTCGCTTTCCGAGTACCAGTGGGCCGGCGGCTTTCATCAACCAGTTAGCGGCGCTGACCGCCAGTACGCACAGCCACAGCTTCATGACGCCTCCTTCGTCGCAGTCCGATCAGGGTGGCCGCGGCGGCGCCGAGCAAGGCGTAGCTCGGCGAGGTCACGAACAACAGCCCGGCGGCGATCATCGCTCCGAGCAGACAGGCAACGACCGCACGGCGGGATCGGCGTACTTCGTCGATCAGCAAGACGATGAAGAACGCCGGGAACGCCACGTCGAGGCCGAGCTTGTGCATGAGATCCGGCGACGGAGCGGCCAGCACGCCGATCGCGGTGCCTCCGGTCCAGCAGATCCATTGGGGGACGCTGACTCCGATCATCCGCCAGACGTCGTACCGATCATCCTCGTCGTGCGCGGCCAGGAACGACGCGTCGACGATCGCCTGTGCCTGGAGCATGCGCGCCAGTCGGCCTCCCTGCAGGCTCGGCGCGATCGCCACACTCATCACCAGGTAGCGCACGTTGATCACCATCGCCGCGACGATCGCCGCCAACACCGTTGCGCCGGACAACGAACTGAGCAACGTGAACTGTGCCGAGCCGCTGAACGCGAACGCGGAGAAGACCACCGGCACTGCGGTCCCCCAGCCTCGTGCCCGCGCTTCGGCACCGAAGTTCAATGCCAGTACGGCGGTTGCGAGCGCCGGCCCGAGGCCGAGACGGAGCCCGCGCGCGAACGACTGCCGACCAGGCCCCGTCATGCTGGCGATCCGTCGCGGGATCGCTCGTAATGCCGTCGAGCGCGTGCCCGGTTGCCGCAGTCGGCCGAACTGCACCACCGGCGCGAGCCGTTCTTGCTTCGGTCCAGGAACAGCCAGCCGCAACCGTCGTCTCCGCACTGGCGCAACCGGCCCAGGTCTTCGTCCTCGAAGAGCCGCCAGACCGCCAGTCGAACGGCACCGCCCGGATCATCGGCTCGCCACCCGAACGGACTCACCTCGACGGATGCCGACCGGACGACCTCGGAGATCAGGCCGTGCAGCGCGTCGATCCTGGCGCGGGCCGGCCGGTCCCCGACGGCCAGGCTTGCCAGGACGTCGTACGCAATGTCTCGCGCAGCCACCAGGTCGTCGCGCAACCGTCGTGTCACCGCTGCGCGATCCGTGGTCACGCCGACGGCGCGCAGCCAGCGCTCCACGTTCGGCAGGTCGGCGAACCGATCGACCGTTCGTCCCGGATCGAGGCGCCACGCCACAGTGTTCACGAGGTCGAGCGCGAGATGCCCGCCGATCAACTCCGGCCGGTACGTCACCCGGAACCACCTCCGGACCCGATCCTAACAGGCAATACAGCTTTTGCATGTTAGACAGCATCGCAGCCCACAGCCTCCAGGCGATCAGGACGGCGCTGACCATCCGTCGGCCAGTCGGCGGAGGCTGCACTCGAGGTCGAAGGTGAGCCATCGGGAGAGCTGCGGATGGGCGTGGTGTTCCCACAGGCCGTAGGGGCCTCGAAGTGTTTCGAGCCAGGTGACGAGGTCGCGTAGGCGGCCGTCCTCAGGGGAGACGCCGCATCGGGAGGCGAGGTCGAGGAGGAAGGCGGGATCGAAGCTGACGTAGAAGGTGATCTGTCCCATCGCTCGTTCGAGCCCGACCAGCCGGGAGAGCTCCCAGCCGAGGGTCGATTCTTCCCGGGTCTCGCGTGCGAGGAGGTGGTCGACGCCGATGCGGGCGGCGTCGGACCGGTTGCGGTGGGGGTGGAGTGCGAGGCAGGCCACCGCGCCAGTCGTCGCCGAGCGGCAACCGTCTCCGCGGGTGAGTCGCCGGTAGGCCTTTTCCGGCAGTGACGGCTGCCCGGGGCCGCCGAGGTCGGCTTTGGGTCCGGCGGGCCACGAGCCGTCGTGGAGTCGTTCGCGGAGGAGCCATTCGTAGGCGCGTTCAGCGCGAGGGTCGGTGGCGAACCCGGCGGCTGCGATGCCCCGTAACGGGACGACGGTCTGCATGGTGATGAAGCGCGGGCCGTCGGATCGGGCTGGCCCCGGCGGTGCTCCCCTTCTCGGCTTGCGCGCGGGCTGGTCGTTGTCGACGTCGAGCGGCAGCGGCCATGAGCCGTCCGGCTGCTGGTGGGCGAAGATGGCGTCGACGGCAGTGGCAAGCTCGGGGCCGCGGTAGCCGAGGTACGCGAGCTGGCAGAGCAGGTAGCCGGCGGCTTGAGGCCGCTCGGCCGCAGCCAGTCGTGCGAGGAGCGACTGGACCGCGGGGCTCGCCCCGATCTCGCTCTGCCAGGCCTTGACGTCGTCATCGTCGTTGGCGGCACCCTCGAGCTCGACCGCCGTACGCCACCGCAGCGACGGGGACTGGTCTCCGAGCAGGAGCGTTGTCAGGTTCATGTCAGGGCTTCCAGGATGTACGGCGCGGTTGCTGTGTCGGCCTTACCGAGCTCTTCGGGTGGGCCCTCGAAGACGATGTGGCCGCCGTCCGGTCCTGCGCCGGGACCGAGTTCGATGAGCCAGTCGCAGGTTGCGAGGAGAAGGGGATCGTGCTCGACGACCAAGACGGTGTTGCCGGCGTCGACGATCGTGTCGAGGGCGCGGGCGAGCACGGCGACGTCGGTGGCCTGGAGACCGACGGTGGGCTCATCGAGCACGTGGAGAGCGCCGTCCCTCGCAGGGCGGGCGAGTTCCTTCGCGAGCTTGAGTCGCTGCGCCTCGCCGCCTGAGAGGCTCCACCCGGGTTGGCGGACGATGAGGTAGCCGAGGCCGAGCGTGATCGCGGCGCCGCCGACGCGGCGTACCCCGTCGATGTCACCCCACTCCTCGACGAGTTCACCGATGGTGAGGGCTTCGATGTCGGCGAGGGTCCGGCTCCGCTCGACGAGCGTTGCGACCTCGCGCCGGTAGCCGGAGCCGCCGCACGCGTCGCAGGTCTGGGTCACCGACGGCAGGAACGACATGTTCTCCTGCCACGTCCCTGTGCCGCCGCAGGCGTCGCAGCGGTAGGTGAGGTCCTTGATCGTGATGCCCTGCTCGCGGGCCACTTCGCTCGCGGCGAACGACTTGCGGACTGCGTTGATGAGCCCGAGGAACATGCCGGGTGACGCGATTTCGGCGCGGGCCTGGTCGGCGACGATGGTGCGGACGGGCGCCCCCGAGATGGCGTCGTGGACACCAGGTTCGACGCGGATGATGCCGCTGCGGGGAATGTTGGTCTTTGGTCGCGTCAGCCCCAGCGCGATCGTGTCGACGACGAGCGAGGACTTGCCCGACCCGGACGGACCGCACACGCCGACCTGCACGCCGAGCGGGATGCGCACGTCGAGGCCGCGCAGGTTGTTCTCCCGCGCGCCCGTGACGTGCATCCACTCGGTTGGCTCGCGGCGGTCGCGGCGAGGGATGGAGACTCGTCCGTCGCGCACTGCCCGGGTGACCGACTGGACGCTGTCGAGGTCGATGAGGCGGCCACCGGCTCGTCCGGGACCGGGGCCGATCTCGATGATGTCGTCGGCGGCACGAATGAGTGTGGCGTCGTGTTCGACGGCGATCACAGTGTTGCCGGCGTCGCGCAGCTCGCTCAGGCTGCGAGTGAGCGCGACCACCTCTGAGGGATGCAGGCCCAGGCTCGGCTCGTCGAGCAGAACGGTCATGCCGACCAGGCCGCCGCCGAGCACCGACGCCAGCTTGATCCGCTGCGCCTCCCCCGCGGACAGGGTCCAGGTCTCCCGGTTCACGTCGAGGTAGCCGAGCCCCACCGAGCCCAGGAAGCCGAGGCGATGCAGCGCAACTGTGCGGGCGTGCGCCGCGAGTTCGTCGTCCGGCTCGTCCATCGACGCCAGTACGTCGGCGAGCTCGGCGAACGACGCCGAGAACAACTCGCTGCGATCGCGACCCTCGAGACGAATCGCCAGGTACGGCGCGCGCAGCCGCATGCCGCCGCACTCCCGACACGCGAACGACGTGGTCTCCGTGCCACCCAGGTCGTACTGGGCCCAGTGGTTCAGACCGACCCACGACGAATCGCCGTACAACATCGCCTGCCGGACTTCGTCACTCAGCTCCGACCACGGCGTGGTGCTCGGGTCGACCTGGTACCGCGCCGCGAACGCCTGCAACACCTCGCGGCTGCCGGTTGCTTCCGGACGGAACCACGCCAGGCCTCCGCCGAAGCAACGAGCGAGTGGTACGTCGGGCCGCACGATCTCGTCGAAATCGAACTCCCGCTCGACACCAAGTCCCACGCACCGCGGACAAACGGCCATGGGCGACCCCATCAGGTGACGCGGCTCGACCGGCACCGCGCTCGTTCCGCAGTCGCCGCAGACCCAGGCTGCTTCCTGCGCCGGCGAGGTACGGCGTACGTCGTCGCCACCGCACGCGAGGCACGACCGCACACCGGCTCGCGCCAGGACAAGGGCGATGAGGCGGTCGAGATCGCTGGACCTGCCGACGGTCGTCCGCGCGGCATCCCAGCGCGAGGGCCCACCCGGGTCGGAAATCGTGCCGGAAGCGTCGATGCTCATCGTCGGGCCCAGTCCGGTGAGCGAGTCGACCGGAGCTTCCGGTCCCTCGCGCACCGACTGGCGCTCGTAGACCGACAAACACTCGAGCAGCCGCCGGTTGGCCTCCGCCGCGAGGACATCGCGGACCAACGACGACTTGCCCGAACCCGACACACCCGTCACCACAGTGAACCGGCCCTTGGCGAACTGGACGTCGACACCCTGGAGGTTGTGGGCGCGGGCGTCCCGCACGCGGATGGCGTCACTCGCCCGCGCGCCGGCCCGCGGCTTGGCGCGAGGCGTCACCCTTGGCCGTTTCTCGGCAACGGGGGGCCCGCAGTGCTGCACGCGGCCGCCATCAGGGCCACCACCCGGGCCGAGATCGATGCGCCAGTCGGCGGAAGCGATCACGTCTGCCTGGTGTTCGACGACGACCACTGTGCAGCCGTTGTCCGTCAGCTTGTCGAGCACAGTGAGGAGCCGCTCGAGGTCGCCGGGGTGGAGCCCCGTGGTGGGCTCGTCGAGCAGCACGAGGTCGCCGGTCTTGGCCTTGGCCAGCTCGCGGGTCAGGCGGACTCGTTGCGCTTCACCACCGGAGAGGCTGGGCGACGGTTGCCCGAGCGTGATGTAGCCGAGCCCGACCTCCTGCAGCGTCTCGAGGATGCGCGTCACCGACCGGTGCTCGACGAACAGCGCGCCGGCCTCGTCAACGCTCAACTCCAGCACATCAGCGATCGACAGACCTTCCCAGGTCGCTTCGAGGACCTCGGGCCGGAAACGGCGACCGTCGCAGGCCTCGCACGGCACCCAGATGGGCGCCAGGTAGCTGAGGCTGATGGCGACCGCCCCCATCCCTTCGCAGTCCGGGCACGCCCCTTCGGCTCGGTTGAACGTGAACTCCGACGCGGACCGCCCGGTCTCGTTCGCGAACACGTCGCGGATTGGATCGAACACCTTCGTATACGTCGCCGGATTCGACCGCGGGTTGTTGCCCAGTGGTTTCTGATCGACAGCGACCGCGCGCATCGCCGGCGCGTCGAACGTGGCGCAGCCCACCGGCATGTTCGCGCGCAGAGACGCCAGCAACACCTCACGTGCCAAGGTGGTCTTGCCGGCTCCCGACGGACCGGTGATCACCGTCAGCGCTCCCACCGGGATCTCGCATTCGACGTCGCGCAGGTTGCGCAGGGCGGCGCCGGTGAGCCGGATCCGCTCGGCCGCGAGCGGGCGCGTCGTACGACGGGTGCGCGTGGTCGCCGCGAATCCGCGGCCCGATGCGGTGTCGGCGCGCCACAGTTCGGCGGGCGTCCCTTGGAAGACGAGTTCGCCGCCGCCGCGGCCTCCGGCCGGGCCGATCTCGACGACGTCGTCGGCCATGGCGATCGCCGTACGGTCGTGCTCCACCATCAGGACGGGGCCCGGCAACGACGCGATGGCGTCCAGCAGTCGCTTGAGATCGGTGTGATGCAGCCCGACGGTCGGCTCGTCGAGGACATGCAAGAGGTCTTCGAGCCGGCCGCCGAGCACGACCGCGAGCCGCGTCCGCTGCGCCTCGCCGCGCGACAGCGTTGGCATCGACCGGTCGAGGCTGAGGTGGCCGAGGCCCAACGTGACCAGGGGCCGCAGTCGTCGCAGCAGCTCGTCCTGAATTCGTGCGGCACGCAGGCCGAGCGGCAGTTGGTCGACGAACTCGAGGACTTCGCTCAGCGAGCAGGCGAGCAATTCGGTCAAGGTGACACCGGCGATGCGATGCGACGACGTGTCCACCGCCGCGTCGCGAAACGCCGAGGGCTCCAGCGGCCGGACCCAGTCCGAGCAGCTCGGACAGATCGGTGCCCGCAGCACCGGCGTACCGCCGAGACGGACCTCCTGCGAGCCCAACGCGTCGGCACGCTCGAGGATGGCGCGAACCTCCGCCGCGGACGCGTCCGCGTGAAGCGTGGCGACGCGTACGACGACATCGTGCGGGACCGTCGGGTCGAGCCTCGGCACGCGGCTGGAGTTGTTCGCCGCCCACGGACGCCCATCGATCGTGACCGCATCGAACTGGCCCCGCAGTCCGGCGAGGAGACGCGCGTGGCTCCGGCGGAGGCCGCGAACGACCGCCACCTCCACCGCGACGCCGTCTGCGGCGGCGAGCATGTCCAGCGCGATCGCGAGGCGCTCTTCGCGCGACACCGCGCGTACTGGCACCTGGCAACGCGGGCAGGTGACGTCCGCGAATCGGGCGTACAGAATGCGGAGGAACGGGTGCAAGCCAACTGACGTCGCGACAGTCGAAGCCGGGTTGCCGTTCAGCACGTTCTGAGCGATCGCGACCGCCGGCCCCAAGCCCTCGATGCCGCGCACCTGCGCGGCCGGCACGCGGGACCCTGGACGTCCCAGCCCCAGCGACTCGAGGAACCGGCGCCGCGCCTCGGTGTAGACCACGTCGAACGCGAGCGACGACTTCCCCGAACCGGACACACCGACAACGGCGGTCACGCCGGGCCCGAACGTGACGTCGACGTCACGCAGATTGTGCTCCGCCGCGCCGAAAACCCTCATGGCCACGTCCGCTGCCTATCGGCGGAACGCGGCTCTGGTCGCGGCTGCGGTGGAACTGAAGTACTCCGGTGGTTCGATGAACGCCCACTCGTCGAATGTCAGGCCGTTGGCGAGTGCACGCCGGTAACTGAAGCAAACCAGGTACAGCGGCCGGATGTACATCACCGCCTCCAGGCGGTCGAGCTCGTCGTCGGTCAGCTCGACGTGCCGGCGGTAGGCGTTGACGACCGCGTCGACGCACTCTTCGTTGGTGAGTCTCGAAGGAGACCAGTGCCCGGTGCCCCAGATCAGGTACGCGAGGTCGGCCAGGCGCGGTCCGCGCCCGGACGCCTTCCAGTTGATCGCCACCGGCCCTCGCTCGCCGACGACCACATGATCGGGGGCGTGCAGGAGGTTGCCGTGGAGCAAGCCCTCGGGAAGGCCGTGACCGTCGTCGGCCGAGCGCACCTGGTCCCGGAGCTGCTCGAATCTCTCGCGATCGGCCGGCCCGACCTTCGTGTCCACGGCGTCGAGAAATGCCAGGCCTGCCAGCAGGTCTTGACGGGGGGAACCCTGACGGGTGGGGTCCTCACCACTCGCTCCGCCGGGGCGGCTGACGGACTCGTCGAGCGGCAGCGCGTGCAGCCGTCCGAGCAGGTCACCCATGATGGCGAACTTCTCGGTGCCCTCGGGAAGCTGGACGCCTTTGACGAGCCGGGTCACGAGAACCGCGCTCCCGTCGAAGTCAGACACCGCGTCGTCGACCGCAAGACGCTCCGCGGGGAAGTCGTGCCGCTCCAGGAATCGCAGGATCGCGGCGTCGCCCTCGACGTCGGCCCTCGGACGTGCGGGCGGGAACGCACGCGCGATCCACGGGTCACCGTCGTACCTGTCGATGCGGAAGACGTAGGTCTTGTGCACACTGACCTTCGTCGCCGCGACCGGGTCGATGCCGTAGCGATCCCGGAGGTGGACGAGCAGTCGCTCGGCAACGGGCTCGTGGTGCATGCGGGTACCGAGACCCTCTAGATCGGCCAGGGCTTCGGTGTAGCGCTGCCCCGTCGCCTCGGCGTGACGCCGGACAACCTTCTTGAAGCTGCCGTCCTTGGTCATGACAAGCCTCCTCTTGACACCCTCGTCCCCCAGCGACGCGGTGTAGAGAGATGGCCTGCTGACATCGACGACCGAGAGGACAACTCCCCTTCGCCAATGGAACCCCGACTGGGGCGGCTGTCCCACAGCTCGGCGACCGGTCGGCGCCGTGGCGCCAATCTCCCCGACCGCCGCAGCCCTTGTCAAGCGTCCAACCGCGAGCCGAGCTCCCGGCCGCGGCATCCCGACGCCTCCCTCAGAATCTCCTCGACGAAGGGCGGTGTGGGCCCGGTTGCCTGGATCCGCGGCTAACCGAGAGCTGGCGGGCGCTCGGGTGGGCGGCGGCCCCAGGCTGAGATCAGTGGGGCGAGTGTCAGGTCGAGTTTGCCCGCGTGGATGGCGGCCAGGTGCGCGTCGATCTCGGCGTCGTCGGCCAGGCCGGCCGCGAGCAGCTCGCCGCGCACGTGCCGGATGGTCGACGCCTCCAGCCGGTCGCAGGCCAGCCCGCCCACCGGGAAAGAGCCCGCCGCGGCGACATCTACCAAGCCGGCCTCACGCAAGGCCCGCGGCAGTGTCCGGCCGTAGCGCAGGTCCGCGCCGCGGCGCGTCAACAGCTCCCGGACCGCTTCGCGCATCCGGTTGGCCAGCCGCTGCTCAGGGCCGCTGTCGTCCAGGCATGCCAGTGGCTGCAAAGCGGTATCGGCGTCTTCGACCAGCAGCCAGCCGCCCGGCCGTAGCGCTGCCACCATCGTTGCCAACGCCCGAGCCCGGTCGGGTACATGGACCAGCACGAGCCGGGCGTGCACCAGATCGAACGTCCCCGGCTCCGGGGGCGGATCAGCGGCGACGTCGTGCCGGCGAACCTCGTACCCGTCGCCTGCCGTCAGCCACGACGGGTCGATGTCCGTGGCCAGCACGTGCCCGCTCGGACCGACGGCCGCCGCGAGCGCCTCCGGGATACCGGGCCCACCGGCCCCCACTTCCCAGCAGCGCGAGCCTGGCCTGACCCCCAGTCGATCAAAGTGCCCGCGCGTCACACCGTCGAACAGCTCGGCCAGCCAAACGAATCGCTCACCCGCCTCGGCCCGCGCGTTGTCCAGCAAGTACCCGCGCGCGGGAGCGGCCTCACCACCGAGCGCACCAGTCCCGCCTATCGGATCCGGTCGGCCACCGACGTGCGGAGAGCTGGGCGAGGAGGTCACCACTACATCGTCAACCTCCCCAGGCCACCAGCGCCACGACGACGCGAGAGGGACATCTCACACAGCCAGCAAACCCCACACGTCCTACAGCACGGTTCCCCCGCCTGCACCGTGACGCGCCGGAACAGGTCGGGAGGCCGCGTACGCCGTTGCGGACGGACTCGTGTGACAGCGCGAGGTCAGGGCCGGTGCTCGCCTCGACACCGGCCAGGCAACGCAGGATGCTTCACCCTGTGTGCCCCAGCCCAGCCGCCGCTCCGCTACTTGACCGCTATGACGTCGATTGTTCGGATGTCTGGGTCGGTGGCCAGGAGGTCGGGACCGACCTGGCCGAGGGCGGCCGGGATGTCGCCGTTGAGGTGGGCCTGGCGACCGTCCTCGTCGGTGAAGGTGTCGAAGATCCCGAACGTCGTCGGCCCGAGCCGGAACGCGTACCAGGTGACAGTCCCCTCTTCGGCGACCGCGAGCTCCCGCCCCTTCTCGAGGAACGCGCGCAGTTCGTCTTCCTTGCCGGGCTTGGCCTCCAACGTCGCCAGCAGCCCCCGGTCGATGCTCATGTCCGTGGTCCTCTCGTGAGTTGCCCTCCTTCGACCGTACTGCGCGTCGCGGATGGCACCCACAGCCCCGTGAAACCGAGCATCCCCCAATCCCGGGAGGCTATGGCTCGATCAGGCCGGCGCGGATGGCGTAGCGGGTGAGTTCGGTGCGGTCGCGCATGCCCAGTTTCTGGAGGATGTTGGCGCGATGGCGTTCGACGGTCTTGGGACTGATCGTCAAGACGGCGGCGATCTCCTTGGACGAGTGGCCTTCGGCGATCAGCTTGACCACCTCGTCCTCGCGCTCGGTCAGCACCTGCCCCGGCACTCGTTCGCCGCGGCGAACTCGCTCGAGGTAATCGCGGACCAAGGTGCTCACCACGCCGGGATAGAGAAAGGACTCACCCCGAGCGGCCGCGCGGCAGGCGTCGACGAGGTCACGGTCGGCGACCGATTTCAGGACGTAGCCGCAGGCGCCGGCCTTGAGCGCAGCGAAGAAGTACTGCTCGTTGTCGTACATCGACAACATCAGCATCCGCGGCGGCTCCCGCCGGCGTGACAGCTCGCGCGCCGCCTGCAGTCCCGTCATCCGCGGCATCGCCACATCGAGTACCGCCAGATCGATCGGAGTCCGGCGGAACGCCTCCACGGCCTCAGCACCGTCGCTTGCCTCGGCCACCACCTGCAGGTCCGGCTCACTGTCGAGGATCAGTCTTACGCCGCGACGTACCAGGGTGTGGTCGTCAGCCAGCAGGATCCGGATCATCGCGCCGGCTCCAACGGCACGGTGAGGCGGACCGACGTACCGCCGAGCTCCCCCACGCCCACGACCAGTTGCGCGCCGATCAGGAGCGCACGCTCACGCATCCCGTTGATCCCGGTCCCTTCGGCGGCTCCTCGCAGGCCCTGTCCGTCGTCGTCCACCGCGAGGACCACCGCGGATCCCTGGCGTTGCAGGGCAAGCCGCACGGTCCGGGCCTCGGCATGGCGGGCAACGTTCGTCAGCGCCTCCTGTGCTACCCGGTAGACGACCAGTTCTCGTTCCAAGCCGAGATCAGGCAGGCCGGGTGTGGATGTGCGCTGGACCTTCAGTCCATGGGCCGAGAACTCGGTTGTCAGGGCCGCCAGCGCACTGTGCAGGCCGAGATCCTCCAGCACACCTGGCCTGAGTCGCCGGGCCACCCCGCGGACTTCGTCCAACGTCGAGCGCGCCGTCTCCTGGACCTCCAGCAGGTCCCGCCGTACATCGGCCGGCACCCTCGTCGACAGTTGCCTGAGGCCCAGAAGTACGGCTGTGAGTCCCTGGCCGATCTCGTCGTGCAACTCCCGGGCGATGCGATGCCGCTCCGCCTCCTGCGCGGCCAGAGCCTTCGCGTTGCTTGTCCCGCGCTCGGTCTCGAGGCGCTCGATCATGGCATTGAACCCCCGGACCAGCTGACCGACCGCACCACTGCCCGACTCCGGCAGCCGGCGGCCTGGCCGCTGCAGGTCCACTGTCTCCATCAGCCGGCTCAAGCGGTCCAGCGGCGCGAGGCTCGTCCGCAGCAGCGCCGCGTTCAGTACGACGATGCCGACCAAGCCAAGCAGAAGCACCACCGCCTCCGAGACCAGAACCGTCGCGGACACAGTGATCGGCGCCAGGGCCAAGGCCAGCGTGCCGACAACGAACACCAGCCCGTTGATCAGGCAAACCCGCCAATACAACGGCAATCCCGCTCCCGATCTCACCACCCCAGCGTCCCCTACCGCCTCGAACACTGTCCATGAACCGGGGCAGAAGTGGGTGGTAGCACTCATTCCGCTGCGGGCTGTCACCTCGGAGACTGGAGATGCGGCGGGACGCGCCCGATGAGCCGAGGGGGTCGTCGGCAGGCGTCCTGCCGCACCAGTACTTCGGGAGTTGACATGCCGGCAGCACTCGCACTGTGGACTCCGGCGCCGACCGGGGCCGCGCCCTGGGTCGTGTTCGCGATCCTCCTGAGCGCTGCGGTCATCGCGGGCTCGGCACGACTCGTACCGACGGGACAGTGGCTCGTCGTCGTCCGTTCCGGACGCGTCGTCCGGGTTGCCGCGTCCGGCCTGACCTTCCACATCATTGGACTGGAGCGCCAGGTCCTCCTCGCGCGCGGTCCCATCCGGATGCCCCTGGTGGTGTGCGGGCGCTCCACAGAGGGCGCGGAGGTCCGGCTCTTCGCTGAGGCAACCTTCCGCATCGTCGATCCAGCGCTCGCCGCGCGAAGCTCGCTGGAGCCTCTGCAACTTGCGGCGGACGAGGCGGAGCGCACGCTCGGTGGGCTGATCGGTCGGTCCGGACTGGCATCGCTGGCCGTCCTGCCGACGTACGATCACGACCTCGAGCAGACCCTGATCACAGTTCGCGGCGTCCGGCTGACCGCGCTGCGGATCGACCGGATCGACGTCGAGTTGACGGCCTGTGTACTGCGGGCCGCCGGGCATCAGGTGAAGTAGCGCAGCCATACGTACACCCAGGCCAACCCGATACTCAGTGCGGTCACCACGATGCCGTAGCGGGTGAACTGCCAGAACGTGATGTGGTGGCCACTGCGTGATGCGATGCCGAGGGCAACCACATTCGCGCTGGCGGCGACCGCCGTACCGTTGCCGCCGAAGTCCGCACCCAGAGCGAACGCCCACCACAGCGACTGTCCGGTGCGGTGATCCGGCGCCTGCTCGACCACGCCTTCGACCACAGGCGTCATCGTGGCGACGTACGGAATGTTGTCGAAGAACGCCCCGAGTACGCCGGAACCGAACAGCAACGCTGTCGCGGCCATCAGGTAGTTGTCGCCGATCGCCGCCACCGCCCAGTCACCGATCGCTCCGATCACGCCGGTGTTGACCAGGCCCGACACCATGATGAACAAGCCCATGAAGAAGACCAGCGTCGACCACTCGACCTCACGCAGGATCTCAGGCACATCAGACCGGGACACGAGCAACATCGCGCCGGCGCCGAGCAGCGCCACCAGTGACGGCTCGAGATGAAGCACCGAATGCAGAGCGAACCCGACGATCATGACCGCCAGCACTGCCAGGCATCGCACCAGCAACCCCGCGTCGCGGATCGCACGCCGCTCCTGCAGCGCCATCACCGCGGCGACCTGCTCCGGGTTGTACCGGAAGCTCTTGCGGAACAGGAATCTCGTCAGTACGACGAACAGTGCGAACACGATCACCACGATCGGCGTCATATGCACCACGAAGTCGTTGAACGACAACCCCGCCCGGCTTCCGATGATGATGTTCGGCGGATCACCGATCAACGTCGCCGCGCCACCGATGTTCGAGGCAAGCACCTCGGCGATCAGGTAGGGCTGCGGCGGGATCCGCAGGCGTTCACACACCACAATGGTGACCGGGGCAACCAACATGATCGTGGTCACGTTGTCCAGGAACGGCGACGCGACCGCGGTGATGGTCATCAGCAGGACCATCAGCCGGTACGGCTCACCCCGCGATCGCTTCGCCGCCCAGATCCCCAGATAGTCGAAGACGCCGGTCTGCTTGATGATGCCGATCACGATCATCATTCCGAGCAGCAGGAAGATGACGTTCCAGTCGATCCCCTCGTGCTCGGAGAAGAACACCTCCGTACCCGGCGCCAGCCCGAGCAACAGCATGCCGGCGGCACCGATCAGGACGACCCGTACTTTGTTCGCCTTCTCCGTCGCGATGTAGAAGAACGCCAAGCCGAAGATCCCCAGCGCGACGAGAGGCCTCACGACTCATCCCGGCGACTGGTCACCGAGCCCGGTCACCGCCAGACTCGTCAGCAACCGTTCCAACGTGATCACACCGGTCAGGACTCCGTCGCTGCCGACCACCGCGACCAGCGGGCTGCGGGCACGCGCCATCAACGCAGCGATCTCCAGCAAGGTCGCCTCCGCGGTCACCATCGCCGGCCTGGCCGGAGTTCCCGGCAAGCAGTCACCAACCGTCAGACCGCCCAGTTCACGCCAGAAAGCATCCGCCGACGACTCGTCGACAGTCCGCACCAGCATCGGATCGTCCTGAAACGCCGCGGGAATGCTCAGCCTCAGCACCTGGGATCCAGGCAGAACCGCAAGCGGCCGCCCACCGACGTCCACGACGACCAGCCCCGGCATCCGCCCCACCGCCATCAACCGCACGGCCTTCACCACAGGATCGAACACCGTGACAGTGGGCAGACCAACGGCTATGTCCCCGGCGCGCATCGCTGCGCCCCGCCCGATCTGACCGAACGCCTCGACACTGTCCACCCTGACCTCCCTGGCCGCCTCCTCCGCGGCGACCCCTATGGCAAGTCAGTCTCGTCGCAACCCCACCCCCCAACCATGGGGTCCCGACCCCAACTTTGGTTGTGACGCGCAGGCCCGTGGGCCGTTCGGTCGGTGGCGTTAGGGTTTGTGGGCTAGGACTGCGCCGTTGGCGCCGGGGGCGTCGAAGGTCACGGTATGGACGTCGACGAAGCCGGTGGTGTGGAGCCATTGCTCGTACTCCGCGGCGGTGTAGTTGCGACCGACTGTTTCCACCAGCATGTTCAGGCTCATCAAGGCGGCGGCCGGTGGGCCGGTCTTCTCGTCGTTGACCAGCAACTCGCTGATCACGATCCGGCCGCCGGAAGGCAAGGCCGCGAAGCACTTGCGCAAGATCGCCAGGTCCTGCTCTGGCGTCCAGTCGTGCATGATCATGGACAGCAGTACGACGTCATGGCCGGTTGGGAGTTCGGGATCGGCGAGGAAGTCGCCCGGGGCGACCGCGATGCGGTCCTCGTAGCCTGCTGCCGCGAGCTTCGTCGAGGCGATCTCGCAGACCGGTGGCAGATCGAACACCGTTGCCCGCAGGTTGGGGAAGCGCCGGCACAGCTCGATGTCGTAGGCCCCGGAGCCGCCGCCGATGTCGAGCAGGGCGGTGGAGGCAGACAGGTCGACGTGTGCGCCGAGTTCGCGCGCGGTGAACGTCGACAGCGAGTGCATCGCCTCCCAGAACACGGCCAGCAACTGGGGGTCCTCGCCGACGAACAAGTGCTCCTGCTCGTCGGGGTTCCAACTCGTCGGCCGATTGGTTCGCACCGCCTCGGTCAGTCTGCCCCAGGCCGGGTAGAGCCTGCGGTCGAGCATCTGCACCCAGCCGCCGAAGTCGAAAGCCTTGCCGGGAACGAGGAACTCGTCAGCCAGCGCGCTGTTGACGTAGCGCTCGTCCCGGCGCTCGAGCAACCCGATGGACGCGCACGCGGTAACCAGCAACTCAACCGGCCGTTGGGCGATGCCCAGTAGCTCGGCAAGTTCGTCGATGGTGTGACCGTCGGTGCCGGACAAACGGGCGAAGAGGTCCAACTCGTGTGCAGTCGCGAGCGCCTTGAAAGACCAGAAGCCGATGGAGAGCTGCATCAGCGGCAGAGGCGAGACCGTGGGGAGGTCGTGGTCGGCAACGCGCGACTCGACGGCTGCGTTCGTTCCGGTCGGGGCCTGATCACGGGTGGTGCGCATGAATTCTCCTGCCACGTCGTACGAAGCTCGGACTCCTTCACCCTCGTCGGAGCCGCTCTGTCGATCAACGCGAACCTGTGCAACGCTCGTGAAGTGTGCCTTAACGAAGGAGGTCGGGAATGCTGGAGCGCTACGAGCTGGAGACGTTCCTGACGCTCGCCGAGGAACTCCATTTCGGTCGAACGGCGGAACGGATGCACGTGTCCACTGCCCGGGTCAGTCAGACGATCAGGGGACTGGAACGTCGCGTCGGCGCCCCGTTGTTCAACCGCACCAGTCGCCGCGTGGAGCTGACCCCCATCGGGCGCACGCTGTCCGACGACCTGCGGCCCGCGCGGGAGATGATCGCGGCCGGGTTCGAACGGGCAGTACGGTCGGCCCGAGGCATCACCGGCACCCTGCGCGTCGGCTTCGTCGGTGCGGCCGGAGGTCAACTGCTCCTTGAGGCCGCCGAGCTGCTGCACACCCGCGAGCCCGGCTGCGAGGTCCTGGTTCGCGAAGTGCAGCTCGACGACGCCGTACCGAGGCTGCTCGACGGCGAGGTGGAGGTGCTGCTGACCTGCTTCCTCAGCGAGCGGGACGACCTCGTGACGGGACCTGCGCTCGTGACCGAGGCACGGATGCTCGCAGTACCGTCCGGACATCCCTTTGCCGATCGGCGGTCCGTCTCGGTCGAGGACCTCGCCGGGGTCACGGTACTGCGGGCGCCCGATGAACTGCCCAGCTCCCATCCGCCGGGTCAGACCCCGGCCGAACCGCCGATGGAGCCCGGTCCGACGGCCGGGTCGTTCCAGGAGATCCTGACTCTCGTCGGTGCCGGCCGGGGAGTCTTCCCGATCGGCGCCCACGCCAGGCGCTACTACCTGCGCCCCGATGTCGCCTACGTCCCTTTCCCAGATGCACCGCCGGTGCACTGGCGTCTGATGTGGCGTACGGACGGCGCCACCGCCCGAGTCCACGCCTTCGCCGCGGCTGCACACGACCTGGTGAGCCACGCTGCGTGAGCGCGGCGCAACTGGTCGTTAGTCGGCGGGTTGTTGGTCGGCGGCTGCGGCGTAGGCGGCGTCGACGCGTTCGAGTGGGCTTGGACCGTCGTACGGCTTCGGTGGGGCGCCGAGGTGGCGGGCGCGGAGTTCGTCCATGAGCTCCTCGATGAACGCCGGACCCTCGTCGCGCATGAGTTGCTGCCGGCTGCGGAGCTCGGCGGTGCCCGGGCGCCAGTCGAGACCCCAGTTGCCGAGGGCGTAGATGATCGGGAGCGTCTGGATGCCGGCCTCCGTGAGGCTGTACTGAGCGCGCTGTCCCCGGGCGGCCGTGCCGCGCTTGAGGATCCCTGCTTCGACGAGCCGCACGAGGCGGTCGGCGAGGATGTTCGAGGCGATGCCCTCGATCGATCCGGTGAGCAGCGCCCGGAAGTAGCGGCGGTCGCCGAAGATGACGTCGCGCAGTACGAGCAACGACCAACGATCTCCGAGCACCTCGACGGCGGCGTTGATCGGACACCCGGACCGTGGTTCCACGACTCCTCCTTGACAGCTGTTTGCATCCTAATATAGTGATTGCAGAACGCAAGCACTATTCGGAAGAGGGGGATCATGGGCCGCTTCGTGTATTCGATGAACGTGTCCCTCGACCTGCGGATCGAGCAAGTTCCCGGGGACGACGGCGCGGGCGAGTGGCTGCGTATCGACGAGGAACTGCACCGCGCGTTCAACGCCCACGCTGAAGCACTCGCGCTGATGGTCCACGGCCGGGTCATCTACGAGACGATGGAGGAGTACTGGCCACGGGGACGCGAGGATGCGTCGCTGCCGGACTTCATGCGTGAGTTCGCCGAGATCTGGACCGCCAAGCCCAAGGTGCTCGTCTCCCGCACCCGCGACAGCGCCGATCACAACACCCGGATCATCGGCGGAGACGACGCGATCGACCAGCTTGCCGCGCTCCGGGCGGAGACCGACGGCAACATCGGCGTCGGCGGCGCGGCGCTCGCGACGCAGCTGCTCCGGGCGGGGCTGCTTGATGAGCTCCTGCTCGCCACCCATCCCACGATCCTCGGCTTCGGCCGGCCGCTGTTCGACGACTACGACCTGCCGATCGATCTCGAGCTGCTCGAGCAGCGATCGTTCAAGCAGGGAGTCACGATGCACCGCTACGCGGTCCGCGACGTCAAGGAGGCCGGCCCATGCTGACGCAGGTTGCGGACGGTGTGCTGGTCCACCAGAGCGACTTGATCCAGAACAACGCCGTTGTCGTGCAGGGCACGGCCGGTGTGCTCCTCGTCGACCCCGGAATAACGGGCGATGAAATGGCCTGTCTCGCGGCCGACCTTCGCGCAGTGGGCCAGCCCGTTGTGGCGGGCTTCGCGACGCATCCTGACTGGGATCACGTGCTCTGGTACGCCGAGTTCGGTGAAGCACCCCGGTACGGCACGGCGCGGTGCGCGGCAGCTCTGCAAGATCTGCTGTCGAACGCGGATTGGAAGGCCCGCGTCGCCGAGGGGCTGCCGTCGGAAGTCGCCGACGACATACCGCTGGACCTGTTCGGCCTCATCACCGGTCTACCCGCCGGAACGACTCATCTTCCTTGGGATGGCCCGAAGGTCAGAGTCATCGAGCATCAGGGACATGCCCCGGGCCATGCGGCACTGTTGATCGAGGAACGCGGTGTTCTCGTCGCCGGCGACATGCTTTCCGATGTCCTGGTTCCGATGCTCGATCTGTACGGCACCGCGGATGACCCGCTCGAGGACTACCTCGCCGGACTGCGGCTATTCGCGGACGTCGCGGACGACGTCACTGTCGTCGTCCCGGGCCACGGGTCCGTCGGCGGAGCGGACGAGCTGCGCGCACGGATCAACCAGGATCGGGCCTACGTGCGAGCCTTGCGCGACGGCCAGGACCCCACCGACCCGCGAGTCGGCTCATCGGCCAAGCCAGGCTGGGAATGGGTGAGCGACGTACACACAAGCCAACTCCAACGCCTCGCCGAAAGAACCGGACGCGACGCGACGCCCGGCTAGCTGCAGCGACCTTGACGGACATTGTCGGGGTGCTGCGCCGATCTGCGGGTACCGGGCGGGCATGACGGACAGCGGTATGACCGAGACCACCTGCCTGATCCGCGCCTCGGCGGCGGATGTCTTCGCGATCCTGACCGACGGCTGGACGTACGCCGCCTGGGTCGTCGGCGCGTCGCGGGTCCGCGACGTCGACGACGGCTGGCCTCAGCCCGGCCACAGCATTCACCATTCGGTCGGCATCTGGCCGCTGGTGCTGAACGACACCACCACCGTCGAGCAGTACGAACCGAACCGCTTGCTGCAACTGAAGGTCCGCGCGTGGCCGAGCGGTGCCGGCATCGTCGAGTTCGTGCTCACCGACCGCGACGGCATGTGTCACCTTCTGATGCGGGAACGCGCGGTCAGCGGGCCCCTCGCGCTGATCCCCCATCAGCTCGTCGACCCGGTCCTGCGCCTCCGCAACCACGAAACGCTGCGCCGCCTCACCCTTCTCGCCGAGAAGCACCACTGACGCAGCAGAAGGGCAGTTGAGAGACCTTCGCGCCTAGCGGTTCACGAGCTGACGGCGTCGGTGGATCAGGACTGCGCCGAGTGCGATGCCGGCACCGCCGAGGGCGGAGGCGCCGAGCTGCACGGCTTCGGAGGTGGTGTCGTCGACCGCGATCTCGACGGTCGTGGGTGGCGGAGGGTCCTGCGAAGTGACTGTGCCTGACGGCGTGCCGTTCTCGGCGGGGTGATTTGCCGCCGCGGTGGACGCGCCGAGCGCGATGGCGCTCACAGAAAGCGCTGCGACTGAGATTGCTGTGCGTGCGTGGTTCATGACCATCCTCCTGGTGAAGGGCCCGGTTCGGATCCCGGACTCGCTTCGACGCTAGGTATGGCGGCCGGCGGCCTGGAATACGCGCTGTCGCGTATAGCACCCGGCGCGGCGGCGGCGTAGCGTCGCAAGAGGGAGGGCGTCATGACCGACGGCATCAGCGGGCGGGATCTGGAGGCGATGCGCGACCTGCTCGCGTTGAAGGTGGACGATCCCGGCCCCGGGTTGCCGTGGGAGTTGATGGAGTGCATGCGCGACCTGTTCCACAGCGACTCCATGAAGCTGTGCCGTGCCCGGCCCGCTCAGGAAGAGTTCGTCCTCGAGCAGGGCCTCGACGAGTCCCGGTTCGTAGAGATCGGCAACGACCCTCCGGACCCGCACTACTGGGAGCTCGACAAGACGTCGGACGCCTGTAACTACGCGCAGCGCACTGGTGACATCGTCAACGTGACCAAGTTGAGCGACTTCGTCTCCGACCGCCAGTGGCGGGCGAGCCCGATGGGCATCGACTACGGCTTCGGGCGCATGCGGGCGCTGATGGTCTACCTACCCGACGTCCCCGGACACTCCACCCGGCTGTATCTGTGGCGCGGCCCGGGTCGCGACTTCGACGAGCGCGACCGGCTGGTGCTCACGCTGCTGCGGCCGCACCTGATCGCGGCGTACCGAAGTGCCGAGCGCCGCCGCCGAGCCCCCTCGGCACTGACGCCGCGCCAGCTCGAGCTCCTCCAATATGTTGCCCAGGGCTACACCAACACGCAGATCGCCCGGCGAATGCAGCTGTCCGAGGGAACCGTACGTACGCATCTGAATCACATCTACGAGCGACTCGGCGTCACCAGCCGCACCGCCGCCGTCACAACCATGAGCACCGCCGGGCTGGAATAGCCGGCCGAGACGAGAACCTCCGGTTGGGGGCTCGACAGGCTATCCCACAACCGGAGGTTCTCCTCAACCCACCGCTGCCAACCTCATGACCTGATACGGCTAGCTGCCGCTTTCTGCTGCGCCGAGAGTCAGGTCGGCGGGGAGGGTCGCGCCGTCGCGGGCTCGCAGCTTGAGGCCTTGTCCGTTCTCGAACCCCTCGGCCGACGGGGTCAGGGTGTACTTGCCGGCGGAGACCTCGATCACGTACCGGCCACGGGCGTCGGTCGTCGTGGTGCCGCGTCCGAAGGCGACGGTGGCGCCGGGTACGGCGTGACCGTCCTGCGCTATGACCGTGCCAGTGAGCAGGCCGTTGCCGTCAGCGGGGCGGTACGACGCCGGCCCCACGGTGGGTGGCGTGGTCACGTCTGCAGCGGAGAAGTCGGCGCGCAGCGGCAACTGGGTCGTGCCGGCGTTCCCGGTCGCGTCGAATCCTGGCGCGATCGCGGACAGATCGACCGTCGTACCTGCCGAGATCAGCGGTGAGCTGCTCGACACGGGCGCCGCGTTCGCGACGTCGGTTTCCGGGTTGCCACCCAGCCGGGGATCCGCGGTGATCGCGTTCAGGTCCGCGCCCGGCGCGGAGACCTGCGGGCCGTAGTACGCGTTGTTGCTGAACCGGACACCGGGATAGGCGGCCCGGAACTGGGCGGCCGTGACGTCTGCCCGGGTGTTGACGAACACGTTGTTCAGGACGTAGTGCGCGTTCTTCGCGGTCAGGATCGAGCTCGCGGTCCCCGAGGACTCGAAGAATCCGACGGTGTTGTTCTTCACCGGCCGCTGCGTGTTGTACATCAGGTTGTTGTAGACGACGTTCACGCCGCTGTCGCCGTGCGGGTTGACGTAGTTCCGGTCGACGTCCTGGATGATGTTGTACCGCACCACCGCCGAGCCGAAGCCGAAGCCGCACAGCAGGACGCCCTCACCCGAGTCGTGAATGTAGTTGCCCTGGACAAGGATGTTCGTCGAGCCGCGGTCCGGGTCGATACCGTTCGAGTCGGCGGCGTTGACGCGGGTCTCCAGTTCGGCGACCTCGTTGTTCTGGACGACGACATTGTCGGTGTAGTACATCTCGATGCCCGACACGCCCGCTCCGTCGATGACGTTGCCCTCGACGGTGGCGCGCTGGACGCTGGTCAGGTAGAGCGAGTCCCAGCCGTACTGCGTGTCCCGGTTGGTCAGGTAGTTGCCCGAGACCTCGATGTTCTGATGGGGGCGCCAGTCCGGGTCGGCCGTGACGGTGCCGTCGTTCGCGGCCTTGCCGACCGCGCGGTCGCCCCAGCCGGGTTCGACGTCCTTGTAGCGGTTCTCACCCATCCCGGAGAACTGCTTGAAGATCACGTTCGCGAACGCGGTGTTCGCGACATAGTTGTCCTTCACCGTGATGTCCTCGAACTGCGAGACCGTCTGCGCGTCGCCCTTGAGGCCCTCGAACAGGATGCCTCCGGTGCGTTTCGAGCGGTCGAGTCCGGTGCTGCCGATCGACCACATGACGCCGCTGACGTCGTGGACGAAGACGTTGTGGATCGTGTACCCCGCGAGCGTCCCCGCGTTCTCGGCCTGCACGTGGATGCCGCGCAGGTCGCCGGTCAACGGGTTCTCCTCCCCCGGCAACAGCCCCTGGTTCTTGCCAGGCTGGAACTTCGACGGATCGAAGCCGTCCGTCACATTGCTGATCTCGACGTTCGAGATGTCCCAGTGCTCCTGGTTGGTCAACTGCAGTACGTCGTTGACGACCCCGCGACCGTTCAGCTCGGGGGCGGCGCCGTCACCGTAGCTCGACAAGATGATCGGCCTGGCGGCCGAGCCGGAGCCCTTCGGCGCCAGCAGCGCGGTCGGGTCGGTGCCCGCGACGTCGGTCGGCTGGCCGGCCGTCCACTGGGTGTAGTCGTACGCCTCCTTGGCAACCTGGTCGCCCTCGGCGCTCCACGAACTGCCGGCCTTCAGCAGAATCCGGTCACCAGGTCCGAACGTCGTCGCGTTGACCTTCGCCAGCGTCTTCCAGGCAGTCGACGGCGACTTGCCCTTCGCCGTGTCGTCACCGCCGGCGGAGTCGACGTAGTAGGTGGTGCCGCCCCGTCTCGGCGGTGCCGAGCCGTCCACGACGGGAAGCGCGCCGTTGTCCACGACGCTGCGTCCCTGGGTCTTCAGAGCGGTCTTGTCGGTGTACCCGGCGAACGATGGCGCCGACTTCGGCGACTCTGCCGGCAGCGCTGCGGATGCGGGAGCCGCACCGGCGACGACCATCGTCACACCGACTGCCGGTACGACGAGGTGCGTGACCCAACGCCTCACTTTGGTCATGGTTCCTGTTCCTCCTTGTTCGCCAATCCCTTGCCGAGTGTGCCAACGGTTCCAACCTCCGTCAACGGCGCGAACAGGAGAATCTGACCGGATACGGACATCAGCGAGACAACGGTTCCATAATCGGCCGCAAGCGTCCCGGCAGCGCAACGATCAGGCTGGGACCGTGCTGTCGCGGATGATCAGGCGGCTCTGCAGATGGATGTCGGCCTGGTCGTCGCCGTCCAGGGCCATGGCGAGCGCCGCCCTGCCCGCCTCCATGAACGGCAGCGAGACAGTGGTCAGCGGCGGGGTGATGTCCCGGGCGATCGGGATGTCGTCGACGCCGGACACGGCGATGTCCCGCGGGACGTTCAGCCCTGCCTCGTGGGCCTCATGGATCGCTCCGATCGCCAGCACATCGTTGCCGGCCAGGAGCATGTCCGGCTTCTCGGCGCGTTCGAGCAATCGCCTGGTCGCCGTACGGCCGCCCTCTCGCGAGATCTCGACGCTCTCGACGGCGATGGCATCGCGTTCGTACCCCGCCGCCGCAAGGGCCTCGAGGAACCCCTGGGTACGGCCCTCCATGGCCGGGTGGCCGGCCGAGGTCAGGATCGCGGGCCGGCTGCGCCCGAGCGACGCCATGTGACGCGCGACGAGGTGGCCGATCTCGACGTCGTCGAACCGTACGGCGGGGAAGTCGTAGTCGTGCTCGCCGATGAACACCACGTTCGCCCCTTCACGATGGGCGGCCTCGAGTTCGGCGAGGATCAACTCCCGGTCCGTACCGACGAAGCTGGCGCTGGTCACGACCAGGGCGAGCGGGCGCAGGCCACGCAGGATCCGTAGCGCCGCAAGGTGCGTCTCCGCGTCGGGCCCGACCGCGGTGATGCTGACGGCAACATCCCGCTCACGACCGGCTTCCTCCATGCCGGCACCCATCGCGGCGATGGAGGCGGTGCGCGGATCACCGCCCAGGAGGACGACTCCTGAGCGCTGGCCCCGCAGCGCTCGAGCTGCCTGATTACTGACGTAGCCGAGGGCGTCGGCCACAGCCAGGACACGCACTGAGAGATCGTCGCTGACCGCGCGGCCGCCACCGTTGAGAACCCTGGAGGCCGTCGACGGCGACACACCTGCCACCCTCGCAACGTCCCGGAGGGTCGCGGTGCCCGTCGGCTCGTCAGCTGCCACCGATTCGACTCCGATCGTCACGCCGGCCCGGGCCGGCGACTGCGTGCATGGTCATAGCATCGCTCAGGGACGCGATGGGACAATCATTGCGTGGCCAAAGACAATGACGACGGAGCAACGACTCGATCCGGGGCCAGGCGTCCCGTCGTCACCTTGCGGGACGTCGCCAAGGCGGCCGGCGTCGGTCTGGCGACGGCATCGCGAGCCCTGGATCCGGCGTCTCGTTACGTGACCGACGACGCGCGCCTGCGGGTCCACGACGCCGCGACCAAGCTGGGGTACCGCCCGAACTCGTCGGCGCGCGCGACCACGACCGGCGCGACCCCGACGATCGCCATGGTGGTCTCCGACATCCGCGACCCGTACAACGCCCAGCTGGTCCACGGGGCGATCAACGCGGCGCGGCACCGCGGCCTGATGGTCACGATCAGCGGGACCGAGCACGCCGCCGACGACGAGGTCCGGGTCATCCGGATGCTGCGCAGCCAGCGTCCACTGGCCCTCGTGCTCGCCGGAGCCCGGGGCGGCACGAACACCTCGCACGCGGCGCTCTTGCGCGAGCTCGAGCGGTACGAGCGCGACGGCGGGCGCATCGTCGTGGCCGGCGAGGACGAACTGCCTTTCGACACGGCGATCGTTCCCCGGCGCGAAGGCGCCCGGCTCCTGATCACCTCGCTCGCCGAGCTCGGCTACCGCTCGGTCGCGTTGATCCGGCCGAACGGAGACTCGTCGGGCGTCCGCTCCTGGGAGACCGGGATCGCCGAGGGAGCACGGCAGACCGGAGTTCACGTCGACCACGTCGCACACCTGCGTGACGTTCCGATGTCGCGCGAAGGCGGGTACGCGGCGGCGACCGAGTTGCTGTCGGCCCGCCGCGCGGACGTCGACGCGCTGGTCGCGGCGACCGACACCATGGCCCTCGGGGCGATGAGCGCGATGCGGACGATCGGACTAGTTCCGGGCACCGACATCGGCGTGGCAGGCTTCGACGATGTCGTCGACGCTGATGACGTCACCCCTGGCCTGACCAGCGTGAACCTGGCACTGGAGGCCATCGGAGCGGCTGTGGTGGACATGGCGACGTCCGTTCCCGCGGAACAGCGGCGGGCCCAGCAGTTCGAGGCCCGCATCACGGTCCGCGCGAGCACCCCACCGCGTGGGTGACATGCCGGTACGGCGTGAGCCGGCTGGACCCACGCCGTACCGGCGCGTCCTACTTTGCGGCGCTGATTCCTGACTTGAGCTCTCCGATCAGTCCGTCGGCGGCCTGCTGCGGCGTCTTCTTGCCGAAGAGCACGTCCTGCAGGTAGCGAAGGATCAGGGTGTCGGTGTCGCTGGCGCCGTTCGGGACGATCTCCGGGGCCTGCCCCAGGTCGGGCGTCATGGCGTCGGTGTAGTCGACGACCTTCTTGTCGTTGGCGTCCAGGTGGCCGGTGATCGCCTTGACGACGGTGGGATTGGCGGGCAGTCCGCGTTCGGTGCCGAGGATGGCGCCCGCGTCCGGGTCGTTGACCATGAAGTCGACGAACAGCGCGGCCTCGGCCGGGTGCTCGCTCTTGGCGGAAACGGACCAGTACATGCCCGGCTTGAAGTAGAAGTACTTGCCGGCGTTCGCGTCGGTCGGCAGCTTGGCGACGACGACGTTCGCATCCCCCGCGGCCTTGGCGTACGCCGTCAGCTGGGACACCTGGGTGAAGATCATCGCGGACTTGCCGGTGGCGAAGTCGGACTGCTCGAGAGTCGCCGAGGCCTGTTCGGCGAACTGGGACGCCGGCTGCGAGGCGCCGTCCTTGGACCAGTCGAGGGCCCGCTGGAAGTAGCCGGCCACCGTCTCGGGCTTGATGACGATCTGGCCGTCCTTGAACATCTGGTCGCCGGCCTGCCGGGCGGCGAGCTCCAGCGAGTACTCGTTGCCCCACGGGGTCGTGCCGTACACCTTGCCGCCGGACTTGTCCGTGATCGACCGCGCGAACGCGTCGAACTGGTCCCAGGTCCAGGTGTTCGTGTCGGGAAGCGAGATGCCCAGCTTGTCGAGGGTGTCCTTGTTGACCAGCAGACCGAACGCCGTGGTGGAGATCGGCATCGCGTACAGGCCGTCCTTGGTCCGTCCCATCCCGAGCACGGACGGGTCGAGAGCGGACGTGGTGAGCTGGCTGATCTTGGACAGGTCGGTCAGCGCACCGCGGTCGGCGTACGAGGCGAGGTACAGCTGATCCATCTGGATGACGTCGGGAGAGTTCCCGCCGGCCGTCGCGGTGGCGAGCTTGTCCCAGTAGCCGTTCCAGTCGGAGAACTCGCCGGTCACGTGAATGGTCGGATGCTTCTTCTCGAACGCGGCGATCGCGGTCTGGGTCAGCTTGGTCCGGGCGTCGCCGCCCCACCAGTTGACCCGGAGGTTCACGTCGCCCTGGCTGAGCTCGGCCGGCTTGCCCGACCCGGCGCTGGTGCCGACGCCACAGGCGGCCAGGCCGAGGGAGGCCAGAGCGATCGTGACGGCGCCGGCGGCAGCGCGTCGAATTCTCAAACGCATGGCTGTTGTCCTGCTTTCTGGATGGAAGGAGCCCGGCTACTTGCCGCCGGTGGTCGCGATGCCGCGGATCAGGTACTTCTGCCCGAAGGTGAACGCGAGGAACAAAGGGATGACCGAGACCACACTCATGGCGAACATCGAGCCGTACGACGACTGCGACTGTGCGTCGACGAACGACCGCAGCGCGACGGGCACCGTGTACAGGTTGGGATCGGTCAGGTAGATCAACTGGCTGAAGAAGTCGTTCCAGGTCCAGATGAACGTGAAGATCGCCGTGGTCG
The DNA here is from genome assembly GCF_043197265.1 of Kribbella sp. NPDC049227. Lineage (NCBI taxonomy): Bacteria > Bacillati > Actinomycetota > Actinomycetes > Propionibacteriales > Kribbellaceae > Kribbella > Kribbella sp. NPDC049227. The sequence continues at coordinate 684,198 of NZ_JBICST010000005.1, read as the reverse complement.
CCAGGGCCGGGGTCATCAGCGGCAACAGGATCTGGAAGAAGATCCGGCCGTGGCCCGCACCGTCGATCCGGGCGGCCTCGTCCAGTTCCCGCGGCAGCCCGCGGATGAACTGGACCATCAGGAAGACGAAGAAGCCGTCCGTGGCCAGGAACTTCGGGACGATCAGCGGCCAGAACGTGTTGATCAGGTGCGCCTGCGCCCAGATCACGTACTGCGGAACGATCACGACATGGATCGGGATCATGATCATCAGCAGCATCAGCGCGAACGCCGGCTTCTGGAACCGGAACCTCAGTCGTGCGAAGGCGTAGGCAGCCATCGAGCAGGTCACGAGGTTGCCGATGATCGCGCCCAGCACGACGACCGCCGAGTTCAGCAGATACGTACTGAACGGCCGGGTGAGCGCCGACCAGCCACGGGTGTAGTTCGAGGTCTCGAACGTGTTCAGCAGCAGCGACGGGTTGGAGAAGATGTGCCCGTCCGGCCGCAGCGAGCTGACGATCATCCAGAGCACGGGATACAGCGCGAGCACCACGACCGCGATCATCAGGACCTGCCGCGCGATCCGCCGGGTCCGGGTCCACCAGGTCTCAGTCGTCATAGTGCACCCAGTACTTCGAGGCCCAGAAGTTGATCGCGGTGAACGCGCCGACGATCACGACCAGCAGCCAGGCCAGCGCGGACGCGTACCCCATCCGGAACGAGCCGAAGCCCTCCTGGTACAGGTACAGCGTGTAGAACAAGGTCGAGTCGCTGGGACCGCCGGTGCCGCCCGACACCACGAAGGCCTGCGTGAACGCCTGGAACGAGTTGATGATCGCCAGCACGAGGTTGAAGAAGATGATCGGAGTCAGCAGCGGCAGGGTGATCGAGGTGAAGGTGCGCCACGTTCCCGCGCCGTCGGTGGAGGCGGCCTCGTAGAGCTCGCGGGGGATCTGCCGCAGGCCGGCCAGGAAGATCACCATCGGTGAACCGAACGTCCAGATGTGCAGCACGATGATCGTCCACAGCGACGTACCAGGGTTGGCGATCCAGCTGGTGTGCGTCTGCACGCCGAGGAAGCCGAGGACGCTGTTGAACAGTCCCTCGCCGCCGAAGATCAGCCGCCACAGGACGGCGATCGCGACGCTCGACCCCAACAGGGACGGCAGGTAGAACGCCGACCGGTAGAACGTGAGCCCGCGCATACCGCTGTCCAGCAGGATCGCCAGGGCGAGCGCCACGATCAGCTGGCCCGGCACACCGACCAGCACGTAGACGAACGTGACCCGCAGCGAATGATGCAGCCGGTCGTCGGAGAACATCCGGACGAAGTTGTCCAGACCGACGAACTTCGGATCCTGCAGCAGGTTGTAGTTCGTGAAGGCGAGGTACAACGAGGCGATCAGGGGGCCGATCGTCAGCGCAACCACCCCGACCAGCCAGGGGCCGAGGAAGATCAGGGCCGCCTTGTTGTCGGGCGTGCCGCCCTTGGCTCTCGGCCCGCCCCGGCGCCTCGTCAGCTGCTGCAACTCGGCAACGCTCATGCGTCGCCGCCTCTCAGCGACGGCCGGTCAGCCTCGTCGCCCATCGCACCACTCCTCTGCTCGAGGGAACGGCATGCCGCGGCGCCGGCCGATCCCCGGTGACAAACACTCTGAAACTGCGGCCATCATGACAACGGTTCCAGAGTTCGTCAACATCGCCTATGCTCACTGTCCAGTCAGCGAGAACCCTGGAAATCGTCGGTGTTGAGCTCAGCTAGGTTGACTCGGCCGCCGCGCTGAGCACATCAGCGGACGTGACGGTTCCATGCCGCACCTTGGACACCATCGGAGATGCCATGACCAGCAGCTATGTCGCTGAAAGCCGCGACGGAGGAACTCTTGTCGCAGCGCGCGATCAGGCCACGACCGTCGCGCTCGGCGGCGCCGAGGACGGCGCCGTCCGTCGCGCCGCCGAGGACCTGTGCCGGGACCTGGAGACGGTCTGCGGAGCCCACGCGACGATCTCGGCGCAGGCGGCCGGAGCGCGGCTGGTGGTCGGGACCATCGGGGTGTCACCGGCGATCGACGAAGCGATCGCCCGCGGCGACCTGGACGTCTCGGCGCTCACGGCGCCCGATGGCGGGTTGCGCTGGGAAGGGTTCGTGATCCAGGCCGGCCCGGACGCGGTCTACCTCGCCGGCGCCGACCGGCGCGGCACGATCTTCGGCATCTACGACCTGTGCGAGGCGATCGGAGTCTCGCCGTGGCACTGGTGGGGCGACGTTCCGGTCCGCCGGCGCGAGCACGTCACCATCGCGCCCGGAACCAGGGCCGACTGGCCGTCCATCCGGTACCGCGGGATCTTCCTGAACGACGAGGAGGAGCTCGACGCCTGGGCTCGCAACCACACCGCTGACGGCACCATCGGACCGGAGACCTATCGGCGCGTCTTCGAACTCCTGCTGCGCCTCAAGGCGAACTACCTGTGGCCGGCGATGCACGTCAACGCCTTCAATCAGGACCCGGCCAACGGCCGGCTGGCTCACGCGATGGGCATCGTGATCGGCGGCAGCCACTGCGACATGCTGCTGCGCTCGAACGAGCACGAGTTCGACCCATGGGTCGCCGGCCAAGGTGAGCCCGTCGTGTACGACTACTCGTTGCCGGGCCGCAACCGGGACAAGCTGCTCGAGTACTGGCGCGGAAGCATCGAGCAGAACCGGGGCTTCGAGGTCACCTGGACCGTGGGCATGCGCGGCATCCACGACTACGGGTTCTCCACCGCGGCCATCGACGCCGACGGCACGCTGAGCGAGTTGGAGAAACACACGGCGCGGGTCAGTCTGCTCGAGCAGGTCATCACCGACCAGCGCGCGTTGCTCACCCACGAGCTCAGCGACCGCGCCGACGAAGTACCGCAGATCTTCATCCCGTACAAGGAGGTTCTGCCGCTGTACGACGCGGGGCTGCGCGTACCCGATGACGTGACCATCGTGTGGGCCGACGACAACTTCGGCTACGTCCGCCGCTTCCCCTCCGCGCAAGAGCGCGAACGCTCCGGCGGCCACGGCTTGTACTACCACTCCTCCTATTGGTCGCAGCCGCCACGCAGCTACCTCGCGACGTCCTCGACTCCCCTCGCGCTCATGCGCCATGAGCTGACCAAGGCCTGGGACCAGGGGATCCGCCGGCTCTGGGTCGACAACGTCGGTGGGCTCAAGCCGCTGGAGATCGAGACGGAGTTCTTCCTGCGATCCGCGTGGGAAGCCGGCAAGGAGTCCTCCACCGCCGATGTCGTCGGCTTCGTCGAGCAGTGGGCGGCCAAGACGTTCTCCGGCAGCCACGGCCCGCAGATCGCCCACCTGTACGCCGAGTACTACCAGCTGGCCAACCAGCGCAAGATCGAGCACCTGAGCGCGAACACGTTCACGCAGACCGGGTACGGCGACGAGGCCGGACGCCGGCTGGATGCCCTGCACCGCCTGTACGTGCGGACCAACGAGATCCACGACGCCCTGCCCGCCGACGAGCGGGACGCCTTCTTCCAGCTCATCGGCATCAAGATCCACCTCGCCTATCTGACCAGCGCACAGTTCCGGTACGCCGACCGCAGCACACTCGCCTTCGATCAGGGCAAAGCGTCTGCCGCCGACCACTACCTGACGTTGTCGCGCACGTTCGACAGCCACAAGCGGGCGGCGATGCACTACTACAACCACACGATGTCAGGCGGGAAGTGGGCGCACATGTTCACTCCCGACGAGTTCCCGCCGCCGGTGATGGCTCTGTACCCACCGGCCAAGCCGGCCCTGTCGATCGGCGCACCGGGTCTCGGCGTACTGCCGTGGAGCGACGACGGAGCGACCGAGGACCCCCGACTCGATTTCTGGCCGTACGGCGCCAGCACCAAATGGCTCGAGGTCTTCACGACCGGTGCGGGCGGCCTGAAATACCAGGTCGCCGCCGACGACTGGATCGAGGTCTCCCCTCTGTCTGGCGTCATCGACACCGAGGCTCGTGTCTCGGTGAGGGTGCCGGACGCGCAGGCTCGACGCGGGCAGTCAGGAACGATCGTGGTCCGCAACCTCGACGACGAAACGGAGGTCACCGTCACGGTGACCGTCCCGTCCGTTCTCGCTCCCGATCCGGGGTTCGTCGGCTCCGTCGAGGCAGGCGGGTACCTCTCGATCGATCCGTCGCTGCCCGAACGCCGTCTCGACGGTGCCTCGTCGTCGTGGGTGACTGTGCCCCACCTCGGACGGTACGAGAACAGCGCGGCGGTCGCCCGCGGAGACCGTGGTGCCGTTCTGGAGTACGACGCACACCTCGTCACTGCCGGAGCGCACCTGCTCGAACTCCACCGGCTTCCCACCCTCGACGCCACCGGCCGGATCCGCGTCGCGGTCAGCGTCGACGATGCCGCGTCGGTAGTGATCGAATCGCCGACCACCGACGAGTACCGCGGCGCCTGGACGACCGCCGTACTGGACAACGTCGAGCTGCTCCAGGCCCGGCTGCCCTATCTCGACGCCGGCCGGCACACCGTCCGCATCCACTCCGTCGATCCGGGCGTGGCCGTCTCCAAACTCGTGATCTACACCGGTACGCGGCGCAGTTCCAACCTCGGCCCGCAGTTCAGTCAGCACACCGCCCGGCCGACACAATCGACACGGGAGCCGGCACCCGACCTCGTCGACGAGCGAGAGCTCGCCCGCGTCGCACGAGACATCTACCGCACCGATCCCGACGGGGTGCCGCTGCCGCCGGTCGTGTACGCCGGACATGGGTTCTGGGACACGGATACAACGTTCAAGCCCAACCACGCGGTGGCCCAGGAGTCCCTCGCCGAACCGCGCGCCTGGGCCCGTGCCGACGGGAGGAAGAACGTCCTCGAGGATCTCGGCGCCGGCGTCGTGGTCGAGGAGGGCGGGGTCCTCGCGCTCGAGGCGGAGTACGCGCTCGTCAACCAGGCGAGCGCATGGACGACACCGAGCCTCGATGCCGAACCGGTGACCTGGTCTCACACGCAGGCTGAGACCGGTGGTGGTTCCGGACTGGCCATGCACATCGCCGAGCGGGGCCTCCGATGGGACGACCCGGTGCGTGCTCCAGGGCTGCACTACTCCGTGGACGTCACGACGCAGGGCAGCTACCACGTGTGGTTGCTGGCGAAATACGACGACCGCGACGACGACTCGTGCTGGCTTGCGGTCGACGGAACCCCGCTGTCGCTCGACGCGCAGTACTCGGGTGGAAACCTGTACAGCTTCGGAACCCAGCAGATCTGGCTGTGGACGCTGCTGTCCGACGTGGAGCTGCACCCCGGACGACATGTGCTGTCGATTCTCGCCCGCAAGTCCGGGTTCCGCATCGACCGGCTGTACCTGACCACCGGCGACGAGGTCCCGCCCGCGGATGCGGACTGGACCGCGAGCGGCCGCCACTGACCGAACGTCACGAGGACGGGCACTCGGTTGCCTATGGCATCTTTGGTGCCGGCGGAGGTCCCGAGGTCGCGGGATCTCAACTATTACTGAGGTTTGGTTCGTGGTGGGTGGTGTTGGTTGCCGTTCGTTCGGCAACGCGCCATCAAGCAATCAGCGGTGGGTCAGATCGGAGGTCGACGATCGCAGGGCGCCGATCGCGGCGTACTCGACTGTCGATGTGAGGTAACCATGAACGACTCCCCCGACGCACCCGCGGGCATGAGCCGGCGCCGGCTGCTCGGCACCGGCGCCGCGGCCGCGAGCCTGGCCGCGGCCTCGCTCGCGCTGCCGCCGAACGTCCGTACAGCGCTCGCGTCACCGCCCCCGAAGCACGGTGGGCTGAAGGACATCAAGCACGTCGTCATGCTCATGCAGGAGAACCGCAGTTTCGACCACTACTACGGGACGCTGTCCGGCGTACGGGGCTTCAGCGACCCCCGCGCGGCGCGGCTGCCCAACGGCCGGAACGTGTTCTACCAGCCGGACCCGTCGAACCCGGACGGCTACCTGCTGCCCTACCGGCTGAACACCAAGATCACCGCCGCCCAGGCGATCCCGTCGATGAGCCACGAATGGAAGGTGCAGCACGAGGCGCTGAACGGCGGGAAGAACGACAACTGGGTGCCCGCCCACATGGCCTCCGACGGCGCCACCGACGGCCAGTACACGATGGGGTACTTCACCCGCGAGGACATCCCGTTCCAGTTCGCCCTCGCCGAGGCCTTCACCATCCTCGACGGCTACCACTGCTCGGTCCTCGGTCCCACGGCCCCGAACCGGCACATGTGGATGTCGGGCACGCTCGACCCCAACGGCCTGGCCGGCGGACCGTCGCTGACCACCGGCGGGCCGGCGAACCAGTTCAGCTGGACGACCTACCCCGAGCGGCTGCAGAAGGCGGGCGTCAGCTGGAAGATCTACCGCCAGCCCGGCGGCCAGACCGGAGCGGCATCGATCAGCAAGTGGAAGCAGTTCGGCAGCGCGCAGCCCGGCGACCCGCTGTACGACAACGGCATGGTCACCCAGCCGATGGGCCAGTTCGAGTACGACGCGATGAACGACCAACTGCCCACCGTGAGCTGGATCCTCCCGCCGTCGGGCTTCGACGAGCACCCGGCCGCGCTGCCCGCCGCCGGGGCGACCTTCGTGGCCGCCAAGATCGACGCCATCGCCGCCAACCCCGAGGTGTGGGCCAAGACGGTGTTCATCCTGTCGTACGACGAGAACGACGGCATGTTCGACCACGTCGTACCGCCGACTCCCAAGCCCGGCACGCCCGACGAGTTCGTGTTCAAGACGTCCAACACCGGGGTGGACGGCGCCGGCCTGCCGGTCGGACTGGGCTTCCGGGTCCCGTGCATCATCGTCTCGCCGTGGACGACCGGCGGCTACGTCTTCTCCGAGACCTCCGACCACACCTCACAGTTGCGCTTCCTGGAACGCATCACCGGTGTGAAGGAGACCAACATCAGCGACTGGCGACGCAAGACCGTCGGCGACCTGACCGGCGCGTTCCGGTTCGGCGACTCGAAGCACGCGCCGACCCTGCCGGACACCACCGGTCAGTACAACCTCGCCCAGTACCAGGCCTCCCAGCTGCCGCTGCCGACCATCCCCGGCAGCCAGCAGTCGATCCCCCGCCAGGAGCCGGGCCACCGCCCGCACGTCAGCTGACGATGCAGACGGCCGCTCCCACACGCCGGGAGCGGCCGCCGCGTCACGTCGTGGCCGTTCGTGCTGTTTGCGGTCATTGGAACGGGCGTACCTCGACCTTGCGGTTGCAGGCTTTGGAGGCCTCGGCGGCCAGCCTGTGCGCTGTGTCCAGGTCGGGCGCCTCGATCACCCAGAAGCCACCGAGGTACTCCTTCGACTCCAGGTACGGTCCGTCGGTGAACAGCGGTTTCCCGTTCCGGTTGTCGATGACCGTGGCCGTGCCGGGCGCTGCGAGGCCGCCGACGAAGACCAGGTGCCCCTCGGCCTCGAGTCGGTTGTTGTACGCGCCCGGGGCGTCCGGGGCGCCCGGGCTGGCGGAACTGGTCTCGTCGTCGATCGCGGAAACTAGGTACTGCATCTCGGATCATCTCCTGTTGCTCGGACGGCGCCGCTCCTTGACAGCCGCTCACCCCTACCACGAGCACGATGGCGCAGATCCGACAGTTCCGGGGAGTTGCTACTCGTCGAGAGTGCCGGTGATGTAGAGGACGTCGCCCAAGTGGATGTCGTCGTCGGTGAGGGGTGGGAGGTTGTTCGCGGCGAGTAGGTCGCGGATGGTGATTCCGTTCAGCTTCCAGCCGTGGTCGGTCAGGTAGGGAGCGGCTTCGTTGCGCTCGCCGTAATAGCGCACTCTCGCCATGCCGGGGTCGAAGTTGTGCTCGCGCCATTGGTCGGAGATGCGATCCAGGCGTTGCTTCGTCGTGGCCTCCTCGCCGGGTTGTGGATTCGGCTTGCTTTCGGTGGCCATCCGGCTTCCCGAGGCGCTGAGTTCGGTGATGGTGTCCAGCAGGCGATCCTGCGCCTCAGGCGGCAGATAGCCGAGCAGGCCTTCGGCACTCCAGGCGGTCGGCCGGGCCGGGTCGAAGCCCGCGGCACGCAGTACGGCGGGCCAGTCGTCGCGGAGATCGACCGCGGCCACTCTCCGGTCGGCGGTGGGCGCGGCACCCAGCTCGGCCAGGGTGCGGGTCTTGAACTCGATGACCTCCGGCTTGTCGAGCTCGTACACCACGGTCCCGGCCGGCCAGGGCAGCCGGTACGCGCGGGAATCCAGCCCCGAGGCCAGGACCACGACCTGCGTCACACCGGCGTTCGTCGCATCGAGGAAGAACTCGTCGTAGAACGTCGTACGCACCTTGGCGACGTCGATCCAGACTTGCTCGACCAAGTCACCCGGGGGCACTTCGCCGGTCGCCAGCCGGGTGAGGAGATCGATGCCGACCGCCCGGACGAGTGGTTCGGCGAACGGGTCGCCGATGAGCCGTCGATCCGTTCGGGTCGCGATCGCCCGGGCTGCCGCGGCCGCGGTGGCGGTCGTCCCGACGCTGGATGCCAGGTCCCAGGTGTCCCCGTCGTACCTCATGGAAGTCACGCGCGCACTCTAAAAGTCACCTCCGACAATCGTTTGAAAGCTCACGCAGCTCATGCGAGAAGGGTTCCTGGGTACGGCGTTGGTGTGACTGTCTGGAGGACGGCATGCTGAGAATCCTGTTCACCCCGGACGACCTCGCGTCGACGCGGTTCCTGCCCGAACCCACTCCGATCCTGGAGCTGAAGTTCGCGGCCGTCGGGCTGCGCCAGGGGATTCGCGCGCCGTGGGGAGAGCGGTGGCGCAGCCGCGCGCTGGCGGCGATCCCGCCGTCGGCGCGGCGGACAGTGCGTCACGTCGGCGGACACTTCTCCTGGGCCTTGTCACCCACCTTCGCGGTCAGCACGGACCTCGACGAAGGGATGGAAACGTTCCTGGGCTTCGGCACGGAGCGGTTGCGCGAGGAGATGGCGCTGTACTTCAGCGCCCCCAACTCGGGTGTTCCGATGTGGTCTGCGTTCGAGGGGGACCGCGACGCCGGACGGGTGCTGGTGCACGGGGCGAAGACCACCTTCACCGCGACGGTGCAGCCGTACTGGGACGACATCCGCGCCAACCACCACAGCGAACTGGCGCAGCACGGGCGGCTGATGGCCTGTGCCGGAGTTGGTGCCGCGCTGACCACGGTGATCCCCGGAGCGAGCTGGTACGGCGACTGCCTGCGGATCGACAGCCCGCAGGACCGCACGGTCCGGTTGGGCGGGCGGGGACTGGTAATCACACCGACCGCGTTCTGGACGGGACCGCCGCTGGTGGGCGAGCTGCCTGATCAACCGGTCCTGCTGGCCTACCCCGCCCCGGCCGAGCTCAGCATCCGGGTCGGTACTGAGTCCGACTCCCTCGCGGCGATCCTCGGGGCGACCCGGGCCGCGGTACTGCGCCTGCTGTCCACCGAACACACGACAGGCGACATCGCGCGGGAGCTTGGCATCAGTGCGCCATCGGCGTCCGAGCACAGTACGTCGCTGCGGGAGGCCCGCCTGATCTCCAGCCGCCGCGACGGCAAGGCGGTGATCCACCGTGCGACCGTCCTGGGCCAGGACCTCGTCAGACTCAACAGCCCGTAGTCGATTCAGGATGGGCCGAACCAGGCAGTGAGTGCCATGCGCAGATCGCGGTGATCCGGGTGCGGCGTGTCGGTGGCCCACGCGATGTAGCAGTCCGGGCGCAGGAGTAGGCCGGTGGCCGAGGTGTCCTTGCTGTGGGCGGCGACGATGTCGATGCGGTCGCGCCATCCATCCACCGCTGTCGTCAGCGACGCGTCGTCGGTGAGGTCGAGCAGCAGCGGCCGGGCGGTCGTGGTCAGCTCCGCGAGCCGGACAGGTTCGCTGCCGGCGTCGAGCAGCAGATCGGGAGCCCACCGGCCGATCAGGTCATGGGGATCGCGGACGCCCATCTCGTACCGGATGTCCGCACCCGCCATCATGCTCGCGATCTGGGCGATGTTCCGCCGATCGCGCAGCAACTCGGTGAACAGCTCACGCAGCGCCGTGACCTCGCTGCCCGGGGCCAGCAGTGCCAGCTGGGCCTGGCTGAGCATGGACACCCGCTCACCGACCGGCCGCCGCTCGGCCTCGTACGTGTCCAGCAGGCCGGGTGGTGCCCAGCCATGGATCACGGCCGCGAGCTTCCAGCCGAGGTTGACCGCGTCCTGCAGGCCGAGGTTGAGTCCCGGTCCGCCGATCACGAAGTGCACGTGGGCGGCGTCTCCGACCAGCAGGACCCGGCCGTCGCGATACCGGTCGGCCAGGCGGGTGTTGACGCCGATCGACCGATCCAACCGATGCGGTCCCCCGCCGTCCGGTGGCCGCAGCGGTAGGTCAGCGCCCATGACGCGGTAGATGCTGTCGTGAACCTCGTCGAGCGTCAGCGACGCGTCGGGATCGATCCCGCCTGCCGTCCACTCGACGGTGAACACCAGATCCGGTCCTGACGCAAGCCGCGCATAGGCGAAGACTCCGTGTTCGGTGCGGTGGTACATCGGCGAGATGTAGCCGTAGCCAGGCACGGTCAGCCCGCCGGTGGCCGGGTCGACGTGGTCATCGGGTACGGCGACCTCTGCGATGCGAGTGACGATGTGATCGCTTGCCGCGCCGGGAAATCCGATGCCGGCGAGCTTGCGGGTCGCGCTGTGTGCACCGTCCGAGCCGACTACGTACCGACTGCTGAGCTCATAACTCCCGTCCGGGCCGGTGACTTCGGCGGTGACGGTGTCAGCGTTCTGGGACAAGCCGGTCAGTTCGTGGCCCCTGCGGACCTCGACACCCAGTTCGGCGGCTCGTTCGGCCAGCACCTGCTCGATTCGGGTCTGCGGTACGGGCAGCAGATAGAACGGGTTGTCGTCGAGCACCTGCAGGTCCAGGGGCATGGCGCCGAAGAAGAACGCCGGCAGCGGTTCCGGAGGCTCGGACTTCCCGGCCAGTGGTTGGTACAGACCGCGGCGATCCAGCATCCGCACCACCTGGCCGACCAGCCCGTTGGCCCGGTTCTCCCGACGCGGCTCGGGCAGACGCTCCAGCACAACGGGACGCACCCCGGCCAGCCTCAGCTCGCAGGCAAGCATCAACCCGTTCGGACCCGCACCAGCGATCACGACATCGGCAACCATGCACGTCTCCTCGAACGGCGAAATCGGTCCCGATGCTGCTGCGCCGCGGCACAACCGCAAAACAATTCGGCCAAGCCCGAACAGAGGAAGCGATCACTCCACCGGAACTGGTGGTGTCAGGGCTGCCTCGAGGTCGACGGCTATCGCGTCCAGGTCCTGTGGCATCGTTTCGGCGGTGCTGGATTCGCGGAGGGCTTCCATGCGGACCCGCGCGGAGCGTACGGCGTCTCGAAGGGTGGCTGCTCGGGCTTGCGCGGATTCGTCGGGTGCGGACGCCTCGAGTACGGTCAGGCGGTCCTCGGCCGCAGTCACGCGGCTCGCGGCGACGGCCCAGCCGCCGGCGACTGCTTCGACCGACCCCGTCTGGCGTAGCTCGGGGATCAGCGATCGGGCGAACCACGCCACCTCGTCCTCAGCGGACGCAAGATCGTCCCGCCAGGCCTGGCGATGCCGGCTTCGCACCAGCAGAGCTATCGCCACGGCGAGCGCAACCAAGAACGCGATCAGGACCCACCACAGCCACGTCGGCGTACCGGACGTCTCGGACGACGTGGGCGCTATGGCCGGCGAGGTCGACGGCGAGGTCGGAGACGCGGGCTGAGACTGGGTCTGGGTCTGCGTGGTGGTTTCGGTGCGTGTCTGTGTCTGGGTGGGGTTCGGCTGGGAGTTGGTGCGAGTGGGGGCCCTGGTCTCGGTGCGTGTCACTGTCTGGGTCGGGTTCGGCTGGGTGTCCTCGGGACTTGGAGCGGTGGTTTCCGCACGGCTTGGTGACCGTGTCGGGCTGGGAACCGCCGCCGTCACTTCCGGCCGATCGCCTGGTGAGCGCGACGGCGCGACGGTCGGGGTGCCGACGGAGTCGGCGCCACCGCACGCGCCGAGAAGGAGGGCCGCCACGGCCAGAACGACCAGTCGCATCACGCGCACCGACGACATCGTGCTCCCCCTCTGTCTCGCAGGGTCACCATCGTCGCGTCGTACGGCGTCCGCGGCATCACCCCGCAGGGGCGAGACCTGTCCCTCCGCGAGAAGCTCGGGCGCGTTCGGTGGAAGATGTAGCCCAGCAGTCACCGGCTCACCCGCATGCCACCGAAGGGACACCATGAACGCCCTGCAGAAGTTCTCACTCGAGGGCAAGGTCGCTCTCGTCACCGGCGGCAGCCGGGGCCTTGGACGCGCGATGGCCGAAGCACTCGGCGATGCCGGTGCCTCGGTAGCGGTCACGGCGCGAACACTCGCCGCGGCCCAAGCCGCCGCCGACGAGCTGAGCGCCCTCGGCATTCGCGCGTACGGCGTACAGCTCGAGGTGTCCGATGTCGACGACGTCGAACGCGCGGTCGAGCAGGTGAGCACCGAGTTCGGCGAGATCGACGTACTGCTCAACAACGCCGGCATCGGCGTCGCCGGGCGGGCCTTCGAGACGCCCGACTCCGCCTGGCACGAGGTGTTCTCCGTCAACGTCGACGGCATCTGGTACTGCAGTCGTGCGGTCGGGCGCCGGATGGCGGAGCGAGGCGGAGGCACGATCGTCAACGTCGGTTCCATGTCGGCCGAGATCGTCAACCAGCCCCGCTGGCAGGCGTCCTACCTCTCGTCCAAGGCCGCCGTCCATCAGTTGACCAAGGCGTTGGCGGCCGAGTGGGCGCCGCACGGGATCCGCGTGAACGCGATGGCGCCGGGGTACTTCCTCACCGAGATGTCGCCGGTCGACCAGCCGGAGTTCAAGGAGTGGTGCGTCGATCCCGCTGCCATGAAGCGCTACGGGCTGCCGCCGGAGTTGGGGCCGGTGGCAATCTTCCTGGCCAGCGACGCGTCCAGCTTCATGACCGGCTCGATCGTGAAGGTCGACGGCGGCTTCACCCTGTTCTGATCCACTACGTTCCCCTGAAGGGTCGCTCATGGTAACCATTGGCATCGTCGGCGCCGGACTGCGCGGGAGGCTGTTCGCCGAGGCTCTGCAGTCTCAGCCGGACGTCACCGTCGTCGGCCTCGCGGAGCCCTCGGCCAAGGTGGCTGAGGACGCGCGGGACGCGACGGGCCTGCCCGTCACCGCGTCGCACTCCGAGTTGCTCGAGAAGTTCGATCCGGACGCCGTGATCGTGGCAACCCCTGACTTCGCCCACCGTCAGATCGCCGTTGACGTGGCTGAAGCCGGTAAGCATCTGCTGATCGAGAAGCCTGTCGCCACCACCTCGGACGATGCCCAGGCCATTGCCGCGGCGGTCCACCGCGCGGGCGTTCGATGCCTCGTCGGCTTCGAGAACCGTTGGAACCCGCACGTGGTGCAGGCCAAAGAAGCGATGGGGTCCGTCGGCGAACCGATCACGGCATCAGCCACCCTGAGCAACTCCTTCTTCGTTCCGACCACCATGCTGTCGTGGGCGGCGCAGTCCTCGCCGGCCTGGTTTCTCATGCCGCACACTGTCGACCTGGTCCTGTGGCTCACTGGCGGCAATCCCGTGTCGGTGAGTGCGGTGGGGTCGCGTGGTGTCCTCGCCAAGCGCGGCATCGACACCTGGGACGTCGTCCATGCCCTCCTCACCTTCGACGACGGATCGACCGCGACGCTCTCGTCGGCGTGGACGCTCCCGGATGCCGGTGACGGCATCGTCGACTTCCGGTTCCAGGTGATCGGCACCGAGGGGTCGGTGACCGCGGACCTGTCGCATCAGGGACTCACCGTGGTGAGCGACAAGTACCGGTCGGCGTGGCCGGTCTCCGGCCGGATCGGCCGATCACAGGTCGGCCCCGCCGTGTGGATGGTGCAGGACTTCGCGGCGGGGCTCGTCGACGGCGGTGACCTCGGGCCGGGCATCGACCACGGCGTCCTGGTCACGGAGATCATCTGCGCGATCGAGCGGTCGATCACCACCGGACAGAGCGTGAGCCTCAGCCACTGACCTTTCAAACGTGAAGGGTGTCCGTGGCGTTGGTGAACGTTGTCCCGCGCCCCGGGGAATTCGATTGCCGGAGTGTTCCCGTACTCGGCAGCAGGTCCATAGCCTCGAACGGCAATCGCCTGATGAGGAAGGAATCTGCATGTCTGCAGGAGACCTATCGCGCCGACGCGTCCTGGCAACCGGCCTGGGTGCCGGCATCGCGGCAGCCGTCGGTGGTGTGGAGCTACCCGCCGTGGCGGCCGAGACCATGCGACCGGCGGCGTCGAGGTTCAAGCCGGTGAGCATGGTGCTGCACACGCACTCGTGCTTCAGCGAGGGCGGCAGTTACGCCGCGGGTGGCGGCGGCGCCAGCATGCTTTCGCAGTTGGAGCAGGCGACGAAGAACAACATCGACGTGGTCTGGTGGACCGATCACGACTGGCGGATGGAGGCGTTCGGCTACTACGACGGCATCGCCTTCGACGGTACGGACGAGGACGGCGACCTGGCGTGGTCCGTCCAGAACGAGGGCACCGTCGGCGGTACGGCGCACGCGTTCGTCGACGAGCCGCACAGCCCGGACGAGGACGGTAAGGCGCTGCGCATCACCGCGACCGGGCCGTCGGCGAACTGGGGCGTGTCGTACCTGTGGGGCGACCCCGGCAACAGCTTCTTCTCGACGAACATCTCCGACACGACGCTCACCATCGACGTCCTCGGTGAGCAGATCGGGCCCGACGCCGAACTCGTCGTACAGGTGGAAACGTCGTACCGGCCCGAGATCCACGGACGGCCGGCGGGTGTGTACGTCCTGGAGTACCGCGTCGGTACGACGAGCGCCCGGGTGCTCGAGAAGCCGCTGACCGGCGTGGTGTCGGTGCCGGTGAAGGACGGCTGGCAGACCCTCACGATGCGGCTGCTCGACGACATCAAGGCGTTCTGGCCGGACCTCATCGCCGAGGACTCCGGACTGGCCCGGCTGCGGTACGGCGTTCGCGCGCGCAACAACGCGACCGCCCAGGCTGTCTTCGACCACCTCCGGATCATCCGCACCCGTGACCCGTTGCGGTGGCCGGTCAAGACCCAGCAGAAGCTGATGAAGGCGTACGCCAAGCAGTACCCGGACGTGAAGCAGTTGCTGGCGGCCGAGGTGTCGATGGTCCGGCATCTGAACGTCTTCGTGGAGGACTTCGAGCTGTACCCGTACCCGGACCAGGGCAAGGCACCCAAGCTCGACGGCTCCGTGGAGGGTACCGAGAAGGTCGTGCGCTGGTACCAGGAGCGCGGCGCGATCGTCCAGTACAACCACCCGGACATCAAGCCCGCCGAGTTCGTGCAGACCCGGGCGCTCGGAACCGATCTGACCGAGGTGGCCAACGCCGACGGCAACTTCGACGTGATCCACGATCGGATCAACCAGTACGACGCGGCGGCCCGCAACGCGATCTTCCTGACCGCGACCAGTCAGGTCGACGACCACGCCGGACGGAACTGGGGCGGCAAGCCCCACCTGTACACCACCTCTGTCTGGTCACCGTCGAAGGAGGCGAAGGACCTGATCGCGGCGCTCCGGTCCGGGCAGGCCTGGTGGTTCCATCAGCGGCTCTGGCCGACAGGGCAGCTCGACCTCGCCATCCGCGGCCGCCGTGCGATGGGCCGGGTCGTCCAGACCACGGCGGCCGCCGTCCCCGTCGAACTCATCGCGCAGAATCTGCCCGCAGGCTCGACAGTGCAGGTCGTCGTCGGCCTCTGCGACCGATCCGGCGCAAGTACGCCGTCCATCGAGAAGCACGCCGTACCCGCCGACGCCTTCACCCAGGACACCACCACATTCACCCTCGAACGCGGCATCGGCAGCTACCTCCGCCTGGAGGTGTACACCTCCGACAACACCCTCATCGGCTTCAGCAACCCCGTGTGGCTCCTCTCCCCCCACGACAAGATCGCCGTACCCCACGCCCGCCGACTCACCTAGGGCGCGGATCGCAGATAAGAGAGCACGGCCAGTACGCGCCGGTTGTCGTCACGGGACTCGGGCAGCCCGAGCTTCTGCATGATCTGCCGGATGTGCGCTTCGACCGTCTTGGGGCCGATGGCCAGCTGCGATGCGACGGCGTCGTTCGAACGACCCTCGGCCATCAAGCCGAGCACGTCTCGTTCGCGGGCGGTCAACGCATCCAGCGGCTGTCGGCGCTGCGGCCGGCGCATCAACCGGGTCACGATGGTCGGGTCGATCACGCACTCGCCCTCGATCAGACGGTTCAGCGCGTCCACGAGTACGGCGACGTCGGACACGCGTTCCTTGAGCAGATAGCCGACGTGATCCGGCGCGTCGGTGAGCAACCGCATGGCGTACTCCGACTCGAGGTAGTGGGAGAGCACGAGGACGCCGAGGCCGGGATGCTGTTCCCGGAGCCGGCGAGCGGCGGCGATGCCCTCGTCGGTGTGGGTCGGCGGCATCTTGATGTCGACGATCACCACGTCCGGGGCGGTCAACTGGACCTCTCGCATCAACACTTCGGCGTTCTCGGCCGTCCCGACGACGTCACACCCGGCATCGGACAGCAGGCGGGCCAGTCCTTCCCGCAAGAGCATCGAGTCATCAGCGACAACGACCTTCACCCGAGCCCCCTCCCATCCGGACCATCCCCGACCGGAATTCGCGCCAGAACCAGTGTGCCTCCGCCGGGACCGTCGCCGACGGCGAAGTGGCCGTTGAGAGCCTCGACGCGGTCCGCCAGTCCGCGCAGGCCAGAACCCCGTGGGTCGGCACCGCCCACCCCATCATCGATCACGGTGGTGACGACGCCGACCGGGCAGGGCTCGACAGTCACCTGGACGCGAGTGGCGTTCGCGTGCTTGGCGATATTGGTCAGGGCTTCCGAACACACGAAGAACAGGGCCGCCTCGACGGCCGGCGGGAGACGACCGACCGAAACGGCCAGCTCGACCTGCAGCGGGGCTCGAGCAGCCAGCACCGGGAGTGCGGCGGAGAGACCGCCGGATCCGAGCGGCGAGGGCCGCACTCCCTGGGCGAACTCGCGAAGCTCCATCTGTGCGCCACGAACCTCGGCCACAACGTCCGCCAGACCATCTGCGGACGACCCTCGCTGGACGTCGGCGACCAGCCGCGCCACCTGCCCCAGGCGGCGTTCGGCGCCCAGTGCCAACTCTGCCTCGAGGGCACGCCGTTGCGCATCGGCAGCCTCCACGATCCGCCGACGGGACGCGGCGAGTGCGCTGACCCGGGCCTGCACCTCGGCACGCATCCTCGCATTCGCGACGGCCAGGTTGAGGGCTGCGCTGACCCCGGCCACGAGCTTGTGATCGTCCAGAACCGCGTTGTCGTCAACGAGTACGGCGATCGGCTCGCCGCCGTCGGTGACCGTCGTCGTCGATCGACCGTCCTCGGCATCGGGCAAGGCCAGTGGGACGCCCCGCTCGTCGACGTACTGCGCCTGGTCCGGCACCCAGTAGCCCACCACGAGCGTCGGATCGCCCAGCGCTTGCTGCAACTCCCCACGCAACCCGCCGGTGCCCGGACCGCCGCCGCCGAGCTGGGTCACCAGGTCCGACAGGGTCGCATCGGTCCAGCGGCCTGATCGCAGGTCGGCTGTGAGGACCAGCGCCAGTACCGCGATCGTGGTGTCGTAGACGAAGAGGACCAACCGGTCGGCCTCCCAGCCGAGCAACAAGTTGGCACAGCTGAAGGCCAGGACGGCGGCGAAGGTCAGCGCTGCGATCAGCGCCGGCCAGCCTGCTTTGCGTGCGCGACCAGAGGTTCGCGCGAACACGTCCACGGCCGCCGCGGCGACGAGAACGGCCAGACCGAGCGTCAGCCAGGGGGTACGGACCACCGCTTCGAGCAGCGACACGGCGTACGCGATCATGACGGTGATCCAGGCGATCGGGCGGCGAAGGCGGCCGGTCGGATACGAGATATGCAGGTGGACCAGCGGCCCGCGATGCAGGAAGAGGAACGGGGCGACGAAGGTCCCGAGGAACCAGCATCCGGCGGCCGCGATCATGATCAGACCGACCCGCCCGCCGGTCCTCGACCTCCGCGCGATCAGTCCGCAGCCCAGAAGAATCACTCCGACGGTTGAGTCGGCGAGAACCGCGACCGTACCGCCTCCCACTCCGCTCACCCCGCCAGCGCATCGAGGGCTGGGCCCGAGAGATCGTTCTTGGCAATGAACCCGCGGGCCTTGCTCTTGCCGAGCCGCTCCCGGTACGACGAGATGTCGCGGCTCGAGGTCAGAACCACAGCTGGCGGTGGCTGCCCGTCCTGCATGATCTGCTCGCACACCAAGAATCCGTCGATGTCCGGAAGCGCCACGTCGAGCAGGACGAGATCCGGGGCGAGGGCACGGGCCGCCGCGACCGCGGAGGTGCCGTCGTCGGCCTCGCCGATCACGACGTAGCCCTCCGCCTCCAGCAGAGCCCTGGCGAATGATCGGAAGCCGGCATGATCATCGACGATCAGCAGTCTGCGACTCATGGCTTCAGGCTCCGCGCAACGACCGATCCGCACATCGGGAGAGATCCCGATGTGTGGATCGGAGCCTCACTACCGGTCGGTGACACGGACCCAGGCATGAGTTGTCCACACGGCGACGCTGTCACACTTGGCGCCGTTCAGTTGGGTCAGCGTCAGGCGGGTGCCGTCGAAGGACCAGGTCGCAGTCATCCGCTCCCCGTTCGTCGTGCGCTCGATGAGCTGGATCTGGTCGCGGAAGATCCGGAACGTGCCCGCCCACCCGATCTCACGGGAGGTGCCGCGACGCTCGTACTGAGTCGCGACTCCGTTCTTCAGCACCAACTCGAGGGTGGGTTCGTCACCCGGCGACCTGGGCGGTGTCGTGCCGGTACAGGCCGCCCTCACCACACCGTCCACCAGCTTCTGCTGGTAGGTACCGTCGAGGACGGTCTGAGGTCCCGGCGCACTGCCGGTCCCAGAACACGTCGCCAGGTCCGGGCCGACGGCAACCGTCGTCTTCAGGTCCTCGATCTTGGCGAGCCAGGCGCTGGTCTTGTCGTTCGTGCCGAGCTGGTCGTAGACCCGCTGCAGGGTGCTGCGGAGATCCCTGAGACTGTCAGCCGAAGCAACCGTGAACGTCATCCCGGCCTGGCACAGGGCAGAAGTGGCCTTCCCGTCCTCGGCTCGCAACTCATCGAACGTGGGCGACAGCACATCGTTCACCGCATCACGCAGCGCCTTCCGCTGCCTGTCGTCGAGCGTCTTGTCGGTGTCCTTGGCCATCAACAGCACCAAAGGCCTCGGCCACAGATTCACGTTGGCCGTCACGTAGCGGGCCGTCTCCGCGTAGTGGTTGCCAACGATCGAGTCCAGCTGCTGTTCGTAGCCGTCGACTCCGCTGAGCTTGGCTCCGCTCGGAACCGCCCTGGACTTTGCTCCCCAGGCCTGGAGAGTCGTCGCGGTCAGCGCGGAGTCCTGGATGGCCACGGTGGTTCCGGCGAACGCTTCGGGACTCACCAGCGGCTTGCGTATGCCGAGCACTCGACGCAGCGGACCTGGGAGCACGCCGATGCCGACGACATCGATCGCGTCGACACCTTGCAGCATCTGCGCCGGTATGCCGGCCTCGAACACCTTCGCCTCGAGGTCGTAGCTGTCGACCAGCATCGGCGCCAGCAGGGCCTGGAAGCTGGTGACACCGACCTTGTCCAGCACCCGGGCGCCGACCCATGCCATGTCGACCTTGTGTTCCTGTACGTCCCTGACCGTTCCGGACTCGAAGTCGGCTTCACCGTCGCGCCACTGGTTCGTGAACTCGATCCGCAGTGACCCGTCCGAACGCCGGGCAACATTGTCGGCCCACGCCTGCAGCTGCACCGGAACTTCCCCGTTGGGCTGCGCGAACGTGAGCACGCGAGTCTCTCCGTCCGCGTTGCCGCCGGCGCGATCCCGGGCCGGCGCCTCGCACGCGGTTCCGGCGAGGATCAGTCCTGCGACGGCGACCGTCGCCCATCCCCGAAGTTTCGTGGTCTGCATCGAGCACCTCCCCCAATCGATGCCGCTCACGCTAGGCACCGCGTGTGCCCTCCACATCAGGGCTGGCCCTAGGTCCCGCGCCGCCAGTACGAGGGGAAGCCCTGTCCCGTTGCCGCATTCAACGGCAGACAATTACTCGATGTGTTGGAACAATCAGCGTATGCCAGTTCGGCTTGTGCTGGTCGGTGTGGGAGTGGCGATCGGCCTGTTCACCGTGTCGATCGCGCACGAGGATCCCGGCTTGTCCTTCGTGCTGACCTCCACCCTTGGCACGACAACCCTGCTCGTCACCGGCTGGAGCCTGATGGTTGCCGGCCTCGCCCTGTCGCTCAAGCGGCCGCGGAACCGGGCAGCCCTCGGCCTCTACCTCGCCGGGTGTGCCTGGTTCCTGTCCGAGTGGGACAACCCGGGGGGCTCGTCAAGTTGGATCTTCTCGGCCGGCCTCGTCCTGTACGCCGCATGCCCGGCCGTGGTGACTCATGTGGCGCTGGCATACCCGTACGGTCACCTCCGCACCTGGACGAACCGGACTGTCGTCGCACTGGGCTACGTAGTCACGATCGGCATCCAGGGACTGGCGAGCGCGATGGTCTTCGATCCCGGATCGCAGGGGTGCTCGGACTGTGCTTCGAACCTCTGGGTCGTCGCCGATCGGCCGGATACTCGGACAGCGGTCGACCTGCTCGGCGTACGAGCAGGAACTGCGTGGGCCGTCATCGCCTTCCTGACGGTCATGTGGCGCGTGGTCAAAGCCAGTGCGGCCGGACGACGAGCGATCGTGCTGGTGTCGACCTGCGCGCTCGGCTACCTCGCCCTGGTCGCCGGCATGTATGCCACCAGCCTCGGGCGCGGCTTCATCGGAACGAGTGACACCGAACACGATCTCTGGCTCGCGCAGGGGGTGACGCTTGTCCTGTTGTCCATCGCCGTCCTGGTCGACCTGGCCAGGGCACGCCTGATCCAGCGCGCGCTGACTCGTCTGGTGGTCGACCTGGGGCACGCAGCGCCTGCCGGTCGATTGCGGGACGCCTTGGCCGAACGCCTCGGCGACCCAGACCTCCTCATCGCCTACCCGATCGACGACGGCAGTCGCCACGTCGACGCGATGGCACGCGAGGTCGAACTGCCGCCGGCCCCGGATCGACGATCAACGACACTGAGGTACGCCGGGGCGGATCTCGCCGTACTCGTGCACCAGCCCGGTCTTCTCGATCATCCCGGTGCGGTCAGCGATCTGGCGTCCGCCGTCCATCTGGGACTCGAGAACGAACGGCTGCAGGCCGAGGCCCTCGCACAGCTGGCCGAGGTTCGCTCGTCCGGCGCACGGGTCGTTGCCGCCGGCGACGAAGAACGCCGGCGCCTCGAGCGAGACCTTCACGACGGCGCCCAGCAACGTCTGATCGGACTGTCGCTGGCGCTGCGGCTCGCCCGGACCCGTCTCCCGTCCGGGGCGACCGAACTCGACGCGGCGGACACTGAACTCCGGGAGACGATCGCGGATCTCCGGACTCTCGCGCACGGTCTGTCTCCCGTCATGCTCAAGGAAGACGGCCTGCCCGCCGCCCTTCGCGCGCTGAGCGAGACCGTCGACATCCGCGTCGATGCCCTTCCGGCGCGGCGACTGCCCGACGTACTCGAGACAACTGCCTACCTGCTTGCCGCAGAACTCGCCCGGCAGGCCCCCGCGTCGGTAACAGGCACGGTCACCGACGGCTGGTTCACCTTCGACCTCCAGGTCCACGGCGACCACTTGGACCTGGGCGAACTCCCGGACCGCATCAACACCCTCGACGGCCGCCTGGAGCTTTCCCCAGGTCCCGACGGCACGACCCGTGTCGTGCTGCGCCTTCCGGTGTCCAGTTCCTGACGGCAGGCTGGCGCTCGGGTGCCTGGTCGGGACAGGGTTGAGGGCAGTCGAGGAACGGGAAGTGCGCATGACGGACAGCAAGGACCGCGAGGCGACCGGGTTTCAGGAGCAGGCGGGGTACGACGCATCGATTGATCTGCGGACCGATTTCGTCATGGTCTACGGGCTCAACGACAGTACGTCGCAGCGCATTGCGCGGTGGCGTGAGGCCGGGTATCGCGTGCATCTGATGACAGGCATCTCCTGGGGCAACTATCAGGACTATCTGGACGGGCGGTGGGACGGCTCCGACCACTGGGCCGACGCGCAGGCCGCGGGCGACGGGTCGCCGATCCTGCACGGTCACAGCACCGACATCCCGTACATGGTCCCGACGTTCGGCTTCACCGAGTACCTGGTGCAGAAACTCCGCCCGATCATCGAGCTCGGTGTCGAAGGCATCCATCTCGAGGAGCCGGAGTTCTGGGCCCGCGCCGGCTATTCGGAATCCTTCAAGCGGGAGTGGCAGGCGTACTTCGGTGAGCCGTGGCAGGCCCCGCACAGCACCGCCGAAGCGCACTTCCGCGCCGGGCAACTGAAGCAGCACCTGCTCTCGCGCAGCCTCGACCGGGTCACCTCCGTACTGCGCGACGAAGCCCTCCAGCAGGGTCGCCAGGTGCGCTTCTACGTCCCGACGCACAGCCTCCTGAACTACACCCAGTGGCAGATCATCAGCCCCGAATCACGGCTGCGGACGCTGCCCTCGATCGACGGCGCGATCGCCCAGGTGTGGACCGGGACCTCCCGCACCCCCAACGTGTACGCCGGGAAGGTCGCCGAGCGCACCTTCGAGACGGCGTACCTGGAGTACGGCATCGCCCAGGACCTCACCCGCGGCACCGACCGGCGGATGTGGTTCCTGCACGACCCGATCGAGGACCACCCGGACCGCACCTGGGAGGACTACCTGGCCAACTACCAGCGCACCCTCGTCGCGTCGCTGCTGCATCCGGGCGTCTCGCGGTACGAGGTGGCGCCGTGGCCCAACCGGATCTTCAACCGCCCCTACCTGCGCGAGGGATCCACCGAGCGGCAGCCGATTCCGCCGGACACTGCCACCAGCTACCTGATCGCCATGAACAGCCTGCGCGACCTGGACCAGCCCGAGGTGCGCTGGGCAGCCGACGGACCGCGGATCGGGATCGCGCTCTCGGACACCGCCATGTTCCAGCGCTGGGCGCCCGGCGGTGAGAGCGGACACTACGACGGCCTGCAGGATGCCCTGTCACTCGAGGGCCGCGAGCAACTGCACTTCTCCGACTTCTACGGCCTGACGCTGCCACCGCTGTACGACGGCCAGCGGGTCAGCCCGGTCCAGTTGGAGAACGTGATCGACACTCCTGATGCACTGGACGACGTCGACGTACTCGTCCTGAGCTACGAATTCCAGAAGCCGCTTGCCCCCGGCATCCATTATGCGCTGGCCGGATGGGTCAACCGGGGCGGCAGCCTGCTGTACGTCGGCGACGGCGCCGATCCGTACCACGAGATCCGCTCCTGGTGGACCGGCCGCTACGACACCTGCGCCGACCACCTGGCCGAGGCGCTCGGCGCGGACCGCAACCGCGATGGCGTGCAGCCGATCGGTCAGGGCCGGGCCCGGTTCCTTCCGACCCGGCCGGCCGACTTCACCGAGTCACCGGAACGGGCCGCCGAGCTGGTCGCGGCGATCCGAGAGCTGGCCGAAGCGGGCGGCCACCCCTGGAAGTCCACCAACTGGCTGTCCGTGCAGCGCGGTCCGTACCTCATCGGCGCCGTACTCGAGGAGGCCGGCGGCTCGCACGTTGTCGAGGGCAAGTACCTCGATCTGCTCGACCCACAACTAGGCATCGTCCGCCGACGAGAGCTGGGCCCAGGCCAGCTCACCTGGCTCCGCGACCTCACCCACGACGATGAACCCCTGCTCGCCTCCGCCGGCCGAGTCGTCAACTGGCAACAAGACCGAACCACCATCCACTTCACCTGCGAGGCCCCAAGCGGCGTCCAGGTAACCACCGCTCTACGCGTCCCCGCCGAGCCCACGACCGTCCGAGCCGACGGCACCGACCTGCAGTACGACGCCGAGGATGGCGTCCTGTGGCTCCGTCATCCCGGCATCCCCAGCGGCACCCACATCGAAATCACGTTCTGAGGAGTTGTTCGTATGGCTGCGTTGCGTGTCTTGTTCGTTGGTGGGACCGGGATCATCAGCTCAGCGTGTTCGTGGCGCGCGGTTGGGGCGGGGCTTGACCTCTCGGTCGTCAATCGTGGGAAGACCTCGGTGCGGCCGATGCCGACGGAGGTTCGGCAGATCACGGCTGATGTGAATGATCCAGCGGCGTTCGCGGAGGTTGCCGGTCAGGACTTCGATGTGGTGGTGGACTGGGTGGCGTTCACGCCGGATCAGGTGAAGGCTCGCACCGATGCGCTGCGCGGACATGTCGGCCAGTACGTGTTCATCAGCTCTGCCTCGGCGTACCAGACGCCTCCGGCCCGGCTGCCGATCACCGAGTCGACGCCGTTGCGGAACCCGTTCTGGCAGTACTCGCGCAACAAGATCGCCTGCGAGGACCTCCTGACGACGCTGTACCGCGACGAGGGCTTCCCGGTCACGATCGTGCGGCCTTCACACACGTACGACCGCACCCTGGTCCCGTTCGACGGCGGCTGGACGATCGTCGAGCGCATGCGCCGCGGCCAACCCGTCGTGGTGCACGGTGACGGCACCTCACTGTGGACGCTGACGCACCACCGCGACTTCGCCCGCGGCTTCGTCCCGCTGCTCGGCCACCCCCGCACCCTCGGCGAGGCCTTCCAGATCACCTCCGACGACGTCCTGACCTGGGACCAGATCGCGCACGCGCTCGCCGCCGCAGCCGGGACGACAGCACAGATCGTCCACGTCCCCTCCGACGCCATCGCCGCCGTACACCCGGCGTGGGGCGACGGTCTCCTCGGCGACAAGGCCCACGCGGCGGTCTTCGACATGACCAAACTCCGCCGCGTGGTCCCGGACTTCGTCGCCACCATCCCCTTCGAAGCAGGCGCCCGCGAGATCGTCGCCTGGCACGACGAGGACCCGACCCGGCACCGCATCGACCACGCCATCGACGAAGCAATGGACACCCTCATCGCCCGCTACACGCCCTAGGAGTCAGCCGACGCTCGGGGTGTCGGCCGGGTAGTTGTCGACGGAGAGCTTCTGGCGAACCAGGCTGGAGTGGCCACCGGCCAACTGATGCCGGAGGAACAGGTACGACCTGCCGTTGTCGTACAGGCGGTCGAAGTTGTCGTCGCCGAAGTCTCCGCCGTCGAAGTCGACCACCGACTGGTAGTTGGTGACATTGATGTCGCCGGCAACCAACAGCTTCGAGGCGTTCCAGTTCACCAGGTCGGTCGAGGTGGAGTAGCGAACTCCGTCGGCCGCTCGGTAGAAGGCGATGAAGTACCCCGACGGCTTGTGGTAGACCACGCTCCGGACGGGCTGCTTGAACATCGTCGGCGCGACCACCTTGCACCCGGTGTTGGTGGAGACCTCGTACGGATTACCCATCACCTGAGTGAACTGCGGGTTCGCCGTGTCGCCGTTCCAGCCGCGCCAGCTGGTTCGGTTGGTCGGGTCGTTGCTGCGGAACAGGCACACGCCGAGGGGCTGCTGCGCCGGGTCGTCCCCCGCGCTGGTGTAGACGAACATGTACGTGTAACCGTCGAGCGTGCCGGCGTTGCGACCGCGGATCAGGTTCGACGGAGCGCCGTACCCGACCCAGCCGTTCTCGGGCGTGTTCTCGTTCCCGGGGTACTGGACGCGCGGATAGATCGCGATGTGGTTCGGCGGCGTACCGACCTTGCCGAAGGTCAGGTGTGAGCCGCTGACCTGCGCCTTCCACACCGCGACGGCCGAGTACCAGCAGGCGTTGCCGTGATCGTCGGGGTCGGTGCTGTCGTCGCACCCGCTGGGGATCGGGTCGAGGCGGGTGGCGTAGTAGTCCTCGTGTCCGTAGCCGTAGATCGTCGGCGACTTGAAGTAGAGGCCTTCCAGGAACGTCTTCTGGTCGAAGAGTTCGATCTCGTCCGGAGTCACCGGGTCGCTCTCGTCGTAGCTGACCATCACCGGGGTGCAGTCCAGTACGGCGGTCCGCGGGTTCGCCGTGAAGGCGGCCACCGATCCCGTCCACTGGTACGCCGATCCGATCGGGATCGCGGTGATCAGGTGGATCAGGTGGTTCTGGTCCTCGAAGGCGCGTACCGGGCCGTCGATGTTCAGGCGGTCCGGCGGACACGGGTTCGTCGAGCTGTCGTGAAAGGTCTCGAGTGTGCTGTCGACCGAGAGCACCGGCGTCGCAGCCGCTGCACCGGACGTACCGGCTTCGGCGGTCGGCTGATGAGTCGCGGCCGCGGCGGACAGGAGCAGGCTACCGGCCAGGAGGAGGGCGGGGGCTTTCACAGGACACTCCCATCAAGAAGGTGTTCGTGTCACTACATGGTTGACGTAATCCACATAATGCGCAAGCCTCCCATACTGTGGATTTTCCGCCGAC
This sequence comes from Kribbella sp. NPDC049227, assembly GCF_043197265.1. Classification (NCBI taxonomy): domain Bacteria; kingdom Bacillati; phylum Actinomycetota; class Actinomycetes; order Propionibacteriales; family Kribbellaceae; genus Kribbella; species Kribbella sp. NPDC049227. The sequence goes on along the minus strand of NZ_JBICST010000005.1, from coordinate 657,744 downwards.
CATGCGCACTCCTGGAAGGACCTCCGCCATGTCCGACCCCTCCGAGCTCTCCCGCCGTACCGTCCTGGCCGTGCTCACCGGCGCGGCCCTGACCCCCGCCCTCGGTGTCCTGCCGGCCGCGGCGAGCGACCCAGGCGCGGCCGGCACAGCGGGCCTGGTCAACGCGCCACTGCGCGACCTGGACAAGCCCGGGCTCCAACTGAGGGAGGTGGCGACCATCACCGGCAGCACGCACCGGATGGTCTTCCACCTCGCGACGTGGGACGGCGGCAGCACCCACGTGTACGACGTGTGGTTCAAACAGGACGGCCGCTGGATCCAGCAGAACGACCCGGCCAAGCGGTTCGACGAGCAGTGGGTGGTCCTGGTCGGCACCGACGGCAACCCGGGCGGCTACTACACCTCGATGACTCCGCACTGGCTGCGACTCGACCGGCTGCGGCGGATCGACGGCAAGACCGTTGAACTGAGCAACGACCTGGCCGGCGAGCACCGGCTCACGCTGCGCTGGAGTGTGGCCGGTCCGGACCCACTGGTGCGCACCACGCTGCTCGCCAGACAAGAGCGCCAGTACGTTCTGGGCTACCAGAGCGGAGACGCCAAGACGTTCGACGACGTCACCGAGGTGCTGTGCGGCACCCGCCAGCACGCGCGGGTGGTCGACGACATCGAGGCGCTGAGCGCCTGGGAGCTGATGGCGCCGATGACCCTGCTCCAGAGCGAGCGCGGTACGAGCGGGCTGTTCGTGGCGGCCGAGTCGCTGGCGTTCGTGCACGAGCGTGAACTGCTGTCAGGCAACCAGCCGTTCGGGATGAGCCTGCGGAACGAGGAACGCGGCATCCAAGCGGTGGCGTACGCGCCGCAGGCCGGGGTCCGCGCCGAACTGAAGCCCGGCCAGTCTGCCCGCTTCACCTTCGGCCTGTACGCACGCCCCGGCAGCGTGAGCCAGGCCTACGAGCACGTCGCCCGCGAGCAGTACGGCTACGACCGCTACCGCCGCAACGTCTACGACACCTCGATGACGCAGACCGTGTTCAACCTGCTCGACCTGATCAAGACCGAGGCACCCGCCCGCGCCGACGGCGGATTCACCCCGTCGCCGAGCGGCTGGTGGGCGCGGGCGAAGAGCTTCGCGGACCCCGAGCACGACCAGGCCATCCGCACGTCGACGGCCGGGGTGCTGTTCGGCGCCGCGCTGCTCACCGACGACGCGGACCTGTACCAGCGGCGGGCCCGGCCGCTGCTGGAGTTCCACGTGTCGCGCGAGAACCACGCCTGGACGCCGGTGAAGGGCAAGATCACCGAGGGTGCGACGTCCTACTACAAGCTCGGCAGTACGCCGGGCGACGCCTCCACCCTGGTGCCGCTCTACCGGCTCGGCCAGGAACAGAGCGGCGCCGTCTTCGCGATGGCGATGACGGCGATCCGCACCCGCCCGAACAAGGGCTCCCGTACGCCGATGAGTACGCCGCTGCAGGCGTACGTACTGACCGGGAACGCGGCCTACCTGGCCGAGGCGCGGTCCGAGGCCCGGCGCTACGTGCAGCGCGAGGTGGACCCGCCGTACGTCAAGAACGTTGCGGGTAACGGCTTCCAGTACAACTACAGCAAGGCCTGGACCGAGCTCTTCCTGGTCGCGGAACTCACCGATGACGACGACCTGCTCGCGGCGGCTCACGTGGAAGCGCGCCGCTTCATCACCCAGACGCAGCTCCGCCCGGTGCCGAACACGACCGTCCAGGTGCCGAACCAACCGGTCATCCAGAACCAGGCCAACCTGTGGAAGGACAGCCCGGGCATCTACGACTACCCACGCACCACGGTGCCGACCGAGACGGTGCCGGCGTGGGTGGTGTCGACGAACGGCGTGACGTTCGAGCAACTCACGACGTACAAGACGTTTCCAGCGCCCGGTGACACCAACCCCGGTGGCGGCTTCTCCCAGATCCCTGCCTGGGCGCCGTTCCTGGCCCGGCTGGCCGAGCGGACCGGCGACGACCTGCTGCGGGACGTGGCGCACAACCTGGTGGTGGGTCGCTACACGAACTACCCCGGGTACTACAGCCGCCAGTACGACGTCGCGCACCTGAAGCCGGACTTCCCCTACCAGGGTCCGTCCGGGATCAGCTCGATCTTCTACAGCCACGTCCCCGCCCACCTCGGGATGAGCATCGACCATCTGGTGACCCGGCACCTGATCCGGTCGGGCGGCCGGATCAGCATGCCGTCTGAGTTCGAGACGAACTACGTCTTCTTCCGGTTCGCGCTCTACGGGCACCGGCCGGGAACGTTCTACGGGGTGCAGAACGCGTGGCTCACCCTGCCCCGGGATCTGGTCGAGCTGAGTACGCCGCAGGTCGACTGGCTCGCAGCTGTTGCCGAGGGCACCCTTTGCCTCAGCCTGACCAACGCCGGTCCGCACACCCAGCCGGTCACACTGAAGCTCGACCGCAAAGTGCTGCCGCACAAGGGCTACACGGCCGAGCTGCATCGCGACGGCGAGGTGCGGACAGTCCAGATCCGGGACGGCCGGGTCACGATCAGTGTCCCCGGGCACGGCATCGCCGCACTGGTCATCCGGGGCGCCGACGTCGAGCTGCCCGCGCACGCCCGCTCGGTGCTGCCGTACCGGGGGCAGAGCGACCACCGACACGACGAAACCAATACGAACGGGGTCCAGCGCGGCATGCTCCTGGTCCGCCCGGACGGCGCGTCGTACGACGCCTATGTCCAGCTGGCCAACGACGCCCCAGCGACGCTGCGCTACCGGATCGGGGACGGGAACACGATCGATCTCCCGGCGCCTTACTACCCGAACGAGTGGACGATCGCAGTGGACGACCTCACTGCCGCGTTCAGCTACCAGGTGCTGGTGAACGGTCAGCCGACGACTCCGGAGCCCGTCGTACTGCGGCTTGCTCCGGCTGTGACAGGCCGCTGCCCCGCCGGAGTCGCAGTCGCCGGGGATGTCTTCAGCTGTCCCGACACGACTCCTGGCGACACCTTCCGTGTCACCTTGCGAGCTCGTGCCGGAGCAGAGGCCCTCAGCGGGGCTACCGCGCAGCTGACGGTCCCGGCCGGCTGGACCACAGTGGTGCAGTCCGGCAGCGACGGCGACGTCGCGGCGAACGCCCTTGCCCTGTGGACCATCGACGTAACGGTCCCCGCTACCGCGACCCCAGGGCCGGTGACTCTGACCGGAAAGGTTCTGTGGTCCGGTGGTGAGGCAGCACTCGAGCCGGCGGACTTCGAGGTGCTGCAGCCCGTGCGGCTCACTCCGATCGTGCTGGAGCCCGCCACCCCGGTGCGAGCAGGCACGCAGGTCGTCGTACGGGCGACCGTACTCAACGTCGGCCCGGTCGAGCAGTCGACCACGGTGTCGTTCATCAAGCCCACCGGCTGGACGGCTTCCGCGAGCCAGACCGTCGTCGAGGTGGCCGCTCGGGAGGAGTCGGAGGTCCGCTTCACCGTCACCGCGCCCGCCAACGCGGCACCTGGGAGCACCAATCGCATGACGCTGCGCCTGCCCGACGGCCGGTCGGTAGCGGCCAACATCCTGATCCCCAGCACCGACATCATCGTCGACAACGCCGACCCGTGGCCGCGGTACGCCGAGACCGGATGGTGGGGCGACAGCTCGCTGAGCGGCTGGAACAAGACGCCGAGCCGCTACAGCATCGAGGAGCACCTGGGCGGTACCGCGACCTGGCGGCCGGTGATCGAGACCGCGGGACGGTATCTGGTCGCGGTCTGGTACCCGACCAACCCGACGACGACCACAGCCGCCGTCTACGTGGTGCACCACGCCGGTGGCGAGGAGCGGGTCATCGTCAACCAGCTGGAGCAGGCCAACAACTGGCGGGAACTCGGCACGTTCGACTTCACCGCCGGCGCCGACGGTTACGTCCAGCTCCAGGTGGAGGCACCAGGCTTCCACCGCGTCGACGCCGCCCTGTTCCGCCCGGTGTAGGTCAACCGGGCGAACAGAGCCCGCCCTTGACGGCGAGTTTCACCAGTTGGTGACGGAGCCGTCCGGGCGGTTGAGGCGCGGGATGGTGGCTGTCTCGGGCGGCACTGCCTGGGACAGGTCAGCGGTGATGCCGAGGCCCGGTGCGTCGGACGCGGTCAAGCGGCCCGGCTCGGCCAGGATCGTGGAGGAGAAGGCACCGAGCGGCGCTGTGGCGCGGTGGGCCTGCTCCTGCACGCTCACATTCGGCAGCGCGGTGTTGAACTGGGTCGACGCCGCCGTACAGAGCGCGCCGATCGAGTTGTGCAGCGCCAACTGCACGTGGTGCGTCTCGCACAGGGCCGCGATCTTGCGTCCTTCGGTGAGGCCGGTGTGGCCGAGGTCGATCCGGGCGTGGTCGATGAGCTCGTCCTCGACCAACTGCCGGAACTCCCACTTCGTGCAGAGCTGCTCCCCCGCCGCGATCGGTACGCCGACCCGGCTCCGGAGCGACTTGTACGCCGACAGATGCTCGCTGCGCAGCGGGTCCTCGACGAAGAACGGCCGCAACGGCTCGAGCTCGCGGCACAGTTGCACCGCCTCGGCCAGGTCGAGCCGCGTGTGTACGTCGATCAGCAACTCGACGTCGTCCCCGAGTCCGGCCCGCAGCTCCCGCATCAGCTCGACCGACCAGCGCACCGCACGACGCGCGTCGTACTCCGGCTCCTGCGGGTCCCACGCCGTCAGCCGCAGATGCTTCCACCCCTGACCCGCCAGATCGGAGGCATGGTTGAGTACGTCGTCCATCGATCCGCCACGCACGTGCGCGTATGCCGGAACGTAGTCCCGCGACCGCCCGCCGAGCAGCTCGTGCACCGGTACGCCGAGCGACTGCCCACGGATGTCCCACAGCGCGATGTCGATCCCGGCCAGCACCGATGCGTGATGGCGGTCCGAGGGGAAGAACACCGACCGGAACCCCAGCTGCCAGATGTGCTCGATCCTGGTCGCGTCGACCCCGACGAGCAGCGGGCGCAGGTCCTCCACCAGACCTGCCGCGGCCCGCTCGCGGCCGCGCATCCCCACCTCGCCGAGGCCGGTCAGACCGTTGTCGGTCTTGACCACTGCCACCAATGCCGGCCAGTCGTCGGCGGCCGGCAGGGCCACCAGGTCGATCTCCTCGATCTTCATACCCTCACCCCATCACAGCACCCCTCCAGGGGCGCGACGGCGGTCCCTTGACACCGGCATCGACCGCGAACAGACAGCCGCTTCCCGGCGCCGGATCGTCCAGGCCCAGCGAGGCGGTGGTGATCACCAGAGTGCTGCCCTGGAAGCAGACGGCGGTCGGTCTCGGCACCGGCAACTCGACCGTCGCCAGGAGCTCACCGGTCGGCGCGTACCGCCGTACCTCGCTCGCGTCCCACACCGCCACCCAGACGCATCCGTCGTCGTCCAGCGCCAGCCCGTCCGGATTGCCGCCGGTCACCTCGACGACCGTACGCCGTTCGCCGAGCTCGGCACCGTGGACGTCGATCGCCTCCAACCGCCGATGCGGCAGCGTGTCCACGAAGTACACGGTCTCACCGCCCGGGGTGAAGTCGATGCCGTTGGCAACCGTCAGCCCGGACAGCGCCGTACTGACCGAGCCGTCGGGGTCGAGCCGGAAGAGGGCAGCATGCGGATCGCGGGGAATCGCCTGCGAGCCGGCCCAGAAGCTGCCGTCCGGGTGGCAGCACCCGTCGTTCATCTGGTCCTGGCCGGACGTCAGCCCGCTGACCAGCGGCGTGACAGTGCCATCCTCGCCGAGATGCGCGAACCCGCCCTGCACCGCGAGCGCCCACCCGCCACCGTCCTCTTCAAGCGGTACGGCGACGCCGACGCGCGAGCCGATCACGTACCCCCGGACCACAGTGAGCGAACCGCCCTCCAGACGTCCCCGATGAACCCGGCCGGCCAGGATGTCCACCCAGACCAGCTCACCGGTGCGCGGATCCAGCCGGGGCGACTCGCCTTGCACGTACGCCGCCGACGAGATCCGGTCAGCTCTTGACCGCACCGGCGATGCCTTCGACGAAGGTGCGCTGCAGGAACAGGAACACCACGACGATCGGCAGCACACCGATACAGGCGGCCGCGGCCAGACCGGTCCAGTCGGTCGTGTCCTGGCCGTAGAAGCCGTACATGCCGACGCCGAGCGTGCGCAGTTCCGGGTTGCCGAGGGTGAAGACCAGCGGGATGAAGAAGGCGTTCCAGGCACCGATGAAGTTCATCAGCGCGACCGTCCCGACCACCGGCTTCGCCAGCGGCAGCATCACCTTCCAGTACGTGCGCAGGTAGCCCGCGCCGTCCATCCGCGCCGCCTCCTCCAGCTCCTTGGGGATGCCACTGAAGAAGCCCATGAACAGCAGCACGGGTACGACGAGGGCAGGCCCGGCCTGCGCCAGCGCCGCCCCGAGCAGGCCGTTGCCCAGTCCGATCCCGTTCACCAGCAGGAACGTCGGGATGATCGTGTAGCCGTGCGGGATGAACATGGTCGCGATCAGGACGCCGACCATCACCTTCTTGCCGGGCAGGCCGGGCCTGGCCAGCGCGTAGCCCGCGGTCGACGCGACCAGCAGCACCAGGATCACCACGGCGATCGAGTAGGTGATCGTGTTCGCGGTGTAGGTGCCGAACTTCGCGGTCGTCCAGGCCCGCTTGAAGTTGTCCAGCGTGACGTCGTCGGGCAGCAGCGACAGCCCACCGAGCAGCATCTCCCGGGGCGTCTTGAACGCGGCCGAGATCATCCACACGAACGGATAGATCCAGACCAGGCACAGCGGCACCAGCAGCACGTGCCAGATGTTGCGCCTGGCAATCACCCGCCAGCGGCCGGTCATGTCGCACTCCCACTCATCCGGCGTTTGAGGAAAGGTGCCTGCAGCAACGTCACGACCAGGGTGAGCACGCCGAAGGTCACTCCCGCCGCCGAGGCGAACCCGTACCGCGGTGCCTGCAACTGCGGATCGAACGCATACCGGTAGATATAGGTCGGTACGACGTCGGTGGCGTAGTCCGGCCCGCCCTCGGTCACCGCCCGGACCAGGTCGAACGTGCTCAGGCTGCGCTGGAACACCAGCAACAGGATCACGATCGCGATCGGCGTCACCACCGGCAGGGTGACGAACCGCAGCGACCGCCAGAAGCCGGCGCCGTCGATCGCCGCCGCCTCCTGCAGGTCCTTCGGCACCGTCTGCAGCGCCGCGAGCCAATAGATCAAGGTGATGCCGAAGCCCTTCCACACGTCGATCGACATCAGCGTCGGCAGCGCGGTCGACGTTGAGCCGAGGAAGTTCACCGGCTGGTCGATCAGGCCGGTGTCCAGCAGCACCTGGTTCACCAGGCCGCCGGCCGGGTCGAGCAGGATCGCGATCACGATCCCGATCACCGCGGTGGTCGCGACCACAGGCAGGAACAGCACCAACCGGTAGAGGTTGCGGAAGCGCAGCCAGGTGTTGTTCAGCAGGATCGCCATCACCAGCGCCAGCGGCAGCTCGACGAAGATCGCGGCCATCGAGAACAGCAGCGAGTGCCAGAACGCCCGCCAGAACGCGGCCGAGCCCAGCACCTCGGAGAAGTTCGAGAGCCCGACCCACGAGGTCGGCGTACCGACACCGTCCCAGTCGAAGAACGCGTACACCCAACTGGCGATCAGCGGCCAGATCGTGAAGCCGCCGAACAGCAGCACCGTCGGCACCAGGAACAGGTAGCTCCACAGGTGCTTGCGGAAGCGGCCCGGCCCGCGGCGCGGGCGCTCGGTGCGCCCGCGCCGGACCGGGGCCTGGTCGAGCTTTCGCTCGACGGTCTCGGTCGTCGTCATCGCGTCAGCCTCCCGGCGTGTAGTCCTTCAAGGGATCCCAGGTCGCGAAGGTCAGATCCTTGGCCGATCCCTGCTGGCCCTTGGCCTTCAGGCTCGCCGTCGTCTGGTCCAGGAAGGTCTGCAGGTTCTGGTCCAGCTTCGCCGCGGCTGGTGCAAACGGCTGGTTCTTGATGATCGAGCTGAACGCCGCGTCGGTGTGCTTCAGGTCCGGCTTGGCCGCCAGCGCGGCGAGCACCGCGGTGCCGCCCGGGGTGGCCAGCTTCGGGCTCGGCACCCGGCGCATCCCGTCGGCGGCGACCTTCAGGATCGCGGCCTGGTCGGGGTTCTTCTCCGCCTCGGACTTCCACGCGCTCTCCAGCGCGGTCAGCGTCCCGAACTTCTCGTAGTACGCCTTGTGGAAGGCCTCCGACGACAGGAAGTCCATCACCTTCCAGGCCTCGGCCTTGTGCCCGGACTTCGACGACATCGACCACAGCGGGCTGAACGACTGCGAGATCGGCTGGTAGGCGCCGCGGCCGGCGTCCGGCACCGGGATCCCGGTGACACCCATCGTGATCTCCGGCGACAGCTTGCGGATCTCGGCCACGTGCCACGGCGCCGACGGGTACATCGCGAGCCGGCCGGCCGCGAACTCCTTGAACGCGCGGCTGCCGTCCCAGCTCTCCCAGCCGGGCATCATCACCTTGTTCGCCTGCATCCGGCGATTCAGCTCGACCGCTTCGACCAGGCCGGGGCTGGAGGTGGCGGGCTTGCCGGTGCGGAAGTCGATCCCGGTCGCGGGCACCGAGTACGGCACCGCGGTGTCGGCCAGCATCTCGACGCCGACCGCCTTCGCGGCGGTGGGGGCAAAACCGAAGTACTTGCCCTTGCCGTCGGCGGTGACCTTGGTGGCCATCTTCTCCAGGTCGGACCAGGTCTTCGGCGGTCCGTCGAAGCCGGACTTCTTCAGCAGATCCTCGTTGTAGATGAAGACCCGCAGGGTCGACCACTGCCCCCAGACCAGCGGCAGGCTCATCAGCTTGCCGTCGCGGTGCAGGCCCGAGGTGGCCGGGTCCATGCTCCCGGCCGGGAAGCGCTTCAGGAAGTCCGGGGTGACGAACTCGTCCAGCGGGGCGACCCAGCCGCGGGCGGCCATCCGGTCCATGCCGTCGTCCTGGGCCCGGAAGACGTCGGGCGCGTTGCCCTGCTGGAACATCAGCTCGACCGCGTTCAGCTGCTGGTCGGACGGGTTCTCCAGCACCTTGACCGCGATCCCGGGATTGGCCTTCTCGAACTCGTCGAACTGCTGGCGGTAGAACTCACTGGCTCCCGGTGGATCGGGGACCAGGGCAACGGTCACGGTGACCTTGCCGGCGGCGTTGCCGGCGTCCGGGCTGCCGCCGACGAGGTTGCACCCCGACAAGGCGAGCGCCACCGCGCCGACGAGCACGGTGAGGGCAGGGCGGATCTTCATGATCGGCTCCGTTGGTCGTGGCGCACAGGCGCCGGAATCTGGTGATCGGTGGGTCCGTGATGACCCAGCTGGGAGTTGATGGCATCGGCTGTCTCCACCAGCAGGCGGGACAGCTCCTGCTCGCGAGTGGGCAGATCGACCACGCTCGACGGACCCGACAACGACAGGGCGGCGACCACTTGACCGGTGCGGTCGCGCAGCGGCGCCGCCAGGCACGCCCTGCTGAGCGACAGTTCCTCGGTCTCGGTGGCGTACCCCTGCCAGACGGCCTCGTCGATCGCGGCGTCCAGTACGTCGTGCTCGGTGATGGTGCGGGGCGTGTAGCGCTCGAGCTCGCCGAGCAGCTCACGTCGTACGGCGGATGGCAGGCTGATCAACAGGCACTTGCCGAGCGCCGTGGCGTGCAACGGGTTGCGCCGCCCGGTCAGGGCGAACGAACGCGGTGCGAGCCGGCCCTCGAAGTTGCACAGGTAGAACGCCTCGTCGCCGCGGCGGACCGCGACGTTGGCGCCGAGCCCGGTGCTCGCCGCGAGGGACTGGGCCGGTTGCCGGGCGGCGTGGTGGACGGGGTGACCGTTCACCGCGACGCCGGCCAGGGTGATCAGGTCGGCACCCAGGCGGTAGAGGCCGTCGGTGTCGCGCTCGACGAAGTCCGCCTGCTCGAGGGTGCTGAGCAGCCGGGACGCGGTCGACTGACGCAGGCCGGCCAGCTTGGCGACCTCGGTGACGCGCAGCGCGCTGGTTCGCGCGAACGCGCGCAGGACGGCCACGGCGCGCTCGACGCTCTGGTTCGTCCCTGCCTCTTGACCCACCCTGCGACTCCTGACCTGGGAAAGATGGACGATCTCATCCACTATGTGGCAGCCTTACGCACATGATGGATCTCGTCAAGCATGGATCGGATGCCGAATGCTGAACGCCGAGAGGAAGACCATGCCGCCCACCGTTGAAGGTTTGGTGCCGATCCTGGCGACGCCGTTCCAGCCCGACGGCAGCCTCGATCTGCCGGGGCTCCGCCGGCTGACCGAATTCCAGCTCGCCGGCGGAGTGCGGGCGGTCGCCGTACTGGGCATGGCGAGTGAGGCCTTCGCCCTCACCACGGCCGAACGCCGGATCGTGACGACGACGGTGGCGGAGATCGTCCACGGTGTGGTGCCACTGGTGGCGGGAGTCGCAGCGACCTCGACGGTCACGGCGGTCGAGCAGGCGACAGAGGCGGCGGCGGCCGGAGCCGACGTGGTGATGGTGCTACCGCCGTACATGGTGGCGCCGAGTCCGGCCCAGCTGCCCGAGTTCTATGCCGCGGTCGGTGCCGTAGGCCCGGAAGTGATGGTGCAGGATGCGCCGGGAGCCACCGGCGTCGCGATGTCGCCGCAGCAGATCGCGGAGCTGAGCAGGCTCCCCGGAGTCACCTCGGTGAAGGTGGAGGCTCCCCCGACCGCGTCGAAGGTGGCCGCGGTGGTGGACCGGATCGACGAGCCCGGCTTCGTCGTGATGGGTGGCCAGAACGCGCAGTTCCTGCTCGACGAACTGGCCGCCGGAGCGGTCGGCACGATGCCCGCCTGCGAGGTGCCGGATCTGCTCGCACCGATCTTCACCGACTGGTACGCCGGCCGCCACGACGACGCCCGGGCCAGGTTCGAGCAGCTGCTTCCGCTGCTCGTGTTCGGTTTGCAGCCGGGGATCGCCTGGGCCGTGCACAAGGAGGTCCTGGTACGGCGTGGCCTGATCGAGAGCGCGTTCGTCCGTACTCCGGCTCGCGACCTGGACAGCCGCACCCGGGCCGGTCTGACTGCGATACTCGACCGGCTGGGCCTTCCGGCCACCCCCGCGCTGACGAGGATCCCCTGATGCCGACGATCACCGAGGTCGAGGTCTTCCCGCTCGTGCTGTCCGGGCCGGACTCGCCGCCGCGCAGCTACTCCACCAAGCCACCGTGGCCGAGCATCTACGCCTCCTCGCGGGAGGCACTGCTGGTCAAGCTGACCGCCGACGACGGCTCGGTCGGCTGGGGCGAGGCGCTGGCACCGGTCTCCCCGGAGGTGCCGGCCAAGCTCATCGAGCTGCTACTCAAGCCGGCTCTTCTCGGTGCCGACCCGACCCGGGTCCGCCCACTGGTCAACTCGCTGCGGTCCCTGATGAGGGAGCGCGGCCATCTCGGCGGTCACCAAGGCGACGCCGTCGCCGCGATCGATGTCGCCCTCTGGGACCTGGCCGGCCGGATTAGCGGGCTTCCTGTGCACCAGCTGCTCGGTGGCGCCCAGCGCGACGTCGTACCGACGTACGTGTCCGGACTCCCGGGCAAGAAGGACAGCGAGCGGGTCGCTCAGGCACGGGACTGGGTGGCCGAGGGCGTCCGCCAGGTGAAGGTCGGGCTCGGGTACGGCGTACGCGCCGACCTCGCGACGGTAGAAGCACTGCGGTCGGTGCACGACGACCTCTTGGTTGCCGTCGACATCCACGGTGTCTACACCGTGGCGGACGCGATCCGGTTGGGGCGCGGCGTGGATCAGCTGGGTGGCTGGTTCCTGGAGGCGCCGGTCGGCTTCGAAGACGTCGCGGGGCACGCAGAAGTTGCCCGACGCATCGATACGCCGGTGGCGATCGGCGAGAGCCTGCGACACCGGCAGGAGTTCCGCCCCTGGTTGCAGGCCGGTGCCGCCTCGATCCTGCAGCCCGACGCGGGCCGCACCGGCATCACCGAACTGGTGGATCTCGCGGCTGTCGCGGACACCTGGTTCACACCGTTGGCGCCGCATCACTCCTCCGGACTCGGCGTCATCCTGACCGCGAGCATCCACGCGGCTGCCGCGGTCGAGAACCTGCTGGCCTACGAGTTCCACCCCACCCTGTTCGGCCCGGTGAACCGGGTCCTGGCCACCCCGATCGAGCCCGGTCCGCTCGGGTTCGCCGTACCGACCGGCCCGGGCCTGGGGATCGAGGTCGACGAGGACGCCGTCCGCGCGGCGTGTGTCGCATGAGCCCCGCGGCCCGGCGTGCCCTGGTCATCGGCGCCACCACCCCGATCGGTACGGCGATCGTCGCCGGGCTGGTCGCGGACGGCTACCGGGTCGCGGGAGCCTCCCTCGAGGACGAGAAGGTCGAGGGCCTCGAGCTTCACCTGGCCGCGGACTGCTCGCATCCGGACACCGCGACCGAGGTGGTCGACCAGGTCGCGGCGGAGTTCGGCGGCCTCGACGTACTGGTCGCCGCCGCGGGGCGGATGCCACTCCTGCCTGCGCACCGGACCTCGGACGCGCAGTGGGTCGACGCACTGTCGAACACGCTGGACACGTTCTTCTTCCCGGTGCGCGCGGCCTTGCCGTACTTGTTCGAGAGCGACTCGGCCGGCATCGTGGCGGTCTCCTCGGTCAACACCCTGGTCGCGGCTCCGTGGGCAGCGGCGTACACAGCGGCCAAGGGCGGTGTGGACGCTCTGGTCCGGCAACTGGCCGTCGACTACGGCATCCGGGGTGTCCGAGTGAACGCCGTCGCGCCTGGAATGGTTGGTGGAGCCAACCTTCCCGACGCGGCGGCCGGCTACCTGATCGGTCGCACGATCCTCCCGTCAGAGGTTGCGGACGCGGTCGTGTTTCTGGCCGGACCGCAGGCCTCTGCCATCACGGGTGTCGTGCTTCCGGTCGATGGTGGTCTGTCAGTCGTCTCGCCCGCCGCAGTCGGGCGCGCGGATCTACGCGCCCGCTTGGCCTCGGAGGAGTAGCCGACATGCCTGAGGTGGAGCTGACCGGCCGTGCCGGGCCGCTGTACCGCCTGCTCGATTGGCCGCTGCGGTTGGCGTTGCTGACCCTGCTGTGGCTGCTGGGCGTCGCCGCCGGTGTGGTGATCGCCGGAGTGGCTCCGGCCACGCTCGCGGCCCATCAGGTCGCGGTGGCCTATCTGGACGACACCGAGGTGCACCCCTGGTCGCGCTTCTGGGCGGCCTGGCGACAGTGGCTGGGCCGCGGCCAACTGATGCTCGGGTTGCCCTTGGCTACTGTCTTTGTCCTGGCGTTCTACCTGGCGGCGGCCCGGCAGACAGTCTGGGCTGTCCCGGTTTCAGTCGTCGTACTCGGCTACCTGGTGACTGTCTGGCTACTGCCGGCCGTTGCCGTCTCGGCCGGTCAGCGCCCGGTGAAGGAGGTGTGGCTACTCACGATGCACGTCACGTGGCGTAGGCCCGGCGTACCGCTGGCGGGAGGCGCCGCACTCGTCGTACTGATTGCCGGTGCCTGGTACGTCGTACCTGGCGCGCTGGTGCTCGCACCGGCAACGGCCGCGGCTGTCGCCGTGTGGGTCGTCCGCCGGGTCAGCTCACCGCGGCCGACGCGTGATAGCCGAGCCCCGACGAGATCTGGTCCGCCTGCTCGATGACCTGCGTGGCCAGTGACTCCTCGCGCGCCGGCAGGTCCATCGCCGACAGCGGGCCGGAGACCGACAGAGCCGCGACGATCGCTCCGGTCCGGTCCCGGATCGGAGCGGCCAGGCAGGCCCGACCGAAAGCGAGCTCCTCCAGCTCGGTCGCGTAGCCGCGCTCCCGAACCTCGCGGAGGATCCGCTCCAGCTCATCGCGGTCGGTCACCGTGTGCGGGGTGTAGCGGGCCAGATTCTCGCCGACGAGCTCCTCCCACTCCGGCCGCGGCATCTCACTGATCAGCGCCTTGCCCATCGCGGTCGAGTGCAGCGGACCGCCGCGACCGACCAGGGTCGACGAACGTCCGGCCGCACGGCCCTCGAAGTGGCAGAGGTAGAACAGCTCGGAACCGCGACGCTCGGCCACATTCGCACCCAGGCCGAGATCGGCGGCCAGGTTCTGCGCGACCTGGCGGGACTGCTGGTGCACCGGCATCTCGTTCAGCCCGATGCCGGCCAGCGTGATCACCCGCGGCCCGATGCCGTACAGCCCGCTGCGCTGGTCGTAGGCCAGGAAGCCCAGCGCCACCAGCGCGCCGACCAGCCGTGAGACCGTGGACTGCCCCAGCCCGGTCGCCTCGACCAGCTCGGAGACGCGCCGTTGCGGGTGCGCCTCGGTGAACTCCGACAGCAGTGAGAGCGCGCGCTCGACACTCTGCGTCCCTGGTCCGGCTTCCCGGCCGATCGCTCGTGCCACGAGTTCACCCTCTCCCTAAAATATGGTTGTCTCATCCGCATCGTAGATCCCCCCAGTCTCCTCCTCCAGTCAACCCGCGGCCAATCCAGGTCAGAAGTGGTCCAGGCGGGGCTGGGTGCGGTCTTCGGTGGCGACCAGTACGTCGATGAGCATTTCCTGGAGTCGCAGCCGCTCGGGGGCGTGGTCGGGGGTGTCCCAGAGGTTGTTCAGTTCGTGGGGGTCGGCCGCCAGGTCGTAGAGCTCGCCGGTTCGGTCGCGGTCCGTGGCGGGCAGGCCGTGGTAGACGACGATCTTCCATTGGCCGGTGCGCAGCATCGTGGTGTGTACGGCGGGGTCGTACGGGTGGCCGCTGTTGCGGTACTCGCAGAGGGCCCAGCCACGGGCGACCGCGTCCTGCTCGCCACGAGCCAGGGGCAGCAGGCTCGTGCCTTGACCGCGGGGTAGTGGCGAAGTGCCGGCCGCTTCCAGGAACGTCGGCGCCAGGTCGATCCACTGCACCAGCTCGGATTGCCGCTCCCCCGCCGGCAGGTGCCCCGGCCACCGCACGATCAGGGGGACGCGGACGGCGCAGTCGTACATCATCGGCCCCTTCAGCATCAGCTGATGATCGCCGAGCATCTCGCCGTGGTCACTGGTGAACACCACGATGGTGTTGTCCGCGAGGCCTTCCTCGTCGAGCGCCGCCAGGATCCGGCCGACCTCGTCGTCCACCAGGCTGACCATCGCCCAGTACGCCGCTTTGACCTGCTGCAGCTCGTCTTCGCTGTACGACAGGTAGCCGCGCGCGTGACCGCCGTACGACTCCTTCGACGCCTCGGTGAGGATCGGCGGCTTCCCGTCCAGCTCACCGTCTCGCGTCACCGGTCGCGGCAGCTCGTCCGGCTGGTACCGGTCGAGGTACTCCTTCGGCGCACCGAAACCGTGGTGTGGGTCGAAGAAGTTGGCGACGAAGCAGAACGGCTTCGACCGGTCCCGCGACGCCTGGAGGAAGTCGATCGTCTCGTTGCCGATCCACCGGCTGTAGTGCGCCTCGGTCGGCAGATTGTCGAATCCGGATCCGCCGGGTGTCCGCGCCTCGGCGTACAGGTCCGGGAAGGCCGTTTTCAGCCAGCGGTGGTACTGGTTCTCCGACGAGCCCGGGTACGGATCGTGCGCCCACCGGAATACGCGGAACCCGTCGTCGTGCCGCGGCTCCAGCCGGCCGCCCTTGCAGGCCGACAGGTGCAGCTTGCCGACGAGTCCGCAGTCGTAGCCGTCGTCCGCGAGCGCCTTGGTGAAGAACTGCTCGTGATCGGGCAGCTGGACGCCGTTGGCCCACAGACCATGGGCGTGCGGGTACCTCGAGGTCATCAGCGACGCGCGCGACGGCGAGCAGACCGGGTTCTGGACGTAGCAGTTCTCGAACAGGACACCGTCAGCGGCCAGCCGGTCAAGGTTCGGCGTCCGCACATGCTCGTTGCCGTAGGCCCCGATCGTGTCGTAACGCTGCTGGTCCGTACAGATCAGCAGGACGTTCGGCCGGCCGGTCCCGGTACTGGAAAAGCTCATGACTTGATGGCTCCTGCGATTCGAAATGAACTCGAGCGTTGGCTCGTGTCATGCCGCCTTCGCGGCTGAGCGGCGGTCTTTCCAGGCGTTGGCGCCCAGGGCAACGATGGCGACGGCCAGGCCCGAGCCTACGCCGATCATCAGGGCGATGCCGCTGGTGTACCCACGCAGCGCGAGGTCCTGCCAGCTTGTGCTGAAGTGGTCGGCGAAAGCGACCGCGCCGGCGGGTGGGTTGTGGCCGAGCGACGGCCCGACGTTCCACAGCACCTGGTGGACAAGCACCAGCGACAGTGCGTAGAGGACGCCGATCATCAGGAAGTCCAGGAACGGGCGACGACTCCTGCGTACGACCGCCACGACCAGCCAGACCGCGAACGGCACCAAGGCGAGGAAGTAGTAGAACAACGAGCCTTCCGGTTCGACGATGCCCAGGTCCTCCAGGACCGTCCGCGGCACCGCGAGCGCGACCAGCAGAAGCATCAGCCACGTCGGCAGATCCGTGGCCGGGAAGCGCCGGCTGACGTGATGCTGATTCATGGTCCTCCTCCTTTCGGGTGGGCGACGCAGGACCGCGTCGCATCCATCCAAGAGTCGGTTGAACCACTGTGCTCCCGCATCGGCTCAGCGGCGGCACCCGATGTACGCCCGACGACGTACTCCGAAGCCAACTCCCCCTCCGAGAGGGCTACTTCACGCCACAACAGGCGCGGTCGTGGTCAGCTCGATGATCGAGTAGGAGCTTGGTGGCAGGACCAAGGCAAGGTCGTCGTCCAGCTTGACCTCGTCCGACCGCGGAGCGACGCGGTCCGGTTCGGCCAGGCTGTTGCGGTCCAGCGGATCGTCCGTGTGCAGTTGATGGACCCGCACCACGTTGGTCGCGAGCGGCTGTCCTAGCTCGACGGACAGCCGCACGGACTGGTGGCGATCCCGGTTGACCACTGACAACCAAACGGTCGTTTCGCCCCGATCCGCCGAGGCGCTCACGTCGACGGCCGGCAGTTCGATCGCCGTACGTTCGAGCGATTCACCGGCGACGTTCGAACAGATGGTGTCACCGGCAAGCGAGATCCCGCCGCTGTACCGGCGCTGCATCCACAGCGGCCAGTAGACGGTCTCGCGCACCAACTCGTCGTCGGTGACAACCAGAGCTCCCACGACGTTGATGGTCTGGGCGAAGTTCGCCAGCGTGACGCTGCCGGCCTGCCGCTGCATGACGTTGAGGAACGATCCGACCGCCAGCGCGTCGACCGTCCGGTAGCGCGTGTCGGCCGGGCGCCACTTCGGACTCATCTCGAACCGGGTCGCATCCGCGCAGTTCCACTCGGTGAAGGCCAACTCCGGCTTCGGCGTACCGGGCTTCTCCCGCGCCACCAGGTCCACGAGTCCCTGGATCGCGACGATCGCGCTCTCCGTGCGGTACGGACCGCTGAGGACACGCTCGTAGTCCCCGCTGTCAGCGTCGGGATCGAACGGCCAGTAGGTGTGCAGCGTCAGGTAGTCGATGTGATCCCACGCCTCACGCAGTAGAGCCAGATTCCAGTCGAGTGCCTGCGACGGCTCGAAGCAGCCGATCGCGAGCACCTTCAGCTCCGGGTCCAGACGCTTGATCGCTTTGGCCCATTCGCGGCATCGTACGGCGTTCTCCTGCGGACCCACCTGTCCGAGCTCCCACGGCCCCCACTCCTCGTTGCCGATCTGCCAGTAGCGGACGCCGAAGGGTTCGTCGTACCCGTGCGAGCGTCGCAGGTTGGCCCACACCGAATCGCCGGTGCCGTTGCAGTACTCGACCCACGCGAGCGCCTCACGCAGGGACCCGGTCCCAGTCGTCAGGTTGATCTGCGGCTCGGCGCCGATCCGCCGGCAGTACGCGACGAACTCCGCCGTACCGAAGCCGTTGCCGACGTCGTACCCGAAGTGCCAGTCGACCGTCCGCGCGCGCTGCTCGCTCGGACCGACCCCGCGTTCCCACTCGTACGACGTCCCGGTGCACCCACCCGGCCAGCGGACGACCGGCGCCCCGAGCTCGCTGACCGCGTCGACGACCGACCGTCGCAAACCCGACGCGTCCGCGTCAGGATGACCGGGATTGTGCAGGGCCTCGTCGGCCACCCAGCGACGGCGGGACAGGAACTGCCCGTAGATCTCCGGCCGGATCGTCCCGTTGACAGTTCCTCGCAGCTTGAACCTCGCTGGCATCACTGGCCGCAGTCCCTTCGTCGACTTATCTCTGCCTTGAAGATAAATATCCGGGGTCAGCGTGTCAACAGTTGGCCCAGGGCCCGGGCAGTGCTAGAACCGACGGCATGAAAGAGCTCATGCGTTCTGCCCAGCTCAGCGATGTCCGGCAGCAGAACTACTCGACGATCATGCGTGAGCTCATGCGGTCCGGACCGACAGCCCGCACGGATCTCGCGTCCGCGATCGGCATGTCCACCGGGTCGGTGACCAGGCTCACCGGTGCCCTCGCGCGGGCGGGGCTGGTCAGGGAAGCCGCGGAGCCGACGACGCGGGGCATGGGCCGCCCGAAGGTCCCGGTCGCCATCGACGAGTCGACGTACGGCGTCATCGGCGTGCACTTCGGCCTGCACCGGATCAACACCTGCCTGATCGATCTGCGCGGACAACTCGTCGCCGAGATCCCCGCGACCGAGCGCACGACGAACCTCAGACCCCTGCTCCGGGGCGCGGCCCGATCGGTGCGGAAGATGATCGACAGTCACGGCCTGACTGTTCTCGGGGTCGGCGCGAGCACTGGCGGCTGGGTCGACAGCTCGAGCGGACAGGTGCACAGCCAGCCGGTGCTGGGGTGGCAGGAGGCCCCGCTGGCGGAGGCGCTCCATGACCTGGTGGGCCTTCCGGTGCTGGTCGATTCGCAGGTGCGGGCGCTGGCGCTCGCCGAGCACTGGTTCGGGGCGGCGGCCGGCGTGGACAACTTCATCCACCTGTTCGTCGGCAACGTCGTCGGCGCCGGCTTCGTGTTCAACGGGTCGCCGTACCGGGGAGCGCACTCGGCCGCGGGCGGGCTGGATCACCTGCCGGTCGCCGGCCGATCCGGCCAGACCTGCGTCTGTGGCAGCCGCCGCTGCTTCGCGATGGTCGCCGGAGACCTCGAAACCGCCCGCCGGGCCCGCGCCGCCGGCCTGATCACGGACGATCAGGAGGTCTACGACGTCTTCGCCCTGGCAGTCTCCGGCAATCCGCAGGCTCGACGGCTGCTCCAAGATCGCGCCGGCGTGGTCGGGACGGCGACCGCCACCCTGATCGAGCTCCTCGATCCCGAGCTCGTCGTCATCGGCGGCGGGGTCAGCGCCCCGGTCGACCACGTCGCGGTCGTGCGCGACGCCGCGCAGGACAGGCTCGCATCCGGCCGGGGCGGCGATGCCACCGCGCGGATCCTGGCGAGCGCGTTCGGACCACACGCCCTGGGCATCGCCGCCGGCGCGATCATGCTGGACGCCGTCTACCGCTCCCCCGAGGCCTTCGTCCCGGCGCTGACCGCCACCGCCGGCTGACTCAGCGATACCTCAGCTCGATCAGGTTCGCCGAGTGCGGCGGCAGCTCGGCATCGACCTTCCGCCCTGTCGCCCGCAGAGGCGTCGTCGTCCGCTGCACCGGCTGCATCACGTCGTTGTTGTACGCCGTGATGTCGTCGTCGGTCACGGTGGTCCGAGATGCCGACTTCACCGCCTGACCGCCGCCCGGATCGACCGTGATCGGAACCGCCTGGTCGAGGCTCCGGTTGACGACCAGCAACTGGACGCCGTCGTTCGTCCGGGTCGCGGCGGCCACAACGGCCGAGTAGTCCTGGCCGGCCGGCACCGGATTGCCCGTCATCGTCACCTTCCGCGGCGCGGCGCCGATCATCGGCGCGGCGAGCGTGAGCGACAGCGCGCGTCCGGTGACGCCGAAGCCTGGCGGAGACCCGAGGATGTTGCCCCAGTCCCGCTTCGCCGGATCGGCGTTCGGCCCACCGTTGAGGTTCGAGTTGATCGACAGTCGTACGCCGTTGGCGATCTGACCGATCAGCAACGCGGTCTCGTAGACGTTGTGCATCTGCATCGCCGTGAAGTTGGCCGGCGTACTGACTCCGGTCGGACCGTTCTGGCTGATGGTGCCGTACTCCGTGACCGCGAGCGCGGGCCGCTTGCGCGGGTCCGGGAAGTACCGGCCGAGTTGGCGGCGCAGATCGGTCAGCTCCTGGGTCGGAGCGTCGCTCACGCTCATCAAGCGCTGATAGAGCTGCGTCGGCGTGTACGCGCCGTCGGCGTCACCGCCCTGCTGATCGGTGTAGGAGTGGATGCCCAGGCAGTCGTACGGGCGGTTGCCCATGGCATCGACGAACTCCGCCTTGCCCCAGCCGGAGCAGACCGTGATCTTCGGATCGACCGCCTTCATCGCGCGGACGAAGTCGAGGAAGCCGTCCTGACGGCCAGTGGTGTACTCGATGCTCAGCTTGGCGTCCTTCGGCGGCACCGCACCGTGGACCCCGTCGCCGAAGCTGACCGTGCCGTCAGCCGTTCCGATGCGGTACACCTGCTCGCTCGGTCCGGCGGTCGCCAGTGAGTCCACCCGCGTCCATCGCACTCCGTTCACGGTCAGCACCGGTTCCGCGATCGGGCCGGACTCGGCCGTCGCGTCCGCAGGCAAGGCGATCGGCCGGTACCGCGTTCGGTAGGTCTGGTCGGCCGCGCCCGTACCGGTCCGCCGGTTCACCAGATCGCAGCCCGTGAACAGCCCGTCGTCGTTCTGGTAGGTCACCGATGCCGCCGTCTGCCGACTCCACCCGCCCTCGATGAACTGCTTCACCCGGACCTGCTGATCCTCGTCGCGCCAGTAGCGCTGACCGTCGAGAAACGGCTCGTTGCCGTACTCCCAGATCTTGATCCCGTACGGCGCCGGATGGCCGTTGGCAGCACGTACTTCGGCCCAGTCAGTGCCTCCGTTGGGGTTGCTCGCCGTACCGTCGCTGGGCGAGTTCATGTACTCGACATAGTCAGCCGCATCCGCCGACTTCTGGTTGATCGACGGCACCATGACCATGGTCTTCGCGCCGATCGCCGAGACCAGAGCCTCCTCCTCGTCCGGCCCGAACCCGTTCCGCGCACCGGAAATCGCGCCGAAGCGAACCGCCGCGAAGCCGCCGGACGTCTGGCATCCGCGCTGCCCCACCGGACCGATCGCCGACTTGAAATCGAAGAAGTTCGCGACCGTCCCACCCGGGTAGCGGATCAGGTCGAGCCGCGCCGCCGCGGCCGCGTCGGCGAACCCGGCCGCCGGACCGTGCGTCGCCGGATCCCAGGCACCGAGCTCGTCGTCGATCCACCGAGCGTTCGCACCGAAGATCGCCGGCTCGATCGTCGGCGCGGGCGTTCCGTCCGCCATCACCAGCGGCGCCCGATCGACCCGGATCTCCACCCGGCTCGGCGGTCGGGCGGCAGCCTGGGTGAGTCCGGCGGCGACCAGTACGACGGCGATCGCCCCTGTCGTTCTCCTCATGTCTGCAACCTCCGTCAGGCGGGCTGGGTCGGCATCGTGGCGCGGGCAGCCAGCACATCGCCGTACGGAATGACCCCGACCGTATTCGCCCAGGTCTGCCAGCGAGTCGCCAGCTCCTGGACTCGTTCCGGCTGCGCGTCGGCGAGGTTGTTGCTCTCGCTCCGGTCGGTCAGCAGGTCGTACAGCTCCCACGGTCCTTCGTACTCGCGGACGAGCTTCCAGCGATCGGAGCGGATCGCCGCGTTGCCGATGTGTTCCCAGCACAGATCGTGGGGTTCGGCCTCGCCGCCGCGGAGCAGCTCGAGCATGCTGACACCCGGCAACGCGGGCATCGCGTGCCCGTCGCGCTCGGCGAGCGGCGGCACACCGGTTGCCTCCAGCAACGTCGGCGCGATGTCGGTCAGCTGGTGCGGCGCGGCGATCACGCCGTCGGTCAGGCCACCGTCCGGCCACGACACGATCAGCGGGGTCGCGATACCGCCTTCGTGCACCCACCGCTTGTACAGACGGAAGGGCGTGTTCGAGAGGTTCGCCCAGGCCTGTCCGTAGCTGGTGTAGGTGTCCGCGGTTCCCGGGCGGATGTCGGGCGAGTTGCCCACGCGCATCGGCGTACCGTCCGGTGCGCTGGGCGGGATGATCAGATGGTGCTGCCGGAACCGCGCCGCGCCCTCGGGATCGCTGCGGAGCTCCTCGGCGCAGCCCCCGTTGTCGGACAGGAAGAGCACGATCGAGTTGCCGGCCTGTCCGGTCTCTTCCAGCGCGGTGAGAATCGTGCCGACGGCCCGGTCCATGGCGCGCACCTGCGCGGCGTAGGCCTCCATCCGTTCGAGCTGCCACTTCTGTTCCGGTTCGTCCGTCCACGCCGGAACGGCCGGATCGCGGTGGTCGAGCGTCGCGTCGTCCGCGCAAATCCCGGCATCGAGCTGACGCTGACGACGGCGGGTCCGCAGGACGTCCCAGCCCTCGTCGAAGAGGCCGCGGGTCTCCGCCAGGTCGGATTCCTTGGCGTGCAACGGCCAGTGCGGCGCGGTGAAGGCGACGTACCCGAAGAACGGGCGCTCACCCTCGGCCGCGTCCCGGATCGCCGCCGCCGCATGTGAACCGATCTCGTCGGTGTAGTAGAAGTCCGGCCCGAGCTCGGACAGCGGTACGGGCGTTTCGCCGTCGTGCAACGTGGTGGTCTGGAAATAGCTGCCGGCGCCGCTGATCGTCCCCCAGAAGCGCTCGAACCCACGACGTGTCGGCCAGCTCTGATCCGGCTGCTCGCGTTCGTTGGACAGGTGCCACTTGCCAGTCATGTGCGTGTGGTATCCGGCAGCCCGGAATGTCTCGGCCAGCGTGGCGCACCGATCGCTGAGGCTGCCCGGATAGCCGCCAGGGCCGTCGTTGTTCACCAGCTCGGCGACACCGGTCTGGTGTGGGTGCAGACCGGTCAGCAGCGACGCGCGCGAAGGGCTGCAGCGGGCGGTGTTGTAGAAGTTCGTCAGGCGGGCGCCGTTCCCGGCGAGCCGGTCGATGTTCGGCGTACCGATCTCGCCGCCGTAGCAGCCGATGTCGGAGTACCCCATGTCATCGACGAGGATGATGAGGACATTCGTTTCCATGCAAGGCCTCCAAGAGCTTCGGGTGTTCGCATCAGGCCCACCGTGGCAACGTGGCGAGCATTCCTCCGTCGACCGGGAGCGACACCCCTGTCACTCCACGGGCGTACGGTCCGAGGAGGAAGGCAACGACCTGCGCCACGTCCTCGGCGGTGACGAAACGGCCGAGTGGATGCTCGGCCAGCAGGCTTTCGGCAGCACTCGGATCGCACCAACGCTCCTTGTTCCGCTGCACCGGGACGAAACCCGGAAGGACGGCGTTGCAGCGCACACCCTGGCGGCCCCACTCCACCGCGCCCGCCCGGACCAGGGCGTCCAGAGCGGCCTTGCCCATCGCGTACGCCGCCATGCCGGGAGCTGCCCGCTGCGCATGCACGCTCGAGATGTGGACGATCGATCCGTCGCCCGACGCCGCATCGGCGACCGCCGTACTCCAAGCCCACGCAGCGGCGACCTGAACGTCGTACACCTCCGCGAGGGCACGCCGGTCGAGACCCTCGAGCGCACCACGATGCTCGGTCAAGGTCGCCGTCACCAAGCCACTCAAACGGCCCAGGTGAGCCGCGGTCTCGACCGCGCGGCCGATGCTCGTCTCGTCGCGGACGTCGCCCACGACCCACTCCACCGCTCCCGCAGCCGCGAGGCAGGCGGGCCGCTCCACCAGGTCGACGCCCACCACCGCCCAGCCACCAGCCGCGAGCGTCGAGGCGACCGCGGAGCCGACGCCGCCACCCGCGCCGGTCACCAGGGCAACGGATCTCATCCCTTCAGGCCAGACGTGGCGACTCCGTCGACGATCCTCCGCTGGAACGTGATGAACAGGACGAGCGGCGGGAGGAGGGCAACGGTGCTCATGGCAAGCATCGGCCCCCAGGACGAGTCGCCGGTCGAGTCGAGGAACTGGCGCAGCCCCAGCGGCACGGTGAACAGCTCGACGTCGTTGAGGTAGATGAGCTGCTTGAAGAAGTCGTTGTAGGTCCAGATGAACGTGAAGATGATGGTGGTGACCAACGCCGGCCGCAGCAACGGGAACACGATGTAGCGGTAAATCTTCCAGGGATTGCAGCCGTCCAGCCGCGCGGCCTCGTCCAGCTCGCGCGGCAGCGACCGGATGAACTGCACCATCAACAGCACGAAGAACGCGTCGACGGCGAAGAAGTGCGGCACGAACAACGGGTAGAACGTGTTCACCCAGCCCAGCTTGTTGAACAAGATGTACTGCGGCACCAGCGTGACGTGGGTCGGCAGCATCAGCGTCACCAGCATCGTCGCGTAGGCGATCCGCCGCCCGATGAAGTTGAGCCGGGCGAACGCGAACGCGGCGAGGCTGCACGAGATCACGTTCCCGACGATGGCGAACAGCGAGATCAGCAGTGAGTTCTCGATGAAGATGCTGAACGCGGTGGACACTCCCCGCCAGCCCTCGGCGTAGTTCGACGGCTGCAGGTGCCGCGGAATCAGCCCGGGTTGGGAGAAGATCTCGTCGGTCGGTTTGAAGGAGCTCGCCACCATCCACACCAGCGGATAGAGCATGACGAGCGTGACCACGATGAGCGCGAAGTGGGCCAGCAGGCGCCGTCCCGGCGCCCAGCGGCGGACGGCCGGACGGGTGTCGGCGTCGTCCCGGATCGCGGCGAGTCGTTCAGTCGCCATAGTGCACCCAGTACCGGCTGAAGATGAAGTTGACCGCGACGACCGCGCCGGCCAGCAGCACCAGCATCCAGGCCATCGCCGCGGCGTAGCCCATGTCGAAGTTCACGAACCCCTCCTGATAGAGGTAAAGGGAATAGAAGAGCGTGGAGTCGGCCGGCCCGCCCGAACCGTCGCTGATGATGAACGCCGGCGCGAACGCCTGGAACGACCGGATCAGTTGCAGGGTCAGATTGAAGAACAGGATCGGGCTCAGCAACGGCATCGTGATGCTCCAGAACTGGCGCCACCGGCTCGCACCGTCGACCTGGGCCGCTTCGTAGAACTCTCGCGGAATCTGCCGGAGCCCGGCCAGGAAGATCACCATCGGGGCACCGAACTGCCACACCTCGAGAGCGATCAGCGTGCCCAGCGCGGTGTGCGGTTCGGAGATCCAGGACGGACCGTGGATACCGACGAGGGCCAGCACCTGGTTGACCAGCCCGTCGCCGTTGAAGACCTTCCGCCACAGCACCGCGATCGCCACGCTGCCACCGAACAGCGACGGCAGGTAGATGGCCGAGCGATAGAAGTCGAGGCCGCGCAGTCCCCGGTTGAGGACCACCGCGACCGCGAGGGCGAAGGTCAGACTGAGCGGCGTACCGACGAAGACATAGATCGCGGTCACCTTCAGGGACTGCAGGAACAGCGGATCGGCACCGAACATCCGGCTGAAGTTGCCTGCGCCGATCCACTTCGGTGCCGACAGCAGGTCGTAGTCGGTGAAGGCGAGATACAGCGACATCAGCATCGGACCTGCGGTGAACGCCAGGAAGCCCACCAGCCACGGTGCCAGGAAGGCCAGCGCCCAGCCGTTCTGGTAGCGGGTACGACGCTTCCGCTCGCCACGGATCGTCGGATAGGTGATTGCCATGGATCACTCCTTTCGGCGGGAACGAGGCCGGCAGCCGATGCCGGGACCGGCCGGCCGGATGATCCCGTCGTTCACGGGCTCGGCAGGCTCGACGAAGGCGGTGCGATCCGCTTCGCCCCACGCGAACTCGAGCCAGGTCGTCGTACCGGCCAGTCCGGCGAGATGAGCCGCGTGGGCGGTACCGATCGGACCGCTCGGATTGTGGAACGTCAGTTGCGTACCTTCGACTGCCTCGGCGATCCGTGCGACGCCGACCGGACCGCCGGCGTGCTTGGGATCGACCAACCAGTACCGGAGTGCACCCGTGGCACACGCGGCCGCAGCAGCCTCCGGATTCCAGATGTGCTCCCCCGCGGCCAGCGCGAGGCCGCCGGCCGCTGCCCTTTCCATCCCGGACCGGTCACCGATGGGCACAAGGTCCTCGACCCAGTGCAGCCCCATCGGCGCCAGCTCCCGGACGACGACATCGAGCAGTTCGGCGGGGACCAGGTGGTGACAGTCGACCATGAGCTGTACGTCGCTCGGAAGCGCGTCCCGAACGCGTGCGACGAGTTCGATGCCTGCGTCAATCAACTGGGCGCCGCGCATTCCGCGGGCCTGGTTGTCCAGGAACGGCGCCACTTTCAGTGCGGGGAATCCGTTGCTGGTGGCATCCAGTGCCGCCGCGAGGATCGCCTCCGGACCGTCACCGCCATACGTGCGGTTGAGGTTGGCGTACAACCGCACGGGCTGCGGTTCGCCGAGGCCGAGCGACGTCGAGAGCGGTCTGCCCTCGAGGCGTGCCTGCAGATCCGCGAAGGCAGCCTCGTAGCCACCGAGGACGGTGGACCACAGGAACGCGTCCTCGCCGGCGGTCCTCAGCTTCTCCAGCTGCCGACGCAGCGTCGTCCGGGCCACGTCCAGCGGAAGCCCGATCACCACCGAGCTGACCGAGCGCGCGGCGTTCACCAAGATGTCCAACGGTGCTCCGTCGGAGAGCTCGCCGACACCTCGGGTGCCGTCTGCAACCACCTCGACCATCACCCACGCACTGCGCCGCGACGCCTGGTGCGACCAGACTTCCACCGAGTCGACATCACCCATAGCGCAACTCGAGTAGTCCGGGGACGAACTCCGCCGGTGCCGCGTAGATCCGATCGAGGATCACGCTGGCCGCGGAGACCGCTACGCCATCTGTGCCGAACGCGCTCAGTCGCACCACCGAATCGACATCCACCGGGCGCTTGTCGCGGAGGTACACGCGGGCTCCCCGCTGGACGGACTCGAGGTACTCCGGCGCATCGACCACACCGCCGCTCACGACGACCACCTCGGGGTCGAGCATGTCGATCAACGTGCCGGCCGCGACACCCACCAGCTCCGCCCTCGCGACCAAGAGAGCGTCCGCACGAGCATCGCCGTCCCTGGCGGCCTGGACGAGACGCTCCAGCGTCCCTCGCGTCCCGATCACACCTTCCTTGCGGGCACGCGCGAGTACCGCGAGATCACTGGCCGCCACGTGCAGACAGTCCCGCCGCCCACAGGAACAGACCTCGTCGGCCGTCACACCCACCGAGAGGTGATCGACGGTTCCCGCGGCCGCGCAGTAGCCCGGGAACACCCGGCCGCCGAGCAGGAAACCGGCACCCACGACGTTCCCGACGAACAGCCCGATCAGATCGTCCACACCCTGGGCGCCACCGAACCAGCGCTCGGCCATGGCCAACGCCCGGAAGCTGGAGTCGACCTCCGTAGGCATCCCCAGACCGCCCGCCAGCGCATCCCGCAGCGGAGCGTCCCGCCACCGCAGTACTCGATGGTCGCGCACCACACCGGCTTCACGATCGACCCAGCCGCCGGTGCTCGCGCCGACCCCCAGAATCCTGCCCGGGGTCCGCGAAGTCAGCTCCTGGATCCCTTCGACCGCCTGGGCGACAAGCGGTTCGAAGCCGCGTCGGCGATGCGGGAGACGTACCTCGGCCAGCAACGCGCCGCGCAGATCCAGCAGGCAGACAGTAGTACGGCGCAGTCCGAAATGTACGCCGACCACGCGATGGGCCCGGTCGTCGACGACCATCGGGGTTCGCGGCCGGCCGAGCGCGCCGTGACCGGACTCGGCCGGCAACTCGCGCAGCAGGCCCGCCTCGGACAGCAGCCCGGTGAGCTTCGTCATCGTGCCCGTCGCCATTCCGGTGAGCCCGGAGAGCTCCGACCGCGCGATCGGACCGTGCTGCATCACCGCACGCAGGATCGCCGAGTAGTTCTGCTGCCGGACGTCGAACGGCTGCGCCGACCGCAGCCGCCGGCCCTGGCAGGCAGTACTCACTTGAGCGCGGCCTGAGCGTCCGCGAAGAACTTGGTCACCGCCTGAGCGACTGTGCTCTTGCCGAAGCCGACGACCTGGTTCGCGTTCGGCAGCGAGGTCTGCAGGAGCTTGCTCGCGCCGGGCGGGTACATCTGCAGCGCCGCCGGACCCTTCGACGCGACCAGCGCATAGTTCTCGAGCACCAGCTTGTTCAGGCCCGTCGCGGACTTCGCGACCGTGGCGCGAATGTCCTCGGGGATCGGGACGCCACGGGCCAGGCCCATCGCGTTGGCCGCCTCCGGCTTGCTGGTGAGGAACTTGAGCATCGACACGGCGCCCTCGATGTTCTTGGACTTGGGCGAGATCGCGAACCAGCCGGCCGGAATGATGTTCGTGCCGGGCTGGGAGCCCGCACCACCGGACGGGAACGTGCCGAGACTCAACGTGTCCTTCGTCAGACTCTGCATCGACGGCAGGCCTCGCGACGTCGCCGTACCGGTGTACGCCGCCTTGCCGACCGTCACCGGGTCGTTCTGGAACCCGGTCGCAGCCGCCGTCAAGGCCATCGGTACGGCGGCTCCGTTGCCCCGCAGGTCCTGCCAGAGCTGCAGCCAGGCCGCCATGTCGTCCTGACCGAACCCGAGCGAGCCCGCGTCACCGAACAGCGCCTTGCCGCGACCGCGCAGGAAGGATTCGAGGGCGATCGGGCTGCCGCCCTGATCCGCCGTACCGGCGAGCTTGTGACCGCTCTTGCCCCAGACCTCCGCCATCGTGGCCTTGTACTCGTCGAGCGTCCAGTCGGGGCTGGGCGCTGCCAGACCGAGGCCCTTGAGCTTCGTCGTGTTGACGATGATGGCCGGCTGGGTCGCGGCGCCGAGCAGGGCGAAGTAGTACTTGCCGTCCGCCTTGATCGTCGTCGACACGTAGTCCGGCATCGAGTCGAGACCGAGGTCGTCCTTGTACTGGTCCAGCGGCTGCACCGCACCGCGCTTGACGTACTCCATCAGGTACGGCAGATGGATCTGGAACACGTCCGGTGGGTTGCCGCCGGCAACTCGGGTGGCGAGCTTGTCGTAGTACCCCGAGAACCCGGAGTACTGCGGGTTGACCTTCGCCGCACCCTCGCTCTTCTGGTAGACGTCGAGGGCCTCGATGAGCTTCTTGTTCTGGTCTCCTTCGCCCCAGAACATCACCTCCAGGGCCGCGCTGGATCCGCCGCCGCTCGACGAGGAGCCACCGAGGCCGCGGGAGCAGGAGGAGACGGCGGCGACTCCGGCCGCCGCGGCACCCAGCTGCAGGAACGTGCGCCGGGACAGGTGTGTGCGGGTCATGATGTGGCCTTCGCTTTCGATGAGCCGGCGCGGACCAGAGCCGCGGCGTCGGGAAGTACGTCGGCCACCTCGTCCGCAAGGAGCTTGGCCAGCGACGCCGCCGTCGGTGCTCCCTCGGCCGTGGCCGCGATGTTGTGCTGCTCCCAGGGGTCGGCAGCCAGGTCGTACAGCTCGGCCTCGTCGTGAGACCGGAAGATGTAGCGATGATCCGCGGTGCGGACGGACAGGTTCAGACTGTCTCTCGGGTACTGCCAATCTCTTGCATGGAACGGATCTCCGTTCCCACCGGGACGACCGTCGTGCAGCATCGTCTCGGCGGTCACGTAGTCGCGCGTCGGTGCCGCGGAGTCGTCGCCGAGCATCGCCGCGAACGAACGCCCGTCCTGCGGTTCGTGCCAGGGCACCCCGGCGACCTCGGTCAAGGTCGGTCCGATGTCGCACAGCGACACGAAGTTCGCGGTGCGGCTCTGCCGGCCGTCCGGGTGACGCACGATCAACGGCACCCGGAGGTCTTCCTCGTAGTGCAGCCAGTGGCCCTTCTCCATCAGCCGGTGGGCGCCCATCAGGTCACCGTGGTCGGACGTGAAGACGACGACCGTCCGGTCCCACTCGCCGGCGTCCTCCAGGTACTGGCGGATCCGGCCGAACTGGCTGTCGACGAGGGCGCACAGCCCGAGGTAGTGGCTGGTGACCTCGATCCAGTCCTGCTCGCTGAGGCCCTCGAAGTCGCGGGCGAAGTGCGACTCCCGCACCTCGCGCGGCTTGGTCGCCGTACCCGTCGACCAGCTCTCGGGGAGCCGGACCTGGTCGCGATCGATGAGTTTGTCGTACGGGCTCGGGACGAGCATCGGGAAGTGCGGTGCGTTGAACGAGCACACGGCCAGCCACGGCTTGTCCGCGGGACGCTGATCGAGCCCGGTCAGGAACCTGTCGCACTGCCATTTCTCGAGGAACGACTCCAGTGGGACGCTCGATGTCGCGTACGGCCGCTCGGCCAGCGCTTCCAGGTCGGGTGCGGTGAGGTTCTCGATGTGGTCCGGGTCGAACGCGTACCCCCGTTCGCCCGCCCAGGAGCGGTACTCCTCGATGTACCGGCCACGATCCTGACCACGCAGTACGGCGGGAATCGCACTGCTGTCGGCCCACCCCATCCGGTCCGGCGTCGTACCGGGAACGTGCCACTTGCCGTTGTAGTGCGTGTGATAGCCCGCGGCGGCGAACGCCTGCGCGACCCCCGCCGTACGCAACTGTGGCTCGATCGGCCGCCAGTTCCCCAGCACGCCGTGATGCCGAGGCATCAGGCCGGTCCACAGACTCGTCCGCGCCGGGCAGCACAGCGGGAACGGCGTGTAGCACGCGTCGAAGACGGTCGACTCCCCCGCCAGTTCATCCAGGTACGGCGTCCGCGCCGCGGGGTTGCCGGTCCAGCCCATCGTGTTCCAGCTCTGCTCGTCAGCCATGACGACCAGCACATTCGGACGGTCGGTCACACGTCTCACCTTGTCGGGGGGTCAGCGGCTTTACTTCCAGCTGAAGTTAATTGCCCGCACCGACCCTGTCAACCACTCGTCCGAGGGGTTGACAGCACCACGAGAGGCTATTAACTTCAACCGGAAGGAAAGCCCTGCCGCCTCCCTTTTGTTGCCTGGACCAACAAGATGGTCAGCGTGACAGCAGCTTGGCGACCCTTGGCAGGACCTGGTCGACCGGACCGCTGAGGCCGCATTCCATGGCCAGCCAGCCGGTGTAACCGATGGCTTCCAGGGCTTGCAGGGTTTCCGGCCAGTCGTAGTGGCCGGCACCGGGCTCCAGGCGGTTGCTGTCGCCAAGCTGGACGTGGCCGATCAGCGAACCGGCCTGCCTGATCGACTCGCCGACGCGGGCTTCCTCGATGGACATGTGGAAGGTGTCCGCGGTGATCATGACTCCGGGCGACCCGACCTCCTCGACCACCGAGACCGCATCGGCCAACTGGTTGATCACGAAGTCCTCGAACCGGTTCAACGGTTCCAGGTAGACCTTCGCACCCACGGACTCGGCGTGCTCGCCCACTTCACGCAAAGCCTCGACCAGTGCCGCCCGGGAGTCCTCCACCGAACGCGGCGGGACGAACGGCGGCAACCGCCGGGAGAACAGACCGAAGGCGTGCGGCGAGACGATGCCGGTGCCGCCCGCCGCCACGATCGTGCTCAACTGGATCTTGAGCTGCTCGATCGCATCGCGGCGACGGTCGGCATCGAAGTCTCCGATGAAGTGGTCCATGTGCACGACCGCGGTCGGCATCAGTACGCCGGCGTCGCGGGCCCGCCGGAGTTCGTCGGTCCGCGCTCCGAAGATCCCGTCGCCACGGGCGGACAGTTCGATCCCGTCGAAGCCGACCGTCCGCACGAGATTGAACTTCTCCTCCAACGTCTCGCCGGGCAGTGTCAGCTCGGCGGCCGCAAGCCGGAAGCTCATGCGGTCACCTCCTGGTCGAAGCTGAGCACGACCTGCAGCGCGTCCTGCGGACGTTCGTCGAGCATCTGGAAGGCCTCCGCGGCTTGAGCGATCGGCACCGTGTGGGTGATCAGGTCGGTCACGTTCAGCCGCTTGTCCGAGGCAAGCTGGATCGCGGTCCTCGCCAGGCGGTCGTAGTTCCAGCGATGCTGCAAGGCCGGCGCGACACCCGAGATCTGCGAGCCGATCAGCGACACTCGGTTGTGATGGAACTCCTCTCCCAGCAGCAAACCGGCGCCCTCACCTTGCATGAAGCCGGCGACACAGACTCGGGAGCTGTACGCGACCGACCGAACCGCCTCGTGCAGGGCGTGGTAGCTGCCCGACACCTCCAGGCACACATCGGCGCCGCGGCCTTCGGTCAGGTCACGGATCCGCTCGGCGATCCCACCGTCAGCGGGATCGAGGGCACACTCGGCGCCGAGGTCCAGCGCCAGTTGACGGCGGGCAGGGAGCCCGTCGATCGCGATCACCCGGCCGCCGTTCAGCCGGGCCAGCTGAGCGGCCAGTTGCCCGGGTACGCCGAGGCCGAAGACCGCGACCGTCTCGCCGATGTGGATGTCAGCGTCCAGCACCAGGTTCAGCGCGATCCCGCCGATCTGGCTGAAGATCCCGACCCGCGGATCAACGCCCGCGTCCAGGATCCGCTGCGCGGCCCAGGCCGCCTTCTTGACCGTATGGCTGCGATGTCCCCAGGTCCCCCAGACCACGTCCCCGACGTTGACGCCGTCGGCCGCGGCGCCGAGCGAGACGACCTCGCCGACCTCCTCGTACCCCCAACCGTCGACGGGGTAGCTGATCGAGGTGTCGCCCTCGACGAAGAGCCGGGAGTCGTCGTTCCATCGCTTGTTCAGATACGGGTTGCTGCCGCGGTACGCCGTCAGTTCGGTGCCCGCGGAGATGCCGGAGTACAACGTGCGAATCAGGACCTCGTCGGGTTGCGGGGTGCGCTCGATGTCGGGCACGACCTCCGCGACGCGAGGTGAGCTGAATCTGACCAGGGATGGCATAGGTCTCCTTCGGAACTGCGTTGTGCGGTGAGTCAGCCCTTGACGGCGCCGGACATGAATCCCTGCGTGACTTGGCGTTGGAGGACGACGAAGATCACGATCACCGGGACGATGGTGATCAAGGTGCCGGCCGCCAGCGGCCCGATGTCCATCGAGCGGCCACCGGTGAAGTTGTAGAGACCGGCCGTGAGGGGCCGGTACTTCCCGCTGGGCAGGTAGAGCAACGGCACCAGGAAGTTGTTCCAGTTGCTCAGGAACGTGAAGACCGCCAGCGCGGCCGCACCCGAGCTCACCATCGGCACCATCACCTGCGCGAAGATGCGGCTCTCGGAGGCGCCGTCGATCCGCGCCGCCTGCTCCAGTTCTTCGGGCAGATCGGAGAAGAAGGCCCGCATGAAGAACGTCCCGAACGACAGGTTGGTCGAGATCAGCACGAGATTGGCGCCGACCAGGCTGTCCAGCAGGCCCATCGACCGGAGCTGGAAGTACAGCGGGATCATGTAGGTGAAGAAGGGCACCAGCAGCCCGAGTACGACGAGATAGAAGACGACCGTCCGTCCCGGGAAAGGCAATCGGGCGAAGGCGTAGCCGGCCATCGTCGAGATCACGATGACCACCGCCGTACTCGGCACAGTCAGCAGCACGCTGTCGAGCAGATAGCTGCTGAACCGCCCGACGGTCCAGGCCGAACGCAGGTTCTCCAGTGAGAACGAGGAGAACAGTCCGAACGGATCGCTACGCACGTCCTGCGGTGTCTTGAGTGCCGTGGAGACGATCAACAGCACCGGGAACAGTGTCAGCGCCGCCATCGCGATCAGCGCCAGGTGGCGGACGGCGAGATCCGTGGACCGGCGGACCGCATGCCGGCGGAACTCCACCTGCTCGCTGGATCGAGTGCGGCGGGGGACGGCGACAGGCAGATCGGCCATCAAGCCCCCAGCCCTTGCAGCGAGAGCCGTCGCTGAAGACGGTTCAGCATGATGGTGAACGGCACCGCCAGGACCGTGATCAGCAGCGCCAGCACGGTGCCGTAGCTGATCCGGTTGAGCTGGAACGCGCTCGAGTACGCGTACGTCCCGAGCACCTCGGTGGCATCGGCCGGTCCACCGCCGGTCATGATGAAGATGATGTCGAAGACGCTGAACCCACCGACCAGAGTCAGGGTCAGAACCATCAGGAAGACCGGCATGATCTGCGGCAACAGGATGTGCCACAGCCGCTGGCCGGCGTTCGCGCCGTCGATCCGGGCGGCGTCGACGAGTTCCACGTCAACGTTGCGCAGCGCGGACAGGATGATCATGATGACGAAGCCGCAGGTCGCCCAGATCGCGGTGGCGAGCACGGCGAAGATCGCGGTGTCCGGATCCCCGAGCCAGCCGCGGCTCCAGCCGCCGAGACCGACGGCCCCGAGCACCCGGTTGATCCAGCCGTTGACCGGGTCGTAGATCCAGCCCCACACGATACCGATCGCCACGCCAGGCAGCATGAACGGCAGGAAGAACAGCAGCCGGTACGCCGCCCCGCCGCCGCGGCTGGACCAGATCAGCACGGCCACGAGCAGCCCGATGATCATCGGCGCGGCGGTGCCGATCCCGATCCAGATCGCGTTGTTCCCCAGCGCGTGCCAGGTCGCGGAGTCGGTGAACATCTCGGTGAAGTTGCTCAGCCCGACGAACGGCGGTGTCGGATCGAGGCCGTCGAAGTCGACCACCGAGTAGTACAGCGCGTTGACCATCGGGAACACGAAGAACACCGCCGTGATCACCGCCACCGGAAGCGCGAGCAGGATGCCGAGTCGCGCCTGGGCCCTGCGGGTGACCGGAGGAACGTTGCTGACGGCACCCATCCTATTTCGCCGACTTCTCGTACGCCGTCTGCAGCTGGGCGGCGACCTTGGCCGGATCGGACTGGTCGCTGAGGATGCCCTGGATGCCTTTCCACATGGCGTTGTTGAAGACGTCAGTGGTCAGAACGTCGATGTTGTACCCGAAGTCACCGGTGCCGTCGGCGATCTTGGCCGAGTCGTCCAGGACCTGCTTGAACAACGGCGACGCCTTCATGCCGGCGGTGTCGATGGGATAGGCAGGGATGTCCTGCAGCTTCTCGGCGGCCCAGCGGCCGTGTTCGGCGGTGAGCAGATAGTCCAGGAACTTGATCGACGCGTCCGCTTTCGTGGTCGACGCGGAGACGAACGTGCCCGCCCCGAGACCGCCGCTGAAGATGCCCGGTCCGTCCTGGGCCGGGAACGGAATGAAGCCGACGTCGAACTTGGCGTTCCGCTCGATGTCCAGGGCCAGCCAGCTGCCGGTCGGGTCCATGGCAGCCTTGCCGGAGTAGAACAGCGCGTTCGCGTTGTCGTAGCTGACCGCTGCCGGGGACGGAGTCAGCAGACCCTTGTCGTTCCACTGCTTCCAGACCGCCAGCGAATCCACCACCGGCTGGGTGTTCCACGACGTACGGCCGTTGAGCAGGTCGTCCATGCCCTTCGATCCGACCGCGCTGGACAGCGACATGCTGAGCAGATGACCGCCCTGCCAGCCTTCCTTGTCGCTGACGGCGAACGGGACGACGTTGTTCTGCTTGAGCTTCTCGGCCGCTGCGGTCAGGTCGGCGAGGTTCTGCGGTTGGGCGATCCCGTGCTTCGCGAACAGCGTCTTGTTGTAGAAGATGCCGACTTCCTCGATCTGGCTCGGCACCCCGACGATCTTGCCGTCGAAGGTGACGCGCTTCTTGGCGAAGTCGTAGATCGGCCACTTGTGCTCGGCGTAGGCACTGGTCAGGTCGTACACCAGTCCTGCCTTGGCCAGTGCGCCGGCGAAGCCCGGTCCGGTGTCGTATCCGAAGACGTCGGGACCCTGACCGGAGCGCAGTTGGGTCTGCAGGACGGTCCGGACGTTCTCGCTCGGGATGACGTCGAGCTTCACCGTGATGCCTTGGTTCTTCGACTCGAACGTCTTCAGGTCGGACTTGATCAACTCCAGATCCGCCGGATCCTCCGGCTGCCCGATCATGTACCGGATCTCCTGCCGGCTACCGGTGTCCTGCTCGACGGTTCCGGACCCGGTGCCCCCAGCGCCGCCGGTGCAGGCCGCGCTGGCGAAGAGTGCTCCGGTGGTCAGCATGATCGAGGCGACGTACGCGATCTTCTTCACGAGCCCACTTCCCTGTCGGCGGCGGCACTGCATCGGAAGCGTTTCTAACGTTAGAAGTTCTAACGTTAGAAGTATGCTGACCGGGCTCGTGG
Source organism: Kribbella sp. NPDC049227 (assembly GCF_043197265.1). Lineage (NCBI taxonomy): Bacteria > Bacillati > Actinomycetota > Actinomycetes > Propionibacteriales > Kribbellaceae > Kribbella > Kribbella sp. NPDC049227. Next base: position 621,803 of record NZ_JBICST010000005.1, on the reverse strand, counting down.
GCTCTGTCAAGATGTGGCTGAAGTAGTCGAAAGGAGAACGATGACGCCTGAGAACGGCCTACCGGGCCGTCCGGCGCGCCTGAAGGACGTCGCGGAGCTGGCCGGGGTGTCGTTGAAGACCGTGACGAATGTGGTCCACGAGCGGCGGCACGTGAAAGCCGAGACCCGGGCCCGGGTCAAGGCCGCCATCGCCGAACTGGGCTACACCCCTTCACTGGTCGGCCGGCAACTGCAGAGCGGCCGCAGCAACATCGTCGCGCTCGCCGTACCGCGGATCGACGAGCCGTACCTGGGCGCGTTGGCGCACGCCCTGATCATGGCTGGGGAACGGCACGGGTACGCCGTCTTCACCGACGAGACCGGGCGCAGCGACGAGCACGAACTGCGTGCCGCCGGCGGATATCCCGGCCACAGCATCGACGGGGTGATCTACAGCCCGCTGGCGGTGGATCCGCGGCGGATGGCGGACATGAGCCGGTTCACCCCGATGGTGCTGCTCGGTGAGCACCTGAGTGAAGGCACCGCGGACTACGTCGCCATCGACAACGAGCAGTCCGCCCGGGATGTCGTTCGGCATCTGGCCGACGGCGGCCGGCGGCGGATCGCCTACGTCGGTGGCAATCCGTCCCGGCCGTCGAGCGTCGGCCAGCTACGGCTCGAGGGCTACCGCGCCGCGGTGCGAGAGTTGGACCTGGAGAGCCGTGACGACTGGTTGCTCCGCTGCGACCGCTACAGCCGGGAGTCGGGTTCGGCGGTGGCCGAGCAGCTACTGCCCCGGATCGGCGAGATCGACGCGTTGGTCTGCGCCAGCGACCTGCTGGCGATCGGCGCCATCCGGACCTTCATCGAGCACCAAGTCCGGGTGCCTGACGACGTGGCCGTGATCGGCTGGGACAACATCATCGACGGACGCTACCTGTCCCCCAGTCTGAGCAGTGTCGCCACCGACCTGGATCTCCTTGCGGACAAGACATTCGAGGCCTTGATCAGCAGAATCGAGGGCAACCGGGACCCGGCCCGCGTCTACACCGTCCCGCACGACATCATCATCCGCGAGTCGAGCCGGCCGGCGAACGCGACACCCGAACCGGCCTGAGGCCGGATCACGCATATCTGGGCCGTGCGTAACCCCGAGAAGTTCCGGCCGTGGACGCAGCGGTAGCGGAGTCGGTCAGGAGTGGCGGTTCTTCAGTGGGACTGAGTCGACGGTGACCGGGGCATGCACCGGGCCGCCGAGGCGGGCGGTCAGCGCATGCGCCATCCGGAGCAGCGACTCGGCGGCCTGCTTGCCTCGGTGCTGGTCCACTGCCGCTTTGACCATGCTCACGCTCAGGGCACCCACCGGGCGGCCAGATCCGTCGGTGACGGCGGCGCCGACGCAGATCATGCCCAGCGCGGTCTCCTCGTCGTCGATGGCGTAGTGGCGGGTGCGGACGTTGTCGAGGTCGCAGTTCAGGTTCGACCTGTTGGCGATGCTGTGCTGGGTCAGTACGTCGAACTGGTTGTCGGCGTACAGGATGTCGAGTTCGGGGACGGGGAGAGCGGCGAGCAGGGACTTGCCGCTGGCGGTGCAGTGGGCAGGCAGCCGCATGCCGATCTCGTAGTGCACCGCCACCGGGCGGGTGCCGTGGCGCGTGCCGACGTACAGCACGTTTCTGCCGTCGAGGATGGACAGCAGGATGGTGTCTTCCGGGAGCAGGCCCAGCTCTGCGTCCACCCGGCGGAACTCCGTGGCGATGTCGGAGCGGGCCAGATACGCGCGGCCCAGCTGGACCACCTTCCAGCCGAGCAGGTAGTGGCCGGTGCCGGAGCGCACGAGGAGCCCTGACTCGACGAGGGTGGTGCAGACCGAGAGGCAGCTGCTCTTCGGCGCCCCGATGGCGCGGGCGATCTCGCTGAGGGTCAGGCCGTTCGGCGCGTCCGACACCACCTCCAGAGCACGGGCGGCTCGGGCGACAGCTGGCACGGTGGGCTTCCCACTCACTTCGGACACGCCACGATCATCGCCGAAGCCGCCGGATCAGCAGCACCAGACCCGCCAACAGGGCCACGACGGGCGCCACTCGCTTGGCCATCGGCAGCGCCACGGCGCGGAGAACGTCGAGGGATTGTTCCGCCGGGACGCCCCCGGAGCCGTTGGCGGAGAAGCTGACAGCCCTGGCCGGGGCGTCGTCCGGCCAGGGCTCCTCAGCCAGGTTCGTGACCACTTTCTTCGGCGTCGATGCGGCGCCGTTCAGGCTGGTAGCCGCCGCGGCACGTGGCGTGACCGCGCTCGGGCGCCGTTCGCCGGCGATCTCCTTCTCCAGGTTCGTGACGAACTGGCTCAGCAGACCGTTGCTGACCTCGCCGATCACGCCCCGGCCGAACTGGCCCAGGCGACCCGAGATCGACATGTCCGTGGCGACTGCGACGTGGGTGCCGGCCGCGGCCGGCTCCAGCTGCATGGTGACCGTGGCCGACGCGCCGCCCTTGCCTCGGGTCTCGCGACCCGTCGCGTGCCACACCACCGTCCGTGCCTCGACGTCCCGTTCGACGAACCGGGCCTCGCCCTCGTACGTCGCCGCGATCGGGCCGACCTTCACCTTCAGGCCGCCGCGATACACATCGTCGGTGGTGTCGGTCAGGTTGACGCCCGGCATGCACGGGGCGATCCGCTCCAGGTCCGTGAGCACCTGCCACGCCTCGTCCACCGGTAACCGCACGTCGAACGCATGAGTCAGCTTCACGATGCCGCCGCCCCCGGGAAGCGCAGGTCGAGTCCGCCGCCGGTCTCGGCCCAGCGACTGGTCACGACCTTGCGACGGGTGAAGAACCGTACGCCGTCCTCGCCGTACTGGCCCGCGTCGCCGAACAGGGACTTCTTCCAGCCGCCGAACGGGAAGTACGGGATGGGCACCGGGATCGGGACGTTCAGGCCGATCATGCCGACCTGCACGGCGTGCTGGAACCGCCGCGCGGCCACGCCGTCCCGGGTGAACACGGACACGCCGTTGCCGTACTCGTTCGCGTTCACCAGCCCGATTGCCTCGTCGAGGCTGTCGGCCCGGAGCATGACCAGCACCGGACCGAAGATCTCGTCGCGGTAGATCGACATCGACTCGTCGACGTGGTCGAACAGGGTCGGCGCCAGGAAGTAGCCCTCGGTCGGCAACTCGGCGGCCCGGCCGTCCACGACCAGGTCCGCGCCGGCCTCGACGCCCGCGGCGACGTACCCACGCACCTTCTCGAGGTGTTCCGCCGTCACCAGCGGGCCCATGTCCGCGCCCGTCACTCGACCGTCCACCACGGACAGCTTGCCGATCCTGGCGACCAGCTTCTCCCGCAACGCGTCGCCGATGTCGCCGACCGCGACGGCGACCGAGATCGCCATGCAGCGCTCTCCCGCCGACCCGTACGCGGCCGACACCAGTGCGTCGGCTGCCGCATCGAGGTCCGCGTCCGGAAGCACCACGAGGTGGTTCTTCGCGCCGCCCAACGCCTGCACGCGTTTCCCGTGCGCCGCGGCGGTCTCGTACACGTGCCTGGCCACCGGAGTCGATCCGACGAAGCTCACCGCGGCGATGTCCGGGTGCGTCAGGATCGAGTTCACCGCGTCGGCCCCGCCGTGTACGACGTTCAGCACACCCGGCGGGAGGCCGGCCCGTTCGGCCAGTGCGGCCAGCTCGTTCGATGCCGACGGGTCCTTCTCCGAGGGCTTCAGGACGAACGCGTTGCCGCAGGCGACCGCGATCGGGAACATCCACATCGGCACCATGACGGGGAAGTTGAACGGCGTGATGCCGGCGACCACGCCGAGCGGCTGGCGGATCGAGTACGTGTCGACGCCGCGGGACACGTTCTCACTGAACTCGCCCTTCATCAGATGCGGGATGCCGGCCGCGAACTTCGCGACGTCCAAGCCGGCGTTGATCTCACCGTGCGCGTCGGCGAGCGTCTTGCCGTGCTCGGACGTGATGGTCGCCGCGAGCGCGTCGCGGTTCTCCTGCACCAGCCGGACGAAGTCCAGCAGCACCTGCTGCCGCGCGCCGAGAGACGCCGCGCCCCACTCGGCCTGCGCTTCACCGGCGACCCGGACCGCATGCGAGATCGCCTCGCCGCCGCCGAGCGCGACCCGGCCGGACACTGCGCCGAGTGCGGGATCGTGGACGTCCGCCCAGACAGGCGGCGCCTCGGCGACGGGCCCGCCGCCGATGTAGTGGTTGATCGTCTTCACGACTTGTTCCTTCCCGTCACACGCCGAGGTAGAGGTCGAGCAGGTCGTCCCGTTCGGACAGCTCACTGGTGGGTAGCTCGGCGGCGACGCTGCCGCGGTCGATGAAGTACACGCGGTCGGAGACCCGCCGCACCATGGAAAGATCCTGTTCGGCGATCAGTACGCCGACCCCACTGTCGTGCAGCAGCCGGATGATGTCGGCGACCTGCCGGACCACTCGGGGCGCGAGCCCTTCGCTCGGCTCGTCGAGCAGCAGCAGCCGAGGGTTGGTCATCAGCGCCCGGGCGATCGCGAGCATCTGCTGCTCGCCGCCGGACAGCGTGCCCGCGCGGTGACCGCTCCGTTCCGCGAGCCGCGGGAACAGGTCATGCACCTTCTTCACCGTCCAGTGCCCAGGCCGGGCGACCACGTCGAGGTGCTCGCTGACGGTGAGGCTCGGGAAGATCCGCCGGCCCTGCGGCACGTAACCGATCCCGGCCCTGGCGACGTCGTGCGGCTTACGCCCGGCCAACTCCGTCTGTCCGAACCGGACACTGCCGGCCGTGACGCGCGGCGACGACAGCGCCATCAACGCCTTGAGTGTCGTGGTCTTGCCCATGCCGTTGCGTCCGGCGAGTGCTACCGCCTCGCCCTGCGCGACGGTCAGTGCGACATCGGAGATCACCGGATGTCCCTGGTAGCCGGCGGACAGCCCGCTCACCGTGAAGGTGCTCATTCGTCGTCACCCCTTCCGAGGTACACCTCGCGGACCGCCGCGTGCGACCGGATCTCGCCGGCCGGCGCGTCCGCGACGAGCTTTCCGTTGGACAGGCACAGGACGCGGTCGACGAGCCCGAGCACGAGGTCCATGTCGTGCTCGATCAGCAGCACGGTCACGTCGTTCGGCAGGTCGCTGATCGCCTTGGAGATGATCACCCGCTCGCCCGCGCCGAGGCCGGCCGCGGGTTCGTCCAGCAGCAGGACGGACGCGCCGGTCGCGAACGTGACGGCCAGCTCGACCATGCGCTGCTGCCCGTAGCCGAGGTCGGCGACCTCGGTGTCCAGCCACTCGCCGAGCCCGAACCGCTCGACCACCTCGTCGAGCGGCCGGCCACGCGCGGCGAGCCGCAGGTTCTCCGCGACGGTCAGCGTCGTGAACAACTCGGTGATCTGGAACGTGCGGCCGATACCCATCCGGGCGCGCCTGCGGGCCGGCGTACGGGAGATGTCGCGGCCGTTGAACTTCAGGTTGCCGCTGCTGGCTCGCTCGCCGCCCGCGATCACCCGGAACAGTGTGGTCTTGCCTGCGCCGTTCGGGCCGATCACGCCGACGCGTTCGCCGGATCGCACGTCGAACGTCACGTCGTCGATGGCACGCAGGCCGCCGTACTCGCGGCCGACGCTGGTCAGTGTGAGAGTCATGGGGTCACCCCTTGGAACTCGCGGGAGAACACGGGCCGGCTCAGGTACTCGTCGTAGGACAGTCCGCCGGTGGCGCCGACGTCGGGGAACTCTTCGGTGACTGTGTTCCACGGCAGCCCGCCGGGGCCTGCTTTCACCTTGCGCAGGTACACCGTGTAGACGGGCTGGCCGCGGTCGTCGACCTTGATCGGGCCGAACACGCTGTCGGTGTAGGAGATCGTCCGCATCTTGTCGACGAAGTCGGTCGCGTCGCCGACCTTGCCGCCGTTCGCCTCGAGGGCGCGGGCGGTCCAGTCGGCCGCGAGGTAGCCGCTCGCCGCGTAGTAGCTCGGCAGCTTGCCGTACTTCTTCTGGAACGCGGCGGCGAACTTGCTGGACGCCGGCGAGTCACGGCCCTCCGCGTAGTGCCCGATCGACACCAGACCCATCGCGGACTTGCCGACACCACGCAGTACCGCCTGGTCGAACGACGGGTCGGAGCCGAGCAGCGTCATCCGTCCGTCCATGCCGAAGTCCCGCCACGCCTTGAGGAACTTGACGCTGTCCGCACCGATCAACCCGACGAACACGGCGTCCGCGTCGGATTGGCGCAACTGCGAGATGAACGGCGCGAAGTCGGAACTGCCCAGCGGCGGCCAGAGCTGTCCGGCCAGCGAGCCACCCGACGCGCTGAGCCCACTGGCGAACCCGCCGCACACCTCCTGCCCGAACGTGTAGTCCGAGCAGATCGTGACGACCTTCTTGTGTCCCGCCTCCGCGGCCCATGTGCCGAGCGGCACGTTGAACTGCGGTGCGGTACCGGTGAGCGGGAAGACGTTCGGATACGAGTCGTGCACGAAGATGTCGCTGGTGGGGATCGGATAGACCAGCGGCACCTGGGTGGTGGTGACGTAGCGGCCGAGCGCGACGCCGACGTTGCCGGCCAGCGGGCCGATCACCAGATCAGCCTGCTTTTGCTCGACGAGCCGCTTGGTGACCTGTACGCCGGTCTCCGTCGACCCCTGGTCGTCCTCGACGAGCAGGTTGACGTCCCGGCCGGCCATCTTGTTGCCGTGCTCGGCGAGCCAGAGCTGGGTGCCCTGCAACATGTCCAGCCCGGCTCCGGCCAGCGCGCCGGACAGACTGTCGACGTATCCGACGGTGATCGGACCGGTGGTCCGGTTCGCATCTGTGTCGTTGGCGAGAGCGGGTGCACACGCGGTCAGCGCGCCGGCGACCGCGACGGTGGCCGCGAGCTTCTTGGCCCGCCGGGACTTCAGCCACTGTGCGACGGTGCCGGTGATGCCGTTGCGGGCGAACAGGACCACGACGATCAGGACGATGCCCATGACGGTCGGCCAGCGCGGGGTCTCCGTGGACACCGCGGCCCGCATCACCGTCAGGAGGATCGCGCCGAGTGCGGGGCCGAGAAACATGCCGGAGCCGCCGACGATCACCATCAGCATGAACAGGATCGACGTGGACAGGTGCGCGGTCGACGGGCTGACCACCGGGTAGTAGCCGGCGTACAACACTCCGGCGATCGCAGTGACCGCGCCGGACGCGAGGTACGCGACGAACCGTTGCCCGGACGGCGCGTACCCGATGCTGGTCATCCGGGCGGCGCTGTCACGGGTGCCGCGGATGCGGATCCCGGCGCTGGACCGCAGGAACAGCCACAGCGCGGCCGCGACCACCACGAACACCGCGAGCACGAGCCAGTAGTACTGGTAGTACTCGCTGAAGCCGTCGGGCCGGACGCCGGACAGCGCGCCGTTCTCACCGCCGGTCAGCGCCGAGTACCGGTGCGCGAGGCCCCAGATGAGCATGCCGGTGGCGAGGGTGATCATCAGGAAGTACATGCCGGAGGTGCGTACGGCGGCGATCGCGAAGATCGCGGTGACGCCGATGGTGACCAGCACCGCGACCAGCGCGGAGGTGAGGAAGCCGAGGTCGTAGCGGGTCTGGGTCAGCGCCGCGGTGTACGCGCTGACCGCGAACAGCCCGGCGTGACCGACCGAGACGAGCCCGGCGTGGCCGATGAGGACGTTGAGGCCGAGTGCGACGATCGCGAAGATGATCGCCTCGGTGGCGATGCCGACCCAGTACTGGCCGGAGACGTACGGGACCACCAGGCCCACGATCGCGAGGGCGACGAGCACAGCTGCTTTTCTGGACATCAGTGCCGCCCTCCGAGAAGTCCGCGCGGCCGCACGACGAGCACGAGCAGCATCGGGCCGAACAGGATGAAGTACAGGAGGTCGGACGCCAGCGTCACACCGAAGCTGTAGACCAGGCCGACCGCGAGACCGCCGAGTACGGCGCCCTGCAGGCTGCCGAGCCCACCGACCACGACGACCACCAGCGCGAACAGCAGCATCTCCGCGTCCGCGCCGGGATAGAGGCCGAAGAACACGCCGCCGACGACGCCGCTCGCACCGGCCAGCAACGCGCCGAGCACGAACACGCCGGCCGCGACCCGCCGTACGTTGACGCCGAGCGCGTCGAGCATCTCCTCGTCGTCGACACCGGCACGGATGATCGCGCCGACCTTGGTGCGCTTGAGCAGCACCCACAACCCGATCGCGACGACGACGGCGGCGACGATCACGGCGATCCGGAACTTCGGCACGACGACCTCACCCATGGAGACACTGCCGGCGAGCGCGTCCGGCGGGTCGATGGTGAGCGAGTCGCCGCCGAACCGCGCCAGCGCGAGGTCGGCGAGCACGAGTGAGATGCCGACCGACAGCAGTACCTCTGACAGCTCCATCCCACGGACCCGCCGATAGACGACGCGTTCGAGGATGCCGCCGCCGACCGCGACGCCGAGCGCCCCGACCAGCAGTGCCAGCAGCCAGCTGCCGGTCGCGCCGAGCGTGACCAGGCCGAGGTAGCCGCCCCAGAGGTAGAAGGTGCCGTGCGCCAGGTTGAGTACGCCCATCAGGCTGAAGATCAGCGTGAAGCCGCTGGCGACGAGGAAGAGCAGACCGGCGAAACTGAGGCCGTTGAACGTGGTGAGAAGTAACTCGCTCCCGGACATCACTGTCCCTTCTGGAGAGTGGGTAGGGGTGGGAGGCTCGGTGTGTCCGGGTCATCCGGCCACTTCGCCCCCGCGGCCTCGTCCAGAGCGCGCAGCACCCGTTCCGGTGTGATCGGTTGGTGCCACACGCGAGCGTTCCGTTGCGCCAACGCGTTGTTGACCGCGTTGTGTACGGCGGCGGGCGCGCCTGCCGCGCCCGCCTCGCCTGCGCCTTTCGTGCCGAGCTTGGTGTTGGGGCTCGGAGTCTGGATGTGCGTGACGTCGATGTCCGGCAGTTCCGGACCCGTCGGCAGCAGGTAGTCCAGCAGCGTGGAGGTCAGCAGCTGCCCGTTCTCGTCGTAGTACAGCCGTTCGTACAGCGCACCGCCGACGCCCTGGACGACGCCGCCGCGGACCTGACCGTCCACGATGGTCGGGTTGATCAGGACACCGCAGTCCTCGACGCAGTAGTAGTCGACGAGGTGAACGATGCCGGTGTCCTCCTCGACCTCCACCACCGCCGCGTGCGCGCCGTTGTTGAAGGTGACGTTCGGGCCGACGTACTCACCGACCACCGACAGCCCGATCCGCAGTTCCTCCGGCAGCTTGTGTGTGCGCCAGTGCGCCGCCTCGGCGACCTCCTGGATCCCCATCCGCACAGTCGGTACGCCGCTGACGCGCACCGACCCGTCCGTCAGTTCGAGGTCACTCGGATCGATCTCGAGCAGGTGACCCGCGATCGCCAGCACGCGGTCCCGCACCTCGCGGGCCGCCGACGCCGCGGCGCCGGAGCTGACCACCGCGGAGCGGGACGCCCAAACGCCGGTCCCGTGCGGCACGGTCTTCGTGTCGCCGGAGATCACCGTGATGCGGTCGAACGAGACGCCGAGGTGATCGGCGACCACCTGCGCGGCCGTCGTGTGGAGACCTTGCCCCTGACCCGGCGTACCGAGCAGCACGGTCACCGAGCCGTCCGCCTCGACGCGGACCTCCACCTGGTCGTGCGCGGTGATCGGCGCGCCGCGGGCGCCGTAGAACGCGACGCCGGGCGCGGTGACCTCGACGAAGCACGACAGCCCGATGCCGAGCAGCCTGCCGGGCGCCGGTTCGCGCGCCGGGATTCGCTCGAGCAGCCGGGCGAAGGCCTCCTGATGCGAGCCGGAGTCGTAGACGTGACCGGTGATCGACGTGTACGGCAGCTCGTCGGGTGCGATCAGGTTGCGATGCCGCAGCTCGGCGGGGTCCATGGCCAGGCGCCGGGCGGCCTCGTCGAGCACCGCCTCCATCACGAGGATCGCGACCGGGTGGCCGACTCCGCGGTACACCGCGAGCGGGGCCTTGTTGGTGATCGCGACCCGCAGGTGTCCGGCGTACGCCGGGACCCGGTACGGGCCGGGCATGATCGTCGCGACCTGAACGCCCTCGGTCACCATGCTGCGCGGATAGACGGAGAACGCGCCACCGTCGCTGACGACCTCCGAACGCAGGCCCAGGATCGTGCCGTCCTTGGACAGCGCGAGCGCCACCGAGACGCGTTCGTCGCGAGACTGTGTGTCGGACTGCAGCGCCTCCACCCGGTCCTGGATCCACTTCACCGGCCGGCCGAGCAGGATCGACGCGACACACGTGGCGAGCTCGTCCGGATACACGTGCGCCTTCATGCCGAACGCGCCGCCGACCTCGTCGGTGAGGATCCGCACGTTCGCCTCGCGCAGGCCGAGCAGTTCGGCGAACGTCGACTGCAGCATGTGCGGCGCCTGCGTGGACAGCCGCACGGTCAGCGATCGCGCGGTCGGATCGAACTCCGCGACCGCGCCGCGCGGCTCGATCGCGGTCGCCGTGTGCCGGGCGGTGGAGATGCCGACCTCGACGATCTCGTCCGCTGCCGCGAACGCCGCGGCCACATCGCCGCCGCCGAAGTTGCCCTCGAACGCGAGGTTCGTGCCGAGCTCCTCGTGCACGAACCCCGAGGTGGCCGTCACCGCCGCCACCGAGTCCACGACCGCGGGCAACTCGTCGTACTCCGCCTCGATCAGCTCGAGCGCATCCTCGGCGACCGCTCTGCTCTCGGCGACGACGATCGCGACCGGTTCGCCGACGTAGTGGACCTTGCCGGTGGCGAGCGGCCGCTGGTCGCCGGACACGAGCCCGGGCCAGTCGAGCAGCCCCTTCCACGACCGGCACACCTTGTTGACGTCGTCGGCCGTGAACACCGCGTGTACGCCGTCGAGCGCGCGGGCCGCGTCGGCGTCGAGCCGGGTGATCGTTCCGTGGGCGAGCGGCGCGCGGACGAACGCGGCGTGCAGGCAGCGGGCCGGCGTCACGTCGTCGGCGTACTTCCCTCGACCGAGCAGGATCTTCGGGTCCTCGACGCGCCGTACGCGCCGGCCGACCCACGTCGAGGTGTCGACGGCTGTCGTGTTGTCACTCATGCCGGCTCCGCTCCTCGGAGTACTCCACGACCGCGTCGACGATCGGCTGGTAGCCGGTGCAGCGGCAGATGTTGCCGGACAGCCGCTCCCGGATCCGCTCGCGCGACATCGTCGGCTCCTCCTCGACAGCGACGATGCCGGCCATCAGGAATCCCGACGTACAGAACCCGCACTGCAGCGCCTGGTGCTGCCAGAACTTCTCCTGCAAGGGATGCATGACCGCCTCGTTGCCGTCCCGTTCGGCAAGACCCTCGACTGTCTCGACGGCGGCGCCGTCGGCCTGCACCGCGAGCGTCAGACAGCTCCGCACGGGCGCGCCGTCGAGCAGCACTGTGCAGGCGCCGCACACACCGTGCTCGCAACCGAGGTGCGTGCCGGTCAGGCGCAGGTCGTGCCGGAGGCAGTCGGCGAGCGTGGTGCGCGGCGTGACCCGCGCGGTCTCCCGATGCCCGTTCACCGTCATGGACACGGGTGCCGGCTCGTTGGCGTCACGCATGGGTTATCTCCAAAGGCAGCGCTGCTCGCAGTGACTTCTCGACGAGGCGAACCCCGGCCTTGCGCCGGTATGTCGCGGATCCGTGCAGGTCACCGACCACGTGGAAGCCGTCGAACGCGTACGCGGCGGCCTCGGTCAGCACCTGCGGGGTCAGTTCCGCGCCGACCAGTACCTGTTCGGCGACCGTGGCCCGCTTGGCGGTGCCGGCCACCCCGAACAGGGCGATGCGGGCGTCGGTGCAGCGTCCGTCCGGCCCGGCGTCGAGCACGGTGATGACGCCGACCAGCGCGAAGTCGCCGTCGCGGCGGGCGATCTCGAGCACGGACGCCCGAGCGGTCGGGGCCAGCTCCGGCAGCTCGATGCCGGCGACCAGCTCGCCCTCCTCGAGCACCGTCAGATACGGGCCGAGGAAGAAGTCCGCGGCGGCCACCCTGCGTCTGCGGGTGTCGCTCGCGACCCGCACCGCACCATCCAGCGCCAGCAGCAATGCGGGCAGCTCGGCAGCCGGGTCGGCGTGCGCGACGGCGCCGCAGACGGTCCCTCGGGTTCGGATCTCGACGTGGCCGACCTTGGCGAGGCACTCGGTCAGCAACGGATGTCCGGCCGACTGTTCGGCGGTGCGGGCGGTCACGGCGGCCGAAACCACCGCCCGCCCGTTCTGGATGGCATGACCGCTCAGGTCAGCGGCTTTGGAGATGTCGACGAGCAGAGCCGGCTGCGACATGCGCAGGGCCATCACCGGCAGCAGGCTCTGCCCGCCTGCTAGCACCCGCGCGTCCGCGCCGTGGCTCGCCAGCAGCGCCGTCGCCTCCTCGAGGGACTCGGCTCGCTGGTACGCGAACGCGGGCAGTTTCACGACTGCAACCTCCGTTGTTCAGAATGCTGAACGCAGTGCCGTTTATGGAACACACAGCTTGGCGAGGGTCGCGTCGGGTGTCAAGATCCCGTGGATTCACGTGTGGCCGAATGGCTGGCGGGCCACCGAGGCGCCGCGGCAGGATCGCGGTATGCCTGAGTTCTCGATCCTGGCGGCGTACGTCGCTGCCGTCGCGGTGATCACCGTTGTCCCGGGACCAGGGCAGGCGGTGATGATCACGAAGAGCGTCGGCGCGGGACGATCCGCGGCTTTTGCCACGGCTCTGGGACTGGAGACCGGCACGATGGTGCACTGTCTGCTGGCGGCGTTCGGCCTGTCCGCCGTCCTTGCCCAGGTCCCAGTGGCCTTCGTCGTCGTCAAGGTCATCGGGGCGGCGTACCTGATCGGGCTCGGACTCCGGTCCCTCTTCGGACGGACGGCATCCCATCGGGACAGCTCTGATCCGGCCCCGGACGCCGGGTGGGCGACGGACTATCGGCGGGCGGTGACGATCGGCGTACTCAACCCGAAGGTCGCCCTGTTCTTCCTGGCTTTCCTGCCCCAGTTCGTCCAGCCCGCGCGTGGTCTGGTGATCGTGCAGTTCCTCGTGCTCGGGGTGGTGTTCTGCACGATCGGTCTTTGTTTCAACGTGATCATCACGTTCGCCGGCGACCTGATCGGACGCCGGATCCGGGACAGTCGCCGGTGGCAGGCCTGGACACGCCGCGTCAGTGGCGTGGTGATGGTGCTGCTGGGCATCAGACTCGCCGCGCAACGAGTGTGACCGCGGCGGCAAGACGGTCCCGGAGCCGGGCTGCTCGGTTCGGCAGGCCGGCTCCGGGGGTGGATCAACTGATTCGGACCGGCTCTCGGTCCTCGGTGTGCTGTGGCTTCTGCTGGGCGTCGCCGTGGCCGGGCCACCAGGCGCGGTGGCCGATCAGGGCGGTCAGCGCCGGGGTGAAGAACATCGCCATGACGAACGCCGCGATCGCGATGCCGACCGAGATGGCGAAGCCCATCTGCGCCAGCGTCGAGTTGCCGGCCAGCATCATCGAGGCGAAGGTGCCCGCCAGGATGACGCCCGCCGCGGCGATGGTCGGGCCGGTGTGGTGCAGGGCCAGGGCCGCGGCTTCCCTTGGATCGCGGCCCTCCCGCGCCTCTTCCCGCAGTCGGGCCACCATCAGGATGTTGTAGTCGGTGCCTAGGGCAACCACGAAGAGGTACATGATCACCGGCAGCGTGAAGATGAGCCCGCTCTCGCCCCGCAGATGCTGGAACACCATGACGGTCGCACCCAACGTGGCCCCGAAGCCCAGGAACACCGACGCCATCAGGTACCACGGCGCCACCAGGCTGCGCAGCAGCAGCGCCAGCACGATCATGATCAGGACCGCCGCCAACGGGAACACGACCTTGTAGTCGTGGTTCATCGCATCCTGGAAGTCGACGAACACCGACGTCAGGCCACCGACCACCGCGGTGGTCCCGGGTGGCGCCGCCTCGTGGACCGCAGTACGGAGCGGTCCCCGGACAGTCTCGATCGCCTGGTCCGATTCGGGCGCGGTCTTCAGCGTGACCTGGAAGTGGGCGACCGATTTGTCCTGCGACAGCGTGGGTTCCGAGACCTCGCCGACACCGTCGACCCGGGTCAGCTCGGTGCGATAGGTGTCGAGCTGGGTCTTGTTCAGCGGGTTCGGTGACTGCAGCAGCACGTCCGACGGCTGGGTGACGCCGGCGGGCAGGCCCTTGAGCAGTTCCTTGCTGTACGTCGTGGACTCGGAGGTGTCGGAGGTCGAGCCCGAGGTGAGATCGAACGTCGGGTTGAACCCGATGGCGAAGACACCCAGCACGATCAACAGACCACCAGAGGCCGCCGCGAACACCGCCGGACGACGACCGAGCCCGCGACCGAGCCTGGCGAACGAGGCCCCCTTCGGCTCGACGCGCCAGGCCTTCGACGGCCAGAACACCTTCGTGCCCAGCAGCGAGACGATCGCCGGCACCAGGGTGAGCCCGGCCAGCAGTGCCACCGCCACCGCGATCGCCAGCGCCGGTCCGAGCGAGCGGAACAGGCCGAGGGTCGACAGCGTGAGTGCCATGAAGGCGATGATCACCGCGCCGGCGGCCGACGTGATCGCCTCACCGACCCGGGTGACGGCGTTGATCATCGCGGTCTTCGGATCCTCCCCTGCCCGCAGCCGTTCGCGGTAGCGGAACATCAGGAACAGGATGTAGTCGGTACCGACCCCGAACAGCACCACCAGCAGGATGGGACTGACCGAGGGGTCGATCTTCAGGTCGAACGCCTTGCTCACCATGGCGATCAGGCCGTTGACGACCGAGGAGATCGCCCCGATCACCACGACCGGCAGCAGCGCGATGACCGGACTGCGGAAGATCACCAGCAACAGCACCAGAATCAGCGCCACGGTGGCGATCCCGACGATGGCCAGGCCCTTGGTCGAGGACTCCTGCGCGTCGAGGGCCTGCGCGGCCGAACCGGTGACGCCGGCCTTCAGGTCGGTGCCGTCGACCTTGTCCTGCAACGCCGTACGCAGCGCCTTGACCGCGTCGCTCTGCCTGGTGTCGCTGGGGTTCGTGACCTTCGTCATCTGCACCGCGGCGATCTGGATCAGCCGGTTGTCCGGCGGTGGGACCGCCTGGATCCCGGTGACGTCCTTCAGTTTCGCCTGGTTCAGCTGCCCGGTGACGGATTCGACCGTTGCCGCGTCGGCCGCGGTGAGCGGCGCGCCGTCAGATCGTTCGAACACCACGATCGCGGCCGGCGCGGCAGCGTTGGGGAAGGCCTTCTCCTGCAGCTTGGCCGCCTGGATCGACTCGTAGTGCGACGGCAGGAAGGCGGATTGGTCCGTGGTCGAGTTCAGTGCCGGGGCCGTCGCGACGACCCCGATGATGATCACCACCCAGGCGCCGATCGTACGCCAGGGATGGCGAACGACCAGCGAGCCTAGTCGTGCGAACATGACAGATCCTTTCAAGAACTTGTTCAGTGGAACTCAGAGTTGTTGCCACGACCCTCGCGGACGGACCTGACATGCGACTGACACGCCGCAGACACAGGCCGGGGGCCGGTGTGTCTAGCTGATCTTGCGCCGGTACAGCGCGACCGCGAGGGCATAGGCGGCGACCAGGAGGCCGACGCACCAGGCCAGGGCGACCCAGATGTCGGAGCCGACCGGTTGCCCGGCGAACAGCGCGCGGATCGTGTTGACGATGGACGTCACCGGCTGGTTCTCGGCGAAGGCGCGCACCGGGCCCGGCATGGTCTCGGTGGGCACGAACGCCGAACTGAGGAACGGCAGGAAGATGAGCGGGTACGAGAACGCGCTCGCGCCGTCCACCGACTTGGCGGACAGGCCCGCGACGACGGCCAGCCAGGTCACCGCGAGGGTGAAGAGGGTGAGGATCCCGGCCACCGCGAGCCAGGCCGCCACTCCCGCTCCGGTGCGGAAGCCCATGACGAGGGCGACGCCCACAACGATCACGAGTGAGATCAGGTTGGCGACGACCGAGGTCAGCACGTGTCCCCACAACACGCCCGACCGCGCGATCGGCAGGGACTGGAAACGCTCGAAGATCCCGCTCTGCAGATCCGTGAAGAGCCGGAATGCGGTGTAGGCGACGCCGGACGCGATCGTGATGAGCAGGATGCCGGGCAGCAGGTAGTTCACGTACGACGTCGACCCCGTGTCGATCGCGCCGCCGAACACGTAGACGAACAGCAGCATCATCGCGATCGGCATGAGTGCGGTGGTGATGATGGTGTCCGGGCTGCGGGTGATGTGCCGCAGGGACCGGCCGGTGAGTACGGCGGTGTCGCCGAAGAGACGCGTGGCCATGGTTGTCCTTACTTGTCCGTGCCGACCAGGGTGAGGAACACGTCCTCGAGGGTCGGCTGCTTCTCGACGTACTCGACCTTGGCCGGCGGGAGGAGTTGCCTCAGTTCGGCGAGGGTGCCGTTGACGATGATGTGGCCCTGGTGGAGGATCGCGATCCGGTCGGCGAGTTTCTCGGCCTCGTCCAGGTACTGGGTGGTGAGCAGCACCGTCGTTCCGTGCTCGGCGAGTTCCTTGACGCTGTTCCACACCTCGATCCGCGCCTGCGGGTCGAGTCCGGTGGTCGGCTCGTCGAGGAAGATGACCGGCGGATCCCCGATCAGGCTCATGGCGATGTCGAGGCGGCGACGCATGCCGCCCGAGTACGTCGCAACCCGCCGCCCGCCCGCCTCGGTCAGCGAGAACCGGGCGAGCAGATCGTCCGCGATCGCGCCCGGGTCGTCGAGGTGCCGCAACTTGGCGATCAGCACGAGATTCTCCCGCCCGCTGAGGATCTCGTCGACGGCGGCGAACTGGCCTGTCAGGCTGAACGACTCCCGGACCTTGTCCGGTTGGGTCGCGACGTCGAAGCCGTTCACCGTGGCTGTCCCCGCGTCGGCCTTGAGCAGCGTGGACAGGATCCGCACGACCGTCGTCTTGCCCGCCCCGTTCGAGCCGAGCAGGGCGAAGATGCTCCCCCGCCGCACGTCGAAGTCCACGCCGCGCAGTACCTGCAGTTCCTTGTACGACTTCTCCAGGCCCTGCACCTGGATGACGGACTGAGTCGTCATCAAACCGGCCTCTCGTCTTCTCCGGCAGCGTCTGCGATGGCTTTGTTCAGCCGGTTCTGCTCGCGGATTCGCCACTGCCCGTCCGGATAGTTCTGAACGAATGTCTCGACGAACTCCACCGGGTCCTGCCCGACGATGTCGCGGATCGGTGTCCTGGCCGCGGCGCTCTGCTCGAACAGGTCGATGAGGTCCTCGTACATCGTGGTCAAACCGGCCTCGCCCCGCCCGAAGTACATCAAGTACCGCTCGATGGCTTCGACCGCCGTGCGATAGTTCGCCGGAAGCCGGCGGGTGCGTGCCTTGTACTGCCGCCATCGCTTCTTCTCGTCGAGCGGTCCGGTGACCTTCTCGATCCATCGTGCAGCCATTTCCTACCGACCTCCTTCGCGGAGCTGTTCGAGCCGTTCGGAGAGGAAGCTCCACGTCCTCCAGAACTCGTCGAGATATTCCTGACCCTGAGCATTGAGGGAATACACCTTGCGCGGCGGGCCCTTTTCCGACGGGACCTTCTCCACGTCGACGAGACCCCGTCGCTCGAACCTGACCAGTAGGGCGTAGATGGTGCCCTCGGCGATGTCGGTGAAGCCCTGCTCCCGCAACCACGCGGTGATCTCGTAGCCGTACGCAGGCCGCCCGGACAGCATCGCGAGCACGATCCCCTCCAGCGTGCCCTTCAGCATCTCCGTCATCTGTTTGACCACGGCTCACCTCCTCACTACTCAGTGCTGTTGACTACCAGTAGATAGTAGCACTGAATAGTGCGGACACAACTGTGCCCCCGGCGGTCACCGGGGGCACGAGTCAGTTGTCGCGGGAGACCATCAGCCAGCTGACTTGGATGTCCGGTGCGCGAGTCGGCGCGACGGAGACGGTGATGTTGCCGTCGGCACCGACCGTGATCCCGCCGTACGACGCCGCCGTACCGGTGCCCGTGAACAGACGCTGCTGGTCGACGACCGAACCGTTGACCGTGACTTGGGCGGCGCGGTTGGCCCACGGCCACGGATCGAAGTACCCGGCGTGGACCGTGTACGTCCCCGGCTCCAGGCCGCCGAAGGTGTAGACGAGCGCCTCGTGATCCTTGGCGTAGCGCAACGTGCTGTACAGGTCACCGCTGCCCGCGGGTGCGCTCGACCCGGTGTAACCCCAGGTCGTCCCGGTAACGGGATCGGTTCCCAATGGTTGCTCGGGGCCCGAATTCAGCAGGGCACCTTCACTGGCGGCGGCCCGCATCAGCGTCTGCCAGTCCGGCGTCGCGGCACCGCCCGCGTTGACGGCGTACCGAGCGTTGTGCGGGACCACCATGACGGACCGCGTGAACGTTCGCCCGTCCGACAGGGTGCCGCGGAGGCTCGCCGGCCCCGGCTGCGCGATGGTCGACGCATCCCACGTGACCACGACCTGCTGTGAGCCCGCCGCCGTCTTCACACTGACCGCGGCCGGCAACGTGCTCGTGTCGTTCAGCCAGACGTGATCCGGCAGCGACGTCTCGACAGTCCAGCGCTGGTACGGCGCCAGGTCGCGCAGCGTCCACTCCTGGTCGGGGCCGATCGACAGGCTGCCGCCCTCGCCGAAGCTCATCGGCATCCAGATGTACGGCGCGTTGGCCAGGTCATCCGGAGTCCAGCGGTCCCCCATGAAGGCGTACTTGTTCCGCGCCGGATCGACCGGGATCACCGACGTACTCTGCGACCGATAGGTGTCCGCCGCGCCTGCCCCACTGATCGGGCTGCCTTTGTCGGTCCACTGACCGAGAACGCTCGTCGCGGTGGCGTAGCGCGCCGGGTTCGGATCCCATCCCGTGGCCCCGGAGGTGATCAGGTAATAGGTGCCCTCGGACTTGAACATCGCCGGCGCCTCCCGCTGGTTGCACGCGAGCGTCCGCACGAAGTCCTTCCCCTGCACGGCCTTCTCGGGCGGCGCGGACAGGTACGTGTACGACTTGTTCAGCTTCGAGATGTACATCGTCCGGTTCTCCTCGGAGGAGTACACGATGTACGCCGTCCCGTCGTCGTCGACGAACAGGTTCATGTCCCGGGCCATGCCGCCGGCCGGGTCGAACGCGGACCCGGTCCCACACCACGGCACCGAGTCGCTCGGCACGCGGTTCAGCCGGTACGAGTCGATCCACCGGAACGGCCCGGCCGGCGAATCCGCGATCGCCACTCCGGCCTCGGCCCGCGCGTACGTCGACGTACCGGTCGGGGACGACGGTCCGTCGGAGTGCACCCACATGATCCACTTGCCGGTCGTCTTGTTGTGGATCACCTTCGGCCGCTCGAGGATCGACGGGCGGGCCCAGCCGTCGGTGCGGACGCTGTTGGTGGACAGGTCGCGCCAGACGATCTCCTTCTGCGTGGCGGTGTAGTGCTTGTACAGCTTCGCGAAGTACTTGTCGTTCGTGAACTGGTCCGGTGAGCTCATCGCCCGCAGTGCGAGACCTTCGTCCTTCCAGTTGTACAAGTCGTACGACGCGTACACGTGGACTCCGGGTGAGTCGAAGTACCCGTTGCTGCGGTCCTCGCCGTACCAGTACCAGATCCGCCGGCCGCGCTGGTCGGTCGACGGCACCACCTGGCCGCCATGTGCCTGGATCACCTGGCCCGTGGTGTCGAGCCATTCGGCGCCGGGGCGGAACGAGTTGTAGGTCGTGGGTGCGGGTGGGGCCGGGGCGGCGATCGCGACCGGGGCCAGCAGGGTGAGCGTTGCGCTCAGGACGGCGAGTCTGATCAGTCTCATCCGGGGTCCTTACGTCGGGGCGGACGGGCAGTAAGGATGTTTACGTCAACACGGCTGGAGACATCGATTACAGCCCGCTGGGGGGGTGTCGTCAAGGGCTCCCGAGCTGGCTCGTGGTGCGTTCCACGATGATCGCTGCCGCGTACCGCGTCGTACCGGGCGGTTCGACGTCCGCCCAGTCGCCGGTGTACTTCCGGGCGATCGCCTGCTCCAGCGCGAGATCCGGGTCGGGGATCAACCCGTCGACCCGCCCCCGCAGTTCCAGGTAGTACGTCGGCCGGGCCGGGTCCACGATCACGACTGAGATCCGCGGGTCACGTTGCAGGTTGCGCAACTTCTGGCGGCCCTCCACCAGGCTGATCCGCACCCGCTCGCCGTCCCAGAGGAACCACAGCGGCGTCACCTGCGGCTCACCTCGCTTACCGATCGTGCCAACGAACGCGACTGTTGCCGATGACAACAGTTCCTCGAACTCGGCCGGGATCTCCACTCTCGCCTCCTGATGTACGTCGGTCCGTGGCCCGACAAGACTGGCATCACGCTGTCGCGTGCGTCGAGACTGTCGGTGGCCTGGACGAGCATGGTCGCATGACCAATCAGCTGAGACTCGGCCTGGTGTTTCCCCCGGCGCTGCCCCCGGAGTCGATCAGACCGTTGGCAAGGTCGGTGGACGCCGCCGGGCTGGACGACTTCTGGGTGTCGGAGGACTGTTTCAAGGAGAGTGCGGTCGCCAGCGCTGTGGTCGCGCTGGAAGCCACCGAGCGGGTGCGGGTCGGAATCGGCATCCTGCCGGTGCCGTTGCGCTCTGTCGCCCAGGCGGCCATGGAGATCGCGACCATCGATCGGCTGTTTCCCGGCCGGTTCGTGGCCGGCATCGGTCACGGCGTACAGCCGTGGATGGAGCAAGCCGGAGTGCGGGCCGACGCCCCGCTCACCTTGCTGCGC
Source organism: Kribbella sp. NPDC049227 (assembly GCF_043197265.1). NCBI lineage: Bacteria > Bacillati > Actinomycetota > Actinomycetes > Propionibacteriales > Kribbellaceae > Kribbella > Kribbella sp. NPDC049227. Next base: position 601,093 of record NZ_JBICST010000005.1, on the reverse strand, counting down.
GAGTACGCGACCGCACTACGCCGGTTGCTGGACGGCGAACGGGTCACCGTGTCCGGCCGCTACGTGCACCTGGACGACGTCGCGCTGACCTACCCGCCGCTGCAGCCCACTCCGCTGCTGATCGGCGCGGCCGGTCCACGATCGCTTGCCGCAGCGGGCCGGCTCGGCACCGGCACAATGCTCCCACTCGGCCTGAACCTCGCCGAACTGAAGCAGTCGACCGCAACCACCCTGGCCGACGCCGCACCAGGCCACGAGGTCGTGGCCACCCTGACCGTAGCCACCGGACCGGATGCTCACGCACGGGTGGACGCCGAGCTGGCCAACTGGGACATTCCAGGCGGACGAGAGGTGGGTGCCGCCGGCAACGCGCGCAGCATCGCCGACCGCATCCTGCAACTGGCCGACGCCGGGGTGACCACAGTCTCCATCCAACCGTGCCGCGACGAACCGGACCTCGACACCTTCGTGCATTTCCTCGGCAAGGACCTCAAGCCCTTGCTGCACGCCTGAGGCGCCCGATCAAAGCGGCGGCGCCGAGCAACGCCGGTACGGCGATCGCGACCGGCAGGGCACCACCGGTGTCGAGCGTCTGGCGAGGTGAGACGGTGATGTGAACCGGTGGTCCGGCGACCAGAGCTCCGCTCTGCGGGATCAGTACGACGTACACCGCGAAGTGACCGGGGTTGACGGCCTGGAACTCCCAGTCCAGTTGGGTTTCCCGGCCGGCCGGGACCGGCTGGGTGACGTCCTGCGTCCAGTCCTCCAGGTCGACGTACACGCCGTCGAGGCTGACCACGTTGAGATGGGCGATGGCCGGACCGGACTCGCTGACGACCGACTCGACGGTGAGGGTCTGGCCTAGCTGCGTGGTCAGTTGGTCCTGATTCATCGTGATCGTCGGGTTGGCCATCACGACGGTGGCGATCAGGCTGAGCAGGTTCATCGCAACCCCGCAGTCAGCCGGACGAGCCGCGGACCGGCCGCGATCAGAACCACGATGACGACCAGTGCGACCACGACCGGCGCGACCAGGTAGCTGAGGTCGTTGGTCCAGCCGCGGCGGCCGACAAGGATCTGGGAGATGTAGTGCAGGGCGGACCCGATCGGGTTGATCCGGGTCAGCACCTGGCCGAATCCGGTCTTCGGCAGCGCGGGCAGTTGGGTCGGCGCGAACAGCACGAGCAGCAGGAGCAGGCCGCACGCCAGGCTCGTCTTGTTGGAGTTCGTCCAGCCGCTGAAGAGCAATGCGATGCCGCCGAGCCCGATCGCGACCAGCGTCCCGACGACCAGGGCGAGGAGCGCCGCCTGGCCTGCGCCTGCCACGCCGCGGCCGAGCACCCACAGATAAGGGAGCGTGACGGCCAGGCAGGCCAGCCACATCGTCGAGGCGGCCGCGAGCTTGCCGACGACGATCGCGCGCCGGGACACGGGCGTGAGCAGAAGCGCCTCGAACGTGCCGCGTTCGCGCTCGCCGCTGATCGCATCCGCACTGACCACGACCGTGAGCAGGACCCCGACCGCCAGCCCGACCTGGACCGTGAGGTTGACCGCCTCGCGTTGCTCGAGGAAGTTCATGGCCTGATTGGTCGCGGCCAGGTAGGTCATCGCGCTGAGCAGGAGGCTGAACCCGAACACCAGCACCGGTCCGCGTCCGCCGATCCAGAGGTCCCGGCTCTCCTGCTCGGCAACCACTGTCCACCTAGTCATGACCGCTCTCCCCGGTCAGGTCGAGGAACGCGGCACTCAGGCTGCCCGCTCCGGCGACGATTCCGGCGATCGGTCCGGCCGCCCGAAGCCTGCCGTGGTCGAGGATGAGCACGCTGCCGCAGACCTGCTCGACCTCGGTGAGCGTGTGGGTCGATAGCACCACCGTCACACCACGTCGACCGGCGATGTCCGCGATGGTGCTCAGAATCTCGCGCTGACCGGCCGGGTCCAACCCGAGCGTCGGCTCGTCCAGGAACACGACCGCGGGGTCGTTGACCAGCGCGCGGGCGATCCCGAGCCGTTGCTTCATACCCCGGCTGTACGTCGAGATCCGTGCACCCGCTCGATCGCCGAGACCCACGTCGGTCAGCAATCGCCCGGCCACCGCGCGTGCATCGTGGCGACTCGATCCGAACAGCCGCGCTGCGTAGCGGAGGTACTCCGCACCGGTCTGCCGCGCTGGATACCCGGTGCTCTCCGGCAGAACACCGATGCGCTGCCTGATCCGGTGCGGCTGCTCGCTGGGTACGCCGGCGACGCTGAAGGTCCCGCCGGTCGGCTCGAGGATCGTTGTGAGCACGCGGATCGTGGTCGTCTTCCCGGCGCCGTTGGGGCCGAGCAGTCCGATCACCTCGCCCGCGTCCGCGGCGAAGGTGAGTCCGTCGAGGGCGTTGCGCGCGCCGTACCGCTTGCTCAGGCCGATCGCCTCGATGGTCGCCATGGGCCGACGGTAGGTCCGCCCGGCTGAATCCCCGCTGAACGGTGCATTCAGCCGGGATTCAGCCAGAATGGAGGAGGATCGCCTGGAGGTGGGTGATGCGCGCGCTGGTGGTGGAGGACGAGCTCCGGCTGGCCACGGGCCTGCGGGCCGGCCTGGAGGCAGAGGGGTACGCCGTCGACGTCGCGCTGACCGGGACCGACGGACTGTGGCTCGCCCGCGAGTACGGGTACGACGTCGTCCTGCTGGATCTGATGCTGCCCGGGATCGACGGGTTCGAGATCTGCGCGACGCTTCGGGCCGAGCAGGTGTGGACGCCGATCCTGATGCTGACGGCACGGGATGCGGACACCGACCAGGTCCGTGCCCTCGACACCGGCGCGGACGACTATCTCACCAAGCCCTTCTCGTACGCCGTCCTGATCGCCAGGCTGCGCGCCCTGGTACGGCGGGGTGCGGCGGAGCGACCGTGCGTTCTGGAAGCAGGTCACCTGCGGCTGGATCCCGCGGCCCGACGAGCCTGGGCCGGTGAGGTCGAGCTGGCGCTGACCGCGCGGGAGCTGTCGTTGCTGGAGTTCCTTGTTCGGCGGCATGGTCAGGTGGTCTCGAAACGAACGATCCTGGACCACGTCTGGGACTACGACTTCGACGGCGACCCGAACATCATCGAGGTCTACATCCGGCGACTCCGCACCAAGCTCGGGCAGGACTCGATCACGACCCTGCGCGGAGCCGGCTACCGACTTGCCGATTGACGATGGGGAGGTCGCGCCATGCGGCTGCGGGTGACAATCACAGCGGTGCTGGTGCTCGGCCTCGCGCTCGTCGCCGGCGCCCTGGTGCTCGTCGCGTTGCTCGGCTCGGTGCTCACCGACCAGGTGTGCCAGGACGCGCGGGACCGAGCCGCGCAACTGAGCTCGGCGACCGGCACAGGCCGGCCACAGTCGACGAACAGCGAACTGATCCAGTGGACCGCAGGACAGGGCGGTGGCGAGACGATTGCTTCTCCGCCTGCCAACGGCTGCGTCTCGGTCGAACCTCCCGGTTATCCGGAGGACTTCGTCTTCGCCGCGGCACCGCTCGCCACCGGTGGTGACGTGATCGTGGGCAAGCCCTTGGTGGATGTGCTCGACTCCACCCGGTTCGTACGTCGCGTCCTCCTGGTCGGGGTGCCGTTGATGATGCTGATCGTCGGCGGCGTGACCTGGGTGGTGACAGGACGGATCCTGGCGCCGGTCACGGCGATCCGGCGTGAGGTCGACGAGATCACCGCGACCGAGCTCCACCGCCGCGTCCCCGCCGCCCGCACCGACGAGATCGGCCGACTGGCCAGGACGATGAACCGGATGCTCGATCGCCTGCAGCGGTCGCAGGAGAGCCGGCTGCGGTTCGTCTCCGACGCCTCGCACGAGTTGCGGTCGCCGATCGCGGCGATCCGCCAGCACGCCGAGGTCGCCCGGGCCCATCCCGGGCGCACGACCGTCACCGAGCTGGCGGCGACAGTCCTCGACGAGGATGTGCGGATGCAAGGCCTGGTCGACGATCTGCTGTTACTGGCCCGCTCCGACGAGGACCACACGGAACCTCCGAACACCCCGGTCGATCTCGACGACCTCGTTCTCGCCGAGGCGCAACGGTTGCGATCGGCAACAAGTCTGGCGATCGACACGACCGGTGTGTCCGGCGGTCAGGTCCGCGGCGACGAGGCGGCGCTGGCCCGGATGATCCACAACCTCGCCGACAACGCCGCGCGGCACGCCCGGTACCGGATCGCGTTCACCCTCACGGAGTCCGCCACCACCGTCGTCCTCGCCATCAGCGACGACGGTCCCGGTGTCCCCGCGGCCGACCGGACCCGCGTCTTCGACCGGTTCGTCCGGCTGAACCCGGCCCGCTCCCGCGACGCCGGCGGCACCGGCCTCGGCCTGGCGATCGTTGCCACCATCATCGAACGCCACCACGGCACGATCACGATCCGCACCGCCGACAGCGGAGGCGCCACCCTGGAAGCCAGAATCCCACAGGCCGACCACACCTGAGGCCGCTCAGCCGTCGCGTGGGGCACCGGGGACGACGAGGCCTGACTCGTAGGCGGCGATCACGGCCTGGGTGCGATCGCGTGCGCCGAGCTTGCCGAGCAACCGGCTGACGTGGGTCTTGACGGTCTCGTCGCTGACCACCAGCCGGGTCGCGATCTCAGGGTTGGACAGACCCGCGGCGATCAGCCGGAGCACCTCGATCTCGCGCGGTGTGAGGTGGCCGAGAGACGCCGCCGGGTCGCCGGCCGGACGACGCCGGGCGAACTCCGCGATCAACCGGCGCGTCACGGTGGGCGCGAGCAGACCACCGCCGGACGCGATCACCCGGACCGCGTCGAAGAGGCGTTCCGCGGTCACGTCCTTGAGCAGGAAGCCGCTGGCTCCGGCGGCCAGAGCGTCGTACACGTGCTCGTCCAGGTCGAACGTGGTCAGCATCAGGATCCGCGGACCGGCCGTGGGACCGGAGTCGGTGACGATCCGACGGGTCGCCTCGATACCGTCCAGGACCGGCATCCGGACATCCATCAGGACGACGTCCAACGCCTGGTCGCGACACAACCGGACCGCCTCCGAGCCGTCGGCAGCGGTGCCCGCGACGACGAAGTCCGGCTGGGTACCGAGGAGTGTGCCGAATCCGGCGCGGATCACCTCCTGATCGTCGACGACGGCGATCCGTGTCGGTGTCGTCATGGCGCGTCCAGCGGGATCGGAAGAACAGCCTCGACCACGAAACCGCCGCCCACGGACCGGCCGAAGGTCAGGGAACCACCCATCATCGCGGCGCGCTCGCGCATGCCCACCACCCCGTGTCCACCGGCGCCGTCGGGGTCGAGGGCCGGGCCTGGACCGCTGTCGCGGATCCGCACGCGCAGTGTCTCGTCGGCGTAGTCCAACTCGACGTCCGCGGCCGCGCCGGGTGCGTGCCGGCGTGCGTTGGTCAGCGCCTCCTGGACGATGCGGAACGCCGTCAGCTGAACCCCCGGATCGAGCGGGACGACACCGCCGCGCACGATCAAGCGAGTGCTGGCGCCGGACGATGCACGCGCTTCGTCGACGAGTGCGTTCAGCTCTTCCAGACCGGGCTGCGGTGCCCGCACGGCCCGAGTGCCGGTGTCAGCGTCTTCGCGCAGTACGCCGAGCAGCCGGCGCATCTCGGTGAGAGCGGATCGCGCGGTGTCGCCGATCGCGATCAGCCGTTGCGCACCCTCCGGCGGTAAGCCTGGTGTGGACAGCCGGGCGGTCTCGGCCTGGACGGCGATGATCGAGATGTGGTGCGCGACGACGTCGTGCAGTTCGCGGGCGATCCGGGCTCGCTCACCCCGTGCGGCGTAGTCATGCAGGGTCTCCGCGGTCTCCCGCTCGGCTGCCGCTGCGGCCACCGCCGTACCGCGTTCCCGTACGGCGGTGCCGAGCAGGACCGCGGCCGTCATCAGGACCAGCACGACAGTCGAGTCCACCCGCGGCTCACCGAGCGCGAGCACCACGAACGGCAGCAGCAGCGGGAACGCCACCAGACGCGATCTGCTCCGCGCCAGCCGGTACGCAGCGATCATCCCGGCCAGCACCGCGGCGACGTACGGCGTCTCCGGGCTGGCGAGCAAGACGCTGTTCGCCAGGGTGACTGCGAGCGCTGCGGGAACCGGGTGGGCCGGCAGGAATGCGAGCGGCACCGTCGCACAGAGCCCGAGGAGCAGCGCCGTCCCCTGGTCCAGGCCGCTCCGGTCGCCGCGGCTCGCAGACTCCATGACCGCGAGCAGTGCGAGCAGGACCGCCACGACGACGTACGCATCGCGGGTGTCGGCGATCCTGCGGACGGCAACGAACGCCCGGTCGCCCAGCTCACGGACCTGGCTCACAGCCTCATTGTCCGCCCGGTCCGTCACCCTGGTCGTCCCCCACGCGAGGGACGACCAGAGCGCTCAGGAGCGTGACGAAATCTGCCGGACCGAGCCGTAGCGTCTCAGGCATGGAGTCCACCACGATCGAGGTTCGCGAGCTGTCCAAGACGTACGGCGCCACAGTCGCCGTGGACGGTCTGTCGTTCACTGTCCAGCCGGGGCAGGTGACCGGGTTCGTCGGACCGAACGGAGCCGGGAAGTCGACGACGATGCGGGTGATCCTCGGGCTGGATGCGCCGGACGACGGCGACGCATTGGTCGGCGGCCGCCGCTACCGGGATCTCGCATCGCCGCTGCGCGAGGTCGGTGCGCTGCTCGACGCGGCTGCGGTCCATCCGGGCCGGAAGGCGCGCGATCACCTGCTCTGGATGGCGCAGTACAACGGTTTGCCGGCCCGGCGCGTCGACGAAGTCCTCGAGCAGGTCGGCCTCACGCAGGCGGCACGGCGCCGGGCCGGCGGGTTCTCCCTGGGCATGCGGCAGCGGCTCGGGATCGCCGGGGCGCTGCTCGGGGATCCGCCGGTACTGTTGTTCGACGAGCCCGTGAACGGGCTGGACCCCGAGGGCATCGTCTGGATCCGCGGTCTGCTGCGGTCGCTGGCGGCCGAGGGCCGGGCAGTGCTGGTGTCCAGCCACCTGATGGGTGAGCTCGAAGGCAGCGCGGACCATCTGATCGTGATCGGCCGCGGCCGGCTGATCGCGGACACAACCGTGGCGGAGCTGGTCTCCGCCGCATCGGCGGACAGAGTCGTACTCCGCACTTCGCATCGGACCCAGGCGATGACAGTGCTGGCGACGGCCGGCGCCACGGTCGCCGCGACAGACCATGATCGAGTGACCGTGACCGGGTTGACGTCAGAGCACGTCATCAAACTGCTGAACCAGCACGGGCTGACGTTCACCGAGGTCGCCGCGCATCGGGCGTCGCTGGAAGAGGCCTACATGGACCTGACCCGCGACGTGGTCGAGTTCGCCGCGCACGGCCGGCCACTGGAGGCGTGAACGATGACGAGCTTCCTGCGTGTGCTGCGCGGAGAGTGGACGAAGTTCCGCTCCGTGCGGAGCACCGCGCTGTGCCTGCTCGCGGCGGTCGCAGTCACCGTGCTGCTGGAACTCCTGGGTACGTCGGCCGGCTCGACCGACGCCAACGAGCAGCCGCGGTACTCCGACCAGGCCTACTTCGTGCACAAGCCCCTGGCCGGCGACGGCTCGGTGGTCGCCAGGGTGGTCAGCCAGCAGAGCAGCCACGAATGGGCCAAGGCGGGCCTCCTCGTGAAAGCTGGGATCACACCGGGATCGCCGTACGCCGCTGTGCTTGTCACACCTGACCACGGCGTGCGGATGCAGGCGATGTTCGACACAGATCTGGCCGGACCGCCCGACCGGGCGCCGCAGTGGCTCAAGCTGACCCGGGTCGGCAGCTCGATCACCGGGTACGCATCTGCCAACGGCCAGGACTGGCACGAGGTCGGGACGCTGACCGTGGCGCTGCCGCGCGACGTCGAGATCGGCCTGTTCGTCGCGTCACCGCCGTCGTACGTGTCCACCCGAACCGGCGGCGGAACGTCGATCGGGATCAGGAACACGATAGGCGCGGCGATCTTCGACGATGTCAGGGTGACCGGTGCACTGGCAGGGAGCCGGGACTGGATCGGTCAGAACATCTCGACGGTGCCGTCGAAGGAGACCGGTGGAGTTCCGATCGGTGACCTGAGCCGGTCCGGCGACACCTTCAACGTCACCGGGTCGGGCGACATCTCCGGGTACGGCATCGCGAGCTGGCATTCGCCGGGCGACGACGATGTGGTGCTGCTCAGCCTCTTCGGCGTACGCGTCGGAGTGATCGCGGTGATTGCCCTCGGCGTGCTGTTCATGACAGCGGAGTACCGGACCGGGCTGATCCGCACGACGTTCATCGCCGGACCCCGGCGCGGCCAGGTTCTCGCTGCGAAGGCCGTCGTGCTCGGCGGCACCGTGTTCGTGGCTGGGCTGATCGCCAGTGTCGCGTCGTTCCTGATCGCGCAACCTGGGCTGCACTCGGGTGGCTACAACCCACCGGCGTACCCGCATGTGTCGCTGCTGGACGGCGAGAGCCTGCGTGCGGTCGTCGGAACCGCCGCCTTCCTCGCCCTGATCGCGCTCTTCAGCCTCGGCATCGCCGTACTCCGGCGACGTACTGTCGGCGCGATCGTGTTCGTCGTCGCACTCGTGGTGGTGCCGCAACTCGTCGTACCGGTGATCTCTCCCGATGCCGACATCTGGGCCACCCGGCTGACCCCGATCGCTGGGCTGGCCGTGCAGCAGACGGTCGACGCGGGCCAGGTGATCGGTCCATGGGCGGGTCTGGGCGTGCTCTGCGGGTACGCCGTCGTTGCACTCGGTCTGGCCCGCTGGCAACTCGGCCGCCGGGACGCCTGATGGCCGCCGGATGGAGGCTGCTCGCCGGACGGGCGCTGCGGGCAGAGTGGACGAAGCTGCGCACGATGCCGGCCACCGGCTGGACGCTTGCCGCGGTGGTGTTGTCGACGGCAGCCATCGGGGCCTTGGTGACTTGGGACCTCACACCGCCGGATTGCGCGCGCTCCGACCCCAGCTGCGACTTCGATCTCGCCAAGCTGAGCCTGTCCGGGGTCTACCTCGGACAGGCGGCGGTGATCGTGATCGCAGCGCTCGCGGTCACCGCCGAGTACGAGACCGCGATGATCCGAACCACGCTTGCGTCCTGCCCGCGGCGGTTCGTCGTCCTCGCCGCGAAGGCGGTGGTTGTCACCACCGCGGTCGTCGGGGCCGCCACGATCAGTGTGTTGCTATCGCTGCTGGCCGGCCGCGAATTCCTGGCCCGCAACGGGTTCACCACGACCGCGGGCTACCGGCCGCTCTCGCTCGGAGACGGGCCGACCCTGCGCGCGTACGGCGGAACCGTGCTGTACCTCGGCCTCGTCGCCCTGCTCAGCCTCGGCGTCGCCTTCGTCGTCCGCCATACCGGCGGCACGGTGACGATCCTCTTCGTCCTGCTCTACGTCGCGCCGATCATGTCGATCGCCGTCACCGACCCCCGCTGGAAGGAATGGATCGAGAAGGCGTCACCGATGACCGCAGGCTTGTCGATCCAGGCCACCCTGCGCCTGGACGCCCAGTCAATCGCTCCCTGGTCAGGTCTCGCCGTCCTCGCCCTGTACGCCGCCGCCGCACTCGCCACCGCCCTGGCCCTCGTCCACCTCCGCGACGCCTAGCATCCTCAACGGGGGTCGTTGCCTGTCAGGCCGTCGATGGCTTCACGCAGCAGGTCGGCGTGACCGGTGTGTTTGAGGTACTCCTCCAGGAGATCGATGAGAAACCGGCGGCGGCTCTGGGCCCATTCCGGGTCGCCGGTGTCGATCACCACGTCGAGACCGCCGTCGGCGCTCAGTTGCGCCCAGACGGCTCGAGATCGCGCCGCGGCTCCGTACCACTCGGCGTACAGCTCCTCCGGGTCGTCCGTGACCGCTGACTCCCACCCCCACTCGTCGTTCTCGACCCAGCTACGGGTGTTCCACGGCGGCCCGAGCGGTTGCTCTGCCGCTTGGGCGGTGAAGCCGTCCTCGACGAACGTCATGTGCTTCACCAAGCCTGCCAGGGTCATCGTCGACGGCGGATGCGTACGGCGCAGCTGCTCCGCGTCGAGACCGCCGGTCTTCCAGGCGAACTGCTGTCGCACCCGATCGACGGCGAACTGCAGCATCTCCGCATCGTTGCCACGCGGGCACTCGGCCTTCGGAATGTCTCGCCAGTCCACGGAGCCTCCTCGTCGGTCGTGGGGACGATGACATGGTGCCTCAGCGTTGGGCCGGATCCGAGCGGCGGCGGTGACGGAAGTGGATCATCGCCCGGTGCAGTGCGCGGTTGATCGGGCCAGGCAGTGGCCGCTCCCATTCGCCGACGGTCTCGACAACCTCTCCGCCGGTGCCCAGCTTCCACCGCAGCAGCCCGTACGCGGCGTCATCCGGATCCAGCGAAGCCGACACACCACGCATGTCGTACCGCTCGGCGCCGAGCTTCTGGGCGTCGGCCATCATTTTCCACTGCAGGATGTGGCTCGGCCTGACATCGCGGCGGTGGTCGGCCGATCCGCCCGACTGGTACCAGACGCGCCGGCCGACGACGTTCATCGTGTGGGCGGCAAGGACTTCGTCCTGCCAGCTCGAGAGATACAACCGCATCTGACCTGGCACCTCGCCGTTCATCACCCGGTACTGGCGTTGGTAGTACGCCAACGACCGGCCCAAACGGAACCCGTTGCGTCGTTCCGTGGCGCTCAAGAGCTCATAGAACGTGGGCAGGTCGCGCTCGCCTCCGAGTCGTACGTCGACACCCGACCTCATCGCCTTGCGGATGTTGCGCTGCCACTCCTTGCTGAAGCCGGCCACGAGATCGCGACCCGCGATCGGGACCTGGAACAGGTACCGGGGCTGTGCATCGCCGGCGGACTCCTGCTCGCCGCATCGGCGCCATCCCAGGGTTCTCAGGCGATCGGCGATCGCCGAACCGACCGGCTCCACCACATCAGGCAGGACATGGTCGACCCGGCGGCCAGGTGCGACCGCCGACCTCAAGGTGGCCGCCTGCCAACGCCGCAACGCCTTCGGCGGCCCCAACCTGACCGCGAAAGCCTCCCGTCGCTCCAGATAGTCGAGCAGGGGATCGAGCCACCGCTCCAGCCAAGGATCCGCCCAATCGATATCCGGGCCCTCAGGCAGGTACGCATACCACCGGGACAGGCCCGGCACCTGGCGAAACAGCACCAGCGTCGTACCGACCACCCGTCCGTCGCCGTCCCGCCAAGCCAGTAGCTCGGATGCCCAGCCGGTCTTGACCTGAGCCCAGGACGGGATCTGCAGAAAGCTCCTGTCGTCGTGGAGATCGGCTACCGCTCGATAGTGCAGCGGCTCGATCTCACCGACCGTCAGTTGGTCCTGACGAATCGAAACATCGGTGCGCACACGTCTCACCCCGCCCGCAATCGGCTGTCATGTCGTCGCGTCACCCTGTAAGACGCCTCGACAACCGCAAAAGGTCACACCGACCGGGAACCCCGAAGGAGCCCTACGTCGCCAACGCCGGTGACCCGACCTCATCGACAGGCGTCGGTGACCTGAATCCCTTGGCGATCAGCCAGATCGGCATGGCCACGAACTCGAACAACCCGCCCGGAATCAGGAGCGCAAGCCCTGCGCCTTCGTTCATGTCGAGAACACCGAGAAGGTCGAGGGGTACTCCGAGCAGGAGACAGGAGTAGCCGACGATCCCGAGCACCGCGATCGGCCGAGGGACGAGCCTGGAAACGAACAGCAGGTAGGTCAGGATCAGACCACCGATACCCGTGGGGATGTACACCCAGAGCAGGTGATTGGGAACGACCTCCAGCTGTGCCAGCAGATAGATCCCGCACACAGCGGAGACGGTGAGCTCGATGACTCTCATCACCGGGTACCAGATCGCGAGCCTCTGATTGACGTCCTTCAGAACCTGGTACATCAGCAGGCCGATCCCCACGACGGCGATCCCAGAACACATCATCAGTACGACGCCGACCGTCAGTGGCGCGCGGTCGGTGTCACCGTTCTCGAACGCGTCGATCAACGTCGTGCCGACCATGGCCGTGACCATCTGGACCAGGAACAAGATGCCGACGGCGACCGCGATTCCCCTTCGTGACATGACTCTCCCTCGATCGAGCATGAGCAAGGAGATGCGACGTCGCCCCGATGACAGTCCCCCGGATGTCCGCCCGGGATGTGGCGTCCGCTCCTCAGCCCCCGGCAGACGTCCGTTCCCACAGTGCGCCTCCCCCGGTCGGTTGTCCAGGTTGGGGATCGCACTGGAACTGCCAATTGCGCGTTTTGATCAATATTGTGCGCGAATAGATTGTTGCCTTGACGGAATGTGTTCGTCAGATTACGTTTCAGGCCTCATCGCGCATATTTGCGCTGCGTCGGCTTTCACTCCCGAGGGGTTTTGGCATGACCGATATGAAGCGGCGAACCGTGCTGAAAATCGCATTGGGAGGCGCAGGTCTGGCCGCGCTCCCGGCCGCGACCGCTGCTGCGGCAGAGGCGAAGCGCGACCCCAGGATCGTGGGCGTCGGCGACACTTCTATCACCGTTGAGTTCGATGACCAGTTGCACAGCAGGGTCGCGCTGAACGGCTCGCAGTTGACGCGGTTCGACGCCGGCGAGGCGTTGCTCCTCGGCGAAACAGTCATCGACACCTTCGCCTACCGCGAACACCGGACGCGAAAGACCTGGCATTCCCGCCATGGCGCAGGAGTGCAGGTGACCATCGAAGGTGATTCCCAGGAACATGTGCGGAAGACCGTCGAGCTCACCTGCTATCAGCGATTGAGCGGTATGGCCGTGATGCAGGTGAGCTACACGAACCTGTCCGGCCAGTCGCTCGACATCACCGGCTGGCGGAACGGTGCCCACGAACTGCTGCAATCGCCAGGCGGCTTCTACACCTTCTCCGGCTCGACACACGAGGACCGGCGCGACTGGGTGCAACCGGTGACCGACGACTTCGCCCAGGAGAACTCCCTCGGCATGGATGCCTCCGACTACGGAGGCGGCACCCCGATGGCGACCATCTGGCGTCGCACCGGCGGCCTCTCCGTAGGGCACGTCGAGCCCGAGGCCCGGATTCTGCGGATGCCTGTCCGCAAGTCCGAGCACGGAGCGAGCATCGCCATCGAGGGCGACACCCCGCGCACCCTGAAGCCGGGACAACGGCTGACGACCGACACCACCTTCGTGACGGTCCATCCCAGCGACCACTTCGTGCCGCTGCAGCGGTATCGCGACTACCTGGGCGACCTCGGTCTGCGGGCGCCCAAGGTCGCGAAGTCGGCGTACGCTCCGGTCTGGTGTGCCTGGGGATACGAGCGCAACTTCACCGTCGAGCAGGTGCTCGGGACGTTGCCGAAGGTCCGCGATGTCGGGTTCACATGGGCCGGTCTCGACGACGGCTGGCAGACCAACGAGGGCGACTGGGACATCAACCTGGCGAAGTTCCCCGGCGGCGACGCGGACATGCGGGCGTTCACCCGGGACATTCGCGACGCCGGCCTGCTGCCCCGGCTGTGGTGGGCGCCGCTGGCCGCGGATCCCGGGAGCAACCTGTTCAAGGAACGCCCCGACATGCTGCTGCTCGACCGCGACGGCAACAAACAACAGGTGACCTGGTGGGACGCCTGGACCCTGTGCCCGGCGTACCAGCCGGTGGTCGACTACTTCGCCGGGCAGGCGCGGAAGTTCATCGGTGACTGGGGTTACGAAGGACTCAAGATCGACGGGCAGCATCTGAACGGCGTCACGCCCTGCTACAACCCCGCTCACGAGCACGCCCGGCCGGAGGAGTCGACCGAGGGACTGGCGCAGTTCTGGAAGGCGATCCACGACGCCGCGCACGCCGAGAATCGCAACGCGGTCGTCGAACTCTGCCCGTGCGGTACGGCGTTCGCGTTCCACAACCTGCCGTACGTCGACCAGTACCCGGGCTCGGACCCGACGTCGTCGTACCAGGTCCGGACCAAGGGCAAGTCGATGAAGGCGCTGATGGGGCGGGGCTCCAGCTACGCCGGTGACCACGTCGAGCTGAGTGACGGAGGCAACGACTTCGCCTCCAGCTACGGCGTCGGCGCAGTGCTGTCGACGAAGTTCACGTACCCCAGTGACCCGCCGGGGACCAAGCCGGGGCGGGAGAAGGTGCTCACTCCGGAGAAGGAGGCGCTCTGGCGCAAGTGGGTCGACCTGTACGAGAAGAACATGCTGCCCACCGGGGAGTACCGCGGTGAGCTGTACGACGTCGGGTTCGACCTGCCGGAGACACACGTCATCGCCAAGAACTCCACGCTGCACTACGCCTTCTACGCCGACCAATGGGATGGAGACGTGGAGCTGCGCGGGCTGGGCAAGGGCGAGTACACGGTGACCGATCCCTTCAACGGAACGTCTCTGGGCACTGTCGACTCACGGCACAACACCGTCAGGCTGACGTTCGAGAAGTTCCAGCTCGTCGTTGCCGAGCGCCACTGATCCCGGTCAGACCGCAGTCACCTGTACGCCGGCTCGCTGCAGTGCTTCGAGTTGGCCGGGCTGAGCGCCGCGATCGGTGACGACATCGGTGACGCCGGAGAGCATGCTGATCCGGGCGAAGGTGACGCGGCCGAGCTTGGAGCTGTCCGCGATCACCACACTGCGGTAGGCCCGGCGCAGGAACGCGAGGTCGGTCTGCGCCTCCATCTCGTCGTACGTCGTACAGCCTTCCTCCGGCGTGAGTCCGTCAACGCCGATGAACGCGATATCGAGATGGTAGTTCGCGAGCATCGCCTCGGCGGCCGGGCCGACCAGCTCGTAGGAGGAGCGGGCGATCCCGCCGATCAGCACGAGCCGGACGCCCGCGTGACCGACGAGCTCGGAGGCGATGTTGATCGCGTTCGTCACCACGGTGATTCCGCGACGTTGCGCGAGCGCGCGCGACAACTCGAGGGCGGTGGTGCCGCCGGTCATGCCGACAACCGCGCCCTCCTCCACGAAGGAGGCAGCGGCTCTGCCGATGGCCCGCTTCTCCGCCTGTCGCAGCGCCGCCTTCACCCGGGTCGGCACTTCGTCGCCGGACTCGTTGGACATCGCTCCGCCGTGCGTCCGCACCAGCAACTGCTCGCGGCTCAGCGCCTGCAGGTCCCGGCGGATCGTCGCGCCAGACACGCCGAGCGTCCTGGCCAGCGCGGCGACGTCCACGCTGCCGTGCTCGCCGACCTGATCGAGGATCGCACTCAACCGCTCTGACTTCCGCACAACGGGCACTGTACAAGATGCACATCTCGTGAGCACTTGCGCATTATTCTGCGCATGTAATCGAATGCCTTGACCGGTTGTTTTCTATTCAGCTACGTTCGCATCAAATTCGCGCGATCGAATGCGCGATTGCGCAGCGTCTCTCACTCGTACGCCGGCCGCTTCGGCCAGGGCCGAGATCACAACGGAGAATCCATGCTGAGGACCAGACGTCGGACGGGTACAGCGCGGTGGAACGCAGCACTGGCGGCGGGCGTCACGAGCCTCGCCCTCGTGCTTGCGGGCTGCGGCGGCTCGGGGTCGGGAGACAAACAGAGCAGCGGCGGTTCGACCCAGACCAGCGGAGTGACGATCACCGTCGCGCTCGCCTCGGACCCACCACCGAAGGCCGCGCTGGCCGCGTTCACCAAGGACACCGGCATCACGGTCAACTGGGTGAACATCGACTGGGACAGCCTGCAGAGCAAGATCTCCGCCGCCGCCACTGCGAAGACCTACTTCGCCGACGCCACCAATGTGGACTGGTCCCGGGTCGGTCAGCTCGGCAAGCTCAAGTGGTTCTACCCGATGGACACCTACGTCGACACCAAGGCGATGGAGGCCGACGTACCGCAGCTCGCGTCGTTCACCGTCGACGGTCACGTGGTCGGCGTCCCGTACGACGCCTCGTTCATGGTGACGACCGTGAACACGGAGCTGTTCCAGAAGGCCGGCGCGAATCCTGCACCGAAGACGATCGACGAGTACACCGACGCGCTCAAGACGATCAAGGCCAAGGGCGTCGCCGAGCATCCGCTGAACATCCCGTTCGCGGCCGCCGAGGGCTTGTCGACGTACTGGTACGAGACCACCGGTGCGTTCGGTGGGACGGTGCTCGACAAGGACGGCAAGCCGCAGTTCACCAGCCCGGACTCGGCCGGCTACAAGGCGGCCCAGTGGATGGTGGACGCGCTGAAGACCGGCCTCGTCCCGCCCGGCAACATCAACGTCACCGACTCGCAGGGACAGCAGAACCTGATGGCCAAGGGGCAGGTGGCCAGCACCTTCTCCGACTACTCCGGCAACGTCGGCACGCTGTACAACATCAAGGCGTCCTCGTCGGTCGTCGGCAAGGTGAAGTACCTGCCCACCCCGGGCGCCTCGGGTCCCGCGGCGAACCTCAGCAACCCGGACGGTGTCGGCATCCCCAAGGAGGCCAAGTACCCGAACGCCGCCGCGAAGTTCATCGAGTGGTTCACGGCCACCGAGCAGCAGGCCGACTTCGCCGGCGTGAACGGTCCGGAGAAGACCTTCGCGACGTACCCGATCCCGTCGCATCTGTCCGCGGTCCAGCAGATGGTTGCCAAGGGCAATCTGGTCGGCGGAACGGATCTCGAGCCGATGCTGAAGGGCTCCAAGCCGGTCTTCGAGGGTGGCGCACCGTCGTGGTACCCGAAGTTCTCCAACGCGGTCTACACCAACCTGCACGCCGCCGCGACCGGCTCGATGTCGGTCGAGCAGGCGATGAAGACGATCGGCGACACGGCGAACCAGCTCGCCTCCGGGTCGTGACGGTGAGCTCTTCGACCACCGAACCGCTGGCGGCCGAGGGGGCGGCACCGCGTCCCCCGGCCGGGCCGGCCGGCGTCGCACCGGTACGCCGCTCCCGCGTCGACCTGCTGCCGTACCTGCTGGTCGCGCCGGTGATGATCTTCATCGCCTGCCTGGCCCTGGTGCCGGCCGTGTTCACCGTGGTGCAGTCGTTCTTCAAGGTCGACGCCCTCGATCCACCCACGCGGTTCGACGGATTCGGCAACTTCACCCGGCTCTGGCACGCCCCTGCCGTCATCGGCAGCATCGGCAACACCGCGCTGTACGTCATGATCGGCGTGACCCTGTCCACCCTGATCGGCATCGGCGCCGCCGTCGTCCTGCAGAAGCCGTTCCGTGGCCGCAGCCTGGTGATCGCCATCCTGATCCTGCCGTGGGCCATGCCGGGAGTGGTCGAGGGCATCCTCTGGACCGGGATCTTCGATCCCAACGCGGGTCTGATCAACAGTGTGCTGTCCTCACTCCATCTCAGCGACGGCAACGCCGTACTGCTCGGTCAGAACCGGTTGCTCACGATCGCTCTGATCGAACTCGTCCAGGTCTGGCAGATCGCGCCACTCTCGGTCCTGCTGATCCTGGCCGTCCTGCAACTCATCCCGGGCGAGCTGTACGAGGCAGCCCAGATCGACGGCTGTACGTCGTGGTCGGCGTTCCGGCGGATCACACTGCCGCTGGCCCGGCCGGGCATCGCGGTCACCATGGTGCAGGCGGTGATCGCCACGCTCAACGTCTTCGACCAGCCGTACGTCCTGAACGGTGCGGCGAACACGGGGGCCTCGGTCACCATGCAGACGTACTTCATCAGCTTCCAGGATCTCGACTTCGGCCAGGGGTACGCGTTGTCCCTGCTGATCACCATCGTCACGCTGCTGATCTCGCTGGTCGTGGTCCGCCTGGTCTACCGGAGGGTCGAGCTGTGAAACGACGGACCGGCGCCCGCGGTCTCGGGGTCGCGGCGATTCTGATCTGGTCACTGGTGCCGATCTACTGGGCGATCAAGACCAGCCTGCAGACCGAGGCCGACGCACGGGCCAAGCCCGCGCACTACCTGCCGACGAACGCCACTCTGGACAACTATGCAACGCTGCTGACCGGCGACAGCGACGTGCCGGCGCAGATCCGGCGGTCCGCGGTGAACATCGTCGTCGAGTGCGGTGCGGCAACCATCGTGACCGTGCTGCTCGCGACGCTTGCCGGGTACGCGTTCGCGCGGATGCGGTTCCGCGGCCGGAACGTCTTGTTCTACGCGGTTCTGGCGACGATGGCGTTCCCGGCGTACACGACGTTGATCCCGCTGTACCGGATCATGAGCACGTTCGGGCTCGTGAACACCTACACCGGCATCGTGCTGGTCTACGTCTCCGGCTTCCTGCCGCTGGCGACCTGGATCCTGCACAACTACTTCGCCAGTCTGCCGGTCGGAATCGAAGAGGCCGGGCTGGTCGACGGTGCTCGCCGGCTCCAAGTGCTGTGGCACCTGCTGCTGCCGTTGGCACGACCGGGCATCATCTCCACCGCTCTGATCACCTTCCTGTTCGCCTGGGGGCAGTTCCTCTTCCCGCTGGTGCTGTCGAGTGATCTGTCCACACAGCCGCTGACCGTCGTGATCGCCTCTCTCCAGGGCCGGCACGTGGTGCCGTCGACGCTGCTGAACGCGGCCGGCGTACTGGCGATCATCGTCCCCGCACTGCTGGCGCTGGCCTTCAACCGCTACATCGTCAACGGCCTGCTGGCCGGGAGCACCAAGTGACATCCGGCGTGATCGATCCACGTTCCTGAAGGAGAAGTCCTTGACCGAGAAGTCCTTCGTCCTGATCGGCGCGGGCAGCACCGTGTTCACCCCCGGCCTGATGACCGATCTCGCCTCGTCCCGGACGTTCGACGGCTGGACGGTCCACCTGGTCGACCTGAACGGCGAAGCCGCCGAGACCATGGCCAGAGTGGGGCGCCGGATCGCCGCCGAACGAGGCGCCGAGCTCGAGTTCGTCCCCCACGTCGATCGCCGGGACGCCTTGCCAGGCGCGCGATTCGTCACCACGACGATCGCGGTCGGAGCCGCCGCGGGTTGGCGCGCCGACATCGAGGTGCCGGCCCGCTACGGCATCGCTCAGACCGTGGGCGACAGCGTCGGGCCAGGCGGCGTACTGCGCGCGCTCCGGCACGTGCCCGAATTGGTGGCCATAGCAACCGACGTTGCAGACCTGGCACCTGCGGCGCAGCTGATCAACTACTCGAATCCGTTGACCGCCAACGTCCGGGCCATCACCCTCCAGACCGGCGTCAAGGCTGTCGGTCTGTGCCACGGGACCATGCACACGCTGTCCAAGCTGGCCGCCGATCTCGGCATCCCGCGTGACGAGGTGAACGCCGTCTTCGCGGGCCTCAACCATCTGTGCTGGCTGCTCGACGTACGCAGGGGCACCGAGGATCTGTATCCGCTGCTGCGCCGGCGCGTGGCGGAGCGCGCCGGCGGTGTGGACGCGCCATCCACTCGGGAGGAAGGTGTCCATCTGCCCGTCTCGGCGGATCTGCTGCGGACGTTCGGGCTCTATCCGGCACCAGGTGATCGGCACGTCTCCGAGTTCTTCGGTTGGTACCTACGGGCCGAGGACGGCCACCCGGCAGACGAGACCCGGCTGCCTTGGGGACTGCAGGGTGGCCGGGACGCGACGATGGAGTACATCGGCGAGAAGGACGACCTCTGGGAGCTCTTGCATGCCCAAGCCGATGGGAAGGCGCCATTACCGCGGACCGACAATCAGGAGGCCGAGCGGCTGGTGGCGATCGCGGAAGCCATTGTCAGCGGCAACGAACACGTCGAGCTGGCGGTGAACCTGCCGAACGAGGGCAAGATCCCCAACCTGCCGCCGACCGCCGTCGTCGAGGTGCCGGCCGTGGTCGGCGCCGCGGGGATCACCGGGCTTGGCGTGGGCGCGTTGCCGGACGGGATCGCCGCCGTACTGACCGCACGAGCTCAGCAGCAGGAGATCACCGTTCGAGCCGCCCTGACCGGCGACCGAGCGCTCGCGCTGCAGGCGCTGGTACTCGATCCGCTCGTCGGCCGGCTCGACGTCGCGACCGGAATCCTGGACGACGCGATCAAGGCACACGGGCCGCTGCTGGATCGGTTCGCGGAGACGGAGCCGGCCAGATGACCGGCGCACCGATCACCACGGACGGGCTGGCCTCCCTCACCACCTACCGCGAAGTCGTTCAGCAGCCAGCGGTTTGGCGTGAGGCCGCCGAGACTCTGGCCGCCAGGTCGGACGAGGTCGCCGCGTTCCTCGAGCCACTGTTCGCGCTGCCCGACCTGCGCCTCGTGCTGACCGGTGCTGGGACGTCTGCCTTCGCCGGAGAGGTGCTGGCTCCCGCGCTGGCGAGGACCCGTCGGCGCCGTGTCGATGCGGTGGCGACGACCGACATCGTCCCGAATCCCCGGGAGATGTTCGCCGAGGACGTGCCCACGCTCCTGGTCTCGTTCGCTCGCTCCGGCGACAGCCCGGAGAGTGTCGCGGCCACCCAGTTGGCCACGACCTGCCTGACATCCGTGCATCAGCTGGTGATCACCTGCAACCCAGAGGGCCAGCTGGCCCGCGAGCACAGCGGCTCCAAATCCTCTCTGGTCCTGTTGATGCCGTCAGCAACCAACGACCGCGGCTTCGCGATGACGTCAAGCTTCACCTCGATGCTGTTGACCGCTTGGCTCACGTTGGCGCCGGACCAGGATCCGCGGCTCGCCGAGCGGCTGGCCGCCGCGGCCGAGCAGGTTCTGGGGCAGCCGGACGAGCTGGCTCGGTTGACCGGTCGCCCCTACGACCGGGTCGTCTACCTCGGCAGCGGTTCGTTGGGCGGACTGGCCAGGGAATCGGCGTTGAAGCTGCTCGAACTCACCGCGGGCAAGGTGATCAGCTACTACGACACACCACTCGGGTTCCGGCACGGACCGAAGGCAGTCCTCAAGGACGGGACCCTTGCCGTCGTCTACCTGTCCAACGACTCCTACACCCGCCGGTACGACCAGGACATCGTCGAGGAACTCCGTGCGGCCATCGGGGCCGAGAACGTGCTGGCCGTCAGCGCGCAGACCGATGATGCAGAAGCCTGGCAGATCGATGGGGTGGCCGACGTGGACGACGCCGTACTGACCCTGCCGTTCGTGGTGATCGCTCAACTGCTCGCGTTGCGATTCTCCGTGGCGCTCGGTCGAACGCCGGACAATCCCTTCCCCGACGGCGAGGTCAATCGCGTCGTTCAGGGCGTGACCATCCACCCACTGACGCCGTGACGATCTTCCTGGGCGTCGACGGCGGTGGTTCGGGTACGGCGCTGTGCCTGGTGACCGGTGACGGCGAAGTCTTGGCCACCGCCGACGCGCCGAGTTGCTACTACCTCGACTCGGCCGAGGGCGAGGGCGTCTCGCTGGTGGAGCGCGTACTGACCGAGGCGGTCGCCGGAATCTGCGCGAGTGCCGGGATCCAGCCGGCCGCAATCACGTCGGCGTTCTTCGGCCTGCCGGCGTACGGCGAGGTGAGCGGCGACGTACCGCTGCTCGACGCGGCACCGCGGACCGCACTAGGACACGATCGCTACAGCTGCGGCAACGACATGGTCTGCGCCTGGGCCGGTTCGCTCGGGCTTGCTGACGGCATCAACGTGATCAGTGGGACCGGGTCGATGACGTACGGCCGGTACGGCGACATCGGGGCCCGCGTCGGTGGTTGGGGCGAACTGTTCGGCGACGAGGGCTCCGGCTACTGGATCGGTGTCCAAGGTCTGCGCGCGTTCTCGCAGATGAGTGACGGCAGGCTGCCGCCCGGACCGCTGCTCGCCGTACTGCGGGAGGAGCTCGGGCTGGCGTCCGATCTCGATCTCCTCGACATCGTGCTCAATCGCTGGCGCGGAAGCCGGCGGGCCGTGGCCGCGCTGTCCCGGCCGGTCGTCCGGGCCGCCGGGCTGGGTGACGCGGCCGCCGGGCGAATCGTTGGTGACGCGGTGGCCGAACTCGTGCGGCTCGTGGACACAACGCGCTCGCGCCTGGGCTTCGCCCCGGCGGAGACGGTCCCGGTGTCCTACTCGGGCGGCGTACTCACGGCGCCTGAGGTGCTGCAGCCTTTCACGACCGCGTTGGCCGCGCAGGGCCAGACCTACGACCTTCGAACGCCGCTGTACTCCCCCGTGGTCGGCGCGGCACTCCACGCGGCAGCCCAGGCCGGAGAGTCGTTGGACGAGCACAAGCTGCGCCCGCTCAGTTGACTGCCGGTACGACGAATCGCCCAGGGCGGATCGGGTACTGGAAGGCCAGAGGTGCTGGGCTTCTCGGGGGTCTGGTTGCTTCGAGGTCTGGGACCGTTCAGCCACGCAGCGGGCCCGGACCGTTCCAATTTGGCGCCACGGACAACCTTCAAACGTTCGAATACGTAGGTTTTCGACACTTTGTAGTCCACAATCGGAGCTAAGGGACGGTCGACTTCGTCTGCACGGTTGAGCCCCCCACACAGCTCCCGTTTTCCGGGGCCGGCCGTCTCGTGAATCTCTCTCGTCAGCCGAGAACGACGACGGCGAGGTCGCGCGCGGCGCGGCCAGGATGGTGACCGTCCTGGGTGGCCCCCACCACCAGGGTGCCCTCGATCAGCAGATGTAGTTGCTCCGCGGCGCGTTCCGGGTGGGCATGGCCCAAGGCCTCGAGTTCCCGCACGAGGAGCGCCCGAAGGCTCCGCCGGAAAGCGTCGGTCTCCGCATGGGCCGGATGAGCGGGGTCCGCGAACGAAAGGTCGGTCGCGAAGTACCGGCAGCCTCGGAAGTCCGGGGTCGCGACGAGTTCGTCGAGCCGATCGAAGAGCCCGAGCAGCCGGGCTCGCGGTTCCGTGGCGCCGGCCAGTGCCTCCTCGTACCAGGCAAGGTCCTCCGCGGAGGCGCGACGGAGAACCGCCGCGATCAAGCCGTCCTTGTCGCCGAAGTGTTCGTAGAGCGACCTGCGGGCGACGTTCGCCTCCTTGAGCAGCGCATCCACTCCGACCGAGGCGCCTTGTGAGTAGAAGAGTTGCTGCCCTGCCGCGAGAAGTCGTTCCCGGGGTCCTGGCGAGGTCCTGGGAGTCATCAGCCGATCCTGATCCTCTCCTTGACGATAGACCAGTCAGTCTACTACGGTCATGAGTAGACCAACTGTTCTACTTTCCAGGAGGACGAGATGACCGACACCGCTGAGACCATTGACCGCTTCAACGCCGCCTTTCGGCAGCGCGACAAGGACGCACTCGCCACCCTCGTCCATGACGACTGCGTGATGGTCGCGGCCCAGCCCGCTCCCGACGGCGCCTCGTTCGTCGGGAAGGACGCGTGCGTGGCGTTCTGGGGCGAGCTGATGGACGACGAGTCGACCACTTTCGAAGTCCAGCACGTGTTCTCGGCCGGAGACTGGGCGGCGGTGCGGTGGCGCTACCGCTTCGGGCCCACCGACGCCGAGTCCGTTCTCGGCGTGAACGTGACGCGGGTGAGCGACGGCCGCGTCATCGAGCAACTCGGGTACACCAAGACGCCCGGTGGGCTCCCACTTCCGGACTGAGAGCCCACCGGGAACGCCTAGAGGTTGCTGACCTTGTAGACGGTGCCGTTGATGGATACGACGTACGCGGTGTTGCCGACGAACTCCATGGCTGTCGGGCGGTCCAGGACCAGCTCCCGTCCGCGGCCGTCGACGACCGGCGCCAAACTTCCGTTGCGTTTGACAACGACCAGTCGGCCGGTGTTGGGCAAGGCCGGCGAGCCTTCGCCCACACCGTCCCATTGACCCTGCGACAGTGCGTACAGCTTGCCGCCCGGCCCGCGCTCCACGTCGATCAACATGCTCGCCCCGCTGGCGATCACGCGTGGGTCCGATCCGCGACGCAACTCGAGGACCCTCCCGGTCGCCGGGACGTGCGGGTTCGGGCCAAGCTGGGTAATGAAGACGCGGCCCTTGGCCACCTCGAGCCCGGTCGGGACCTGGTTTCCGAACGTGGCGATCTCGTTGATGGAGCCGTGCCGGGTGACCGACAGCACCCGGTTGTGGTGCCCGTCGGTGACGAGGAACCGGCCGCGGTAGACCTCCATCGCGTACTGCACACCGGTGTCGATGAAGAACGCAGGGACCGGCGGGTTGTCGACCGACCACTTGCCGATGTCAGCCACGAGCGTGAAGCTGCCGTTGCGCTCGAGGCGGTAGATGCCGTTCTTGTCAGCGCTGTTGCCGAACGGCTGGCCGAAGGCCTTGCCGCTGACCAGAGTGACCAGTACGTATGCGGTACGGCCGACGAATGCGATGTCAACCGGTCCACCGATGGCGTTGGGCAACGCCTTCCGCGGCAGTCCGGTGGCGTACGTGGTCACGTGACCGCTTCGCCGATTGATCCGCAGTACACTTCCGGCGTCCCCATCGGTGACGTACAGGGCTCCGTCCGGGCCGATCGTGCTTCCGGTGACGGGGCCTCCGCTGCCGAAGCTCGCGAGTCGAGTCACGCTCGGCCCTCGCCGGTCGTGTGCGCTCGCTGTGGGTGCGATCACCCCCGCTGCGAGAACGAAGGCTGCAATGGACAGGACAATACGACGCGTGGCAGACATGGGTCCCCCCTCGTCACATTCCACGAACACAAACGGTCGCCGCTCAGCGGTGGCCTGGTCTGACAGCCCCACCGCCCCTACTCGGGAACCATCGTGAACCCCCTGTCGTCAGCCTCCACCCGCACCCTCGACCCGTCAAGGGAACTGGTCTTCGCAGGATCTTGGATACTGTCCTCGACGGGCCCCGACCGAGGAGAGCTGATGAACACCCGACCACCACTGCCGCCATTCACCGAGGAGACCGCGATCCAGAAGGTGCGGGCCGCGGAGAACGCCTGGAACCTGCGCAATCCCGAGGCCGTTTCGCTCGCCTACACGACCGATACGAGGTGGCGTAACCGGGACGTCTTCGTCAACGGACGTGACGAGGTGGTCGGGTTCCTGACGCAGAAGTGGGAGCGCGAGCTCGACTACCGCCTGATCAAGGAACTGTGGGCGTACACCGGCAACCGGATCGCGGTTCGCTTCGTGTACGAGTGCCACGACGCCGGCGGGCAGTGGTTCCGCAGCCACGGCAACGAGAACTGGGAGTTCGACGAGTTCGGACTGATGCGAGTACGCCGGGCCAGCATCAACGACCAGTCCATCAACGAGTCCGACCGGCTCTTCCACTGGGACGCTCCCGGACCTCGCCCCGACGACCACCCCGGCCTGACCGAGCTGGGACTCTAGCCCCGATCGTCGTGGCCTACAGGGCTCGCATGCGGTTGTTGCGGGCGTTGTGCTCGAGCTCGACCAGGCCGAGAGCCTCGAGAACGGGCGGGACGTAGTTGGCGAAGCGGCCGCGGTAGCCCTTGCGGAGGCCGTACCAGCCGCCGACCGGGTTGTCGTCGGCGCGCGCCCACGCCTCGACCGTGCCGGGTGCCGCGGGCTTCTGCTCATCGGCGTTGCCGAGCGGCATCCAGTCGCCGTACGCCTTCAGCATCGCGTGCAGATCGTCGATGCAACGCAGTTGGTAGCTGAGCTTCGTCGTACCCACCTGGCACACGAGCGCGGGCGGCTCGGCCGTCTCGTCGCGGTGCACCTGGTACTGCGAACCGCCGGGCGGCGTGTTGAGCACCCACGGGTCCTCGGCCGTCCCCGACCCCTGGAAGTCAGGCATGGTTCCCCCTCTTGGTCCATTTTCGGTTACCGTAACACTGAAGTTACCGAGATGGGAGGCTGGAGTGGAACCGCGTGAGGCCGGATCCGCACTCGACGCGCTGGGCGACGCGAACCGGCGCGCCATCGTCGAGATCCTCGGGAACGGCGCGCTGTCGGTACGGCAGATCGCCGAGCAACTGCCGATCAGTCGACCGGCCGTCTCCCGGCACCTGCGGCTGCTCAAGGAGGCCGGGCTGGTCAGCGACGACCCCGACGGAACGCGCCGGGTCTATCAACTGCGGGACGCCGGCGTGGAAGCAGTCCGGGCGTACTTCGCGGAGGTCTGGGGATAGGCGTCCACCCGCTTCCGGATCGTTGCCGAGAACACCGAACCCTTGGACGAACCGTGATCGAACCACTAGTCGTCGAGTTCGAGGTGGACGCACCGGTCGCGCACGCGTTCGACGTGTGGACGCGCAGGTGTGCGACCTGGTGGCCGGCCGGTCACACGATCAGCGGTGATCCGTCGGCGATCACGTTCGAGCCGTCGCCCGGCGGACGCATCGTCGAGATCGGGCCGGACGGGACGGAGCACCCTTGGGGCGAGATCCTCGACTGGGAACCGCCCGGACGACTGCGGTTCCTGTGGCACCTGTTCTTCGACCGCAGCGAAGCCACCGAGGTCGAGATCACCTTCAATGCCCGCGGCAACAGCACCGTCGTACGCCTCCGACAAACCGGCTGGGACAACCTGGGCACAGCCGGCCCACCCCGCCGCGAACGCACCAGTGCCGCCTGGACCACGATCACAACCCGCTACGCCACAGCCGCCGCGGGATGAGGCAGGTGCGGTCTCCCATCGTTCGGGGCCGCCTCAAGAGCACTCGCCTCAATCGCGCCGGCGATGCGCGGTGATGATCCAAGCGCGGGAGTCGAACCAGACGCCGTCTGGAGTCTGGTGGGTGGCGAGGTCGTCGAGCAGGCGTTGACGGGCTTGTTCGGCCTCGGTCGGATCCAGGTCTGCAACGAGGTCCTGGGTCATCCGCAGACCGCGCGCGGCTTCGTAGGCGGTCTCGGCGTCTTTGCCGTAGTAGACCTGCTCGCGTACGTCGGTGACCTGAATGTCGATGAATCCCGCGGCCGTCAGGATGCGTTGCGACGTCGCCGGGTCGGCGAGGGAGAACGCGCCACCGGTGGCGGGCTCGGTGCGTTGCTCACCGCGGAACACGGCGTACCACTCCTGGTATTTGCTGTCCTGCCAGACCAGCTGCACGAGCCGCGAGCCCGGGCGCAGTGCGCGGGCGATGTTGGTGAACGCGGCCTCAGCGTCGGTGAAGAACATCGTGCCGAACCGGCTGATCCCCAGGGAGAAACGATCCGCTGGAAACGCGTGGTCCTGGACGTCGGCCAGCTCGAAGGAGACGTTGCCGAGACCCTCCTGTTCGGCCAGCCGGCGAGCGGTCGCCACCATGTCCGCGGAGATGTCCACGCCGACCGCGGAGACCGCCCGCTTGGCGGCGTCCCGGGTGGTCAGCCCAGTACCGCAGCCGATGTCGAGCACGTGATCGTCGGAGCCGACCTTCGCGGCCGCCCGCAATCGCTCGTGATAGCGACGGAGCTCGGCGTCGTAGTCGAACGGTTGATCCATGCGTACGACGCTAAGCCGCCTCCCTGCATGGTGAAAAGCGATAGTTCTCGATCGATTTCATCGCGAAGCCCGATCCACGCGGGTATCTTCAGGTCATGGCCGAGGTTGAGTTGCGGCATCTGGCCACCATGGCCGCCGTCGCGGATGAGGGCTCGTTCGGTCGTGCGGCGGTGCGACTCGGGTACACGCAATCGACGGTGAGCCAGCACATCGCGATGCTGGAGAAGGCCGTCGGCGGTTCGGTGTTCGACCGGCCCGGCGGGCCGAAGCCGGTGCGGATCACACCGCTCGGCACGGTCGTGTTGTCCCACGGTCGCGAGCTGTTGGAACGCACCGAGGGCCTGACCGCTGCGGTCGACCGGTTCAAGGCCGGCGAAGGACGCATCGACATCGGCACCTTCCAGAGCGTCTCGAACGTGCTCCTGCCGCACGTCATCCGCCGGTTGCGCGAGGAACTCCCCCGCTGCGACATCCGGTTGATCGAGGACGAGTCCGATCCACCACCGGTCGGCACGGTGGACCTGATGTTCCACGACCGCCGAGTCCCCGGCGAGATCGAACATCTCAAACTGCTCGACGATCCCTATGTCCTGGTGGCCCCGCGCGGCGCGTTCCCCGAAGGTCCGGTCCGCGTCTCGAGTCTCGACCGCGCACCGATGGTGGCGTGGCCACCCACCTGCGACCAGCGCGAGGTCGAGGCGATGTTCGCCCGTAACGACGTCCGTCCCCAGATCGTGTTCCGTGCCGTCGGCAACGAGGCCGTACTGG
Organism: Kribbella sp. NPDC049227; assembly: GCF_043197265.1. Classification (NCBI taxonomy): domain Bacteria; kingdom Bacillati; phylum Actinomycetota; class Actinomycetes; order Propionibacteriales; family Kribbellaceae; genus Kribbella; species Kribbella sp. NPDC049227. Next base: position 573,213 of record NZ_JBICST010000005.1, on the reverse strand, counting down.
CGATGGTTCGGTCCGGACTGGGCTCCGCTGTACTCCCCTGGCTGGTCCTGACCGGCGCCGAGGTCGCCGATTCTGAGCTCTCCATCCACGACCTGCACCCCGCGCCCTCACCCCGCGAGATCTACCTCCTCTGGCAAACCGGCCGCACCCAATCCCCCCTCACCAAACGAGCCATCGAACTCACAGTCGAAGTCGCAACCCAATGGAAAACCCACGACCGCGCATCAGCCACCGCCGACCGGTAACCGAAACGCCGCGACCAGAGCCCAGGTACGGCGGGCGGATTGCCGTCTGATCCAGTGCGACGGCGGCGCCGGGGTTGCGGCGCCGCCGTTGCCTGGGGCTACTTTCCGGTGGTGTAGCGGATGACGTCGTTGCGCAGTACGTCGCCTGAGACCTTGACGATGCGCAGGGTGTGGTCGGCGTTCTTCAGGCCGGTTTGGGTGAAGGCCGGGCGGGCGGTGACGCGTGCATCGTTGGCGAGGTTCACTCGGCGTACGAGCTTGCCGTCGAGGTAGACGTCGGCATCGCCCTGGTCCGGGCCGAGTGCGGTGAGCCATTCGACCCCGGTGCCACGGAAGGCGAAGTCGATCGCCGCACCATTCGCGGTGGCGTAGTGCACGTCGTCGTGATGGTCGCCGCGGAACCGGAAGTCGAGCACCGTACTGCCAACAGGCTGGGCCGCCAGGTACTTCTTGCTGATCGTCACAGCCGTTCCGTCGACGGTGTAATCGGTCCCCTTGACGAGGTCCTTGCCGCCCTTCGCGATCCCGTCCAGTTCGGCGGAGTCGCGCCCGATCTGGACACTGACATCGGCCTGCGCGGACGGGTTCTTGTCGAACGCCGCCGTGTCCGGGTTCAGCAGGCTCTCCTGCCGCACGTTCAGCTTGTCGAGCAGCATGAACTGTCCGGACTTCTTCACACCACGGATCGTGTGAGTTCCGTTCGGCAGGTCCGAGATGCTGTACACGACCTGCTGCGCACCGCGCCCGTCGGCCGGATCGCGATAAGTGTCGACCGTCGCCTCGAGCGCACCGTCGATGTAGATCTCGACATCGCCTTGCGACTCGTGCGTCTCCGTCACATAGTCCACCCCGGTGCCGACGAAGCTGTACGTGAACGCGTCCCCGTTGGCCTCGGTGTACTGCACGTCGTCCTGATAGTCACCCAGCCCGCGACCCGTGCTCCGGCTCCACGAACCCGTGTAGACGATCTCCGGGTCGTCGTTGTTCACCGAAATCGTCCGCACGCCGGCATTGGTCGACTTCGCGGTCGCGCCGGCCTTCGCTGCCGACGAGTCGGTCACCGCGACCGTGAGCGGTTCGGAGACCGCCGGTACCTCGAAGTTGCCGTTGCGCTGCCAGGTTCCGTCGTACGACACCCGCAGATCGTCGTCGTTGACGCTGACCTTCGAGTCCTTCTGCGGCGTGACGGTGAACAACCGGGTCCCATGCGGCGGCACGGTCGCGGCGGTGTAGCCGGACGCGAACTGGCCCAGGTTCTTCTTCGCCCACAGGTCACGCACCTGCGCGGACCCGTCCAGTCCGAGGTCCGCCCAGTTCACCGTCATGTCGGCCTCGGTGGTCCCAAGGTTGAACAGGGCAACGGTGTACGAGCCGTCCGCGTTGAGCGAGTACCACGTCTGCCGGTTGGTCTTGGTGGACACCGGTTGGGCCGGCCGCCCGGCCTGGTTGACCGCGATCACCTCGCGGTTGGTCAGCAGTTCGAGGCCGTACGCATCGAGCTTGGTCATGTCGTTGCCGATGTAGAACGGGGCCGCGGACACTGCCCACAGCGTCGCCGCCGTACGCCGCTCGTCCTTGGTCAGCCCGTCCATCGTGCCGTTGCCGACGTCCAGGGAGTCGAGGTCGTTCCACCCACCCGGTCCGCCATGGCGCCACCAGTCGGCGAGCTTGGGGAACAGTCGCGCGATGTTCTGCCACGTCGTGAGTGCCTCACCAGGGCAGTAGCACTCGACGTCCCAGTCGATCCGCCACCCGTTCGCGTACTGCTTCCAGTAGTCCGCGTAGTTGATGTCGAGTGCCCAGGACAGCTCGAGCCAGATGCCGTGGCGGGCGAGAGCCTGCGACCAGGCCTTGACCTCGTCGCGGGCGTCCATGGACAGGTCGCTGACCCCTGAGCCCGGCGTCACGCTGTCGAACTTCAGGAAGTTGACGCCCCAACTGGCGTAGAGATCGGCGATCGAGTTGATGTACGCCTGCGCGCACGGCTTCGCGACGTCGATCCGGTAGCCGAAGCCCCAGTAGTCGCCCTTCTGCAGCGGTTGGACCGCCAGGTCTCCCGTCGTACATCCGGGTGCGCCGTACACCGGAAGATTGGCGTCCAGCATCGCCTTCGAGATGCCGGGGATGCCGTAGAGCCCGATCTTCTGGCCGTTCGCGTGGACGTGGTCGATCACTGCCTGCAGGCCGTCGGGGTAGAGCGTCTTGCTCGGCACCGGCCGGCCGTAGTCGTCGATGCCGCCGTTCCAGCCCGCGTCGATGTTGATGTACTCGTACCCGTACGGCTGCAGCTTCTGGTGCATCGCATCCGACTGCGCCTCGATCTGGTCGGCGGTGATCCAGCTACCGCCGTTCGGCGAGTACACCTGCATGCTGTAGCTGCTCCAGCCCATGTAGGGCTTCCGCGCCTGCTCACCCGCCGGCGGGTACGTCGTACTGGCCGCGGTGACCGTCTGCAGCGGAGCCGCGCCGGCGGACGACGCCGCGGTCAGGCCGACCGGGAGGAGAGCGGCGACGGCGAGCGCCACGAGTGGTCCTCGGATCGCCTTGTTTCGAAGGAATCTGGTCATGAGCGGCTGACCTCTCTACGGGTCCCCGAAGAAGCGATCGGATAGGATATCTGAACCCTGAGGCCTTTTACTTACTCTTGTCAAGTATGTGAGCGCGGGGAAATGCACCCGCCGTCGGTCAGGTCGCTGCGATGGTGATCAGGACCTTGCCGACTGCTCCACCCTCGACGGCTGCGTGGGCCGCGGCCGTGTCTTCGAGTTGGTAGCGGTGCAGTGGGAGGCCGGCCTGCTCTCCGACGCGGTAGGCGCCGTCCTCGATGGCGTGGTTGATGCCTTCCGCGGCGGCCGTGATCCGGTCCCAGCCGAGCGTGTAGAGCAGGACGAACTGGTAGCGGGTGTTGAGGCCCATGTTCCGCCGTACGTCGAGCTCGAACGGCGCACCGCCGTCGTTGGCGTAGATCGAGATCGTCCCGCGCGGACGGAGTACTGCGAGGTCGAGCTCGGCGTTCGCGCCTGCTGCGACTTCGACGACGAGGTCGACACCGTCGGGAGCGATCCGCCTGACCACCTCGGCCGCGTCCGGCTTCGTGTAGTCGACGACGTGGTGGGCGCCGGCGGCCGTCGCGAGTGTGGCCTTCGACTCCCGGCTGACTGTCGAGATCACGGTCGCGCCGGCCCAGCGGGCGAGCTGGATCGCGGCGTTGCCCACCGCACCGGCTCCCCCGGCGACCAGGATGGTCCGGCCGGACAGCGCGCCTGGCCGGAGCCGGTCCGCGCCGCCATCGCCGACCGTCAACGCGCGGTGTGCGGTGATGGCCGGGATGCCGGTACTCGCGCCGAGCTCGAAGTCCGCGTTCGCCGGCAGGGGGAAGACGCGGCCGGCGGGGACGACAGTGAACTCCTGGGCAGTGCCGCTGGCCGGGCGGCCGTCGCCGGCCAGAGTGACCCAGACACGGTCGCCCACGCTGAGACCGTCCACACCACCGCCGATCGCGTCGATCACACCGGCACCGTCGTGGTTGGGCACCGTGGCCTCGTCCGGTCCACCGCCGTAGGAGCCGCTTCGCGACTTCCAGTCCGTCGGGTTCACCCCCGACACCATCACCCGGATCCGCACCTCACCATCACCCGGCTCGGCGACCGGCCTCTCCCCGAGCTCGAGGACCGACGGATCTCCGGAACGCGCGTACGTGATAGCTCTCATACCTTGCATCCTCCTCCCGCACGGCGAGAGCAGCTAACCCGCACCCAGATGCCCTACAGCGATTGGCGACGGGTCCCGCAAGCACCCCCCTCTGATTGCGCAGCCTGCGGGACGCCGTCGCAACCACCCTGCTGTGGTCGCGGGAACACCGCGCCGATCTGGCGCCAACTCGCCACCTGCCCAGGAGCGGCCGGGGTCAGAGCCAGCCGCGGCGAATCGCCTCGGCGCCGGCCTGGAAGCGGCTGTGCACGCCGAGGACCTTGAGCAACTCCGCCACCCGGCGACTGTAGGTGCGCGGTGAGAGACCGAGCCGGGGCGCCGCGACCTCGTCGGGCGCACCCGAAGCCAGCGCGGGCAGGATGACGGCGAGGTGCGGTGGAGGCAGGTCTCGATCGATGCCCTCCGGATCGGCTCCGGCGTTCCACAGATGCTGGTGGACTGCCACGAGTGCGCCGACGACACTCGGGTCCTGCACGATCTGGAACCCGTCCGCCAGCACCGTCGAGTTCAACGGCAGCAGGGCCGTGTGCCGATCGATGATCGAGACCTTGAGCGGCACCGCGTCCACCACCCGCGCCTCGCCGCCGGATCGGTAGACGATCGCGCCCAGTTGCTGGTCGGCGAGCAAGCCCGCTCGCGAGGTGACCTGACGCACTCTGGCGCCGCGGCCGAGCGCCGCGCGGAGAGTCGCCGGACCGCGCCGTTGGATCGGATCCGGTACGTCGTTGGCCAGTAGGTAGCTGGTGTCGTCGAAGCTGAGGATCTCCCGGCGCGCCTGCGCCCGCAGCTTGGTGATGGTGTCCCAGAGCGACGACTGCGACCCACGCACGGTGTGGGCCGGTGCGGTCGCCCCCAGCCGGACCCGGCGCCTGCCCTGCTCCAGGGCATGCCTCACCTGCTCGACCGGCTCGGGCCTCCGTGTCATCCGTCCATTCTGGCCTCGATGGCGGGTCCACCTCCCCGCTGGCGAGTTCCTGCCACCCTGCGGGTGATCGCCGAGGCCGAGCAGATGCTGGCGCCATGCCACAGTCGACCTCAGCGCCGAATCCGGACCAGGTGACTGATCTGGTGACCCCAGTCGTCGTTCGGGTCGCGGTCACGATCGGCCTGCTCTCCGCGATCTGCGCGGAGCCCACGCCGGTGAGCCAACTGGCGATCGGCTTGGGGATCGACGAGTCGGTCCTACGGCGCCTGGTGCGATTCCTCGCCGTACGCGGAATCCTCGGTGTGGACGCGAACGGCGTGGTGTCGTCGACCGCGCTCGGCCGGCGCATCGGGGACCGGACTGGACCGTATGCAGCCCGGTTGGACTGGAGTGGTGCGGCCGGACGGATGGACAGGTCCTTCGTGGAGGACTGTCTGGCGGCACTGCTTGGCCGGCAGCGCAGACCTGATCCCTGGGCGGTCTTCGACGACGATCCTGTGCTCTCAGGCTCGTTCGACACGCTGATGAGCGCGCGCGCAGCCGAGTGGGCCGACGAACTCGTCGACGATCCGCTGTGGGGGCGGCTGGGCAGCATTGCGGATCTGGGCGGAGGCCGAGGCCACCTCCTCTACCGCCTCCTGCGGGTTTGGCCGCACCTCAACGGCGTACTCGTCGAACGCCCCGGTCCGGCCCGAGCCGCGCAGGAGGAAGCCGAACGCCTCGGCCTGACCACCCGCGCGAAAGTAGTGACCGCCGACCTTCGCGGACCGTTGCCCACGGGGTACGACGCCTACGTCCTGGCGCATGTCCTGCACGACTGGAACGACGAAGGCGCCGCCGTCATCCTGCGGCGAGCAGCGGAGGCATGCCGACCCGGCGGTCGGGTTGTCGTCGTCGAACGCGAGCTGACCGATGACCAAGCAAGTTCCGCGGCGGGGCTGGACGCCACCGCGCAGGATCTCCGGCTGTTCGTGCTCTTCGGCGGAGGCGAGCGCACGCACGACGACCTGCGTGCGTTAGCCGAGTCGGTCGGCCTCTCGCTGGAACGACGGCGGCGGCTGACCTCGGGTCGGTCCCTGCTCGTCTTCGCCCGAGCTCCGCTGGATGGCCCTAGTCGGTCGGAAAGGTGATCGGCGTGTCTTGAGTGCCGATCAGCGTGAGGAGCCGCGAGCCTTCGAGCTCGATCGCCTCCTGCTCATCAGTGGTCAACGGGCGGTGGGGTGTGATCCGCAGGCTCGGTTCCTTGCCACGGTGGTGACGCCAGTCGGCCTGGTAGTCGCCGTCGATGAGGAGCGTGCCCATCGCGGCGCCGTTGCCCGGCGGCAGTGGGATCGCCCGTCCGGACGGATTGACCCGCCGGCGATCCGCGTGCGAGAGCAGCAGATTGTCGTACTCCGGCAGGAACCGCACCGGCGCGGGTGTTTCCGGATCAGGCAGCGTCCCGTCCGGTACGTCGTACAACTCCCGCCCGTCGTCGTCGGCGTACACACGCAGCTCGAGCCGATCCACGACCTCCCGCAGCTTGGTCAGCCCGGACCAGGTCTGTACGTCGGCCACGCTCGCGGGACCGAACGCCGCCAGATACCGCAGTACGAGCGAGTCGATCGAACAGTCGGTCTCCGGCGACCGGCCGAGCCAGCTCTCGATCGTCTGCAGAGCAGCAGGGCCGTTCTCGCCCCAGATCCCGCGGGGAGTGACGTGGACCGTGCCGGTCAGGTAGCTGACGGCGTACGCCATCGCCGTGGCGTCCCAGTCCGGCCAGCGCTCACCGAGCACCTCGCGTAGCCGGCTGCGGGTGTACGGCTCCTGGCTCAGCAGCTCAGTGCCGTAGGCAACGACCGCGTCGATGTCGGCCCCGGCCAGTTGCTTGCCGAAGGCACCCCGCAGCCCTCGATCCGCGACCGGATGCAGGAGCCGCCACAACGACAGGCAGTCCTCGGCGGTGACGAGATGAATCGTCGCTCGCAGCAACGAGGAACGCACGAGCCGGCGCGATCTCAGCAGCGCGGACAGCTCGTCGGGGTCGAAGCTGTCGAGCCTCGACCACAGCGCGACGTACGGCGCCAACGGCGCCTGGGCCTGGAGCCCCACCAACCGCTCGATCAGCTCGGTCGGCGGCCCGCTCCCCCGGTCCAGCAACTGCTGACGCTGGAGCAACGCCCGATTCAGGGCACGACGGCTGAGCATCGAACGCGGCACCGTTGCACTCATCGCCCCAGCGTACGGAAGAACGACTCAGTAGCCAGCGTTGCCGCCCGACGAGGACGCCTGGGTGGTGATCTTCTGGCCGTTCGTCGAGTCCACCCACCAGGTGCCGTCGACGCCCTGGCCGTTCACGTCGCCGGCCTTGGAGTCGTTGGCGAAGTGGTAGAGCGGCCATCCGGCCAGCGTCACCTGCTTGGTGCCGTCGGTACGGGTCACCGTGCCCACCAGCGACGGGTCGACCCCGCTGACCTGCGGCGTACCGGAGCCTGCGAGGAACGGCGGCCACAGCGCGGCGCAGCCGGTGTAGCAGTTGGACTTGGACGGCTTGGCGGTGTCCAGGTCGTACACGTAGAGCGTACGGCCCGTGCCGTCGACAACAATCTTCCCGAAGTTCCCGGCGGTGGCCGTGGACACCTTCGCCGGAGCGTTGGAGGCCGGCGCCGACGCGGCCGGCGTGCTCTGCGGCGCGGGGGCCGCGCTCGAGCCATCGCCGCAGGCTGTCAGGGTGGCCAGCCCGAGCACGGCCGTGCCGGCGAAGAGGGCAATGCGCTTCATGTCAGGTTTCTCCTTGCGCTGTTGATCATTCGACACTCCTCACACGGCCGGATCGAACCGCCGGGTTCAGAGCGCGGAGCAGGTCTGCGGCTGGCACCCAGCACGCCTTCCTGCTAGCCGGTAGATGGGATGCCCGCAGGCCCTGACGACTCGGACGCCGGGTTCCCAGCAGGCTGGAACGGTCGGAACACCGCCAGATCCGAAGGGTCAGCCCATGAACGCCGTCGCGGACCTCGCCGAAGTCGTCACGGAGTCCGTGACCGCACCGTCGGGACGGCTCGTCGCCGGGCGGTACCGGCTCCGGTCGCTGCTGGGACGCGGGGCCATGGGACGGGTCTGGCTGGCCGAGGACGAACTGTTGTGCCGGCCGGTCGCACTCAAGCAGCACCTGGCGAACGACACCGGTTCGGTGGAAGAGGCCAGGGCGGCGCGGGCCAGGTCGCTCAACGAGGCGCGGACCGCTGCCCGGGTCAGTCATGACGGCGTGGTCAGGATCCTCGACCTCGTCCGCGAAGGCAGTCTCCCCTGGATCGTGATGGAGCCGCTGTCCGGGCAGACTCTGGCCCAGGTGATCGCCGCCGAAGGACCCCTGCCGATCGACCGGGTGATCCGCCTCGGCCTGCGTCTGCTCGACGTACTGCGGAGTGTCCACGCGGCCGGCATCGTCCACCGCGACGTCAAGCCGGGCAACGTGCAACTGTGTGCCGACGGCCGGGTGGTGCTGACCGACTTCGGCGTCGCCTGCATGCACGACGAGGACTTCGACTGCGAGCACGGTGTGGTCGCCGGCAGTCCGGCGTTCATGTCCCCCGAGCAGCTCCACGGCGACGAGCCCGCACCGCCGTCCGACCTGTTCTCACTCGGCGCGACGCTGTACGCGGCCGTCGAGGGCAGAACGCCGTTCGACCAGGGCGCCGTGATGGCGACGCTGACCGCGGTTGCCGAGAATCCGCCCGGCCCCTGGCTGCGGGCAGGCCGGCTGCGCCCGGTCATCGCCGGCTTGCTGGCCAAGGACCCGGCCGAGCGTCTCACTGCCCGCGCTGCCCGGGCTGCCCTCCTCGACCTCGCGCTAACCTGAGTCCAGGCGGCGTAGGGAGTGGAGATGAGCCGGACCCGAGTGGCGATCGCGGATGACGACGTCTTGCTCCGGGAAGGGCTCGCGAGCCTGCTGGAGCGCTCGGGATTCGAAGTCGTCGGCCAGGCCGGCAACGGCCCGGCACTGCTGGCGCTCGTCCGGCAACACCTCCCGGACCTGGTGATCATCGACATCCGGATGCCACCCGGCCACTCGACCGAGGGTCTGGAGGTGGCGCAGGCCATCCGGCAGGAGCGCCCTCAGACCGCCATCCTGCTGCTCTCGGCCCACGTCGAGGTCGAGCACGCGATGCAGATCCTCGGCAGTGGACAAGGCGTCGGCTACCTCCTCAAGAGCCGCGTCACGGACGTGGACGAGTTCGTCGAGACGCTGGAACGGGTCGCCCGGGGTGGCTCCGTGGTGGACCCGGCGCTGGTGAAGGAGCTCGTGGACTCCCGCCACCGGCAGGACCCGCTCGCGGTGCTCACCGAGCGCGAACGCGAAGTCCTGGCGCTCGTGGCCGAGGGCCGGTCGAACGCCGGTGTCGCCCGGCAACTGTGGGTCACTGAAGGCACCGTGGAGAAGCACGTCCGCAGCATCCTCACCAAGCTCCAGCTGCCCGAGGCCGACGACGACCACCGCCGTGTCCTGGCGGTCCTCACCTATCTCGAGGGCCGCTGACCCCTGACAGCGCCCGGCGCAAGATTGCAGGCAGCCGGTAGGCGGGTTGGCCGCTGGCGCTGAGGTCCGATCCTCGCTCGCCCGGAAGGGTTGAAGTACGGCCAGAACGCGCGTGACCAGCGCGGATGCCGTTCACCCCCGAGGAGCGTCATGTCGAACGTCCGCCTGTCAACGACGACGACCGCGGCCGCCGAAGCCGGACAGCGGTTCCGCGTTCTCGTCCTGCTGGCCCTGGTCGTCCTGCTCGACCAGACGACCAAGCGCTGGGCCTGGCAGCACGTCGACGGCTCGATCATCAATCGTGGCAGCGACATGCTCGCCGGCCCGCGGATCGGCCACTGGTACGCCGACCCGTCCACGGGCGCGCTCCTCGACCTCGCCGGTCTCGGTGTGCTGATCACGGCGTACGTCGTACTGGTACGGCGCCGGCGCCCGACGCTCATCCTCGTCTCCACAGCCCTGGCGATCGGCGGATGGGGCAGCAACCAGCTCGACCGGGTCGGCCTGCACTCCTGGACCGCTCCGGGCAGCGTCCGCGGCGCGGTCGACTTCATTGCTCTCAGCCACTACCGCTACAACCTCGCGGACATCGTCATCGCCGTCGCGACCCTCGTCCTCGGAGCCTCGCTAAGCTACCGCTCCGGTACCGCAATCTACCGTCGCCTCCGGACGCACCGGGAGATGTCGGTCCAGCCACGGACCGTGACCGGATCGATGTCCAGAGGTGCAGCTAGCCGGAATGCCACCGGTCTACTTCGCTGAAATGGTGGAACCATGGTTCGCTGCATCATCGTCGACGACAGCGCGCGCTTCCTCGAGGCCGCGCGGGCGGTGCTGGAGTACGACGGCATCCAGGTGGTGGGGACCGCCTCGACCAGCGCGGACGCACTCGAACTGGTGGCGCGGCTGCGGCCCGACGTGACGCTGGTCGACATCGACCTCGGTGCCGAGAGCGGACTGCGACTGGCCGCCCGGCTGGCCGAGCAGGCCAACGGCTCGCCGGCTCCGTTGATCATGATCTCCGCTCATTCCGAGGAGGACTACGCTGACCTGATCGCGGCGAGCCCGGCGATCGGGTTCCTGTCGAAGACGGCATTGTCCGGTGCCGCCGTCCGCGAGACGCTCGGTGAAGCCGGAGGGCCCTCGGGACGGTGAGCACCGCGAGAACCCGGGAGCACGGCGACCAGCCGGCGAGGCGGATGAGGGGTCTCGGCCTGAGTGTCCGGATCATCACCGCCAGCGTTCTGCTCGCCGTGATCATCGCCGCCGCCTTCGCCGTACTGCTCTCGTCGGTGACCGAACTGCGCAGCCTGGAGCGACGGGCGCAACAATCCGAGGACGTGCTGGTCGCCGCGAACCGGCTGGAGCGGCTCATCGTAGAGATGGAGGACGGGCAGCGCGGCTTCCTGCTGACCGGATCCGAGCAGTTCCTGCAGCCGTGGGTGGAAGGCCGCGCGCAGTTCCCGCAGCAGGCCGCCGGCCTGGAGGACCTTGTCGCCGACAACCCCGAACAACACGCTCGGGCCGAGGCCCTCACCCACGCCGGGACGTCGTACCTGAACGACTACTCCGTACCGCTCGTCGCCGCCGCCAGGCGGGATCGGGCGTCGATCGACGTCCTGCCGGCGACCACAGAGGGCAGGCAACGGGTCGACGCGATGCGGGCGCAGTTCGATCAACTGCTGGACGCCGAGAAGCAACTGGCGATGACGCGCCAGGACAGTGCGCGCGACGCGGCCGGGCGCGCGATGTTCGCCGCAGCCGCGGGCCTGACCGGTTCGGTCCTGCTGGTGGCGCTGTTCACCTGGTATCTGAACCGGAGCATCCTTCACCCGGTACGCCGTACCGCCGCCATGGCCGAACGGCTCGCGGCCGGTGATCTCGGAGCCAGAGTGTCCGACGACGGTGTCGGCGAGATGGGCGTGCTGCAGCGGACCTTCAACGCCATGGCCGCGGCCGTGGAGCAGGCGCAGCGAGACCTCGCCGGTTCGCGGGCACGCATCGTCGCAGCCGCCGATCGGGCTCGTCAGCGGATCGAACGCGATCTGCACGACGGCACGCAGCAGCGCCTGGTGGCGCTGGCGCTCCAGCTCCGGGCGGGCGAGGCAGCGGTGCCACCCGACCATCCGGAAGTCCGCGCCCAGCTTGCCAACGCCGCCCGCGAGCTCACCAACGCGACTGACGAGCTGCGGGAGCTGTCCCGGGGAATCCATCCGGCGATCCTGACCGAGGGCGGCCTCGGTCCGGCCCTCAAGGCGCTCGCTCGCCGCAGCCCCGTGCCGTCTGAGCTCACAGTGGACATCCCAGCCAGGCTCCCCGAGGCGGTGGAGGTCTGCGCGTACTACGTGGCGTCGGAAGCGCTGGCCAACACCGTCAAACACGCCAACGCGTCGGCGGTGTGGATCGACGCCCGCGTCAGCGAGGGTCGCCTGCACCTGTCGGTCCGCGACGACGGCACCGGTGGTGCGGTGCCTGCTCAGGGAACGGGGCTGATCGGGCTGGCCGACCGGGTCGAGGCACTAGGTGGCACGATCTCGGTGGACAGCCCGGCCGGTGTGGGTACCACGCTGCTGGTGGACCTCCCACTCGAATCCGGCACCGAGACCCAGCCGAGCTGGTCACGTCCCGGCAGCCGGATCCGCCCATGATTCCGCCCCTGCTCAGCTAGCGCGCGCCCGGCGTACGACCGCGTCGAATCCGGCGGCCAGCAGCAGTACGGCGCCCGTGACGACCCACTCGTAGCCGGCCGAGTTCGCGCCCTGGATCAGGTCGCTCATCCCGTTGATGATGACCGCGACGACCAGTCCGCCGAGGACCGCGTCGATGACACGGCCGTGCCCACCGAACAGCGACGTACCGCCGATGACCGCGGCACCGACGGCCAGCAACAGGGTGTTGCCGGCGCCGGCGTTCGACTGGACCGACTGCAGCAGCGAGGCCGCGACGACCCCGGAGACGGCCGCCATGCCGGAACAGATGGCGAACACCGAGATCCGGATCCGGGACACCACGATGCCCGCGCGCCGCGACGCCTCTTCGTTACCGCCGACGGCGTACAGATGCCGGCCATACGGCGTACGACTGAGGATGAAGTGCCAGCCGGCGAACAGGAGCACCAGCAGTACGACGACCCACGGCATGCCCTGCGCCTTGTTGCTGAAGAACGCGTTGGCGGACAGGTTGCGGTTGATCCCCATCTCGTACGTGAACGCCGCGCCGAGCGCCGCCAGCACGACCACCTTCGCCGCGATCACGGTGAACGGCGGCCGGGACAGCCCCGAGCGTTGGCGTCCGAGTGCGTCGTTGACCTTGACCGCGCCGTACCCGATCACGAACAAGGCCCAGAGGACCCAGCCGAGCCACAACGGCACGAAGCTGTTCTCCAAACTGATGATCGGCGAGTCGGCGGGCAGCGTCACCGCCCCCTGGCCGCCGATCAGAATCAGCGTGACGCCTTGGAACGCCAGGAACGTCGCCAGCGTGATGACGAACGACGGTACGCCGACCCGGGCGCGCAGCCAGCCGATCCCGAGACCGATGAGGACGCCCACGCCCAGGCCGATCAGGAGTCCGAGCCACCAGGGCGCACCGTGCCGGATCATCAGCACGGCCATGATCGCCGAACACAGTCCGCCGGTCGTGCCGGCGGACAGGTCGATCTCGCCGAGCAGCAGGACGAAGACCAGGCCCATCGCCATCACGATGATCGGCGCCGCCTGGATCACCAGCGCCTCGATGTTGTAGGCACTCAGGAAGCCCTGGTGCACCACGGCGAACACGACGGTGATCACGATCAGGCCGACCATCGCGGGGATGGAGCCCAGCTCGCCACCGCGGACGCGGCCGAGATAGTCGCGGATGTAGGCACTCAACGCGCCGAGTCCCTCGACCGGCTCCGCGCTGTCCGGCTTGACGAGGTGATCTGTCTGGGCGCTCATATCGCCGCTCCGGTCGACTCTTCGCGGGACAGGCCCAGGTCGCCGGAACGTCCGGCGGTGATCAGCTCGACCACCTGCGTCTGGGTCACGTCCTCGCGCCTGACCTGCGCCGCCATCCGGCCCAGGAAGAGGACGCCGATCGAGTCGGCGACCTTCATCACGTCGTTCATGTTGTGCGACACCAGAATCACTGCCACGCCCTGCTCGGCGAGCCGGCGGACCAGGTCGAGCACCTGCTCGGTCTGCGCGACGCCGAGCGCCGCCGTCGGCTCGTCCAGGATGACGATCTTCGACTTCCAGAGCACCGACTTGGCGATCGCCACTGTCTGCCGTTGACCGCCGGACAGGCTCGCCACCTGCTGCCGTACCGACCGGACGGTCCGTACCGACAACGAGGTCAACGCCTGTCGCGCCAGCTTCTCCATCGAGTTCTCGTCGAGCGTGTGCAGGCCGGTGACCTTCTCGCGGCCGAGGAACATGTTCTGGACGACGTCGAGGTTGTCGGCCAGCGCCAGGTCCTGGTACACGATCTCGACGCCGAGTTGCGCGGCGTCCCGCGGGCCGGTGACGACGTGCGGCGTACCGTCGAAGACCAGTTCGCCCGCGTCGATGCGGTGGATGCCGCCGATGCACTTGATCAGGGTCGACTTGCCCGCGCCGTTGTCGCCGACAAGGGCGGTCACCTCACCGCTGAGGGCGGTGAGGTTGACCGAGGACAACACGTGGACCGGTCCGAAGGATTTGTCGACCCCACGCAGTTCCAAAGTGGGTACGCCGGCCATCACGGAGTCTTGATGCCGTTGGCCGCGCACAGCTGGACCAGCGCGGGGGTGGGGCAGACGGCCGCGGCCGTCACGTAGCCGTCGGTCACCGGCTTGGCCACGTTCGCCTTGGTGATGACGGTCGGGTCGGCCAGGTACGCCGGGACCTCGCGACCGTTCGTCGGGTCCTTGACCGTGGTCGGCGCGGTCGGCTTCTGGCCGGCCAGGATCTGTCCCGCCAGCTTGATCGCCACGTCCGCCTCACCGGCGACGGGCTTGTAGATGGTGAAGGCCTGCGTTCCCGCCATCACGTTGTCGAGACCACCGGCGGTCGAGTCCTGCCCGGACACCGCGACCTTGCCCGCGAGACCCTGGGACTTCAGCACGTTGATGACCGACTGCGCCATGGTGTCGTTGGCAACCATGACCGCGTTGATGTCGGGGTGCTGGCCGAGCATCGTGGTGAACACGGTCTGCGCGGTGGCGGCATCCCAGTTGCCAGTCTGGTCGGCGAGCTTCTTCCAGCCCGGCTGCTTCGACAGGACCGAGTTGTAGCCCTGGGCGAACTGCGTGGCGTTGTTGTCGGTCGGCGCACCGTCGATCTCGACGTAGTTGACCGCGCTCTTGTTCTTGACCTGCGGGGCCTGGGTCAGGGCCGTGCCCTGGTCCTCGCCGACCTTCACGTTGTCGTAGGAAACGTAGTACGACGCTGTGCCGCCGGAAGTGAGCCGGTCGTAGTCGATCGTGACGACGTTGTGCTGCTGGGCGAGGGCCTCGATCGCCTTGCCCGAGCCCGGGTCCAGGTTCACGACCAGGAGGACGCCGACGCCGGCGTTGATCAGAGCCTGCGCCTGCGACTGCTGCGTGGTCGCGCTGCCGTTGGCGTTGTCGATGAAACAGGTGAGCTTGTTGACCGCGCACTGCGCCTTCAGGTCGTTCGGGTCCGCCGCGACCCAGCGCGGCGAGGACGCCGTGTCGGGCAGCAGGATGCCGACCTTCGTGTTCGCGGGCGGGGCACCGCCGGCCGAGGAGGTCTTGTTGTTTCCACAGGCGACCAGCCCGGCCGTCATCGCGGTTGCGACTCCGGTCACGGCCACGACGGTGCGGAGTGTTCTACGCATGTCCCAGGGAGCCTTCATACTGGCAACACTCCGCCCGGGCGGACGACACATCATCCCGGCAAGCGCCCGACCTACCTACCAGCTAGCCGCACTCCGCGGGCTCCCGCTAACTGCAAAGGAAGAGCACCACGCCGCTCTCCCGCATCCCAGCGACCCCGGCCGACGTCGGCGTCCCTGGGGTCATCACCAGGGATTGTCCCAGGGGCGACGGGGACGCGGACGCGCGATGTTCTTGTCATGACTACTTCACAGCTCACCGCAGCACCCTTGGCGAACACGCACCGTGTGCAACTCCATGACCTGGCGGACGCCGCTCGGCTGACTGCCGCCGTACCGACCGACCTCATCAGCCGGCTCGCGGCCGCGCCCGGCCTGGTCCGCCCGGGCATCTCGCACTGGGACATGAAGACCCGGCTCCCCCTGCACCCGCTGTCCATCGAGAACGCGTACGGCGACCCGCGGTTGCTGCGCGATCTCGCCGTACCCGGTGCGACCTACGCCCACCAGCTGAACGTGGACGTCGTCGTCGGCGCCGAGACCGGCGGCATCCCGCTGGCGGCCGCCGTCGCGCTCGCCGCTGATCTGCCGTTCGCGTTCGTCCGCAAGACCGGCTACGTCGGGCACGAAGACAACGAGCCACGCGTTCGCGGCGCCTCCGTCGCCGGTCAGCGCGTCCTGCTCGTCGACGACGCCATCTCCCAGGGCACCGCACTCGAGGCCTTCGCCAACCAGCTACGACTCGAGGGCGCGATCCTCGTCGGCGCCTTCACCCTGGTCGACATGCGCGACGTCGCCGACTCCGTGACACCGACCGCGCTGACCCTCCCGATCGCGTCCGTCGCGACGTACCTCCAGGTCCTCGACAGCGCCACCGACCTCGGCATCCTCGAGCCGGCCATCCACGACCTCGCCGTCGACGCCCTCATCAACCACTGGCCCGACCAAGACCCCCGCTGGTCCCTCCTCGCCGCGTGACCCGGCTGCATTTGCCGGCAGCAACTGTCAGAGTCGGTACGGTATGGGGATGTTCGAGCTCGGCACCGATGGTCCACGGTCGATCCTGGTCGGGGTCGACGGGACGGAGACGTCTCTGCGGGCCGGGTCGTACGCCGCTGGACTGGCCAGGCGCCAAGGCGCGCAGGTGATCGTCCTGTTCGTCCACGTCCCGGCCGGAGGCGGCCTGCTGAACCCGCAGCTGATGGAACTGCAGCGCCAATCCCAGCTCAGCGTCGTCGAGGAACTGCGCGAAGAGGTGCACCGCAACGCCGAAGCCCTCGGCCTGCACGTCACCTTCCACGAACGCCACGGCAACCCCTACCTCGAACTCGTCCGCCTCGCCGACGAACTCCGCGTCGACGCAGTGGTCGTAGGCGCGTCCATGCAATCCGGCCACCGCCTCATCGGCTCCCTGGCCACCCGCCTCGTCCGAGACGCCCGCTGGCCGGTAACCGTCGTACCGTGAAGCACGCGAGTCCTAGGGTGAAGCATGGTGGAAGAGGCTGACGGGTATCGGCTCCGGCCCGCGACCAGCGAAGACGACGCCTTTGTCTATGAGTTGCATGGGGCGGCCATGGGTGCGGTCGTCGAGGCGACCTGGGGACCTTGGGACGAGGCGGTGCAGCGCGGGTTTCACGAGCGGTCGTTCTTGCCGGAGCGGCTGCGGATCGTCATGGTCGATGAGGTGGAGGCCGGTGTCGTCGACGCCGGGTTCGCAGCGCCGGCCGTCTTCTACATCGGGCGGATCGAGATTCTGCCGCGGTTCCAGGGAGTTGGGCTCGGGTCGCGGATTCTGCGGGATCTGCTCGCGGCGGCTCGGGGACGCGGAGCCGCCGCGGCAGAACTCCATGTTCTGAAGGCGAATCGGGCCAGAGCTCTCTACGAGCGGCTCGGATTCGTCGTCATCGCGGATGAGGATCCGAAGTTCCGGATGCGACTGGAGTTGCCGGACGCTGGTGACGCGGCAGCAGGGCACTGACCACCGCGATGGCCACGCCGAGCGCGGCGGCGACGAGGAAGACCAGGTCATAACCGTCAACGAAGGACGCCGGCCGACCGGCGGCCGTCGTGAGCGCCGCAAGACCGATCGATCCACCCACCTGACTGGCGGTGTTGGCGAGGCCGCCGACGATCCCGGCGTCGCTCTCAGGGACGTCGGCGGTCACCGCGGCCATCAGCGTCGGGAAGGTCAGCCCGATGCCGGCCGCGACGAGCAGCGTCGGCCAGAGGATGCCCGTGAGATAACCGGTATCGGCACCCGCCTGCGCAAGCCATCCGAACCCGGCCAGGAAGAACGCGCTGCCGGCCAGGATCAAACGGCGTACGCCGGTCCGCGGCAACAGCGCCGAAGCCAGTCGCGCGACCACGACGAACGTCACGGCCGCCGGCGTCTGGCCGAGGCCGGACCGCAGTGCGCTGTAGCCGAGGACGTTCTGCAGGAACAGCGACGTGAAGTACCACATCGCGATCGCGATCCCACCGAACAGCACCAGCATGCCGTTGCCGACAGCAACCTTCCGGAGACGGAACAGCCGGAGCGGCATCATCGGCCGGGCGGCGACGCGTGCCTCCACCAGCGTGAAGACCGCGAGCAACAACAGGCCTGCCACGATCGGTACGACGACCGGCACCGATGTCCAGCCACGATCGGTGGTCTGCATGACGCCGTAGATGAGAGCGGCCAGACCCGCCGTGCCGGTGACGGCGCCGGTGAGGTCGAGCGATTCCCGTCGGCCGGTGCGGACGCCGGCGAGCGAGGTCATTGCCACGACGATCAGCACCGCACCGATCGGGACGTTGATCAGGAAGACCCATCGCCACGACAGGCCCGTCGTCAGCGCGCCGCCCGCGACCGCGCCGGCCATCCCGCCCACACCACCGGACGCGGACCATGCGCCGAATGCTCGCGCACGTGCGTGTTCCTCGGTGAAGTGAGTGTTGATCACGGCCAGCGTTGCCGGCGCGAGCATGGCGGCTCCCATGCCCTGCACAATGCGGGCCGCGACGAGGACCGCGGGGTCGGCGGCCAGACCGCCGACCAGGCTTGCCGCGGAGAACAGCAACAACCCTGCGGCCAGCATCCGCCGGTGGCCGAACAGGTCGGCGGCGCGGCCGCCGAGCAGCATGAAGCCGGCGAACGTCAGCAGGTAGCCGTTCACGACCCAGGCCAGGCCGGTGGAGCTGAAGCCGAGGTCCCGCTGGATCGAGGGCAGGGCGACGTTCACGATGGACGCGTCCAGGATCACCATGAACTGGCTGGCACACGCCAGCGCCAGGATGATCCACGCGGATCTCCTGACCGCGGGCTGCGTTTCTACTGCGGGGTGCATATCGAGACCTTCCCGGGAGAGTTGGTATCAGTCAGGCGAGCGTTGGGTAGTCGGTGTAGCCGCGGTGGTCGCCGCCGTAGAACGTGGTGTGGTCCGGCGTGTTGTAGGGGCCGCCGGCAGCGAGGCGATCGGGTAGATCGGGGTTGGCCAGGAACAGCGCCCCGAAGGCGATGAGGTCGGCGGTGCCGTCCTCGAGCAGGTCGAGGGCATCCGGACCGGTGAGCTCGGGATGGGTCTGCGGGTTGAGGATGAACGTGCCGGTCCACTCCTTGCGCAGCCGGTAGGTCAGGTCGCGGTCCGGGCCTTCCATCAGATGCAGGTAGCTCAGCTCGAGCGGGGTCAGCCGTGCGAGCAGAGCGCCGTACGTCTCGTAGGGATCGACCTCGACGATGTCGTTGTTCGGCACGCCGGGTGAGATGCGAAGCCCGACATTCTCGGCGCCGATCGCGTCCGCGACCGCGGAGGCCAGTTCGACCGGGAAGCGGATCCGTCGCTCGGCCGCGCCGCCCCAGCCATCGGTACGGCGGTTCGCGTTGGGCGCGAGGAACTGGTGGATCAGGTATCCGTTGCCACCGTGCAGTTCCACACCGTCGAACCCGGCGGCCATCGCGTTGCGGGCCGCAGCAACGAAATCGTCGACGGTCCGGGAGATGCCGGTCTCGGTCAGCTCCTTCGGCGTGACGAAGTCCTGAGGCCCTTCGTGGGTGAAGACCTGTCCGCGCGGGGCCGTTGCGGACGGGGCGACCGGGTGCAGGCCGTCCGGAAGCAGACTGGGGTGGCCGATGCGGCCGGTGTGCAGGAGCTGCGCATAGATCACGCCGCCCGCGCGGTGCACGGCGTCCGTCACCGTTCGCCACGCTGCGACCTGCTCGGCACTGTGCAGTCCCGGCGTATTGGGGTACCCCTGGCCGACCAGCGAAGGCTGGGTGCCCTCGGTGACGATCAGGCCGGCTCCCGCCCGCTGCGCGTAGTACTCCGCGGTCAGCGCTGTTGGACTCGCTCCGGGTCCGTACGCGCGACTGCGGGTCATCGGGGACATCACGATGCGGTTGGCCAGGCGCTTGCCACCCAGGTCGTACGGGTCGAAGGCCATCGACATGGTCGGACTCCCGTTCTCGAGGGAGGTCGCCGCCCTCCGCGGCAACCAATACCTGTTCGAACAGGTAATGCCCTCGAGGCATTTCCGTCAGCTCTGTGACCTGCATCACTCCTCACCTTGATTTCGCAGGCCAGGCCGGTCGGCAGTAGGTGGATCCGTATCCGGTATGGTGACAACTGGTTGAACAGCTAAATGACCCCGGTGAGAGGCTGATGAGTCCTTCAGAACACACGCCAGTGCCGTCCATGCCGGCCCAGCCGCTGACGAACGCGATCGTCCGAGTGGCACGGCTGCACCGGATGATCGCCGGGCACCTGCTGCGCCCGCTCGGCCTGCGCCTCGGTCAGGAGCTGGTCATGATGCAACTGTGGGACCGCGGTCCGCAGAGCCAGACTGAACTGGTCCGCGTTCTCGGCTCCGACTCCGCGACCATGACCCGCACGGTGCGACGGCTGGAGAACGCCGGCTTCGTGCGCGTCCGGCCCAGCACCACCGACAAGCGGGCCACGATCGTCGAGGCCACTCCGGCCAGTCAGTCCGTACGGCGCGAAGTCGAGCGCATCTGGGCGCACCTGGAGGAGAGCGCCACCGGCGACCTCACCTCCGCCGAGCAAGCCGATGCGCTGGCAATCCTCCAACGCATCGAAGACAGCCTCACCCGCGCCGCCGCCCCACCTGCCTAGGTCGTGTCTGGTAATCCCGCGCAGTAGGCGGGGGATTACCAGACACGGCCTAGCCTCGCCAGACCAGGGACTCGGCCCGTGTCTTCCACTGGTGTGACCGGACGGCGGCGGCGCGACCTTGGAGGAGTACAGAGGGACGGTCTAGGGAGGCAACCTCATGAAGCTCTTCCGCGGATGGCAAGGCGCCGAGGCGGCGGCTGACCGCACCTCTGCGCCGGCCGGTCCGGACAACGGCCCGGTCATCGTCCTGGTCGACGAGCACACCACCGACGTGGAGGCGCTGGAATGGGCCACGGCCGAGGCGGCGGCACGAGGGTCCGAGTTGCGGATCGTGTACGCGTTCCGCTTTCCCCGTCTGCTCGACCCGGTCGGCAATCCGACCGTGGACCTGCAAACCCGTGAGTCGGCCGAGGACGTCGTCACAGTGGCCGTCCGCCGCGCCCGCCGGATCGCACCGGACCTGCGCATCAGGACCCACGTCTTCCCGGGCAGGCAAGTCACGGCCCTGGTCACCGAGGCACGCGAGGGCGACAGAGGACTCGTCGTTCTCGGGCATGGTCGCCGGTCCAGGCTCGAACGGTCACTGACGCGCCGGTTGGCCCGCGGTACGACGGCCTCCCTCGCGGTGATCGGACTCTCGAAGCAAGGCGCAGTCGGGCCGTCCGCGGGCCGGGTGGTCGTCGGTGTCGACGACAACGGTGGTCCACCAGCCGTGCTCGGGTTCGCGTTCCGCGCCGCGCGGCGCCGGGGCACCGGCCTGACGGTCGTGCACGCCGCCGCGTCGAGCCGGCGCAGGTCAGTCGAAGACGCGGTGCAGATCTGGCGAATGGCCTATCCGGAGGTCGACGTCCAATGGGACTTCACCCGTGGGCCGATCGACAGTGCCGTCCTGGCCGAGTCGCCGGCGGCCGCGCTGACAGTGCTCGGTGCGGACCGTCACGCTTGGCTTCACCGGGTGGTGCGCGGCTCCGCGTCGTACAACGTCCTGCGGCTCGCCCGCGGTCCGGTCGTGATGGTCGGAACCGTCTGAGCGCCACCGTTGCGCCGGATCGGTCCCGGGTGCAAGCCTGACCTCGTTGCGGCGTGCCGACCGATCCGTCAGGGCCGGAGGCAGTCGCCTGGGAACGGCGGGGTGGGCATGGGAGATCGTGAACTGCGCGGCCGGCGACACGAGAACGCCGTACTCGACGGGCTCCTCACCGCCGCACGAACCGGTCAGAGCGGAGTCCTGGTCCTGTGCGGCGAGGCCGGCGTCGGCAAGTCGGCGTTGCTGGATTCGCTGGCGGCACGCAGCCAGTCCTACCGGGTCACGCGGGTGGTCGGGATCGAGTCCGAGATGGAGCTCGCCTTCGCCGGGCTGCACCAGCTCTGTCAGCCGTTCCTCGACCATCTCGATCGCCTGCCGCGTCCGCAACAAGACGCTCTGGGTACGGCGTTCGGCCTGACGGGCGGCGCGGCCCCGGACCGGTTCCTGGTCGGCCTCGCCGTCCTCAACCTGCTGTCCGACGCGGCCGGGAAGCTGCCGGTCGTGTGCATCGTCGACGACGCGCAGTGGCTCGACCGGGTGTCCGCGCAGGTCCTCGCCTTCGTCGCCCGACGGCTGGCGGCCGAGTCGGTCGTGATGATCTTCGGCGTTCGCCACGGCGAGGAGCACGAGCTGGCCGGATTGCCCGAGCTCGAGATCCGTGGCCTGGACGACACGGACGCGCGGGCGTTGCTGGACTCGGTGCTGCCGGGCCCGCTCGACCCCCGCATCCGGGACCGGATCGTGGCCGAGACGCGCGGCAACCCGCTGGCACTGCTCGAGTTGCCGCGAGCCTGGAGCGTGACCGAGCTCGCCGAGGGCGACTCCGTGGGGACGCTGTCCGGCCGGCTCGAGGAGGGCTTCGTACGACGGCTCGAAGTACTGCCGGCCGACACTCGCCTGCTCCTGCTGACCGCCGCGGCGGAACCGCTCGGCGACGCCACCCTGCTCTGGCAGGCGGCGGAACGACTGGGGCTGGGCGCGGACCCGGCAGCGAGCGCGATCGAGTCCGGACTGATCACGTTCGGCCAGCACATAAGGTTCCGGCATCCGCTCGTGCGATCGGCGGCGTACCGGATGGCCTCACCTCCGGACCGGCAAGCCGTGCACCAGGCGCTGGCAGAGGTCACCGATCCCGAGACTTCACCGGACCGGCGCGCATGGCACCGCGCGCAGGCGACAGCCCTGCCGGACGAGGAAGTCGCGGCAGAGCTCGAGAGCTCGGCGCGGAGAGCGCAGAGCTGCGGTGGACTGATCGCGGCCGCCGACTTCCTGGAACGCTCCACGGAGCTCACACCTGAGCCGGCCCGCCGAGCCGAGCGGGCACTGGCCGCGGCGACAGCGAAGCGCGGGTCCGGGGCACTGGATGCGGCGCTGGAACTGCTCAATGGAGTGACCGCCGGCCCGCGGGACGAGCGCCGGTCGGCCGAGGTCGAGCGACTCCGCGGCCAGATCGCCTTCGACCAGGGCCACGCCCGCGACGCCGCCCGCCAGCTGCTGAGCGCGGCCCAACATCTCGATCCGCACGACCCTGACCGGGCCCGAATGACCTACCTGGAAGCGATGTCGGCCGCGATCTGGGCGAGTGGCCCGGGCGCTCCGGACATCCTGGCCAAGGCCGCGGCCGCGGCTCCTCCCCCGGTCGACTCGGACCCACCGGCGGACCTGCTGCTCCAGGCCCTGGCCCTGCGCTTGCGCCGCGGGTACACGGCCGCCGCACCCCACCTGACCAAGGCACTCGACCAGGCCCGCCAAGCCGTGATCGGTGCGGAGGACGTCAGCAGCTGGCTCTGGCTCGCTGGGAACCGCGCGGCCGGCATGGTCGCGATCGAGGTGTGGGACTTCGACACCGCGCACGAACTCGCCCTCCGCCAGGACCGGATGGCCCGGGAGACGGGGGCGCTGGTGCAACTGCAGTTCGCCCTCAACTTCCGCGCCAACCTGCTGTGCCTGACCGGTGACCTGTCCGCGGTGGCCGGCCTGGTCGAGGAGGACCACCAGCTCGCCGCGGCCACCGGCAACCGGCAGATCCGGTACGGCGGCATGCTGCTCGAGGCCTTCCGGGGCAACGAGGTGACGGCGACCGGGATGATCGAGACGACCATCCGCGCGGAGACCGAGCAGGTCCAGGGCCGGATGGCGGCCTTCGCGACGCTCGCGAACGCCGTCCTGCACAACGGCCTCGGCCGCTACGAGACCGCCCGGGACGCGGCGCTGCAGGTCTTCGAGCAGGACATCGTCGGGTACGGCGTACTCGTCGTGGGCGAACTGGCCGAGGCGGCTTCGCGGACCGGCGACACGAGACTCGTCGAGTCGGCACTCGCCTGGCTGACCGAGCGCACCGCGGCGACCCCGACCGAGTGGGGTCTCGGCATGCAGGCCCGGGTCGAGGCCTTGCTCGGCGCGGGCGAGGACGCCTACCGCAGCTCGATCGAGCACCTGAGCCGGACCACGATCGCCGTCGAGGTGGCCCGTTCCCATCTCCTGTACGGCGAATGGTTGCGGCGGGAGGGCCGTCGCATGGATGCCCGTGATCACTTGCGGACGGCCCACGACCAGCTGGCCGCGATGGGCCTCGAGGCCTTCGCCGAGCGAGCTCGCCACGAACTCCTCGCCACCGGGGAGACGGTCCGCAAGCGCTCACCGGAGACGCTCAACGACCTCACCGCGCAGGAGGCGCAGATCGCCGGGCTGGCGCGGGACGGTATGACCAACCCCGAGATCGCGGCGCAGCTGTTCATCAGTCCCCGGACCGTGGAGTGGCACCTGCGCAAGACGTTCTCCAAGCTCGGCATCACCTCTCGCCGGCAACTGCGCACCGCGTTGGCCCGCCCCGCCTGACCGAGACCAGTGTGTTCCACGGGGGCGAAGGCGCCCTCCGGAACCGACAGTCGAAGTGTGGACAACAAGCTCGAACCCGTCGTCGTACCCGTGTCCGATGTTGATCGGTGCCGGCACTTCTACCGTGCGCTCGGATTCCGGCTGGATCTCGACCGGACGGACGGCAACGGCCGCCGGGTCGTCCAGCTCACGCATCCGGGCTCGCAGTCCTCGATCGTCCTCGGCACCGGCACCGACTCGGCCCCACCAGGTTCGGCGCGAACCGTACTGAAGGTGCCCGATCTCGAGGCGGCCCGGGCCGAGCTGCTGGCTCGCGGCGCGGCACCGGGTCCGATGTCCCGGTGCCAGGACGGATCCGGCTACCTGACCTTCCGCGATCCCGACGGCAACCAGTGGATGCTGGTGGGCGACGTACCGGCGCGCTGAGGCTTACGGTGGCATCACCCTGAAGGGGGTGGGGGATGCCTGCGCTCGAAGCGTTTTCGCATGTTTCGCTGACCGTGACCGATCCGGAGCGGAGCGCCGAGTTCTACAACCGCGTGCTCGGCACCGAGACCGTGTTCTCGGCCGGCGCCGACACCGGACGGCTCGTCGTCGTCGCCCGCCCCGGTGTGACGATCGCGCTGCGGGACCATCCCGAAGGCACGGGCGAGAGCTTCGACCCGGTCCACGTCGGGCTGGATCACCTCGCGTTCCAGGTTTCGTCGCAGGCGGAGCTGGAGTCCTGGCACCGCAGCCTCGAGGCCCAGGGGGTGACCTGCTCGACCATCGAGGCGAGTCCGTTCGGCCTGCACCTGAACCTCAAGGATCCCGACAAGATCGCCATCGAGCTGTTCGTCTCGCAGCCGTCCTGAGCACCGACGAAACCCGGCCGGAGCTCGCTGCTCCGGCCGGTTCGGGTGGGGCCGGGACCAACGGGCGACACTGGTTTGTCGCCGGGTGTGCGGGTAACCGCTCCGCTGTCGGCCCAGGCGTCATGCCCGGGCGTCGTGGGGGATGCCTGCGGCGGCGTAGGCGTCGGCCTCGTCGAGGGTCTCGTGCCGGAGCAGTTGCTCGGCGATGCCCTCGAGCCGATCGCGGTTGTCGCGCAGCAGCCGCCTGGCCTCCTGGTAGCACTCGTCGATCAGGCGTCGGACCTCTTCGTCGACGGTGTTCAGCAGTGACTCGGACGCGACGGCCCGCGGGTCGCCGTCGACCGGGAGCACCGACACCGGTCCGACGGCCGCCGACATACCCCACCGGCCGACCATCGAACGGGCGATCTGGGTGGCGGTCTGCAGATCGCTCTCGGCTCCGGTGGTGACCACGCCGAGGACCTCCTGCTCGGCCGCCATCCCGCCGAGGGCTCCGATGATGCGGCCGCGCAGGTACTCCGCGTCGTAGCCGTACCGATCCATCTCGGGGGTCGACAGCGTGACCCCGAGCGCGCGGCCGCGGGGAATGATCGACACCTTGCGGACCGGGTCCGCGCCGACGTGGATCATGCCGAGGAGCGCGTGCCCACCCTCGTGGTACGCCGTACGGCGTCGCTCCTCCTCGGGCATCACGACGTTGCGGGCGGTACCCAACTGGATCTTCTCCAGCGCGTCGGTCAGGTCGCGGCGGCGAATCTCCGACCGGCCGTCGCGGGCAGCCGCCAGGGCTGCCTCGTTCAACAGGTTGGCCAGGTCGGCCCCGGTCATTCCCGGCGTCGACTTGGACACCGCGGTGAGGTCGACGTCCGCGGCGAGCGGCTTGCCCCGCGCGTGCACCCGAAGAATGGCCTCGCGGCCCTTCTGGTCCGGGGCATGGACGGTGATCGTCCGGTCGAACCGCCCCGGCCGCAGCAGCGCCGCATCCAGTACGTCGGCCCGGTTCGTGGCCGCCAGCACCACCACACCCTCGGTCCCGGAGAAGCCGTCCATCTCGGTGAGGATCTGGTTCAGCGTCTGCTCGCCCTCGTCGTGACCACCGAACGAGCGCGCGCCGCCGCGGGCCCGGCCGATCGTGTCGATCTCGTCGATGAAGATGATCGCCGGCGCGACCTTCCGTGCCTCGCTGAACAACTGGCGGACCCGGCTCGCCCCGACCCCGACGATCGCCTCGATGAACTCCGACGCGGCCGCCGAGAAGAACGGCACCCCGGCCTCGCCCGCGGTGGCCCGTGCGAGCAGTGTCTTCCCCGTCCCCGGTGCGCCCGAGAGCAGCACACCCTTGGGCGCCCGGGCACCGAGCCGGCGGTACTTGTCCGGGTCCTTCAGGTAGTCGACGATCTCGTAGATCTCGTCCTCGACCTCGTCGATGCCGGCGACGTCGGCGAAGGTGGTCCGCACGGTCTGCGGGTCGACCGGCTTCTTCTGCCCACCACCGAGCAGACCGCTCAACCCTCCCCCGGCCGCGCGTTGCTGACGCCGGAACAGCCAGATGTAGAACCCGACCAGCAGCAGGATCGGAGCGAACGAGATCAGCAGATTCCACAGCGCCCCGCGCTGCTGGACCACCGGAGTGGCCTTCACCGTGGTGCCGGCCTTCTGCAAGGCGCCGTACAGATCGTCGTTGGCGAACGTCGGCCGCTCGGTGGTGAACTTCGTGTACTTCGAGTCGCTCTTGCCCGGCACCGGGGCCTCGTTCTTGAGCTGGCCCTGGATGGTGTCACCCCGGGCGAAGATCTCCGAGACGTTGCCCTTCTGCACCTGCGCCGAGAACTCCGTGTAGGAGACCGTCTCCGCGCTGCCCGACATCTGGTCCTGCATCGTGGTCAGCAGGAACAGCACCAGGTAGCCGCCGACGATCCACGCCACCCAGAGCAGCCAGCGCGGCCGCCGCGGCTTGTCCCCTCGCTTGCCCGGCGGGAGCCCCTCGGTCCGCCAGGGCTGGTCCGCGGGTCGCTGCGAACCGTCGGATCGCTCGTCCTGATCCGACGGGGGCTGCTCACGCGGTCGCTTGTCCTGGTCGCTCATGGTCGGCTCCGTTGTCTCGGCTTGCCTCCATCATCGGGCCGGGCGACCGGAATCGCGCTAGTGCTCATCCCCGGTCCTGTCCGGCCGAGAGGCCAGGGACTCTCCCTGGTGCGACCCGGTCGTCCGGCGAGCGAGCGTGGAGGACAGCACCTGTCGAGGGAGGAACCGAACTATGACAACCGAGTACGACGTGATCGTCGTGGGCGGCGGATCACCCGGCGAACATACCGCCGGCGCCCTGGCCGAGGGCGGCCTGCGGGTCGCCGTCGTCGAACGTGAACTGGTCGGCGGTGAGTGCTCCTACTACGCCTGCATCCCGTCCAAGTCGCTGCTCCGTCCGGGCGAGGCCGTCCAGGGCGCGCGGGACGCCGGCGCCACCGCGGAGGTGGATGTCGAGGCGGTGTTCGCCTGGCGCGACTTCATGGTGTCGGACTACTCCGACGCCGGTCAGGAGCAGTGGCTGGCCAAGAGCGGTATCGACCTGCTCCGCGGCTCCGGCCGCCTTGCGGGACCGGGTGTCGTCGAGGTTGACGGCGTACGCCACACGGCCGACAACGTCGTACTCGCCAACGGTGCGGACGCCGTGATCCCACCGATCCCAGGTCTGCGTGAACTCGAGGGTGTCTGGACGAGCCGTGAGGCGACCAACATGAAGGCGGTTCCCCGTCACCTGCTCATCATCGGTGGCGGCCCGGTCGGCACCGAGCTGGGTCAGGTCGTACGACGCCTCGGCGGTGAGGTGACGCTGGTCGACCAGAGCCGGCACCTGCTGTACCGCGAGCCGCCGGCGCTGGGCGAAGCGCTCGGCGAGTCCCTCCGCCGGGAGGGGATCGACCTCGCCCTCGGGATCGAGATCACCGGTGCCCGGCGCGATGGCCACGACTACGTGCTGAGCCTCAGTGACGGCCGCGAGTTGCGCGGCGACAAGCTCCTCGTCGCCACGGGCCGTCGCCCGCGCGTGGAAGGGATCGGGCTGGAGTCCTTCGGCATCACACCCGACCGTCGCGGTGTTCCCGTCGATTCCCGGCTTCGCGCCGGTGAGCGGCTGTGGGCTGTCGGCGACATCACCGGCCTGTGGCCGCTGACCCACGTCGGCAAGTACCAGGGCGAGGTCGTTGCCACCAACATCCTCGGCGAGCCACGTGAGGCGAACTACGACGCGGTTCCCCGGGTCGTCTACACCGACCCACAGGCCGCATCGGTCGGAGCGATCGAAGCGCCGTACAGCGCGACGGCCGCGCTCTCCGGCGTCGCCAAGACCGCCACCTACACCCACGCGTACGCCGATTCCAACGGCTTCCTCACCTTGCTCAGCGATGGGGAGAAGCTGACCGGCGCGTACGCCCTCGGACCTGACGCCGGCGAATGGCTGCAGCAGGCTGCTCTCGCGATCCGGGCCGCCGTACCCCTCGACGTACTGCGCGACGTGATCCAGCCCTTCCCGACCTTCTCCGAGATCTACGTCGAGGCCCTCAAGGCCTTGCGCGTCTAGCTCACCGTTGGTTTGACTGCGCCTACCGTCGCCTCGGTGGTGACGGCGAGGGCGCAGCCCTGGTGCGGGGCCGGCGGAGCGAGGCGGGGAGCCGTGGCCCGTTCGTTCGACACGAAGACGGCGACCAGTACGGCGGCGAGCGCGCAGACTCCGGCGAGGACGAGCATCGCCGGGCGGTAGCCATCGGCGAGCGAGTCGGCGAGGCTGCTGCCCGCGGTCGCACCGATCAGCAGTGGCACGAGGGCGATCATGGCCAGTGCGCCGACCCGGGCGGCCGCGTCGTTGATCGCGGAGGCTTCGCCGAGATCGGCATCGCTGACGGCCGCGAGAACCGCCGCCGTCAAGGGCGCGACCATCACGCCCTGGCCGACGCCCAGCACCAGCGCAGCAGGCAGGATCGTGCCGACATAGCTGGAACCGGGAGCCGCTTGGGCCAGCCAGACGTTCGCGCCCGCGATGATGAGGATCCCCGCGAACATCAGCCACCGCGGCCCGAGACGAGACACGAGCGCACCGCTGAACGGCGACAGCAGCAGGAACACGATCGACGCCGGGATCAGCGCCGCCCCCGCCTGCGCGGCGGTGTATCCGAGGCTGAGTTGGCAGTTCACCACGAACAGGTAGCCGCCCGCGGCCAGAGCGCCGTACACGAGGACGGTGACGACGTTGATCGCGTCGAACTGACGCGACTCGAACAGCGAGAGCCGCAGCAGCGGCGCGCGCCGGCGGTTCTCGACCGGCAGCAACGCGATCAGCGCCAGGGCACCGATCACACCCGGGACCAGCACGCGCGCACTCGACCAACCCGCACTGGCCCCCTCCGTCAACGCGTAGATCAGGCCGCCCAGCCCGACGACTCCGAGCACCGCACCGAACACATCGACCGACAACGCCGGCCGCTCACGGGTCGTCTCGGGCACATGCCGCAGTACGGCGAACACGGCCACGAACAACGGCAGTGGGAGCAGGAACACCCAGCGCCATGAGGCGTTGTCGATCAGCCAACCACCGCCGTACGGACCGATGGTGCTCAGAGCTGTGGACAGACCCGCCCAGATCCCGATGCCCTTCGCACGATCGGCGACGCGCAGCGTGCCGTTCAGCAAGGCCAGGCTGATCGGTACGACGAGCGCGGCGCCGATGCCCTGGACAGCCCGGGCGCCGATCAGCCACCCGATCGATTGAGCGGCGGCGCAGAGGAACGACGCCCCGAGCATGACGAGCAGGCCGACCACGAGCACGCGCCGCCGGCCGAACCGATCGGCCAGTGCACCGGCGAGGAGCAGCAGCGACGCGACAGCCAGGAGATAGGCCGTCAGTGTCCACTGCACCGACGCGACGCCGGCGCCGAAGTGCTTGCCGATCGCCGGCACCGCGACGTTCACGACATACGCGTCGTACCACGCGATCCCCGACGCGAGGACGGTCGCCGCGACGATCGCGACCCCGGCCCGGCTGCGAAGGGGGACGAGGAGATCGGATGTGGGCATGGTCGGCTCCCGGGGGTGGCGGCGATGTTCACGTCCGACCTTCCTCCACGCCGCACGTAGGTCGCACCAGTGAGTCACCCTGGTGCGACGGGATCGTCGCGGCGCGAGGATCGTCTGTACACAGACACCCATCCAGGAGGCACAGATGAGCACCACCCAGGACTCGACCGGAGTTGCGAGCGCCGACGGGCGCACCGGGAAGGTTCCTTTCAAGTTCGAGGCCACCGTCATCCCGGTGACCGACGTCGACGCCGCGAAGGCGTTCTATGCGAACCTCGGCTGGCGCGAAGACGCGGACTTCGCGTTCGACAACGGCTTCCGGGTCGTCCAGTTCACCCCGCCGGGGTCGCCGGCCTCGGTCCAGTTCGGCGCCGGCATCACCTCGGCCACGCCGGGCTCGGCCCAGGGCCTGTATCTGATCGTGCCCGACATCCAGGCGGCTCGTGACGAGCTCGCCGGCCACGGTGTCGAGGTCAGCGAGGTGTTCCATCCCGGTGCACCGGGCGCCCAGTTCCACACCGACGGCAGCGATCGCGTCGGCGGGCGGGCGGAGGAGGGGGCCAGCTACAGCTCGTTCGCGACGTTCAGCGACCCGGACGGCAACGGCTGGCTGCTGCAGGAGGTCACCAGCCGGCTCCCCGGCCGGATCGAGTCCGACGAGACGTCGTTCGCGTCCGTCGACGACCTGCGCGAGGCGCTGGTCCGGGCGGCGACGGCGCACGGCGAACACGAGAAGCGCAACGGCGGCGAGTTCGACGTGAACTGGCCGGCCTGGTACGCCGAGTACATGGTCGCCGAACAGTCCGGCGCCAAGCTCCCGGAATGAAGCACAGGGGACGACAGAGCACGCTCTGTCGTCTCCTGTCTGTTCGCCCCGCGGTTATGCTCCCGGCATGACTGGCGAGGTCCAGCAGTTGTGCGCGGTGCTCGACGGGTTGCGGGCCGGCGTGCTGAAGAAGCTGGCTGGGCTCAGTGAGGCGGATGCGCGGCGCAGTACGGTCGATTCCGGTACCAACATCGCCGGCCTGATCCAGCACCTGACCTTCGTCGAGTCGCTGTGGTTCGAGGAGGTCGTGGCCGGGCGAAAGGCGACCCGGGGGAAGCGGTCGATGCAGGTCGACCCCACGGTCTCGCTGAAGGACCTTCGCGCCGACTATCGCGCTGCCTGCGCGACCAGCAACGAGATCGTCGCCGCGATCGGCGACGCGGACGCACCGGTGACCCGCAACGGCAAGACCCACGACCTGCGCTGGGCGATCCTGGCCGTCATCGGCGAGACCTCCCGGCACGCGGGCCACGCCGACATCATCCGCGAGCAGATCGACGGCACCACCGGCCGCTGACTTCCGGTCCCTGGTCTGAATCCGAGGCCGGGCGTTCGGTAATCGGGGTGCCGTTGCTTTCGGTGGCCGGCGACGACACAGTTGAAAGATGGACAGGTCCGAAGAGGATCGCGCGATCGCCGAGGCGGTCGTGCGCCTGCGCAAGCAGTTCCCTGATGTCCCGGCGGACGATGTCGCGGCCGCGGTCGAGGCCAGCCGGCCCGAGTTCGAACCCAACCCGATCCGGGATTTCGTGCCGCTGTTCGTGGAGCGTGGCGCGAAGGACAGACTCCGGGGCCGGGTGCCCAGCTGACGCCGTCCACTCCATCACGATTCAGCCCGACCGCTTGCACGGCCGGGCCACCTCTGGTGCCCTGATCACTCGACCACTCCGCCGATGAGGAGGCAGCGGTGAGTGACGACAGGCCAGACGGAGTGATCGTGGCTCTGGACCAGGCGAACACGGCCTTGCGGCACGCCGTGGACGCGGGACGCACCCGCGGTGCCGACCGGCGATCACCACAGGTGTGGAACGACGAACTCCACGAACTCCGGACGCTTCTGGCCACGGCGGCGCTGATGATCCGCGGCGTCGACCTGACCGAACTGATCGGCCACGTGACGTCGACGGACGACGAGCTGAAGCCCGGCCAGGTCCTGCTCGAGGCGGACTCGCAACTCCAGGCAGCGCAGGACGACCTGAACCGTGCCGCCACTGCCCTGACCACGGCTCGCCAGAAGATCGCCGTCCTCCGCTGACATCCGTCGATGGTTGACTGTGGCGATGGATGACGCTCAGTACGGCCCGCATCGGTTCTCGGGTGGTGGCGAGGAGACGGATGCCTTCCGCGGTGCGACGTTCCGGGTCGCGGATCTTCGCGGGGCCCGCTTCACCGACTGCGATCTGTCCGGGGTGAAGATCGTCGACGGCTGTCTGGTCGACGTCGACATCTCCGGGTACGTCGAGCGGCTGCTCGTCAACGGAGTCGACGTGACCAAGTACGTCGACGCCGAGCTCGACCGCCGGCATCCCGAACGCGTCCAGCTCCGCGAGATCCAGGACGCCGACGGCTTCCGCGCGATGTGGGACACGATCGAGAAGCTCTGGTCCGACGCCATCGCGCGCGCCGGACGCCTGCCCGAAGCCGCCCGGAACGAACGCGTCGACGGCGAATGGTCCTTCGCCGAGACCCTGCGCCACCTCGTCTTCATCGTCGACGCCTGGCTGAGCCGCCCGGTCCTCGACCAGGAACGCCCGTACCACCCGCTCGGCGTCACCCAGTCCTGGTACGCCGACCAGGATGCGGTTGCCCTAGGCATCGACCTCGAGGCGGCTCCGGCGTACGACGAGGTGCTCCGGATCCTCGCCGACCGGATGGCCCTGGTACGCCGTACCGTCGACGACCTCACCAACGCCGACCTCGGCCGGACCTCCAATCGCAACCCGGCCCCCGGCTACCCCGACGAACCCCTCGCGGTCGCCGAATGCCTCGCCGTCGTGATGGAAGAAGCCTGCGAACACCACCGCTTCGCAACCCGCGACCTTACGACACTCGAAGCCCGGTCGAGTCGTAGCGGTGGCGGAGGGTGAAGGCTTTGGGGCACGGGCCCCAGCGGCGCAGGTAGTCGAGGCGGGCCAGGGCGGCCTCGACGGTCGGGTGCTCGCCGGCCGGTAGCCACCCAACCGGTTGACCGGATCCAGCGCTGCGATGAACTCACCGACGACAGGCGAGCCGGCCTCCGCGCGCATTCTCGCGACATTGACCTGAGCAAGGTTGAACTCCACCGAATCCCTTCCGCCGACCGGTTCACCGATCATGCCAGCGGAAGTCGCAGATCACTGCCCTGTGGTCGGACGGGAAGACGCCGTCCACAGCCTCCCCGGCGATGACGGCCGACTCGACGTTGACGAGCTGGTCCTCGTGCCCGGGCCGGTAGAAGATGTGGTCGATCCGCTGGTCGACCAACTCGGGGCCGGCTTCGAGCGGAGCAGAAGGATGCGTCGAGGGCAGCGTGATCGCATCGGGCGCGCCGTTTCCATCCGCCCAGGCGTCGATCAGTACGTCGCGCAGCGGCCGGAGTACGGCGCTGCCGGGCGCGGCGTTCAGATCTCCCATCACCAAGGACGGACACGGTCCGTCGGTGGCGGGATCGGTGGCGAGGTCGGCCAGCAAGGCCGCTTGAGCCAGCCGGTCATCGCTGTACGTCGTCGCGTGCTCGAGGCAGGCCACGAGGATCGGGAGTCGACCGGCGGGATGAGCGACCGAGGCTCTCAGGATGACCGGATCCCACGCGCGATGGCGCGACGGCATCGCGATCACGTCCTGGTTCAGGATCGGCCATCGGCTGAGCAGTCCCACCCCGAGCTCGACACCCTCGTGGTCGGGGAGCGCCGGCGGATCCGGCGCCGCCGGATACGAGGGAGCCGCGAAGGTCGAATGGAAGCCGAGCCGCTGCGCGAGCTGCTCGGCCTGCGTCGTACCGTCCGCGCTCCAGACCTCCTGCAGGGCCACGACATCGGGCGTGTACCGCTCGATCGTGGCGAGGATCCCGGGCTGCCGCTCACGCCACCGGGGCCCGAACCGCCACCAGATGTTCCAGGTCATCGCCCGGACCTGATGATCAACCACCAAGGACCGCTGACTTGTGTGGCCGGTTGCGGGCCTCGAGCGGCTTCTGGCCGCCGCTCGGCTCGTGGTGTTCCGGAGCCTTCGGGGCCGGGCACACCGGTCCGCGACGAATCGGTCCCCCGCCGAGTCTCCGGCTCTTCCACTGCTTCTCGTCGTAGTCGTAGTACGTGTCGACGCCACCGACAGTCATCGTTCCTCCAGCCACAACCCGAATCCCACAACCGGATTACGGACTCCGCTCGGTCTCGGAGTCTTACTTCGGCAACGTGCGGGTGTCGATCAGGCGCTGGGCCACGTCCCGGAGCTTGGTGTTGGTGTCCTGGGAGTAGCGCTTGAGGATCGCGAACGCGCGATCACCGTCCACGCCGTACCGCTCCATCAGGATGCCCATCGCCTGCCCGACCAGCTTGCGCGCGTCGACCGCCTGAGCCAGGCTCGCCTCCTTGCGCGCGGTCGCCACCGCCACCGACGCGTGCCGGGCCAGGATGTGCGCGACCGCCTCGTCGTCAGCGTCGAACGCATCCGGGGTCGCGCTGTACAACCCCAGTACGCCGACTGTGCCGGCCGCTGTGGTCAGGGGAACGTCCAGAACGCTCCGGACACCCAGCGACAACACCTTCGCCGCCCAGTCCGGCCACCGCCCGTCCGTCGCGGTGTCTCGCACCAGCAGCGTGCTGTGCTCACGCATCGACACCACCAGCGGACCTTCGCGACTCGCCATCTGCCACTGGTAGATCTCCCCGACCACCGGGTCGGTCACCGCAGGAACCTCAGGCTGACCGCGGGCCGCCAGCGCAACGCCGGCGTGCGAACAGCCCAGCGCCTGCAGCGCAAACTCCACGACGGCCTGCACCGTCTCCTCGACTCCCGCCGAGTCATGCAGTTCCAGCGCCAGGCGGGCGAACACATCAGCCACCGCGTCCGTGTCCGGAGCGAGCCCCGATCGGGCAGGTCCCCGGTCGAGGACGCCGGCCTCCGCCGCGTCTTCCGACTCACCGCGTTCCATGGCCCCATTTTGCCTCGCAGTCGCCCACTCAGGCCACGACCACAACACGCGAACGCCGTTCGATTGCGCCCACCAAGGGACTCCCACCGGGGCCGGGTGGGAATCCTTGGCGTGGCCGTCAGGCCGACGTTCTATCACGCGCTGTCAGTCCTTGAACGCGTCCTTCACCTTCTCGCCGGCCTGCTTCAGGTCGGCCTTCGACTTCTCCGCCTGTCCCTCGGCCTGCAGGTCGCGATTGTCGGTCGCGTCGCCGGTCTTCTCCTTCATCTTGCCCTTGGCCGCCTCGGCGGCGTTCTTCATCTTGTCGCCAGTACCCATCGAACTCTCCTTCTGCAGGCTCCGGACTTTGTCGCGCTCCGGGTGCCCTGGATCCGGCGATCCATGCGCATCGGGCGGGGGATCACAGGATGTAGCGGTCACCCGGCCGGATGATGCGCAGCCAGCGGGAGCCGTGCGGATCCACGTCGAGGCAGATGACACCGTCTTCCTGGACGTCCGTGGTGCCGTCGCGCAGGAGATCGACCGCTCGGACGCCGACCCCCGCGCCGTCCACTGCCAACGTCACCCGAGCCGGTTCCGCCCCGAAGTTGTGGAGGGCAACGATCGTCCCGCCCTCATGGTCGGACCGATGCGCGAAGACCGACGGCGACTCGTGCTCGAGGACGGTGCACCGGCCCCACGACAGCTCAGGACACTCCCGATACCGCCGGATCAGAAGCCGGATCCAGTTCAGCAACGAGTCCGGATCACGCCGCTGCGCCGCCACGTTGACGTGCTCAGGACCGAACTCCCCCTCAGTCACCGGAGCGGCCAGCGCGGACGGGTCGGCGATCGAGAAGCCGCCGTTCACGCCGGCCGTCCACTGCATCGGTGTGCGTACGGCGTTGCGCCCTTCCGCAGCGAGGTTCTCCCCCATCCCGATCTCCTCGCCGTAGAACAACACCGGCGTACCGGGCAAGGAGAACAGCAAGCTGTACACCATCTTCAGCCGAGCAAGGTCGTTGCCCAGCATCGGCGGCAGTCGCCGGCGCAGACCGCGGCCGTACAACTGCATGTCCTCGGCCGGGCCGAAGGCGTCGAAGACCTCCTGGCGTTCCTCGTCGGACAGCTTGTCCAGCGTGAGTTCGTCGTGGTTGCGGACGAACGTGCCCCACTGGGCCTCCTCCGGCGGATCCGGTCGCGATCGCAACGCCTGCACCAGCTCGGCCGGATCGTTGCGCGCCAGGGACAGGTAAAGCCGCTGCATCCCGATGAAGTCGAAACACATCGTCAACTCGTCGCCGTCCTCGTCGCCGAAGAAGCGCCGTACGTCGTCATAGGGCAGGTTGACCTCGCCGAGCAGCATCGACTGACCGCGCCGCCGATCCAGGAACGCCCGCAGATCTCGCAGATAGTCGTGCGGATCCGGCAGACCGGACGCATCGAGCGCGCCGGCGGTGTCGAGCAGGAACGGCACGGCGTCGACCCGGAACCCGGACATCCCCAGCTGCGACCAGAACCCGATCACCCGCTCGATCTCCTCGCGCACCTCCGCGTTGGCGATGTCGAGGTCCGGCTGGTGCTTGTAGAACCTGTGCAGGTAGTACTGACCGGCCTGTTCGTCGTACTGCCAGAGGCTGTCCTCCTGGTCCGGGAAGACGATGCCCTGGTCCGCATCCGGCGGCGGTTCGTCCCGCCAGACGTACCAGCCCCGGTACGGCGACTGCCGCGAAGCTCGCGCGCTCTGGAACCACGGATGCTGGTCGGAGGTGTGGTTGACGACCAGATCGGCGATCACCCGGATCCCGCGGTCCTGCGCGAGCGTGATCAGCTCGACCAGATCGCCGTGCGACCCCAGCCGGGAATCGACCCCGTAGAAGTCGGTGATGTCGTACCCGTCGTCGCGGTCCGGCGTCGGATAGAACGGCATCAGCCACAGGCAGGTGACGCCGAGCTCGGCCAGATGATCGATCCGCTGACTCACGCCCTGCAGATCACCGCGCCCGTCGCCGTCGGTGTCGAAGAACGTCTCGACATCGAGGCAGTACACCACCGCGTTCTTCCACCAGACGTCAGCAGTCTCGGTCAGCCGCATGCCTTCCCGTGCCCCGGCCCAAACCTGTGCATCCGCTCCGGCGATCGGGGTACCGGTCGGGCCGAGTCCGGATCGAGTCGAGGAGGCGGAGGGTGTGACCGAGCAGGTCGTGGTGGTGACGGGCGCGAGTGGTGGAATCGGTCGCGCGAGTGCGATCGCGTTCGCCCGGCGGGGCGCCAAGGTCGCGTTGCTGGCCCGGGGCGAGGAAGGTCTCGACGGCGCGGCTCGCGAGGTGGAGGCGGCCGGCGGGACGGCGCTCGCCATCCCGGTCGACGTCGCGGAGTACGAGCAGGTCGAGGCGGCCGCCCAGCGCGTCGAGGACGAACTCGGGCCGATCGATGTCTGGGCCAACGTCGCGTTCACCTCGGTGTTCGCGCCGTTCACGCAGATCGACCCGAAGGAGTTCAAGCGGGCGACCGAGGTGACGTACCTCGGCTATGTCTACGGCACCCGCGCCGCACTGGACCGGATGAAGCCGCGTGACCGTGGGGCGATCGTG
The DNA here is from genome assembly GCF_043197265.1 of Kribbella sp. NPDC049227. Taxonomy (NCBI): domain Bacteria; kingdom Bacillati; phylum Actinomycetota; class Actinomycetes; order Propionibacteriales; family Kribbellaceae; genus Kribbella; species Kribbella sp. NPDC049227. The sequence goes on along the minus strand of NZ_JBICST010000005.1, from coordinate 535,571 downwards.
CAGGTCGGGTCCGCGTTGGCGTACCGCGGGATCCCACTGCAGTCGGCGTACTGCGGCGCGAAGCACGCGATCCAGGGCTTCCACGACTCGTTGCGGTGCGAACTGCTGCACGACAAGTCCAACGTGCACGCCACGATGGTGCAGATGCCCGCGGTGAACACCCCGCAGTTCTCCTGGGTCCTGTCGAAGCTGCCCAAACATCCGCAGCCGGTGCCGCCGATCTTCCAGCCCGAGGTCGCCGCCGACGCGGTGGTGTTCGCCGCGGACCACCCGCAGCGCCGCGAGTACTGGGTCGGTACGCCGACCGTCGCCACGCTGATCGCGAACAAGTTCGCCGCCGGCCTGCTGGACCGCTACCTGGCCCGCACCGGCTACCAGTCCCAGCAGACCGACTCGGTCTCCGACCCTGATCAGTCCGCGAACCTCTGGCACCCGGCCGACCAGGAGGAAGGCCACGACTACGGCACGCACGGCGTCTTCGACGACCGCTCGACGTCACACAGCTATCAACTCTGGGCGTCCCAGCACCGCGGTCTGGTCACGACCGCGCTCGCCACCTGCACAGCAGCCGCGACCGCTGTCCTCACCGCTCGCCACTTCCGGAACGGCTGACGAGCTCACTCGGTACCGTCGAGGTCGATCGCGTTGCCGGTCACCGTGATCTCACGCGTGATGTTGCCCGGCTGCACGTACAGCATCAGACTGGCTTCGCGAAGGCCACCGCCGGACGGCCGGAACTCCACCCGCACCGAGCACCCGGTCCCCGGCTTCAACCTGCCGTCGCACCGATGGGTGATCACGAAGTCGTCAGCGTGAGCACCGCTCATCTCCCCAGTGGCGATCTCGACCGTCTTGGTCCCGGCGTTCCCGACGCCGATCTGCTTGCAGACCTTCACCTCGCCCACCGCGATCTCCGGGCACTCGCGCCGGTCCGGCATCTCGATCTCGCCGCCGGCCTGCGAAGGCTCCGGCGGCTCAGGTGAGGAGGGCGGCTCCGACGGTTCAGGCACGGGCGTGGGTCTCGTCGCCGGGCCGGCTTGCGGAGGCGTCGGCGTCGGACCCCGTTTGGTGTAGACGAAGGTGCCGGCGCGGTCCGAGGTCAGTGATCCGTCGCCCGCGATCGCCTCGGGCAGAGTGAACCCACCGAGGCTGATCACGAAGGCGATGGCGGTCACTGACGCGATGCCGACGGTACGGATCAACCCTGGTCCTCGCGTGGTGAACATCGCCACCAGCAACGGGCTCAGCGCGGCACCGATCACGGTCGCGATCCGTCCCGCGCCCAGCGCCGGAATGATCGCCGAGCACACGACGGACGCCAGCACGCCGAAGAAGAGCGACGTACCGCTGAACGCGTTCGTCTCTCTGAGCTGCCGTCTGATGCGATGGTTCTGCTGCGTTCCCATGTCCGTCTCCCCTCGGACGTGGCCATGCCAACCGGAGGCAGAACCGCCGGATCTGATACCACCGCCCGCCCAGGAATTCGCATGTATCCGGGCGCGACCTCGCGACTCTGGTTCGGGAGGGGAAGAGAACGAACCGGAGGGATCAAGTGACCACCACAGCACGTCCTGGCGTTGCGCGGCCGCGGAACAAGGCCGCGATGAAGCCGATGACCCGGCGGATGATCGGCGCGATCAACTTCGCCGAGGCGATCATCACGCTGATCGGTCTGATCGCGGCGTACGGCATCGCCGAGCGGCTCGTGTCCGACCAGGAGATCACGGGGCCGGCCGGCATCGCGACCCGGACCGTGCACTGGTGGGGCCCGGACTTCACGACCACGTTGAACATGTCGCTGCTGATCGTCGGCGCGGCGGCGGGCGCCGTCGGCAGCGTCATCCATCAGAGCATGGTCTTCGCCCAGCGTGCCGGTCTGGAGACGCTGGAGCGAGGATTCGTCTGGTGGTACCTGCTGCGTCCGGTCTGGTCCGCTCTGCTGGGCTCGGTGGTCGTCGTCGCCGTCAACACCGGCCTGATCAGCATCGGCGACGACACGACCTCATCAGCCGGCGTGACCGTGCTGATGATGACGGGCTGCCTGGCCGGTCTGTTCACCGATCAGGCGATGGTACGGCTGCGTCCGCTGCTGGGCGTCACTCCGCCCGAGGACTCCCAGGTCCCGGACGAAGAGACGACCCCGAACGACGACCAGCGCTGACCAGGCAACCGACGACCCCGGGGCCAACCGGCTACTCCGGCAGCAGCACCGCTCCGACACCGGGTTGTGCTGCCTGCCGGGCCTCGGCGATGAGTGCGGCCGCCGCGTCCCGGCCGTTCTCGCCGGTTCGCGACATCCGTGCCGCGATCAGCCCGGCGACGAGCGGCGTACTGAACGACGTACCGCTCCACCTCGCCATGCCGTGGAAGACTTCCTGCCGCGGCGGGCGTCCGGGACCCACGTGCGGCGGCTCGCGATACGTGTAGTTGCCGACCGGGAACGCGTTGACGAGGTCCTGCCCGGGCGCATAGACGTCGACCCAGCCGCCGAAGTCGCTGAAGCCGGCCCGTCCGTGCCAGTACGTGTTCAGCGCTCCGACGGACACGGTGTACGGCGCCGCGGCCGGCCAGAACGCCTTCCGGTCGGCATAGTTGCCCGCAGCAACCACAAAGGCGACCCCCTTGTGATGGCTGAGTCGTCGTTCGTTGAAGACCCCGAAGGTGGGCAGGCCGGTCGCGTCGTGGCAGTACGTGCCCGCCGACATGCTGATGATGTCGGGGTCGTCCTTCTCGATGATCTCGTCCAGCTTCGCGACCAGGTCGGACTCCACCACCGTGCCCTCGGGGCCGAATCCCTTCCGGACGCAGACCTCCGCGAGCGGGGCCACGGACCTGATGACTCCCGCGATGAACGTGCCGTGGCCGGCGTAGAACTCCAGGGTCGTACCAACGATCCCGTCGTCGCTGTCCCCCGTCACCCCTGTCAGCCAGTCGCTGCGGTCCGGCGCCGTGGCGTCGAAGCCCGTGTCGACGACGACGATCTTCACGCCCTCGCCGGCGGACCGATCCGCTGTGTACCCGGGATAGGGAGCACTTCCGCCCGGCATGGGCTCGGGCTCGGTCGCCGGACAACCGGCGCCGTTGCCCCGGCCACCGGTGATGGACACGAGATGATTCGGTGTCCCCACCCCCGGACCGAGCCCGGTGACGAGCACCGTCTGCGGCACCGTGCCCGGCGGCCGCTCACCTTCCTCTGATCCTGCGCTCTCGGCCGGCGTGTCCGCGTCGCCGGTCTGGTCCGCCGGGCGGTTGATGGTGACTTCGCCGCCTTCCCGGAGCAACTTCAGCGTCTCGAGCGTGCCGAGCTGCGGGTTGAGCTCCGGGTTCAGGCGAATCAGCCGGATGCCCGCGATCACCGGCTGCGACACGGGTTCCCGGTCACCACTGGGCAGCAGGTGCAACTGCTCCAGAATCCTGCGCACATGCTCGAAATGCTCTTCCCGCACCAGAATCGTGCCGGCCTCGTAGAAGAAGTCGATGCCGGATTCCGTGCCGGCGCCCCGCCCCGGCTCCAATTTCCGTGGATGCTCGGATTCGCGGTCGAAACGGCTGAGAATCACGGCACGCTGGGCATCCTGCGGTGTTTCAGGAACGCCCTCGGCACCCGCCGATGCTTCCTCAGTGCGACCTTCCGGATTCGTTGCGTCGTCTTGTGACATGACCCCTCCCGATTACGCAGTGAGTTTCTTAGACTCCTTGAATGTCAGCCGGTGACCGCCACGACGATCCCGACCGACTCCTGCCGCTGGCGGTGTCGCGCCCGTCCGAAGCCCTCGCGGCAGCCGCCACGGTGCTGGCGGAAACTCCCGACCCGCGGACCGCATCGATCGCTCGTCAGGCGCGGGCGATCGTCCTGCGCGACTCCGGCCACCAGACCGAAGCGGTCACCGAACTCCGCCGCGCGTTGCGCCTGGCCAAGACCTCCACCGAGCCCGCACGCATCGCGGACGTGCAAGCAACCCTGGGCCTCACGCTCGGCCTCGGAGGCAAGTACGTCGAAGCGCTCGCCCTGTTGGAACAGGCGATCGCGAACAGCAAGGGCGCCGCCGCGGGCAGGGCCTTGACCCGACGTGGATACCTGCTCCGAGTCCTCGGACGGTACGACGAAGCGCTCTCCGACCTCCGCCAGGCCGTCATGCTCCTGCATCGCGGCGGCGACCAGGTCTGGGAGGCTCGCGCACGCACCCATCGATTCCTGGTGTACGCCGCCCTGGGACAGGCAGCCCATGCGGACCGGGACCTGGTGGTGGCCGAGCGACTGTCGGCTGCCAACGGCCAGGAACTCGAATCGGCCATGCTCGTGCACAACCGGGCCGACGTGGCGTTCCAGGCAGGCGACCTGCCCGCGGCGCTGGGCTTCCTCGACGAGGCCGCGGCGCGGTACACGGCCTTGCAGACGGAGTGGCCGAGTCTGGCGATCGACCGCTGCGCCGTCCTGCTCGCCGCCGGCCTCGCAACCGAAGCTGTCGCCACGACCGAACAGGTCCTGCGCGACCACCTTCGTCGCGATCCGGGCGGGACCGGGACGGCCGAACTGCTGTTCGCCGTCGCACAAGCCGCGCAGGCCGCCGGACGACCAGCTCTCGCCGAGGAACGTGCTGTGCAAGCCGGTCGGCTGTTCCGCCAGCAAGGCCGCAAGGGCTGGCTTGCGCGGACGACGTACCTCACGCTCCAGGCGCGGTACGACGCCGGTCAGCGTGGCGATCGGCTCTGCGCCGAGGCCCAGCGGCTCGCCGATCAGCTCGATGAGTTCAGCTCCCCGGACGCACTCTCGGCCCACCTGCTGGCCGGCCGCCTCGCGGCTGACAAGGGACGCGGGGCCGACGCCGACCGGCATCTCGCCCTCGCGGCGCGCTTCCGTCATCGCGGTCCGACGTTCGGGCATGCGGCCGGCTGGCTGGCCCACGCGCTGCGGGCCGAGGGACGTGGTGACACTGCTGCGACCCTGATCGCCTGCCGGCACGGTCTCGATGCCGCGGCCGATCATCAACGCTCCTTGGCCGCACCAGAGTTGCGTGCCCACGCCGCGACGTACGGCGTCGAACTCGCCGCCATGGCGCAGCGTCACGCCGTACGACGGAACGACGCGCGGATGCTGTTGCGCTGGAGCGAGCAATGGCGAGCCGGTGCGCTCGCGTTGCCGCCGGTCCGCCCTCCCGACGATCCCGAACTGGCGGCTGAGCTCACCGCTCTGCGCAACGTGGCTCGACGCGTCGAGGTCGCTGAGCGGGCGGACGAGGACACCGATCGGCTCCAGCTCGAACGGAGCCGCCTCGAGTCCTCCATCCGGGCCCGAACCAGGCGGCTCAGCAACAGCTCCGGTACCTCGGCCGATCCGCGTCGCCGTGACGACGCGGCTGACCTCGGCACGTTGATCGGCGGTCTGGGAGAACATCGCCTCGTCGAGATCACTGCGCTCGACGGCGTGCTCCATGCGATCACGGTCGTCGGCCGCAAAGTACGCATGCATCCGATCGGCCCGGTCGAGGTCGCCGTACGGGAGCTCGATCTCGCACTGTTCATGCTGCGCCGGCTCGCGCACGGCCGCGCGCACTCCGGAGCTGTCGAGCGAATCGATGCGGTCGGTCTCCGGCTGCAACAGGTCCTGCTGGGACCGGCTGCGGCGGATCTCGGCGACGGACCTGTCCTGATCGTGCCGCCGGCGGCTCTGCATGCGGTGCCCTGGGCGATGTTGCCGGCGTTGAGGTCGGCCCCGGTCGTCGTCGCGCCGTCGGCGTCGATGTGGTTGCGGGCCGGGCGCCTGCACACGCCGCGAGAACGCCGCGTCACCCTCGTCGCCGGACCTGGTCTCCGCAGCGGTGACGACGAACTGCGGCAGATCAGAGGCAACTATCCGAAGGCGGACGTCCTCGCCGACGGGCAGGCCACCGCCGACAAGACCTTGGCCGCGTTGGACGGCGCCTGGACCGCACACATCGCGGCCCACGGACGCTTGCGCCGAGACAACCCGTTGTTCTCCGCGTTCGCGCTCGACGACGGGCCACTGACTCTCTACGACCTCGGCAGACTCCGCCGCGCGCCGCTGCGACTGGTCTTGTCCAGTTGCGAGTCCGGCGTTGCGGCTCCGATCGGTGCGGACGAGCTCCTCGGCGCTGTGTCCGCGCTCGTCCCGCTCGGTACGGCGAGCCTCCTGGCCAGCGTCGTACCGGTCAACGACACCGCCACCGCTGGGTTGATGGTCGATTTCCACGAGCACCTGCGCGCTGGGGACTCCTTCGGCGTCGCCCTCCAGAAGGCCCGGGCCGGCGTCGGCGACGACCCGATCGCGGTCGCGACTGCCCTGTCCTTCGTGGCTCTCGGCCGCTGACGGGGTCACAGGTTGACCCAGGAGGTGATCACCGGGCTGCCGTCGACCGACCGGCACCGGATCCGCACCGGTCCGCTGCGCCTCCGGTCGACCAGGAAACGTCCGAGGTCATCCAGTGGCAAGGGCTCGCGGCGGCCATCGCCGTACTCGAGCTCGCAGCCCTCCGGCGATGCACCGAGGACCTGCCCGATGACAGTCAGCTCACCGTCGTCCGGCACGATCTCCAGCTCGACCCGGACACCTCCGCCTTCGAACGACAGCAGCCGGTCTGCGGTCTCCGTACGCCGTACCGCGTCGTACTCCGGGGTCGACCCGGCGGAGTCTGCGATCAGCTCGGCCAATTGCCCGTCGAGGTCGTGCAGGCCGATCGCTTCGTGCGCGGCGGCGGTGATGTCGCCCGGCATCGGATCGGCCTCTGCTGCGACTCGCTTCAGCCACGCCAGCAGTGCGTCGTCATCATGGTCGGCGTTCATCTCACAGATCACCGCCAGGCTCCGCGGCCGTGGACTCGAACGGATACGGGTCGGCCGCCATGATCTCGCGCAGTGCCGCGAGACAACGCTTACGGGTCGGGCCGATGCTCCCGACGGGCATGTCCAGAGCCGACGCCACCTCGGTGTAGCTGGGCGGCGGATCGGTCATCAACACCCGCAGCAATGTCTGGCAGCGTGGCTTCATCGAGCGGAACGCCCGCCACAACGCGGCATCCTGCTCTCTGCGCAGCAGCGCGTCGTCGAACGGATCGGCGTGGTCCGGCAGATCGTCGAAGATCTCCAGCACCACCACCTTGGACCGGCGCCGTATCGCCGCCAGGCATTCGTGCCGCATCGTGGTGGCCAGCCAGCTTCCGATGCTGTCGGGCTGCCGAACCGTGTCGACACGCTCCACCAGCCGGAGCCAGGTGGTCTGGATGGCGTCCGCCGCGTCGTCCTGGCTCAGCCGCATTCCGCGGGCGATATGCCACAGAAGATTGGTGTAGCGATCCGTCAGCGTCCGCCAGGCGACCGGGTCGGCGGAACGCACCAAAGCGACGAGCGCCTGATTGTCGGCATGCCGTTGCTGGTCCATCGCCCGCCCCCCACGGCATTCTCGCCGAGGTGGGCGACGCAGTCCACAGCCCGCACGCCTTTCGCGGTTCCTGCCTCGCGCCGGGAGTAAATGGGTGGTGAAAGCACCTGTCGCCATCTCTGCCTCCTTCCGATCGACCTGATGCCGACAAGAGCCCGGGACCCGGATTCTGATACCGAAAGGTATTTACCGCGCCGGCCGATTCTCTGACCTCAGAACGCACTGCGTAGGGAGGAGAAATGACTACACCGCACGGGAATCCCGGCCCACCGCACCACGAGAGCTGGTGGACCCGCCTCGGCACCTTCGGCCAGACCCTGACGGCCCTGATCGGGCTGCTCGCCGCCCTGATCCCGATCCTCGCGAAGACCGGGCTTCCCGGTCAGGACGGTGACGTCACCAAGACCGACGCGATCGTGACGACCGCGCCGTACGTACCGCCGGCCACATCGCCCATCGCACCGCCCACCACACCGCCCGCCCGGACGACGACGCCGCCTGAACAGCCCGATCCGATCAATCTCACGGTCTCCGACCAGCTCACCGAAGGCGCGCTGGAAGAGGTCATCGTCATCAGCCTCGAAGGAACCCGGGTCGCCACCCTGCACGCCACCAGCGCACAGCCCGTGGTGAGCCAGCGAGTCACCGCAACGAAGCCGGGAAACTACAGCTACGTGGTCGACGCCGCGATGACGGTGTACGACGACATCGGCGACGTACAGGTCATCGAGGCCACCGGCCGCGGCAGCGTGATGATCGACGAAGGAACCCGCCTCGACGTCTACGTCCACCAGGAAACCAACGGCCTCAGCCTCTCCCTGCAGTCCGCCGCCCCCTGACGGGCGTGCTGGACTTTCCGGGGTGGGCGCAGTTCCCTTGGAGGGTGGAGCGGGTCGATCGGGGGTTGCATCGGCGGCACGAGGAGTTCCTCGAGGGCGGGGAGCGGCACGTGCGGGGGCTGGTCGCGGCCTCCTGGGGGCGATCCATCGCGGCAGGGCTGGATTCCGGTACGGCGGCACCGTTCGCGTTCCGGGCCGACGAGTTGGCCGCGTACCGGGCCGAGCATCCACTCGCCGCGGTCTTCCCGATGCTGTACGACGTCCTGGGCCGGGCCGCTGAGGACAGTGACAGCGTGATGGCGATCGGTGACAGTGACGGACGGCTGCTGTGGGTGTGCGGGCGTCCCGATGTACTCCGCGCCGCGGACGGCATCCACTTCAGCGAAGGCGCATGGTGGGCCGAACGACAGGTCGGCACCAACGCTCTCGGTACGTCGCTGGAGGTCGCCGGGCCGGTCCAGATCCGGTCGGCGGAACACTTCACGCTCCTGGTGCAACCGTGGTCGTGCGCCGCCGCGCCCATCTACGACCCGGAGACGCAGCGAGTGCTCGGCGTCGTGGACGTCACGGGCGGCGCCGACGCCAGCTCACCCCAGTCGCTGGCCCTGGTACGCGCCGCCGCCCGCATGGCCGAGGCCGAGCTCGGCCGGCTGACGATCCTTCGCAGGATCACCGGCGACTCGGGCCATCGAGTGCACATCTCCGCCCTCGGCCGACCCGACGCCGAGGTACGCGTGGACGACCGCGACCTCCGGCTCAGCCGGCGCCACAGCGACATCCTCGTTCTGCTGGCCGAGCACCCGGAGGGCCTCAGCGCGGAGGAGTTGTCGGACGCGCTCTACGGCGCAGCGGATCACCGGTCCTCGTTGCGAGGCGAGGTCACCCGGCTCCGTGCCCTCCTCGGCGCCGACATCGTCGAGTCCCGTCCCTACCGGCTGCGCCGGGACATCGCCGCCGACTGGCTCGAGACCGCCAACGACCTCGATTCCCACCTGCTGTCGTCTGCGCTGCGGCGGTACGTCGGCCCGTTGCTGCCGCAGTCCGACGCCCCCGGAGTCGTTGCCTCCCGCAACCGTCTCGAGAACCGGATCCGGGCCGCCGTACTGCAGACACAGGACGTCGACCTGGTCGTGGCCTGGACTCGTTCGTACGCCGGGGTCAACGACCTGGCCGCGTGGGAACGCCAACTGACCTTGCTGTCGCCGACCTCTCCGCTGTGGCCGGCGGCCCAGTCCGAGGTACGGCGCCTCCGTACCGACTACGGCCTGAACCCGGCGGGGACCGAGGGCTGACCACCGCCGATCCCCGGCGAAGGTCAGAAGACGCGGATCGCGATCTCGGCCGGCGCGGACAGCAGACCGTCGATCTCGTCGTCCAGCTTGACCAGGGTGACCGAGGCACCGGCCATGTCGAGCGACGTGCAGTACTCCCCGACGTAGTTGCGCCGTACGTTGATGCCCCGGTCGGTGAGCACCTGGTGGGCGCGGCCGTAGAGCAGGTACAGCTCGCTGATCGGGGTTCCGCCGAGGCCGTTGATCATCAGCGCGACGTTGTCGCCGGACTCGTACGGCAGGTCGGACCGGACCGCCTCGAGCATCTGATCGATGATCTCGTTGGCCGACGCGAGCTTCTCGCGACTGCGCCCCGGCTCGCCGTGGATACCGACGCCCATCTCCATCTCGTCGTCGCCGAGCTCGAAGAGCGGGGAGCCCTTGGCCGGCGGCGTACAGGCCGTGAGCGCCATCCCCATCGTCCGGGTGACCGAGTTGACCTTCTCGCCGATCCGGACCAGCTCGTCCAGGTCAGCGCCCTGTTCGGACGCCGCGCCGACCGCTTTCATCACGAAGAAGTTGCCGGCCACCCCGCGCCGGCCGACCGTGTACGTCGAGTCCTTGACCGAGACGTCGTCGTCGATGATCAGCGTGCGGACATTCAGGCCATCCGCCGCACTCATCTCCTGCGACATGTCGAACGCCATCCGGTCGCCGGTGTAGTTGTTCACCAGCAGCAGCACGCCCTTCTGCGACGCGAGCAGCTTGGTGGTCTCGTACACGTACTCCATCGGCGGCGCCGCGAACACGTCCCCCGGGCAGGCGGCGTCGAGCATGCCCTTGCCGACCGTCATCACGTGGGCCGGCTCGTGCCCGGACCCCGATCCCTGGACGATCGACACCTTGTCGTCGCGCGGCGCGTCGGTCCGCATGATCAGGTTGTACTCCGGGACGTACTTCAGGGTCTCGGGGTTGGCCAGCGCGATGCCCTGCAGCATCTCCGGCACGTAGTTCTTGGGATCGTTGACGAACTTCTTCATCGGGACTCCCTCCCCTTCCAGTTCTTCGCGATCTGCTCCATAAGTACGGCGACGGCGGTGGCCCCGGCGTCGACCGATCCACGGCTGCGCTCACCGGTGTAGGCGGCGCGGCCGCGCTTCGCGACCATGTCCACCGTCGCGTCGGCGGCTGACCGGGCGGCCGCCGCGGCCCGGTCGACGATCTCGTCACTGCTCGCCCCCGCGGCGAGCGACTCCTCGATGGCGTCGGTCATCGGGACCAGCGCGTCGAGCAGCGTCTTCTCCCCCAGCTCGGCCCCGCCGCGCGTCATGATGCCCGCGACCGCCGACCGCAGCATCGCCACGACGGTCGCGCCGTCCAGGGAGGTCGCCGTACCGGCGGTCATCCCGGCGCGCAGGAACCCGGTCCCCCAGATCGGGCCGGACGTCCCGCCGATCCGCGACGTCACCAGCATCCCGACCTTCTTCAGGAAGGTGCCGATGTCGGTCCGGTCCATCTCGGCGTACTGCGCCTGCAGCTTCTCGAAGCCGCGGGCCAGCGAGTACCCGAAGTCCCCGTCGCCGACCACCGAGTCCAGGTCGCCGAAGTACTTCTCGTTGGCGAGGCAGGTGTCGATGATCGTCGTCATGACGAGGTCGACCTCGTTCCAGCTGTCGGTCATGTCTGCCCTCCGTGGGTTTCGTCGTGCGGTGGCCGGCCGGCCAGGCGGGAGAGCTCGGTGAGGCTGAGCGCGTCGACCGGTTCGATGTCCCAGGGATCCGCGAGAACCTCGAGCCGCTCGCCGCCCGGGTCGCCCAGACTGGTGACCACGAGGGAGGCGCCGGTGAAGTCCTCGTCGCGGGTGTAGCCGCTGACGGTCACGACCGTGGCCAGTCCGGCTCCGGAGGCGGCGAGCAGTCCGTTGTGCGAGTCCTCCACGACGAGGGTTTCGGCCGGATCCAGCCCGAGTTCCTTGACGGTCAGCTCGTAGACGGCCGGATCGGGCTTCTTCCGCGGTACGACGTCGCCCGCGAACACCGGGATCGTCCCCGCCACCTCGGCACCGACAGCTCCGGCAAGAACGGCGCGAACCGACGGCTCGGCCGACGTCGACGCCACCGCAACTGTCCACCCGGCCGCCAATGCGTCCATGATGATCCGCCGTACGCCGGGACGCGGTGGGATGACCCCGGCTGCGACCAAGTCGGTGAACGCCTTCGTCTTGGCCCGGTGCCATCTCGCCACAACCTCGGCGCGCTCCTCGGGCGTCGCTGGCGACCCGGCCGCGCGCCACACCTCGGGGTCGTCCAGCACTGTGGCCAGACGCTCCTTGCCGCCGCCGATCCGCAGCAGCCGGCCGTACTGCTCGACCGACCACCGCACCGGCAGCCCGAACTGTTCGAACGTCGCGTTGAACGCCGGCAAGTGCCCGTCGCGTTCGGTGTCACCCAGGACGCCGTCGCAGTCGAAGATGATCGCGGTCATGCCCGGCCGCCGCTGCCGAAGATCTCGATGTGCTCGGCGGCCATGGACTTCACGGCCGCGTGGATGTGGACGAACAGGGATGGCGGGTCCCATTTGTTCGTGGCCCGCGCCTGCTCGAGGTGCTCCAGCGACGACGTCATGTAGGCGACCTTGAGAGCCGTCGAGATGTTGACCTTCGAGCAGCCGCGGCCGATCAGGTCCTGGAACTGCTCACGGCTCAGCCCCGAACCACCGTGCAGCGCCATCGGGATCCCGGTCGCCGCCACGAGGTCGGTGATCCGCTGGTAGTCCAGGTCCGGCAGAGAGTGGTAGATGCCGTGGGCGTTGCCGATCGCCGGTGCGAAGACGTCGACCCCGGTCGTCTCCACGAACCGCGTGGCGATCTCGAGGGACTGACGCGCCGACTCGGTGTCCGATCCCACTCCGTCCTCGACACCGGTGATCCCCTCGATCTCGCCTTCGACATGAGCGCCGTACGTCCTGGCCTCGGCAACGACCTCGACGGTCTGGCGCTGGTTCTCCTCGACCGGGAGTGCCGACGCGTCGAACAGCACGGAGTTCCAGCCGGCCTCGAGGCACGAGCTGATCACCGCGCGGTCCGGGCAGTGGTCGAGATGCAGCGACACCGGCACGGGCACCGGGGCGACCGTCGCGTCGAACATCGCCTTGAGGACGTCGCGGCCGACCGATTTCACGGTCTTCACCGACGTCTGGACGATGAGCGGCGAGCGCAGTTCCACGGCAGCGTCGACGACGGCACGCAGGCTCAGCTCGTCCACCACGTTGATCGCGGGAACGGCGTACCCCTTGGCCAGAGCCTCGTCGACGAGTTCCTTCAGGGGCGCGACGGGCATGATCCCTCCTCTCGGCGGCAACGCCACCGCTCGATGCCAGCCTGCCTCGCCGAACGCTGCAGAAATGCTGCACGCCTAGACTCGGGTACGGCGCTTGAGGCGGAGTTGGGCGATCAGACTGGCGAAAGCGAGGACAACGGTCACGGCCGTGTACGACGTGACCGCGGGGACTTCACCGATGGGGCCTGACAGTTGGCCGGCGACGACCACGGGAATGCCGAGCGCGAGGTAGGACACCAGGTAGATCGCGGCGACGACGCCGGCGCGCTGATGTGGGGCCGCGAGCGGGAAGATCAGCTGGAGGGCGGCCGTGAACGCCGCGCCGAAGCCGACACCGGCGATCGCTTGCCCGATGATCATCACGGCCAGGCTTCCGGCCAGGACACCGGTGATGATGCCGATGGCCCCGGCGATCGATGCGTAGATCCCCCACGTCATCGCCCGCCGCGAGTCGACGCGGGCGAACGCCAGCCCGACCACAGCGGAGGTGGCCGGCGCGACGAACCCGGCCAGGCCGTTGAGAAGCCCACTGTTCAGGTGGAAGACGCTGCGCACCATGCTCGGCGCGAGCCCGCCCGACAGACCCGCGAGCATCCAGACCGCGGCGACCACGGGCGCGGCCGCGGCGAACTCCCGGCGGGTCGCCGGCGGGAAGGCGATGCGTGGGACCAGCGAACGCAACGCCCCAGGGACCCGGGTGACGGTCTCGGGCGACAGGACCACCAGGATCGTTCCGAGGATCGTCACGACGGTCAGTACGACGAAGATGATCGAGTTCGCCGCCGGCGTGAGCTGGATCGCGAGACCGGCCAGCAAGGAGCCGAAGCCAAGACCTCCGGTCAGTCCGACACTGCCCAGGATCGTGCCCAGCCGTTTCCGGTTCGGCGCCGCGAGTTCCACCAGCGCCGCGGTGAAGGCGGCCGTTGCCGCACCACTGGCGACGCCTTGGATGATCCGGCCGGCGATCACCCAGCCCACACTCGAAGCGGCGAGAAAGGTGAGGTTCGAGGCGATCTGGATGACCAGGGCACCGATCAGCACCGGACGCCGGCCGATGTGGTCGGAGAGCGAACCAACGGTGAGTACGGCCGCGAGGAAGCCGACCGCGTAGACCGCGAACGCCAACGCCAGCAGGGACGGCGCGAAATCCCACCGCTCCTTGTACAACACCAGCAACGGGGTCAGCGCCCCGGCCGCCAGATACAGCGCGGTGAAGGTGATCGCCGCACCTGCCATGGCGAGGCCGGCAGGGATGGTCGGCCGCCGGCGGACCACAGGCCGCTCGGCCACCACGTGAGAGGATGACATCGGAAACTCCTTGTAAAGGACGAGGTATGGCGATCACGTTCGAAGGGGTGCTGGCCGATCGGAGCACCTGGACACTGGAGAACTGCTCGATCGCGATGACGATGGATCTGATCGGCACCCGGTCGTCGATGGTGATCCTGCGCGAGGCCTTCTACGGCACCACGAGGTTCGACGACTTCACCCGGCGTACGCGGCTGACCGACGCGATCGTGGCGGCCCGGCTCAAGGACCTGACCGAGATCGGCCTGTTCAGCCGGCGGCCGTATCGCGAGCCGGGCCAGCGGACCCGCTCCGAGTACCTGCTGACGGACAAAGGCCGCGACCTGTTGCCTGCGGTCTTCGCGCTCATGCAGTGGGGCAACAAGTACGTGCAGGACGAGGAAGGCGGGCCGCTGAGCCTGGTCGAGCGAGGCACCGGCGAGCCGGTGATCATCGGCCCGCGGACGGCGTCCGGCAGGAACCTCGAGCTCGAGGACCTCGCGATCGTCGCGAACGGCGACTGGGCCGGGCCACAGGACAGCTGACGATCAGTCGGTGATGACGACGACGCCGCTCGGCTCGCGCAGTGCCTGCACCGTGCGCTCCGCGGCCCGGTCGATGTGGACCCGCGGCTCCGCGGGCACCTGCTTCTCGTGGTACGTGCCCGGCCCGTAGAACTGTCCATAGCTCAGGACGACGCCACCCTCGGCGAGGACCGATCGCTCCAGCTCCGCGACCGCCAGGGCATCGGGGCCGTCGGGCAGCTGCCAGGCGACGGTCTGGGCCAGGATCTTCGGCGACCCGGCCCGCCGCGCGGCCTCGATCAGGTTCTGGTTGCCCTCGGTCCGGATCCTGGCGTTCAGCTCCGCATGCGCGCCGATCCGCGTCACATCGTCCGGCAGGTCGGTCAGCTCGTTCAGGATCACGTCCGGCTTGAAGTCGGCCACCGCCTGGATCAGCGCGTCGCGATCGAACACGTCGCACAGGATCGGCTCGGCCCCGAGTCCCTTCACCAGTTCCGTCTTCGCGACCGATCGCGTCATCCCACCGACCACATGTCCGTCAGCCACCAGCCGCGGAATCAGCGCCCGCCCGATCACACCCGACGCGCCGGCAAGAAAGGTCCTCATCGCTCAGCTCCCATCCGTGATTGTTCTGGATGCTTTATATCCAGAATCTGTTCTTGACCTTAGAAGCTGACTATCGAATCGTCAAGTCAGAGGGGATGTGACAGAGCTGACGCTGTCGTTCAGTGGGTGCCGGCCTGCTCGCCGATCTCGATGGTGCGGTCGCGGCCGGCCTCGGTGGCGGTCATGACGGCGCCGCGGACTCCTGCCTTCTCGAGTTCGCGGATGGCGGTGATGGTGGTGCCGCCCGGACTACTCACAGCGGCGCGGAGGCGAACCGGGTCCATGCCTGAGTCGCGCAGCATCACGGCCGCACCGACAGCGGTCTGGATCACCATCTCCTCCGACAGCTCCCGGCTCAGTCCGAGCAGCACTCCGGAGTCGATCAGGGCCTCCGCGAAGTAGAAGAAGAACGCCGGACCGCTGCCGGAGAACGCCGTGATCGCGTTCATCTGCGACTCCGGAACCTCCACCACCTTGCCCACCGATCGCAGTAGCGCACCCGCGCGTTCCAGATGCACTTCACTGGCGCACGATCCTGCGCAGATCGCCGTCATCCCTTCCCCCACCGATGCCGCCGTGTTCGGCATCGCCCGTACCACCGGCGTCTTCGGCACCAGCCCGCGTTCGACCTGCGCCGTACTGATCCCGCCGACCACGGAGATCACCAGCTGCTCGGCCGTGACGTGTTCGATCAACTGCGGCAACAGCGCCTCGACGTGGTACGGCTTGACCATCAGCAGCACAGCGCCGGCTCCCCGCACCGCCTCCGCCAGGGCAGGCGTGGAGATACCGAACCGATCCCTCAGGTACGCCGCCCGGTCCGGCAACTGCTCGACCACCGCGATCCGCGCAGGATCGTGCAGTACGACGTCCCCCTCGAGCAACCCGGACAGCAGCGCCGCACAAATGTTGCCGCCACCAACGATCGCGAGACTGTCCTGACGTCCTGCCGTCATCTGGCTCGTCATCCCTTCTCCTGCTCGCGGTCCGGACGACCGGCCCACGCTCCGCGGACATGCTTGATGTGCCTGCTCATCACCGTCGTCACTCCGGCCTCGTCCCCGGCAAGCAGGCGATCAAGGATCTCGACGTGTTCCTCCGCCGAGGCGATCAAGAGGTCGTGATCGATGTCCGCCATCCCGGTGAGCCGGCTGCGGGCCCGCAGGTTGCCGACGATCTCCACCAGTGTCTGATTCGCCGTGAGATCGAGCAGCGACAGATGGAACTGCCGGTCGAGGCCGACGAAGCCGACCAGGTCCCGCCGCCTGGTCAGTTCGACGAGTTGCCGCGCTGCGGGATAGAGCGCCTCGAGCTTGCGCCGCGTCTCGTCGGTGAGGTTCGTCGCCAGGCCGGCGACGGTCGGAACCTCCAGCAGCACCCGGACCGCGGTGATGTCGTCGAGTTGCTTGTCGGAGAGCTCGACGACCCGGAATCCCTTGTTTCGAACGGCTTCGACGAGTCCTTCGGCGGCGAGGTCGAGCATCGCCTCGCGGACCGGTGTCGGTGAGACCCCGAACTGCTGGGCGAGCGCCGGGGCGGAGTACACGACGCCTTTCCGCATCCGCCCGGCGATCACCGAGGCACGCAGTACGTCGCCGATCTGCTGGCGGAGGTTCGGGCCGCCGCCCAGGTGTGGGATGCCGATCTGGTCCGCCATGACCTGGCCTTGGAGAGTCATCGCAGCACGAACCCCGTGCCGAGCGGATCGCGCGGATCCAGCGTGAACGTGGCCTGGCCGGTCTCGTACGCGGCGCCGGTCACTTCGGTGATGACGGCCTGATGGCCGTCGGCCTCGACGTGCTCGACAACCCGGCCGACGAACGTCGTACCCACGATCGAGTCGTGCTTGAGGGTGCGGCCGATCGGCAGCCGGCCGTCATCGGCGAGGAGCGCGATGCGTGCGGAAGTGCCGGAACCACAGGGTGAGCGATCCAGTTCACCGTCCGCGAAGATCGTGACGTTGCGCTGGTGCGGACCGTCGTCGGTCCCGCCGAGGTCGTCGTACAGGATCGTGCCGTAGATGCCGTCGAGGCGGCTGTCGGTCGGGTGCCGCGCCCACTGCGTGTCGTTCAGCGCCCACTTGATCTCGCGCCCGACTGAGATCAGGTCGGTGCTGTGCTTCGGCGTCACCTCGAGGCCGACCGCGGACGCGTCGACGGATGCGTAGAGGGCGCCGCCGTAGCTGATGTCCGCCCGAACCTTGCCGCGGCCGATCGTGACTTCGATGCCCCGGGCAACGACGTACGCCGGGATGTTGCGGAACGAGACCTGCTCGACCTCACCGCCCACACAGCTCACGCGGGCCAGGACGCGGCCCGAGGGTACGTCGATCACCACCTCGGTGTCGCCGTCCGGCGCGGCGGGGATCCGCCCGGTCCGGACGGCCCAGGCGCCGAGCGCGATGGTGCCGTGACCGCACGCCGTCGAGTAGCCGTCCTTGTGCCAGAACAGGACGCCGAGGTCGGCACCGGCGTCATCGGGCGGCACCAGGAATCCGCCGTACATGTCGGCATGGCCCCGCGGCTCGTTCACCAGAAGTTGCCGCACCGCGTCGACCTCAGGCGACGTCTGCGCGTACGCGCGCCGTTCCAGAATCGTCGGTCCCGGCACGTCGGGAAGGCCGCCAGTCACGATCCGGAACGGCTCGCCGGCCGTGTGGTAATCGGTCACGCTGACTCGCATCCCAGCTCCCAACCACCCGGTGGCATGTGCCACAGCACAGTAGCATGTAATATTTTACTGATCGGGTGGCTCGGTCAGCGGGACTTCCAGTTGTCGGCGAGGGCGCGACGTTCGTCGGCGGGGATGGTCGTCCAGCGGACTCCGCGGATCGCTCCCTCGACCGCAAGGACCGCGTGGGTGCAGTCATGGAAGCCGCGGGCCTCCAGCCGGCGGCCGACCTCGAGCGAGCCGAGTTCGCTCAGTTGATCGACGGTCTCGAGTCCGAGTGCTTGCAGTTCTCCGGCCAGGACGGGGCCGATGTTCGGCGCCGAGGTCAGGTCGCTCATGCCCATTTCTCCAATCCGAACAACTCGACGGCGTCGTCGAACGCATCCGCCAACCGGGCCAGGCGATCCGGGTCAGCGTCAACCGCCCGCAGCCGCACCGGTCCTGCCAACGGGATGCCGGCCAGCAACTCGCGCCCTGCGTCAGTCGCCGCGACGTTCCGGCGACGCCCATCCGACGGATCCGGCTCCACCAGCACCAACCCGCGCCCCGCCAGCCGATCCACCGCCTGCCCCAGAGTCGCCGGATGCATCACCAGCCGCCCCCGCAACTCCTCCATCCGCCAACTCTCCTGCTCACCAACGATCCGCAGCATCGCCAACTGCTCGCCCGTCAGCCCGTACTCCCGCCGCACATCCCGCCCGAACGCCCCCAAAGCCAACTGCAACCGATACCAAGCCCGAATAACCCGCACAGCGTCCGCTGAGACCACGTTCAGATATTATGCACTACATAATATCTGCGCAAGACCTCCGGCGACAGGCCGGACGGTCGACCCTTCGGCGGGCAGGATGTGGTGGGTTCGCGACGGAAGGGATGCGTGGGATGAAGGGCAAGTGGGCTGGGCTGCTCGCCTTGCTCGGTGCTGTGTGGATGCTGTTCTTGTTCTTCAACTCCGCCGATGTGAAGTACGACGGGTTCGATGGCGACCCGGTGTCCGTCAAGTGCCCGGCGCTGGGCCGGCTCAGCTCCGAGACGCAGGACCTGGACGAGCCGCTCAGTGAGGCCGAGTCGGACGTGCTCTCGGCGTACATGAACAAGGTCCGTGCGTCGGACGATCCCCCGCAGCTTCAGCAGAAGAGGGAAGTCGACGCGCGGCAGACGATCCTCGCCGACTGTCAGCAAGCCCGCACCGACCGGCTGGCCCTCCTCATCCTGGTCACCTTCGCGACCGGCATCCTCACCTTCGCCCAAGTCCTGCGCTCCCGCCGCAAACCAGAGGACCAGTGACGCCGCGGCGACCGACGGCGGCTGGCGCCATGGTGACGAGGTGGCGGCTGGCGTGGTTGCGAATCACGGCGTGGCTGATCGACTGGCTGTGCGTCCTGGTGCTGGCCGTAGTGCTGGTTCCGATCGGGCTGGTGGTGCGCGGGCTCGACCTGCCGGTCTGGGCGCTCAACCTAGGGTCGTTCCTGCTGCTGGTTCTGCCCGCCACGCTGTGGCTGGCCTGGCGGGAGTCGGCGCGTGGGGCTACACCCGGCAAGCGACTGCGCGGGCTGATGGTGGTGTCGACTGAGACTGGCCGGCGGGTGTCGTTCGGGCGGGCACTGGCCCGGAACGGCCTGAAGGTGACATTGCCGTGGGAGCTCGGGCACACAGTCGCCTATGGGTTCGCCACCGAAGCCGACCCCGGCGGTTGGCTGATCGTCGTGAGCATCGTGCTGTACGCCGTCGTCCTGGTCTGGATCGCAGGCTTGTTCGCCCGCGTATCGCCGTACGACGCGATCGCCGGCACTCGGGTGGTCCTAATGTCTACTGATCTCTCTACTCGTTAGGTTGACCGCTTGTGATTCGCAGACCTAATGCTTAGACTGCCAGCATGTCCGTTATGCCGACGATCGATGCGATGCAGGATGCCGGGTTCCCGATGGGTGGGGAGCCGCTCGCGGCGCTCGATCTCGTGGATACGGCGATCCTGGTCGTCGACCCACCACGCGACCTGCTGTCGGAGCGGCCCGACGCCTGGTGGGAGCTGCAATCGGAGCGGCTCCCGGCCGGCCCCCGCCCACCCGAGGCGGCGGTACTGCGCCTTCGGTCCGCGATCCGCGACCTCTTCGACGCGCATCTGGAAGGCAGAGACCCGCAAGCGACCTCAGTAGCCGACGTCAACGCGTACGCCGCCGCCGTCCCGACGAGCCGACAACTCAAGCAGGGGCCCGACGGACCGGTGGCGGAGACGCGGTGGCACACCGAGCTCGGCGGGAACGCGATCCTCGCCGCGCTCGCCCGCGAGGCGATCGATCTGCTGTCGGACGCCGATCGCCTGGCAACGCTGCGGCGATGCGCGTCTTCGTCGTGCTCGATGCTGTTCCTGGCGGAGAACAAGCGACGGATCTGGTGCTCGAGCGCCGGCTGCGGGAACCGCGCCCGCGCCGCACGGCACTACCACAAGACCCACCGGGGATCCGGAGACGCACGATGACCGCCGCACCGAAGCAGATCACCGGATTCCATGAGGGCGAGTTGGCTGTGCAGGCGCGAGCCGGACTGCGAGAGGCGGCATCGCGTCTGGAAGGCATGCTCGCACCGGTGTCGCTGACAGGCGGCCGGGCCGCGATCCTGGCGTTGCAGTCCTTCGCGGTTCTCGTCGCGCGCGACGAGCAGCACCGGCTGTGGGCTTCCCCGTTGGTCGCCCAGCCAGGGTTCCTCGCGGGTCATGGCCAACTCCTGCTGGTGAAGACCAAGCCCGCACCGGCGGACGCATTGCACAATCTCGCGCCAGACCAGTCAGGCGGCGTACTGGCGATCGACCTCGAGCGTCGGCGGCGAGTCAGAGTCAACGGCTGGATCACCGACGTGGCCGAGAACGGTCTGACCCTGGATGTCCACGAGGCGTTCGGCAACTGCCCGTCGTACATCCAGCCACGACAGATCACGCGCGGGCCGGCGCGGCCGGTCAGCCTGGAGCGCTCAGCGCTGACAGCGCGCGGCGAACTGACGGACGAAGCGCGCCGGATCATCACGACCGTGGACACGTTCTTCCTGGGGACGGAACACCCGACCCGTGGAGCGGATGCCTCTCACAAGGGCGGCTCCCCCGGATTCGTGCAGGTTGAGGGCGCCGACGTGATCTGGCCCGACTACGCGGGTAACAACATGTTCAACAGCATGGGGAACCTCGCCGTCGATCCCACGGCTGCGCTGCTGTTCATCGACTTCGGGAGCGGCGACGTACTCCAGCTCACCGGGAGAGCAACTCTAGAGTGGGCATCTAACGATGCCACGGGCAACGACTTCGCCACTGGTCGCTCGGTCCGTTTCCACGCGGCCGCCGGTGCGCTGTGGCCGTCCGCCATCACCCAGCAGACTGCTTGACCGATTCGATCAGCGCGTACGACGTCTTGGCCGCGGCCTCCGGATCGCCGTCGCGGATCGCCGCCAGCAACTCGAAGTGGGCATCGCGGACCTTGGTGTCCTCGGGGATCGTGGCGGTCTGGTGGATCGAGTCGGTCAGCACTTCGGCAAGAGCGTCGTACAGACGGAGCAACAGCGGGTTGCCGCTGGCCTCCACCACACCTCGATGAAAGCCCGCGTCCGCGGCAACGTAGCCGGCCAGGTCGCCGGCTTCATGCGCAGCGCTGCGCGCCTCGAGTGCCGCGTCCAGCCCGGCGTCTCCATCGGGCAACTGGGCAGCCAGCCGCGCGGCCGCGGCCTCGATGCCGGCCCGTGCATCGAGGACGTGCGTCAGCGACGCCGACAACTCGTCGCGGACGAGAACACCGCTGATCTCATTGGTCGCGCGCACGTACGTGCCGTCGCCGACCCGCGGCTCCAACAGACCGGTCAGGCTCAGCGACCGCAACGCCTCGCGCACGGTCCCCCGGCTGACTCCGAGCTCGACGGCGAGCCGGTTCTCGCCGGGAATCCTGCCCCCCACCGGCCACGTGCCGGACTCGATCAGCCCCCGGAACTGCTCCGAGACCTGCAGCACCAGCGGCACCTGACGCACCGGTCCACTCAGTGACACCGCGACAACCTCCGTTCTCCGCCCAGGTTACAGTGTAAATGTAGGACATCTAGTCAGGAGTGAGGATGTGCTGAAACCGCCGGCCGAGCCGCCGTCCGGACGACGGGCCGCCCTGCTGACCGCGACTGTCTTCCTGGTGGCCCTGTGTCTGCGTCCGGCGCTGACCGCGGTCGGCCCGGTGCTGCCTCAGATCGGTGCCGACGAGCACCTCGGGGAGGGAGCGCTCGGCCTGCTCGGCACGCTGCCGCTCATCGCCTTCGGACTGGCCTCGCCTCTCATTCACCGTCTGTCCCGGCGCCACGGGATGGAGCGGGCCGTGTTCGTCTCGCTGCTCGTCCTCGCTGTCGCGAGCGTCGCCCGGTCCTACACCGGGCTGCCCGGACTGTGGCTCGGCACGATCGTGGTCGGTGCCGCGATCGCGGTCGGCAACGTCCTGGTCCCCGTCATCCTCAAGCGCGACTACGCGGGCAACGTGTCCCGCGCGACCGGGGTGTACACGGCCTTCATCACCGGCGGAGCCGCGATAGCTTCGGTGTCGGCCGTGCCGATCGCGGACGCGGCCGACTGGCGGCTCGCGCTGGCGATCTGGGGAGGTCTGGCCGCGGTCGTCGCCGTGATCTGGCTGCCGAGGCAGTCCGCGTCCGTGCCGATGCCGCCGCCGGACCCCGACGACGGCGCTCCCCCGGTGAGTGTCTGGCGGCAGCCGATGGCCTGGCTGATCACCGCGTTCAT
This sequence comes from Kribbella sp. NPDC049227, assembly GCF_043197265.1. Classification (NCBI taxonomy): domain Bacteria; kingdom Bacillati; phylum Actinomycetota; class Actinomycetes; order Propionibacteriales; family Kribbellaceae; genus Kribbella; species Kribbella sp. NPDC049227. The sequence goes on along the minus strand of NZ_JBICST010000005.1, from coordinate 512,884 downwards.
GGGCCTGCAGTCGACGAGCTTCTACCTGCTCGTCAACTGGCTGCCCACCATCGAGATCTCGACCGGTGTCTCGGAGCGGACCGCCGGCGTACATCTGTTTCTGTTCCAGTGCTTCGGCCTCGTCGGCGGCCTGGCGATTCCCCGGCTGCTGAAGCATCCGACCGATCAACGCGCCGGCACGATCACGGCCAGCGTTCCGATCCTTGTTGCCCTGCTCGGAATCCTGCTGGCACCTGGTCTGATCGTCGCCTGGGTCGTCCTCGCCGGGCTTGGCCAGGGCGCCGCACTGGTCGCCGCGCTCTCCCTCATCAGCATCCGTGGCCGCAGCCACCACGAGTCGACCCAGCTGTCCGGTATGGCGCAGGCCGTCGGCTATCTCCTCGCGGCCACCGGCCCGGTCATCGCCGGCTCCCTCGCCGAACGCACCGGCAACTGGGACGCAACGCTCGTCCTGTTCGCGACCCTGGCCGCCGTACAGGTCGTCATCGGCATCATCGTCGGCCGCGACACCCGTACGGCGTGACGACTCGAAGGCCCGGGTTACCCACCCGGGCCTTCGAGTACGTCGGTCAGCGCACGGGGACCAGGTCGAGGACGGTCTGGTCGACCGAGTTGCCCGCCTTGTCCGTGATCGCGGCACGGACCGACAGGGTGTGCCCGGGCAGCAACGACCACGGGGCGACGATCGTCCGGTAGCCGTCCTTGGTGCGGACCAGCGGCGCCGGCGTCCAGTGCTTGCCGCGGTCGGTCGAGATCCACAGCCGAGCCGACTTGACCGGTGCGGTCGCCGCACGGTCCTGGGCTCCGACCCGCAGGTCGAACACCATCGGCCGCCCGGCGGGCGCACTGCCGTCCAGAGCAACGTACGGGTCGTAGTCGAGCCTCAGCATCGACGGCCGGATCGGGTTCGCCCACTCCGCCGGTGGCGTGGCCGTGAACTCCCAGGTGGTCTTCGCCTCCGTGGAGCTCGAGAACTGATCCGTCTTCCAGCTGTGCTCCAGCCGGTAGCGCGCCGTACCGCTGGGGACCTGGAAGAAGCCCGACGTGTTCTTCTGCTCTCCGAGCTTGACGCCGTTGCGATAGAGCGCGAGGCGGACGTCGTTGATCAGCGCGGTGTCGACGATCCCCAGGTGGCCGGGATCAGCCACTCCGACCTGGATGTTGAAGTCCCCGTTGAAGATCTCGCCGATGGTCAGCTGCGGATGCATCGCCGTACCGAAGACCGAGCGCGCCTTCTCGCCGGGCTTGTAGGTCCGCTCCGGGTTGTCGCAGACACCGGCGATACCGGTGGCCGGTGAATCCAGACACTGCCACCACTCGATCCCAGGGCCCGCGGACAGCATCTCCACGCGCTGGGAGGGAGTCTTGACGGTCTGCCAGAGCTCTCCACCGAAGGAGGTCACCGAGCTTCGGACTCCGCGCCCGAGGTCCGACGTACCGCCGCCCCAGACGCTGCCGAAGGTCGTGTCGACCCGGGCCATCGCGCGGACGGCCTTGCGGTCGAGGTTCTTGGCCAACGGCACGGTGAATCGGTTCGCGCTCTGGTAGACCTGGTACAGGTCTGGTGCGTCGTGGCCGGCCTTCTTCGTCGAGTCCAGCCGCCAGCGGGTGACGGCTTCGACGATCCCGTGCTTCGGCGCCCCGGTGGGTTGCACGTAGATCTTGCCGGCGGCAATGTCCGCGACCGACGGATACATCTCCTCCGCCTGCCACTTCGCCGGATCCGACCCGCGCAGAGCGGTGACCCCGGCCTCGGTCGCCTTGGTCGGCTGCCCCTCGACCACGGGCATGTTCAGGCGCACCGTCTTCCGGGCGTCCAACGTGAAGTCGGTGTCCTTCGCGACTGTGAAGTCGGTACCGCCGGTCATCGCGACGGTGTCGCCGGTGGTCACGAAGGTCCACATGCTCCACTCGCCTGGCGAGATCCGGCGGGTACTGCGGCCCTGGTCGTCGAGCACGAACTGCGCGAAGTCGCCGTTGCTGCCGTTGAACGCGTTGACCCACCCGCCGGACACGGCCTTGCCGTCGCGGTCGAGTACCCGGACCGACACGTCGTACGCCGGCGGCTCGTCGTAGGCGTTCAGGGCGAGGCGCAGGAGTTCCTTGCCGTCGGCACCGAGCAGGTCGATCGAGCCTTGCCACATGGCGTCGGCGACGGTCGCCGGGTCCAGGGTGACGGTCATGCTCGCCGTACCGCCGGCCGGAACCGTCAGCTTGGCCGGGGACACGACGACGGCCGCGTCGGGTGCCGTCGTGGTCTGGCCCGACAACACCTCGTGGTCGGCGGCCGTGACTGCCACCGGCTCGCTGCCCGGATTGGTCAGCGTGACGGTGCGGGTCTGCGGGGCGTCATCGGGGTGGCGGATCGCGCCGAAGTCGACGACGCCGACGTCGGCGGACAGGCTGTTCGAGGTCGCGGTGGCGAGGTTCAGCCGCCCGCTGCCGGACCACGAGGTGTACGTACCGGTGTCGTCCACGGCGCTGCTCAAGCGTGCCTTGAGCTGCTGCCAGGTCAGGTCGGGGTGCTGCTGGAGCAGCAGGGCCGCCGATCCGGTCACCTGTGGCGTCGCTTGGGACGTCCCGGAGTACGCGACGTACAGGTCGCCGTCGCGGGCACCGGCCCGGGCGCCCAGGATGTTCACGCCCGGCGCGGACACCTCTGGCTTCTGCACGTACGACCAGGTCGGTCCCTCGCTCGAGAACTGCGCCTTGTGGTCGGTGGCATCGACCGCACCGACGGTGAGGGCGGACGCGGCGGTCCCCGGCGACTCGATCGAGAACGGGGTGGGGAGGAACGACCCGCTGTTGCCGGCAGCAACTACGAACAGAGCGCCGGTCTTGTCGGTCAGCCGGTTGACCGCGTCGGCCATCAGGTCGTCGCCGAAGCGCGGCGCCCAACCGCCCAGGCTGACGTTCACCAGGTCCGGGTGCTGGTCGGCCGCCCACTCCAGTCCGGCGATGACCCCGGACTCGGTGCCCTCGTTCGCGGCGTTGATGACCTTGCTGGAAACGAGTTCGACACCGGGCGCAACGCCCTGCCGGGCGCCGTCCGATCCCGCGCCGTTCCCGGCGACCAGCGACGCCACGTGGGTCCCGTGGCCGAGGTCGTCCTGGGTGCCTTCGCCGGTGAAGTCGGCGGTGGCCGTCACCTTCCCGGACAGGGCCGGGTGATCCGCGTCGATGCCCGAGTCCACGATCGCGACCTTGACGCCACGCCCGTCGAGTCCGCGGTCCCAGGCGGCCGGTGCCTTGATCTGGTCCAGGTAGCCGTCCCGCGCCGCGGCCTCGACCGCTGTCGTCGACTCGCCGTGCACGGCCGCGTCGAGCCAGATCTTGGCCGGCCCGGCCGCCCTCGCCGTGGCCAGCGATGCACCGAACGTCGTCGTCCGGGACTTCTCGATCCGGCCGGCCGTCGCATCCACACTGGGCAGTTCGCGGGTCGCGGTGAACCCGTTGCTCGCCATCGTGCGCTCACCAGCACCCTGGCGCACGATCACCGGGAGGTCAGCGCGGTGCGCGTCGTCGTACTTCATCTCGACCAGACCGCTCACGTCGAACAGCGCGGGATCGAGTACGTCGGGCACCAGCGTCGCGACGTCATGCGGTACGACGTTGATCCGGCCGTGGTCGTTGCGAACGGAGAACCCGTTGGTCCCGCTCTTTCCGTCGCGGGACCGGACGTCGACGCGGGGCGTCCCGCTCTTGTCCGGGGTCAGGGTGACGCGGTCACCGGTCAGCAGGGTGACAGTGGCCGGGCCGGTCAGCACCGGCGCGGCGCCCGAGGGTGCTCCAGGCGGTGGTTTGGCGGCGGACGCGAGGCCCGGGACGGTCACCGCGGACAGCAGCAACGCGCCGGTGAGCAGCAGCGCCGTCCGGGTCGGAAGTGGTTTCGACAAGGCCACGAGGGCTCCATCCTTGCTCCGGGCACCGATCTGGTGCGTCCTGATGCACCTGTCGTATCCGATCGCTCACCACTCCGGCCACGGACCACCGTGACAAGTCCCGGACATGACGGAAACCGGTCAAGCCGTCGGACGGCCGGGCTGGGCGTCGATCCAGGCGCGGAGGCGGCGGGCGTGGCGGGCCATCAGGTCGGGCTGGGCGAGGGTGGAGGCCAGGACAGCGGCGCCTTCGTAGGCGGCGACCAGGTCGATGGCCAGGTCGCGGGCATCGCGGCGTACCAACTGCTGGAACTGTCGTTCGGCCCAGCTGGTGAGGAGCTCCATCAGGTGGGTGGCGAGAGGGTTCGTGCCGTCGGGGCGCTTGGAGAGTTCGGTGGCCAGGGTGCCGTAGGGGCAGCCGTAGAGAGCGGTCTCATCGGCCCGGTCGGCGAGCATGTCGACGAGGGCCTTGAGTCGCGTCTTCGGGGTGCGGTGGCGGGCCTCCAGCTCGGCGAGGGTCGCTTCCAGTTGCTCCGCGCGGGCCTGGACGACGGCGCCGACGATCTCCTCCTTCGTCTTGAAGTAGTAGTACACGTTCCCCAGCGGTACGTCGGCCGCCTCCGCGATGTGCGCCAGCGTCGTCGGCGCCACTCCCTGGCGGTACACCATCTCCGCCGCGGCGGCCACCAACCGCTCTCTTTTCCCCGCTCGCGTCTGGCTCATGTCCCCGAGTATAAGAAACTGTCGGAGGCGAGTTCTAGGTTAGTTACCTAACTAACTCGCCGGTCGGCAGGGACCGGTCCGATGGAAGGAGACAACCATGCAACGCACCGCCGTCAACCCGTGGAACTGGTCCGTCGGCCTGGGCTTCGACCAGGCCCAGCTCGTGGAGAACCGCGGCCGTGAGCTCATCTGCAGCGCCCAGGACTCCGTCGACGCCAACGGCAACGCGCAGCATCCGGGTGACATGGCAGCCCAGCTCCGGCTGGCGCTCGACAACCTCGAAGCGGTCCTGTCCGGTGCCGACATGACCGTGGCCAACGTGGTCCGGCTCAACATCTACACCACCGACGTCGGCGAGCTGCTCCAGCAGTTCGGCGTCCTGGCCGAGCGGTTCGGTGACACCCCCGACCGCTTCGCCAGCACGGTCCTTGGCGTCGCGACCCTGGCCGGCCCGGACCTCCTGGTCGCTCTGGAGGCCACCGCAATGGACTAGCGCGAGAGGTCCAGGAGTTCCAGTACGCCGTTGACGTGAGCCTCGGCCTGGGCCCGTGAGGGCGGAGCGTCCAGGCCGAGGAGGCGGCGCCGGTGGGGCTCGCCGAGGAGGAGGGTGAAGAGCTCCTCGGGGCACGGGACGAGGTCACTCAAGGCGTCGATGTAGCGCTGCGGGCCGGCCGTGTAGAACCCTGTGGCCAGATCCGGGAACTGGTGCGCCTCGGCGATCACCATCCGGTGCAGGCCGACGGCGACGTCCGAGTGCAGGGTGATGACGAGCCGGACGGCCAGCGCCTCGAGAGCGTTCGCACCGGGCGTCCGGACCTGCCGGTCGAGCGGCTCGGCCTCGGGCAGGACTTCGCGGTTCAACCGGGCGACCGCGGCGGTGAAGACCTCGGTCTTGTCGCCGACGTAGCCGTAGATCGTCCGCTTGGTGACCTGCGCCTCCGTCGCCAGCCGGTCCAGCGAGACACCGCCGTACCCGTGCCGGAGGAACAGCCGGACGGCCGTGTCCAGGATGTCCTCCCGCCGCTGCTCGCGTTCGGACTCGGTCGGCCGTCCACGTTTGCGTGGACCACCGTCGGCAGCTCTGGTCATGGCGTTATCCTCCTTCATGAGAGAATGACACGATCTAGTATCATTATCCTCGTGAGGAGAGCCGACACGATGTCCGCACCGCCCGGCCTGCTGGGCCACTACCGGCAGATGCTGCTGATCCGGCGTTTCGAGGAGCGGGCCGCCCGGGCCTACACCGAAGCCAAGATCGGCGGCTACTGCCACCTGAACCTCGGCGAGGAGGCGACGGTCGTCGGGTTGATGAGTGCACTCGACCCGAGCGACTACGTCTTCACGAACTACCGCGAGCACGGCTACGCCATCGCGCGCGGCATCGACCCCGGCCGCGTCATGGCCGAGCTCTACGGCCGGAGCGACGGCGTGTCCAAGGGCTGGGGCGGCTCCATGCACCTGTTCGACGCCCAGGCCCGGCTGCTCGGCGGGTACGGGATCGTCGGCGGCCAGTTGCCGCTGGCAACCGGGGCGGCGCTGGCGATCGCCTACCGCGGCGGGCAGGAGGTGGTGATGTGCCACCTGGGCGACGGTACGACGAACATCGGCGCCTTCCACGAATCGCTGAACCTGGCCGCGCTGTGGAAACTCCCCATCGTGTTCGCGGTGGTGAACAACCAGCTCGGCATGGGCACCACCGTCGAGATGTCCTCTGCCGAACCCGAGCTGCACAAGCGCGCCGCGGCCTACCGGATGTACGGCGAACGCGTCGACGGCAACGATGTCGTCGCCGTACGGGATGCCGCCGTCCGCGCGGTCGCGATGGCGCGTGAAGGGCGGCCGGTGCTGCTGGAGGCTGTCAGCGGGCGGCTGCGTGGGCATTCGGTGGTCGATCCGGCGGCGTACCGCTCGAAGGAAGAGGTGGCTGCGCTCAGGGCCGCGGACCCTGTGCTCGCGTTGGGCGATCAGCTGCGCGATGCCGGGACGTTGAGCGCCGAGGAGCAGGAGCAGTTGGAGCAGTCTGTCGCGGAGGAGGTCGGTGCGGCGGTCGCGTTCGCGGACGCCAGTGCGCCACCGGACGTGAAGACGCTCTTCGACTACAACTACGCGACGCCGGTGCCGAACGATCCCAAGCGACTGCCGGGGCAGCCTCTCTTCGCGGTGGCCGGCGCATGACCGTGATGTCCTACCGGCAGGCGATCAACGAGACCCTGCGCGCCGAGATGCAGCGCGACGACCGCGTGTTCCTGATCGGCGAGGAGATCGGCGTCTTCGAGGGGTCCTACAAGATCACCGCGGGGTTGCTCGAGGAGTTCGGCGAGCAACGCGTGCGGGACACGCCGATCTCGGAGGAAGGGTTCACCGGCGCCGCGATCGGTGCGGCGATGCTCGGGCTCCGGCCTGTGGTCGAGTTGATGACGATCAACTTCTCGTTGCTCGCGCTCGACCAGATCGTCAACCATGCGGCGAAGATCCACGGCATGTTCGGGGGTCAGCGCAGTGTTCCGATGGTGATCCGGACTCCTGGTGGTGGCGGCCAGCAACTCGGCGCCACGCACTCGCAGAACGTCGAGCTGTACTACGCCTTCGTACCGGGATTGAAAGTCGTTGCCCCGAGCAACCCAGCTGATGCCAAGGCGCTGCTGCTCGCGGCGATCCGCGACGACGATCCGGTGCTGTTTCTGGAGAATCTCTCGCTGTACAACACGAGGGGCGACGTACCGGACGACGATGTACCGGCCGAGATCGGGCGTGCGGCGGTGACCAGACCCGGCAGTGACCTCACGGTGATCGGCTACTCGCGGATGGCGTCGCTTGGCCTGGCCGTGGCGGAGGAACTGGCTGCTCGCGAGGGGATTGATGCCGAGGTCATCGATCTGCGCAGTCTGCGTCCGCTGGATCGGGAGACGATCGTCCGGTCGGTCCGCAAGACGCACGCGGCGGTGGTGCTGGAGGACGACTGGCTGACGTACGGGATCGGCGCGGAGATCGCGGCGACGATCTCGGACGGTGCGTTCGACCAGCTTGACGCACCGGTACGCCGGGTTGCGATGGCCGAAGTCCCGCTTCCGTACGCCAAGAGCCTGGAGAGCGCTGCCCTGCCCTCGGCGGGCGATGTCGAGACGGCGATCAGACAGACCCTGGCCGCGGTCGGCCGGCTGCGCTGAGAGGAGACACCATGAGCACGATTCTGATGCCGCGTCTGTCGGACACGATGGAGACCGGCGTCGTCGTCACCTGGCACAAGCAGACTGGCGAAATGGTCGAGGCCGGCGAGATCCTGGCCGACATCGAAACCGACAAGGCCGTGATGGAGTACGAGGCCTACGAGTCCGGCGTCCTCGGCCGAATCCTTGTCGCCGAAGGCGAGGAAGCCGCCATCGGCCAGCCAATCGCCATCCTCGGCGACGAAGACCCTGAAGACGACGCGGCCGCACCGGACGACGCAGCGGCGTCCCGATCGTCCGCGCCGACGCCTGCACCGGCCGCGCAGTCAAGCCCCGTCGAGGATGGGGCACAGTCCTCAGTCGCGGGCCCGGCGATCGAGCGGATGCCCGCTTCTCCCCTGGCGCGGCGGGATGCTGTGGAACTCGGGGTGGACCTGACCCAGGTTGCCGGGACCGGACCTGGTGGTCGGATCATCCGCGCGGATGTCCGCGCCGCCGCCGAGACACTCCAACCGACAGAGACAGCTGAGTCGGCACCAGCCGTCTCCCAGGAACAGAGCCCCGGCGAGGAGGTCCCGCTCAGCTTGCTGCGCAGGACGAGCGGGAAGCGCCTGGCCGACAGCGTCCGGACCGCGCCGCACTTCTACCTGACCGCGAGCGCCGACCTCGAGAACCTCGTCGACCTGCGGTTCGAGCTCAACGCACAACTGACGCAGGCCGGACGGCAGAAGGTCAGCATCAACGACCTCGTCATCCGCGCCTGTGCACTGACCCTCCGCCACCACCCGGACGTCAACTCGTCGCTGTCCGGCGACAACCTCCTACACCATCACGACATCAACATCGGCGTAGCAGTCGCGATCGACGACGGACTGCTGGTCCCCGTCATTCGCAACGCCGACCACAAGTCGGTCGGCGTGATCGCCGAGGAGTCCGCGTCCCTCGCCGTACGCGCAAGGGAGCGCCGACTGACGAGCGACGAGATGGCCGGCGGGACGTTCACCATCAGCAACCTCGGGATGTACGGCGTCGAGCAGTTCACCGCCATCATCAATCCCCCGCAGGCCGCGATCCTCGCGGTCGGCGCCTCCCGCCGCGAGGCCGTCGTGCTCGACGACGGATCCCTGGCCGCGCGCACCCGAATGCGCTACACCCTCTCCGCCGACCACCGAATCCTCAACGGCGCGGACGGAGCCCGCTTCCTCGCCGACCTCACCAAACTCCTGGAGAACCCCTGGCTCATCGTCGCCTGAGACAACCCAGACCAGTGGTGTACGGATCGACAGGTAGTGCACCTGCGAGACACCGTATGCAGAACGCACGCACGCTCAGCCGCACTACCTGCCGACCCGACACCTCCTGTTGATCTGCACGCCACCACCCCACCCAGGACAGCCGGATCCCACCTGCCTAACGCACGTTCAGGATGTATTCGGTCAGGGTTGGGTGGGGAGGGAACGCGGTCCGGGTCTGCCGGCCGGTGGGCTGCCAGCCGAGCTTCTCGTAGAAGCGCCGGGCCCGAGTGTTCTCGGTGAAGACCCGCAGCCGCAGTGTCCCGAGCGTGGACGGAAAGGTGGCGAGCAGAGCGTCGTGCAGGTACGTCGCCAGCCCCGAACCCCAGGTATCGACGGCGGTGCCGAAGTGGAAGACCTCGTCATTCCGGCGGGCTGCGAATCCGGTGATCCGTTCGTCCTGATCACACGAGACGTAGACCGCGATCGACGGATCGGCGAGCTCGACCGCCCAGCGGTCCAGGATGTCGGCGCGTGGGAACGGATGCGTCTCCTGCGGGAAGATGTGACCCAGTCCTTCCACCGCGCCGCGTTCCTGGAGCGTCACCAGCTCGGGCAGGTCGGACTCGTGTGCCTCGCGGAAGACCCAATCCATGCCGTCAGTGTCCCGGGCCGATGCCGGCGGTGCTTTCGCGGACCACCAAGGTGAAGGGTGCTTGGAGGCGGACCGGGTCCTGGCCCGGCTGCTGGTCGCGGAGGGCCTGCAGGGACAGCCGAGCGATGGCGACGCGGTCCGGTGCGACGGTGGTCAATGTCGGGAGGGTGGCGAGGTCGTACGGAATGTCGTCGAAGCCGACGACGGCGACCTGCTGTGGCACCTTCAGCCCGCGCAGCACCAGGGCCCGGATCGCGCCCATCGCCAACCAGTCGGTGCCCGCGAAGATCGCGTCCGGGGCGGGATGGCCGGCGTCCAGCCAGCGACCGAGAGTCAGCTCGGCGTCCTCACCGCGGACGCCTCCGGCCGGGAGCACTATGTCCTCGTCGACGCCGATACCCGCCGCCACCAGGGCATCGCGATAGCCGTTGATCCGATCGTCGGCGACCCCCGGGCCGGGCGCCAGCGCCATCACACGGCGCCGCCCGAGTCCCAGCAGATGGTCGGTCGCCGCTCGCCCGGCTTCCCGGTTGTCGATCCCGACATGGTCGGCCAGGTGGTCCTCACCGGCCTTCTCTCCCAGCAGCACCAGCGGAAGCGCGGGATCACGCCGCTGCACGTCCTCCGGACTCAGACTCAACGGGCTCATGATGATCCCGTCGAGGCGCGCCGGATGGCGGTCCGTGAGCAGACCCAACTCGGCCTCGCGGCGGCCGCCGGTCTGGTGGAACTGCACGATCCAGCCGAAGGTCTCCGCCTCGTCGAGCATCCGCGCCGCGAGCGAGGCGAAGTACGGGCGATCGAGCTGGGGCACCGCGAACGCGATCACCCCGCTGCGGCCCTGGGCCAGATTCCGGGCGGCGATGTTCGGCCGGTAACCGAGCTTGTCGATCGCGGCGAGGACTCGCAGCCTGGTCGCCTCCCGGACGTGTTCCGACCCGTTGACGACGTTCGACACCGTCTTCATCGACACGCCGGCCGCCTCGGCGACGTCGATCAAACGAGGCCTCATGGGTGGTAAGGATCTCACTTCAACCCGGTGTGTGCCATTCCGGCCAGGATCCGCCGCTGGAACACCACGAACACCACCACGACCGGGACCAGCGTGACCACACTCATCGCGAACAGCGCCCCCCACTCCGAGCTGCCGGTCGCGTCGAGGAACCCGCGCAAGGCCACCGGAACCGTCAGTTTCGTCCGTGTCGACAAGTAGATCAGCTGGCTGAAGAAGTTGTTCCAGGTCCAGATGAAGGAGAAGATCGCGGTCGTCACCAGCGCCGGGGTCAGCAGCGGCAGGATGATCCGCCGGTAGATACCCCACGCCCCGCACCCGTCGATCCGGGCGGCGTCGTCCAGCTCGACCGGGATCGACCGGATGAACTGCACCATCAGGAACACGAAGAACGCGTCGGTGGCCAGGAAACTCGGCACGATCATCGGCCAGAACGTGTCGATCCAGTTGAGGTTGCGGAAGATCGAGTACTGCGCGATCAGCGTGACATGACCGGGCAGCATGATCGTGGCCAGCATCAGCGCGAACAGCGTCTTGCGCCCGATGAACTTGAGCCGCGCGAAGGCGTACGCCGTGAGCGAGCAGGTCAGCACGTTCCCGATCACGACCGCGGTGCAGATGATCAGCGAGTTGGCGATGTACACCCCGAAGTCGACGCCGGTCGAGTGCCAGCCCAGCGCATAGTTGCCCAGCGTCGGATGCTCGGGCACCAGGCCGGCATCCTTGAAGATCTCGGTGTTCGGCCGCAGCGACGCGGTGATCATCCACAGCAGCGGATACAGCATGATCAGCGCGCCGGCGGTCAGACCGACGTGTGCGAAGACGCGGCGAGTTCTCATCGGCGGACCCCTTCGTCTCCGTAGAACACCCAGGTGCGGCCGAGGACGAAGTTCAGGCCGGTGAACACCGCGATGATCAGCAGCAGGACCCAGGCCATCGCGGCGGCGTACCCCATCCGGAAGTTGCCGAACGCCTGCTGGTACAGGTAGAGCGTGTAGAACAGCGTCGAGTCCGACGGGCCGCCCTTGCCGCCGCTGATGATGTACGCCGGGGTGAACGCCTGGAACGCACCGATGATCTGCAACACCAGGTTGAAGAACACGACCGGCGACAGCAGCGGCAGCGTGACCCGCCAGAACCGCTGCCACTTGTTCGCGCCGTCCATCTCGGCCGCTTCCATCACGTCCTCCGGGATCTGCCGCAGCCCGGCCAGGAAGATGACCATCGGAGCGCCGAACTGCCACACCCGCAGAACGATCAGCGTCCACAGCGCCGTACCCGGCTCGGAGATCCAGCCGTGTCCTTCGATGCCGAACAGGCCGAGCACGTGGTTGAGCAGACCGTCGCTGCCGAAGATCTGCTGCCAGAGCAGGGCGATCGCGACACTGCCTCCGAGCAGGCTCGGCACGTAGTACAGAGCGCGGTAGACCGCGAGACCACGCAAACCACGGTTGAGCAGTACGGCGATCGCGAGGGCGAAGGTCATCTCCAGCGGCACCGACACCGCGACGTACAGGAACGTCACCCGGAGCGAATGCAGGTAGCGGGCGTCGTGGAACAGCGCCGTGTAGTTGTGCAGTCCGGTCCAGGCCGGGGTGTTGAACAGCGCATAGTCGGTGAACGAGTAGTACAGCGACAACACCATCGGGCCGACGGTCAGACCGAGTACGCCGATCAGCCAGGGCAACAGGAACAGATAGCCCGGGACGCTTTGGCGCAGACGCGTTCCGAACGAGTCGGCAGCGGATCGGCTCACTGGCCCAGCGTCTTCCCCGCCAGCTCGACGAATTCACTCGCGCCGGAGGCGGGGGTGGCCTTGCCGAAGCCGATGTTCTCGGCGATGCGCCCGAAGCCGGTGAGCATTTCGCCGTACCCCTTCGGCCAGGGCCGCGGCGACGGACCGACCTTGCCGGCGATGTCCTCGACGTACGCGATGGCCCGGGCACCGGCGGAGTCGGCGTCGGCCGAGACCACGTCGCGCGCCTTCTTCGACGGCGGTACGCCGAGCAGGATGCCGATGGTCTTGATCGCGGTCTCGTCGTTGAGCAGGAACCCGATCAGCTTCGCGGCGTCCTCGGGGTGCTTGCTCGCGGCCGAGACGCACCACAGGTCGAGGGCCTTGATGAACTGGCCCTTGAGGTCGCCGGCCTTGTCCTGGGGTACCGGGAGCACGGTCAACGGGCTCTTGACCAGTGGCTGGTAGAAGGTGACCTGCTGCACCCAGCCGAACTGCAGCGGCGCCTTCCCGGTCGCCACCAGGGACTTCTCGATCGCGGTCGTCTCGCCGCTGACGTTCTGCGGCGGCGCCGCCTTGGCCGCCCGCAGGTCCGCCCAGTACTGGAACCACTCCTGGATCGTGTCCTTGCTGGTCGTCAGCTTCGAACCATCCTCGGCGAACAGCTCGGTCCCGTGCTGACGGGCGAACACCTCGAACAACTGGAAGTTGCTTGCCTGGTCGCTGGACCCGAACGTGCCCTGCACCGATCCCGAATAGTCCTTCGCGAACTCGGCGAACGCGTCCCACGTCCACCCCTGCTTGGGGACGCTGCCGCCGGCCTTCTTGACAGCAGCCTCGTCGAGGTACATGGCATAGCTGATCGAGCTCTGCCCGATCCCGAAGTTCTTGCCGTCCGCGGTGCCGCTGCCGGCCACGTCCGGGTCCAGTCCAGAGGTGTCGATGCCGAGTGATCCGAGGTCCTTGAGGGCGCCGCGACCGGCGTAGTCACTGAAGTAGCTCATCGACATCCGCAGTACGTCGGGCGCGTTGTTGCCGGAGGTCTGCGTGGCCAGCTTGTCCCAGTAGTCGTCGAAGGGCGCGCTCTCCGGGGCGAAGTCGGCGCCACCGTTGGACTTCCACGCGTCCAGTGCCTTGTTGATGGCCTTGGTCACGGGGTCGGGCCCGTACCACGCGACCCGCATCGGTCCCGACTTCGCGGAGCAGCCGGGCAGCATGGTGGCGGCGGCCGTGGCGGCACCGAGACCCAGCAGGGTACGGCGGCTGAAGGTGGACGGATTCATGTCAGTTCTCCCTGCTCGTCGGCGTGGTGGAGTGGGCCCAGCGCCAGTTGTGGTCAAGGCGAAGCGGGACGTAGACGCCGGTCGGCAGGTCGTCGGTGAGTCGTGCCTGCCAACGGGCCAGTTGGTGCAGCAGCCGGGCGCGGACGGCCAGGTGCTGTTCGTCCTCGAAGAGGTTGTCCAGCTCGGCCGGATCGGTGTCGAGGTCGTACAGCTCGCCGGCGAGATCGGCGTGGACGATGAGCTTCCATCGGCCGCTGCGCAGCATGCGCGCCGACCCGGACTGGGTGACCGTGTTGAGTTCGTCGAACGTCGGGCCGTCGTACGAGAAGTGCAGCGGTGGGCGGTCGGTGACGTCGCGGGCGCGTCCGCCGAATCCCTGCTCGGCGATGATGCTGCCGAACTCGGCCTCGGGCGCCTCCTCGCCGTGGGCCAGCGGCAGCAGGCTCCGGCCCTGGACGCCCTCGGGCAGAGGCTGACCGACCGCCGCACAGATGGTCGGCAGAATGTCGACAATCGACACCGGCTCGTCGCGCCGCTGAGTCGCGACACCGTCCCCCGCGATGATCAACGGAATCCGCATCAGGAATTCCGAGAGCCCAGCGCCCTTGCGCTGCAGGCCGTACTCGCCGACGTAGTCGCCGTGGTCGGCCAGCACGATCGTCAACCGCGGGCGCGTCCGCTGGGCGAGACCCTCGTGCAGCCGCTCGATCTGGTCGTCCAGCAGTCGCAGCATCCCGAGGTAGTTGGCGGCGTACCGGCGCCAGCCCGCGTCATACCCGGGCCGCTTCTCCTCCTGCAGCCGGCGCAGCCACGCGTAGCTGCCGCCCTTGGCTTCGGCGCCTTCCGGACCGGTGATCCGGTCCGGAACATCGTCGGGCGCGACCATCGAGAAGTACGGCTCCGGCACCTGGTACGGGTTGTGCGGCTCGGGATACGACACCCAGAAGAGCCCCGGCTTGTCCGGATCGGCAGCGTCCACTGCGGCCAGAGCGTCAGTGGTGATCCGGTACGGCAGTTGGCACCGCAGCTCGTACGGCGTGGGCTCCTCGGAGACACCGTGGTCGAGTCGCTCGAGCCACCTGTCGAAGGCCTTCTCCTGCTCGTCGCGCTCCGGACCGTGGGTGTGGAAGTAGGGACCGTTGTAGGTGTCGAAGTCGTCAGCGCCTCGCGGCATGTGGGGCTTGCCGGCGAAGTGCAACTGGTACTCCGCCGCCCGCAGTACGTCGAGGAGGTCGCCGGCGAACCGGGCGTGCGCCGGTGTGCTGTTCTGCCGGACCTGGTGGGCGCTGGGAAAGCGTCCGGTCAGCAGGCTGGTGCGGGCCGGGACGCAGGCGGGCGCAGAGGTGTAGGCCTGGGTGAAGTCGGTTCCGGCGGCCGCCAGCCGGTCGACGAAGGGCATGGTGTCGACCGGGTAGCCGCTCCGGCGGGTGAAGCCGGCGCGTTGCTGGTCGGTCATCACGATGACGATGTCGGGGCGCATTCCCTGGTCTCTCCTGGTGGGCCGGCGGCAGGTTGTACAGCGCTGTAATACAGCGCTGCAAAGATTGGCGTACGCCGCCTGCCCGCGTCAAGGGCCGACAGTGATGGCCACGATTCGGTAAGGAGGTTGCTTAACCGGTCGGCGCGATGGTCGACTAGGCGCGTGACGGCAACGGAAGGCCCGGTCTCGGGAGTGCAGCAGGATGCCGGGTTGTCGTACCGGACCCTGATCTGGCTTGCGGTGGCGACGTTCTCGATGGGGATCGACGGCTACGTGCTGGCCGGGTTGCTGCCCGCCGTCGCCGGCGATCTGGAGGTGAGCGCGGCAGCCGCAGGGCAGTTGGTCTCGGTGTTCGCACTGACCTCGGCGCTCGCGGCTCCGGTACTCGGGACCGTCACCAGCCGATGGGAGCGGCGGAGGACGATCACGGTGTCGCTGGCGGTGTTCGTGCTCGGCAACCTGGTGGTCGGTCTCGCGCCCAACTACGCGACCGCGCTCGGCGGCCGCGTGATGGCCGCGCTCGGTGGAGCGCTGCTCAACGCCGCCGTCACCGGGTACGTGATCGCACTCGCGCCACCGCAGCACCGCGGCAAGGCGCTCTCGTTCGTGCTCGGTGGCTGGATGACCGCGACCGCGCTCGGCGTACCGGTCGGCCTGGCGCTCGGCCAGACCAGCTGGCGATTCCCGATGATCCTGGTCGCCGTGGTCGGCACGATCGCGCTGGCCGGAATCATGCTCAAGCTCCCGCGCTTGCACCTGCCGGCCGGGACGCTGGCCGAGCGTCTGCGTCCGCTCGGCCAGCCGCGGCTCTTGGCGGGGCTGCTCGTCACGACCGGCATCCTGTGCAGCAGCTACACCTGCTTCACCTACGCCACGCTGATCTTCGCTCCGACCTTCCGGCTCGACTGGATGATCATCGTGATCATGTTCGGGTACGGCGTGGCGAGCATGCTCGGCAACGCGGTCACCGGCCGACTGACCGACCGCTTCACGCCGCTGCGCGTCCTGACCGTCGTACTGATCGGGCTGCTGCTGAACTCGGTGCTGGGGATGCTGACCTTCCTGACCGTGCCGCTCGCGGTAACCGCGGTCACCGGCCTGGTGTGGTTCTTCGCCGCGGGCGTCGGCAACGGCGGAGCCGCCGTACCTCAGCAGGCACGGCTCGCGGCCCTCGCCCCGAACTCGGCTGCCATCGTGATGGCCCTGAACGGCAGCGCCATCTCGCTCGGTTCCGCCCTCGGCAGCGGCCTCGGCGGCGTCTCACTGGCCGCCGGCACCTCGCCGTACGGCCTGCTCGGCATCGCAGCCATCATCCTGGCGATCACGCTCACCCTCCACCTGCTCGTCGCGAGGGCCAAGGCCTAGCCACTCAGGACTCGTCGATGCCGGCCGTGTCCAGGCGACGCATGGTCGCCTCGTCGAGGTGGAGGTCCACGGCCGCGAGCTGCTCGTCCAGCTGGGCGACGGTTCCGGCCGCGCTGACCGGGATCACCGCGGGGTCGCTCTGCATCATCCAGGCGAGGACGACCTGGTTCGCGGTGGCGCCGATCTCGGCTGCGATCTGATTCAGGACCTCGAGGCGGGCGGCGCTCGTGGGGTGGTCGTAGCCGCGTTCGAACGGCCGGTCAGCGCGGGTGTAGGCGCCGCGCAGCAAGGGCTTGTAGCCCAGCAGGGTGAACTCCGGCTCGGATTTCGCGTAGTCGATCAGCTCGGGCGTGACCACGTCGAACCCGGTCCGCTCGGGCCGCGGCCACAGGTACGTGTGAAGTTGCTGAACGCAACTGTATGCCGGAACGCCGGCGGCACGCGCCAGCTCGCGGGCACGCTCGATCCGCCAGACCGGGGTGTTGCTGCACCCGATGGCGCCGACCACGCCCTCCTTGACCAAGGCCCCGAACTCACCGACCGTCTCGGCCGGCTCCGGCTCGCGGTCGTCCCAGTGGGCGTAGTACAGGTCGATGCGGTCGACGCCGAGCCGTTCGAGGCTGCCGTGCACCGCACGACGTACCGCCTTGCCGGACAGACCTTCCCAGTTCTCCATCGCCGGATCGCCGGGCACCCTCGTCGCGTGCGCGCCGGCCTTGGTGGCGACGACGACCTGGTCCCGTACTCCGCGGCTGCGGATCCACCGGCCGATCACGACCTCGCTCTCGCCGCCGAAACCGTTGTCGGCCCACTGGTCGTAGCAGTTGGCCGTGTCGATGAACGTCCCACCGGCTTCGAGGAACCGATCCAGCAACGCGAACGCCGTGCTCTCGTCCGTCCTGGTCCCGAACGGGATCGTCCCGAGACAGAACTCGCTGACCTCCACTCGGCCGTCGCGGTCACCCAGCCACCGTGTGCGCATCACAACTCCCGAACGAGGCGGGCCCTTCCCACCACCGGCGCCCAACGTACGGCCGGATCGGCCGGAATCCGCGGCCAATCAGCCGGCGGATTCGCAGACCAATCCGCAGGTCCGGGCCAACGATCCGATCGCCGCATCGACATCGCCGTCGGCCAGATTGCCGTAGCCGAGCACGATTCCGTCCGAATCGTCGCCGGGCCGGACCTGGTACCGGCTCAGCGCGACGAGCCGGATCCCGGTACGCCGTGCAGCCGCCACCACCTGACCTGCCACGAGCTCGTCCGGCAGCCGGGCGATCAGGTGCAGCCCGGCCGCCGCTCCGTCGACCGACCAGCTCGGCAGGTCCCGGCGTACCGCTGCGACGACTTGCTCACGCCGGCTCTGATAGCGCCGGCGCAGTGCCCGCAGCTGACGGTCGTAGGCACCCGCGCGCAGCAGTTCCGCGAAGGTGGCCTGGTCGAACGTCGACGGACCCGGACCGATCGATCGGGTCAGCGCCTTCCGCCACGGCCCGCGAATGACGTACCAGCCGAGGCCGATGGCCGGGGACAACGTCTTGCTGACGGAGCCGAGCAGGACGACCTGCTCGGGCGCCATGCCCTGCAGAGTGGCCACCGGACTGCGGTCGTACCGGAACTCGGCGTCGTAGTCGTCCTCCAGAATCAAGGCGTTCGTGCGCTGGGCCCAGTCGATCAGTTCCAGCCGCCGGCCCGGCGAGAGTACGACGCCTGTCGGGAACTGATGCGCGGAAGTCACCACCACGGCACGCAGGTCCTGCTGCCGTGTGAGTACCTCGACGCGGAGACCTTCGGAGTCGACGGGCACCGGCACGGCCTGTACGCCGGACGCTTCGATCACGTCGCGAAGCCGGGTCCAGCCCGGATCCTCGACCCCGATGCGGTCGACACCGGCGGCCCGCAGATCCCCACAGAGCTGGGCGACGGCGGCACGCACCCCACTGCGGATCACCACATCGCCCGCTGCGGCGACGGCTCCCCGGCTGCGCTGCAGATAGTCGGCCAGCAACTCGCGCAGGGGCAAGTACCCGGCCGCATCCGGATGGCCGAGGTCGGCGGTCGGCAACGCGCGCGCGGCTTCGCGCGCTGCCTCTCCCCAGCGGGTGCGCGGGAACGCACGCAGATCGGGAATGCCCGGCGTCAGGTCGAAGCGGTACGTGCTGCTCCTGTCGACCTCAGCAGTCCTCGGGACGGCTCCCGTCGTACGACCTGACCAGCTGACCCAGGTCCCCGAGCCGACCCGCGTGGACAGATAGCCCTCGGTGACAAGCTGGCCGTACGCCTGAGTGACGGCCCACCGGGAACAGCCGAGCTGTTCGGCCAGTTCACGACTCGGCGGCAACACCGAGTCGTGAATCAGACGGCCCGACCTGATCGCACCGCGAAGGCCGCGCTCCAACTGCCGGTGCAGCGGGCCTTCGCCGTCCAGCACCAGCGCGGTCGTCCAGGCTGTCTGGGTTGTCACCGACGTCAGCGGTTGAAGCCCGAGAGCAGGTTGTACGGATACACCGACGGCTTCTCGCTGACCTCGGTCAGGCGAGCGAGTTGCTCTGCGTCGAGCGACCAGCCGGCCGCACCGATGTTGTCGGTGTAGTGCTCGAGGGTGCGCGGACCGATGATCGGTGCGGTGACAGGCTCGGTCTGGATGAGCCAGCGCAGCGCGACCTGCGCGACGCTGCGACCGGTGTCCGCCGCGATTGCTTGCAGCGCGTCCAGGACGTTCCACGTCCGGTCGTTGTCGTAGTAGTCCCAGGCCTCGTACAGCCCTTGCTTGGCGGCCTCCGCGACCCGGCTCCCCTCCGGCGGCGCCTCCATGCCCCGGTGGAACCGGCCGGCCAGCCAGCCCGCGCGCAGCGGACTCCACGGCATCACACCCAGTCCCTCGTTGCGGCAGATGGCGAGCAGTTCCCACTCGGCTTCGCGGTCGAGCAGGTTGTAGAGCGGCTGCAGTGCGGTGTACCCGTTGATCCCGGCCTGCTTCGCCACGTCCACAGCCTTCTGGAGCTGCCAGCCGGTGACGTTGCTGGCGCCCAGGTACCGAACCTTGCCCGACGACACCAGTACGTCGAGCGTCGACAGCGTCTCCTCGATCGGTGTCGCCGTGTCCCACACGTGGGTGTAGTACAGGTCGATGTAGTCGGTGCCCAGCCGGCGCAGGCTGGCGTCCACCCCGGCGAGGATGTGCTTGCGGCTGAGGCCGTCGTCGTTCGGGCCGTCGCCCATGCTGCCGTAGACCTTGGTGGCGATCACCAGGGAGTCGCGGTCGCGGCCCTTGAGCCAGCGGCCGAGCACGGCCTCCGACTCACCGGCGTTGTACACGTCGGCGGTGTCGATGAACGTGCCGCCGGCCTCGACGAACTCGTCCAGGATGCGCACGCTGGTCTGCTCGTCCGCCGGGCCACCGAAGTGCATCGCGCCCAGGCACACCTCGCTGACCTTCAGGCCGGTCCGGCCCAGATTGCGGTACTCCATCGTCGTGTCCCTTCGTTGCGGCAGCCGGATCCGCTATCCGTGATCGACGCTGACCACGATCTTGCCGACCTGACTGTTGGATTCCATGTGCTCGTGAGCCCGAACGATCTGCTCCAGCGGGAACACTCGATCGACCACCGGGCGGAACGTGCCCGCCAGCAGGCCCGACGAAACAAAAGCCGTTGCCCGGAGCAACCGCTGCGGATCGCGGGTGATCTCGTGCACCGTGTAGGTGCGCAGATTCAGCGCCGGCATGCCCAGATCGAACCCCGGGTACGGCGTCGGTTGCCCGCTCTGCGCGCCCCAGAGGAACAACGTACCGCCGGAGGCGACCACGCGCGCGAGATTTACGACCTCCGGCCCGGCCACCGCGTCGAACACGTACTCCGCGCCGCGGCCCGCGGTCAGGTCGAGCACGCGCCCGGCCACGTCTTCCTCGTCCGAGACGATCACCTCGGCCGCGCCCTCGTCGAGCAGTCTCTGCCGCTTGGCCCGGGTCCGCGTGACGACCAACGGCGTGGCGCCGACGCGGTTCGCGGTCTGGATCGCCGCGAGACCGACGCTGCTGGACGCCGCGTTGAGTACGACGGTCTCCCCCGCGCGCAGTCCGGCGATCTCGACCATCGCGCCGTACGCCGTGAGGTACGGCATCCACACGGCCGCGCCGGCGACGGCATCGATGCCGTCAGGCCGACTCACCAACGCACTCGCGGGGACGATCGCCTGCTCGGCGTACACGCCGTAGTCGTTCTGCGAGAACGCCGGGATCACGCTGACGGCCTGGCCGAGCGCGAATCCGGTGACGTCCGGGCCGATCGCCTCGATCACGCCCGCCGCCTCGGCGCCGAGCCGGGACGGGAACTGCTTCACCGGCTCGATGTACTGGTCACGGCGGAACAGCACCTCGGCCCGGTTGATCCCGATCGCGTCCACCCGGACCCGCACCTCACCGGGACCCGGCTCGCCCGGATCGACGTCGTCCAGCCGCAGCACCTCCGGCCCACCGGCTTGGTGGAACCGCACGGTCCTCGCCATGCCATCACCTCCCGCTCGGATAAGTTTGATCACCGTCAAACTTTGCGATGATCATACTATTGGCCTCATGGGACGTACGCCGCAGCACCCGGAGGTCTCCGACTTCGACGTCCAGCGGGTGCTGGAAGCCTTGGTCGACCCGGTCCGCCGCAGCATCGTCACGCAACTCGACGCGCTCGGCGCTGACATCAAGTGCGGGGGCTTCGACCTGCCGGTCGGCAAGGCGACCGCCACCCACCACTTCGGCGTCCTGCGCGAGGCCGGCCTGATCCGCCAGTACTACGTCGGCACCTTGCGGATGAACTCCCTCCGCCGCGCCGACCTGGACCAGGCCTTCCCCGGCCTCCTCGACGCGATCCTCGCCGCCCAGAAACAGCCGGCCTGACCGGCTGATCACAACCACCCCGCGCGGGCCGCGTACAGCCCGGCCTGGAATCTCGTGTCGGCGCCCAGGGCCGACATCAGCGTGGCAATCCGCCGCCTGGTGGTGCGATGGCTCCAGCCGAGGTGGTGCGCGATGGCCTCGTCCTTCAGCCCGCTCGCCAACAGGGCCAGGACCCGCCGGTCGTTCTCGCTCGGTTCAGCCTCGCCTTCCTGCTCGGTCGAGCGCAACGACCCCGCCGCGGTCAGCGGGGTGGCCTCCGCCCACAGCTGGTCGAAGACGAAGAGCAGGACGTCGAGCAGGCTGCACGGGTGCACCACGATCGCGCCGGCGATATCCCGCTGCGCGATCGACTGCGGGATGAAGGCCACCTTGCGATCGAAGGTGGCCAGCTTCAGCGGCAGTTCCGAGGTGACCCGGGCCTGCTCGCCGGCGGCGACGTACCGCAGGATCGCGGTCACCGCGTTCGGCGACTGTTCCAGCGCGGCCCGGGCGTAGATCGCCCGGCAGGTCACCCCTCTGGCCAGCACCTCGAACTCCGCGTCGTTCGTGATCGGCCCCGCGTCTCCGGCGTACGGCGGGGTGTCGAGCACCTGCACCTCCTCCATCGCCCCGCGCTGCAGCTGGTCGAAGCGGCTCAGGACCGTGTCGGCCCCGGTGACCACCTCGATCAGCTCGGTCGGCCCGGCGTTGCCGCCGGACCGGAACTCCGGGACCCAGGACGCGGCCAGCGCCCGGATCCGCTCCAGCTCGGACTCCTGCCGGCGGACCAGCGCCTCGATCGCGGCATCCGGTGCCACCGGCAACAATCGGGGCGTCGGCAGCGGTGACCGGCTGACCAGACCCGATTGCTCCAGCACGGTGACCGCGCGACGGACCCGGCCGGCCGGCGAACCGATCCGGTCCGCCAGCCCGGTCACCGTGAGTCCCGGCGAGCGCAGCAGGATCCGGTAGGCCCGCTCCTCGAACTCCCCGACGCCGAGGATGGCCAGGTTCGCCGCCGCATCCGTCCATGGTGGGTGCACGTCCGGCGCCTACCCGCCCGGCAGGACCGAGCACGGCCCTGCCTTGGCCAGCCGGAGGTCTCCGGTCGTCGTCTGCTTCGGCCGCACCCTGACGACGTCCGCGGCCGGCAGCCAGCCGGGCGCGGCCGCACTCACCCGGACGTGCTCGTCCGCCTTCAGCCAGTACGAGTACCGTCCGTCCTCGTCCGCGACCAGGTGCGCAGCGCTGTGCCTCGTGCCGATCGTCACGGCCGCTCCTGGCACGGCGGACGTCTGACCGGTGCACCGATCCTTGCCGGTGACGGTGCCGGTGATCCGGCCCCAGTTGGGCGGCGCGACCGCATCCATCGTCACGGTCAGCGGTGCGTTCCGGAACGGGGTGTCCTCCATCAGCAGCAGCCGTGCGCTCAGCTCGCGCGGCTGGCTCGTCGCGGGCGTCCCGGCGTCGAGCGTGATCCGGATCCTGGTCGACTGCCCCGGTGCGAGGGTGCCGGCCGATTTGTCTGCCTTCAGCCACGGCACGTCCCGGCCGCCGGGCGCGCACTGGTCGTTGCCGGCGAGCTGCTCGACGTACGGCTTGGCGCCGAGAATGCCTTCCGCTCCGCCCACCTTGAAGAATCCGCAAGCGCCCGCGACCCGGGTCACCGCGAACTGGGAGTTCGGCAACGACGTCCAGGTGTCCGAGGCAGGGCTGTAGGCGAAGCCCAGGTTGCTGCGGTACCCGGCCACCGTCCCACCCGAGAGCAGGAGCTCACCGTTGGCCGCGGAGTACGCGGCGCCCCAGACCGATGCGGGCAGGTCGCTCAGGCGCAGCCATCGGTTGGTCACCGGGTTGTAGCTGTACGCCGTCCGGAGCGCATGATCGATGCCGCCGTTCTCCCCTCCGGCGCAGTAGATGCGTTCACCGATGGCGCCACAGTGCTGCCAGGACACGGGCTCCGGATAGTCCGCCGCCCGCGTCCAGCGCTTCGAGGCCGGGTCGTAGACCAGCACACCGCGGCTTCCGTGCGTGTCGTCGGCATTCGTACGCCCGCCGATGACGTAGAGCTTGCCGCCCAGGACGGCGGATGCGGCCGCGGCCGTGCCGATCGGGGCGTCCGGTCCGGACGACCACTTGTCGGTGGCGGGGTCATAGATCGTCAGCCCAGTGGCCGGGGCACCTCCGCGCGGCCAGCCACCGACGACGTACAGCTTGTCGCCGACGAACCCGCCGGCAGGCCGCTCGAGCGGATCGGTGGTCCGTGCGATCTCCTGCCAAGTTCTGGTCTTCAGGTCGTAGACGTAGTTGCGTTGTTCGGTGTGGCTCTGGTCAGCGACGCCGCCGACCTTGTACAGCTTCCCGTCGTGGTACGCCGCCAGGGCGTCGAAATCGCCTTCCGGCAGGTGGGTCTCCTGCTGCCAGGGCTCGATCTTCGCACCCGTCGTCCGGGACACCGCCGCTTGACTGGCTGCCTGCAGCGGACCGCCGTCGTCCAGGCTCAGGTACCGCCGCTCCGCCACGGTGGAGACGGCTGCCGCCTTCGTCTCCGGCTTGTCCTCGAACGGCGTCAGTTCGTACGTCGCTCGGCCGGTCCCGACGTTCTTCACCGTCAGCTCGATCGTCCGCCGGTCTCCGATCCGCACCCACTGGCTCAGGTCGTTCGCGGTCACCTTCAGTTCGGCCATGCCAAGCGCGAAGTCGGCCCGGACCACCTTGTTCGGTCGTACGTCGACGGTCCGCGTCCTGGCCTCGTACTGCCCGGCGTCGTACTGCGCACTGAAGCGCTGCCGACCGGCCGGCGCGAACATCCAGTAGAAGCCGTCGCCGAGGTTCGGGTCGGCCGGCGTCGGTCCTGCGGTCGCGACATCGGCGGGACGGGAGAGACTCTGCACGGTCGCATCGTCGACGGCCCGGCCGAATCTGTCATCCGTCACGTTGCCGAGGACGAGACCGCCGGCGACCGGAGCGCAGGTGGTCGTCCCGATCACGACGTCGTCGATCTGCAGCCAGCCGTTGCCGGACACCTCGGTGCTGTACCGGAACCGGGCCCGGACCTGGTCGTGCCCGGCGGCCGCGGGGACAGGCACCTGGACAGGCCGTGGCCCCCGCAGGCTGCCGTTCTGGTGCCAGACGTTGGTCCAGGTCGCACCGTCGTCGACGGACAGGTCGACCTCGACCGCGGCCCTGGTGCCGAGCACGTCCGCCCGGAACGCGATCACCGGCCGGTCCTGCGAGCTCAGGTCGACACTCGGCGAGATCAGCCGCGAGTCCTCCAGTCTCTTCCCCGAGCCGCTGTCGATGCTCGCGAAACCACCGGACCCGCCGGTCAGGTTCGTGTTCTGTCCTGGGTCGTCGAACTCCCAGCCGTCGCCGATCACCGTCTCCTGCGTCCAGCCGGCCGGGATCGACGTACCGTCGAAGGACTCACCGAGGCCCAGGTGCTCGCTGCGGTAGCCGGGCGCCGTACAGGGGGCCGCGATCACAGGTACGGCGAAGTCGACCGACTGATCCCCCTGGACGACGACCTTGCGGGTCATCGCCTGGTAGCCGGCCGGATCCGGATCCAGCTCGATGCGGTACGTCGACCCCACCGGCAACCGGACGCGGTACGAACCGTCGACCGGTGACGTGTGGATCGGGGCCAGTGGTGTCCCGGCGACGGTGAGGGCGGCGTACAGCGGCCAGCCGTGGCCGGAGCCGTCGGTCACCTTCCCGCTGACCGTTGCCATCGGCACCTGGGTGAGCGAGACATCGCGCACCACCCGCTGGTCCTTCGTCACGACGACGTCGTCCGCGGTCGCGCTCTCGAACCCGAAGGCCGAGACCGCCAGGTGATAGGTCCCGGTGCCCACCAGGACCTCGAAGGTGCCGTCGGCCGCGGTCGTCGTCCGCCGCTCGTACCCCGCGGCGGTGGCGGCCACCGTCGCGTCGGCCACGGGCTTCCCGGCACTGTCTGTGATCCGTCCGGCCAGCGTGCCGGTGTCACCTCGCGGCGACGCCTTGACCGCCGCGAGGGCGTTCAGGCGGCCCTCTCCGAAGGTGTTGTTCCGCTGGACGGTGCCGCCGCAGGACAGGTCGCCGGTGTCGATCGCGGTCTGGTTCAGCAGTTCACGCGTGCCATCGATGTCCCCGATCAGCGACGGCGCCGCGGACCACATCAGAGCGACGGTGCCGGAGACGTGCGGCGAGGCCATCGACGTACCGGTACCGGTACCGAAGGCGCCACCCGGAACCGACGAACCGACGGCGACACCAGGGGCGGCGATGTCCGGCTTGACCCGGCCGGACACCCCCGGACCACGGCCCGAGAAGTCGCCGATCGCGCCGGACTCGTCGTACCCGCCGACCGCGTACGTCGATCCGCCGTCGGCCGGCGAGGCGGTGGTGTCACAGCCGGCCCGGCCGTCGTTGCCGTTCGAGAAGACCGTGAAGATCCCGGAGGCGTTCCACGCCGCGATCACGTCGTCGTAGAAGGGGTCTTCAACGCCGCGGTTGTCGTCGCCCCACGAGTTGTTGAGGACGTTCGGCCGCAGGTCGGCGCGCGGGTTGGCGCCGGACAGGTCGGTCGGCGCGAGCATCCATTGGCCGGAGGCAAGCAGCGCGCTCAGGGAGCACCCCCGTTCCTCGTCCTCACAACCCTTCGCGGCGATCCACCGCGCGTCCGGCGCGACGCCGATCTTCCCGCGGGGGCCGTCACCGCCGACCATCGTGCCCATCGTGTGGGTGCCGTGCCAGATGTTGTCGCAGGGCGCGGCCGACGGGCAGACCTGCGACGGGTCGAACCAGTTGTAGTCGTGGTCGAAGACCCCGGGGCTCACCGTGCCGCGGTAGGAGTTCACCAACGCCGGGTGATCGAACTGGACGCCCGTGTCGATGCTGCCGACGACGATGCCCTGGCCACGATCGTCCAGCTCCGACCAGACCTTGTCCGCCTGGATGTCCGCCAGACCCCACTCGACCGCTGCCGCCGTCGCCGCCTTCGCTTCGGCGCCCGGCGCCGGCTCGGTCAGGTCGTACGCCGGAGCCTCCTGCAGTCCCACGACCTCGGGCCGGGCCGCCAGCGACTGCGCCAGCGCCGCGGATCCGCCCTTCACCAAGATGGCGTCGGTGATCCAGAACGGCGTGTAGTCGTTGCCAGCAGCATCGAGCGTCGCACGGGCCTCCCGTTGTCCCTTCGCCGCTGCCTGTTGCAACTGCCGGACGACGTACTCGCCGCGTTGCTTCCAGTCCTTGATGGTGGCCGCCTTGCTCAGGTCGGCACGGTCGGCGAACCGGACCATGAAGTCGCTCGTCTTCCCGGCGGCCAGCCCTGACCGCAGGCTGGACGACACCTTGTCCTGCCAGGGCACCGGAGGCGGTGGCGCGGCCGACGCCGCCGTCCCGGCCGGCAGCATCAGCAGCCCGGCCAGGGCGGCCAGGACGACGCCGAGCACGGTCCGGCGTCGTCCGGATCCAGAGACCACAGGGTGCATGCGGAACCCTCCCCAGGATGGTGCGTCCCGGAATCCTCACCGTCCCGGCACGACGTCCAGCAGTGTTGTCAGCGCCGCGTGAGGGTGTCCAGCATGCTTCGTGGCCTGATCTGGCCACGACCAGAACTGGCCGCGGCCGGCTACGAACTCCAGCGGCGTACGGCGATCGAGGTCAGCACACTGGTTGGGACGGCGATCAGCACGGCCCACGCCAACCGGTTCACCTGGCCGGACTTGCAGGTCTCCACCGCGGTCGGATCGAGGACGCCGCGAACGGGAATGGCGCCGCCCGTCCGCAGCACCGACTTGCATTCGGTGCGCGGTCCGCCGCCGAGGCTGGCCCAGGTGTTCTCGCTGCCCGAGTCGGGTGCGCCCAGCAGCAGCCACAGAACCGTGGCCAGCCCGGCCAACGACAGGACCGACACAATCGCTCGTTTCATGGCCACGACCCTAGGTGAGTCCGGCGGTCAACCCGCAGTACGTCCCCTTGCCTGCGGCAACCATTGCTCACGTCCGGGCGGCGATCGCGCGCAGACCGTCGACCAGCGGGATGGTGGGTCGGCCGATCAGCTTGTGCAGCTCACCGGTCGCGTCCGCTGACACGCCGTTGGAGACATCCTTGTCCAGCTGGACAAGGAAGCCGACGGTCTGCTCGTCGACACCGTTGGCTCGCAGCGCCTCGGCGTGCTCCTCGGACGAAAGGTCCTGGTAGACAACGGGCTTGCCACTCACTTCCGCGATCGCGGCCGCCAGCTCGGGATAGGTCCACGCCGTGTCGCCGGCCAGCTCGTAGGCCAGGTTGTCGTGGCCGTCGGTGCTCAGCACGACCGCGGTCGCCTCGGCGTAGTCAACGTGATCGGCGCTGGCCACCCGGCCCTCGTGCACGCTGCCGATCATCACCCCGGTCTCGGGCGCCGAGGTCAGGAACGGGACGTAGTTCTCGTGGTACGAGTTCATCCGCAGCATGGTGTAAGTCAGACCGGACTCGCGGATCAACTGCTCGGTGGCCTTGTGCTCGGTCACGATGAACGTCGGGCTGGTGTCAGCATGGGCGGCGCTCGTGTAGACGATCCGGGACACATCGGCCTGCTGGGCCGCACGGATCACGTTCTCGTGCTGGACCATCCGCTTGCCGAACTCGTTCCCCGAGATCAGCAGCGCGACGTCGACACCGTCGAGGGCGGCGTCGACCGCCGCGCGGTCGTCGTGGTCGGCGATCCGGACCTGGACCTTCTTCGCCTCGAGTGCGGCCGCCTTGGCCGGGTTCCTGGCGATGGCGACGATGCGCTCGGCCGGGACGCGGGCGAGCAGTTGATCAATGACCAGAGTGCCGAGGGCACCGGTCGCGCCGGTGACAGCGATGAGATCGGACATGATGGGATTCCTCAGGTGACGGCCGATGCCTGGTCGCATCGAACTTGTTCGTAGTACGAACTGTATTAGTTCGTACTACGAACTGCAACCCGTAAATCCAGGAATTCAGGCTTGCTCCATGAAGACCACCGGCACCTCGTTGTCCAGCACGACGCGGCCGAGCAGACCGGCGAGCGTCTCGCGCTCCGCGGCGCTGAGACCGTCCGGCAACCGGTCGATCCGGCGGCACGTCTCGGCGTAGAACTCTTCCGCGACCTCCTGTCCGCGCGGGGTGAGCGCGACGCGGACGGCCCTGGTGTCACGCGGATCCGGCTCGCGGCGTACCAGCCCGTTGCGTACGGTGCGGTCGACCAGGCCGGTCATGCTGGACTTCGCCAGCCCGAGCATCGCGCCCAGCTCCCCCATCCCGTACGGCTGGGCCATCAGGACGCAGAGCAGTTGCCCCTGCTGCGGGGTGAGGCCGCGTTCACGACTCGCCTCGGCGTACACCGCATTCACCAGGAACGCCGACCGGACGAGTCCGGCCACCACTCCGATCTTGCCGTCCTCATTCTTCGCCACGCTGCCAAAATAGCATTCGCGCCCACAGAAGTTCGTGACGCGAACCATCACCGGCGAAGCAGGTCCTGGAGGATCCTCGGCAGGCACGACCGAACCTCGACCGCCGTCGTTGCACCGATTCTGTCCTTAGGGTGGGGCCATGGAGCTGAGTGAGGTCGCGCGGGCGTTGATCGATGGGGACAATCCGGCCGTGCTGGCCACGACGAACGCGGACGGGAGTCCGCAGACGTCGGTGGTGTGGGTCGGGCGCGACGGTGACGACGTACTGATCTCGACCGGACAAGGCCGCAAGAAGGACCGGAACGTACGGCGGGATCCGCGGGTGAGTGTGATCGTCATCGACAAGGACGAGCCGCTGCGGTACGTCGAGATCCGCGGCACCGCGGCCGTCTCCCCCGACGTCGACCGCGAACTCGCCCAGCAACTCGCCGAGAAGTACGAAGGCGAAGGCGCCGGCCAGGAGTACGTCGACCTGCCACCCGAGGTCATCCGCATCGTCATCCGCGTCACCGCAGACAAGATCCACGTCCGAAGCTGAGTGCTAGTGCCAGCCGTTGCGGCCGGCCTGCAAACCGGCCTGGAACCGGCTGGTGGCGCCGAGCTGATCCTGCACCTGGGAGATCCGCCGCCGTAGGGTCCGCCCACTGACGCCCAACTGCCGCGCGATCGCCTCGTCCTTCATCCCGCTCGCGAGCAGGTTGATCAGGGTCGTGACCGGATCGGCGCCGGCGGACTCCGTCAGCCGCAGCGGCGTGGCCTGTCCCCACAACTGGTCGAACAGGACCTGGAGTGCGCTCGTCAGCGCCGAGTCGGTGACCACCACGGCCCGCGCCTGACCCGGCCGCGACGGTCCGTCGCCGGCGAGCGGCAGGATCGCGGTCGTCCCGTCCACGATGAGCAGCTTCACCGGCACCTGCGGAAGCACCCTGGACTGCTCACCCCGCTCGGCCATCGACCTCAACCGCGCGACCCAGCCGGGATGCTCCAGAACCTCGGCCGCATAGATCGCGCGGAACTTCACCCCGCGTTCCAGCAACGCCAGCTCCGCACTGGACACCTGATGGCTACCATCCGCGACGTACGGCGGGGTGTCGGTGCCGACCGCCTGCACGGTTGCCCCACGCAACATGTCGTCGATGCGCGCCTCGATCGCATCCCGCCCGACGGCGATCTCGATCAGGCGGCTGGGTTCGGCTTGCAACTGTCCGGCGCTGAACTCGCGCGCCAACTGGTCGGTCATCGAGGCCACGCCGTCCAGCGCGGCCCGGCGTTCCCGCACCAGCATGCCGAGCCCGGACCGCGGATCGACCGGCGCCGGCGCTGCCTCCGAGCCGCTGCGCACCAGCCCCGCCTCCGCCAGCCGGGCGACGGCCTCCTCGACAGTTGCCAGCGGTATCTCCAGAGACTCGCCGAGCTGCCGCACCGGGACGCCCGGATCCCGCAGCAACTGCCGATACACCTGTGCGTCGAACGCGGACAGCCCCACCGCTTCCCAATCGGCCACGAGGCGAGCGTAGTTCGGCCTCGTTTGGCCGGGATGGGCAGATGGCCGGATCCGGCGCCCTGGCGGCCGAGTCAAGGCTTAGCGTGTGCCAGGAAACTGTCGTCGTCCGAGGAGTGAACAGTGCGTCTGCATGCCGGTCGTTCCGCGCTCGCCCTGATCGGGGCACTCGTCACCGCACTCCTCGTCGGCTCCGGAGCCACCGCCCAAGCAGCCGGGACCGAGCAACAGTCTGGGACCGCGCAGCAGTCTGGGACCGCGCCGGCGTTCGCGCCCCAGTCGATCGTCTGGCCGACCCAGACCGACGGCTATCTGCTCGGCGGCGCCGACTGCGGTACGGCGACCTGCCCGGCCGAGGTGAAGGCCACCCACGACGGCGGCAAGACCTGGACCACCGTCGGACATACCCACAACGAGCTGGCCCGCAGCGGCGAGCCCGGCGTCACCAGCCTGCAGTTCCTGGACCGCAAGAACGGGTGGGCCTACGACCCGTACCTCGAGAACACCAAGGACGGCGGCCGGACCTGGACCAAGGTCGCGGTACCCGGCAACGACGCGAGAGTGGTTCAGTTCCTCGCCTCGGCCGACGGGACGTACGTCGTCACCAGTGGCTGCCCGATCGGTAGCGGTGTGTGCGACGACCGGCCGCTCAAGGTCTGGCGTGCGCCGGCCGGGAAGTCGACCGGCTGGCAGCGGATCGACGTACCAGTAGCGGCGGGCGACCACACCTGGCTCGCGGCGAACGGCTCGACCGTCTACCTCTTGGCTTCTCCCGGCGCCGGTGTGGCCGGACGGCTGACCACCCTGCGGCAGGGCAAAGTCCGGGCGACCGGCCCGGCCACCTGCGAGGACCAGGACGAGGCGACGATCACCGGCTTCACCTCCAACGGAGCCGACCGCGTCTTCGTGCTGTGCATGTCGTTCTACGGCCAGGGCCACTCGGTGAAGACGCTGATGTCCTCCGGCGACGGCGGCAGGACCTTCCGGTACGACGAGCTTCCCGGTGACCGCGGCCTGGCCGACGAGCTCACCGTCGCGCCCGACGGCGCCGTGATGGTGCCGACCCTCACCGCCAGTCAGGTGTACAACCGCCCGCCCCTGTCGAAGTCGTGGCGGCTCGACACCACCTGGCTCGAGAACGGCGGTGAGGTCCTGCACAGCCTGGTCTTCCAGAACCCGACCACCGCCTGGATGATCGAGGCCCAGGCGATCTACGGCCAGCAGTCCCGGCTCTGGGTGACCCGCGATGCCGGGCAGACCTGGCAGCAGGCCGAGGCACCGGGTGCGACGACGACCAAGACGGCGACGAGCAAGGATGTCCCGGAGGCGCCGAAGGTCGAGGCGAGCTGCGACCAGAAGGTGACGCCGGGGACCTTCCGGTGCTTCGCGCAACGACGTACGGACCTCGGCTTCCGCTTGCGCTCGGCGACCGAGACGCCGGCCGGCTACAGTCCCGGCGACCTCCAGTCGGCGTACCGCCTGCCGACGAACGCCGGACAGGGGCAGCGGGTGTACATCGTCGACGCGTACGACAGCCCGACGGCGGAGTCCGACCTCGCTGTCTACCGGCAGCAGTACGGGCTGCCGCCCTGCACGACCGCGAACGGCTGCTTCCAGAAGCTCAACCAGGACGGCCGACCTGATCCGCTGCCTGCGCCGTCGCACTCCTGGGCCGGCGAGATCTCGCTCGACCTCGACATGGTGTCCGCGGTGTGCCCGCAGTGCGCGATCACCCTGATCGAGGCGAACTCGCCGACCGAGGACATGCTCACCGCGGTGAAGACTGCGGGCGACCTGGGCGCGAAGTTCGTGTCGCTGAGCTGGGGCGGATCCGAGACCGGGAACCTCGCCGAGCTCGACCGGGAGTACTTCCGCCCGCACGGCGTCGTCTACGCGGCGTCGACCGGGGACAGCGACTACGAGGCCGGTACGTCGTACCCCGCGAGCTCGGCGTCGACCACAGCCGTCGGCGGTACGACGCTGATCAAGGACGACTCGCCCCGTGGCTGGAGCGAGACGGTCTGGAACAGCTTCCCAGGTAACGGCACCGGGTCGGGCTGCTCCGGCGAGGTGACCAAGCCGACCTGGCAGTCCGTCATTCCGGCGGCGGTCTGCCCGAAGCGTGCGGTCGCGGATGTCTCCGCGATCGCCGACCCGTCGAACGGCGTCGCGGTCTACCAGACCACCGGCGGCGACGGCTGGGCGGTGTACGGCGGGACCAGCGCGGCCGCCCCGATCATCGCCGCGACGTACGCACTCGCCGGCGACCCGGCGCCGGCCTCGTCCCCGGCCAGCTACCCGTATGCCCGTACCGGCAATCTCAATGACGTCGTCAAAGGCAACAACGGCGAGTGCACCTCCGCACCGCTCTGCACGGCGCAGGCCGGCTGGGACGGCCCGACCGGCCTCGGTACGCCGATCGGCACCCAGGCGCTCACGTCACCGGCGAAGTCGAACCAGATCACGGTGAACACACCAGCGCAGCAGTTCAGCGCCGTCGGTGACCTCGTCCTGCTCCCGGTCCGGGCGACCGACTCCGGCCACCGGCTGGTCCGCTTCGCCGCGACGGATCTGCCGCCGGGCCTGCGCATCAACGCCACGACCGGCATCATCTCCGGCCGTCCGACCCAGCCACAGACCCACTCGGTGACCGTGACCGCGACCGACTCGACCGGTGCCCGCGGCAACACCGTGATCAACTGGGTGGTCAGCACCCGCGAGGGTTCGCGCGGCGTCGTCAACGGCGACCTCGAGTCCGGCACCGGCGGCTGGTCGCAGACCGCGGACGTGCTGCGCGCGGACGGTCAGTACGCCGACGACGGTCTGGGCTACGCGTGGTTGGGCGGCTTCGGCACGACCCACACCGACTCGCTGAGCCAGCGGATCAGCGTGCCGTTCACCGGTCGGCCCAGTCTGCGGTTCGCACTGCGGGTCAACAGCGACGACACCTCGGCCGCCAACCACGACGTACTCCGGTTGACCGTCGACGGTCATGCCGTCCGCACGTTCACGGCTGCTCAGAGCGGTCCGACGTACGTCGGTCAGTCCGTGGATCTCACGCCGTACCGCGGCCGGACCGTCACGGTGGAATGGACCAGCACCGAGGACGACGCGACTGCGACGACGTTCCTGCTCGACAACATCAGCGTCGGGCGCTGACCAACTGACCCCGGGCGTCGCGGCCGAAGGACCAGAAGAGTGACAGCAGGGCGATGGCTGGGAGGAGTGCGAGCCAACTGCTGGAGGTGACGCCGGCGAGCAGCACGCAGAGCACGAGGATGATCGCCTGGCCGAGCCCGATCGCTCGACGTACCTGGCTGAACGGCAGCGGCGCTCGGAGCGCCGGCACGACCACGGCCGCCAGCAGGTACAGGTAGCGGAGCAGGCCGATCAGGACGACCCACCAGCCGGCGACGTGGAGGACGCCGAGCGCGGCCGAGAGCAGCAACGTCGTCCCGGCATCGGTCTCGTTGTCGAAGCAGCCGCCGAAGCTGCTCGTCTCACCGAGGCGCCGGGCGATGCGGCCGTCGACCCCGTCGAGGATCAGGCAGATCGTGCCGACGACCGCGATACAGATCGCGATCAACCGGGTCGGCTCGGCCCAGACGGCCTGGAGCAACAGCGCCAGGATCCACACCGAGCCGACCAACCGAGCCAGCGTCAGCGCGTTCGCGACGCCGAAGGCGTGGTGACCTGGGCGGTTGCGCATCCAGCCGACCATCACAACCAGCGCGGCCGCCACGTAGCCGGCGAAAGCGGCGCCGGCAGGCACCGGCGCCGCGGCGATCATGCAACCGAAGGCAGTCGCGGCAGCCCCGACCGCAACGGGGCGGAGTACGACGAGTTCAGCAGTAGCCATCGATGATTCACGGTACTTCGTCCTCCAACGCCCCAGCCCGTACCCAGCGTTGAGAGTCTCCGGTGTGACCGACTACCGTCGCGTGAGCATCGTCGTCCTCGCTCGGAAGGGTCGCCCGTGACCGATTACCAGGAAGACAATCGCGGTCGGTTTCACTTCAGTCCTCGGCGTGGGTGGATGAACGATCCGAACGGGATGCTGCACTACCGCGGCACGTACCACTTCTACTTCCAGCACGCGCCGAACAGCCTCGTGTGGGACACGATGCACTGGGGCCACGGGACCAGTCCCGACATGGTCCACTGGGAGCAGCAGCCGATCGCGCTCGATCCTGCCGTGCACCCGGGCGAACTGTGGTCGGGCGGCGGCGTGGTCGACGTACGGAACACATCCGGGCTCAAAGACGGGGACCACGATCCGATCGCGGTCTTCACCGGGACCCAGGGCGTGCGGATGTTCTACAGCCTCGACGGCGGCATGACGTTCACGGCGTTCGACGAGGGCCGGGTGATCGCGCAGCCGAGCGGTCACGAGAGCCGGGACCCGAAGGTCGTCTGGCACGAGCCGAGCCAGACCTGGGCGATGGTGGTCTGGTCCGACGACAACGGCAACGGCGCGGACTTCTTCGTGTCACCCGACCTGCGCACCTGGGAGCGAACCGATCGGTACGTCGCCGACTGGTTGTTCGAGTGCCCGGACTTCACGCCGATGATGCTGGACGGCGAGGTCACCTGGGTACTGCGTGACGGCCGTGGATCGTACGTCGTCGGCGACTTCGACGGGCGCGAGTTCCGGACGGACTGGACGGAGCCGTCCACGATCACCGTGAACCCCGGCGGTGCGGGTGGTCACTACTACGCGGCCCAGTCGTTCGACAACATGCCGGACGACCGGGTGGTGACGATGGCTTGGCAGGGAAAGAATCGCGGCTCGGTCTGGACCGGCAACGCGAGCTTCCCCGTGCAGCAGCGGTTGGTCGCGACTCCGGACGGTCCCCGCGTCTCCAGCCTGCCGGTCGACGAGATCGCGTCGCTGCGCAAGTCGACGACGTCGTACGACGCGCAGCTCGTCACGCCGGGAGTCCCGCTCCTGACCGATGTGGACGCCACGAGTTACGAGCTCGAGGCAACCTTCGACGTGTCCGGTGCCGCGGATGGTTCGTTCGCCTTCCGGCTGCGGACCGGTGCCGACGGGTCATCCGCCCGTGAGGTCACGTACGACGTCGGCGCCGGAACGCTGGACGGAGTGCCGCTGTCGCCGGCCGCCGACGGCATCCTCACCGTCCGTCTCCTCGTCGACCGCGGCCAACTCGCGATCTTCGCCGCCGACGGCGCCTACTACGGCTGCTACAACGTCGACTTCGACACGGCCTCGACGGGTAACGGGCTGGAGTTGACCACCACTGCTCCTCTGAAGCTGGCGTCGCTGACCCTCCATCACCTGTCCTCCATCTGGCCAACCTCCGGGTGATACCTGGCGTATTACGTACAGTTGCGCGGTGAGGATTTCGCATGTCGTGTGGGACTGGAACGGCACTCTGCTCGACGACAACAACGCCGTACTGGCCGCGGTCAACGCGGTCTGCGTCGAGTTCGGCCGGACGGATCTGAGCTGGCCCGAGTGGCAGGCGGTCTACGCACGGCCGATGCGGGTCTCGTACGAGCAGATCCTCCAGCGCGCCCTCGACGACGAGGAGTGGGCGCGCGTCGACAAGCTCTACCACGAGCGGTACGACGCTCTGCTGCACACGTGTGGCCTGGCCGCGGGAGTCCCCGACGAGCTACGGCTGTGGGGCGAGAGCGGGCGGACCCAGTCCCTGCTGTCGATGTGGTTCCACGCGCGGCTGACACCGACGATCGACCAGTTCGGGCTGACGCAGTACTTCAGTCGGGTCGACGGTCTGGTCGGCGACGTCGGTGGCGGCTCGAAGGCCGAGAGCCTGATCCGCCATCTGGAGGCTCAGAGTCTGGACCCGGCCGACGTCGTACTGATCGGCGATGTCGTCGACGACGCCAACGCCGCCGCAGCTGCCGGCTCCCACTGCATCCTCGTCACCACCGGCGCCATGACCCGTACCGCGTTGGAGACCACCGGCCTCCCGGTCACCAACTCCGTCACCGAAGCCCTGCGCCTGATCAAGTCCTGAGCGTCAGAGCCCGACTGCGCCGTCGAGTTGCTCGCGGAGGAGGTCCGCGTGACCGTTGTGCCGCGCGTACTCCTCGAGCACGTGCATCAACACCCAGCGCAGTGAGACAGGGCCCTCGCCGGGCTCGTCCCCGATGACGTCGAGATCCGGTGCCGCCTCGACGAACTTGTTCGCGAACGCCACCTCGGCCCGCCACGCAGCCCAGGCCTGATCAACCATCGCCGCGTCCGCGCCCGTGACGTCGAAGGCGTCCGGTACGTCGAACAGCGGCGGGGCTTCCTCATCCGCCATCACTAGGCGGAACCAGAACCGTTCAGTCTCGGCCGCGTGCCGCACCAGCCCGAGCAGCGACAACCCCGAACGCCGTACCGCGCGCTCCCCCAACTGCTCCGGCTTCAGATCGGCGCACTTGAGTTCCAGGGTCTCCCGATGCCACTGCAGGAACGCGAGCACCGTCTCACGTTCATCCGCACGCGGCGGACGTATGCTCCGCGAAGTCACCACCCCCGGATCCTACGTCGTGGCTACTATCTGGCCATGCGTGAACGGGTTCGGATGTTGCTGGTGGCTACGCCGTCGTTCCGGTCGATGGTGTTCTCGGACGAGAGCGTCGCGCGGCTGGAGCAGCTCGGTGAGCTTGTGCTCCTTGATGATCCCGGTGACGCCGAGGCGCTGGTGGGCGCGTTGCCCGGGACCGACGTACTGATTCCGTCGTGGGGTGCGACGCCGTTGACTGCCGAGGTGCTCGCGCACGCGCCGCGATTGCGGTTGATCGCGTACAGCGCGTCGTCGGTGAAGCACTTCGTCACGGACGAGGTGTTCCGGCGCGGCATCCGGCTCACGCAAGCCGGGCAGGCGATGGCGCGGCCGGTTGCCGAGGTCTCGCTGGCGTTCACCCTCACGATGCTGCACCGGATCCATCGGTTCGACCGCGCGATGCACGGTGGCGCGGCGTGGGTGGGCGCGATCGACACGCCTCCGCAGCACGGCATCACCGGCTCCCGGGTCGGGGTCGTCGGCGCCTCCCGGACCGGCGTCGAGTACATCTCGATGGTCGTTGCCCTCGGCGCCGATGTCGTTGTCTACGACCCGTATCTGACCGACGAGCGCGCGACAGAGCTCGGCGTACGGCGGATGGACCTGGACGAACTGCTGCGGACCAGCCGGGTGGTCGCTCTGCACGCGCCGACGCTGCCCGAGACGCGCCAGATGATCGGGACACGCGAACTGGCGCTGATGCCCGACGGCTCGGCGCTGGTCAACACCGCGCGCTCCTGGCTGGTCGACTCGGATGCTTTGCTCGCCGAGCTGCGGAGCGGCCGGATCGACGCGGCCCTGGACGTGTTCGACGAGGAACCGTTACCGCTGGACAGCCCGCTCAGAGGACTCCCGAACGTCGTACTCACCCCGCACCGGGCCGCGGGCACGGTCGAGTGTTACCTCGAGATGGGCACGATCGTGGCGTCCGAGATCGAGCGGTACGTCGCCGGATCCCCGCTGCGGTACGAACTCACCGAAGCTGCCCTCGCCCGGATGGCCTAGGTCGTGTGCTTGTCCCAGCGCGCGAGCACCTCGTCGGCCACCTCGTCGATCGTGCGCCCCGCTGTTCCGACCGAGTAGTCGCTGACGTCGTGAGCGGCGAGCTGGGCGGACAGCTCGACTGCACGGGCAACCAGCGTGGCGACGCCGTCGCCATCCTCTCGACCGCGGCCGAGAATCCGCCGCGCCAGTTCATCGTCCGGCGCCTCCAGCCGGCAGATGACCA
Organism: Kribbella sp. NPDC049227; assembly: GCF_043197265.1. Taxonomy (NCBI): domain Bacteria; kingdom Bacillati; phylum Actinomycetota; class Actinomycetes; order Propionibacteriales; family Kribbellaceae; genus Kribbella; species Kribbella sp. NPDC049227. The sequence goes on along the minus strand of NZ_JBICST010000005.1, from coordinate 474,801 downwards.
CCGCTCCGCCCGTGGCCACCTCCAACAGCTTCCGCTCGCCTTCGTCCTCCACGACCCCCGCGATGATCAGCCGGCGGCTGCCGGCGGCGCGGTAGTTCGACCACACCGCCGCCAGGTTCGTCGCCTTGAGCCGCGCTTGATGCGGGTCGTCCTCCGGAGCCGGCCAGGCCGCACCCATCAGATCGAGATCCACGAACGCCGGATCCTGGCCGAGGTCGGTGCACCGATCGAAGACCCGCCAGCCCACCATCGTCTTCCCGACCCCGGGCGGACCCGAGAGCACCAGAGCAGACACCAGGGTCATCCGCAGACCGTCGCGGTGCCGACCGCCAGAGCCTGGCGGTGGAGGTGGTCGAAGTGGTGCTCGATCGAGCCGGTCGTCGTTGCTACCAGCAAGGAGATGTCGCAGGCCAGGCCGGCGTGCCGGACGTGGTCGACGCGGACCAGCTCGGTCAGCAGCCCCGTGGTCAGCTCGTCGAGCTCCTGACGTACGGCGTCCAGATCCGGCCCGGACGTCGGAGCGGACGACGGATCGGCGGCCCACTTGGCGAGCAGTCCGCGCTGCACGACCTTGCTGGCCTCGATCTGCGCCTGGAAGAAGTCGGCGGTCGAGTCCGGGTCGATCCCCAGCTGTACGGCGGACTGCCGGACCGAATCGATGATCTGCTGCTCCCTGACCGGGTCTTCGACCGGCTTCCCACTGAAGTACTTCGACGCGGCCACCTCGTCGCCCACCTCGATCCGGCGGATGACCAACTCGGTCAGGCTGTCGAAGCGCACCGGCGTCTTGTGAAGCCCGGCCGTCTGCGTCGATCCCTGAGCGGGCACCGTGGCAGCCGGCGCCGCGAAGGCCGGCGCTCCGGCCTGCGTCACTCCGACCACCCCGGCCACGATCACACCGCTGATCACCCTGCGAAGCACGTCTCCACACCCTTTCCCCGAGCACGCCGACCCGATCGCCGGCGCGCCTCCTCGATGTCGGTCGCTGACGTTACCCGTGGTGCGGTCCAGGGCATCCCGATGGCCAGTTGTCGCCAACAACGGCCCATCCGAGCGGTGGGCGTCGCCGAACCACGGGCATGGATACCTCGCGAGGTCGGCAGGCAGCAGGCGCGGTTGGCGGAGTGGTCGCGGCCGGCGCCGCCTTGTCGTTCGGGTACCTGGTGGCCGCCGTCACCGGCGGTCCGTGGCCGGTCGACGCCGTCGGTGTGCAGATCATCGACTGGTCCCCCGGCCCGGTCAAAGACTTCGCCGTCCGGGAACTCGGCACCGCCGACCGCCCCCTCCTCCGAGCCAGCATCTGCGTAGTCCTCGCGTTGGTAGCCGCCGCGGCCGGTGCCATCGGCGCCGGCGGATGGGGTGGGGGCGCCCGGCGACTACCGCCTCCGGACCGCTCGGAGGGTCGGGACCGACGGCGACAGGCGGTGGCGGTCGGGATCGCCGCGGGGCTTGGGGTCGTCGGGGTCGTGTTCGCGGCATTCGGGCGTTCGGCTGCGGCCGGCGTCGTGGATCGGTTGCTGCCGGCAATTGTCACGTTGGTGGTGGCGGTGCTGGCCATGGCGCTGGTTGTTCGGGCGCCACGACCGAAGACCGAGGCGGAGCAGCCTGAGGGATTCGATCGACGGCGGTTCCTGGTGACCGTGGCTGGGTTGGCTGTGGCCGGGGCCGCGGCGTGGTCCACGACGAGGGTCGCGTCGTTCGGGCCTGGTGATGCGGTGCGCGCCAAGTTCCGCGTGCCGACGCCGGCCGATGCGGCGGGTCCACTCCCGGTCGGCGTCCAGGCCGACGTGCCAGGGGTATCGCGGTTCGTGACGCCGAACTCGAAGTTCTACCGGGTCGACACCCTGCTACAGGTCCCGCGGATCGACCCGGACGACTGGGAGCTGCGGATCCACGGCATGGTGAACAAGGAACTCCGGCTCTCGCTCGGCGACCTGGTGGAACGCCGGCTGATCGAGCGCGACATCACGCTGACCTGCGTGTCCAACGAGGTCGGCGGCCCGTACGTCAGCACCGCGCGCTGGATCGGCGTACCGATCGCCGACATCCTCGCCGAGGCCGGTGTCCGGAACGGCGCCGACGCGGTGAAGTCCACCAGCATCGACGGCTTGACGATCGGTACGCCGCTCAGCGCGCTCACCGACGGACGGGACGCGATCTTCGCGGTCGCGATGAACGGCGAACCGCTCCCGTTCGAGCACGGGTTCCCGGTGCGGATGGTGGTGCCGGGGCTGTACGGCTACGTGTCGGCGACCAAGTGGATCGTGGACTTCGAGGTCACCCGGTTCCAGGACTTCAGTGCCTACTGGACCGACCGCGGCTGGTCCGTGGAGGCACCGGTCAAGACCGCCTCGCGGATCGACGTACCCAAAGGGTTCGCCACGATCAAGGCGGGACCGGCGGTCGCGGCCGGCGTCGCGTGGGCGCAGCAGCGCGGCATCCGCAAGGTCGAGGTGCAGGTCGACAACGGCCCGTGGCAGGAGGCGACGCTCGCGGCCGAGGACACCATCGACACCTGGCGGCAGTGGACCTTCCGCTGGGACGCGACGCCCGGCAACCACAAGCTCACCGTCCGGGCGACCGACGGCGACGGCACCGTGCAGACAGCGCAGCGGGCCGCACCGCGTCCGAACGGTTCCAGCGGCCTGCACAACACGGTCGTGATGGTCGAGTAACTCCCACCCATCCGAGGCCGCGGCGGCACCGAAGTACCCGTGTCAGTGTCCACCTCGAGAAAGCGAACCCGTCATGCCCAAGTACCTCGTCCGCGCCGGTCTCGCCGCGTCCGCACTGGCTCTCGTCCTCGCGACGTCAGCGTGTGGCAGCGGCGACGACAACAGCAACAGTTCCGCCGCCTCCTCGGCCAGCACCCCGTCGGCCACCCAGTCGATGGACAGCAGCTCGGCCGGCCTGGTCGGCCCCGGCTGTGCCGACTACGCGAAGGCGAACCCGAGCGGTGCCGGCTCGATCGACGGCATGGCCGCCGCCCCGGTCGCGACCGCCGCGTCCGGGAACCCGCTGCTGACCACCCTGGTCTCGGCAGTGTCCGGGAAGCTCAACGCGAAGGTCGATCTGGTCTCGACGCTCAACGGCGGCGAGTTCACGGTGTTCGCGCCGGTCGACGACGCGTTCAAGAAGATCCCGGCGGCCACCATCACCACGCTGAAGACGAACGACGCGCTGCTCACCAAGATCCTCACCTACCACGTGGTGCCCGGGCAGCTCGACCCGTCCGCGGTGGTGGGCACGCACGCCACCGTCGAGAAGCAGGACGTCACCGTCACCGGCTCCGGTGACAGCCTCAAGGTCAACAACGCGTCCGTCATCTGTGGTGGGGTGAAGACGGCCAACGCTACGGTGTACCTGATCGACTCTGTCCTGATGCCACCGGCGAACTGACCGTGACCGAACCGACTGCACTGCCCTGGCCGGCCGGGCCGCACACGCGGCCCGGCGAGGTCAGTGACGGCGATCTCCTGGCCCGTGCCGCCGGCGGCGACACGGCAGCCTTCAGCGCGCTGTACGACCGGGTCACGCCCTGGGTGTTCGGCCTGGTACGGCGGATCCTTCGCAACCCGGCCCAGTCGGAGGAGGTCACCCAGGAAGTGATGATCGACGTCTGGCGGACGGCCACCCGGTTCGACCCGCACCGCGGCTCCGCGCACGCGTGGATCCTGACCATCGCGCACCGCCGGGCCGTCGACCGGGTCCGGTCCGAGCAGGCGGCCGCCGACCGCACCGAACTGATCGGCGCGCGGTCCGCCGAGGTCGACTTCGACCAGGTCGCCGACACCGTCACCACCCGGCTCGAGTCCGAGCAGGTACGGCGCTGCCTGGACACCTTGACCGACCTGCAACGCGAGTCGATCACCCTGGCCTACTACAACGGCTACACCTATCCCGAAGTCGCGCAGCGCCTCGATGCCAAGCTGCCGACCATCAAGGCGAGAATGCGCGACGGCCTGATCCGTCTCCGCGACTGCCTCGGAACCACAAAGGGGCGTACGTCATGACCGAATCCGACGTGCACACTCTGACCGGCCCGTACGTCCTCGACGCGCTGCCCGAGGACGAGCGGACCTTGTTCGAGGCGCATCTGGCCGGCTGCACCTTCTGCGCCACCGAGGTCGCCGAGCTCCGCGAGGCCGCGGTCAAGCTCGCCACCCAGGTCGCGGCCCCGCCGCCGCCCTCGCTCAAGCCGAACGTCCTGGCCGCGATCGACCATGTCCGCCAGGTACCTCCGCTGGTCACCGGACACCGCGCCGTACCCGCCCGTAAGCGGTTCACCCGTCGTTCCGTCCTCACACTCGCCGCGGCCGCGCTCGCCGTCGCCGGTGTCGGCGGAGTCGCAGTCGACCAGTACCGCGAGAAGACCGACGCGGTCCAGGCCAAGGACCAGATCGCCGCCGTACTCTCCCAGCCAGATGCGCGGACCGTTCGAGGGCCGGTCGCTGGTGGCGGTCACGCCACCATCGTCATGTCTCCCAGCGCGGACGAGGCGGTCGTCGTACTGAACGACCTGCCCAGGCTGCGCGCGGGCCGGACCTGGCAGCTGTGGATGATCGACCCGTCGAGGACGGCGCACTCGGTCGGCCTCGCCGCCGGCGACGTCACCCGGGTGCTGGACGGCTCGGTCACCGGCATGATCGCCTTCGGCCTCACCAACGAGCCCGCTGGCGGCTCCGCCACTCCGTCCCAGCCGGCCGCGGCGACGATCCCGATGACCTGACGGCGGGTACTGTCGCCGCATGGACGAGGCTTCGGCTGAGGTGCAGAGTCGGGTCAGGGACAGTTTCGAGCGGCAAGGGCTGATGCATCATCTCGGCGCGCGCCTCGCACTGATCGCTCCGGGGCGGGTGCACATCGTGCTGCCGAGCCGGCCCGAGGTCACGCAGCAGCACGGCTACTTCCACGCCGGCGCCACCAGTTCGATCGCGGACAGTGCCGGTGGGTACGCCGCCTTCACGCTGTTCCCGGAGGACAGCTCGGTGCTCACGGTCGAGTACAAGATCAATCTGCTCGCCCCGGCCGAAGGCGACCACCTCGAAGCCGTCGGCACCGTGCTGAAGTCCGGGCGTACGCTCACCGTCTGCCAACTCGAGGTGTTCTCGGTCCAGGACAGCCGGCGGACGCTGGTGGCCACCGGTCAGCAGACGCTCATCCAGGTCGCGGCCCGCCCCCAACGCTGAGCGACGCTCGGAAATTCCTTCTCATCGCACCGATGAGTCCGGCGGTCGCGCGCGGTCTACCCAGGTGACAGCAATTCCCTGGAGGACTTGTGCGGACGACGACTCAACAACGATGGGTGCTGGGGCTGGCCTCGATCGGCTCGGTCATGGTGGCCCTTGATGTCCTGGTGGTGGCGGCCGCGCTGACCACCATCCGGGCGGATCTCGGTGCCACGGCCGAGCAGCTCGAGTGGACGGTGAACGCGTACGGCCTGAGTTTCGCGATGCTTCTGATGACCGCCGCGGCGATCGGTGACCGCTGGGGCCGTCGGCGTACCTATGCCGGCGGCCTGGTGTTGTTCACGGTGGCATCGGTGGCCTGTGCGTTGGCCACCTCGCTGCCGTGGCTGATCGCGGCCCGCGCCGTCCAAGGCGTCGGCGCGGCCGTGGTGATGCCGCTGGCGATGGGGCTGCTCGGTGCGGCGTTCCCGCCCGAACGGCGCGGCTGGGCGACCGGCGTGTTCAGCGGAGTGACCGGCCTCGCGGTGCTCGGCGGCCCGATGATCGGCGGTGCGGTGACCGAGGGCCTGGCCTGGCAGTGGATCTTCTGGATCAACGTCCCGGTCGGCCTGATCGCGATCCCGCTGGTCCTGCGGAACATCCCGGAGAGCAAGGGCCCGATCCGGCGACTCGACCTGACCGGCGCCGTGCTGGTCAGCCTCGCGGTCCTCGGTCTGGTCTGGGGCGTGGTCCACGGTCAGGGCTCGGGCTGGTCGAGTGCCGAGGTGCTCGGGTCGTTCGCGGGCGGCGTCGTACTGCTCGCCGCCTTTGCCGTCCGGGAGAACCGGACGGAGCATCCGATGGTGCCGCTGACGTTCTTCCGCAACCGAACCTTCAGCGCGGCGAACTCGGCCGGATTCTTCCTCAGCGCCGCCCTGTTCAGCGCGGTGTTCTTCCTCTCGCAGTACATGCAGGTCGTGCTCGGCTCCGGGCCGTTCATGGCCGGGCTGAAGCTGCTGCCCTGGACCGCCACGCTCTTCATCGTCGGCCCGATCGCGGGTCGGCTGGTGGACCGCGTCGGTGAGCGGCCTCTGGTCGTCATCGGCCTTGGCCTGCAGGCCCTCGGAATGCTCTGGGTCAGCCAGATCAGCAAGGGTTCGGTGCAGTACCACGAACTGGTCGTACCGCTCGTGATCACCGGCTGCGGCGTCTCGCTGGCGATGCCGGCCACGCAGAACGCCAGCGTCGGATCGCTGCCGCGCGAGTCGGTCGGAATCGCGGCAGGCATCTACAGCATGACCCGCCAGCTCGGTGGCGCCGCGGGTGTCGCCGTCCTCGGATCCGTGTTCGCATCAGCCGGTGGGTACGCCGGTCACGGCTTCACCCGTGCCCTCGCGGGCTGCGGCGTACTGTCGTTGCTCGGAGCACTCTCGGGCCTCGGCATCACCGCCCGCCGGCGGACTGCCGGACCGGTCGTGCCCAAGGCCATGGAGGAGGTGGGATGAACCTGGAGGAGGAGTTCGCGCAGCACCGGGCCGAACTGGTCGCGCACTGCTACCGGATGCTCGGCTCGCTGCACGATGCCGAGGACGCGGTGCAGGAGACGTACCTGCGGGCCTGGCGCGGACACGCGGACTTCGAGGGCCGTTCGACGGTCCGGACCTGGCTCTACCGGATCGCGACCAACGTGTGCCTCAACCTCCTCCAGCACAGCAGCCGCCGGGTGGTGCCGTCCGCGCTCGGTGCCCCCGGCAACGACCCGGAGGAGCTGCATCCGTACGCGCTCGAGGTGACCTGGCTCGAGCCGTTCCCGGACCTGCTGCTCGGGGCCGACCCGGCCACCGTGGTCGGCAACCGGGAGAGCCTGCGGCTGGCGATGGTCGCCGCGATGCAGCACCTCCCGCCGCGGCAGCGCGCCGTACTGATCCTGCGCGAGGTGCTGACCTGGCCGGCGGCCGAGGTCGCGACACTCCTCGACACGACCACGGCCGCGGTGAACAGCTCGCTCCAGCGCGCCCGGGCCGAACTGGCGCGGCTCCGGCCGATCGAGGAAGACCTCAGCGAGCCGGACGAGCCGCTCCGGCGCGCGCTGCTCGATCAGTTCGCCGCGGCCATGGAGAACAAGGATCTGGTCGCGCTGGAGGCGCTCTTCACCGCGGACGCCCGGTGGGAGATGCCGCCGATCCCGACCTGGTTCAGCGGACGGAACGACGTACTGCGGCTGTTGGACTCGAAGCTGCGGCCCGGTCCGGAGCGCCGGATCCTGGTCGAGACGTCGGCGAACGGGCAGCCCGCGTTCGCGCTCTACATCCGCGGTCGCGACGGGCTCTATCACGCGCATTCGATCAAGGTCCTGACCCTCACCAAGGCCGGTATCGCGGCCGTTCTCGCCTTCCACCAGCCCGCGCTGTTCGGCGCGTTCGGGCTGTCCATCATCCGCTGACACGGAGATAACGATGACTTTGGCAACCACTCTCCGGGCGCTGCACGTGCCCGGCACACCCGTCGTCCTGCCCAACGCCTGGGACGCGGCCTCGGCCCGGATGGTCGAGGCCGCAGGGTTCCCGGCCGTCGCGACCAGCAGCTTCGCCACCGCGACGATCCTCGGGTACGACGACGGCGAACACGTCCCGGTCGAGGAGGTCCTGGCCGCGACGACCCGGATCGCGCGGTCGATCGCGGTGCCGTTGACGGTCGACTTCGAGCGCGGCTACCGGCTCGCCCCGGCCGAACTCGTCGAACGGTTCGCCGCGACCGGTGCCGTCGGCCTCAACCTCGAGGACTCCGATCCCGCCACCGGCGCGATGATCGATCCGGCCGAACAGGCGGACTTCCTGGCCGCGATCCGGGCCGAAGCCGGCACCGAACTGGTGATCAACGCCCGGATCGACGCGTTCGTGCGCCGCGCCGGTTCACCCGAGGAGCAGTTGCGCACCGCCCTCGACCGCGCCGCCCGCTACCTCACCGCCGGTGCCGACTGCGTCTACCCGATCGGGGTCGGCGACCTCGACCTGATCGCCACGCTGACCAAACAGATCCCCGGACCGGTGAACGTCGGCTACGGCCAGGGCGCCAACTCCCTGGCCGACTACACCGCGGCCGGTGTCGCCCGCATCAGTTTCGGCCCCATGCTCCAACGCCACCTGTACGGCAAGCTGTCCGACTCGATGCTCCCCGCGCTCGTCGCCGACCGGAATCCGTTTTCCGACGACACTCCGTGATCAGGTGTGTGGAATCCGGGCGATCGGGTACGGCGGAATTTAGGTAGTGCCAGCAACCATCGACAGAACGGGGAAAGACGATGGGCATGTTCGACAACCTGAAGGACAAGGCGACCGAGGCCGTCGACGAGCACGGCGACAAGGTGAGCGAGGGCCTGGACAAGGCCGGCGAGTTCGCCGACGAGAAGACCGGTGGCGAGTACGGCGAGAAGATCGACCAGGGCACCGACTTCGCCAAGGACCGGCTGGACGGGCTGGACGGTCAGAACGACGACATGCCGGACAACGAGTCCTGAGCTGAGACAACCGTCCTGAACTGAGCAGAAGCCGAGCGGCCGCGGACCCGACGTCCGCGGCCGCTCGCGGCTGCTCCGTGGCCTGTTGTCAGTGCCAGATGACGGCTTCGATCTCGCGGCGGCGTTCGGAGAAGAGATCGTGGTCGGCGGCCTCGCGGAGCAGGGCGCGGAGATCGGTCTCGAAAGCCGGCCGCTCGGCGCCGAACAGAGCAGGTGTCGATCCGGAGAGGGAGAACACGGCCGCGACGAGGTCGTCGACGGTGCGCTCCTCCACCTCGTCACCACCGACGATGATGCGGGTCGGACCGTCGTACCCGGCGCTGCGCATGATGTCCTCCTCGCCGCCGCGGGTGCCGGTCGGCAGCAGGCTCCGCCCGGCGCGGCGGACAGGACCCAGGTAGCGGGTGACCAGCGCGTCGATGCCGTCCCACGGCGGGCGCGGGTGCGGGAGTTCGTCGTCGCCTTCGACGCCGCGATGCGTGGTGGCCCCGACATGGACCCAGGCTCCACCGGGCTCCAGCACGTCGCGCATCCGCTCGGCGACGAGTGCCTGGTTCATCCAGTGGAACGACTGCGCGAACGTGACCACCCGGAAGCTGCCCAGCTCCGGCGAGATCTCCTCGGCCAGGAGCTTCCGCCACCAGATGTTGGTGATCCCGGCTCGCTCGGCGCGACCGGCCGCCACCGCGACCATGTCGCCGTCCGCGTCGACACCGACCGCCTCTTCGAACAGTGGCGCGAACAACAGGGTCAGCGGTCCCGGCCCGCACCCCACGTCGAGCAACCGGCCGCTGCCGTCGAGCCCGAGCTCGTCGCGCACCGCGTCCGCAAGCCCAACGGGGTAAGCCATCCGGCCGACCGCGTAGTGCTCGGCACTACCGGCGTACAGGCTCTCGTCCCAGGTCCAGTTCCACTCGCCGGTATCCACCGCCCGAGACTAATCGAGGAGTGGTGACCACGCGACTGTGATTCGGTGGAGCGATGGGCTCAGGTCGTGTGAATCGGTACCGGGCGAACGCCCAGGGAGCGGACCGAGTCGTCGAGCAGCTGGTTGCCTCGGGCATCGATGGTGCAGCGGGCCGGGTCCGGGTTTCCGGACGGCACGTCCTTGACGCCGACGACGAGGTCGTCGACGAGATTGGCCGGGAGCTGGTTCAGGTAGGTGGCCGCGGCCGCCACGCATTCGTCCGGTGTCGGCCGGCGGGTGCTTCCGGTGGCGACGTACTCTCGCGAATGCAGTTGTGAGCAGCTCACGGCAGTCTGGGTCCGGCGGTCGAAGCAGCGGCGCCAGCCGGCCGCTGTTCCCTGCTGCAGGACGTTGTGAGCCGATCCCATCTGGTCGTCAGCCGTCTGCACGGCGCAGACTCCACCCGGCGCCGTGGCAGCTCGCGCCGTGACGACGTCGATCGCCGGCGAACCACCGAGGAACCGTACGACGGTCGCCTGATCGCAGTTCGTTGCCCCCAGCAACTCCTCGAACCGATGCTTCTCCCGGCAGTCGACTGGTTGCTGCGAACCAGACCAACACCGAGGCCCAGCGGGAGCCGTCGGCACCGGACTCTTCGGCTGTTCAGTGGTCGTCACGGACGACGATGGAGCGACACTCGGCCCGGCCGCCGGCCCCGCTCCGGGCCCTGACGGGTGGACGTTGCCGAGGATCATCACGACCACCGATAAGAAGTAGCAGACGGCCGCAGCAGTCGCCGGGACCTTCCGCAACCGCGGATGAGTGGACCAGATCCAGTAGGCCAGCACGACGGCCGCCGCTCCCAGCAGGATCAAGGCGGCTGCTGTGATCTGGGCCCAGATCGCGTCGGTCGCGTCGATCACCGAAGGCACCGCGAACGCCAGCGGAACCCCCAGCGCCACGGGCAGGCCGGCTGACGCGACGAAGGGCCAGAGCTTCGTCGCGCCGCCGGAGGTGGACTGCGTGTTCAGGACAGCACCATGTTCATCAGCACGGCCTCCACCCGGCCGCTCTGGCAGCCGTCGGACTGCGCCAGCGACACGATGACCTTGAGCGCGTTGACGTTGCTGACCGACACGTCCAGGGTGGCGATCTTGTTCAGTGGCACCGTCTTCTGGTCGGCGTACTTCCCGTTGGTGTCGATCCGGACCTGCAGGACCTGGTCCGAGCTCTCCGAGGAGTTGCTCTGGCCGAACTCGAGCTTGAGCTTGTTGAAGTTGTTCGCCAGCCTCAACTCCAGTACCTGGGCCCAGTTGTCTCCGCACGAGTCGAGCTCGCCGCCGATGCCGGTCGCCTGCTTGCGGTCGGCAACGTCGTAGCGGCCGTCGCGCCAGCCGTCCGGGTACTTGAAGATGCTGCTCAGGGTCAGCGGCCGGTTCTTCGCATCGGGAGGCAGCACCGCCGGCGTCTCGCTATCCGTCGGTTCGGTCGGTGCGTCCGTCGGCGGATCGATGGACGGCGTGTCCGTCGGGATTGTTTCGGTTGGGGTGGTCTCGGTTGCCGTCGGACTCTCGGTTGGTGTCGGTGCGGTGGCTTGGGTTGAGGTCTGAGCTGCGACCGCGCCGGTGTTCGGGGAGTCGTCGCCGCAGCCGGTCGCGGCCAGTCCCAGGACCAGCACGGTGGCCAGGATGCGCAGCTTCATGGCCGCCTCCGGAACGCGTCGGATCCGGTGGATTCGGTCATCCTGGGCAGGACGCCGACCGCGTACGCGATCGCCAGCAGGATCCCGACCGGCAGGAACAGCAGACCGAAGACGAGACCGCTGACCCAGTAGGCGCGGTTCCGGTCGGCTTCGACCCAGGCGTACGACGGGCGTCGTACGGCATCGATCACCGCGGCGATGGTGATCAGGTAGCAGACAACGACGAGTGCTGTCAGCATCGGTGTCACACCGTCCGCGGGTAGGCGGTCGCGGGCTTGGCCTGCCAGGACGTCGGCATCGCGTAGACCGCGAACTTCTTCGGTTGCGGCCGGGCGAGCTCGGGTGACTCGGCGAGTTGCCGGAAGCCGGCGAGTTCGTCGTCGGTCAGCGTCTCGTGCGTCGTGCGGTACTGCACCGCACGCAGCATGATCGCCCGGGCGACGGCGCCCGAGTCGGTCTCCTTGGGCAGGTTCAGGTCGACCACGAGCAGCCGGGACGGATCCGCCGTACCGTCGCGAACGACCAGCCGTAGTACCTCCTCGTCGAGCCAGCCCTGCTTCGGACTGAACCCGACCGAGATCAGCCACGGGTAGCGGATGTGCCCGACGAGCGCGGTGCCGCGGCTGCGGCGCGCCGCTCTGAGCTTGCTGACCGCGTTGAGCATCAGCGCCGTACCGGGACTGCCGACCCAGCCGCCGCCCTTGTCGTACTTCGAACACAGCAGGATCACTCGTGCGTCGGTGATGAACACGTCGGCCCGGATCTCCCGCACCTCGACGACGGTCCGGGCCTTCCCACCACCCACGTCCCGCACCGCGATCGCCCGCGCCACCAACTGCTGCGCCGAATCCCCGTCCAGCAACTCCTGGTTGACCTTCCCACCCCCATCCAACCCAGGAAACATCGTCTCGTCCCCCGCCTCCCCCACACCCCGCACACAAAGCACATCAAACGTCATGCATCCCCCTCGTAAGTGGTTCACCAGAACCAGATGACGACGCGGCCGCCTCGGAACAGGTACGCCGAGTAGATCCCGCACCCGAGCGCGGCGAGCAGCGCGTGCCACCACCCCAGCGCCGGCATCGCGATCAGCGCCCCCACGCTCAGGACCGCGTAGTAGACCCACGCCTTCGACCGCCGTACGACCGGCCGCGGCGCACTGTTGTTCGTCTCCATCCGTCCCCCTCAGAAGTTGAGGCCGAGTGGGTGGCCGCAGGTGTCTGCGATGGCGATGGTCGCGTTGCGGAGCTCGTTCAGGGTCGTGGACTTGCTCTTCGAGATCTTCTTGATCCCGTCCGCCGACGCCTGCACCGCGGGCGATCCGTCGTACCGCGCCGCCGTGCCGGCCAACTCACCCGCTGCCCGGAACACGCCGTTGTCGCTGAGCACCCCCCGGTACAACTCGTTGCTTACGGCATCGAAGTCTGTGCAGAGGTCGTCCTTGGTCGCCGGGCCCTGGGCGGCACATCCGCTCAGGACCGACAGCACCGCCGTCGCCCCCACCATCCATCGACTGCTGATCTTGTGCCGATTCATCTCTCCCCCTCGCAGCTGTGACTCGGCTGCCGTTCCCCCGCTCTGACGGTACGAGCCGGCGGGTACGGCGAGGGACCTCCGAACGGAGGTCATTCCCGGTTGAGGTTCGGTCGCTCTGTGTTGTTGACGGTCGCGATTCCGGCGGGCAAGGTATTGCTGCGGCAGGGAACCGCATGGGGGGATGTTGATCGACACGAACAGGCTTCTCGCTGATGCGAGGGCCTCGGTTTCACGCGCGCCAGTGCCTGAGGATCTGGCCTTGGAGCGCGGCGCTCCTGATCGCGCACTGGACCGCTTCGCGGCCGTCTACGGCCTCGCGCTGCGACTCGGAACCGTCGGTCTCGGCGCCATCGCGGCTGTCCTGAGTCTCGCGCCACCGGTCGCACCGCGCTGGCTTGTGCCGGTCCTCGGTGGACTCGCCGTGTGGTGCTTACTCTTCCTGTCAGTCGTGGTCCAGCACGGACTGACTCACCGCCTGGTCATTGCCGACAGCCTCATCGTCTGCACGATCCTCCTACTACAAGGGCATCTGGTGTCATCCGCCGAGCTTCCGAACAGCTCGGCCTGGCTGCTGCCGATCGCCACCGCGGCGGTCCTGCTGGCTCAACTACGGCTCCGCCCGGCCGTCGGCGTGCCGATCGGCGTACTCATCAGCGCCGCCGACGCCCTGGGGCAAACACTTGCGACAGACTTCCAGCCGTCGATGCTCATCGGCGCCGGAATCCTCGTGATCCAGACCGGCCTGGCGGCCGCCACAGTCCAGCTCGTACGTCGTGCCGGACGCGCCGCTGAGCTCGAGTGTGAGCGCCAAGCCCTGCAGGATCGGGAGGCGCAAGTGGCGGCGGCCCGACGCGCCGACGAGCGCGAACACTTCCGCCAGCTGCACGACACCGCGCTCGCGACGTTGACGATGGTCGGCTCCGGCTCGGTCCGATCGGGCTCCGCGATCCTGCACGCCCGCGCCGCATCAGACGCCGCCGCACTGCGCGCACTGTCCACCGGGCCGTCCCGGACCGATCGGCAGGAGCGGCTCGACGACAGGCTGCGCTCCGTCATCGAGACCGAAGCCGCTGACTTGGACATTGCCGCCGCGCTGCCCGCGGTGTCGGTCCGCGCCGACGTCGCCGCCGCCATCTCGGCCTGCGTCGGCGAGGCGCTGCGGAACGTCGTACGGCATTCCGGAGTCGACGCCGCCAGCGTCGGAGTCTCGGTCGACCGAGCGGGACGGCTGCGTGTCGACATCCGCGATCGCGGCCGTGGCTTCGACGTACGGGCGATCGGCGCGCACAGCCGTGGTGTGCGGGAGTCGATCCTGGGGCGGATGGCAGACGTCGGCGGAGTGGCCGAGGTCTTGTCGATGCCGGCCGGCGGCACCCAGGTCGTCCTGCGGTGGGGTGACGGTGACCGGCGAGGGTGACCAAGCGGCGAGGATCCGGTCCGGCCTCGCCCGCGCCCTGGACATCAGCGTCGTGGTCATCGTCGGCGTCTGGCATGTCGTCTACGTCCTGCCGTCACTCGTCCTCAGCGCCGGGCTCTATCGCGCGACCGGCGCGGAGCTCGTCGCCTGGGCGCTGCTCGCGGCTCTGCTGGTGCACGGCTCGATCAGGCTGCTGACCGGCCGACCTGCCTTCGCTCACTGGTGGCGGTCGGCGGCGGCGGTGATCGCCGCGGGCGCGCTCGCGGTCTCGATGGTTCCCGGCGACCAGATCACCGGCGCAGCGAACTGGGCCTTCGGTGACGTCGTGCTGATCGGTGTGCTGCTGATGCTGCGCGAACGGCTGATCGCGTTCGGCGTGGTCTTCCTCGCGAACATCCTGCTGAACCTGTCGGTCCTGCTGCTCACCGACCACCACATCGATCTGACTGTCATCGCGCGCTTCCTGGTGATCGCCTGCGCGGGCGGCGTACTGGTCCCGTCGGCGGTGCTGCTCGCGGCGCGCGCGCTCGACGACGCGGCCGCGGTGGCGGGATTCGCGACGGCGCAGCGAGCCGAGTCGAGCGCCGACCGCGAGGTCGCCGACGCACTCCACGAGGCGCGCAGGAACCGCTACGAGTCGCTCCGCGGCCAGGTCGCGCCGCTGCTCGACGGCCTCGCGGACGGGTCGCTCGACCCGGACTCACCCGACGTACAGCGCCGCTGCGCGATCGAGGCCGCCAGGCTCCGGCGGCTGTTCGCCGAGTCCGACGACGTACCGGATCCGTTGCTGCACGAGGTGCGCGCCTGCGTGAACGTCGCCGAGCGCCGCGGCGTACTGGTCGAGCTCGCGACGGCCGGCCCGTTGCCGGAGCTCCCACTCGAGGCCCGCCGCATCCTCACCGAGCCGGCGATCGAAGCACTCGTCGCGTCGAGCACCTGGGCCCGCGTCACGGTGTACGGCGGCCGGGACGAAGTGATCGTGTCAGCGGTCGGCGACCAGGCCGGACGATCGGAACCCGTGTGGCTGGAGGCCAGATGGCAACATCAGTGACGGTGGCCGTGGTCGACGATCACCCGGTGGTGATCGAAGGCGTCCGGACCTGGATCGGCCAGGACGCGGCCGCTCGGGTCCGGATCGTGTCGGCCGGACCGGACCTCGACGCGGCGGTCCACGGCGCCGGTCGGCACGCGGACGTGATCCTGCTCGATCTCGAGCTCGAGGGACGGCTGATGATCGACGCGATCGCCGGACTCGCCGACGGCGGACGCCGCGTCATCGTGTTCTCCCAGCACTCCGGCGAGGAGATGGTGCGCGCCGCCCTCGACGCCGGAGCCATTGCCTACGTCACCAAGCAGGAGGGACCGCGCCACCTGGTCGACGCGATCGTTGCGACGGCTCACGATCGGCCCGCCGTACCTCCGGCAATGGCCGGTGTGATGGTCGCCGATCAGCGCCCCCGGCTCGCGCCGCAGGAACGGACGGCGTTGCTGCTCTGGTTCCAGAGCCGGTCGAAGGCCGCGGTGGCCGAGCGGATGGGAATCCGCGAGACGACGGTGAAGCAGTACATCGACCGAGCACGGATCAAGTACGGGCAGGTCGGCCGGCACGCAGCAGGCAAGGCGGCCCTGCTCGCCCGCGCCATCGAAGACGGCCTGGTCCGCCCGGACGAGATCGACGACCTCTAGCCCACAAGGCTCCGCAGGCCGGCGAGCTTGCCGGGGAACTCGGTGAGCAGCTTCGTGACAGCCTGCTCGGTGTCGGTCATCCAGCGGGCGGCCGGGATGTCGCCGAGGCAGACCAGGACATGCTCGAACAAGATGTGGAGGTCGTGGCGGGACTCGCTCAGGAAGAGGTCTTGACCGGGCCAGCTGACGTCGCCACCGGCGGCCGTGTACGCCGTCAGAATGCTGGTGATCCGCTCTTGCTCACCGGCCGCGAAGATGTAGGCGACGCGGGCGGCCTCCAGGGCAGCACTGTCGACGCGGACACTGTCCCAGTCGACCAGGATCGGACCATCCGGAGCGATCAAAAGGTTGTGGGTCTTGAAGTCGCCATGGGTCATGACACAGTCCGGCGCGAACTCGCAGACGTTCTGGATGCGGTCGGTCAGGTCGAGGATCAGAGGCAGCCGGTCCCACGCCAGATCTGCCCACCCCTTGCCGCGCTCCCGCGCCGCGGTGAACCACTTCTCCCAGTCGGCGCGCGGGCGGAGCGCCGTACGCCACCAGTCCGGTAGGCCGGACGCGCCGAGCGGTTGCAACTGGTGGACCTGGGCCATGGTGCGGCCGAGCCACTCGGTGATGTTGTCGTCCGGGGCCAGCGGGCGGCTCTCGATCCAGCGGTAGACGCGGAAGAGGCGCCCGCTGATGCGGGTGATCCAGCCGAGCAGGGGATCGACCGGGGCGATCGGCTCGGCCTGGTCGATCCCCGCGGCCAGCGCCCGGTTCTCGAACGCCATCGCCACTGCGAGCTGATCGGTCAGACCGCCGGGTGTGAACTGAGCGGTCGAGGACCAGTACCCCTTCACGAAGTAGCTGCCGGTCACCGTCTCGAGCCGCCACGTGTCGGTGTCGCCGCGTCGTACCAGGACCAGCTCGGCGAGTGCCTCACCGAGCGCGAAGGCTTCCGCAATCGCGGCGGCGGTCGGCGTGTACAGGTCCTCGTTCACGGTTGACCCATCGTTCCTGGTCGGGGGGCCGTCGGCAACCCCGATCGAACGACGGGTTGCTCGGGACAGAAAACCTGCTGAGAGGGCTACGATCCGGAGGCCTTCGCGTCGTAGGCTGCGTGGCAGCGCACCGTCCGGGCGCCGCAGGGGGGAACTGCTATGAGTGAGTTTTGCCTGCCTTCGGGCGTGGGAAAGCCATGAGTCCGCTGGGGCGGATGCTGGTGTGGATCTCCGGCGCGTCGGCCGGACTCGGGGCGGCGCTGGCGGCGACGATTCCGTTCGAGGCGGATCTGATCGACATCTCCCGGCGCGGCGGGACGCCGGGTGCGTTTCACGTGGCGGTGGATCTGGCCGATCCGGCGTCCTGGCCGGTGGTGGCCGACGACTTCGATCGGCGGCTGTCCAGGTTCGACGGGGACACGGTGGTGTTCATCCACAACGCCGGCACGCTGGCCCCGCTGGGGTCGGCCGGTCGGGTCGACACCGAGGAGTACACGCGCAACGTGCTGCTCAACTCGGCCTCGGCGCAGGTCCTCGGCCAGGCGTTCCTGCAGGCGGTCGCCGGGAAGCCGTACAACCAGCACCTGATCATGGTGTCCTCGGGCGCGGCCAAGCACCCGCACGAAGGCGAGTCGAGCTACTGCGCCGGCAAGGCCGCGATCGATCAATGGGTGCGAACGGTCGGGCTGGAGCAGGACCGCCGAAGTCCGGGCTGCCGGGTGATCTCGGTGTCACCCGGCGCCGTCGACACCGATATGCAGGCCGAGCTGCGAGCCAGCACCGAAGAGCAGGTGCCGGACGCCCAGCGCTTCCGCGAACTGGACGCACAGGGCCTGCTCGCGAAACCGGAGGACGTCGCCCGGTCGATCTGGTCGCTGCTCGACCGCGATCTACCCAACGGCACCGTGCTCCACATCAGCGACGTCACCTGACGACTGCACCGAGCGGGCCAGCCGGTGCACCTGGGGACGGGTCGCCGGGTACAGCTCGCCGTACGTCTGGAAGAGGGTGGCGTAGACGGACGTGGTCGATGGATCCGGCTGGATCGTGTGATCCAGCCGGGCCCAGTCCGTCTGCGGTGGCACGAGACCGACCCCGATCGCCGCGAGCAGTGCATCGCCGTACGACGCTCCGATCGTCTCCGCGGGCACTTGCTGGACCAGACCACTCACATCACTCACGATCTGCGTCCACAGTCCGCCCTGCGTGCCGCCACCGACCGCGACGATGCGGGTCGGCCGCCCAGCCGCCTCCTCGAAGGACTCCACGATCTGCCGCACACCACAAGCGATTCCCTCGTACGCCGCCCGCAGCAGATGGCCACGCCCGTGGCGCAGAGTCAGTCCGGCGATCACGCCACGCGCGAGCGGGTCGTAGATCGGCGTCCGCTCCCCGCTGAAGTACGGCAGCATCACCAGCCCCTCGCTCCCCGCGGGAACCGCGGCGGCCTCGGCGACCAGCGTCTCGAACGCGACGCCACCGGTCAGGTCCTGCAGCCAGGTGGTGATCGTGCCGGACGTCGCCATCCCCGCAGCCAGTGTGTGGGTTGACCGCTCGACCCCAGAGGTCGTCCAGAGCCCGCGCACACTCGTCGGCTCAGTCAACACCTGCACGAAGAACATGGTGGAGCCGTACATCAGCATCAGGTCGCCAGAACGTCGTACGCCGACGCTGAAGGCCTCTGCCCACGCGTCGACTGTGCCTGCGACGACCGGAGTCCCTTCAGCGAGTCCAGTCGCTGCAGCCGCGGCCGCATGGACCACTCCGACCTGCTCCGAGGGCCACACCAAGCGTGGCAGTGCCAGACCTGGCAGCACCTGCTCAACCCAGTCGGTCGCCCAGTCCTGCGTGTGGATGTCGTAGAAGGGGTCGCACTGACTGGCGGTGTGGTGGTCGAGCACCGACTCACCGGTCAGCCGCGCCACGACGTACGTGTGCGCGCTGAACCACCGGTCCTGTGGTCGCCACGCCTCGCCGGCCTCCCGGCGCAACCACGCCAGCTTCGGACCGATCGCCTGGCTGGACAGGTCCTTGCCACAGCGTTGCAGGATCGCGTCCGCGCCGAGCTGTGCGGTGATCTCGTCGATCTCCACCGTCGCGCGGGTGTCGACGCCGTACAGGATGGCCGGCCTTCGCGGGTGGAGTTGTTCATCGGTCTGGACGACGCATGGTCCGAGGCCGGAGATGCAGACGGCCTCGATCCGGTCGTCCGGATGCGTCGAGGTCAGCTCGCTCAGCACCTCCGCGACGTCACCCCACCAGTCGCGTTCGGCGTCCATCTCCGCCCAGCCCGGCCGCGGCAGACTCGGGGCGTGGTCTCGTCGCGCGACGGCTCGTACCGTCCCGTCGATGGTGGTCAGGACGGCCTTGGTACTGCCGGTGCCGATGTCGACTCCGATGACGAGGTTCACGCCTCCACCCTCCGTCGCGCCGGCGCCACGGTGCAAGACGGTACCTGGCGACCACCGACAGACTCTGATCTTGTTGGCTCCATGAGATCAGTGGAACTGGATGCCCGGGGCATCCGCATCGACGGCGAACCGCGGGTCGTGCTGTGCGCGTCCCTGTTCTACTTCCGGCTGCCCCGGGAGCAGTGGCGGGCGCGACTCGACCAGGTTCGCGCCTCGGGGTACACCTGCATCGACGTGTACCTGCCGTGGAACTTCCACGAGCTCGCGCCCGGCCGGTGGTCGTTCGAGGGCCGGCGCGATGTCGCCACCTTCCTGGATCTCGCCCACGAGGCCGGGCTGCACGTGATCGCCCGGCCCGGGCCGTACATCTGCTCGGAGTGGGACGGCGGCGCGCTCCCGGCCTGGCTCGGGCTTGACCCGTCGCTGCGGATCCGCGACAACCAGCCGGGCTTCCTGGCGGCCGTGACGGCCTGGTTCGACCAGGTGCTGCCGATCCTCGCCGCTCGCCAGCACGGCGCTGGTGGTTCCGTGATCATGGTTCAGCTGGAGAACGAGTTGGACTTCTTCGACTGCGAGGACCGGCCCGGGTACATCACCGCACTGCGGGACCAGGCGGTTGCCCACGGCATCACCGTGCCGCTGATCGCCTGCGCCGGCCAGGGTGATCTGTTCGGTGCCACCGGCAACGTCGCGGACGTCGTACCGGCGTGCAACTTCTACCCGAACGACGACTCACCGGACATCGAGGCCGAGGTACGCCGGTACGCGGACCTGCTCTCGGATCGCTCGCTGCCGTTGCTGATCACGGAGACGAACCGGCGGCATCGGACCCTGCGGCGGCTGCTGGCCAGTGGTGCGTCGCTGCTCGCGCCGTACCTGCAGGCGTCCGGCTGGGACTTCGGCTACACCCCGTCGAGCGGGAACTGGGGTAAGCCGGGCAACTTCATGAGCCATGGCTACGACTTCGGCGGGTACGTGTCGTCGACCGGGGTGGAGCGGCCTGAGTACGCCGAGGCGCAGTTGCTCGGGCGGGTGATCGATGCACTGGGATCGCGGCTGGCGCTGGCGACACCGGGACCGCCTGTTGAGGTGACGACCGACTTCGCGACCAGCTCGGCACCGGCGGCGTTGGACCTGGACGGCGGTGGACAGGTGGTCGCCGTACCGAATCTCGGCCGCACCGATGGGCGAGCGCTGGTCAACGGGGTGTCGGTGGCGGTCGCGGCAGACTCTTGTCCGTTGATGCTGATCGACGTCCCGCTGGGAGACAGGGTGTTGACCTTGGCGTCGGCGGATGTGGTGGAGCTGGCGGACGACGGCTTGGTGTTCTGCTCGGCGGTGCCGGTGACTGTTGTTCTTGGCAACAGCCCGGTGGAGATCGCGGTCGGGTCGACCGAGCTCGTCGACGGAGTCAGCGTCACCGTGCAGCCGCGAGCCGAGGTCGTGTCTCCTGAGAGTCCTTTGTCACAAGAGGTTTCCGAGGTACGACGACGGGCCACGGCAGCACCGGAGACACCAGCGGGCACGCACGAGCTGGCGCCGACGCTGGAGTCGCTCGGTGTCTATCGCGGGCGAGGGATCTACTCCACCACCGCGGAGCTGACCAACGAACTGCTGCTCGTGGGTGCGGCCGACATTGTCGACCTGTCGATCGGCGGCCGGCTCCACACGTTCGCAGGATTCGGCGCGACCCGGCGGATCGACGTTCGCGGGCTCAGGGGCGAGATCCGTGCCACCGTGGAGATCTGGGGTCACGCCAACTTCGACGACGCCCGGTTGCCGGCACTCCGGCTCGGCGCGCTGCGTGGTCCGGGCAGTCTCTGGACGGTCACCGGAACCGAGGACATCTCGGCGTTGTGGACGGTCGAGGGCCACTGGGCGGGTGACCCTGCGCCGACGCGAGTTCTCACTGGCTGGAGCAGCACTCGTGTGGGTACGCCGGTCACCTACACGCGACGCATCTCGGCCGAGACCACGACCGCTCTGCACCTGCACGGCGCCCACGTGCCGGTCGCCGTGTCGGTGGACGACGGTGAGCCGGTCACAGTCCACGCCGAGAATCCTTGGACGCTGCTGCCGGCCGGGACCAAGCAGATCTCGCTCACCGTGCCGCATGACCCGAGTGGTGGGCGTCTTCGCGCCGAGCTGCTCAGTCTGGAGCCGGTGACGGGCTGGACGTGTGCGGTGCAGGACGACGAGTTGCTGACTGCCTTTGCCGGTCGCGGTGGGCCGGGGCAGGACGTCGTACTGCCGCTGGCTGTGCGGCCGGGTGAGGAGGCGTGGCTCGACGTGGATCTGCCGGCTTCCGAGACCGGGTATCTGCTCCGGCCGGAAGGTGTGCAGGTGCGGGTGACCGCGTGGTCGTCCGGCGAGTGCATCGGGCGGGTGTGGACAGGCGAACGCCCGGCCTTCGCCGGCGGAGATCCTGACGTGTTGTGGATCCCGCCGGGTTGGGCCGGGCTCACGCTGCTCGTGACCGGACTGGGCGGTCCGGCTGATCCGGAACTGCGCCGGCTCAGGCTCGAATCGGCAACCTAGTCACCTGGACACCGCAAGCGCCAAGGGATCTCCGACGCAGGGCACTAGGCAGCCTTGGTGAATTGGGTGGTGTAGAGCTCGGAGTAGAGACCGCCCGCCGCCAGGAGTTGGTCGTGGGTGCCGCGTTCGCGGATCCGGCCCTCGTCCAGGACGAGGATGACGTCGGCGTTGCGGATCGTCGACAGCCGGTGCGCGATGACCAGCGACGTACGCCCGACCAGCGCGTTGGCGAGCGCGGCCTGGACCGCGGCTTCGGATTCGGAGTCGAGGTGGGCCGTCGCCTCGTCGAGGATGACGATCGACGGCGACTTGAGCAGCAGCCGGGCGATCGCGAGACGCTGGCGTTCACCACCGGACAACCGGTAGCCACGGTCGCCGACCACGGTGTCGAGGCCGTCGGGCAGGCTGTTCACCAGAGTCGCGATCTGCGCGGCCTCGAGTGCCGTCCGCAGCTCCGCCTCGGTGGCTTCCGGGCGGGCGAGCAAAAGGTTGGCGCGGATGGTGTCGTGGTACATGTGCGAGTCCTGGGTCACCACGCCGATGACGGATCGCAGTGAGCTCTGGGTCACCTCGCGGACGTCCCGCCCACCGACGAGGATGGCGCCGTCGGTCACGTCGTACATCCGGGACACCAAGGACGAGAGCGTGGTCTTGCCGGCGCCGGACGGACCGACGACGGCGACCAGCTGGCCGGGTTCGACCGTGAAGCTGACCTCCTTCAGGACCTCTTCGCCGGTCTCGGCGGACAGCGTCGCGACCGACTCCAGCGAGGCGAGCGAGACGTCCGCGGCTGACGGGTAGTGGAACGAGACGTGGTCGAACTCGATCGACGGCTCGACGGTCGCCGGCAGTTCTCCGGCATCTTTGCGGTCGGCAACCATCGGCGGCAGGTCCAGCACCTCGAGCACGCGCTCGAAGCTGACCAGCGTGGTCATCACGTCGACCTGGAGATTGGAGAGTGCGGTCAGCGGGCCGTACAGCCGGGTGAGGTAGGCGGTCAGGGCGACGACTGTGCCGATCCCAAGCGCCCCTTCGACCGCGAAGACCCCGCCGACGCCGTACACCAGGGCGACCGCGAGGGCCGCGACCAGGGTGAGCGAGACGCGGAAGATTCCGGCGTACATCGAGGTGGTGACGCCGATGTCGCGCACCCTCGCGGCCTTGCCGGCGAAGTCGCGGGACGAGTCCTGCGTCCGGCCGAACACCTTGGCCAGTACGGCGCCCGCGACGTTGAAGCGCTCGGTCATCGTCTGGGCCATGGTCGCGTTCAGCCGGTAGGTCTCGGCGGTCGCCTCGCGCAACCGGCCGGCGATCAGCCGTGCGGGCAGCACGAACAGCGGCAGCAGGATCAGGGCGAGCAGAGTGATCTGCCACGACATGACGAACATGGCGCCGAGCACGAGAACGACGCTCAGCACGTTGCTGACCACGTTCGACAGAGTTGAGGTGAACGCCTGCTGGGCGCCGAGGACGTCGCCGTTCAGGCGCTGGATCAGCGCACCGGTCTGGGTGCGGCTGAAGAAGGCGACCGGCATCTGCTGGACGTGATCGAACACGGCGGTGCGCAGGTCGTAGACGAGTCCTTCGCCGATCCGGGACGAGAACCAGCGCTCCGCCAGCGTGATCGCGCTGTTGGCGACGGCGAGCAGCGCAACCACGAGGGACAGCCACACCACCACCTGGGCGTGGCCCGGGACGATGCCGCGGTCGATGATCGCGCGGAAGAGCAAGGGGGTGACGGCGCCGGTGCCGGCGTCGAAGGCGACGAGGACGAGGAACACGGCCAGATAGCCGCGGTAGGGACGGGCGAACGTCATGATGCGGCGCAGGGTGCCCGCAGTGAGCTTGTGGTGGCGGACGGAGGAGTCCTTCAGCAGCGATCGCATGGCGCGACCGCCGCCGGCTCCCGCGCCCGGAAGTCCGGAGATCTGTGACATCGGAGCCTTTCGGTCGGGGACGACGACATATACTGAGGTTAACTCACTATGAGCTAAGCTCACAAGTCCCGCACCTCCCCGCTCACCACTAGGCTCAGTTCGTGCACGCACCGGAAGACACCGCTGAACAGATCGCGGCCCTGCTCGAGGGCATCGTTCGCCGTCAGCGCCGCGCGACCAAGGACGGCGTGGGCGCCAGCGTCACCCACGGCCAGTTCCGGCTGCTGCGCACCCTCGACCAGGCCGACCGTGCCCTCCGCCTGAGCGAGGTCGCCACCCAGCTCGGCATCGTCCCGCGCTCCGCGACCTCGGTCGTCGACGACCTCGAATCCGCCGGCCTGGTCGCCCGCCAGCCCGACCCGGGCGACCGCCGCGCCACCCTGGTCACCCTCACCCCCGCCGGCACTGAGGTCCTCACCACCATCCGCCGCACCCGCCGCGACGCCATGGTCACCCTCGTCGCCCGCCTCACCCCCGAAGAACAATCCACCCTCCACCAACTCCTCACCCGCCTTGCCCAGGACTGAGCAGTGGACCCTCGCGTGGATTGAGGACTTTGCTCAATCGACGCGAGGTACGGCGTACGTCCTGCTTGGCTGAGCGCATGCGTACACCGACAACATCGCCGGCTGAGGCCGCGCGGTTGATTCGTGCGGACCAGCGGTTGTTGCTGGATCGGATCGACGGACTGAGCGAGGCCGAACTGCGGGCGCCGTACCGGGTGACGGCCGGGCCGCTCGGGCACTTCTGCGACTCGCTGCACGACCTGACCGCGCACATTCTGATGTGGGACGAGATCAACCTCGCCGTGCTCTGCGACGCCAAGGCCGGGCGACTGCACTGGAGCCTCGACCCGCGCTGGGAGACGGCGGAGATCGGCAGCGCCCTCAACGTCGGCGGCGTCGAGGCGGGCCGGCACATCCCCTCCGACCTGCTCCTGCACCGCTTCCACAGCGTCGGCGCGGCGCTCCTCGCCGAGATCGAGCAGTACGACCAGACATCGTGGGCGGATCCTTCGACGGGCGGTGGGTTCGGCGGCGGTATCGGTGCTTTGGCCGAGTATGTCTGCACCACCCCGGACGGTTTCCTCTTCGCGCATGCGGCTCGTCACCTCACCCCCGCGGCGGTGCCGGCGTGAGCACCATTGCCGAGGGCATCGAAATCGTCGACCTGCCGGCGTTCCGCGCCGAGACCGACGCACTGCTCGAACGCTTCGCCGCCGAGCCGGCCGGTCCCGAGCTCGATCCGTACCAAGCACTCCTGCTCGACCGGCAGGAGTTCCCCGACCCAGAGCTGGCCGGCGAGCGAGACCAACGCACCAGTGCCGAGGACGTCACCATCGACCTTCCCGGGCGCACACTGCAAGCACGGATCTATCGGTTCGCAGCGGGGCCGAGGCCGGTGCTGTTGTGGCTGCACGGCGGCGGGTTCATCGGCGGCGACCTGCGCGACATCGAGTACGCGACCTCCGGGATCGCTGCCGCAGGCAACGTCATCGTTGTCTCGCTCAACTATCGCCTCGCGCCCGAAGACCCTTTCCCCGCAGGGCTCCACGACGTCCGCGACACCTTGCGCTGGTTGCGCGAGCACACCGCCGACCTCAACGGTGACGGCCGGATCGCGGTCGGCGGTCAGAGCGCGGGCGCCGCGCTTGCCGCTGGTGCTTGCCTGCTTGCACGGGACGAAGGTCAGCCACTCCCCAACCGGCAGATCCTGTGCTACCCCAGCCTCGACCACGACCAGGACACCGAGTCGGTGCGCCTCTTCGACGGCACGTTCCTCAGCATCGCCGCCGACCGGTGGTCCGCACAGCAGTACTTCCCGGACGGCGAGTTGCCGGCGACCGCCGTACCGCTCCGTGCCGAAACGCTTGCGGGCCTACCGCCCGCACTCCTGCTCGGGGCAGGTCGTGATCCGCTCCGGGACGACGCCCGCAACTATGCGAGTCGTCTCGCCCGGGACGGCGTACCCAACCGGTTGGTCGAGTACGCCGACACAATGCACGCGTTCCTGAACTTCCCTGCCGTACTGTCCGCCGGCAGGCACGCGGTGGAGCTCATCGGAGCCGACCTGCGTACGGCGTTCAGTGCACGCCGCTCATCAGCCGCCGGATCGGCTTCACCGCGATCATCAGGGCGACACCGAGCATGATCGCCACGGCGCCGATGACACCGAAGTACACCGACTCGTGGTCGGTGGTGTAGAACTTCGCCAGCACACCGGACAACGCCGTGCCGAGGGCCACGGACAGGAAGAACAACGCCACCATCTGGGTCCGGAACGCCTGCGGCGCGAGCTTGGTCGACAAGGACAGGCCGACCGGCGAGATCAGTAGCTCGGCGATGGTGAAGACCAGCAGGATGCCTACGAGTCCGATCAGCGGCGCGCTGTTCGGACCGCCGCCGGCCATCGTCAGGAACAGCAGGAACGCGATCCCCATCACCGCCAGACCGAGGCTGAACTTGACCGGCGTCGACGGCTGCCGCGAACCGAGCTTCGTCCACAGCGCCGCGAACGCGCCGGACAGCACGATGATCATCACCGGGTTGATGGACTGCACCCACGACACCGGCATCTCCCAGCCGAAGATGTCGCGGTCCAGCCGCTGGTCGGAGTAGATCGTGACGACGGTGAACTGCTGCTGGTACAGCGACCAGAACGCGGCGCTCGCCACGAACAAGGGGATGAAGGCAACAACCCGGCTCCGCTCGACATCGGTCACCTGCCCGCTGCTGAGGATGACGGCGAAGTAGATGACCGCCGCGACCGCACTGATGATCGCGACGGCGGTCGCGAACCGCGACGCCGGCAGGATTCCGGTCAGGAGGATCACCACGACGACCACCAGCACGATCCCGGCGCCGACGACGACGCGCCGCGCCACGTCGGGCGTCAACGGATTCGGCACCATTCGCGCGGCACCGCTCAGCCGTCCGCGGCCCGCGCCGTACTGGACGAGGCCGAGGAACATCCCGACGGCGGCCAGCCCGAAGCCGTAATGGAAGCCGGCGTTCTCCTGCAGGAGGCCGGTGAGCAGCGGCCCGGCGAGCGCACCGAGGTTGATGCCGAGGTAGAAGATCGAGAAGCCGGCGTCACGGCGCTCGTCGTCCGGGGCGTACAGCGTGCCGACCAGGGAGGTGGCGTTGGCCTTCACCCCGCCACTGCCGAGGGCGATCAGCACCAGGCCGACCGCGACGCCCACCAGGCCGGGGAGCAACGACAGGGCGATATGGCCGACCATCACCACGATCGCGGCGTAGAACAGGGTCCGTTCCGGACCGAAGATCCGGTCCGCGAGCCAGGCCCCGAGGATCGTGGACAGATAGACGAGACCGCCGTACGCGCCGACGATGCTGGTGGCGGTCGCCTCGCTGATGCCGAGTCCGCCCTGGTCGGCGGGGTAGTACAGGTAGATGAGCAGGATGCCCTGCATGCCGTAGAACGAGAACCGCTCCCACAGTTCGACCCCGAAGAGGTTCGCGAGCACTGGCGGCTGCCCGAAGAACGTGCGTGTACTCCGGCCCTCTTCGGTGCTGGCCACTCAGCTCTCCCGTCTGTTGCTCCCCCAGGTGTGCGGTCAGTGCTCGGCGCGATGCGTGAAGAACCTGGCCGGATCGCCGGCCGCGCGCGGACCGGAGGCGAGCCAGGCGGCGAACGCCTCGGGCTGCCGTCGCTCGAGCTCGTCCAGATACGCCCGGCGGACGTCGGCCACTCCGAGTCGCAGCTCGCGCCCGGTCGAACTCTGCAGTTGCTTGAAGCTCCGCCGCCATGCCAGGCAGAGCTCTTCGTCGGTCAGGTCGCGCAGCGTGGGCTGTACGGCCTCCAGCTGCACGATCGTTGTCTCGTCGATCGACTCTACTTCGGGATGCCGCCCCGTTTCCCGTTCCCGCGCCGGTTTCGGCATCGGCCAGATGCGTATGACGATCGGCGGCGACGTCGCGACCAGGAGTGCGAGCAGGACCAGCGTCTCGACTCCCACTGCCGCGGCATACCCGCAGATGGCCAGCACCAACAGCCCACCGAGCCCGGCCCAGCGGGGCGCCGCGCGGATCAGCTCCGCGGCCGGCAGCTCGCGCGCCAGCCCGAGGCTGACATAGACCGCGCCGACCGTGAGGGTCGAGATCAGGAAGGCAACCAGATTGGTCGCCGGTGACACGAAGACAAGTGACGCGATGACGCCGATGGCGGCCAACAGCCCTGCGGCTGTCCGCCAGATCTGGCTGTACCGCAGCCCGACACGCTCCAGCATGTGCTCCTAGTGCCCATCACGCCGTGCTTCCAACCGGCCCCGGCGGCGTGACGTTGCGCAGCGCTTCGATGAACGCCGTGGTGGCCGGCGGGTCCGGCGGATCGCCGTACGTCGCGAGGTAGATCCGGCGTACGACGGGCAGCTCGGTGGCGTGCACGCCCTCGGCCAGATGGGACCGCAACGCCATGCCCGGCATGGTCGTGACGCCGAGCCCGGCGGCGACGAACGCCTGCTCCACGACGATGTCGTCGCTGGTGTAGGCGATCCGTGGCGTGAACCCCGCGTCGGCGCAGTGGCCGAGAAGCTCCCGCCGGCAGTTCACGCAGCCCGCGATCCAGGCCGAGTCGCGGTGGTCGGTGAGCGTCTCCCCGCTCCGGTTGCTGAGCAGGTAGACCGGGTCGTCGAGGAGGTAGGTGTAGCGGATGCCGTCGTCCGGCGTGGCGTCGTCGTACCGGAAGACGATCGCGAGATCGATCACCCCCTCGCGCAGCTGCTGGTGCGCGACGACGGGATGGGCGTCGGCGAGCTCGAGCTCGATGTTCGGGTACCGACGGCCGATCTCGGCCGCGGCCGGTGGGACGAGCACGCTGAGCGCCGAACTGAACGAGCCCACCCGAACCCGGCCGGTCTGCAGTCCGATCCGTTCGGCCAGTTCGGCGTCGGCGGCGTCGACTCGGCCGATGATCTCCGCGGCGCGACGGGCGAGCAGCTCGCCTTCGGGAGTGAGGCGGATGCCCCGGCCGGCTTTCTGGACCAGCTTTGCGCCGGTCGCGGCCTCCAGCCGGGAGAGGTGATGGCTGACGGTGGGCTGGGTGTAGTGCAGTGCCTCGGCCGCCGCGGTGACCGAACCGTGCGCGGCGACCGCGGCCAGCACGCGCAGCCGGACGAGATCGAGCATAGATCGATCGTATCTATGATTCCGGGCTCGGATTGGCATTGGACGCATACTTCTCGACCCGGCAGGGTGGTGCGTAGTCGAAAGGAGATCACCATGACCGGCACAGTCGTCTGGCACATGACCATGTCCCTCGACGGTTTCATCGGAGACCGCGACGACAACCTCGACTGGAGCTTCGGCGAGACCGAGCCGTCCGAACTGGCAGCCGAGGTGATCGCCACGACCGGTGCGTTCCTGTGCGGCGGGCGCCTCATCGACCGCGTCGGCGAGAACCGGCCGTACGGCGGTGTGTGGAGCGGAGCGGTCCTGGTCTACACGCGCAAGGACCCGGCGACCAATCCGATCCCGGAGTTCACCTACGTGTCCGGCGACATCCGCGATGTGGTCGCCGACGGCCTGAAGGCGGCGAACGGCAAGAACCTGGTCGTCACCGGCGGAACCGTGCCCCGCTTGAGCCTGGACGCCGGCCTCGTCGACGAGATCGTCCTCCACATCGTCCCCGTCCTCCTCGGCGAAGGCGTGCGCTTCTACGACAGCCCCGGTGTCGAACCCACCAAGCTCGAGGTCATCACCGAGGAACACACGAACTTCCGCTTCAAGGTCCTCAAGTAGTGGCCTTGCTGTGGCTCACACGTCGGTGGGCTGATCCGTTCCATGCCTATGACCGACAAATATGCACAGCGAGTGGCCAAGGCGGACTGGGATGCGGTGACCGCCGGGGTGAACGATCTCGGGTGTGCGTTGCTGCCGCGGCTGCTGACGCCCGCGGAGGCGACCGGGATCGCGCGACTGTACGACGACGTACAGCGGTTCCGGGCCACGATCGACATGGCGCGGCATCGGTTCGGCGAAGGGCAGTACCGGTACTTCGACCGGCCGTTCCCAGAAGCAGTGGAGGCGCTGCGGCAGGCGCTGTATCCGCGGTTGTTGCCGATAGCAAGGGATTGGTACGGCAAGCTCGGCCGCGACGCGGAGTGGCCGGACACGTTGGACGAGTGGCTGGAGATGTGCCACCAGGCCGGGCAGACGCGGCCGACGCCGATCCTGCTGCGCTACGGCCCGGGCGACTGGAACGCTCTGCACCGCGACCTGTACGGCGACAAGGTGTTCCCACTGCAGGTCGTGATCAACCTCAACGACCCAGGTATCGACCACACCGGCGGCGAGTTCCTCCTGGTGGAGCAACGCCCGCGCGCCCAGTCCCGCGGTACGGCGACCCTCATCCCCCAAGGCCACGGCCTCGTCTTCACGACGCGAGACCGCCCGGTCGCCTCAGCTCGAGGCTGGTCCGCCTCCCCCGTCCGCCACGGCGTCTCCCCCATCCACACCGGCCACCGCCACACCCTCGGCCTCGTCTTCCACGACGCGACCTGAGCGCACTTCTGGGGCTGAGTAGAGGATCTCGCGAGCTTGTTCCGCGGCTCGGGCGATGCTTTCGCCGACAAAGTCGACGAAGCGGGCGATGTTCTCGAGGCGGCCGGCGGCGGGGGTGCCTGGGCCTAGGACGCTGACGCCCTGCCGTGCGGTCTCGGCGAGCCGGGCGTGAGAGCGGGCGCTGGCGATCATCGACTGGTACCAGACGTCGGCGTCGACGACGTACCGCTCGCGGCGGCGTTCGTCGCGTTCCCGGCGGATCAGGCCCTGGCTCTCGAGGAACGCACTCGCCTTGGAAACGGATGCCGGGCTGACCTGGAGACGCTGCGCGAGCTCGGACGCGGTGAGGCTGCCCTCGTCCGCGATGGTGAGGGCCGTGAGCACCCGCGACATCATCTTCGGCAGGCCGGATTGCATGACGAGAGTGGTGAACGCCTCCTCGTACTCACGCACGGCCTCGGCATCACGTCCGTGGCCCTGCGGAAGCGCCTGCTGCCCGCGTGGAGCGGCCTGCCTGCGCTGGTGGGCGCGGCGTTCGGTCGCGCGGTGGGCCAGATCGGCACGGTAGGCGGTCGGGCCGCCGTTCCGCATCACCTCACGCGTGATCGTCGAGGTCGGGCGGTCGAGACGCCTGGCGATCTCCGCGTAGGCGAGCCCGTCGGCCAGCCCCAGCGCGATCTGCTGGCGGTGTTGCTGGGTGAGCCTGCCTCCCGGCATCGCGATCTCCCTCCAGGTTTCGCTGACGCCGAAACAATAGCGTTCACTCTCCTTCCAATGCAACGATCTGGGCGCTTGGCGTTGCATTAAAACCAGAACTATTGCAACGATATTCGTGCCGTGACCTGCGCAAATGCCAGTTCTGCGCAACGTTTGCGTTGCCAGATTCTCAAACGCAACGTAGCGTTTCCGGTGTCAGAAACCACCGGTCCAGGAGGACAGTACGATGCAGAAGTTCGACACCCCCACCACGATCTCCGCCGTCCTCGACATCCCGGCAGGACGCGTCCAGTTCATCGCCGCCGACCGTTCCGACACCACGGTCGACGTCCGGCCGGCGAACGCCTCGAAGAGCCGCGACGTGAAGCTCGCGGAGCAGACCACGGTCGAGTACGCCGACGGCGTACTGCGGATCGAGGCCCCGACGACCACCCAGATCCTCGGCAGCTCCGGGTCCATCGAGGTGACCGTCCAGCTCCCCGCGGGCTCCGGCATCGAGGCCAAGGCGGCCAGCGCCGAGTTCCGCGGCGTCGGGCGCCTCGGCGACGTCGCCTACGACAGCTCGCACGGCGCGATCAAGATCGACGAGGCCGCGAGCCTCCGCCTGGCCACCCAAGCCGGTGACGTTTCCGTCGGCCGTCTCAACGGCTCCGCCGAGATCACCACCGCGAAGGGCGACATCACGATCGCCGAGGCAGTGCGCGGCGACGTCGTACTGCGCACCCAGGTCGGCAACGTGTCGGTCGGTACCGCCGCCGGAGTCTCCGCCTCTCTGGACGCCGGCACCACCGTCGGCCGGATCCAGAACTCGCTCAAGAACACCGGCGACGCGACCGACCTGACCATCCACGCCACCACCACCCAGGGCGACATCACCGCCCACAGCCTCTGAAGCGCACCGATCACCGAGAAGGAACCCAGAGAATGACCACCACGCAGGACTACCAAGCCGCCGAGCAGCTCCTCCGCCGGCCCGCCCGCCCCGGCGAGCTCGTCGTCGGCGACAAGGTCAGGCCGCAGTGGATCGACGGAGGCACCCGGTTCTGGTACGCCGTGAGCAACGGCGCCGGCAAGCGGTTCGTCCTGGTCGACCCGGCCGCGGGCACCCGCGAACCCGCCTTCGACCACGCCCGCCTCGCCGCCTCGCTGACCGCCGCCTCCGGGCAAGAGGTCGACCCTGAGTCCCTTCCGTTCATGGGCATCGCCCTCGCAGGAAACGCCGTCGAGTTCGACGCGTTCGGCGAGTACTGGCGCTGCAGCCTGGACACCTACACCTGCGAGCGGGCGGAGTTCACGCCGCCGGGCAACCCGCTGGAGGTGCCGTCGCCCGACAACAAGGTCGCGGTGTCCCGGCGGGGGCACGACCTGTGGGCGCGCTCTCTGTCCGACGGACGCGAGTGGGCGCTGACCACTGACGGCGAGCCCGACTACCAGTACGGCGCCGGTCCGGCCAGCACCGGCAACAGCACCCTGCTGCGCAAGATCGGTCTGCCGTACATGCCGCCAGCGGTCGCCTGGTCGCCGGACTCGACGAAGGTGCTGGCGCACCGGACCGATGAGCGCAACGTGCGGCAGACCCACCTCGTGGAGGCCAGGCCTGCCGACGGCAGCGCACCGGTCCTGCACACCCAGCGATACGCGTACCCCGGCGACGAGCACATGCCGCAGGCCGAGCTGGTCGTACTGAATGTTGCCGAGGGCACCGTGGTCCGCGCACAGACCGCGCCGCTCCTGATGCCGCAGGTGTCGCCGATCATGGCCAAGTGGGCGTGGTGGGCTCCGGACGGCTCAGCGGTGTACTACCTCGACCGGCCCCGCGACCTGCGCACGCTCACTCTGTACCGGCTGGACCCGACCACCGGCGAGGTCACCACTGTGCTCAGCGAGACCGGGGACACCAGGGTCGAACCCAACCAGTGGTCGTTCGAGCCGCCGATCGTGCAGGTGCTGGCCGACGAGGTGCTGTGGTACTCGCAGCGAGACGGCTGGGGCCATCTGTACCGCTACGACTTGCACACGGGCGAGCTGCTGGGGCAGGTCACCTCCGGGCACTGGGCGGTGCGGCAGATCCTGCGCGTCGACGAGGCCGAGCGAGTGGTGTACTTCGTTGCGTCCGGGCTGGTCGACGACGATCCGTACCGGCGTACGGTGTGCCGCGCCGGTCTGGACGGCACCGGCTTCGCCAAGGTCACCGACGACGAGCTGGACCACGTCGTCACGCCGGCGGCCAACCCGGCGTACTTCATCGACTCCGCGTCCACCGTCGACGTCGCACCAGTGTCGCGCGTCGTTGACTGGACCGGGCGGGTGGTGGTCGAACTGGAGCGCGCCGACATCACCAAGCTCACCGCCACCGGCTGGACGGCGCCCGAGCGGTTCCGCGTGAAGGCGGCCGACGGGGTGACGGACGTCTACGGTGTGCTGTACCGGCCGCGGGGCTTCGACCAGGCGCAGCGGTATCCGGTGGTTGACACCCTCTATCCAGGCCCGCAGGTCAACCGGGTCGCGCCGAGCTTCGACCCCGGTGGGATGGGCCTCGACGCGGAACCCCTCGCGGCACTCGGCTTCGTGGTGATCGCGCTGGACGGCCGTGGCACTCCTGGGCGGAGCAAGTCTTTCCACGATGCCTCGTACGGTCACCTAGCCGACGCGGGCTCGCTGGCCGACCATGTCGCGGCGCTGCAGCAGTTGGCCGAGACCCGGCCGTGGATGGATCTGGACCGGGTGGGCGCGTTCGGTCACTCTGGGGGCGGGTTCGCGGCTGCGCGGGCGATGCTGGACTTCCCCGAGGTGTACAAGGCCGGCGTCGCCATGTCCGGCTCGCACGACCTCCCCTACTTCAACCTGGGCTTCGCGGAGACGTACGACGGTGCCGACAACCCCGAGGCCTGGGCCGCTGCCTCGAACGTGGACCTCGCGGACCGGTTGGCGGGCAAGCTGCTGCTCATCCACGGCGAGCTGGACGACCAGGTCCACCCGCACCACACGCTCCGGCTGGCCGACCGACTCGTTGCCGCAGACAAGGACTTCGAACTGCTCGTCGTCCCCGGCGCCGAGCACACCCTGATCGACTGCCTCGCCTACGTCCGCAAGCACTCCTGGGACTTCCTGGTCCGCGAACTGACCGGCACCCAACCCCCCACCTACCGCCCCGCCCCCATCACCCTCAGCCCAGAACTACTAGCCGACCTCTTCGCCTGAGCGACGAACAACCAGAAAAGACACCGCCTTCGGCGGCGACTGTTCCGTCTGGCCGCCCCGGCGGCAGTCGCCGCCCGCCCGTGAGAAGCACCGCACTCGGCGAGCGACCCAATGGCGGGTGCGGGTCTGTCCGGTCGAATCGCGCCCGACCACGGCGGTATCCGATCGCCCGGCATCCGGGTGTTCCGCCGAGCACGGCAGCCCCCGATGCATCCGCGGCTCGCGCCGCAGGCGCCAACAGATCAGGCGCCGCCGAAGGCGGTGTCCGACGGGCGGTGTCCGGGGCACGGTGTTCAACGGACGGTGTCCGACGGGTGTTGTCTGCTGGGGTGGTGTTCAGGCCGGGGCGAATTCTTCGACGTCTGCTCGGGTTCCGCGTTCGTAGGAGGCTATGGCGGTTTGGGCCAGTTGGAGGGCTCGGCGGCCGGCGGTGGCGGGGACGGGGGGTGGGGCTCCGGTCTGGAGGGCGGTGATGATGTGGTCGACGTGACGGTCGAAGGTGGAGTGGAACGAGCGGGCCTCGTCGTTGAAGTAGCCCGCCTCCCACACACTGCTCGTCTCGTCCCCGGCCCGGGACAGCGTGAGACGCCGCACCGTGTCGTGGATCGTGACACGGCCCGCGGTGCCGTTGACCTCGATCAGCTGGCTGTCCGGATAGGCGTACGACGAGTCGTAGCTGCCGAGAATGGTGCCGACGGCATCATTCTCGAACCCGAGCGCCAACGCCATCGTGCTGTACGCCCCGTACGTCTTCCGAGTCATCTGCGCCGCGATCGACCGGATCGGCCCACCGAGATGTTCGAGCATGTCGAACCCGTGACACTGGGTCTCGATCAGGTTCGCGTGCGGCGACTCCCCGTAGTTCGCCTCGCCACCGAACCGCCAGGTGAGGAAGAGCAGTTCGCCGAGTACGCCGTCCTGGATCGCCTGCTGCGCGCGGACGACGGGCTCGGCGTACCGGTGGTTGAAGTTGATCCCGAAGAAGATGCCGCGGTCCTCGGCCCGGCGCAGGAGCTCGTCGGCCTCGGCCAGGTCGAACACCAGCGGTTTCTCGACCAGCAGGTTCGCGCCCGCGTCGATCAGCGCGAGCGTCGGCTCGAAATGCCCCTCGTTGGGCAGGCAGACCGTGACCAGGTCCGGCCGCGTCTCCTTGAGCATCGCGCCGAGATCCGTGTACGGCGCCGTCCGGTACTCCGCCGCCCGTTCGGCCGCACTCGCCGGGGTCCGCGCCGCGATCGCGACCAGCTCACAGTCGCTCCGGCCGGAGAAGATCCGGGCGTGCTGCCGTCCCCAGCCCCCGGCACCGACCACCGCGACGCGCACCGTCATGCGATCTCCTGGGTGATGACGACCTTGCCGGTCTGACCGGAGAAGAACAGCTCGAACGCGTTGCTCAACTCGCTCACCGGCAGACGATGGGTGATGATCTTGCCGATGTAGTCCGCGTGCGCCCGGAGGAGTTCGAGGTTCTCGGGCAGTTCGTCGTACCGGAAGTACTCGCTCCCCATGACCGCCCGCTCGGGCGCGATCAGATCGCGCGACACGTCGAGCAACAACCCCTCGCCGTGACCGACACAGATCAGTCCGCCCCGCCGGCTGCTCGCGGCGAGTGCGAGCTCGCGCGCCGCCTGCCGACCGGAGGAGTCGAAGCTCATGTCGGCGCCCGCGGCGATGATGCCGTCCCGGTCGTCCGCCGCGAAGCTGACCGCACCGAGGCTCTCGGCGAACGTGCGCCGCCAGTTGCTGACGTCGGAGACGAACACCGGGAAGTCGCTGCCGAACCGGACCTTCGCCATCACCAGCAGCCCGAGACCGATCGGGCCGGCTCCCGCGACGAAGATGCTCTCGATGTCGGGTCGGATCAGCTGTGCCCGGCCGAGCGCGTGCGAACTGGTCCCCATCACGTCCAGCAGCATCGTCGCGGTCGCCAGGTCGAGCTCGTCGCCGATCGGGAAGAAGTTGCTCTCGTGGACGACGGCGTACGGGCCGTAGCCGCCGTCGGTGTTCTGGCCGACGTCGCCGCGCTTGGCGAAGCACTGGTTGGTCGCGCCGATCCGGCAACTGCGGCACTCGCCGCAGAAGTCCATCAGGTAGACGACACCGCGGGTGCCCGGCGCGGTCGTCGTACCAGGGCCGGCGTCGGCGACGATGCCGGCGGCCTCGTGGCCGGGGACGATCGGGCTGCCGTCGTAGTACTCGTGCCGGTCGGTGCCGCAGATGGCGTTCGCGGCGATCCGCAGCCGCAACTCGCCGGCACCCGGTTCGCGGTACTCGTGGTCGGTCCACTCGATCTTCGCGTCACCCCGGAACCGGGGGACGACGGCGGGGAGGGGCATGCCGGACTCCATTCCTCAGTAGTCAGCCGGCAAGGGACTCGCAGATGTCCCAGGCGGATTGGCGAAGAAGCGCGGCGGTGTCCGCGTCGAGACCCTTCACCGGTACGTCGATGCCCACCGGGTCCTCGTTCAGCAGGGCGATGAGAAACACGCAGGCCGCGAGGTAGCTGCCGGCGAGCGCGGGGTGACTGTTGTCCGCGTCGTGCAGGGCGGGCTCGTCGTGGGTGCTGAGGAAGCGTTCCCACACCATGCCGACCGGGACGAGGGTCGCGCCGAGCTCCACCGCACTTCCGGCGTACGCCGAAGTCAGCGCCTCCTGCGCTTCGGGGGCGTTCCGCCGAGCCCACGTCAGGTAGAGCGCGGTCCGCGCACCGGCTTCCTTGATCGCCGCGTCGAAGTCCCGCACGCTGTCCCGCATCCGCGCCGGACTCTTGACCGGCAACGTGCTCTGCTCCTGCAGTACGACGGTGTCGAACGAACCACCGGCGATCGCCTCGAGCGCCTTCCCGGTGTTCAGATGCTGCCGTAACGACGCACCACCGGCGGAGATCAGTTTGTGCTGGACATCGATCCCTCGCGCCCCGGCCAGGCCCTTCAGCAGCCCGGGCAGGTTGTTCCGCGACGTGAAGCTGTTGCCCACGAACAAGATGCGCACGAGAGGGACGCTACTACGCTGGGGCGATGGCTGAGCTGCGGATCGTGTCGGTGACTGACGATGACACGCTGCTGGACTGGCAGCGGGTGCACAACGAGATCATCCCCACGGCGCCGCTGTCGGTCGACGACGTGCGGGACCGGGTGACACGGCACGTGCTCGAGGTCGCGTACGACGGCGATCTGCTGGTGGGCAACTCGACGGTGCGACCACCGTCGGAGGAGACGGCCGCGGCGACTGTGATCGCCCGAGTACTCCCGGAGTACCGGCGGCGTGGGTTCGGCGCGGCGATCTACCAGCGCTGTCTCGAGCGCGCCCGTGAGCTGAGTGGCGACGGCATCGAGACGCACATCCTGGCGAGTAACGAGGACGGGCTGCGGTTCGCCAAGGCGCACGGATTCGTCGAAGTGGAGACGTACCTCCTGCCCGGCGACACCATTCCGTTCGTCGAACTACGTCTCGATGAGTGAGGATGCGATAGTGCGCTTCTCGATCAACATTCCGAACTTCGGCGACTTCGCCGACGCCCACACGGTCGCGCGGGTGGCCGCCGCGGCCGAGGAGGCCGGCTGGGACGGGCTCTTCGTCTGGGACCACGTCGTCCACAGCAAGGAACGGCGGAAAGGCCAGCCCTTCGGGGACCCGTGGATGCTGCTGACCGCGGCCGCGCTGGCGACGTCGCGGATCAAGCTCGGTCCGCTGGTGACGCCGATCGCGCGGCGACGGCCCGAACAGCTGGCGCGGCAGGTCGCGACGCTCGACGGGATGAGCGGCGGCCGGGTGATCTTCGGCGCCGGCCTCGGCGGGCCGATCGAGGACGAGTTCGGCAGCTTCGGCGACGAGACCGATCCGAAGGTGCTGGCCGCGCGACTGGACGAGGGCCTCGACGTACTCGCCCGGTACTGGTCCGGCGAGGCCGTGAACCACCAGGGTGAGCACTACCGGGTCGACGACGTCACGTTGCTCCCGGCAACGGTTCAGACGCCGCGGCCGCCGGTCTGGCTCGCCGGGTACTGGCCGCGCAAGGCCCCGATGCGCCGAGCCGCCCGCTGGGACGGCGCCGTACCGCTGTTCCGCAGCGCCAACCACGGTGAGGCTCCCCCGGTCGAGGAGGTGCGCGAGCTCATGGCGTTTCTCCGCGACCAGGGCGCCGGCGCGACCACGCCGTACGACGTCGTCGTCGGCGGGATCAGCCCGGCGGACCCGGCGCGGTCCCGCGCGCTGATCGAGCCGCTGGCCGAGGCCGGTGCGACCTGGTGGGACGAGCGCCAGCTCCTCGGTGGCACCGACTTCTACCGCCTGGAGCCGGTCCTTCGCCGCATCGAGCAGGGCCCGCCCAGCCTCGGCTGACCGCGGAAAGCGCTGCAAACCTATCCTTGCTCGTATGAGTGAGGAGCACCCGTCGTGTTGCGCGCCGTCCCGCCCGGTGGTGGGGACCTCGGCGCCGCCTCCCGTACCGGCCGCCGAGCCCGGGCGGCATGAGGTCGAGCAGGTGGCGCTGGCGGGTGGCGAGTTCGCGATGGGTGACGGGACCGGCGACGGCAACACCGGTGATGGCGAGGTGCCTGTCCACCAGGTGCACCTCCAGCCGTTCAGTATCGATGCCACGAGCGTGACCAACCGTGACTTCGAGCGCTTCGTCGAGGCGACCGGGTACCGGACGGAAGCCGAGACGTTCGGCTTCTCAGCGGTGTTCCACCTGGCCTTGCAGGCCGAGCCGGCGGAGTTCATGGGTCCGGCCTCGGGTACGCCGTGGTGGGCTGGGGTGCGCGGTGCCGACTGGCGTCATCCGGGCGGGTCGTTGTCGGATCTGGACGGGCTCGACGACCACCCGGTGGTCCATGTGAGCTGGAACGACGCGGTCGCTTACTGCTCGTGGGCCGGGCGGCGGCTGCCCTCGGAGGCCGAGTGGGAGTACGCGTCCCGTGGCGGGCTCGAGGGCGCCCGGTACCCGTGGGGCGACGAGCTGATCGGGCCCGACGGAGAGTGGCGTTGCAACATCTGGCAGGGCGTGTTCCCGGAGCGCAACGACCTCGAGGACGGCTACCTGACCACCGCGCCGGTGCGCACCTTCACGCCGAACGGCTACGGCTTGTGGCAGACGGTCGGGAACGTGTGGGAGTGGTGCGCGGACTGGTTCGGCCCGCGGTACTACAAGTTCACCCCCGGCGAGGACCCGCGAGGCCCATCCCTCGGCGCTGCCCGGGTGATGCGCGGCGGCTCGTACCTGTGCCATGACTCGTACTGCAACCGCTACCGCAACTCGGCCCGCTCGTCGAACACCCCGGAGTCGTCGATGGGCAATGCCGGTTTCCGCACCGTCGCGCTCACCCCGCCGGCCTAGTCGGCCAGTTGCTCCTCGGGCGCCGGTTGCCGGAGGCCTGGAGTACTGACGGCCACCGCCGCGACCGCGACGAGACAGAGGATTGCGCCGGACGCGAGCGAGGCGACCGGCGAGGTCAGCTGGGCGACCACACCGCCACGGAGGTTGCCCAGGTCCGGCCCGGCCTGACCGACGATCTGTTCCGCGGCGGTGACGCGACCGAGCAGTTCGTTCGGCGTGTGTAACTGGATGATCGTGCTGCGCGAGACGACAGACACCGTGTCGGCTGCACCGGCCAAGGCGAGGAAGACCAATGCGAGCCAGGCCGTCGGCGCGAACGCGAACAGCAGAAGGGCGATGCCCCAGGCGGCGGATCCGGTCAGCATCACCACGCCGTGCCGTGGCAGCCGGGTGAACACACCGGACAGCACCGATGCCGCCACGCCGCCGACCGCGATCGCGGTCAGGAACAATCCGAGCGTCCGCGGATCGTTGCCGAACCGCTCCGCGTTGATCACCGGGAACAGGCTGACCGGCATCGCGAGAACCGTGGCCGCGAGGTCAGTGATCAACGCTCCACGGATCACCGGCGTCGACACCAGGAACGCCAGGCCGTCCCGCACACCTCGCAACCCGGCCCGAGCCACCGCCTCGACCCGCAGTCTCGGCAAACCGAGTACGCCGTACAACGCGGCGACGAAGCTCAGACAGTCGATCAGGTAGCAGACCCCGGTCCCCCAGGCACTCACCACGAGGCCGCCCACCGCGGGCCCGATCAGCATCGGCCCCTGGAAGGCGATCCGGTTCAGCGCGATGCCACTGGCGAGCAACTCGCGCGGCAGCAACTGTGGCAGCACGGTCCGCGCTACCGGCCCGCTCGCGGCCCCGAACGACGCCTGCGCGGCAACCAGCGCGAGCAGTACGCCGACCGGCACCGCACCGATGATCAACTGACTCGCCATCAGGCCCGCCGTGACCAGCTGCCCGGTCGTGGTGATCAGGTAGAACCGCCGCCGCTCGAACCGGTCTACCGCCGCGCCGGCGAACAGCCCGAGCAGGATCAACGGCAGGGCCTTCGACAACCCGACCGCACCGGTCCACGCCGCACTCGAGGTCTCGTCCCACACCTGGAACATCACCGCGACGAACGCCAACTGCCCGCCGAAAGTGGACAGCATCTGCCCGGCCCAGAGCCGCCGGAACGCCGGCGAGACCCGTAGCGGGCGCAGGTCGATGAACGCCCGCATCATTGCTTCGGCGCGGGATCGCCCCCGAAGCCCTGCAGCTTCTCAGCGATCCGGTCGTGGAAGCTCTTCCGCGCCAGCGCCTCCTCGACGTCACGGACCACCTGGGTCATCGGATACGGGATCTCCGCCTCCAGCTCGGTGATCGCCTCCTCCGTCGCCCGCCACTCGGCCGCGAGCAGCTCGACGATGGCCTTCGACTTGGCGGTCAGCGTGACCTTCTTGCTGCGAGCGTCGGTCCCCGGCACGGTGCGCACCAGACCCGCGGCGCGCATCGCGGACACCTTCTGGCTGAGGGCCGAATGCGTACGGCCGACCGACTCGGCCAGCTCGGTGATCGTCATCGGCCCCTTGGCCTGCAGCCGCAGCAGCTCCATCACGTACGTCGGCTTCAGGCCCTTGATCTGCCGCTCGGTGTAGATGCGCGCGATCTCGGCATCCATCCGGGCCTGCAACCGGTGCAGGCCACGCCACTGACTCTGTTCGGTCGGGTCGTCCATGCGCTACATCGTAACAGCACTTATATAAGTTCTGTCAGATTCGGCCCGGCGGCTCGCCCTGCGGATCCAGACGACGGCGAGCACCGCGGTGGCGAGGCTGATGCCCGCGAGCGCGGCGAAGCCGTAGTGCGTGCTGGTGCGGTCCGTGATCGCGGACGTGACCAGCATGACGACGACCGTCGTGGCCAGACCGTAGCCGTTGGCGACACCGAACGCGCGCCCGACCTGGGACTCGTCCACCGACGTCATCAGCAGCAGACGCGTCGCGATCCTGGCCTGGCCGAACACGAACGCGCCGACGAGCACGAGTCCCATCAGCGCACCGACACCGAACAGCGACTGCAGCACCAGCAACGCATTGCACCCGACGAACCCGATCAGCGCGACCCGCAGATCACCCAGCCGTACGGCGGAACGCCGGTAGGCCATCGCGGCCAGCAGGAACCCGGCACCCCCGAGGGCGTCCACGACACCGACCACAGCCGCACCGCGATGCCACTCACCGACAATCAGGACGGGCAGCAGCGCGTTGAACACCGTCACCACCACCAGCCCCTGGCCGTAGAGCAAGGCCAGCGCTCCGACCGGCAACCTGACCACCACTCGCTTGGTCACCGGCGGCGTCCCGACCACCGTCCCGGACTGCCGGCGACGGGCGCCGACGGCAACAACAAGCAGCGCCGAGGCAACGAACGTGATCCCGTTGAACAGGAACAGCGGCGTGGAACCGAAGTACTGCAAGGCGAATCCGCCGACCGATGCCGACAGCAACATCCCGCTCTGCAACGCGATCTCGTAGTGCCCGTTGAAGCGGCGCAACTCCGGCGCCGGCACTCGCTCCCGCACCAGCGCGGCGCTCACCGGCATGAACAGCGCGGCCACCACGGCCAGCGCGAAGTTGCTCGCGTAGACGACGGCCTGCTGCGGCGCGCCGACGGCCAGCCCGATCGGCAGACCCAAGGCCGCGACCGCGCTGACGACGTCGCAACCGATCCACAGCAACCGCCGGTCGAGCCGGTCGGCCAGGCGACCGAAGTACGGCGACAACACCGCCTGCGGCACGGCGACGGCGATGAACAGCCAGCCGACGTCGAGCATCGACCCCTGCGCCTGG
Organism: Kribbella sp. NPDC049227; assembly: GCF_043197265.1. NCBI lineage: Bacteria > Bacillati > Actinomycetota > Actinomycetes > Propionibacteriales > Kribbellaceae > Kribbella > Kribbella sp. NPDC049227. The sequence goes on along the minus strand of NZ_JBICST010000005.1, from coordinate 432,388 downwards.
ACGAGCAGCAGCGCGGCGCCGATCAGTTGGATGTTGTTCCCCAGGGACGTGATGAAGGCTGCGGGCAGCAGCAGTCTGTGCGATCTGATCACCCGCCCGACGCTGCCACCAATCACTGACAATCGATGTCAGTCTTGTTTTTCGATACTGTAGTAGCGAAAATAGAGACATGGTGAGAGGACGACCGAGGGACGCCGGCGTTGAGGCACGCGTGCTCGAGGCCGCCATGGCCGAGATGCGAGCCCGCGGGTACGACGGCCTGTCGGTCGACCGGGTCGCGGACCGGGCCGGCGTGGCGAAGACGACGCTCTACCGCCGCTGGCCGTCCAAGGCCGAGCTCGTGATCGCGATGATCACCGGCCTACGCGCCGCCGTGCCGTTCGAGCCGAGCGGCGACCCGCGCCGCGACCTCACCGAGCTGGTGACGGGCGTCGCCACGACGCTGAGCGCCGTACCGACGACCCTGATCGCCGATCTGGCCGCGGCTGCGGCTCGGGAACCACGGGTCGGTGAGAGTGTCCGTGCTCTGTGGGGTGAGCGGCACGCGGCTGTCACCGCGGTCATCGGGCAGGCCCAGGCCGACGGTCTCGTCCCCGGGCACGCCTCTCCCGCCGTACTGGTCGACCAGTTGGTCGGGCCGCTGTACTACCGGCTCCTCGTCACCGGTGAGCCGATCGATTCCGCCTATGTGAGGGAGCTGGTGCACAGCACCCTCGGACCTGATCCGGAGAAGTCATGAAGAAGCGCCGCAAGATCCTGGTTGCCCTCGGCACCCTTGTCGTCCTGCTCGCCGGGTACACCGTCTACACGATCGTCCGGCCGTTCGTGCTGCACACCGAGCTCGACATCGCCGCGCCACCGGAGCAGGTCTGGAAGGTGCTCGCGGACCGGCAGGCGTACCCGGAGTGGAACCCGTTCATCGTGTCCTCGACCGGTGAGCTGACGGCCGGCGGGACCATCACCAACGTCCTGCGCGACACCGACGGCAAGGAGCTCACCTTCTCGCCCAAGCTGCTCGTGGTCGAGCCGGGCAAGGAACTGCGCTGGATCGGCAAGGTCGGTTTCGGCGGCATCTTCGACGGTGAGCACTCGTTCCGCCTCGAGGCGCTGCCCGACGGCCACACCCGGCTGATCCAGCAGGAGACGTTCCGCGGCGCGGCCGTCCCCTTCGCCCGCTCCATGCTCACCGGAACCATCGAGCCCCAGTTCGTCGCGATGAACCACGCGCTGGCCGCCCGCGCGACCGGCTACTGATCCATGCGCAATCCGTATCAACAGTGTGGAAAAGATTCATTGGACGGATGAAGCGATCCTTGGTTGGGTCGGTGTCATGGATATGCGCACGTTGGGACGAGTAGGGATCGAGGTCAGCCCGGTCGGGTTCGGGTGCTGGGCGATCGGCGGTCCGTTCAGCAATCCGGCCGGCGAACCGCTGGGCTGGGGCGAGGTGGACGACGAGGAGTCGGTGCGCGCGATCCGGCGGGCGATCGACCTCGGCGTGACGTTCTTCGACACCGCCGACGTGTACGGCGCGGGTCACAGCGAGCGGGTGCTCGGCAGGGCTCTCGAGGGTCGGCGCGGCGAGGTCGTGATCGCGACCAAGTGGGGCAACACCTTCGACGAGTCGACGCGAGTCATGCACCATCAGGACGGCTCGGTCGAGTACGTGCACAAGGCTGTCCGGGCGTCGCTCGACCGGCTCGGCACCGATCACATCGACCTGTACCAGTTGCACTTCGACACCACCGACGAGATCGCGCTGCCGTTGCGGGAGGCGTGCGAGGACCTGGTCCGCGAAGGACTGATCCGCAGCTACGCCTGGAGCACGGACACGCTGCACAGCGCGGAGCTCTTCGCCGAGGGCGAGCACTGCTCGGCGGTCCAGCACGAGGCGAGCGTCCTGCACGACGCGTCGGACTTCTTCGCGCTCTGCGAACGGGCCGATCTCGCCAGCATCAACCGGACGCCGTTGGGCATGGGCATCCTCGGCCGCCGTGCCGCGGACCGGCCGGCCACCGGCGCGGACATCCGCACGTTGCCGCCGTCGTGGCTGCGCTTCTTCGACAAGGGCGGCGTACCGGCTCCGGAGTGGTGGGACAAGGTGTCGGCGATCCGGGACGTACTGGAGAGCGACGGCCGGACGCTGGCGCAGGGTGCGCTCGCGTGGCTGTGGGCGCGGAGCCCGCGGACCGTCCCGATCCCCGGCTTCCGCACCGTCGCGCAGGCCGAGGAGAACGCGGCCGCGATGTCGTTCGGTCCGCTCCGCGACGAGCAACTGGCGGAGATCCAGAAGTTGCTGACGGAGTGAGCTGATCCGCTGGGCAGGACGACAAGTCTTGCCCAGCGCGCCGTTTATCGATATACCTCCTGTAGCGACAGGAGGTCCACGTGCTGCTAGTCGACGGGTTTGGTGGTGCCGCGCCGGATCAGGTGCGCCGGCACGATCAGTTCCTGCGGGTCGCGGGTCGGGCCGCCGTTGAGCTGGGCGAGCAGCAGCGCGGTAATCGCGTCGGCCATCTCCTCGTGCCCCGGGTTGACGGTGGACAACGACGGGACCAGGTACGGCGCCTCGTCGATGTCGTCGAAGCCGACCACCTGGACATCGTCCGGCACCCGCAGTCCGGCGTCGGCCAGCGCGCGCAAGGCGCCGATCGCGACGAGATCGGTGAGTGCGAACACGGCATCGAAGCCGATCCCCCGCTCGAGCAGTCGCCGGACCTCGTCGTACCCGTCCTGGAGGCGGAATCTGCACCGAACGGCCAGGTCCGGATCCATCGGTACGCCGGCCTGGGTGTGCGCGAGCGCGTAGCCCTCGGCACGCAGGGACGGCATGTTCGCCGAACCGGCCGGATCACCACCGAGCATCGCGACGCGGCGGGCACCGGTGGCGAGCAGGTGCGCGGTCGCCTGCCGGGCACCGTCGACGTTGTCCATCATCACGTGGTCGAACCCCGACGGCAGCGCCCGCTCACCGATCATCACCACGGGCGCGTCGGTGCGGATCTGGGCCAGTTCGGCCGGGTCGATGTCGACCACACTGAGGATCAGGCCGTCGTACATCCGGAGCCGGGAGAAAGCGACCGCGTCCATCTCGCCCTCGCGGCTGGCGCCGGTCCGCTCCATCACGATCCGCAGGCCCTGCGCCTCGAAGCGGTCCGCGAGCCGGCCCGCCAGTTGACCGAAGTACGGGCGCTCGAGTTCCGGAACCGCGAGGCCGACCACGCCGGTGCGGCCGGCGCGCAGGTGCCGGGCGGCCAGATTGACCTGGTAGCCGAGCTCGTTGATCGAGGCCAGGACCCGCTCCCGGGTCGCGGCACCGACCCGCGGCCGGCCGTTGATCACGTTCGAGACCGTCATCGTGGACACCCCCGCGGACCGCGCCACGTCGGCCATCGTCACCACGGTGGATGCCTTCTTCATGGCGACAACTGTAAGAGACCAAGGAGCTGAGTCATGTCGACTGCATCAGCGGCGCGCGTCGTGATCGACCTCGACGTACCCGGTCCGGCCATCAGCCGGCATCTGTACGGGCACTTCGCGGAGCATCTCGGCCGCTGCATCTACGGTGGTTTCTACGTCGGCGAGGACTCGGACCTGCCGAACGAGGGCGGCATCCGGCTGGACGTGGTCGAGGCGCTGCGAGCGCTGGACATCCCCAATCTGCGCTGGCCGGGCGGCTGTTTCGCGGACGAGTACCACTGGAAGGACGGCATCGGGCCGAAGGCCGACCGCCCGTCGATGATCAACACCCACTGGGGAAATGTTGAGGAGAGCAACCACTTCGGCACCCACGAGTTCATGGCGCTGTGCGAGCTGCTCGGTGCCGACGCGTACGTGAACGGCAACGTCGGGAGCGGGACCGTCCAGGAGATGAGTGAGTGGGTCGAGTACCTCACCCGCGACGGTGACAGCCCGATGGTCAGGCAGCGCAAGGCCAACGGCCGCGACGAGCCGTGGAAGGTTCCGTTCTGGGGTATCGGCAACGAGGCCTGGGGATGCGGCGGCAACCAGCGCGCCGAGGCGTACGCCGATCTCGCCCGCCGCTACGCCACGTTCTGCCGCGACCATGGCGACAACAAGCTCTACCGGATCGCGGCGGGTGCCTCCAACGACGACCTGGCCTGGACCGAGGCGTTGATGAAGGCGGTGAGCTGCCTCGGCTGTGGTCGCACGCCGCGCAACATCTTCCAGGCCGTCTCGATCCACTACTACACGGTGGCCGGGACCTGGGACAGCAAGGGCAGCGCGACGGACTTCGATACCGAGGACTACTACCGCACGATCATCAAGGCCCAGGACATCGAGCGGGTCATCCGCGGCCACAAGGCGGTGATGGACGCCTACGACCCGGACCGGGCGATCGGCCTGGTGTTGGACGAGTGGGGCACCTGGTGGGACGTCGAGCCGGGCACGAATCCCGGATTCCTGTACCAGCAGAACGCGATGCGCGACGCGCTGGTCGCGAGCCTGCACTTCGACGTGTTCCACCGGCACGCCGATCGGTTGACGATGGCAAACATCGCGCAGACCGTGAACGTGTTGCAGGCGATGCTGCTCACGGACGACGACGGTGCTCTGGTCCGCACCCCGACGTACCACGTGTTCGAGATGAACAAGGGTCACCAGGATGCGTTGTCCGTCCCGGTCCATGTGGTCGAGCGGCCGGCGCCGTACGAGCTGGACGGCAAGACGATGGAGCTGTTGTCGGTGTCGGCGAGTGTCAAGGACGGGCAAGCACTGATCTCGGTCAGCAACCTGGATCCCGTTGCGCCGCTGGACGTCGTACTGGATCTGCGGGGTGGCGAGCTCCGGAACCCGGCGGGACGGTTGCTCACGGCATCGAAACCGCAGGACCACAACACGCCGAGTGACCCGCAGGCGGTCACGCCGGTCACGTTGACCGGCTTGGAGCCCGACCCCCGCGGCCTGCGGGTCACCCTGCCGCCGCACTCGTTCGCGACGGTCAGTTCTGCTTTGTGACCGGGATCTGGAACTCGTGCACCCAGTTCGCCGGGTTGCCGGGATCGAACTCCAGCGTCACCTCGCGGGCGTAGCCCAGGCTCCGGTAGCCGTTGTCCTCGATCCAGCGGGCCAGCGTCTGCATGCTCCGGTCCGCCTCCATCATGTCGCCCTTGTGCACGATGGTGGCGGCCTGCGGCAGCTCGGGCAGTTCGAGGAACTCGACATCGGTGCTGGTGCCGGTCTCGACGGGTACGGCGGCGTGGGCCCGGATCCGCTCCTCCTCGGCGTCTTCGTAGTACGCGACGGCTGAACCGCTCGGCGTCACACCGGCGGCACAGAGGCGTTCGAAGAGCTGGACGAACAGCGGCTGGAGGACCGGGCCGATGTCCTCACCGTCGTAGCTCGCGCAGATCGCGGACAACTCCGCGACCCTGGTGGGGGCGATGCGTTTCAGGACAACGTCGTCGGTAGGCATGTGACCTTCCTTCTCGATCAGGCGGAGCCTCGCCTCGACTCTGACGAGTTGCGACGTACCGCGCGCCAGTTCGGCCTCCAGTTGCGCCTGGCGCAGCCGCAGCATGCCGCGGAGTTCCTCGGCGCTCAGCTTGGCGTCGACGATCTCCTGGACCTGCTGCAGGCTGAACCCGAGATCCTTCAGCGCGATGATCCGGTTCAGCCGGCTGAACTGGTCGGCCGAGTAGTAGCGATACCCGCTGACCGCGTCGACCACGGCCGGCCGGAGCAGCCCGATCGCGTCGTAGTGCCGAAGCATCCGGGGCGATACCTGCCCGAATGCCGCGAAGTCTCCGATGGTGAACATGCCCCCACCTTCCGGCTTGACACAGTGTCAAGGTCAACCCTGCCCTGCGACCTCGCCGAAAGGGGTCAGGAGATGACGCGGGCGCGGCGGTCGCGGACGGCGGCGACCGCGAAGCCGGCCAGCAGGACGGCGATGCCGCCGGAGCCGAGGCCGATGACCAGGTCGCTGCGGGACTTGAGCCGCGCGTCGCACTGCATCGGCGTGACGCCACTGCCTGGCTGGAAGACCGAACCGCAGTTGAAGTCGTCCACGTGGACCGGACGGACGGCGAACACGACCCCGGCGATCAGCAGGACCACACCTACCGCGCCGAGTACCTTGCTCAGCACTGCCCGTCTCGCGGTGTGCAGGGAACAGCCGTACGGTCCGACCACGCCTGCCTGGTCAGATCCCGCATACGGCGCTCACACTCCCTGGACGTTCGGTAAGATTTGATCAAATCTAACGCAGCTAGCCGTCCACCCTGAAGTCCGGACCCCGCCCCCGGATCAATCTTCACTTAGTTCTAACGCTCAACTGGCCGGTCCGGTTCAACCAGGCAGGACTGTCACCAGCGACCCCACGGCGCGGCCGTGCGCGACGTCGGACAGCGCCCGGTCGACCGCGTCGAAGGGGACCTCGGTGGTGTGTGCACGGACCGGCAGCCGCGAGACCAGACGGAACAGTTCCTCACCATCGCGACGGGTGTTGGACGTGACGCTGCGTAGATCGCGCTCGTGGAAGAGATGCCGCTCGTAGTTGAGGACGGGTACGTCGCTCAGATGGATCCCCGCGACCGCGACAGTGCCTCCTGGTTTGAGCGCTTCGAGGGCGTACGGCACCACGTCACCGGCCGGGGCGAAGACAATGACCGAGTCCAGCGGGACAGGCGGTCGGTCAGTGGTGTCGCCGGCGAACACGGCACCCAGCGACCGGGCGAGCTCCTTGTTCTGCGATCCACGAGTCATCACGTACAGCTCTGCTCCCTGCGCGATCGCGAGCTGCGCGGTGAGGTGGGCGCTGGACCCGAACCCGAAGATCCCGAGGCGGCCACCGGGTGGCAGGTTCGCCCGCAGCAACGAGCGGTAGCCGATGATCCCCGCGCAGAGGAACGGCGCCAGCTCAACCGCCGGGCGATCCGCCGGTAGCGCGTAGGCGTAGTCCTGCGGTACGACGGCGTACTCGGCGAATCCGCCGTCCGCGTCCCAGCCCGTGTACGACGACCGTGGGCACAGGTTCTCCGAACCCGACCGGCAGAACTCGCACGATCCGCACGTACGCCGCAGCCAGGCGATCCCGGCACGGTCGCCGACGGCGAACCGGTCGGCTCCGGTGCCGCGATCGACCACGGCGCCGACGACCTGGTGGCCCGGCACGACTCCCGGTCTGCGCGGCTCGAGGTCGCCTTCACACAGATGCAGGTCGGTCCGGCAGATGCCGCACACCTCGACCCGGATCAGTACTTCTCCCGGTCCAGGTCCGGGGACGGTACGACGTACTCGCTGCAACGGACCCTGGTCGATCGGCCCAGGCCGGTCGACTGCCCACACGTCCATGAGATCGCCCATACTCCGACGATCTCAGACGCCCTTCAGTTGGGCATCGTGAACTCGACCTTCTGCGTGGACGGCTCGCCGGAGTGGTGCGCGGTCGCGATCGTGATCCGGCGCATGATCGTGGAGAACGTCTCCCAGTCGGGCGCACAGTAACCGGTGCCGATCGGGAACCACAGCGCCGTGTCGTGACCGATCGACGTCGCCACCCCGGCCTCGACGGCCTTCGCCGCCTCCGGACCCATCGCGGCCCGGCCGTCCTGACCGATCACCAGCGCGACCGGATCGGCGACACCGGTGAATCGTGGCAGCAGGCAAGCATCTGCGGAACCCCCGACCCCCAGCATGAACATCGAGACCACCTCGAACTGCTCCGCCAGCTCGCGAACCGCCGGCAAGAGGGCCTCCGGCAACGGCGCCTCCATGCCCTGATAGCCGATCGCGATCGTTGCCGTCTCCTCCAATCCGGCCGGACGGACGTCGATGTCGATCACTCCGCTGGCCGGCCCTTCACCCGCCACCGTCAACAGCGTGCTGCGCGGCGCCCAGCGGCGGCAGAAGCGGGTGACCTCCCGGGTGTCCCAGGGCTGACTGACCGGTTCCTCGGTCCCCCAACCCGCCGGTGGTCCGCCGGCCAGTTCCCGGAACAGGAACTCTGTGGCGCCACCAACGATCGCCGACTCGACCGCGGCATGCCGTACTCGCGCGACGATCTGCAGGTTCGCATGGATCTGGTCCGGCGGAGCCAGCCAGTGCTGACTCGGCCGGGGCTTGCCCACCTCTCCGGTCGGCACGAACAGTTCGCCGTCCCAGGTCAGCGGTACGCCGGTCAGGCCGTCGTACGGACTGTCCGCCTGAACCACCCATCGCGAGCCGCTGACCAGGAGTTGGGTCCGGACCGCGTGCGTCACACGCGAGGTGGGAGGGGTGACGAACTGCAGTTCGCGGTTGCCCTTCTCGGCTGCCAACGCAGCGTCGAGGAGCCAGGTCGACAGGCCGACGACCGCCCGGTCCTGCATGAGCACGACGGCTTTCTCGGTGACCAGGTCGGCGCCGGCGATGTAGTCGAGGAATCCGCTCATCGGTCGTCCTCCCGTCGGTCGCCGCGGGCCGCGACAACCGCGTTGGCCAGCGAGAGCTCGCTCGGAGCGAACGAGAACACGTTGCTGTTGGCAACCAGGAAGAGGCGGTTCACGTACCCGGGTGGCGTGAACACGATCCACTCCTCGGCGCGTGACGTGTGCCAGCCCTGGATGGCCTCAGGTGTCCAGGTGTCCGGCGCAGCCGAGTGCTGCGCCAGCCAGGCCGCCAGTACGGTCCTCGCTTCTGCCACTGCGTTCGACATCAGAGGTCTCCTGTTCTGCCGGTCCCGGTCACCACTTGGACACCGGATCCGCGGACGAGCCGCCTTCCCAGTCGCCGTTCGGCCCGCGGATGGTGAACTCCAGCCGGTTCAGTTCGGTCTCGTACACATGCGGCCACGGTTCGTCGATCGCGTCCGGCGCCGGTTGAGTGTCGATCGCGCGGATGTCTCCGTTGTGGTCGACGTACGCCACGAACCAGTGACCGCCGCCCTTGGCCCACCCGATGCAGATCGCCGCGACCGTGCCGGCCGGGCGGCCGCGGAGTCCGTCCTCGACCGACTGGTACGCCCTGCGGGTGAAGTCGGTCAGGTCCGCGGCCGAGTTCGGATGCCCGGGCAGCGGCTGGAATTCCATCCGGTGCCCCGGACCGCGGACGCCCATCCACTCGTAGCTGTCGTCGTAGTCGCCGGGGATCGGCGCACCCGGCGTGCCCTGATGCGGCGCGTAGGCCCTCAGGAAGTCACCGTCGGCCAGCCGGACCGCTCGGCCCTGGATCAGGTCGACGGTGGCCCGCATCACGGCCGAGCAGTTGAACCTGAACTCGATCCACTTCGTCGCGTAGTTCGGATTGACCAAGTTCTTCCACCGCTGCACGGTGTGCAACGGGACCGGGCCGGCCGCGTTCGTCAGAGCCTGCTGGTGGAGTTGGCCGGAGTCACACGGATTGTAGCGGGCGCGGTTGCGATCACCTCGGTGTACGCCGGGTTCGCCGTACGCCGGTGGTGGCTTGAAGTCCAGTTCCTGCTCCCACTGGTGTTCCTTCGGACCGAACTTGTCGAAGATCGGGTCGCCCGGTCGGATCCGCGGCCGCGGCGGACGCCCACGCTCCTGCGGGACATCGTACGAGATCCGCTGCGGGTCGACCATGTCCTTCCACTGCGGACTGTAGGTGCCGGTATTGCCCGGATCAGGCGCCTGGCTGGTGCGACCCGAAGGCTGGCTCGGCACCGGATCGCTGCCATCAACCTCCGGCTGATTCCGGTAAAGCTCAGCCTCCCGCCGCCGCCAAGCATCCTCCCCGCCCTGATCCTCCCGCCCCACCCCACCCCGCCGTCCCGGCTGACCCTGGGCGGACTGCTGCCCGTGGCCAGCCTGTTGCCCATGCCCGGCCTGCTGCCCATGACCGGAGTGCTGCCCGCGACTCGGTTGCGCCGGCTGCCCCTGCCTGGAGCGCCCAGGCGCTTGCCCCGGCGCGCCGGAATCGTCAGAACCACTGCCCCGCCCCGGCTGGTCAGGCGCACCCGTACGACGCCCCCACGGATTCGGACCACTAGCCCGCGAAACCCGACGCGTCGCGTCCGAATCCGAAGCCCCCTCATGCTCCCGCGAAACCCGCTGCGTCGCCTCCGGATCCGAAGCCCCGTCCTGCTCCCCCACCCGCTCCCGCGAAACCCGCTGCGTCACGTCCGGTTCCGGCTGCCCGTCCTGCTCCCCCACCCGCTCCCGCGAAACCCGCTGCGTCACGTCCGGTTCCGGCTGCCCGTCCTGCTCCCCCACCCGCTCCCGCGGAATCCGCTGAGTCGCCTCCGGGTCCGACGCACCCCCGCGCTCCGGCAACTGCTCACGTTCACCACGGTCCGAACCTGGTCCACCACCATGCTCACCCAGCTCCTGCAGGCCCCGATCCGGGTCCGGCCCATCACCAGGCTCACCCGAAACGCGATCCGGGCCCGGCGCACCGTCGTACTCCTGCAATTGCTCCCGCGAAACCCGCTGAGTCGCCTCCGGATCCGACGCACCCCCGCGCTCCGGCAACTGCTCACGTGCACCGCGTTCCGGGTCTGGTGCCTTGCCGTGCTCGCCCAACTGCTCGCCCGTGACTCGGTCCGGGGTCGGGGAGCCGTCGTACTGCCGCAGCTGTTCGCGCGGGATGCGCTGGGTCGCATCTGGGTCCGGGGCATTCCCGGGCTCTCCCAGCTGGTTGCGCGGGATGCGTTGGGTTGCGTCCGGGTCGGGAGCGTCGCTGTGCTCTCCCAGCTGGTTGCGTGGGATGGGTTGGGTGGTGTCCGGGTCGGGGTTTTCGATTCGGTGGGTGGGGTTGGGGGGCGGGAGGTGGTCGAGGTGCGGTGCGGCGGGGAAGTCGTCGACGTCGACCATGTGGATGACGATCTCGCGACGTTCGCGCGGCTTACCGTCGGCAGTCAGGAACCGCTGGTCGAAGGAGACGTTCTCGCTGATCCCGACGGTCCGGTAGCGAACGTTGCGCGGCTGGATGTACTCGGACTCCGAGTTCCGCAGCCTGCTCAACTTCCCGCTCGGGGCACCCTTGCGCGTCTGCACCTCGAGGACGACCCCGGTCCGGTTGTTCTCGTGCGCGAAGTCCGACGCGACCGCCGGGTCCGTCGACGTGAACTGGAACCCCTCGAAGTCGGTGTTCTCGCCGACCTTGAACGTCTTCCGCACCCAGTTCATCAGCTCGCTGTGCGGCAGGTTCCGCGGCAGCCGCATGCCCCGCCACACCGTCCGCGGATCCACGGCGTCGGGTGCTCTCTTCACCACCGTGTCGACGTCCTCCGCCACCCGGATCGCTTCCTCGGTCAGACCGCTGTTCCCGTCGGTGTTCATCACCCGGCGCAGATCCTTCAGGTCGTGCCCTGAGTACAACGCCCGGTTCACCGCCCCGAACGTGCTCTGCGTCATCAACTTCACCGACTCGTGGAACCTCTCCGGAACGGTCCGCCCGAACTCCTCCGCCTCGCGCGCAGTCCGCGACAGAACGCCGGGATCCGCCGCCCGCCGCACATCCCCCGGCGCAAACCCGTAATCCCCCGGAGTACGCCGCACATCCGAAGCACCGACGTGAGGACCGTCCGAAACGACCCCACCCAAGTCCTCCGGCGTACGACGC
>NZ_JBICST010000005.1:0-420763 GCF_043197265.1 Kribbella sp. NPDC049227 | reverse complement strand
CACCCCCGGACCATCGAAGTGAGGACCGTCCGAAACGACCCCACCCAAGTCCTCCGGCGTACGACGCACCCCCGGACCATCGAAGTGAGGACCGTCCGAAACGACCCCACCCAAGTCCTCCGGCGTACGACGCACCCCCGGACCATCGAAGTGAGGACCGTCTGGGACGACCTCACCGAGGTCGTGCGGCGTACGACGGACGTCTGGGGTGTCGGCGTGACGGACGTCGGGGACGATCTCGGCGAAGAGGTGGATCTTGCCGTTGTGCGGGAAGACGCGGGTGAACTTGATGGTCAGGCCGCGGCCCAGGACGAGCTCGCGCTCGCCCTCGCCGTGGGCCGAGTGGTGGCCGGTGTACAAGGCCGGCGTGCCCTTCGGGACCTTCAGGTGGATGATCCCGGGCCGGCTGGACGGGATCGCCTCACCCAGCGACGTCGAGAGGAACGACGGGTCGCGGAACGTCTTGTTCACCAGTTGGTCGATCGGCCCGTCGAAGTGGTCGATGTCGGTGACGCGGCGAACCACCACGTCCTCCGGGACCCGACGCCCGTTCAGTACGTCGTCGAACTCGTCGATCAGCGGATCGAGCTCGAGACGGTGCTCGGTACCGCGCAGGTGGTCGCCGACCTGCTTGTACGACCCGTGTACGTTGTCGCCACCACGGGTGAATCGCTCGACCACGTCCGCCTTCCGCGGGTCGAGATCGCGAGCGTACTCACCCCAGTGCCGCCGCCCCCACTCCGTGGCCTCCGCCTCGGACGCGAACGTCCGCGCACCACGTGAGATCTCGGCAGTCGCCTGCGCCATCCGCCCACCCGAATCCAGCCGATCCCACTCAGGATCCACCGGCCGCCGATCATCTGGATGCCGCACCGGCCCGGCGTCGTCATCCGGCACATGCACCGGCCCATCCGGCCCATCCTCCCCCCGCAACCGCCGCGAAATCAGATCGTCCCCGTCGTCACCATCCCCATGCTTGCCCTCAGCAACTTTCTCGGGACGGTCCGACCCGTCGTGCGCATCCGGCTCTCCGTGCCGGTCCGGCCGGCCATGCGGGTTCGGCCCGGCGTCCCGGTCCGGTTCGCCGGTACGGTCGGGGCCGGTGGTGTCGTCGGGGTGGTGAGTGCCGGGCCGCTGACTGCCGGGGCGACGGGTGCTCGGGTGATCGAGGCCGTCACCTTCAACGCGATGACCTTCAACGCGATCTCCACCGACCCGATCACCACTCAAGCGCTCGGGATCAAGCTCATCCGCAATAGACCGCTCACCACCCGCGCGAGCAGAACGCTCACCCGGTCCTTGGCGATCACCGCGAGACGTACGTTCCCCCGGAGTCGGGCGCTCACCCGCAACGGGGCGGTCGCCCGGGGTCGGGCGCTCACCCGGAGTCAGGCGGTCGGCTGGGGTTGGCGTCGGCCGGTCGCCGGGCGTTGGGGTCGGGCGGTCGCCCAGAGTTGGACGGGTGGAGGTGGGGTCGGTGCGGCGGCCCGGGTCGCCTGGGGTGCCGGGGGTTGGTGTCGGGCGGTCGCCCGGAGTTGGCGTCGGGCGGTCACTCGGGGTCGGGCGATCGCCTGGGCGGGTGGCGGTGGGGTCGGGGCGGCGGCCCGGGTCGCCTGGGGTGCCAGGGGTGTGGGGTGGGATGAGCGGCTGGACTGGGGCGACGACGGGGTCGGCGTCGCGGTGGGTCGGAGTCGGAGTTGGTTCGTTGGGGTGGGTCGGAGTGGGTTCGTTGGAGTCCGGGCCCGTCCGGGTGGGGTGGGGCTCCGGGCCCGTGCGCGTCGGGTGGGGCTCCGGGCCTTCTCGGTGCTCGTTGGGGTCGGGGAGTTCGGTGTTGTCCGGCTTCTCCGGGCGGGTTGGCTGGTGCTGAGTGGAGTCGTCGTCGTCCCGCTTGGTACGGCGGTTCGTTGGCTCGGGGCGACCGGGTTCACCGGTACTGGCGTCACCCGGACGCGTTGTGTGACCTGGCTGGCCAGTGTTTCCCGGTGTTCCCGGAAGACCCGAGCTGCCAGGAGTGCCAGTGCTGCCGGGTGTTCCGGTGCTGCCGGGAGTACCCGGGGTACCCGATGTGCCAACGGTGCCGGGCGTTCCCGACGTGCCGACAGTGCCCGGAGTGCCAGGCGTACCGGGTGTTCCCGACGTGCCGACAGTGCCCGACGTGCCGACAGTGCCCGACGTGCCGGCAGTGCTAGGCGTGCCGGGCGTTCCGGGGGTCCCCGAAGTACCGATCGTGCCAGGCGTGCCGGGGGTTCCTGGGGTGGCGAGGTTGTTGGGGATGATCGGGGTGTTGGGGATGATCGGGGTGTTGGGGATGATCGGGGTGTTGGGGATGATCGGCGGGATGGTGGTTCCGGGGTCGATCGGGTCGCCGGGACCGGTGTAGGCGGGGTCCACCGTGTTGCCCGGACCCGTGGTGGTGCCGGGCGTCGTGCTGCCTGGCTGCGTCGTACTGCCTGGCGTCGTACTGCCGGGCGTCATGCCGGGCGTGGAGCCGGGGGTGGTGACCGTTTGAGCGGGCGCGTCGATGGTGTTGGTGGGGACGTCGATCGGGTCGCCGGGGGTGTGTACGGGGTCGCCGGGGACGTGGGCCCGATCTGCCGGACCGTGCCCCGCACCGACGGGGACGGACTCGCGCGGGAGGTCGACGCCGGACGGGACGTCGACCTTCGGACCGCGGGTGAGGGGTACGCCGCGTTCCAGGCGGACTGATTCGCCGAGGAGAGGGATGTGGGAGTAGCCCTTCAGGACGGCGCCGACGCCCGGAACCTTCAGGCCACCCTCGATCGCCGTGCTGCGGAGCTTGTTGTTCAGGTCGAGGAACTTGTCGGCGGCGTGGGCGGCGACCCGGACGGGCGGGACCTTGTCGGCCAGTTTGCCCATGCGGCCGAGTTTCGAGGCGACGCCGGCCAGCTTGGTCGGGCCGAGCGGGACCAGTCCGACGGCACCCATGATGGCCGCGGCCTGGTTGCCGTTCGACCAGTCGTCGCCGATGGTGTCGATCGTGTCGTCCCAGCGCTGGTCGAGTTCCTCGCTCATGCCCTCGGGCAGCAACTCCCCGACACCGGGGACCAGGTTGACCAGCATCACGATGTCGGTGGCGATGCCCTCCCAAGCGTCGAACATCTGGTACATGTCGGCCGGCGGGTGCCCGAACAGCTTCTCGAAGTTGTCCTTCCCCCAGTCCCAGCCGGATACCTGGAGGGCCCACTGAAGACCGAGGATCGTGGTCAGGCCGTCGACGACACCGAGCGCGAGATTGCCGACGTCCGCGATCCACGGTGCGTCGTACACCTCCGGCGTACCCCACGGCGGCGGCGCCGGATCCGAGTCGACCCCGAACACGCGGCCCTGGCCGGGAACTTTGCGATCCAGTGTTTCCGGCCACCAGCCGAGGCCGCCGATCAGTGCCTCGATCTCGTTCGCGGCGACGACCTGGATGTCCATCATCTGCTGCAGCAGCTTGGCTGTGCCCTCGTGGTAGGAGTTCTCCTCCTGGACCCAGTTCTCCCAGCCCTGCCAGTCGTCGCCGTTCGCCTCCGCCTGCTGGCACTTCACGATGAACCCGCGCGCCCGTTCGAGCAGGTCCTGCAACCGGTCGTACGGCTCCTGTATGTCGTAGCCGAACTGCTCGATGATCCCGCCCATCGCCTCGACATCGCTGCCGAAGTCGTAGGCGAGGATGTACGCCGGCCGCAGCGACGTGATCAGCGTCTCCGCCTCGGGGGCCTGATAGCAGGTGGACAGCCCTTCGAACGAGCTGTTCACGTCGTAGCCAGTCGACCTGATCTGGCCGCCGACCTTCTTCAGTTCGGCGCCGGTGAAGGCCAGGACGTCGGGACTCGTGCCGGGGAAGAAGTCCGGTACTCCGTCGGGATTGAACATGGCCGCCTCACTCCACGTTGTGGCGCTGGCGGGAGGCCTTCTCCGCGTTCGCCCGGGACTCGGCGGCGCGGCGCTTGCCCGGTGCGTCGGTCGCGTTCCGCTGCGCGTTGAGGGCCATCTCTTCCTGGCCGTTCACGTAGGCGATGGTGGCGTCCTTGGCCCCGGTGAGGGAGGCGTTGGTCTGATCGATGATGTCCTGCCAGGCGTCCTGGTAGAACGCCAGTACGTCGGCAACCGCCTGACCGACCAGTGTCGCCTGAGCCTGCCGGACCGACCGTTCGGCGTAGTCGGCGTAGCCCTTCGCCACCGCCTCGTACCCGGATGCCTTTTCGCCGGTGGTCTGCAGCACGCTCGCGACCGCGTCGACGTTGATGTCCCAGTCCATGCATGACCCCTCGTGTCAGCCCGCTGTTGGATCGACGCTAGGAGCGGGCCGGGGCCACCGACCTTTCAAATCGCTTTCAAGCCACCCGGCGCAGCGCCCGTTCCCGCCGCTCGGCGACCTTGGAACCGGACTCCCGCCGAGCCATCCGACGCAGTACGACGGGCGCGACCAGCAACCCGGCGACCGCCCACATCCCGAGTACGCCGACCGTCTCCAGGTGACGCCAGGAGTCGCCGATCTCGACCACGACTGTGCTGTCCGGGAGCAACGCGGACCGCATGCCGAGTCCCATCCAGTAGATCGGGAAGACCTGCCCGATCCACTCCAGCCAGCCGGGCAAGGCAGTGATCGGATAGAAGATGCCGGAGATCGCGATCAGACCGAGCACCGGCAACTGGAGTAAGCCCTGCGATCGCGCAGTGGTGAACACGGACCCGAGGACCGCGCCGATCGGCAGCGTCGCGACCATCCCGAGCACCAGCACCCAGAGCAGCGTGAACCAATCGCGGAAGGATCCGAGCGCGAGCCCGTCGACAATCAGCAACCCAGGGAGGAGCAGGATCGCCAGGTCGGCGAGCAGCCCACCCGCGACCGAGACGACCTTGCCGACGAGGTAGCCGAGCATCCCGTTCGGGGTCGCCTTGGCGCGCAGCAGCGTGCCGTCCTCACGATCCGCGGTGAGCTGCTGGCTCATGCTGACCATCCCCATCGCCGCGTTCATCCCGAGGATGCTCGGCAGCGCGAATGTGCCGAGCAGCAATCCGGTCGAGCCGAAGTCCCGCTGCCGCAGGAAGAACAGCGTCACCAGCATCAGAACCGGCCAGAGGAAGTGACTGAACAACTCGGGCCCGTTGGTGAACGACTGCCGCAACTCGATCCGTCCACGCCGCCACCCGGCCCGGACCGCGGCCGTCCGAGGGCTCACAACGCCACCTCCTGCCCGCGGACGAGCGCGAGATACGTGTCCTCGAGCGACGCCCGTCGTACGTCGAGATCGCGGACGGAGGCGCCGTACTGCGTGAAGAGGTCGCGGACGAAGCCGGTCGAGTCAGGCGTGGTCTTGCGGAAGTGTTGTCCGTCGATGCTCCAACGCACCTCGTCTTCGCCCGCGATCAGCGCGGTCAGCTCGCCGGTGGTGCCAGCCGCGACGATCGTTCCGCCGGTCAGGACGAGGATCCGGTGCGCCAGTTTGCTCGCCTCGTCGAGGTCGTGCGTGGTGAGCAGAATCGTGGTCTCGTGCTCGGCCGCGAGGCGACGGACCAGGTCATGGAACTCGTACCGCGCCTCCGGGTCGAAGCCCGCGGTCGGCTCGTCCAGAAACAGCACCTCCGGCCGTCCGACGATCCCGATCGCGACGTCGAGCCGGCGCCGCTGACCGCCGGACAAGGTCTTGATCTTCTGCTCCGCCTGCGTACCGAGGCCGACTGCGGCAAGCAGTTCATCGATGTCCCACGGACGGCCGATCGTGGTGGTGGCGTACGGCGCGTAGTACTCGCCGAGGTGATGCAACAGCTCACGGACGCGCCAGTTCCCGTGGTCGCGCCACGACTGCAGCACGATGCCGAGCCGCGACCGCCAACGCTCGTCGCCGGCGGCCGGGTCGACACCGAGCACCTCGACGGTCCCGGCCGAGCGCAGCCGGAAGCCCTCCAGGATCTCGATCGTGGTGCTCTTGCCCGCACCGTTCGGGCCGAGCAGGGCGACGACCTCGCCGTGCTCGGCCCGGAACGAGACGTCGTGCAGGACCTCGGTGTCGCCGTAGCGCATCCGCAGCCCGTCGATCGTCAGAACCATCGTCCACCTCCTTCAGGAATTCCTGAAAGCTACGTCGACCCCAGACCGGCGTACAACGCGATCCCGAGCCGACTGGCTGAAACCTCAAGAAAATATGGCAATCTGTGCAATGAGGCTGCCGCAGAACGCAATCCCGATCAGAGCCGCGTTGCAATGAGCTGACGCCGAACGCACCACGGAGGACCGATGCCTGGAGGCAGACTGACGCACGACGACCGGCGCGAGATCGCGGCCGGCCTGGCGACAGGACTCGGGTACGCCGAGATCGCGCGGCAACTGGACCGGCCGACGTCGACCGTCAGTCGCGAGGTCGCCCGCAACGGCGGCGCCCGCGGCTACCGGGCCGACCACGCCCACTACTCCACCGCGTCCCGAGCCCGCCGCAGCCAGGACAAGACAACCAATCACGCCGAGCTCGAGCCGGATGGCGACCAGCAGGTGCGAGACTTCGTCGAACGGTTCGCCGCGATGATGGTCGAAGGCGGCCTACCGAGGATGGCATCGCGCGTCCTCGCCCGGCTCTACACGGCCGACTCACACAGCCTGACCGCCGCCGACCTCGTCCGCGAACTACGCGTCAGCCCGGCGTCGGTCTCCACCGCGGTCGGCTACCTCGAACAGGTCGGCATGGTGCACCGCGAACCCGACCCCGAGCGCCGCCTGCAGCATTACGTCATCGCCGACGACGTCTGGCTGCAGGCGTGGAAGGTGAGTGCCCGCACCAACCTGAACTGGGCCGAGACCGCCACCGAAGGCGCCGCGCTGCTCGGCCCCGATACCCCGGCCGGCGAACGCCTGACGCACATGGCCGACTTCTTCCACCGGCTCGGCGAGGACATGTCCGGTGGCCCGACGTTCGACCTCATCGACGACGCGCTGACCGCACTCGCCGCCCTGCTGCATGCCGGTCGCCCACTCACCACCGAGCAACTCGCCGCGGCACTCGACTGGCCGCCGCAGCGTCTCACCGAGGCGCTGGGCAACGCGACCAAGTACGCCGAATACACCGACCCGGTCGTCCTGGACCAGCCCACGCCCGGCACCTACCAGGCGATCCCCACACCCGGCCGCCTCACCGCGAGCCAGCGTGCCGCGGTCGCACCAACGCCCGCAGCAGCGGACGCGTGATCAACCCGTCGGCCAGTCCCAGCTCAACGAGATCGTCGAAGATCCCCTGATCGGCCGCCGCCGCGCGGATGCCCGCGTCGAGCACGCGTCCCGACCGACTGAGCTGCGCCGTCAGCGCGGTGTGCCTGAGGTGACGCCCAAGGAGCCGACCGGCTGCCCGGCGGTACGTCGTACCCGCGTCGGTAGTACCGGACCTCAGAGCCTCGGCGACCGCACGACCCGCGAGCAGCCCGGTCGCGACCGCGTAGTAGATGCCCTCGCCCGTCATCGGATTGATCAGCCCGGCCGCGTCACCGGCGAGCATCACCGGACCCGGCTGCGGGCGCCACGACCAGCCTGCCAACGGCAGGTGATGACCCCACCACGACGTTCCCTCATCGGTTGCCCCTGGCAACAGCTTCTCCAGCTGGGCGGTCAGGTCCGCGCGGGTCGGCCGCGGTCGTGCGGGCGTGAGCTGCTCGCCGTACCCGACGTTCGACCAGCCGTCACCACGATCGAAAGACCAGGCGTACGACGGCTGCCGCCCCGGACCGTAGGCGATCACCTGACTGGCTGCCCGCCCGGCCGGTGTCGGCGCATACCCGCGGATCGCCAGCGCCACCGGCCCCGGCGCCACCCCGAGCTCCCGCCGTACGACGGAGTGGGCGCCGTCCGCGCCGACGACGAAGCGGCCATGCAACTCGCCGTCGACGGTGGTCGACGCGCCGTTGCGCTGCAACCCACGCACACGCCGGCGCACAAGCTGCGCACCGGCCGCCTGCGCCGCCTCCGCCAGACGCTGGTCGAACACGGTCCGCGGCACCACCCAGTTCGGCCGGGCCATGATCCGGTCGACCCCGACGTCTCCCTTGGTCAGGACAAACCGTCCGACCGGGGTCCAGTCGTCGAGGAACCCGGTCACCCCGACCTCGGCCAACAGATCGAGTACGTGCGGCGCGATACCGTCCCCGCACGCCTTGTCCCGTGGGAAGTCATGCCGGTCGAGCATCAACACCGACAGACTGGGATCAGCCGCGAGAGCCCCCAGCGCGGCCGACGCTCCCGCCGGTCCGGCTCCAACGATCACCAGATCCCACACAGACACCTCCCGTGAAGCCCTCCCAGTGTGTCAGCCCGCCCGATCTCCCCACCCGCCGCGTCGGTCAGGCGCCCGGGCGTCTACCCGGTTTGTTCGTACGGCGGGACACCGTCCGCCGTGGACGCGGGGTGAGCCGGTCGGCGTGACCGCTGGAGATCGGTGCGGAGGAGACCGGGCGGGCCTCGTCGAGATCGACCACCCGCGGCGGTGGTGGGACGAAGACCGCAATGGTCTCCTCGTCGTCCGGCGCCGGCGGTGGAGGAGGTGGCGGTGCCTGCACAGGCTTGGCGCGGGCGGCCGACTCCTTGCTGACCCGGGGCGCTGCCACCGCAACCGCGGCGATCGGGATCCGGACCGGGCGACGACGCCGCCGTTTGGTCCGCAGCTCGATGCCCAGTGCATCGATCAGCTTGTGGGTGGCAACGATCGACAAGGCCACCGCGAACACCGTGCAGCCGGCGAACAGCACCGACTGCCCACCGGCTCCCCAGTTCGACGGATCGGTCCGGCGCATCGCCGCGAGCATCGCCACCACGATCGAGTTGGTGATGCCGAGGGCAACAGCAAGGCTGACGGTCCGCAGCAGGACACGTCGTTCCAGCCCGACGTCGTCGGCCGCGGCCACCAGCCCGGCGATCAACCCGGCCAGCACCGGCACTGTATAGACCAGCGCGAGTGTCAGTCCGGGGCTCGCGACCAGATAGAAGACGTCGAAGACCAATGCCGTCCCGGTGAGTGCGGCCGCGAAGCAGATCACCATCGGCGGGTACGCACGCACGATGGCGACCGCATCCGCGGGCACCGTTCGAATCATCCGGAACGCCAAGACCAACGACTCCATCCCCTTGCTCTCCCCCATTGTGCAGTCACTCCGCACCCTGGGTAACAACCAACGGCAGGCGAGTCGAAACCAGGCCGGTGAAACGGACGACTGACAGGTGGCGAGTTGAGTCTGTCGCGGCCCCAACCGCAAGGGTCGGCGGAGCTCCATCCGGCACGCCGGACCGGCGGCACCTGGTGGCTGTACTGCCACCAGGGCACGCCGATCTGAGGTTGCCGCTGGCAAGGAGCTAGGCAGCGGCAGGGAGCGGGGTGAGTTTGCCGCGCAGGTCGTCGAGGATCTTGCGCAGGACCCGGGACACCTGCATCTGGCTGACGCCGATGTCGCGGCCGATCTCGGACTGGGTCCAGCCCTCGACGAACCGCAACTGCAGGATCCGCCGTTCGCGCTCGCCGAGATCCGAGAGAACCGGCTGCAGCATCTCGACCGCTTCCAGTTGGTCGATGCTGCCGTCCTCTTCGTCCGCGACGATGTCGGCCAGGGTCAGATCCGCGTCCGCCTCGGCAGGCCGATCCAGCGACAGCACATTGAAACAGCCCTTCGCGGCCAGTGCCTGCTCGACCTCGTCGACCTCGACCGCGAGGTGTTCGGCGATCTCGGCCGGCGTCGGCTCCCGGTTGAGTTTCTGCTCGAGCAACGGAAGCTTGGCAGCGATCGTGCCCTGCATCTCTTGCAGCCGGCGCGGGATCCGTACGGTCCAGGCGCAGTCGCGGAAGTACCGCTTCACCTCGCCGCGGATGGTCGGGACCGCGAACCCGATGAACGGTGTGTCCGCGTCGAGCCGGTAGTGGTGGGCGGCTTTCACCAACCCCAGATACGCCACCTGCTCCAGGTCGTCGGTCTCGGCTCCGCGGCCGCGAAACCGGCGCGCGATCCCCTTGGCTATTTCGAGGTTGAGTTCGACGACCTCTTCGAGCAGCCGCTGCCGCTCGAGTTCGTCGGTGCTGGCGTCCCGGCGTTCCATCAGGTTCCGGGTGGCCGCCTCGCGGGAGGCCCGGTCAACAGCAGTGGTGCTCGTCATGGGTATGACCTCGCGACTGTCGTCACGGCGTGGCACTTCGCTGAACCACGGTCATGCCTGCGAGAACCCGGTACCCCAACGACCGCGATCGCATGCATACATGCGAAAAGGCGCGCATCCCGCGGGATGCGCGCCTTTCGTCTCGCAGTGACCGGTCAGACCTTCTTGGCCAGGCCTGCCATCAGGATCCGCTGGTACGGCTCGAGGTCCTCCGCGGCCGGCACGTCTCCGTCGGGGTCCTCCGGGAACCACCGGGCCAGGAAGTCGAGGCCCGGCGGCACGAGCGGCATCCCGAGGAAGTGCTGCTCGATCCGCTCCGGGGTCCGGATCCACCCGTTGCCGAGGCTCTCCAGGCCGGCCCGCTCCATCCCCTTCTGCAGCGGCTCACCGGTGTCGACGAAGTCGGTGATGAACAGGTAGCTGCCGGGGGCGAGCGTGTCCATGATGGTGCGCACCCACTCGTCGGGCTTCTCGTCATCGTGGAAGTGCATGTGGATGCCGACGATCATCAGCGCCATCGGACGGCTGAAGTCCAGATGCGTCTTGATTTCCTCGTTGCTCAGGATGCTCTGCGGATCACGCAGGTCCGCGGTGACCACGATCGTGCTGTTGTTGGTCGCCAGCAACGCGCGGCCGTGCGCCAGCACGATGGGGTCGTTGTCGACGTACGCGACCCGCGCGTTCGGATTGACCTCCTGCGCCGCCTCGTGGGTGTTCTTCTGCGTCGGTAGGCCGCTGCCGATGTCGAGGAACTGGTCGATGCCCGCCTCGCGGACGAGGTAGTGAACGCCCTTGACCAGGGCCTCGCGGTTCTCGATCGCGCAACGACCGGCGTCCGGAACGTACTTCAGGTACAGAGCCGCGCCTTCACGGTCGGCAGCGAAGTTGTCCTTGCCACCGAGCAGAGCGTCGTAGACGCGAGCGATGGTCGGTTGGGAAGTGTCGAAGC
Source organism: Kribbella sp. NPDC049227 (assembly GCF_043197265.1). Taxonomy (NCBI): domain Bacteria; kingdom Bacillati; phylum Actinomycetota; class Actinomycetes; order Propionibacteriales; family Kribbellaceae; genus Kribbella; species Kribbella sp. NPDC049227. The sequence goes on along the minus strand of NZ_JBICST010000005.1, from coordinate 409,688 downwards.
CCGGATTCGAGTCCGGACCGTCGGGAGTCGCCATCGGCGCAGCCTTCGTGTCGGGGGAATTGTGCTTGCCATCGTAGGACAGGTGCGGACCTGCCGGAACGCCGGATCGGCGCTGCGCGCGTCTTGATCCGGAAATCGCCCCGACTTCTTGATTCGTCAATAAGAGAAGGCTTTTCGGATCATCCCTACGTCCGGACAAACCCGACCACCGGGCGCCACGTCCACCCCGGAGCCGGGCCACACCGAGGCGCACGCATCAGCCGGCGCACCACTAGTACTGCGCCTACTACTGAGCCACTGCCACTCAGTACTACTGCACTACTACTGCGCCACCACCACTCACTTCAGCTGTGCCACCGCCGCGTCGCCGAATTCGGTCACCGACCGCGACCGAAACAGGGTCCCAACGGGTGTTTGACGGCGACACGGTCACAGGACGTAAGGGTGCGGACACACGAGCCCGGACGGTGTACGATGCAAATGCAAGGCCAAATGCACGTGCATATGCCAAGGACGTACGGAAGGTGCAGCTGATGACTGCTGTCTACAACGGCATGCCCGGCGACGCGAACAGCGAGCTGATCTGGCGGAAGAGTCAGCGGAGTGGCCCGAACGGCAACTGCGTAGAGGTGGCGAAGCTCCAGGGTGGTGGGGTGGCGATGCGGAACTCGCGTCACACCGACGGCCCGGCGCTCGTGTTCACGAAGGCCGAGATCGAGGCATTCCTCGGCGGCGTTCACGACGGAGAGTTCGACGACCTCGTCTAACCGTCACACGGAAGCAGAGGCCCCTTCGCCAGGCGAGTGACGAAGGGGCCTCTTCCTGTCTGCGGAGAGTCCGCGTACGACGCTGTGCGGCGACCTGAGCCGGCCTCGGCGTCGACGAAATCCAAGAAGCCCCGACCCGCACGAGCGGCGTACGACGGCTGAGAACGACGAAGGCCGGCCCCTCGGTGAGGAGCCGGCCTTCGGTGCTGTTCGGGGCGGTGTGCCTACTGGACGGTGAGTGGCCAGAGTTGCTCGCTGCGCGGCAGCTCGGAGGCCGCGCCGCCGGCCGCATTGTCAACGGTGATTCGCAATCCCGTGAACTTCGGCGTCATCACGCGCTGGTACCGCGAGGCGCGGTCCGGCTCCGCGGTGTACTCGGCGATCAGGTGGTCGCCCAGCCAGATCCGCACCATCTTCCGTCCTCCTGCTGCTCGCTCGGTGTTCATGGGGCCAGGCTCACGATCGGGTCGCCGTCGAGATGGCGCACGCCGCGCAGCCAGCCCTCGAAGGCCCAGCGCTGTTGCTCAGGGCAACGCGCGACCAGTTCCTGGATCTCCCGCTCCGTCAGCTCGTCGGGCGCGCGGCCACCGGCGATGTCGGCGGTGTACTCGGCTGCCTCACTGTCGTCGTCGTTCATCGACTCGGGTTCCCCAACCAGTCATGCCAACGGGGGGCCGTTGGCGGCCTGTAGGACCGGCCTGCTGCATCACGCGATGTCACGATTCGCGAGATCCAGCTCACCTTCTGTGCATGAATCAATCATGGCGTCGGCACGCTGCGAATGCAAGCGCCCGATGCACGTGCATCCGCACGTTTTCCGATTTGATACCCAAATCGGCCCTTCGCCCGCCTGTCGGCACCCTCGATGAGCCCGTTTCGAACGGCGTTCGTCGGGGATTTCGCGCCAACTTTGTCCTGACAAAACGGCGGTTGCTGATCAGGCGAGCGCTACTCTGCGTGATGGGACCCACCGGATCGGCGGGACTTATGTAAGAACTCCGGCAGATTGCCTTGCGACCGTGCGATGATGTGCACCTGCGGGCGAGTTGTCGCTGGTGAGAGCTGCTGGGGCGTGGAGGTGGGTGTGACAAAGTCGGGCGCGCACAGCGGACCGACCGCGCTGCGAATCATCCTCGGAGCGCACCTGCGGCGGATGCGGGACGCGGCAGGGATCAGCCGGTCCGACGCGGGGTGGGAGATCCGCTCGTCGGAGTCGAAGGTCAGCCGGATGGAGCTGGGTCGCGTCGGCTTCAAGGAACGCGACGTCAGCGACCTGCTCAGTCTCTACGGGTTGGACGACAGCGAGGAGCGCGAGCGACTGCTGGCCCTGGCCCGCGATGCGAACAACCCGGGCTGGTGGCACCGGTTCGGCGATGTGCTGCCCAGCTGGTTCCACTCCTACCTCGATCTCGAAGCCGTCGCCCAGCTGATCCGTAGTTACGAGCTCCAGTTCGTGCCAGGTCTGCTGCAGACGCCGGAGTACGTGCGTGCCGTCGTGCAGCTCGGCCGCGGCCTGATCCCGGCCGAGGAGATCGAGCGCCGCGTCTCGCTGCGGGTGAACCGTCAGCAGGTCCTCACCCGGCCCGACCCGGTGCGTTTGTGGGCCGTCATCGACGAGTCCGTGCTGCGCCGGCCGATCGGCGGGAAGAAGGCGATGCAGGCGCAGCTGGAGTACCTGCTCGAGGCGAGCCACATGCCGAACGTCACGCTGCAGGTGGTGGAGTTCGGTTCAGGTGGCCACCCCGCGACCGGTGGCGCGTACAGCATCCTCCGGTTCCCGGAGCAGGACCTGCCGGACATCGTCTACATCGAGCACCTGACCAGTGCGCTGTACCTGGACAAGCCCGAGGATCTCGACACCTACACGGGCACCATGGAAGCCCTGTGCGTCGCGGCTCCGCCGCCGAACCAGACCCGCGACATCCTGGCCAAGGCGCTCAAGGAGTACGACGCCTGACGCTCCGGCGACCCGGTGCACTCAGGAGTTGTCCGACAGCCAGGTGAGCAGCGGTCTGGTCGCCTTCCAGTCCGCGCGGATCAGCGCGGCCAGCTCCGGGGTGTGGATGACCGGCTCGAACCCGTAGGACTTGCTGACCGTCAGGGACTTGTGCCGGAGCAGGTCGATCCGGGGGTGCTCCGGGTCGTAGCCGCGTGGGCTCGTCTTCAGCTTGTCGCCGCCGACCGTCCAACCGGTCGCGGACAGTTTGGCCAGCAGCTTCTCGAGCTGCTTGCCGCGCCGGTCGTCGTCGATCGCGGCCCGGACCCGGGCCAGTCGTTCCGAGCTGGCCTCGTAGAAGCCGGCCGCGACCCGCACACCCGGAGCCGCCACCTGGACGTACCAGCCGGTCGACGGAGCCACGTCGATGAACGCACCCTGGTGCGTCTTGTACGGCGACTTGTCCCGCGCGAACCGGACGTCGCGGTACGGCCGGAACAGCTTCGCCGGACCGAACTCCGGCTCGAGCTCCGCGAGCAAGGCGGTCATCGGTGCTTTCACCGACTCCTCGTAGACGTGCTTGTGCGCCGTCCAGTAGGTCTTGCTGTTGTCCATCTCGAGGTCGTCGTAGAAGTCCAGCGCCGCCGCCGGGAAACCGGTGAAACTCATGCGGTAAACATAGTTCGGCTCACTTCAGCGACCGGAAGAAGGCCCGGATGTCGGCGACCAGGACGTCCGGCTGTTCGAGGGCGGCGAAGTGGCCGCCGTGCGGGTGACTGGTCCAGCGGACCACGTTGTCTGTGCGGGCGACCTTGTGCCGGAGCGGGATGAAGTTGTCGTACGCCAGATCCAGCAGGGCGGTCGGGGTGGTGGACGGCTCGGCCGGCTGACCCCAGTACGGCGCGTGGGCCCGTTCGTAGTAGATCCGGCCGGACGATCCCGCCGTACGGGTGAGCCAGTAGAGCATCACGTTGGTCAGCAGGAGATCGCGGTCGATCGTGCTGGCGGGGTCGGACCACGCCTCGAACTTCTCCGCGATCCAGGCCAACTGCCCCACCGGTGAGTCGGTCAGCGCGTAGGCGACCGTCTGCGGTCGCGTCATCTGCAGGTCGGCGTACCCCTGCAGTTCCTTCGTCCAGTGCTGGAACCGTCGCCACGAGGCCCAGGTCCGTTCGCGCTCGGCGGCGTCGAGCGGCTCGAGTTCCGCCGGCGTCGGCTCGGAGATCGCGCCGCCACCAGGGATGAGATTGAGGTGTACGCCGATCACCTCGTCGGCGTGGATCCGCCCGAGCTCCCGCGAGATCCCGCCGCCCCAGTCGCCACCCTGTACGCCGTACCGGTCGTAGCCGAGCCGGGACATCAGGGCCGACCACGCGTTCGCGACCCGGAGCAGTTCCCAGCCGGTCTCCCGGGTCGGACCCGACAGCCCGAAGCCCGGGATGCTCGGGATGACCAGATGGAACGCGTCCGCAGGGTCACCGCCGTACGCGCGCGGGTCGGACAACGGCCCGGCGATCTCGGTGAACTCGACGATCGAACCGGGCCAGCCGTGGGTGATGATCAGCGGTGGCGCGTCCGGCTCCGGAGAGCGGAGGTGGGCGAAGTGCACGTTCGCGCCGTCGATCGTGGTGGTGAACTGCGGCCACTCGTTCAGCCGCGCCTCGGCCCGGCGCCAGTCGTACTCATGCCGCCAGTACTCGACCAGCTCCTGCAGATGAGCCAGCGGTACGCCGTACTCCCAGCCGGTGCCAGGCAACTGGTCCGGCCATCGGACCAGGTCCAGCCGCGCGCGCAGATCCGCCAGTTCGGTCTCCGGCACGTCCAACCGGAATGCTTCGACAGTCACAGCCGCAGTCTGTCGCGACCACCTGCTGCCTGCACCTGAATTCAGGCGTTCACCTTGGCGCGGACGACCCTGGCGAGGACGACCCGGACCGTGACCGCCGCGATCAGGCACAGCACGCCGGCGCTGAGCACGATCGTGACCAGGGTGCCCGCGCTGTTCAGGGCACCGTCGCACGCCATCGGAGTGACCCCACCGGCCGGCTGGAAGGCCGAACCGCAGTCCGTGCCACCGGCCGAGACCGACCGGAAGCCGAGCGCCAGCCCGCCGAGGACCAGCACGGTCCCGGCGATGGCGAGAATCTTGTTCAGTGTCGTCACGACGACCCCGGCACAGTTGGTTTCGGGCACGCCGACGGCGTACCCCGTGAGCCCCGTTGCACTTCGTTCACTCCTGACCTCGACTGACCACCCGGACCGAACTTACGGTCCGGCGCCGGATGATCCACACCCGTGCGGCCCGTCAGGACTGATTCTTCACACAGTCCTTACTCAGGACATGACCGCCCGTGACCACGCTCTCATCCGGACTGTGGCCCCGGTCACGCGCCCGGGCCTAACCGGTTCAGCCGAGGCGTTCCTGCAGGTGAACGGTGATCTCGTCGCCCGGTTCCTTGCCCAGCCGGTCCCGCAGGTCGCCCTTCACCGGCAGCTTGTGGGTGCCGTCGCCGAGCGCCATGAACGAGCTCTCGAACGGGTGGCCGTCCATCGTGCCGCGGACCTTGACCAGCCCACGGGTGCCGAAGTACTCCGCCGAGCCGGGCATCTGCAGGTAGGTCCAGCCGCCCTTGGCCGGGCTCTTCTGCAGCGGTGCGGTGAAGGTCTTGTCCAGCTTCTGGTTCGTGCCGCTCATGGTGAGCTCCTCTCTACACCCTGAGGTAGAGGCCGGTGGACCAGTTTCGACATGGTCTCCCGAACTATTCTGAGTTTCGTGCAGATCACCATCCGCCGCGCGGGGCGGGACGAAGTACCGGCGGTGCTGGCGCTGCTCGACGGGGCGACCGAGTGGCTGGTCGCCCGGGGACGGACGGACCAGTGGGGCACAGAGGCGCATTCGACCAATCCGCGCCGGGTCGCGCAGATCACCGGGTTCGCCGACGACGGACTGTGGGTGGCCGAGGCCGACGGCCGGGTGGTCGGGGCGCTCGCGGTCGGGCCGGCGATGTCGTACGTACCAACGGTGGACGAGCCGGAGCTGTACGTCCGGCTGTTGGTGACCGATCGGGCCTCCGCGGGCCATGGCATCGGTGCCGAACTGCTCGACCACGCGCGGATGCTGGCGCGGGAGGCCGGTGTCGGGTTGATCCGGGTGGACTGCTTCGCGGGCGGGGACGGCGCACTGGTCCGGTACTACGAGAAGCAGGGATTCGTCCGGGACGTGGAGTTCTCCGTACCGGTCAATGACTGGGAATGGCCGGGTCAGGTCCTCTCCCAGCGGCTGTGACCGAGCGGTGCACGGTGCCGTGGGCGTCGCTGCAGTGGGCGTCGCGGTCGTTGCCGGAGGCATGGTCCACCTGCAGGGTCGAGTGCGTCAGCTGATGACGCTCGGCCAGTAGCGCCTCGACCTTGACCCGGATCTGGTGGCAGTCGAGCCCCTGGGCGACCAGGATGTGCGCGGACGCGGCCGGCTCACCGGACGTGATCTCCCAGACGTGCAGGTCGTGCACCTCGACCACACCTTCGACCGCGCACAGCTCCGCGCCGAGGGCCTGCGGGTCGATCCGGGCCGGCGCGGCCTCGAGGAAGATCCGGCCCGAGTCGCGGACCAGCGAGATGCCCGCCTTCAGCATCAGCGCGGCGACCACCAGCGCGGCGATCGCGTCGGCGCGGGCGAAGCCGGTGAGCAGGACGACAAGACCCGCGATGGCCGTCGCGATGAAGGCGAAGAGGTCGTTGAGGATGTGCTGGAACGCACCCTCGACGTTCAGGCTGGAGCGGTTCGCCTTGCTGATCAGCCAGGTGGCCAGCAGGTTGACCACGATGCCTACGACGCCGGTGATCAGCACCAGCGCGCCCTTCACCTCGGGCGGGTCGATCATCCGGCGAATCGCTTCGTAGACGAAGTACGCCGCCAGCAGGAGCAGCGTGATCCCGTTCGCCTGGGCGGACAGGATCTCGACCCGCTTGAATCCGTACGTGAACCCACCGGCCGGAGGACGGGCGGCCAGCCGGATCGCGATCAGAGCGAGAACGATCGCGATCGCATCGGTGAGCATGTGCGCCGCGTCGGTGATCAGGGCCAGCGATCCGGCCGCGAGCCCGACCACGACCTCGGCCACCATGAAGCCGACGATCAGCGCGAGCGCGCCGCTGAGCAGCTTCCGGTCCGCTTCCGCACTCACCCCGTGGCCGTGCCCGTGATCGTGCGACTCGGCGGTCATGAACCGGACCTCTCCGGGTGGATCGCGTCGGTGTGCTCGGTGTGCGCGACGGCGAGGTCGACCAGCATCCGCACGTGTGCGTCGTCCAGGCGGTAGTACGCCATCCGGCCGTCCCGCCGTACGGCGACCACGCGGTGGGCGCGCAGCAGCCGGAGCGCGTGCGAGGTCGCGGACTCGCTCAGCCCGGTCACCGCGGCGAGGTCGCAGACGCACAGTTCGCCGTCGAGCAGCGCGACCAGCAGTTTCAGCCGGCGCGGATCGCCGAGCAGGCCGAAGACGTCGGCGGTGTCGACGATGTCGTCCTCCCCCGGCATCCTGGCATTGACGCTCGCCACCCGCTCCGGGTCGACGACCCGGACATTGCAGGCGTCGATCGCCGCGCTGCCCTGCACATCTGCAGAACTCTTCATACGTCGACAATAGGGCGACCCCAACCGCCCCGCAAGCTACAGCGTCTCCTCCAGCCAGCGCAGCTGGCGCATCCGCTGCACCTGAGCGCCGCCTTCATGACCGTTGAACGGCCAGACGTCGATCTCGGCCGGACCGCGGTAGTGGTTGTACGCCGCGAACACCGTCGACGGCGGGCAGACCGCGTCCATCAACGCGACCGAGTACCGGGCCGGAGCCGTCGCCCGGGCCGCGAGGTTCACCCCGTCGAAGTAGTCGAGTACGCCGAACACGTCCTCGGGCGGCACCCGACGACGGGCGAGATAGTCGGCGATCTCGCCGTACCCGGTCTTGTCCACCATCTCGGCCGCCCGCCGGAAGTGCGTCAGGAACGGTACGTCGATCAACGCCGCGGCGATGTCCGTCCGCAGCCCGGCCACCGCCTGCGCGATCCCGCCCCCTTGACTTCCGCCCGCGAGGACCACCCGGGCCGGGTCAGCGATCGGGTGACTCCGCGCCGCGTCGACCGCCCGGACCGCGTCGGTGAACACGCGCCGGTAGTAGTAGGAGTCCCGGTCGACGAGTCCGCGGGTGAGGAACCCGGGCACCTGCGGGTTCGCCCCTGGATCGGGATCGGCGGTGTCGGTCCCCTGACCGCGCGTGTCCATCACGAGTACGGCGTACCCGGCGGCCGGGTACACGAGCCAGTCGATCGGCCAGTTCCGCCCACCCTGGTACCCGAGGTACTGCACCACGGTCGGCAGCGGTCCGGCCACATCACGCGGCGCCAGGAACCACCCCGCGATCCGATGCCCACCGAACCCGGTGAACCGGATGTCCCACACATCCACGGTCGACAGCCCGGCGTCGTACCGGACGAACGCAGGCTCGAGCGGATCGGTCTCGGCCTTGGCCAAGGTGTCCCGCCAGAACAGGTCGAAGTCGGCCGGCTCGCTGCGCTCCGGGCGATACTCGCGCAACTCCGGCAGCGGCTTGTCGAACAAAGGCATAGCTGTCCTTTCGCTACCCGGCGGCCCGGGTGAAGTCGACGGGGAGGGGCCGGAGGTCGAGCTCGACCCGATGCTCCGCGGTGAACCCGAGCAGGTCGCGAGCCCGGGACAGATCCATCGGTACCGCGCGTCCCGGCAGTGCCCGCCGGACCGGGACCGTCGGGTGATACCTCGCCAGCAGTTCGTCGGTCGGGTACGGCGCCAACGTCTGCGGGGCAGCGACCAGAACGGGGTGGAACCCGGACACCGGCGCGGTGAGGGCCAATCGCAAGGCCCGGGCGGCGTCGCGGAGATCGAGGTACGCCCACAGCTCGGCCGATCCGTAGAGCGGGTCGGCCGTGGTCGCCGCGAGCCGATCGCGCCGACGCCTGTCGTCGGCGACGAACGGCAGGCGCAGCGCGACCACCGTCAGACCGTGCCGCCGCGTCATCATCAGCGCGGTCGCCTCGTCGACCTGCTTGGACAGCCCGTAGGGATCCTCGATCTGCACCGGCAGGTTCTCGTCCACCGGCAGGTACGCCGGGTGCCGGATCCCGGCCGCGAACGGCAACCCGGTGATCGAGTAGCTGCTGCTCAGCGCGACCCGCCGAATCCCTCGCCGGCCGGCGGCTTCCAGCACGACGAACGTCGCACGGGTGTTGCCGCCGAAGACCTCGAACGGCGTACCGTGGCCCGGCGACGCCAGCCCGGCCAGGTGGATCACCGCATCCACATCGGCCATCGCCTCGTCGACCGCGGCCGGGTCGCGGGCGTCCCCGATCACCATCCGGTCGGCCGGCAGTCCGTCCGGCTCGATCCGGTCCAGTGCGGTCACCAAGATGCCTTGGGCAACCAGATCGCCGACGACGGCATGACCGATCATGCCGCTCGCCCCCGTCACGAGCACCCGGGTCACCGTCACGCGTTCTCCTTCGAGGTTGATGGTCAGCCCTTGATCCCGCCGGCCAGACCGGCCCCGCGGAGGAAGTAGCGCTGGAAGAGCAGGAAGATGATGATCGGCAGCACCACCGAGATCAGCAGTCCGGCCATGAACAGGTTGATCTGCACGTTGTCGCGGATCGACGGCAGCATCACCGACAACGGCTGCTTGGTCCGGTCCGGCAGGACCAGCTTCGGCCAGAGGTACTCGCGCCAGGCCGCGATGATCGAGAGCAGCGACACCACGCCGATGATCGGCCCGGACAGCGGCAGCACCAGCGAGGTGAACATCCGGAAGTTGCCGACGCCGTCGATCCTGGCCGCCTCGAACAGTTCGGCCGGCAGTTGCGCGAAGAACCGTCCGGTGATGATCACGTTGAACGCACTCGCACCGGCCGGCAGCCAGATCGCCCAGTAGGTGTTGATCAACGTCCCGCCGACGATCGGCACGTCGATCACCGTCAGGTAGAGCGGCACCAGCGAGATGACGCCGGGGATGAACAGCGTTGCCAGCAAGGCGCCGTCGATGATCTTGGCGTACCTCGGCCGCAGGATCGCCAGCGCATAGCCGCCGGTCGTTGCCACCAGCACCGACACCGCCCAGTTGCCGAGGGCGATCCAGACCGTGTTGACCAGCGCGGGACCGACCCGGAGCCGGGACCAGGCCGTCTCGATGTTGTGCCACTGCGGTTGCCCGGACCACAGACCGAGTGGGTTCGACGCGAGGTCGTGAGGCTGCGAGATGGCCGCCTTGGCCAGCCACAGGATCGGCCCGAGGCCGGCCAGTGCGAGCAGGACCAGGATCAGAACCTGACCGCTGCCGAGCGACCAGCGGACGAGCGGACGGCGCCGGTCGGCCGCGGAGATCAGGCCGCGGTCCTCGCCCCGGGCGGTCATGTCGTGCTCCAGCGCCGTGTCAGCCGGAAGTACAGCAGCGACAGCAGGCCGAGGAAGATCGCCAGCAGGACCGACAACGCCGTCGCCTCGCCGTAGTCGCCGTTGATGAAGGCGTAGTTGTACAGCAGCAGCAGGATCGTCGTCGTCGCGTTCGCCGGCCCGCCGCCGGTGAACAGGAACGGCTCGGTGAACACCTGGAAGGTCCCGATGATCTGCAGCAGCAACGTGATCAGCAGGATCGTCCGCAGCTGTGGCAGAGTCACGTGCACCACCCGTCGCCAGATCGAGGCCCCGTCGATCTCGGCTGCCTCGTAGAGATCCGCGCGTACGCCGGACAACGCCGCCAGGTAGATGATCATCGTCGCCCCGGCGTTGGCCCAGGTGGCCTCCAGCACGATGCTCGGCATCGCCCAGTGGGCGTCCTGCAACCACTGGAACGGACCGAGACCGATGCCCCGGGCCAGCGTGTTGAACAGGCCCTCGTCGCTCGCGTCGTAGAACACCCGCCAGAGCAGGATCGCCACCACCGGTGGCAGCACCACCGGCAGGTAGGCGAGCACCGAGAACAACGCCCTGCCGCGGCGCAACTCACGAACGAAGACCGCGAGTGCGAGCGGCGCGGGATACCCGAACACCAACGCCAGCAGGGCGAACCAGGCAGTGTTGCGGACAGCGGTGAACAGCAGCGGGTCGGCGAGCACCTTGCGGAAGTTGTCGAAGCCGACCCACTCCGCCGGAGTGATCAGGTTCGTCTGCTGGAACGCCAGGACCAGGCCCCGGGCGATCGGCCACCAGGAGAACAACCCGAAGACCAGCAACGTCGGGATCAGGAACACCAAGGTACTGATCCCGCCGTGCCGGACCCACTTCGTCGTACGTCCTCTCACGGGTTGGTCAGCAGCCCGTCGACTGTCTTCGACGCGTCGCCGAGCAGCTTGCCGATGTCGGTGTCCTTCTTGGTGAGCACGGTCTGCACGACGGAGTCGAGGCTCGCGTACACCTTCTGCCCGGCCACCGGCGGCTCGATCATCAGCTTCAGCGACGCCGCCTTGCTCGTGTACGGCGCGAAGTTCGCTTGGACCGTGTTCACGTACGGCTTGATCCAGGCGTTGTACTGCTGTTGCGACGCGTCGTCGAACAGCCACAGCATCGGCAGCCCGACGGAGTACTGCTTGTCCGCGTTCGCGGTCTTCGCGTCCGTGACGGCGTGGTCCTGGTCGGTGAACTTCTCCAGCCAGAAGAACTCCGCCCACTTCACCGCGGCCTCGACCTGCGCCTTGGACGCCTTCGGGTTGAACATCTGTACGGCGCCACCGGTCAGCGTGCCGCCGTCCGGCGAGTCCAGCGGCAGCGGCGCGACGCCGATGTCCTCACCCTTCCCGCCCATCGTGGTGACCTCGTCGCGGTAGTCGCCCGGCGCACCGATGTACATTCCGACCTTGCCACCGGCGAACTCCTGCAGCAGCTGCTTCTGGTTGAACAGGAAGTTGCTGCCCATCGAGTTGTCGGTCCAGCGCATCTCCTGCAGCGCGGTCAGCGCGTTCTTCATCGGTGCGTCGTCGAACGCGGCCGAGGCCTTGCCGCCGTCCACCTTCTCGATCGTCCCGCCGTACGTGTAGGTCATCGCGGTGAGGACCCAGCCGCCGGTGTTGCCGGTGGTCATCATCGAGTAGCCGGCCTTGCCGGTCTTGTCCGCGATCGCCTTCGCGTCCGTCCGCACCTCGGCCCAGGTGGCCGGTGGCTTGTCCGGGTCGAGCCCGGCCTGCTTGAACAGCGCGCGGTTGTAGTTGAGGCTCATCGTGTACGCCTGCACCGGCAACCCGAAGATCTTGCCGCTGGAGTCCTGGACGGTCTTCAGCACCTCGGGGTTGATCTTGCTGCCGATGGGTGACGCCTTCACCACGTCGGTGATGTCGGCGAGTTGCTTGCGTTCGATCAGACCCTGCACGTCGGTGTACGGGATCGCGACCACGGTCGGCAGCGTCCCGGCGGCCAGGTCGGCCTGGAAGGTCTGAACGTCGTACCCGTACTCCGAGCCCTCGATCTTGATGTTCGGGTTCGCCTTCTCGAACTCGGCGACCCGGTCGGTCCACGTCTTCAGCGCGGCCGCCTGGTCGGGCGTCGGCTTCTGCCCGACCGTGATCGTGACCGTGCCGTCGTCGCCGTCCGCTGCGCTCCCGGATCCCGATGACGAGCAGGCGGTGGCCGCGAGGCAGGTGGTGATCACCAGAGCGGCGACCGTTCCCGTCCTCCGTCGTGTGGTCTGCACAGTTACTCCTTCTGCTAGCTGGTGAACGTTCCCGGGAGGAACAAGGTGGTGGTCTTGCCGGTGACGATGCCGCTGGCCCACTGCAGCGCCCCGGCCCGCCCGGTGCCGTCGTTCTCGTTCAGGGCAAGGGACATCGCGATCGGCCCGGCCGGCGCGGTCGGGAACCCGAGCGCCGCCCACGGCACCTTCACCCGGTACGACGTGACGCCGTCGGCGCGCGTGATCGCGGCGGTGGCGCCCGGTGTGGTCCCGGCCGGACTGCCGTCCGAGGTGCCGAAGCTGTAGACGGCCGGTCCGGTCGGCAGGAGAGCGGCGCCGATCTCGGTGGCGGTTGCGTTCTCGCCGGGCAGCCCGTTGCTGATCGCGAACTGCAGGCCATCACCCCGCCACAGGTTCGGCGCGGTCTCGGTTTGCGCGAACACGTCGTCGGTGACGGCGGCGTTGACGGTCAGCCCGGTGGCGTCGTACTGGAAGTTCGCCGAACCGGAGAGGTCGGCGGCGCCACCCCAGGGGCGGGTGAAGGCGAGCCAACTGGCGTCGGTCGCCAGGTTGATCGAGCTGACCGGAGTCGTTGCCGAGGGCACGATCGGATCGAACGCGGTGGTGCCCTTGGCCGAGACCTTGTTGCCGTCGGACGTGGTGAGGTCGACGGTGTAGGCGTAGGCCTTCCAGGGCACGAGTCCGGTGACCGGGATGCTGATCGTTGCCTTCTGCCCCGGTTCTATCGACTGGCCGGCGCCGGCTGTTCCATGCTGACCGGCGATGGTCCAGCTCAGGTCCTGGATCGTGGCGGACGAGCTCGCTCTGGTGTTGGTCAGTTCGACGCCGAGGCCGGCTGGGGCAGCTTGGGTGAGCTGCGGGACGACGCGGATCTTGGTCGCCGGCTCGACAGTGGTCCAGGCAACCAAGCGGGCAGTGGTTCTCCCGAGCCGGGAGACTGTCGCGACGACGTGCCGCGGTCCGAGCGTGTCGCTGGCCGGGACCGCGATGGTGACCTGGGAGTTCCGGCCTGGGAGCACCAGGACCCGCTTGGTCTGGCCTGCCACCGTCACGGCGGCCTGGCCGGCGTTGTACGGCGTGCCCTTGATCGTCACCGTGACCGCGGTCGGCTCCTGCGAGTTGGACGGATCCGCGGCCGCGACCTTCGCCTGGGGTGCCGCCGTGACGGCAACCCCGGTAGCCGAACCCTTCACGAAGACCGGGTCCTGGTCGACCGTCATCGTCACCACGCCCTGCGTCGGGGTCAGCGTGGTCTTGTGGCCGTACATGTCGGTGACCTGGAGCGGGCTGGTGGTGTTGAGCTGCACCGACGACGAGCCGGTGCCGGTCGACCACAGCACGCGGGTGGTCGACGTACCCGAACCGAAGCGGTACGAGTACAGCGGGGCGGCCAGGGTGTCACGGCCGCTGTAGGCGAGGCCGGTGAGTGCGCGGATCGTGGTCGCCTTCGCGACCAGGCCCGGCTTCGGCGCCATCCCGGCGATCGGTCCGGCCGGTGCCTGCAGGAGGCCGAAGGTGCTCTCCTTGTCGTCCAGGTTGGTGCCGTCGTTCAGGGCGTCGTACCAGTAGAACTGGCTGACGCCGTTCGCGATCATGATCGTGTCGTTCCGGATCGACTTGCGGGCCTGGTCGAGCATCGAGCCACCGGAGCTGGCGGCGGTCGGGTAGCCCTCCTCGCTGATCCAGAGCGGCTTGCCGGTGCCGCCGTGCGCGTTCGCCGCGGTGCGCAGGTTCTGGATCTGGGTGTCCAGGTCGCCCTCCGGGCCGGGGAACGTGTAGATGTGCGCGTTGATCGAGTCCATGTACGCCAGGCCGCCGAGCGACAGCAACTGGTCGCGGAACGAGGTGTCACCCTTGTTCGGGCCGACGTCGACGATCACGTTCGCGTTCGGGTTGTCCGCGTGGGTCTGCTGGTACGCCGCCTTGATCAGCTGCAGGAAGCACGCGCCGGTGATGCCACAGGCGCTGTCGTTGAAGCCGGGCTGGTAGTACTCGTTGTAGGTCTCGATGTCGTTGGTGGTGCCCGCGAAGTGCTTCAGCCAGAAGCTCTGGTAGCGGCCGAACCCGGCCAGACCAGCCGTGGTGCTCGGGGTGTGCCCGCCGTCGTACAGCGCGTTGCGGTAGCCGGTCACCAGCAGCGGGATGATGCCGTTCGCCTTCGCGTCCGCGACCATCGCGTCGTACTGCGGCTCGACGGTGTAGTTGCCGGGTGAGCCGGACTCGACGTGGGTCCACTCGAGGCTGTCGCGGATGTGTGAGAAGCCGGCCAGGGCGAGGGTGCGGATGAGCGCGCCACTGAGGTTGTAGTAGTGGTTCATGTGGGTGTTCACGCCCCACTTGCCCTGTGGGGACTGGGTTCCGGCCGGCAGCGGCGGGATGACGGCGAGCGTCGTACCGACCACCGTCTGGCCGGCCGTGAGGCGGAGGTTGTAGAAGCCGGGGCCGAGGGCCGTCGTACTGATCGAGCCGGCGCCACCGGAGACCGGGGCGTTGCCGGAGGCAACGGGGAGGTACTGGTCGTCGGTGATGCTCCAGGCCACCGACGACGCGGTCGAGGTGAGCGTCACGCTGCCCGATCCCTGGGTGAACACCAGACTCTGGTTGGTGACGGTGATACCAGTCGTGTCCGCGAACGAGATGCTGACCGACGAGACGCAGACCGAGCTGATGACACCACCAGGTGCACTCGCCATCAGCCGGATGTCGGCGCCGTTCGCGCGGTTCTGGAAGTTGACGTCGGACATCCGGAACTGGGTGGTCGCCCACGCGCCGGTGCCGGGGAACGTGAACCAGGGCAGCGGCGTGAAGGCCGAGCTGACGCTGTCGTACTGCGCGCTCAGTTGCTGGCCCGGAGTGTCGAAGTAGTTGACCGTGAGCACCGCGTCGGTGGCGCCGGCGGGGATCCGGGCCGCGTCGATGTTCAGGTAGAGGTACTGGTCCTTCAGATCGTTGCTGGTCTGCCAGCACGGCACCCCGAGCCGGCTCGACGCCGCGTGCTCCGGGGTCTTGTCCGGGTCACCGGGCCAGGCGGTGATCCCGTCCGCGGCGACGGGGTTGGTGAAGACGATCCCGGGATCACTCGCCGCCTGCGCGGGTGATCCCAGCTGAACGGCGGCCAGCACTCCGGCGGCGACCACCGCGAGCACCTTCCGAACCGAACCGTGCATGGGCGGTCCCTTCGCGAGTTCACATACATGAACAAAGTCTGTAATGTTGAACGACGACGAAAAGTTAGGCGGCCAACCGGGATGTGTCAACGGTTCGTGCGGCGCGGGACTCCCCGGGCGACGTGAAGGGCGTACGTCCAGCGCTCAGGCGCTGGGCAGGCGACGCAAGGTGGCGCCGATCTCCTCGGCATGCTGGTGGAGCGCCTCGACCACGTCCCGCTGGTGGGCATCGGTGAACCGCGACAGCGGGATCGAGCAGCTGAGTCCGTACGCCGCCGGGTTGCCGAACGGGATCGCCACCGCGATGCTCCCCAGGCCCAGGGCATCCTGCTCCCGCTCGGCGGCCCAGCGCCGTACGCGGACGTCCTGGAGCTCGCGAGCGAGCGCCTGCCGGTCGGCGATCGTGTGCTGAGTCTCCGCCTTGAGTTCGGCCGGGACGCGCGCCTCGACCTCCTCAGGCGAGAGTTGTGCGAGCAGTACCTGTCCCATCGCGCTCGAGTGTGCGGGCACCCGGCGACCGACCCAGGACCCGCTGCGGAGGATGTGCATCGACTCGCGACTGGCCAGATAGACCACGTCGGCGCCGTCGAGCCGGGCCAGATGAACGGTCTCGTTGAGGTACGCACGCAGCGCGGCGAGGTGCGCCGTCGCGACCTGGTTGACGACATCGCGGTCGAGGAACGCGGTCCCGACGAGGAGCGCGCGAACGCCGATGCCGTACGCCGTACCGCGCTCGTCGGACTCGACCCAGCCGGCACCGACCAGCGTCCGGAGCAGCATGTGGATGCTGGACTTCGGGTAACCGAGCCGGCTGGCCAGCTCGGTCAGCGTCAGCCGGCCGGGGGCCTGGGCCAGCGCCTCCAGCAGCTCCACGGTCCGAGCCGCCGACTTCACGGCCGGCGGTCTGTCAGCGTCGCTCACGTGTTCGGTATATCAGACGGAGTTCGCATCCGTGAACCTCGAAGGCTCTTAAGCCAGACCCAGGCGGTAGGCGTAGGCGACGGCTTGGGCTCGGTCGCGGAGGTTGGCCTTGGCGAAGAGGTGATTGATGTGCGTCTTGACCGTGGCCTCGCTGACGACCAGGTGCCGGGCGATCTCCGTGTTCGACAGTCCGTCGGCGATCAGGCGCAGTACCTCGATCTCGCGGGGAGTGAGGCCCGAACCGGCGAGGTCGGCGGGCTTCGGGGTGGCGGCGCCTTCGATCAGGCGGCGCTGGACCTCGGCGTCGAGGATGGACTGCCCGGCCGCGGCCGCCTGCAAGGCCCGCCCGATCGACTCGGCGTCCGCGTCCTTGGTGAGGAACCCGCGCGCACCGGCCCGCAACGCGGACAGCACCGAGTCGTCGTCGCTGTAGGTCGTGAGTACGACGACCTCCGTGCCAGGGTGGTCCGCGCGGACCCGCCGGGTCGCCTCCACGCCGTCGCACTTCGGCATGCGCAGGTCGACGAGCAGCACGTCGGGATTGTGCTCGGCAACCAATCGCACGGCTTCCTCGCCGTCGGACGCGGCCGCGACCACGTCGATCCCGGGCAGCAGTTTGAGCAACGTGACCAGGCCGTCGCGGACCACAGTCTGATCGTCGGCGACCACCACGCGCACTGCACTCATACCGGAATCCTCAGTTCTACCCGCCAGCCCTCGGACGTCGGACCGGCCTCGACCGATCCACCGACGAGGTCGGCCCGTTCCTTCATCCCGAGCAGACCATAGCCGCCGGGCGTCGGCTGCGCCGGACGCTTCCCCGGCTTGTCCTCGACGGTCAGCCGGACGTCATCGGCGTACCGGAGCCGTACGTCGACCGGCGCGCCCGGCGCGTGCTTGCGGGTATTCGCCAGCGCCTCCTGCAGCGTCCGGTACAGGGTGCCCATCACCTCGGCGGACAACTCCCGCACCTCCCCCTCCACGTCGAAGTCCGCCGCTGCCCCACTCTCCAGCCGGTACGACGTGACCAGATCGCCGAACGCCCGTACGTCGGGAACCGAGTCCTCACGCAACGCAGCCACCGCACGCCTCGCCTCGGCGAGACCTTCCACCGCCAGGCCCTGTGCCCGCGTCACCTGCTCGATCGCCTCGGGCGACGCGCCGTCCCGGATCAGCATCAACCGTGCCCCTTGCAGACTCAACGACAGGCCGGCCAGCGAATGCGCCAGTACGTCGTGCACATCGCGGGCGATCCGGGCTCGTTCGGCCAGAGCGGCGGCGCGGCCGTGTTCCTCGATGACGGCCTGTTTCCGGGCCAGCGAGACTTCGAGGTCCTCGAGCTGGGACTCCCGGTTCCGGCGGTTGATCGAGGCCAGCACCAGCGCCACCAACCCGAACGCCGGCCCGACGGCCCCGGCCACCGAGCCGGTCGTGACGTACAGCGGCACCGAGGCGCCGACCACACCGATGACGACCACCGCGATCTCGCGCGGCCCGGCCCGGTGATAGCGAACTGCCGCTCTGGACACCCAGAACGGCAGCACGATCAGCGGACTCTGCGGCAGCGCGAACCACAGCAGCGATCCGGCGACCGCGAACACCAGCAGCCCGTAGGTGGCTCTGCCCAGCGGCTCGCCGTACCGCAGACCGAAGAGCGAGAAGTTGCTGACGACAACAAGTAGGGCGAGGACGAGGATCACCGGGTACGGCAGCCGGTGGGGGTCCGGCACACCGCCCGCGAAGACCAGCGTGCCGATCGTCAGTACGCCCGGGATCGCACGGATCAGGAGACCCGGCGCGGTGGCGGCCCGCACCCGGCTCCTGAGCGTCGACGTCATACCGTCATCATGCCCGTTCGGCCGCGAGCGGGATGTGCATGCTCAGCGCCCGGCGGTAGATCATCGCGTTCTGTGCGGCGATGGTGAGACCGATGGTCAGCGCGAGCGTCGCGTGGTTCAGCAGGCCGTGCGGCCAGATCGCCGGCGCGGCGAACGCGGCACCGACCCGGATCCCGAGCGTCACGATCCAGAGCGCGAGCGTGGCCCCCGTCCCCTTCTGGTACAGCCCGTCCTCGCGCCGGGTGAGGTGCAGACTCGCACCGCGGCACAGCCCGAGCCCGACCAGTACGACGCAGTCCAGCACCAGGAAGGCGATCTCGCCGGTCGACGCCGTACCGAGCGCCGCCGGCAGCGGCAGCAGGCCGATGATCAGCAGGATCGCCGGCATCAGCATCAGCGACCGCTGCGTCACCAGCGACCCGGTGATCTGCCGGCCGACAACCCGGAACAGCACCCACAGCCCTACCAGGATCCCCACCACTACTCCGGCCGACATCTCTCAGTTCCTTTCCGAGGAGGTTGTTCGTTGCTGGTGACAACACTCCTCGGATCCGGCGCCCGGAACGTCAGCCCACAGTTCGCACCCAGGTGGACCCGGACCTCAACCCGTGGGTTGACCCACCCCGCCCAGCCTTCGTCTGATGGGTCGACCCACGAGATGGTGGGTTGGCCAACGGCTCACGATTGGCCAACCCACCGTCTGATGGGTCGACTCACGAGATGGTGGGTTGGCCAACGGCTCACGATTGGCCAACCCACCAGCGGCTGGGTCAGCCCACCAGATGGGGCAGGGTCCGGCTCAGGCCAGCGAGACCAGGTCCAGGTACTCGTCGGACCAGAGGTCCTCGCTGGCGTCCGGGAGGATCAGTACCCGGTCCGGCTGGAGGGCCTCGATCGCGCCCTCGTCGTGGGTGACCATGACGATCGCGCCCGGGTAGCTGCCGACCGCGCCCAGCACCTCGTCCCGGGAGGCCGGGTCCAGGTTGTTCGTCGGCTCGTCCAGCAGCAGTACGTTGGCGCCGGAGTGGACCAGCCCGGCGAGCGCCAGGCGGGTCTTCTCCCCGCCCGACAGCACGTGAGCCGGCTTGTCCGCGTCGTCACCGCTGAACAGGAACGAACCGAGCACGTTCCGGACCTCGCCGTCGGTCAGCCCCGGCGCGACCGACGCCAGGTTCTGCCGGACCGTGCCGGCCAGGTCCAGAGTGTCGTGCTCCTGGGCGAAGTACCCGAGCCGCAGCCCGTGACCGGGCACGACGCGGCCCTCGTCCGGCTCCTCCCGGCCCGCGAGCAGCCGGAGCAGGGTGGTCTTGCCCGCGCCGTTCAGCCCGAGAACGACGACCCGGCTGCCCCGGTCGATGGCGAGGTCGACGCCGTTCAGCACCTGGAGTCCGCCGTACGCCTTCTCGAGGCCGACGGCGGTCAGCGGTGTCTTCCCCGACGGCGCCGGAGCAGGCAGCCGGATGCGGGCCACCCGCGCGGCCCGGCGTACCGGCTCGAGGTCCGAGAGCAGCTTGTCCGCCCGCCGTGCCATGTTGCGCGCGGCAACGGCTTTCGTCGCGCTCGCCTGCATCTTCTGCGCCTGGGTGTGCAGGACCGCGGCCTTGCGTTCGGCCGTGTTGCGCTCCCGGGTACGGCGACGCTCGTCGGTCTCCAGCTGTTCCAGGTACTTCGTCCAGCCGGTGTTGTGGATGTCGATCGTCACCCGCAGCGGATCCAGGTGGAAGACCCGGTTGACCGTTGCCTTGAGCAACTCGCGGTCGTGGCTGATCACGATCAGTCCGCCGGGGTAGGACAGCAGGAACGAACGCAGCCACAGCACCGAGTCCGCGTCGAGGTGGTTGGTCGGCTCGTCGAGCAGCAGCGTGTCGTGCTGCGCGAACAGGATCCGGGCCAGCTCGACGCGCCGGCGCTGACCGCCGGACAGCTCGCCGACGGGCTGCTCGAGGGCGCGGTTCGGCAGGCCGACGCCTGCCGCCAGCCGGGCAGCCTCCGCCTCGGCCGCGTACCCGCCGCCGGCCTGGAACTGCGCCTCGGCCCGCGCGTACGCCGCCATCGCGCGCTCCTGCGCGTCGCCGGTGGCAGTGCTCATCGCGGCTTCGGCCCCGCGCAGCTTGCGGACGGCGACGTCGAGGCCGCGGGCGGACAGGATCCGGTCCGTGACCGTGACGGCGGGGTCGGCGGCGCGCGGGTCCTGCGGCAGGTAGCCGAGGGAGCCGGACACGCTGACGGTCCCGGTGGCCGGGCGGTCTTCGCCGGCCAGCGTCTTCAGCAAGGTGGTCTTGCCGGCGCCGTTGCGGCCGACGAGCCCGACGCGGTCGCCGGGGCTGACGTGGAACGACAGGTCGGACAGCAGCAGATGGGCGCCGACGCGAATATCTACACCGTTGACGGTGATCATGATGGTTACTCTCCGTGATAGCCAAGGGACGCACTTCAGGTACGGAAGCGGGTCCCGCAGCTAGACACAGAGGCAAGTAGCCATGAATCCAAGCTACCTACTACCTCGAGTTCACGTCACCCGAATTACTGCTCAGGTGGGTTTGGCGGGGAGTTCTACGACGAAGCGGGCGCCGCCGGAGGGGTGGGTGGTGACCTGGATCGTGCCCTGGTGCCATTGGACGTGGCGGGCGACGATCGCGAGGCCTAGGCCTACTCCGCGGCCCCGGCCGCTGGTCTCGCCGCGTCCGAAGCGCTGGAAGATGCGTTCGCGGTCCTCGGGCGCGATCCCGGGACCGGCGTCGTCGACGGTGATGATCACGCCGAGTCCACCGGCCTCGACGCCGACACCCTTGCAGCCGCCGGCGTGATCCTCGGCGTTCTCGACCAGGTTCGCGATCACCCGCTCGAGCCGGCGCTTGTCCGCCTGCAGCGTCAGCCCCTCGGCCTCCGGAGCCACCGTGGTCACCTCACGCCCGGCGGTGCCGTCCGCCGCAGCCCGGACAAGGTCGGCGATTCGCACGATCTCCCGACTGCCCTGATCACCACCGTCGTCCCGCGAGATCTCCAGCAGATCGATCACCAGCCGCCGGAACCGGTCCAGGTCGTCACCGAGCAACTCGACCGGCTCACGCACCGCCGCGGGCAGTTCGGCCCGATGGTTCTGGATCAACTGCATCGAGTTGAGCATCGTCATCAACGGCGTACGCAACTCATGGCTCACGTCGCCCGCGAACCGCGCGTCCGCCGCCACCCGCCGTTCCAGATCCGCCGCGGTCTGGTTGAACGATCGCGCCAGCCCGCCCAGGTCGCGGTCGTTCTCCGCCTCCAGCCGCGCATCCAGCCGCCCGCGCGCCACCGCGTCGGCCACCTTGGTCAGCGCCGCCAGCGGCCGCAGCGCCAGCGTGCTCGCCAGCCGCCCGACCGCCAGGCCGATCATCGCGGTCACGATTGCCGCCGCGACGAGCGTGATCTTCAACGTCCGCAGCGTCCCGTCGAGACTCGCCAGCGGGTGCCACTCGAAGAACGCCGTACCCGGCTGCTTCATCGGTACGCCGACCGCGAGCACGTGCTGCCCGCCCACGGTGAGCCGGCGATTCGCCGCCGTACCGTTCCGGACCGTGGTGACCAGGTCGATCGGCAGATCCGACGGCTTCCCGGTCAGGGAGTACCAGGTGTCGTCGTAGTAGACCATCGACGCTGCGGCATCCGTGGACGGGAGGCTGGTCAGCAGATCCGTCACACTGACCTCCGGGTTCGGCGTCAGACTGCCGCACTCGGCCTGCTCACGCACCGGCCGGCACGGCTGTGGCGCGCCGAACAACCCGTAGTGGAACGCCGCCGCGTTGTCGGCCGTCTCGACCATCGCCGAGGACACGCGCTGCTCGGTGAGGTAGTCGGAGACGACGCCCCAGGTGACCAGTGCCAACACAGACGACAGTCCGAGCGCGAGCAGGCCGTAGGCCACCATCACGCGCCCGCGCAGGCCGGGCTTGAGACCCGTCCGGCCCCATCGCCGCCCCAGTCGCCGTCGTCGCAACGTCAGCTCACCAGTCGATAGCCCAGGCCGCGGGCGGTGACGAGATGCGTCGGACTGGCCGGATCGTGCTCGATCTTCAGCCGCAGCCGGCGGATGTGTACGTCGACGATCCGGCTGTCACCGAAGTACCCGTAGCCCCACACCTTGGACAGCAGCTGTTCGCGGCTCAGCACCTTGCCCTCTGCCCCGGCCAGCTCGGCGAGCAGCTTGAACTCGGTCCGGGTCAGCGGCAGCACCGAGTCGCCGCGGGTCACCTCGGCCCCGGGGACGTCGATCGTGAGGTCGCCGACCACGAGTACGTCGGGCTGCCGGGCGTTGGCCGGCTCCACCCGGCGCAGCAGCGCCCGGATCCGGGCCGACAACTCCTTGGCAACGAGCGGTTTCGTCACGTAGTCGTCGGCACCGGCTTCCAGCCCGGCGACCACGTCGTGGCTGTCGGTGCGCGCGGTCACCATGATGACCGGCACGTCGCTGGCGCGGCGGATCTCGCGGCAGACGGTGAATCCGTCCCGGTCCGGCAGCATCAGATCCAGCAGCACCACGTCCGGTGGTTCCCGGCGCAGCGCGGCCAGAGCGTCGTACCCATTGGCCGCCTCGGCGACCTGGTACCCCTCGTCCTCCAGGGCGAGCCGCAGCACCCGGCGGATGCGCGGCTCGTCGTCGACCAGCAACAGGCTGTGTGGCACGGACCCAGTGTCCCGCACCACCGGAGCGAGCACCGGTTACGGCTGTCATGAATCCGTCATCTTCTCGCCGGGCCGAACGTGACAACCTCTTGACGCTTCGTTGACTCCGGGCGGACGGCGCGCGGAACGGTCCTAATTTCGGCGCTATCGAGTCCCGGAGGAGGACCAATGGCCAGAAGACGGCTGGCGGCAGTATCCCTTGCCGCCGTGGCGGCGCTCACGCTCGCCGCATGCAGCAACGGTGGCGGATCACCGTCCGGATCCGGAGGTGACGCGGCCACACCGGTCAGCGGTGGCACCCTGAACATGCTCGGGGCAGGCGACGTCGACTACATGGATCCGAACATCAGCTACTACTCGGTCGGCTACCTGAACCTGCGGATGTGGAGCCGGCAGCTGTTCACGTACCCCGCGGAGCCAGGTGGCAAGAACACCGCACCGGTCGCGGACCTCGCCACCGACATCCCGACCACCGCGAACGGCGGGCTGAGCGCGGACGGCAAGACGTACACGATCAAGATCCGGCCCGGCGCGAAATGGGGCACCTCCCCGGCCCGCCAGGTGACGGCCGCCGATGTGGTCCGTGGCGTCAAGCGGACCGCGAACCCGGTGCAGCCGTTCGGCGGCATCCCGGACTTCGCCAACCTGATCGACGGCTACAAGGCGTTCGCCGCCGGCTTCGCCAAGGCGCCGAGGACGGTCGCCGGGATCCAGGAGTACATCGACAAGACGGCACTGCCCGGTGTGGTCGCCAAGGACGACACCACCGTCGTCTTCCACCTGACCCAGCCGGCGACGTACTTCGTCGACATGCTGACGCTGCCGGCCTTCTCGCCGGCCCCGGTGGAGTCGCTGAAGTACCTTCCGGCCAGCACCGAGCTCGGCAACAACTTCCCGTCCGACGGTCCGTACAAGGTCGACTCGTGGGTTCCGACCAAGTCGATCAACTACTCGCGCAACCCCGCCTGGGACGCTGCCACCGACCCGGTCCGCAAGGCCTACGTCGACAAGATCGTGGTGAACGAGACCGTCACCCAGGACTCGATCCAGCAGCAGTTGCAGACCGGTACGCCGACCGCCGACATGGAGTTCGACGTCGCACCGCCGCCGTCGCAACTGCCCGCGCTGCAGGCCAAGAAGGACCCGAACCTGACCATCGGCGACACCGCGAGCTCGAACCCGTACGTCGTCTACAACACCGCGTCGCCGAACAACAACAAGGCGCTGGAGAACCCGAAGGTGCGGCAGGCGATCAGCTACGCGATCAACCGGGACCACGTCCTGCAGGTGCTCGGCGGCAAGACGCTGAACCCGCCGCTCACGCACGTACTGCCGGACGTCATCACCGGCTCGAAGCAGATCGACCCGTACCCGTACGACCCGGAGAAGGCCAAGCAACTGCTCGCCGAGGCCGGGTATCCGCACCTGACGCTGAAGTTCCTCTACCGCAACGCGACCGAGGGCAGCAGCAAGGGCTTCCAGACGATCCAGCAGGACCTGTCCAAGGCCGGCATCACGGTCACCGGCGTACCGTCGCCGAACGCGGACTTCTACGTGAAGTACCTGCAGGTGCCGGATGTCGCCCGGCGCGGTGTCTGGGACCTGTCGCTGGCCGGCTGGGGCGCCGACTGGTACGGCAACGCGGCGCTGTCGTTCTTCAACCCGTTGTTCTCCGGTGAGCCGTCGTTCCCGCCGGTGGGCAGCAACTTCGGCCTCTACAACGACCCGGAGACCAACGACCTGATCCAGCAGGCGATCGCGGCACCGACGACGGACGCGGCCGCCGAGCTGTGGGCCAAGGCCGACGCCCGGGTGATGGACCAGGCCGCGTTCTACCCGCTCACCAACAACAAGCAGGCGAACTACCACGCCGCGCAGGTCCACAACGCCGTCTACGTCCCGTCCATGCAGAACTACGACCCGACGAACGTGTGGCTGTCCAAGGACAAGCAGGGCGGCTGAACCTCATGGCCCTGCTTGAAGTAAGGGATCTTCGGGTCTCCTTCGACACCCCGGACGGCACCGTCCGCGCCGTCCGGGGCCTGTCGTTCGACGTCGAGGCCGGACAGACGCTGGCGGTGGTCGGCGAGTCCGGGTCGGGCAAGAGCGTCGCCACCCAGACCATCACCGGTCTGACCCGCGGCGCCCAGGTGTCCGGTACGGCGTTCTTCGACGGGACGGATCTCATCAGCGCGGACCAGTCGACCCTGCGCAGGTTGCGCGGGGCGCAGATCGGGATGATCTTCCAGGACCCGCTGTCCAGCCTGCACCCGCACTACCGGATCGGCTGGCAGATCGTCGAGATGATCCGGGCGCACGACACCGTGATCAGCAAGCAGGCGGCCCGGCAACGGGCCGCCGACCTGCTGACCCTGGTCGGCATCCCGCGGGCGTCGGAGCGGATCGACGACTACCCGCACCAGTTCTCCGGCGGGATGCGGCAGCGGGTGATGATCGCGATGGCGATGGCGCTCGACCCGGCGCTGCTGATCGCGGACGAGCCGACGACCGCGCTCGACGTGACCGTGCAGGCCCAGGTGCTGAACGTGATGCGCCGCCTGCAGGAGCAGTTCGGTACCGCGATCATCCTGATCACCCACGACCTCGGCGTGGTGGCGGAGATGGCCGACGAGGTGGTCGTCATGTACGCCGGCGCGGTGATGGAACGGGCGCCGCGCCGCGACATCTTCTACCGCAACCACCACCCGTACACCCAAGGCCTGCTGGCATCGCTGCCGGCCCGCAGCGGCGACCGGTTGACCCCGATCGCCGGCAGTCCGCCGAGCCTCATCAGTCTGCCCGCGGGCTGCCCGTTCGCCGCCCGCTGCCCGCACGTGTTCGACAAGTGCCGCACCGAGGCGCCGCCGCTGGCCGACGTCGGCGGCGACCCGCGACACCAGTCGGCCTGCTGGCTGCCCCACACCGTGAGCGAGGCGATCGCGTCATGAACGTACTGCTGAAAGTCGACGACGTCCGTAAGGAGTTCCCGACCCACTCGAAGGAGGTGGTCCATGCGGTCGACGGGGTCTCTCTCGAGGTGCGCAAGGGCGAGACGCTCGGGCTGGTCGGCGAGACCGGTTGCGGCAAGTCGACGCTGGCCCGCTGCATGGCCCATCTGTACGACGTGACCTCGGGCTCGGTCTGGTTCGACGGGAAGGAGATCAGCACGCTGTCGCGGCGGGCGATGCGACCGGTGCGCCGCGAGGTGCAGGTGATCTTCCAGGACCCGTACGGCTCGCTGAACCCGCGCCGCCGGGTCGGGTCGATCATCGGTGACCCGTTCGCCATTCACGGCATCGCGTCCGGGCCGGAACGGAAGAAGAAGGTCCAGGAACTGATGGAGCTGGTCGGGCTGAACCCCGAGCACTACAACCGGTTCCCGGCCGAGTTCTCCGGTGGCCAACGGCAACGGATCGGGGTCGCCCGAGCGCTCGCGCTGCGGCCGAAGCTGGTGATCTGCGACGAGCCGGTGTCGGCGCTGGACGTGTCGATCCAGGCGCAGATCATCAACCTGCTGGCCGATCTGCAGAAGGAGTTCGACCTGACCTATGTGTTCATCTCGCACGACCTGTCCGTGGTCCGGCATGTGAGTGACCGGATCGCGGTGATGTACCTGGGCAAGATCGTCGAACTGGCGCCGACACAGGAGTTGTTCGGGCACACGCGTCACCCGTACACGCGGGCGCTGTTGTCCGCGTTGCCGGTGGCGGATCCGGACACGGCCGACAGCCGTGAGCAGATCATCCTCGGTGGCGACATCCCCGCCGCGACGAACCCGCCGGAGGGGTGCAGGTTCCACACGCGGTGCCCGAAGGCGCGAGCCGACTGCGCCGCGGGCGAGCCGCCGCTGATCCCCGTACTCGACGACCACCACGACCACCGGACCGCCTGCTTCCATCCACTGACGATCGGCGAAGACATGTCGACCGCCGTACCGGACCTGAAGGCATCATGACCGCAGCCATCGAGATGGTCGATGTCATCGACGAGCCGAAGGCGATCGAAGGGCGCAGTCCGTTCGTGCTGGCGTTGCGACGGCTGCGCAAGGACAAGGTCGCGATGATCTCGCTGGTCGTGATCGTGCTGATCGTGCTGATGGCGATCTTCGCGCCGGTCTTCGCCGCGATCACCGGTCATCCGCCGAACGAGCAGTACCGCGACATCGGGCTGACCCCGGACGGGTTGCCGCGCGGGCCGAACGGGACATTCTGGCTCGGCACCGACGACCTCGGCCGGGACGTCCTGGTCCGGATCGCGTACGGCGCGCGCGTCTCGCTGCTGGTCGGCGTGATCGCGACCGCGATCACCGTCGTGATCGGCGTGGTACTCGGGCTCGCGGCCGGGTTCCTCGGCGGCTTCGTCGACACGGTGCTCGCGCGGCTGATCGACGTCGTACTGTCGGTGCCGTTCCTGCTGGTGGCGATCGCGCTGGTCTCGGTCACCGGGCCGAGCCTGACGGTGACCGTGCTGGTGATCGGGTTCTTCAGCTGGGCGTCGGTGGCCAGGATCGTGCGTGGGCAGGTGCTGTCGCTGCGCGAACGCGAGTTCGTCGAGGCGGCCCGGTCGCTGGGGGCGGGTGACGGGCGGATCATGTTCGTCGACGTACTGCCGAACGTGCTGGCCCCGGTGATCGTCTACACCACGTTGCTGATCCCGGTGGTGATCGTGACCCAGGCGACGTTGTCGTTCCTCGGGCTCGGGCTGCCGCCGCCAACAGCGGACTGGGGCGGAATGATCAGCGCCTCGCAGAACTACTACACGACCGCATGGTGGTTCATCCTCTTCCCCGGCCTGGCGCTGCTGATCACGACGCTCGCGTTCAACCTGTTCGGTGACGGGGTCCGGGACGCCTTCGACCCCCGCGCAGATCGGACCTAGTGATGGCCGCATTCCTGATCCGCCGGCTGGGCCACGGACTCCTGGTCCTCTGGCTCATCACGGTGGCCGTGTTCGCCCTGTTCTTCGT
This sequence comes from Kribbella sp. NPDC049227, assembly GCF_043197265.1. NCBI lineage: Bacteria > Bacillati > Actinomycetota > Actinomycetes > Propionibacteriales > Kribbellaceae > Kribbella > Kribbella sp. NPDC049227. Next base: position 381,727 of record NZ_JBICST010000005.1, on the reverse strand, counting down.
TGCCCCGAGCAACGTAGCGCAGACGCTGGCCGGCCGGCAGGCGACGCCGGAGACCGTTGACCTGATCAAGCACCGGCTCGGGCTGGACCTGCCAGTGTGGAAGCAATACCTGCACTTCGTCGAGAACGCGCTGCACGGCAACCTCGGGTACGACTACTACCACCAGGTGCCGGTGACCACGATCATCGGGACCGCGTTGCCGATCACGGTCTCGCTGGCGCTCGGAGCCGCCGTACTGTGGCTGCTGCTGGGCATCTTCAACGGGGTCATCTCCGCGGTGCATCCACGGTCGCTGGCCGACCGCGGCCTGACGCTGTTCTCGTTGTTCTTCTACTCGTTCCCGTCGTTCCTGCTCGGGTTGCTGCTGCTGTACTTCCTGTACTTCCGGCTCACGCTCGCCGGGTTCCACTGGTTCCCGGCGGGTGGGTACTCGCCACTGAGCGCCGGGGCCGGCGCCTGGTTCCAGCACCTGTTGCTGCCGTGGGTAGCTCTGGCCTTGTTGCTGGCGGCCACCTACACCCGGTTGACCCGCGGCTCGATGCTCGACGTCCTCGGCGAGGACTACATCCGGACCGCTCGCTCGAAGGGCATCCGGGAGAGCCGGGTGATCGTCCGGCACGGTCTGCGCAGCGCGCTGACTCCGGTGGTCACGCAGTTCGGCATCGATCTGGGCCAGCTGATCGGCGGTGTCGTCGTCATCGAGACCGTGTTCAGCCTGCCCGGCCTCGGGCAGACCGCGGTGACGGCGATCAACCAGCAGGATCTGCCGGTGATCATCGGGATCGTCCTGTTCGCCTCCGCCGCCGTGGTGGTCGCGAACATCCTGGTCGACATCGCGTACGCCTTCCTGGATCCCCGGGTTCGACTCCACTAGATGTACCGAAGGACAGGAGGTAGTGGCCGGTTGGTTGGCCTTTCAGGGGTGGGCCAAGCGGAGCCGCGCCGGTCAGCACTGACTACCTCCTGTCCTTCGGTACGGTGGTGCCGTGTCGATCGTGGTGTACGGCGCCGGCGGGATCGGCTGCTACGTGGGCGGACGGCTGCTCGCGGGTGGGGCCGACGTGGTCTTCGTCGGGCGGCCGCGGATGGCGGCCGAGGTCGCGGCCCATGGGCTACGCCTGACCGACTACCTCGGTGCTGATCTCCGGGTTGCCGATGTTCGCTACGAGACCTCGCCCGCGGCGGCGGGAGCCGCGGATCTGGTCCTGCTGACGGTCAAGTCGGCGGCGACCGAGACCGCCGCCGCCGAGCTGGCCGGTGTGCTCAAGCCGGGCGCGATCGTGGTCAGCTTCCAGAACGGCCTCCGCAACGGTGACGTCCTGCGGGAGCGGCTGACGGACCAGGTCGTGGTGCCCGGGATGGTCCCGTTCAACGTGCTGAACCGTGGCCAGGGTGTCTTCCACCAGGGCACCGCGGGTGCGCTCGACGTCCAGCGTCATCCGGGCCTCCAGCAGTACGTCGAGGACTTCGCCCGAGCGGGGCTGCCGCTGAAGCAGCATGACGACATCCTGCCGGTGCAGTGGTCGAAGCTCCTGCTCAACCTCAACAACCCGATCAACGCGCTCTCGAACCTCCCGCTGCGCGACGAGCTGTCCCAGCGCGCGTACCGCCGCTGCCTCGCCGCGGCTCAGGCCGAGTCACTCGCCCTCCTCGCTGCGCACGGCATCCACCCGGCCCGGATCCTGGCGGTGCCGATGCGCCTCTTCCCGGCCGTCCTCCGCCTGCCCGACTTCCTGTTCCGTCGCTTGGCCGGCTCGGTCCTCGCGATCGACCCGCTCGCCCGGACCTCCATGTGGGAGGACCTCAAAGCCGGCCGCCCGACCGAGATCGACTACCTGAACGGCGAGGTCGTCCGCCTGGCGGAGGCCCTCGGCCGCAGAGCACCGGTCAACGCGAAGCTGATCGAGCTGATCCACAAGGCCGAGACCAACCACCACCCCTGGCCGGGCCCGGAGCTACTCCGCGAACTGCAGCGGTAGCTTCGCCTGGACATCGACGCTCACGATGCCGTAGGTGAACCCGAGGTGCTCGTTCAGCCGGCGCATGTTCTCGTTGCCGCGCTGGGTCCAGGTGTAGATCTCGGTGATCCCGTGCTCGGCCGCCCAGGCCATACTCGTTCGCTTCAAGGTCGCGGCGACGCTCTTGCCGCGCCAGTCCGGGTGGACCGCGGTGTAGGCGACCTCAGCCCGCTCCGGTTGGTCCGTGTCGAGCATCAACCCGGCGACACCGATCACGTCGTCACCGACGACGGCCATGAACATCGCCCCCGGATCGTTGATCCACTCCGTCTCCCACTCCTCGGCCGATACGTCCATCGGCGCCGGCACATCCAGGTCAGGAAGGGTCGGCACCGCCACCTGCTCGTAAGCCTTCGCCCAGAGCTCGGGCCGCTCGGCCACGGTCACGATCCGGTACGCCGTCGGCTGCTCCGGCCACGGCTCGGTGCCGATCCGGCGGAGCTGCTCGACCTGGCGGTTCGCCTCGGTGAAACCGAAGTGGTCGGCGAACGCGAGCGACTCCTCGTCGTCGACCGCGCAGCCCGCGACCTGGTAGCCCTGGGCAACGGCATGCTCGGTCAGCGCTCGAAGCAACTCGGTGCCGGCACCTCGCCGTCGTGCCTCGGCGCGGACCCGCGGCTTGACGGCCGCACGACCCGCCTCGCTGGAGCGATCCGACATCCCACTCCCGACGACCGCACCGTCCATCACGGCCAGCACCAGGAGCCGTCCGGGCTTCGCCAGCTTCTGCAGCTCGGCCACACTCGGGCACCGCTCGTACGGCTGCACCGCGAGTCGCACCGCACGCCAGTCCTCATAGTCCCGCTCCGACTCGACCGGCCGGATCACGATCTCACCCATGCCCCCACCCTGCCCTACCGGGACCAGGTGCGCACTCGATTTCATCGTCTCATTATCTGAGTTGATTCTTCTCGAATTGTGGAAGCAGCGGCAAGATGGCGCTGTGATCGACGTAGCGGTGATCGGTGGAAGTGTGGCGGGCCTGCAGGCGGCCCTGACCTTGGGACGGGCGCGGCGGCGAGTGGTCCTGTTCGACGACGGGAAGGCGCGGAACCGGACGGCCGAGCACGTCCACAACTTCCTCGGAGTCGAGGACACCGCACCGGGCGAGTTGCTCGCGCTCGGGCGTCGGCAACTGCGGGAGTACGACGTCGAGGTGCGGGACACGCGGGTCGAGGACGTGACTGCTGACGGCGACGGTTTCGTCGTCGAGGGTGAGCGGGTGCGATCCGTGGTGCTGGCGACCGGGCTCCGGGACGAGTTGCCGGATGTGCCGGGTGTCTGGGAGTCGTGGGGTCGGTCGGTTGTTGCCTGTCCGCACTGTCATGGCTGGGAGGTGCGTGACGAGCCGCTCGTGCAGCTCGGGATGCGGGGCATGCCGGATCGCTCGGTTGCCAGGGCGCTGTTGCTCAGCAGGTGGAGCAACGACGTCGTCCTGTGCACCGACGGCGACGAACTCGGCGCCGATCACCTGACCAAGCTCGACAAGGCCGGCGTGACGATTCGCACCGAGCGTGTCGAGGCGGTTCAGCCAGCGGAGGACAACGTACGGGTGCTGCTGAAGGGCGGTGACACGTTGCTTCCGCGGGCTGTGTTCGTGGTCGTCCGGCAGCATCAGCAGAGTGATCTCGCGACGAACCTCGGCTGCGACGTAGTGGATGGCGCGGTCGCCGTCGACAGCTCCGGACGGACCAGCGTCCCTGGTGTCTACGCGGTCGGTACGACGGCCGTCCCCGCCCTCTTCGCGATCGGCGCCGCCGGGCACGCGAGCACTACCGCAGTCGCGCTGCACGCGGACTTGCTCGACCGCGACCTCAGCTCATGACCGCGCAGCAGGCGGGAGGAGCGCTGGATCCCCGAGCGCCCACTCCCCTGGCGTCCCGTTGAGCGCATCCAGCTGCAGCAGGCACCACGGCGACAGGCCCGGTACGTCGCGCACCTCGGACCAGTCGACCCAGCGGTACGACGCCACCTCCGCGGCATCGGGCGTGGGATCGCCGGACCACCGGACCCGGTACACCGGGCACATCTCGTTCTCCACCACGCCGGTCGGCATCTCGGCCCGGTAGCGGAACTCGGGCAGCACCAGCTCGACGCCGTCCGCCACGATCCCCAGTTCGTCGGCAAGCCGGCGCCGTACCGCGTCCGGGACCGGCTCACCGGGAAGTGGATGCCCACAGCAACTGTTAGTCCAGACTCCCGGCCAGGTCGGCTTGGTCAGGGCACGCTGGGTCAGTAACACCCGACCGGCGTCGTCGACCACATAGCTCGAGAACGCCAGGTGCAGCGGGGTCGCGGAGTGGTGGACCGTTGCCTTGGCCTCGGTCCCGATCGCCCGTCCGGCGTCGTCCAGCAGCACCACTCGCTCCTCCGTCACCCCCCGAGGGTAGGCGGATACCCGGCTGCGAGCCCAATGCGCCGGTGCTAGTCTGACGCCGTGATCAAGCGACGCGTGGCATATCGACCGGCTCTGGGAGGGGCCGGCATTCGGTAGTCCCCACAACTCGCTCCACCCAGAGCCTCCGAGGCAGGAACCGACCGGGTTCCTGCCTCTTTCCGTTGCCGGAGGCGCTGTCGTGGCGAGGGTGCCTCCAGACCTGCTGAGAGGACCCCATGAACGACCCGACCACGGTGATCGACCGATTACGGCGTACCACCGACTCCATCGTCGGCGAGGCCGACCTGCGTGAACGACTGGCGGCCGGGCGGCCGTTGCGGATCAAGTACGGCGTCGACTGCACCGCACCGGATCTGCATCTCGGCCACGCGGTCAACCTGTGGATGATGCGGCAACTGCAGGACCTCGGTCACCAGGTCGTGTTCCTGCTCGGCGACCTGACCACTCGCGTCGGTGACCCGACCGGGCGGTCCGAGACCAGGCCGGTGTTGACGCCGGAGGAGATCGAGGCGAACGCGACGTCGTTCCTCGAGCAGGTGTCGCTGGTGCTGCGGACGGATCCAGCGGTGTTCGAAGTACGGCGGAACTCCGAGTGGTACGACGGGATGCGGGTGGCGGAGCTGCTCGGTCTGTTCGCGCAGGTCACGCATGCACAACTGATGGCGCGGGACATGTTCCGCGAGCGGGTCGCGACCGGGCGGGAGATCGCGGTTCACGAGCTGGTGTACCCGGTGCTGCAGGGCTACGACAGTTTCGCGATGCAGAGCGATCTGACCATCGTCGGCACGGACCAACTGTTCAACGAGCAGCTCGGCCGGCACTTCCAGCAGCGCTTGGGCGGGCCGCCGCAGGTGGTGATCACGACCACGATCACGCCGGGCCTCGACGGACGGGCGAAGCAGTCGAAGTCGCTGAACAACTACGTCGGGCTGACGGACCCGCCGCGGGAGAAGTTCGGCAAGCTGATGAGCATCCCGGACGACCTGGTCGAGCCTTACGCCCGCGTCTACACCGAACTCCCGCTGGACTCGGTCGCCGCACTCGGCGCCGCGGCCGCACATGGCGGTCCGCAGGCCCGCGACGCCAAGCTTCGCCTGGCCGCTGCAGTGGTGACGCGCTACCACGGTGCCGGAACGGCGAAGGCCGAACTGGAGGCGTTCCGGCGGACGTTCTCCGACCGCAATCAGCCCCAGGACATTCCGGAGATCGTCGTCGACAGCACCGTGACGACTGCGCTCGATCTCCTGCGCGCGATCCGGCCCGGCGACAGCAACTCCGAGCTCCGGCGGCTGATCCGGCAGGGCGCTGTCACCATAGACGGCACCCGCGCGGATGACCCGACGGAAGCCGTCAACCTGGGCACCGGCGTGGTGATCAAATCCGGCGCGCGCACCTGGCACCGAGTCAGACGACACTGATCACGTGGAGACGAAGACGGTCGAGGCATTGGTCAGCGTCGGGCAGCGCTACGCGGGCCGGGTGCCGGCGTTCGAGGTGGAGCCGGCGTGGTGGTCCGAAGTCGAGGGCGTGACCCGGCGGCTCGACCAGTTTCTCGGCGTCCGGACCATGGTGCTGCGGCTCGTGCACGCGGACGAGGCGGTGGTCGGTCGCGGTGGCCGGGTCGTCTATCACGTGCAGGCGCTCGGCGAACCGCGCGCCGGCGTACTGGACCAGACGCCGTACGACGGATGGGACGCGATCGTCGCACCCGATCCGCTCCGGGCGACGTGGGCCGAGGTGGACGGACCGGGCCGGCTGATCGAGTGGGCGCGCGGCATCCTCGGCCCGCTCGATCCAGTTCAGGTCAAGACATGGAACCTGTCCTGCCTGATCCGCTTCCCAGGTGCCTGGGCGAAGGCGACGAGCCGGTTCTGCAGCATCGACGCCGAGATCATTGATCACATCCACCGGTACGACGCTCAGCTGGCACCGACCGTGCTCGGTACGTCGGCCGGCAACCGCTGGTCCCTGCTGGCCCACGCGCCCGGGGTCGACTGCTGGGAGCCGGATCCGCCGACGATCGAGGACGTGGTCAGCCGGTGGGTCGCCGTACAAGCCGAGCTTGCGGCGGAGGTCGACGAGCTCGATGCGCCGGTACTCCGACCGGAGCACCTGGCGGATGAAGTGTCCCGGCTGCTGACCATCGTCGCGCTGCCCGGTGACGACGCTCTCGCCGTCGAGGAGCTGCTGACGAAGCTGCCCGGCATCCTGTCCGAACTCGACGCGTCGGGCCTGCCGATCACGCTCGTACACGGCGACTTCCATCCGGGCAACTGGCGTTCGGACGGCACCAACCGGGCGATCGTCGACTGGGCGGACAGCTTCGTCGGCCATCCGGCCACCGACATCCAACGGCTCCGCGGATGGATGCCGCAGGCACAGGGCGATCACGCGGTCGAGGTCTGGTCGGCGGCCTGGAAGCGCCGGATCCCGGACAGCGACCCGTTCCGGGCATTGCAGCCGATGACGGTGCTCGGACGTCTGGTCGGGGCGGTCACGTACCAGCGGTTCCTCGACGACATCGAGCCGGACGAACGCGTCTACCACGCGGACGACCCACGCACCGAACTCCAGGCCGCGGTCGGGGCTATGCGGGCCTGCGGGTGGTGACGAGCCAGGCAGCCGACGGGTAGTCGAGACCCGGACCGACCTGGATGAGCTCCTGCAGGGGTTCGCATTCGGGCGTGCGGAAGCCTGCGGTGGTGAGGATGTGCACGACCCGTGCAGGGTCGGCGAACGCGAACGGACCGGGTACGTCGAGCCGCGGTGTGGTGCCAGTGGTGAGCTCGGCGTACCACGGGTTCCGGCTGGGTGCTTGCCAGACCAGGAGTGCGACGCGCCCACCCGGACGCAGCGCTCGCGCGAGATTGGTGAAGGCCGCGATCGGGTCGGCGAAGTCCGTGCAGCCGGTGCGGCTGAGGATGACGTCGAAGGTCTCGGTCTCAAAGGCATGCACCTGTGCGTCGGCCGGCACGAACGTCGCGGTGACCGCACCGGTCTCCTCCGCACGACGGGTCGCCTCCGCCAGCGCCTGCTCCGAGACGTCCACGCCGACGGCCGCGCCGGAGCCCGCGAGCCAGGCGGCGGCGCGCGTCGTACCGCCGGTTCCGCAGCCGATGTCGAGGACGCGATCACCGTCCCGGATGGCGGCTGCCCGGAGCAGCCAGTCGTCGTACCGATACAGGCTGTTCTCGGTCAGCCCGGTGCTGCATGCGAGGTCGGTGCCGCTCATCGTGGTCCCCTTTCGTTGCCCTGCAGTACGGATCAGCGAGCAATCCGGTTCATGTGGCAGGCTGTCGCCTCGAGCCGAAGGGGTGGTGTGCATGACAATCCTGGTGACCGGCGCGAGCGGCAACGCGGGTGGTGCGGTGGTGCAGTCGCTGGCGAGCGAGCGGATCGCGGGCCGGGCGCTGGTCCACAAACCGACAGGTCTGCCGCAAGGGATCGTTCCTGTGTACGGCGATCTGAACAAGCCGGACTCGTTCGCCGACGCACTGGACGGGGTGTCAGGGATTTTCCTGCTCAGCGGTTACGACCGGGTCGAGGAATTGCTCGCGAACGCGGCCCGGGCGGGAGTGCGGAAGGTCGTGCTGCTGTCGAGCAGTTCGCTGGCCGGCAGCGATACGTCGAACGCGATCGCCGGGTATCACCAGGCGGCCGAGGAGGCGGTGAGGGCATCGGGGCTGGAGTGGACGTTCCTGCGGCCGAACTCGTTCATGTCCAACACGCTCCGCTGGCTCGATCAGATCGGCGCGGGTGATGTGGTGCGGGTTCAGTTCCCCGACGTACCGATCGCGACGATCCATCCGCGGGACATCGCGGATGTGGCCGTCCGTGCGTTCACTGCCGATGACCAGGCCGGCGCGATCCTGCGCCTCACCGGTCCGGTCGCACTCACTCCGCCGCAGCAGGTGGAGATCCTGGCCGAGGCGATCGGCCGGGAGTTGACGGCGTACCCGATGAGCCGGGCGGAGACGCATGACGAGCTACAGGCCTCGATGCCTGCGCCGTACGCCGAGGCGATCGAGGGCTTCTTCGGGGACGGGATCATCGACGAGACGACGGTCAACGACACGGTCCGGCAGGTGACCGGGAAGGCTCCGCGCACCTTGCAGGACTGGGTCCGCGAGAACGCAGGGCTGTTCGCGTAGGCACACTGGAGCGGGTAGCGTCGCGGTGAGGAGGTCTCGCGGTGAACCAGTTGCTGGACCGGGTGCGACAGTTCTGGCTGTCCCGCCATCCGCGCACGCGGGCGCTGGCCGTGCTCGCGCCGTTCATCGCGCAGTACCACGCCATGACCGGCCACGATCTGACCAACCGGGTCCTCGGCGACAGCGTGATCCTTGGCCTCGCGGCGATGTACGGCGCCCTGCCGCGAGCCGCCGAGCAGAGCGCCGAACGCTGGCTGGCCGAATGCGCCGTGGCCGTCGACCGCGCCTCGAACACGCACTGGCAGCTCAACCAGCACGCGAACGACCTGCTCCCCGAGGTCTCCGAGGCGATCTGGCGTCGCCTGCACTATCTCGATCCAGGCGGTAGGTCCTAAGCCGGGCTGAGTGCGGCGACGTACTCGGTCCCGGTGCAGACAGTGCCCAAGCGCGGGAACACATAGGACACCGCGAAGTCGTGGGCCGGCTGGTCGAGGCCGGTCATCGCGTCGGTGAGGTAGACGGTGTTGTAGCCGAGATCGTCCGCGGCCCGGCCGGTCGACTCGACGCCGAAGTTCGTCGCGATCCCGGCCAGCGCCACGGTCTCGATCCCGCGCGATCGCAGTTCGTCGTCCAGACTCGTCCGGCCGAAGGCTCCGATCGTCCGCTTCACGATCTCGAGGTCACCCGGCTGCGGGTCGAGTTCTGGTGCGAGCCCACTCCCTTCCGGCTGTGCGTCCAGCCCCGGCCGCTCGACCCGGACGTTGACCACCAGCCCGCCGACCGACCGCGTCGCCTTCGCCAGCGCCACGCATCGCTCGAGCACCACCGGTCCGGCCAGCGGTGCCGTGTCGAGCGCGATGATCCGCGGCATGAGATCGATCAGGACGAGGGCAGTACTGCGGGGATCCAGGCTGAGCGTGGTCACGTACCGACACTAGCGGCCAGGGAATCCGCGAAGGCCACATCCCGCTCGGTACCGGAGAAGCCGAGTCGCCAGCGGCCGCCGTCGTACTTCCCTGGTGGGAGCGCGCGTCCGCCCGGTTGCCAGAGTGGTTGCCAGGCGACCGCGCCGTTCGACGGGTCGTACCAGTGGTTGTCCTCGGACCAGGCCGAGCCCGGCCGGTACGCCGTCACGACGCTGAGGCCGGGGCCTGTCGCCATTGACCATCGCGGCAGTCCCGCGACGTCGCCGTCGCGGCCGAAGCCGCCGGGATCACCTTGGTCGGGCAGCGCGGAGTCGACGTTCAGCGCAACCTCCCAGACGGGTGCGTTCGTTGGTGCCTGCACCGTCCAGGCGAGACTCGTGTCGAACGTGGTCGCGCCGAAGTCGAATGTCCAGTCCGCGGCGACCGGCTCATCGCCGAAGGGGATGCCGCGTAGCGTCAACGACGTACGGCGCGCGTCCACGTGGGCAGCCGGGCCGCTGAGGTCGGTGGCGCCGAAGTTCCCGACCGCCAGATAGGGAGCGGTCGAGCGTCCGGTCGAGTCCAGCGCTGGGCGGTAGTTCCGGCGCCCGGTTGGATCGACGTCCAGACCAGTGAGTGCTGCTCGGGGGCTGGTCTCGATGGTCGCCCGGTAGTGGTTGGTGGTCACCACGCGGCCCTTCGTCACCTGCAGCTTGGCGAAGTCGAGCGGCGCGACGAACAGGCCGCCCTTCCCCCAGCCTGCTCCGGTGACGTACCAGTCCTGGCCGTCCTGCACGACTTCGGCCGCGTGCGCCGGGATCGTGCCGGCGAGCTGGTCGATGGTGAAGTGCAGCGGATCCTTGCTCTTGTAGACCTTTGTCGACTCGTAGCCACCGTCACAGCAGACGAACAGGTACCAGTCCGTTCCGCGCTGGACGACGAACGGCGACTCGGTCGGGCCACCGAACGTCCCGGCCGACGGGTGCTGGAACGCTGTCTGGCGGTCGCTCCAGTGCTTGAGGTCGGTACTGGTGCGGTAGGCAACGATGTGGTTCCCGCCCGCCGGCGTCGAGTTGGCGGTGTAGTACATCACCCACTGGTCGCCGACCTTGCGCACCATCGGGTCACGTCCGTCGAAGCCATCGGTGAACAGCGGGTTGGCCGCATCGCGGGTCCAGTGCACGAGGTCGGTCGACGTCGCCAGATGCATCCGGTACGCCGTGTGGTCCGGCGTACCGGCGGCGTAGAACATGTAGTAGGTGCCCTCGTCGTACATGACGTACGGCGCCCAGATGTGGCTCTCTCCCGCGGCCGGGTCGGCGATCAGAGCCGGCGCCTGCTTCGTCCACGGACCGTTCGGGGTCGGCGCTGTTGCGTGGCCGAAGCTCTTCTCGTCGAGCGGGTTGGCCGGCTCTGCGTGCGTGATCGCATACACGTGCCAGGTCCCGGTCGTGCGGTCCTGCACCAGGGTGTGGTCGTTGTAGTACCACGGCTCGGCCTCGCCGACGCTCGGGTCGTAGACCTTGGCGAATTCGCCGGCCGCTACGACCTTGTCGACCTTCACGTACGGCGTGATCCGCACGTGCTCGGGCGCTGCGGCGGACTGCAACGGCACAGTGAGGACAGACAGGCCGACCAGCGCGGCAAGAAGTTTGCGAATCATGAGTTCAGCTCCAGGTCGAGCAGGTCGACTCCGACGAGGAACCCGGTGGCGGCCGGGTTCTTGCCGGTCAACGTGATGACGAATTGGTGGTTACCGGCAGTAAGTTGCGCCGTTCCGAGGCCGACCTGCTGCGTGCTGACTCCGGAGGCGGAGTAGCCGTCGAAGCTCACAGCAGTGCCGCCGTCGACCTGTACGTCGGCGATGCCGTAGTCGCCCGCCTTGGTCAGGACCGTCGAGAGGTTGTACGAGCCGGTCGTCGGGACGCTGAAGCCCAGCACGATCTTGTCGCCCGCCTTGGTGGCGTGGATCCAGGCCTGCGATCCGCCCGACCAGCTCACGCCGCAGCAGTTGCCCTGCGGGTCGACCGGCACCGTCGACGACACCGGCGGCAACATCGCCTCGGCCTCGAGTCGCATCGTGTTGCCCGTGGATCCTTGCGCGGCGGCGGACTTGCCGCTCTGATGACCGGCGAGGTCCACAGCGGCGACCCGGTAGGACCAGGTCTCGTTCAGCCCGAGACCGCGGTGCACGAATCCTGGCAGCGGGCTGGTGCCGATCAGCCTCTCGGCAGCTCCCGCCTTCGCACCGTAGATGTTGTAGTGCGCGATTCCGCTGTCGTCACTGGTGTCCGACCAGGTCAGGCTGATCGCGTTGTCGGCCTGGCCGGTGGCGGTGAGTCCCGTCGGTTGCGCCGGACCGCGCTTGTCGTCGTACGGGAGGACCAGCGATTGGACGACGTACGACGATGCGGTCCAGCTCGGGCCGGCGGGCTTCAGCTCGATGTCGAGCTTGGTCCGGCCGAAGGTGAGTGCCGCAGGCAACTGGAAGTTGTCGTCCAGCCAGCGCTGGTGATCGTTGCCGAGCGGCTGCAGCCAGGTGCCGGCGTCCTTGCCGTTCACGAACACCTGGGCTGACTGGCCGGCGACGTTCTGGTCGCTCGTCCGGCGCAGCGTCACGCCGCGGTTGACCGGGTCGGTCTTGACGCTGAACCGGATGGGCTGGGTGGTGGCCCGGATCTGGTCGGTCAGGGTCGTGTCGTCGTGATCGCCTTCGTACACCGAGCTGACGTCGTACGTCTGCGCCCCGCTGTCGGCGTACCCGTGCTGCTGGAGGCTGGTCGCGGAGCCGGTGTCGATGCGGTCGGTCTCGCGGGCGCCGAACTTCGCCGCGGTGTAGAGGAACGCGGTCGAGCCGTAGATCGCCGGGTGGTCGTCCTGTTGCCCGTGCTCGATGCCGAAGTCGAGCTGGTTCTGGAAGGCGACGGAGTCGGTGATGTGCAGCCGCCAGGCGCCGTCGCACTCGTTGGCGCAGAAGCCGGCCCGCACCTCGTGGGCGGAGTTGCCGTGGAACGGCGTCGAGTACGTGCCGGCATTGAAGTACCAGCCTGACTCGTAGTAGTCCTCGGTTCCGGTGCCATGGATCGCCGGGGTCCGCTCGCCGTCGACGTACACCCGCTCGTCGCCCTCGAGGTAGCCGCGAGTGTTGCCGTCGGCAAGTAATCCCTCCATGGTCTGGGAGACGCCGACGAACTTGCCGCGACCGGTGACGTCGGCGAAGTTCCAGTCACTGCCCTGCGTGGTCTCGCCGCGCTGTGAGATCGCGCTGAAGTAGCCGGTCTTGCCGGTCGCCAGGTCGACCGCCTTGCGCGCGTTTCGGGCCGTCGAGACTTCGGCCTGACCGTTCAGCGGGTACGCCGAGGTGTTGACCAGGCTGACCGTGGCGCGGGCGGCGTACGGCATCGGCCACCAGGACGAGTACCAGCCGTCGGGGTCCATCCCGAAGAACAGCGAGCGGACCGGGTTCTCGCCGAGACCCGAGCCGAAGAACTCACCGATCGGGGCGTCGACCCGCTTCTCGCCGTCGATCGTCACCTGGACGCGGACGCCGGCCAGGAGCGAGTCCGACGGCTTCACCCGGGCCGCGTCCTCCTCGGTGGCGGCGTACGCCATCGCGTGCGAACCGCTCCAGTTCTGCTGCGTGATCTCGTAGCCGTGCGCCTGCTCGTCCGCGACGTGGTCCGGACCGACGTCGAGGGTGTCCGTGCGCTTCGCCGTACCGCCGACGATCGAGTCGGCCCAGTAGGTGAACTCGTTGAAGTCGAGGTCGGACGAGACGAACTGGTTGGTGATGGTGATCTCGGACTTACCGGCGGTAAGTTCGGCCGGGAGGTCGACGGTCTGATCCGCCCACTGCGCGCCCTGAGCCTTCAGTGGCGCCCACTCGCCCGCCTCGGTGCCGTCGACGAGCACCTTCGCGCGCTGGTTGCCGATCCGCAGATCCATCCGGCGGATCAGCTTCACGCCGGTGTTCGCCGGGTCGATCTGCATAGTGAACTTGCTGCCGCCGACGAACGCGCGGCCGTCGTCCGCGAAGGACTGCAGGTCCAGCCCTTCGATCTCGGGCAGCTTGAGCCGGAGCGCGCTGACCTCGCCCGGACCGTGGTCGTCGGCCAGGGTGATTCGTTTGCCGGGGGCAAGCTTCACCGGGGTCGCGGTGGTCTTGCTGTTCGGCTGGGCCGGCTTCGGGTCCTTCGTGCCGGCCGCCTTCAGCAGGGCGACGACGTCCTCGGCCTTGTCGCTCGGGTCGAACGTGCTGACGCCGTTCGCGTCGGGGAACTGGCGGTAGTCGACGTGGTAGAAGAACGGGTTGGTCTGGGTGGTGATCCGCATCGAGGAGCGGTACGGCATCGGCACCCGGATGTACACGCCACCGCTAGTCTCGACCCCGTTCGCGACCAGCGGGAACGTGAACGGCGCGCCGAGCTTGCCGTCGACCACGTCCTGCAGGGACGCGTGCAGCACCTGTTTGCCGTCGAGTTCGACGGTGATCGTGCCGGTCTTGCTGACATTGCCCTCATCACGGGTGAACCAGATCGACGCGACCTCACCGGGACCGCTGTCCTCGGCGATCACGCAGCCGTCGGCGGTCGTGCGCAGACAGGAGTATTTGCCGTCGAACCCGTCGTTGTTCGTACCGTCCCGGCCGAAGCTGGAGAACTGTTTGGTCCGGACACCGGTCTGCAGTTCGGGGAGCCGGTCCAGGTCGCGATACACCTGCCATCCGACCGGTCCGTTGTCGTTCCCGGCGTACGTCGTACCTGATGCCGTCGAGGCGTTCACGGCGGAGAGAGCGAGCAAGGCGCTGACAGCGAGCGCGGCAACACGACGGAACATGGGCGGCCTTCCGGCGGTGTCGGAAATCGATTTCTCAGATGTCTACCATCGATGCACAGCCGTTGAGAAGGGCTCGGCCACGTCGAATTGCCCCGTCCACCGATCGGGCCCGCCGACGAACAGGCTTGGCGGGCGCGCCAGACTGGGTCCGCACACACCTTGACCTGCGGGAGATTCGATGAGTTCTGCTCCAGCCCAGATCGCCGTCACCGGCCTCGCCGTGATGGGCCGCAACCTGGCCCGGAACCTCGCGCGCAACGGGTTCCGCGTCGCCGTCCACAACCGGTCGAAAGGCCGCACCGACGCCCTGATCCAGGAGTTCGGTCACGAGGGCGAGTTCGTGCCCGCGGACGACCTGCCCGCGCTGGTCGCGTCGCTGGAGCGGCCGCGCAAGATCATCATCATGGTCCAGGCCGGTCCGGCCACCGACGCGGTCATCGACGAACTCGTCCCGCTGCTGGAGGAGGGCGACATCGTCGTCGACGCCGGCAACGCGCACTTCCTCGACACGCGTCGCCGGCAGGACGCTCTGCAGGCCCAGGGGCTGCACTTCGTCGGCAGCGGCGTGTCCGGCGGCGAAGAGGGCGCACTGAATGGCCCGAGCATCATGCCGGGCGGCTCGGTCGAGTCGTACGCCGCCCTCGAGCCGATGCTCACCAAGATCGCGGCCCAGGTCGGCGACCAGCCCTGCTGCGTCCACGTCGGCCCGGACGGCGCCGGCCACTTCGTGAAGATGCTGCACAACGGCATCGAGTACGCCGACATGCAGCTGATCGCGGAGGCGTACGACCTGCTCCGGCACGTCCTCGGACTGTCACCGGCGGAACTGGCCGACGTGTTCCGGGAGTGGAACACCGGCGACCTCGAGTCGTTCCTGATCGAGATCACCGCCGACGTACTCAGCCAGACCGACCCGACCACCGGCGGTGCCTTCGTGGACGTCGTCCTGGACCAGGCCGAGCAGAAGGGCACCGGCCGGTGGACCGTGCAGTCCGCGCTCGACCTGGGCATCCCGGTGAGCGGCATGGCCGAGGCCGTGTTCGCGCGGTCCCTGTCCGGTGACGTCGTACGGCGGTCCGCGGCGGCCGGCGTACTCCCGGGGCCGGCTTCGGAGAAGGCCGATGTCGATCGGGAGGCGTTCATCGACGACGTACGGCATGCGCTGTACTCGTCGAAGCTCGTGGCCTACGCCCAGGGGTTCGACGCGATCCGGGCTGCCAGCGAGCAGTACAACTGGGACATCGACCTCGGGGCGATGGCGACGATCTGGCGCGGCGGCTGCATCATCCGGGCGCGCTTCCTGGACCGCATCAAGGAGGCGTACGACCGGAACCCCGCGCTGCCCTCGCTGTTGGTGGACGACTACTTCAAGGAAGCCGTCGCCAACGGACAGGAGTCCTGGCGCCGGGTCGTCGCGACGGCGGCCCAGGTCGGAGTACCCGCACCCGGCTTCTCAGCGGCCCTGTCCTACTACGACGGCCTCCGCGCCGAACGGTTGCCAGCAGCCCTGATCCAGGGCCTCCGCGACCTCTTCGGAGCCCACACCTACAAACGAGTAGACCGAGAAGGCACCTACCACCTCGAATGGTCCGGCAACCGCACAGAAACCCAGTCCTGACCTGTCACACGGACCGCGAAAGCACCACCCACGTGACGCGGTCCAGCGACCGCTCGGAGACGCAGTCCTGAGCTGTCGCATGGACCGCGAAAGCACGATCCGCGTGGAGCGGTCCGGCGACCCGTCGGGGACGCGGTCCTGAGCTCGGCGGTCAGCGCCTGTGCGGCGACTGGCCGCCACGCTTCTCCCCGCCCCCGAGCGAAGCGAGGGGGCGGGGAGTTTCTTCGCGGATTGGCTTGCGTCTCGAACGTATGTTCTAATAGACGCTCAGCGCCAGCCCGCTCACGGCGGGCGATGTTCACAAGGAGATCGCCGCAACGATGACTGTAGACACTCTGGCAGTAGAAGCGCCGTCGGACGTCGCCGACACTCCCGACACCCTCACCCCGACGGACGCCGCCCCGAACGCCGCCGCCCCGACGCCCGACGCGCCTGAAGCGGACAAGCCGAAGAAGGCTCCGGCGAAGAAGGCCGCGAGCAAGAAGACCAAGACGCTCGAGCTGACGCTGACCGTCACCGGCACCGCCGACGGCGAGTGGCACGCCGAGCTCAAGCAGGGCAGCACCTACCTGGCCCGCAACCTCGCCGTCGCGGCCGCCGCGGTCTCCCGCGCCGCCAAGGAACTGCACGAGGACCTCTCGACCCCGATCGACGAGGTCATCGAGGCCGCGCGCGAACAGCAGGCCGCCAAGGTCGCCGCCCTCGAAGCCGAACTGGAAGCCGCCCGCAAAGCCCTCGCCGACCTCGCTGACTGACCCCGGCGGCGACCACCCCCGGATCCCAGCCAAGAACAACCGCTTGAACGACAACCGCTTGAGCCGACAACTGCTCGACGACCGCGGCTCGAACGACAACCGGCTGCAACGACGGCTGCCTGAGGGCAACCGGCTTGCAGACCAATCGGCTGCAACGACAACGGCTCGAACGGCAACCGGCTTGTACGACAACCGGGTGCAACAACAGCGGCTCGACGCAACCGGCTCGAACGGCAGCGGCTTGAATGGCAATTGCTTTAGCGGTAACTGCTGACGTTTGGTGCTTCCCGCTCGTCCGGCAACGGACATGTAGGCACCTCCCCGCACAAGGGTGGGAAGTACCGAACGGCAGCTACCCGCAGGCACCGCGGCGGCCGCGGCAGCGGCGCCAGCTCGCGGACCTCGCAACAAAATGTGACGAACCCGGCGCGCCGCACCTCTGGGCGCGGTCGTGATCGAGGCCTTACCGTAATTCCCTGGGCCGATCCTCCTGGGCCCTGGCCGCTCCCGAAGTGAAGGGGTCAGATGAGCGCTTTTCAGGACATGGGATCGCTGCTGCTGGTCCGCGGCGCGGACGAGCTCGAGCACGCGGGCGGGAGCCTGTACGTCCACCTCCACCGCGTCGCCAAGCGCCTCACCACCCTCGGTGCCTCCGACACGCTCGTCCTGGCCGGCCTCGCCCACGCCGCCTACGGGACCGACGGTTTCCCCACGCACCTGTTCGACTGGCAGACCGAACGCCCGGTCCTGGAGGCCGTCATCGGTCCCGAAGCCGAGCAGCTCGTGTACCGCTACGGCGCGTGCGACCGCGAGACCACCTGGCGGGACCTGGCCGAGCACCGCACCGTCACCGACCGCTTCACCGGTACGTCGGAGGAGCTCTCCACCGCGGATCTCCGGGACTTCGTCGATCTGACCATCGTCAACGAACTGGACGTCCTCGACCACGCTCCAGACCTGGCACCGAAGCTCCACCAGTTCCTCCAGGAACAACTCCCGCGATGGCAGTCCCTGGCGTCCCCCGCTGTCCTCACCGAGGCCAACCGGGTCGTCCAGGTCTGACCAACCGGGCCACCTTGCCGTTGCCGGCGGTCGGAGTACCTGGAAAACGCCTGTACGCCGACGCATGATCGGTACATGGCCAGGTATGAAGTGGTTGCTCGCGCAAAGACCAATCGACTGTCCAACGCCGACTACATCGACCTTGCGCTCCAGTCGTACGCACTGGACGCCGGCATGCGCTTGTGCCGGGTCGAGGACCTGCCCGACGGCACGATCGCGATCGTCCTCCAGCACAAGCTCTCGCCGCGCAGGCACGACTCTGCCTGCGCGATGGCCAACCGCAGCCTGGCTCAGCTGGGCATCCCGGCACACCAGGTCAAGCAGATCGACCTCCACCGTCTCTCCCGCAAAGGCCGCACCCTCGTGCGCTCCTGGTCCGGCCCCGGCAACCCACCCGGCCCAGACCCCTCCGGCGACCGCGAACCCCGCCACCCCAAACCCAACCCCCCACACCTCTCCATCCACCTCGACCTCCCCAACACCTGAGGCTGACCGCCACCCGAGCGCTCGAGTCGTGGATCCAGGTCCCTGATCGGGGATTCCGCGCACACGATTCCACGACTCGGCGTGCCGAAGAACGCCACCGCGCGACCGCCTGTGGATAAGCGGCGCGGGCGGGCGGCGGGGTCGGGGAGAGTGGAGGGATGCTCGGAGAGATTTTCACGGCGGCGCAGGCGCGGAGGGCGGGAATGTCACCCGGGATCCTGCGCAGCGCCCGCTTTCGCAGGGTCGTGGGATCGGTCTATGCGCCGGCCGCGGTTCTCCTGACGCCGCGTGTGCGTGCCGCGGCGGCTCTGCTACTCGCGCCCGGCGGGGTGATCAGTCACCACACAGCGCTGGGGCTGTGGTGCGGGACGGGACCGACGTCGGGCGAACTACATCTGAGCGTCCGGCGCGACCCCCATCGGGTGGTGCCACGAGTTCGCGGCCTTCGGGTTCATGAGGTCCGCAACCTGGAGGGAGTGCCCGTGCTCGGTGTGCCAGTGACACCACCGGAGCGCACGTTCCTCGACCTCGCGCCGTACTGCGACCTGACCGAGCTCGTCACGGCCGGCGATGCACTGGTACGACGTACGGATCTCGACCCCGCACGGCTGATCGAGTCGACGACCGCGGCGGGCGGCGTTCGCGGCATCCGATTGGCGCGGCGGGCTGCGACTCTGGTTCGACCGGGCGTCGACTCACCGATGGAGTCTCGGCTCCGGCTGTTGCTCGTGCTCGACGGGCTGCCTGAGCCCGAGGTCGGGCGGGTCCTCCTCGACTCCGACGGAGGCTGGTTGGCCCAGCCCGACCTCTGTTACCCGGAGCTCAAGATCGCGATCGAGTACGACGGCCGCCACCATGCGCAGGACCTCGGGCAATGGCGGCGTGACATCCGCCGCCGGGAGAATCTCGAACGCGAAGGCTGGCTGGTGCGCGTCATCACAGCCCACGACCTCCTCCACGCCCCCGCCACCGTCGTGGCCCGCGTCTCCCAAGACCTCCGTGCACGTGGACACCGAGTCGTGGATATCGGTGGCCGTCATGGACCGATGCGCGGCCGAATCCACGACTCGGTGGCGACGTCAGGGTGTGATGACTTCGAAGCGGGTGGCGTAGCGGGTGCCTAGGCCGGTGCCGGCGGGGCGGGAGATGCCTTCGAGGAATTCGGTCGGGTCGAAGTGCGGCCAGTTCAGGCCGTCGATGTAGACCCTGTGCGCGTTCAGCGACTCGACGCCGATGTCGAACGTGTCGGTGGTGTCGACGGCGTGCTTGGCGTTGGGTGAGCCGGCGGCCCAGACCTGCCGTACGCCGGCCCAGCGCTCACCCACGTCGGGAAAGATCCAGCGGTTGGCGGCGTCGCGGACCGCGTCGATCGTGGCGCGACCGGTGTTGATGTGATCGGCCTGATTGAGGTTGCCGTCGCCGCCCCACGTGTCGTGGAAGTTGTTCGTGATCACGATCTCCGGCTGATGCCGCCGGATCACCTCGGCGATCACGCGGCGGAGCGGGACGCCGTACTCGATCGTCCCGTCCGGCTGGCCGAGGAACTCGACATGCGAGACCCCGACGATCCGCGACGACTCGAGTTGTTCGGCCTCGCGCAACGGCCCCGACTTCTCCGGCGGGACTCCGTCGATTCCTGCCTCCCCGGACGTCAGGAGGCAGTACACGACCTCCTTCCCCTGGGCCGTCCATCGCGCCACAGCAGCCGCCGACCCGAACTCCATGTCGTCCGGGTGAGCGATCACTGCCAACGCCTTGTGCCAGTCCTCGTCGACCGGCTGCAGCGACTCCACGTCAGTCATGTCCGCAGGCTACCCGCGCCGCGTCGCCTCGAACACCACTCCGCGCGCGAGCCGGTCAGCCGAAGATCTGGCGGGTGTACGGATTGGTGAAGGTGTGGGTCGGGTCCAGGCGAGCGCGGACGGCGAGGTAGTCCTCGAAGTGCGGATAGCGCGTGCGGAGATCCGCGGCGGTGAGGGTGTGGAGCTTGCCCCAGTGCGGGCGGGCGTTGTAGTCGGAGACGATCCGCTCGAAGGCGTCGAAGTAGGCGGTGTGCGCGAGGCGGTGGTATTGGTGAATGGCGACGTACGCCGTGTCGCGGCCCTGGGCGGTGGACAGCCAGATGTCGTCCGCTGCGGCGACGCGGACCTCGATCGGGAACGGGATGCGCGCACCCGAGGCATCGATCCACTCGCGAAGCCGGCGGATCACCTCGACCACGTTCTCCCGGGGTACGGCGTACTCCGACTCGCGGAAGATCACGTTGCGCTCGGAACAGAACACCTTGTACGACGCGTCGACGTACTCGCGGGCCGACAACGCGCGGGACGCGATCCGGTTGATCCGGGGAACCAGGCCGGGTTGCCTGACCGCGACGCGGTTGGTGAGTTCGAAGACCTTGTTGGACAGGAGTTCGTCGTCGATCCAGCCGCGGACCCGGCCGACCGGGGACGCACCGACGCCGGCTGCGACCCGGTTGTTCCGCTTGGTCAACGCGAGGTCGGTGTGCGGGAACCAGTAGAACTCGAAGTGATCGTTGCCATCGGCAAGCTCATCGAACCCGTCGAGAACCTCCGTGAGCGGCAGCGGCATCTCCTGGGCCCGCAGCAGGAACGCCGGAACGGTCTGCAGCGTGAGCGAGCTGATCACGCCGAGCGCGCCGACGGAGACGCGGGCCGCGGCGAAGACGTCCGGGTTCTCATCGGCCGAACAGTGCAGCACCGACCCGTCCGCGGTGACCAGGTCGAGCGCGACAACCTGGGTGGCGAGGCCGCCGAGGCGCGCGCCGGTGCCGTGGGTGCCGGTGGAGATGGCTCCGGAGATGGTCTGCTTGTCGATGTCACCGAGGTTCGCCATCGCGAGGTCGAAGGCGGCGAGGCCGGCGTTCAGCTTGCGCAGACCGGCGCCGGCGCCGACGGTCACACGCCCGGATTCCTTGTCGGCGTTGACGATCGAGGACAGCCTGTCCATCCGGATCATCACCTGCTCGGGCACGGAGCAGCCGGTGAACGAGTGGCCGGCGCCGACGGCCTTGAGCTTCTTGCCCTGCTCGGCGGCAGCCTTCACCATCGCGGCGAGCTCGTCGGTGGAGGACGGCCGGAGGATCTCCACACCGGTGGCCGACTCGGTGCCGGCCCAGTTCCGCCAGGTGCTCATCCGAAGTTCCTCCCCTCGCCCCGGTACGTGACGAGCTCACTCACCTCGTCGCCGTCGATCGCGTGAACGACCTCGAACCGCTCCAGCATTTCGCCCGCCTTCGCATAGCGCATCCAGACCCGGTCTCCAAGATGCAGCCCTTCGGCGGACCTGCCAAGGACCGGAGTCTGCACTTCTCCGGCACCTTCTGTGCCCAGCAGCTTCAGCCCGGCCGGCCAGGTCGGCGATGGCAGCCTCGACTTCTTGGCAGGCCCGGACGCGACGTACCCGCCGCCGAAGAGCGTGGCGAATCGCGGGGCAGGACGACGTACGACGTCCAGGGCGTAGGCGACCGCGTGCTCGGGCTTGAAGACGTCGTACTTGTCGAAGAGCGTCGGGCCGTAGAGGCCTGAGCCGGCGGTGACCTCGGTGACGACGGGGTCGGCGCTGCTGATCTCGACGCTGCCGGTGCCGCCGCTGTTGACCAGGCGCAGCGGAGCGATCTGCTTGATGGCGTCGACGACGGCGCCGCGGCGGTCGGCGAGCTCGGCGGCCGAGCGGCGCTTGACCCAGCGGACCGCCGGGGAGGTGTCGGGGAGGCCGGCGATCTGCGCCTCGTAGAACATGACGCCGGTCAGTTCAAAGGTGTCGTCGGCGGCGACCGTGCGGGCGAGGGTGGCGACGTCGGCGGGGGTGCGGAGGGGCGAACGGCGTACGCCGAGGTGCTGGCCGAAGATCCGCAGCGAGGCGTCGACGTCGAGGCAGACCTGGATGCGGGCGTCGCCGGTCGCGATGGACTTGATGAACGCGAGGTGCTCGGGTGAGTCGATCATCAGCGTGATCCGGGCGGCGGCCTCGGGGTCTTCGGACAGGGCGCGCAGAGCCGTGCGGTGCACGGTCGGGTAGCCGATCAGGATGTCGTCGATGCCGTTGTGTGCCAGCCAGAGCGCTTCCGGGAGGGCGTAGCTCATCACGCCGTGGAAGCCGGGTCGCTCGAGCGCGGCGGAGATCAGCGCGCGACAGCGGATCGACTTGGACGCGATCCGGATCGGCGTCCCCGCGGCACGGCGGACCAGGTCGTCCGCGTTCCGGCGGAACGCGGCGAGGTCGACCACCGCGAACGGCGCGTCGAGACCCGCGGTCAGGCGGGCATACCGGTCGAAGTCACCCATACCGCGAGTGTAAAACAACAAATACTGAAAGGTAATACAACTTCCGTTGCAGTTGGATGGCGTGAACGCCGCCTCCGGCGGCGGCAGTCGAGGGGGCCTCCGTTGCAGTTGGATGGCGTGAACGCCGCCTCCGGCGCCGGAAGTTGAGGAGGCCTCCGTTGCAGTTGGATGGCGTGAACGCCGCCTCCGGCGGCGGATGTTGAGGGCTTCCATTGCGGATGGTCGACGAAGACGGGTTGAGGCTGGGTTAGGGAGTGTCGATGGTGGATTGGAGGGTGGGGGTGGCTGTGTGGGACCAGGTGGATTGGGTTTGGGGTGGGGTTGTGGCGGTGGCGGCCAGGAGGGCGACCGTGCGGCCTTGGACTACTGAGATGTCGGTGTAGGACTCGGCTCCGGCGTACTGGCGGGTGGCTGCTGTGGCGGTGTCCTCGGTCCAAAGCTGGGTGACGGAGAGGTCGCCACCGGTGCCGCACGCGGTCATGCGGGAGTGGTAGCCGCGGTAGTAGGCGGCCGCCTCCTCAGCGCCGGTGAAGCGAAGGAGCAGCGCCGTTGCAGGCAGCCCAGCGGCGGTACGGTACGTCGCTTGGAGCGCGTACTGCGGCACTGGAAGCGACCCGGACGGCAGCTGACCAGCACAACCAACCGGGAGCGCCTCGAACGCCGCCTGATGTGGCTCACGCTGCCGGGTCCAGGTCTTGTTGCCCAGGAACCCCGCCTCAGCACCACCCGGGTCGACGTACGTCTTCCACCCAGCCCCGAGCTTGGCAGGCGCCGGGAGGTTGCGAGCACTGAGTGGACCGGCCGACGCAGGCGGCGGTGCGGTCGCTTCCTCCGGCAGTTCCGGCGGTACGGCGGCGTCCGTCGGCTTGACCGTGCTCAGCGTGTTCGTAGGCACCGGCACGGTGCCACCTAGCGTCGGTGTGGGCGTGCTGGTGGGCTGCGGCGTCCCAGCAGCCTGAGGCTGCGGCGGCTCAGCACTGCAGCCCACCAGCACCACAGCGAGCACCGCAGCACCAGCCAGCACCGCTGCACGCGCGAGCACCGCAGCACCAGCGAGCCCCGCGGCACCAGTGAGTGCTCTCACTTCGGCTCGAAGTGCTGGTAGTCAGGCTTGCTCCAGCGCGCACCCCAGAAGTACCCCTGCCCGATCAGCGCCTTCGTAGGAGTATTGGTAGCGAAGAGCATGCCCGGCCGCGACACCGACCGGTTCCGGTACGCGCTCCCGTTCGACGGGTACCAGACGTTGTTCGCCGCGAGATAGGGGTTCTCGACGGTGTTGATGTCGATCGCCCAGCCGTAGGAGTGCGGCGACAACGCATACGGGTTGCCGGTGACGCGGCGGCAGTTGAACGCCGAGGTGTTGTCGGCCGCCATCGACCTGATGTCGCTGCCGCCGAACCGGTCCACCCGCCGCATCTGCCGGATCGGGAACTTGGACGCGAACGTCGCCGTCCAGGCCGTGATCATCTTCTGTACGGCGGCATCCCGGACGATCAGCTCACCGCGGTGCACCGTGTGGTCGAAACCCCAGTAGTTCAGCTGCAGCAGCCGCAGCGACGACGGCCGGACCGGACAACCGGCCCGATAGGTGTTCGGCAACGAGGCAGCCGTCACCGTGTAGACCTTCGGGTTCATGTGCGCCTTGACCACGATCTTGACCGAGGCGGAGTACTCCATCGCCGGCTGGCTGACCCACCGGCTCAGCACCCGGACGGTCCGGGTCGCCGGCACGTTGTCCGGGACGCGGAAGAGGTACTTGCCCCACTTGTCCATCTTGGTGATGCCCAGTGCGAGCCACTTGCCACCGACGTACTGCTGCAGCGCGAGCTCCTTGCCCGGCTCGGGCGGCCAGGTCCGCCCGCTGACGGACGCACCGGTCAGCGTCGCGTACCACGGGGCCGGCGTGTTGACCACGATCTTGCGGTCCTGGATCGGCACGGTCCGGGCCGCCGAGATCGCCAGCGACGTGGTGTCCTTCGCTCCGATGATGGTGCGGAACGCCCAGGTCCCGGGGTACGCCGAGACGAAGCTGAACTTGTAGACCCCGCCAGTCGTGGTCCGGGTCGCGCCACGGAGGACCCACGTGGTCGAGACGCGCTGCCACAGGGTGATGTAGGAACCGGTGATCGGCTTGCTGATCGCGCCGGTGAACACGACGGGCCGGTCCTCCCACGAGGCGGCCGGCTGGTTCAGCGTGATCGACCACTCCGGCGTCGCCGCGGGAGTCGGAGTCGGCGTCGGCTCCTCCACCGCGGGCGTAGGAGTCGGCGTCGGTTCCTCCACCGCAGCAGTCAGCGGTGGAGACGGCGTGACCGCAGGAGTCACCTCAGGCGTCGGCTCGTCGGCCGCCTGCGCTCCGGCCGGGAGCAACCCCAGCACCAGCACGACAGCAGTCCCCGCCACCCCGACAACTCGCCACATCTTCATGTGCACGTCCCCTCCCCAGGGAATCATCTACCCATTGAAGAGGACGCCGCACAAGACGTGGAAGTTCTGTTACTCCTGCAGTCTCTTCACCGCGGCGTCGATTCGCTCGTCCGTGCCGGTCAGCGCGACCCGCACGTGCCGCTCCCCCGCAGTACCGTAGAAGGCTCCTGGAGCGACCAGAATGCCGCGGTCCGCGAGCGCTCCGACGGAGCCGTAGGCGTCGTACGACGGGTGCTCGGCCCACAGGTACAGCCCACCGTTGGACAGGGTGATGGCCCAGCCTGCATCGGTCAGCGCGTCCCGCAGCACGGACCGGCGGCGCAGGTACCGTGCCCGCTGCTCCTCAACGTGCGCGTCGTCGGCGAAGGCAGCCGCCATCGCAGCCTGGATCGGTGACGGCACCATCAGCCCGGCGTGCTTGCGTACGGCAAGCAACTCGGTCACCACCGTCTCGTCGCCGGCCACGAAGCCACCGCGGTACCCGGCCAGGTTGGACCGCTTGGACAGCGAGTGCACCGCGAGCAGGTTGTCGAAGCTGCCACCACACACGTCCGGGTGCAGCACGGACAGCGGCCGTGCGTCCCAGCCGAACTCGAGGTAGCACTCGTCGCTGACCAGCAGTACGTCGTTCGCCCGCGCCCACTCGACCGCACGGCGCAGGTCGTCAGCGGAGGTGATCTCACCGGTCGGGTTCCGCGGCGAGTTCAAGTACGCGACCCGCACCGGCCCGTCGTACCTGGTCGGATCGCTGACCGGCACGCTGGTCGCGCGAGCGAGCGCAGCGCCGGCCTCGTACGTCGGGTACGCGAGATCCGGGATGAGGACGGTGTCACCCGCGCCGATGCCGAGCAGCGTCGGCAGCAGCATGATCAGCTCCTTGGTGCCGATCACGGGCAGTACGCCGGTCTGCGGGTCCACTCCGGTGACATCGAGACGCCGTGCCATCCAGTCCACGGCGGCCTGACGCGCGGTCGCCGTACCGATGGTGGTCGGGTACGACGGTGCGTCGGCCGCGTCCGCGAGCGCCTTCTTCACCAGGTCCGGCACCGGGTCCACCGGGCTGCCGATGGACAGGTCGACGATGCCGTCGGGATGCTCGGCCGCCTTCTGCTTGTACGGGGCGAGCTTGTCCCACGGGAAGTCTGGCAGCCGGCTGGAGGTCTCGAAGATCACTCCCACATCATCTCTCGCCCAGCGCCCGCCCCGCCGCCCGGCGCCCGCTCCGCGAGAAAGCCGACCGCCTGCTTCACCAGGTCCGGGTCCCGCAGCACCCGCCGGTGCCCGAGTCCCTCGCTGGTCTCCAGCCGCGCGCCTGGCCAGTCGCCGACCAGATCGACGCTGCCCTGGTACGGCGTCTCCGCGTCGGAGCGATCGTGGATCAGCAGCAACGGCGGCAGCTGCCGTCCGGCGGCGATCTCCGCGACGATCGCGCCCATCCGGAACGAGCTCATCGGACCGAAACGCGCCTGGAACCTGCGCTCGAACCCACGCCGGATCCGCGGCCCGAAGCCAAGGACCGCCTGCATTTGATCAAGTGTCACGGCGAAGTCGGTCGCTGCCGCCACGAAGACGAGCCGCTCCACCTCGAGCCCGTCCCGCAGCGCGAGAGCAGTGGCCGTCGCGCCGGCCGAGTGCGCGATCACGCCGTACGCCGGCCCGTGCGCGGCGACCACCGCGGTGAGCGCGTCGGCGATCTCGAGGAGGGTCGACGAGGAGCTGCCTTCCGGCCCGGGAGCCGACTGGCCATGGCTCGGAGCGTCGTACGTGACGACTCGAAAGCCCTGGTCGACCAACGGCTGGATGTACGCCGCCAACTGCAGACCCCACCCACCCCAGCCGTGGACGAGATAGACCGCCGGCCCTTCGCCGTACGACAGGCCGCGCAGCGTCCCGACCTCGAACGGCGTCGGCGTGGGCAGCTCACCCCGCGGCCGCCGCGCCTTCTCCGGTACGGCGGGGATGCGGAACCACAGCCGGTTGAGCAAGGCCGTGCCGACCGGTGGTGCGAAGCGCTCGGACAGCTCGAAGACGCGATTCAGCAACCGAACGTTCGTGCTTTTCTGGGCCACGGCAAGTCACTCCACACGGTCGGATCGGGCGGCCCGGAGGAGCGCCTCGAAGGCGGTGCGCGCTCGGTCCTCGGCCTTGGGGTCGGCCAGGAGCCGGCTGGCGTGGTGGTACGACAGCAGCACACCTCTGATGTCGTACGCGTACTGCTCGGGGTCCGCATCCTCGCGGAAATGTCCCTCGGTGATGCCGGTCCGGAAGACGTTCGCGAGCAGCTCGGCATGGTCGCGCTCGGCGCTGACCACCAGATCGCGGACCGGGCCGGCCGGTGCGTCGTCCAGCTCGGCGGAGACGCTGGCGAAGAAGCAGCCGCCCGGCAGGGCGAGATCACCGTCGTCCCAGCGGAGCTTGCGGTCGAACAACGCCCGCAGCCGCGGCTCACCGCGCGGAGCCTTGAGCGCCGGCCGGATGACGCGCTCGGCGTACAGCTCCACTGCTCGTTCGACGACCGCGACCTGCAACTGCTCCTTGGACCGGAAGTGGGCGAACAGGCCGCTCTTGGACAGCTGCATCCGATCGGCCAGCAGGCCGATCGTCAGACCGCTCAAGCCGCTCGCACTGACCACACGCGCAGCCTCGTCCAGCACCGCCGCGCGGGTCTCCTCGCCTTTACCCACGCAACGATAAAAGCACGACCGTTCGCTTCCCGGCAAGGGATTTTCAGCAGGCCTTGTCCGGGTCCACCTTCGCGAGGATCTGGTCGGCGATCGCCTTGAGCTCGGCGAGCTGGGCCGGCGTGAGCGTGTCGACGACGTACTCCCGGACCGTCGCGACATGACCGGGAGCCGCCGTGACGAGGACGTCGTAGCCGGCGTCGGTGATCGTCGCCACCGTGATCCGGCCGTCGTCCTCGGCCGGGCGACGGGTCACGAAGCCCCGCTGCTCCAGGCGCTTCACCACATGCGACAGCCGGGACAGCGATCCGTTGGCGAACCCGGCCAGATCACTCATCCGCAGCGAGCGCTCCGGCGACTCCGACAGCCCAGCGAGCACGAGGTACTCGAAATGGCTCAGTGCCGAGTCCCGCTGGAGCTGGTAGTCGAGCACGCCCGGCAATTTGAACAGCAGCGTGGACAGCGACTTCCACGCCGCCAGCTCGTCGGCCTCCAGCCACCGCGTCTCACTCCCCATGACACCAGTCTACGGCCTTAGTTGACGCTTCAAGTCACCCGCGCTAGCTTTGGGTTGAAACGTCAACTCATCACTGAGAGTGGGACATGAACGTCTTTCTGTGGATCGTCGCGGGGGTCCTGGCCGCCTTCTTCCTGGCTGCCGGCGCGAACAAACTGAGCCAGTCGCGCCGCAAGCTGCTCGCGAACCCGAACATGCAGTGGGTCGAGGACTTCTCGGCCGGCACGCTGAAGCTCATCGGCACCGCCGAGGTGCTCGGGGCCCTCGGCCTGATCCTGCCCGGTGCCCTCGACATCGCACCGATCCTGGTCCCGCTGGCCGCGGTCGGGCTGGCCGTGATCATGGCCGGCGCGAT
Source organism: Kribbella sp. NPDC049227 (assembly GCF_043197265.1). NCBI lineage: Bacteria > Bacillati > Actinomycetota > Actinomycetes > Propionibacteriales > Kribbellaceae > Kribbella > Kribbella sp. NPDC049227. Next base: position 353,211 of record NZ_JBICST010000005.1, on the reverse strand, counting down.
CGTCACCCACGCCCGCCGCAAGGAGTGGAAGGTGCTCCCGCTCAACGCGGTCGTCCTGATCCTGGCCGTCCTGCTCGCCGTCTTCCGCTTCGGTCCCAACAGCTTCTAGGAAGATGGGACCCAACCGGACGAAGGACGCCGGTTGGAGGGGTGAGGGATGACGTACGACGTGGCGGTGGTGGGGGCCGGAGCGATGGGGTCGGCGGCGGCTCGCGCGGTGGCGGCTGACGGGCGGGAGGTCGTCGTACTGGAGCAGTTCACGCTCGGGCATGACCGCGGTGGATCGCACGGCGCGACGCGGCTGTTCCGGCCGGCTGCCGACGACGCCGACCTTGCCCGGCTGACCGAGCAGGCGCGGCCGCTCTGGCGTGAGTTGGAGGCGGAGTCCGGCGAGACGCTGTTCGAGGTCACCGGTGGAATCGACTTCGGCGTGGACGACGCGACCGTGGAGGCGTTCCGGTCGTTGCATGCGGCAACCGGCGAGGTGCTGACAGCCGAGGCGGCGACCGAACGGTGGCCGGGGTTCCGCTTCGAGACACCGGTCCTCCACCAGCCGGGCTCCGGACGCCTGTACGCCGACCGCACCGTCAAGGCACTGCAGACGGTCGCCAGCCGGCACGGGGCAGAGTTCCGCGTGCAGTCGCCGGTGCACGCTCTGCGCGTCCACGACGGCTTCGTGGAGCTCGACGTACCAGGTGGGGCCGTGCGGGCGCAGCACGTCGTGGTGACGGCCGGTCCGTGGGCTCCGAGGTTGCTGGCAGGACTCGCGCCGCTGCCACCGATCACCTGCACGCAGGAGCAGCCGCGGTTCTTCGCACCGAAGTCGGATGGCCTGGACTGGCCGAGCTTCTTGAACCACAACGGCAACAGCTACGGGTTGTTCGAGCCCGGATCCGGAGTGAAGGTCGGACTGCACGGCTCTGGTCCAGTGGTCGACCCCGACACGCGTGACTTCGCGCCGGAACCGGGGCGGGACGCCGAGCTGATCCGCCACGTCGAGCAGTGGTACCCGGGACTCGACACAACGCGGTCCACGACGATCAGCTGCCTCTACGACAACACCCCGTCGGACACCTTCGTCATCGACCGGGCCGGACCGATCACGGTCGCCGTCGGGTTCAGCGGGCAGGGCTTCAAGTTCGTACCGCTGGTCGGTGAGTTCGTACGTGGCCTGGTCACCGGCGCGGCCGCCGTACCGTCGCGCTTCCGGATGGCGAGCCACAATGTCCCTCGCTGACCACATCACCGAGCTGTCGTTGGTGGACCACCATGTCCACGGCGCGGTCAAAGGCCCGCTCGACCGGACCGCCTTCGAGCAACTGATCACCGAGTCGGACCGGCCGGTCCCGCCGTGGCTGTCGACCTTCGATTCCCAACTGGGATTGGCGATTCGTCGGTACTGCGCTCCGCTGCTCGGACTGGAGCCCCACGCGTCGCCCGACGAATACCTCGCGGCCCGGGCGCAGCAGGACCCGAACACCCTGCTCCTCAACGCCGCAGGTGTCAGCGACTACCTCGTCGACACGGGCTACCAAGCCGACGCAGTGACCGGTGTGGACGAGCTGGCGGCGTTGAGCGGCTCGCGTGCACATGAGGTGGTCCGGCTGGAGTCCGAACTCGAGTACGTCGCCGCACACGAGTCCACCGTTGCCGCCGTACCGGATGCGCTGTTACAGCGGCTGGAGAAACGGACTGCCGGTGCTGTCGGACTGAAGAGCATCGTCGCGTATCGGCATGGGTTCGACTTCGACCCGGCCGAGCCAAGCACCAAAGAGGTGTTGGCCGCACTCGACCGCTGGTACTCCACCGGCACGGACCGCGTCACCGACCCGGTGCTCCTGCGTTGGCTGCTCTGGATCGGTGCACGCCGCGGCCTACCGCTGCAGCTCCACGTCGGCTTCGGCGACACCGACCTGAACCTGCGGACCGCCGACCCACTACTGCTGACCGAGTGGCTGCGCCAGGTGGAGCCACTCGGCACGCAGGTCGCGCTGCTGCACTGCTACCCGTTCCACCGCGAGGCCGGATACCTCGCACACGTCTTCCCCCACGTCTACTTCGACCTGGGCCTGACCACCATGTACGTCGGCGCACGGGCGGCGGCCGTGGTCGCGGAAGGCCTGGAGCTGGCGCCGTTCGGCAAGCTGCTCTACTCCTCGGACGCGTTCGGCCCGGCAGAGCTGCACTACCTCGGCGCTGTCCTGTGGCGGCGGGCCGTCACGTCAGTGCTCAGCGGCTTCGTCGAGCAGGACGACTGGTCCGCCGAGGACGCCGTACGCGTAGCCGCTCTGTGGGGCCGTGACAACGCCCGGCGGCTCTACCGGCTGCCTTAGAGGTAGAGGCCGGTCTGGCCGTCCTCCAGACGGCCGGCCGCGACCGCGTGCAGATCGCGCTCGCGGAGCAGGATGTAGTCGTCGCCGCGGACCTCGACCTCGGCTCGGTCCTCCGGGTCGAACAGGACCCGGTCGTCGACCTCGACGGTGCGGACGTTGGCCCCGATGGCGACCACCTTCGCCCAGGCGAGCCGGCGACCCATCTGCGCGGTGGCCGGGATCAGGATGCCGGCCGACGACTTGCGCTCGCCCTCCTGCTCGAGGGAGACCAGGACGCGGTCGTGCAACATCCGGATGGGCAGCTTGTCGTCGGAGAGCTTCTTGCGAGGAGTCACCGGCGACCCACCAGCCGCCGGATCAGCAGCAGGACGGCGAGTACGCCGACCGCGGCGCCACCGACCGCGACGATCTTCTGGGTCCGCAACTGGCCACGCTCGTCGAAGACCTGCGCCTTCGCCTGCTCGACCTGGCGCTTGGCCAGGTTCTTCGGGTGCGCCCGGTCGACCAGCTCGTCCACCGTGGAAGCCAACCGCGCCCGCGTGGCGGCGATGTCCGCCTCGATCTGCTCGGCGGTCCGAGCCTTCGCCTTCGTGTCCGACACCTGTCGGCGCTCCCTTCATTCGACGGGCCAGCCCCGGGATGGCCGGGCCTGCCCTGCGTACATCCCATCCTCGCAGGTCACGCCTGCAAGTCCACGACCACCTTGATGTCATCCGGTTCGCGGACCAGAGCGCTCGGCCAGTCGGACAGCGGTACGGTCCGGGTGATCAGCCGCTCCAGCCAGGTCCGGTCCGCGGTGAGCAGCACGTCGACGGCATCGGCGTAGTGCCGCTTGCCCGCGTTCACCGAACCGACCAGCGCGGCATTGCGGACCACCAACTGCCGGATCAGGGCGTCCAGCTGGACGTCGATCGACGCGGGACCGGGCGAGATCCCGATCAGGCACATCACCCCGGCCGGCGCGAGCAGCTTCGCGCAGTCGAAGACCACCTGCCCGGCCCCGGTCGCCTCGATCACCACATCGGGTACGACGCTCAGGTCGGCGAGGTCGGTCAGATAGGTGCCACCGAGTGCTCGCACCAGCTCCGGCTTCGGCCCGTCCGGCACCCGGTCCAGGACGTGGACGTCGTACCCGCGCTGGCTCGCGATCAGGGCGGACAGCAGTCCGATCGGACCAGCCCCGGTGACGAGCACGTGCTGCGGCCCGAACCAGGACCGCCGGCCGGCCAGGTCCACCTGCTCCCAGGCTTTGGTGATCACACTGGCCGGCTCCACGAGTACGCCGAGGGGCCCGAGCTCGGCCGGGATCGGTACGGCGAAGAACGGGTCGACCCGCCACCGTTCGGCGCCGTACCCGTCCATCTCCTTGATGCCGCGCTCGGTGTACTCGCCGTTGCGGCAGAAGTCCCACTCACCGCGTGCGCACGCCGGACAGGGCTCCGGGTCCGGGCGGCGGACCACACCGGCCACCAGATCGCCTGTGGCGAAGCCAGAACCCGCCGGAGCCTCCAGCACCCGCCCCAGCGACTCATGTCCGATGACCAGGTGGTCCGAGCCCGGCCGCCCGCTACCGAACGCTCCGGAGACCAACTCGATGTCCGTCCCGCAGATGCCGGTCAGCAACCCCTCGACCAGCACCGAACCGTCGGAGGTGGGCGGGTCCGCGACCTCTCCGAGCTTCGCAGAGTCGGCTTTCCCCGGTATGACTGTCATGGCCCGCATGCGCCAACTCCACCCTGCGGCCCCTGCCCGCGCAAGTCGCCACTCAGGCGCCCCGCCCACGTACGATTGCGAGCAGTTCACCCGTTCCCCTGGAGGGCCTGATGTCCGAACGTCTGTCCGTCGGCGATGTCGCACCTGACTTCACCCTGCCCGATGCCGATGGCAACGAGGTCGCACTGAAGGACCTGCGCGGGAAGAACGTGATCGTCTACTTCTACCCGGCCGCGATGACGCCCGGCTGCACCAAGCAGGCCTGCGACTTCCGCGACTCGCTGGACTCGCTGCAGGCCGCCGGGTACGCCGTACTCGGCATCTCACCGGACAAGCCCGCGAAGCTGGCCAAGTTCCGCGAGCGTGACGGCGTGACGTTCCCGCTGCTGAGCGACCCGGACAAGCAGGTGCTGACCGCGTACGGCGCCTTCGGCGAGAAGACCATGTACGGCAAGAAGGTCACCGGCGTGATCCGCTCCACCTTCGTGGTGGACCCGGAAGGCAAGGTCTCGGTGGCGCAGTACAACGTCAAGGCCACCGGTCACGTCGCCAAGCTCCGCCGCGATCTCGGCCTCTGATCCGGGCCGGTCCAGACCACTCCGCGGAGGGAAACCTTCGACCGTTTCATGGCGATGGTCCATGGAACGGTCGTTTGAGCAAAGTCTCCAGTGTGATTTGGATCACACCCGGATCTCACCGGATCGGAGCGACAGGACTACCCTCGGTGAGTTTTTCAGTGTTCTTGTGAAAGAGCGGTACTCCCAGGACCACCGGCGTTCGGTTGCGGTCCACCCCCGGGTGTGTCAAGAAGTACTCCGACCTTGGCCCTGACCAGCCGAAAGCGGGTAATCTGCGCGCGCAGTCAGCCTCTGGGAGGGAGGGACCTGCCGCGATGGGAAAACATTCCTCTGCGGTGACGCGAAGTAACAACAACCGTCGTTCGGTGTACATCACCGCGGTCGGGCTATTGGTGGTGTCGTTGGGCGCTGTCTTTGTGGTCCGCTCCTTCGGATCGCAGTCCGGCGCCGACGGGTTCCTCGGCGGGAAGTCGTGTGACGACCCGACGCAGGTCTCGTTGAGCACCACACCCGAGATGCAGCCCTCGCTGGAGGCCGCGGCCAAGTCGCTGGCCGGCAAGGGCGGCGACGACGGAACTCCGTGTCTGCAGTTCACCATCAGCGGGGCTCCCTCGGCCAAGGTGGCCCGGGACATCGCCAGCGGCAGCGACAACCGGCCCGACCTGTGGGTGCCGGACTCGTCGCTGTGGGTGGCCCAGGCCGACGACGGCCAGAGCGTCCCGAGCATCGCCGTACCGTCCGTCGCGACCTCGCCACTGGTGCTGGTCGGGCGGAGCGCCAACTTCGCCGACACGTCGTCCTGGCTGCGCGCCCTCGGCGCCGCGGATCCGGCTCTGCTGGACCCTCTGAACACCTCGCCCGGTGCGCTCGCGCTGCTCGCGGTGCAGTCCGAGCGGCAGAAGACCTCTGCCTCCGACACCCAGGTGTCGCAGGTGATCGTGCCGCTCGCGCAGCGACTCGGTTCGATGGCCAAGCCGTACAGCGACGTCAACGCACTGTTCGGCCGGGCCGACCAGGACGGCAGCAGGGTCGTCGTACCGGCGTCGGAGCAGAGCTTCGTGAAGTACCAGGAAGAGCACCCGGACGCCCAGCTCAAGGCGATCATGCCGGCCACCGGCACGCTGACGCTGGACTACCCGATGGTGGTCACCGCCAAGGACGACGCCGAGACGATCAGCGACGCCGGCAAGGCGCTCGCGGCGGAGCTGCTGTCCGACGCGTCCAGCCAGGCCCGCGACCAGGCCGGTTTCCGGGACGCACTGTTCAGCCCGCTCAGCGGCGGCCGCGGGGTCGGCGACCTGACCCAGCTGACCAAGCCGACCGGCGAGGCGATCGAGAAGGCGCTGCAGAACTGGACCCGGCTGTCGTTGTCCACGCACTCGCTGGCGGTCATCGACGTCTCCGGCTCGATGGCGGAGATCGTCGGCAACAAGACCCGGATGCAGCTGACCATCGAGGCGGCCAGCGGCGGCCTGTCGCTGTTCCCGAACAGCGCCTCGCTGGGGCTGTGGACGTTCTCGACCCGGATCGGCTCGGACGGCGGCGACTACAAGGAACTCGTCCCGATCGCGCCGCTGTCGTCCGGCCAGCGGACCAAGATCCTGGCCAACCTGAAGATCCAGCACGCGGTCCCCAACGGCGGCACGGGTCTGTACGACACCGCGATCGCGGCGGTCCGCGCGGTCCGGAACCAGTACGACTCGAGCGCGGTCAACTCGATCCTGCTGTTCACCGACGGCAAGAACGACGACCCGGGCAGCCCGACCCTGGAGAAGACCATCCAGACCCTGGAAGGCCTCCGCGATCCGGCCCGCCCGGTCCGCATCATCGCACTCGGCATGGGCCCGGACGCGGACGCCGAAGAGCTCCGCAAACTCGCCCAGGCCACCGGCGGCCAGTCGTACGTCGCCCGCAACCCCGGCGACCTGCGCACGGTGTTCATCGACGCCCTGCAAAGCCGCTGAGCCTCCGCTGCTCCCCTAGGATGTCTGTCCTAGGGGAGCAGCGTGCTCGCCCAGCCAGAGTGGTGGAACGGCAGACACGCCGGCTTTAGGTGCCGGTGCCCCCGGGCGTGCGGGTTCGAGTCCCGCCTCTGGCACTTCAGGCGGCGTACTCGGCCGGCGTGCTGCGCAGTGGTGAGTCGCCCGGGCGGAGGTTGAAGGCGGAGGCTGCCGAGCCGCCGCGGATGACGAGTTCGACGAAGTCCGTGCCGGAGCTGCCGAGGATCAGGCCCGCGGCTCCGAGAGGTACGTCGGTCAGGTGGCGGTAGCAGCCGACCTCGGTCAGGGTGATCGAGCCGTCCTGAGTCCGGCCGGCGACCGGGACGGACGCCCCGATCGAGAACCCGATCGCGGCGGCGCCGCAGTCGAGCTTGCAGTTGCCGAAGTTGTCGACGACGCTCACGGTCGGCTCGGCGTCGTCCAGCACGGGTACGGCGGTCGGTGTCGACGGGACGGCGTGGCCGTCGGTGAGCCACTTGGCGAGCAGCGGCAGGTACCACAGGCTGCGGAACTGGGTGTCGGCGATCTTCTCGAGCTCCTCGGCCCTGAACTCGGCCCAGTCGCGCGCCGCGGCGACGACCTCGCGGATGTCCGTCACGTGGACCCGATCGATCCCCAGCTCACGGCGTACCAAGGACAGGGTGCGCGCGTCGAACGTGCTCGCGACCAGGTGCCGGCCGTAGGTGAAGAAGCAGAACGGGGCACCGTTGGGCCACTCGCCGTCGCGGGGCGCGATGTTGACCAGCGTTATGGTCGGATGGCCGTCCTCCCCCAGGGACTCGGTCGATCTCAGGCAGTCGAGCAGGGTGAGCGCGGCGAACGACTCCGGATCGGGCCCGTCGGCGGCCACGATCGTCGGCGACTGGCCGAACAGGGCGCCGATCCGGGTGCTGAGTCTGGCGCGGGCGTTGCCGCCGAAACAGTCGGTGACGTAGGTGATCGGGTACATCGAATCTCTCCAAGGATGTGCGGGCAGCTGGAAAAAAGAGAGAGGCCCCCGACACAGGGGGCCTCTCGCTGCAAGCACATGCGCCTACGCCGCTAGAGTCCTCCGCATCGAGGGCTCAGCATTCGCATGGCGGCGTACCAGGTCACGACCACGATCTTAGCTCACCGCGTTTGGCCGTTGTCGAAGTACCGGACCAGGGTCGGATCCAGCGGCGGGACGTCGACCGGAGTGCCGTCCGAGCGCAGCGACGTGGTGGCGGCGTACCCGGCCGCGACCGCGGCCCGCGCGGCCACCGGGGACGTGAGCGTCTCGCCGCCGTCGCGGACGAAGCGGATGAACTCGCCCACCAGCAAGGGATCGGCGCCACCGTGGTGGTCCGAGCTGCCCGGGATCTCGACGACCTGGTCGGCGTCCTCGCGGTACCCGGACCGGCGGCTGTTCCAGACCTTCACCACGCCGCCGTACGTGTCGCCGAAGTTCTCCAGCCGGCCGTGCGTACCGATCACGGTGTAGTTGCGCCAGTAGTCCGGCGTGAAGTGGCACTGCTCGTAGGTCATCAGGACCCCGTTGTCGAGCGCCAGGTTGACCATCGAGAGGTCCTCGACGTCCATCACCGGTGCCAGGCCCTTCTGCTCCAGCGGCGGCCAGTTGTCGTCGCTGACGAAGTCGCCGAACCGCTGCTCCGACCGGTCCTGCCGGTCCTTGATCCCGCCGTACAGGGTCAGCGCGCCCATCGCGTTCACGCGCGTGGTGTAGCCGCCGGCCAGCCAGTGCATCACGTCGATGTCGTGGGCACCCTTCTGCAGCAGCAGACCGGTGGACCGGCGACGGTCCGCGTGCCAGTCCTTGAAGTAGAAGTCGCCGCCGTGGCCGACGAAGTGCCGGCACCAGATCGCCTTCACGTCACCGATTGCGCCGGACTGGATCAGCTCGCGCATGGTCAGCACGACCGGCATGTGCCGCATGTTGTGGCCGACGTACAGCCGGGCACCGCTCTCGTACGCCGCCTGCAGGACCCGGTCGCAGCCCTCGGTCGTGATGGCCAGCGGCTTCTCCACGAACACCGAGACACCGGCGCGGAGGAAGTCGATCGCCGGGCCCTCGTGCAGGTCGTCGGGCGTGGTCAGGAAGACGCCGTCGAGCTTCTGGTCGAGCAGTTCGAGATGGTCCGCGTACGCCGTCGCGCCGCTGAACCGCTCCAGTGCGATGTCTCGCTGCGCGGCGGCCGGATCGGCCACTGCCACGATCGCCGAACCCTCGCCCGGGGTGTGCGCGTACTGCGCGAGCCGGCTACGGGCCCCGAGTCCCACCAAGCCAAACCGAAGATCAGTCATCTGCAAGCAGCTCCTGCACATAGTTGTTTGAAGTAGCCTAACTCCGAGCAGTTGCGTCCTTCAATCACCCGTCCTCCAGCTGGAGTTGCCTCAGCCGTCATCCAGGCAACACTCCGATCTCGCAGTGTGCCTTCACCATGGCGGAATGTGAGCCTCCACTACGTGGCACTGGGGGACTCGACCACCGTAGGTGTCGGGGACCCGATGAACGGCAGCAGTACGACCGACCTGTCCGGTGCCGGCGCGCGCCCGGGTGAAGGGTGGCGAGGCTGGGCCTCGCTGCTTGCCGACTCCCTGGCCAGTTCCCACCGTGTGACGTTCTCCAACTTCGCGACCAGCGGCGCCACCGTGCACCTGGTCGCGACCGAGCAACTGCCCGAAGCCGTATCGACCGGTCCGATCGACATCGCCTCGCTCATCGTCGGGGTCAACGACACCCTGCGATCCAACTTCGACTCCGGCGGGATCCGCGCCTGCCTGGATCACTGTGCCGAGCAACTCACCGCCCGTGGCGCGCTGCTGCTCACGGTCCGGTTCCACGACCACGGCCAGGTGTTCGGTCTGCCGGCCTGGCTGCGCCGCCCACTGTGGGAGCGGATCGAGCAGGTCAACCAGGTGTACGACGATCTGCACGCGAAGTTCGGCGGGATCCGGCTGGACATGGCCGACTACCCGGAGGTGTACCGCCGGGACTTCTGGAGCATCGACCGGCTGCACCCGGGTGAGCGTGGTCATCGGCGGCTGGCCCGGGCATTCGCCGACGAACTGGCCCGGCGCGGGCTGCCGATCGACGTACCTCCGGATCTGGACTGTGCCGGGGTCGCACCGAGCCGGTGGGCGGACACGCTCTGGCTGGTCAAGGAAGGCGTTCCGTGGCTCGGCCGCCGGGCCAACGACCTGCTGCCGTGGGCTGCCCGGATGGCCGTCACCCAGGTTCGCCCGTCCAGTGGCCTGCGTTCGTCCGGTGCCCTGCGCCCGTCCAATGCGGAGGTCCAGCGCCTGGAGGCATAGGGTCGGACGCATGGCGCGTATCGATGGACGTACCCCGGATCAGCTGCGGCCCGTCACCCTGACCCGGAAGTGGCTCGACCACGCCGAAGGCTCGGTGCTGGTCGAGTTCGGCCGGACCCGGGTGCTGTGTGCGGCGAGTGTGACCGAGGGTGTGCCGCGCTGGCGCAAGGGTTCCGGTCTCGGCTGGGTCAGCGCGGAGTACGCGATGCTGCCGCGGGCGACCAACACCCGCTCGGACCGCGAGTCGGTGAAGGGCAAGATCGGCGGCCGGACCCACGAGATCTCCCGGCTGATCGGGCGTTCACTGCGGGCCGTGATCGACTACAAGGCGCTCGGCGAGAACACGATCCTGCTCGACTGCGACGTACTGCAGGCCGACGGCGGCACCCGGACCGCGGCGATCACCGGCGCGTACGTCGCCCTCGCGGATGCGGTGTCGTACCTGCGCGAGCGCAAGCTGCTGAAGAGCGAGCCGCTGACCGGTTCGGTGTCCGCGGTCTCCGTCGGCATCATCGACGGCGCCCCGATGCTCGACCTCTGCTACGAGGAGGACGTCCGGGCCGAGACGGACATGAACCTGGTGCTGACCGGCGACGGCAAGTTCATCGAGGTGCAGGGCACGGCCGAGGGCGCGCCGTTCGACCGCGCCGAGCTGGACAGCCTGCTGGAGCTCGGTACGGCGGGATGCGCGGAGCTGACCAAGCTGCAGCTGGAGGCACTCGCGTGACCAAGGTGCTACTGGCCTCGAACAACAAGAAGAAGCTCGAGGAACTGCGTCGCATCCTGACCCCGATCGTGCCCGGGATCGAGGTGCTCGGGCTGGGCGACGTAGCGGCGTACGACGAGCCGGCCGAGACCGAGCCGACGTTCGAGGGCAACGCGCTGCTGAAGGCGCACGCCGCGCTGGCCGCGACCGGGCTGCCGTCGATCGCGGACGACAGCGGCATCTGCGTCGACGCGCTGAACGGCATGCCCGGCGTCCTGTCGGCGCGCTGGTCGGGACCGGCCAAGGACAACCACGCGAACAACCTGCTGCTGCTCGGACAGCTCGAGGACGTCCCGGACGAGCGGCGTGGAGCGTCGTTCGTCGCCGCGGTCGCGTTCGTCCAGCCGGGCGAGGCGGACGAGCTGGTGCTCGGTGAGATGCGCGGGTCTGTCATCCGCGAGCTGCGCGGCACCGGCGGCTTCGGGTACGACGTTCTGTTCCAGGCCGAGGGGTACGACCGGACGACGGCGGAACTGTCGATCGAGGAGAAGGACGCGATCAGCCATCGGGGCAAGGCGTTGCGTGCCTTGGCCCCGATCGTCGCGAAGGCGTTGGGAGGGTAGGACCATGTTGTTCGCCGGATCGGATCGGGACGGGGTCGCGGACGGGAAGATCACCGCGGCGTACCGGCGGTGGGCCGAGCCCCGGGTGGTGGAGGGGCGGATCTACCGCACCAACGCCGGCCGGATCGAGATCGACAGCGTCCGCCAGGTGAACCCGGAGCTGATCGCCGACAGCGACGCCGACGTGGCGGACGCGGACCGGCGCAACGCGAAGGACGTCCGCCGGCGGCTGCGCGGCAACGAGGACTGGCCGACGTTCCTGATCAAGTTCCACCTGGTCGAGGGGCCGGACCCGCGCGAGGAGCTCGCGGCCCAGTCCGAGCTGACCGCCGACGACCTCGCCGATCTCACGAACCGGCTGGCCCGCTTCGACGAGCTCAGCCACCACGGCGCCTGGACCACCCAGACCCTCCGGCTGATCCAGTCGAAGCCCGCCACCCGGGCCGCCGACCTGGCCGCCGCCCTCAACCGCGAGACGGCCCCCTTCAAACTCGACGTCCGCAAACTCAAGAACCTGGGCCTCACCCACAGCCTCGAAGTCGGCTACGAACTGAGCCCCCGAGGCACCGCATACCTCAACGCCCTGGACTGACCCGAGGGATGAGTCACGCAGTGCCGATCAGCTATGCGGAAGCTGTGCGGTTTCGATTGATGGTCAACCGGCTGGGTGGGCGGTTGCCTGGTGGGGACTATGTGGCGGCGGCTCGGTTTGGGTTGCAGGATACGGCTCCTCGGGATGCGTTGATCGGGTTGCATGCGCGGGTGGAGGGGTGTGAGCCGTGGGCGTGGGAGGCGCCGGGGTTGGTGCAGACGTACAGTCCGCGGGCGGCGGTGTATGTGTTGCCGGAGCGGGACTTCGGGGTGTTCACGGTCGGGCGGATGCCGCTTGATGAGGAGAAGCAGCGGGAGATCGCACGTCAGGCCGACCGGATCTGCCGGGAACTGGGCGGCGCCGAGCACCGCGGCGGGCGGGGCAGCGAACTGCGGAGTGCCTGTTGGAGCGGGCGACTCGCGTTGCGGTGGACGACTAGCGCGCTCTACGTGCGTGAGGTTCCGGCGCCGGAGATCGACTTCCAGGACGCGCATCTGGAGCTGTGCCGACGACACGTGCAGGCGTTCGGGCCGACCACCGTGGAGGCCTTCAGTTGGTGGTCCGGGCTGTCGAGACCTGATGCGAGAGAAGTCTGGAAGCTGCTGGACGGTGAGCTCCTCCCGGTTGAGTTGGAAGGTCGCGAAGGCTGGATCCTCGCGGCGGACGAGCAGGCCGTCCGGCAGGCGCCGACGCCGACCGGTGCACGGTTCCTCGTGGCCTCGGACCTGAGGCTGTTCGGGCAGGACCGGCACGGACTGTTCGCCGGACCGGGGCAGAAGCCGCGGATCCACCTGCACGACTGGTACCACCCACACGGACTCATGCTGAACGGCGAGATCCGCGGCGCCTGGGGACGCAAGGGCGGCAAGGTCGACCTCCGCACCGCCGGCCCGCTGCCCGATCAGGACCGGCCCGCGATCGAGGCCGAGGCACTGTCGATGCCGATCCCGGGCGCGACGATGGCCCTCACCATCACCGAAATGGGGCCGTAGGCAACTACTTGCCGAGCGGAAGACCGGCCTGGAGATGGGCGAACGCGCGGTCGATGATCTCGAAGTAGTCCTTCATGTTGACGTGGCCGGTGCTCTGGTACGTCGCCATCACCACGCCGACGACCGCGCCGGCCCAGGCCCGGACGGCGAAGTCGTCGGCGGAGCGGCCGACCCGCTCGGCCGCCAGGGCGGCCAGCAGGTCGATGCCGGCGTACAACTGGTCGAGCATCCGCGCGCGCAGCTCGGGGGCGTTCAGGACGAGCTGCTGACGCTGGGACTCCAGCTCCCATTCCTCGTCGGTCAGCGTCCGCATGCTGTCCTTGAGGGTCGCACGCAGCGCGTCGGTCGGATTCAGCTCGGCCGGCTGCGCGCGGAACACGTCGATCATCACCGGGTCGAGCCGGTCGAAGACGACGGTGTCCTCCTTGGTCGGGAAGTACCGGAAGAAGGTGGCCGGCGACACCTCCGCCGCGGCCGCGATCTCCTGCACGGTCGTCTCGGCGTACCCCTGGTCGCGGAACAGCCGCAGCGCGTGCTCCTGGATCGCCGCCCGGGTCTTCGCCTTCTTGCGCTCGCGCAGCCCGATCGGCTTCTCCGTCGTCATACCTCGATTGTGACAACTTCCGCGGGCTCCGGCTCGACTGACCCACGCGTGCCGGGCAGGAAGGCCAGCGCGAGCACGAAGCCCAGAGCCGCGATCCCGCTGCACGTCCACAGGGTCGCGCTCATGCCGTGCACGAACGCCTCACGGGCCGATTCCGCCAAGGCCGGCGCGTTGGTGTGGGCCGCGATCGCGACCGCCCCGGACGCGCTGTCGCGGGCCGCGTCGGCGACCGCGGGCGGCAGGCCGCCGACGTTCAGGTGGTCGCGGTACGCCGAGTTGAGCACCGTACCGAGGATCGCGACACCGATCGTGCCGCCGACCTGGCGGAGCGCCTGGATCAGGCCGGATCCGGATCCGCTCCGCTCGACGGTCAACGCACCGATCGCCAGGTCCATCACCGGCGGCAGCGTGAATCCGATGCTCACACCGACGAGGCTGACCCAGATCGCCGTGAACCCGTAGCCGGCGTCGACGCTGGTGAAGGCGCCCATCACCAGGCCGGCCAGCATCAGCACGAAACCGAACGCGACGGTCAGCCGCGGCCCGGCGGTGGCGGAGAGGCGCTCGGCGACCTTGGCCCCGATCAGGAGTCCACCGATGATCGGCAGCAGCCGCAGACCGGTGTTCAACGCGTCCGCGCCCTGCACAGCCTGGAAGAGCTGCGGCAGCACGAACAGCAGACCCATCAACGCGAACGACGCCAGCGTCGCGAGCACCGTGCCCCAGGTGAACCGCGCCGACCGGAACAACGCCAGGTCGACCAGCGCATCCGCCGTACGCCGCTGCCACGACCAGAACACCGCCAGCAGTACGACGCCAACGGCCAGACTGGTCAGTGTCACCGCGTCGCCCCACCCGCGCTCACCGGCCGCGACGAACCCGTACGTCACCGCCACCAGCCCCGCTCCCGACAGCAGAATCCCGGGTACGTCGATCCGTCCGGAACGGTGTCCGCGCGTCGCCGGGATCAGCAGAGCGACCGCGACCAGGCCGACGGCGACCAGCGGCAGGTTGATCAGGAAGACCGATCCCCAGCGGTAGTGGTCCAGCAGCCAGCCGCCGAGCACCGGCCCGAGCGGGATGCCGAGCGAGTTGGCCATCACCCAGATCGTCATCGCCCGGACCCGCTCCCCCGGCTCGAACAGCACGTTCAGCAAGGACATCGACAGCGGGATGAGGAACGCCGCCCCGACCCCGAGCACCGCGCGAGCCGCGATCAGCTGCCCCGCCGACGAGGCGAAGGCACAGGCCGCCGACGCCCCGCCGAACACCACGAGGGCCCCGATCAGCAGATGCTTCTGGCCGAATCTGTCACCCAGCAGCCCGGCGGGCAGCAGCAGCGCCGCGAGCACCAACGTGTACGCGTTCGCGAACCACTGCAGCTGACTGGTCGACGCCCCCAACTCGGTGGCCAGCGTCGGCAGCGCGACGTTCAGCACGGTCAGGTCCAGCCCGACCACGATCAGGCTGACCGACATGGCGCCCAGCGCCCACCACCGCCGCGGGTCGCGGCTCACAGCACCCATGACGCACTCCTCCTGAGATCGACTCTAATTTGAGAGTAGATCTCAGAATTCGTTTCAGCAACCCCGCACTGCCTCCCGCAGAAGCTCCCGGAAGAGCTCGGGCTGCTCCAGCCACGGGGAGTGACCGGCGTCGGAGACCAGGTGGAAGGTTTGGCGAGGAGTGTGCGCCGCCAGGTCACGGACATTGACCGCCGACCGCGGATCACCGGCGCCGTGGACGAACGTGACCGGCACGCGGATCCCGGCAGCGAGCCCGGCCAGGTAGCCCTCGGGCCAACGGTTGACGTCCTGACCGAGCTCGCGGTTGGCGGCGAAGTTGATCGGCAGGTCCACCTCCGCACTCTTCCGCGCCCAGGTCATCGCCATCGACCGGTCGGCGTAGTCGGGGAACCACGCCAGCACGCGGAACTCGATCTCCTCATCGACCGTCCGGCCACGCTTCGCCCCCAGTTCGTCCAGCCGTTCGACCTGTGCCGGGGTCATCCGCCGCGCGCGCTCTGCACGTTCCGGCGTACGCCAGTCGCCGATCCCGACGCCGCCGACGTACACGACTCCGGCGACGCGGTCGCCGTACCACCCGGCGTAGGCCAGCGCGAGCGTCGCCCCGAACGAATGCCCGAGTACGACGATCCGCTCATGCCCCCAGTACTCGCGAAGCTCGTCGATGTCCTGCGCTGTCCGCCGGACCGACTGCAGCTCCGACGGTCCCGACCGCCCGCAGCCGCGCTGGTCGAACCGGTGCACGACGGTCAGATCGTCCAGCATCTCCGCGAGTACGGCGTAGTCGTCCCACAGGCCGGGGCCGCCGTGGACGATGACGACGGGCGGCAACGAACTGGCGGTGCCCGTGGTCGTCGTCCACAACGAGACGCCGTCAGATGTCGAAAACGGCATGGGGGGTGGCGATCTCGACGGGACCCGGATACGTGCGGCGGGCATGCTCTGCCTGGGTTTCGCGCTGGTACCAGGGCGGGACGTGAGTGATGATCAGACGTTTGACCCCGGCCTTCTTGGCGTGTTCGCCGGCGTCGGCGGGCGTCAGGTGAAGGTCGGTCGGGTTGTGCGGATCGTTGTCCTGCAAGGCGGCCTCGGACAGCAGCACGTCGGCACCACGGGCGAGCTCGATCAGCGCGTCGTTGGGCCCGGTGTCGCCGGTGTAGACGAGTGACGCGTTGCCGTGCTCGACCCGGATCGCGTACGCCGGCACCGGGTGCACCATCCGCGCGGTGCGCACCGTGAACGGGCCGATCCGCTGAACCGCCTGCCAGGTGTGGAATTCGATCTCCCCCTCCATCCCGGGATCGATCGGCAGGTCGTACGCCGACGCCATCCGGCCCGACGTCCCGGGCGGTCCGTAGACCGGGATCCGCGGGATCGGCGTACCCGGTCCGTACTTCGCCGCGACGTACAACCCGCACAGGTCCATGCAGTGGTCGGGATGCAGGTGGGACAGACCGATCGCGCCGATCTCCGGGACCGCGACATGCCGCTGGAGCGAGCCGAGCGCGCCACTGCCGAGGTCGAGGATCAGGTGGAAACCCTCGGCGGTGACCAGATAGCTCGAGGCGGCCGAGTCGGGGCCGGGTACGGACCCGGAGCAGCCGATCACGGTGAGCTTCATAGCTGGAACATTACCGGCGGGTTGCCGGCTTCGCAGGATCGCGGGTCGCGTCGCGGATCATCGGATCCAGTTGCCTGGCAGTGATTTCGCGCACATCACGACGGGATCCGGTGCCCTGGACAACAGACCCGCTAGCGGATCCAGGCGAACTGGTCGACCGCGGACAGCACCGGCCCGAGGAAGCGAGAGCCGATGGCAGCGAACTCGTCCGGGCTGCCGGTGGTGACGAAGCGGTGCCGCGGCTCCGGCAGGTTGTCCGCACGGAGCAATCCGGTCTTGGTGAGTACGCCGTATACGTCCTTGGCGCACTCCTCGGCGCTGCTCACCAGCGTGACGTTGTCGCCCATCACGTACGAGATGACGCCCGTGAGCAACGGATAGTGCGTGCAGCCGAGGATCAGCGTGTCGACGCCGGCCTCGACCAACGGATCGAGGTACTCGTGCGCTGCCTCGAGAAGCTCGGGCCCGGACGTCACGCCGGACTCGACGAAGTCGACGAAATCCGGGCAGGCACGGGTGAACAGCTCCACCTGTGGCGCGGCCGCGAACCCGTCCTCGTAGGCGAGCGACGCCGCTGTCGCCCGGGTGCAGATCACGCCGACGCGCTGGTTCCGGGTCGCGGCCACGGCCCGGCGCGCGGCCGGCAGGATCACTTCGACGACCGGTACGTCGTACCGTTCGCGGGCGTCGCGGAGCATCGCCGCACTGGCCGAGTTGCAGGCGATGACGAGCATCTTCACGCCGGCCTCGACGAGGTGGTCGAGGCACTCCAGCGCGTACTCGCGCACCTCGGCGATCGGCTTCGGGCCGTACGGCTGCCGGGCGGTGTCGCCGAGGTACAGGATCGGCTCATGCGGCAACTGGTCGAGCACCGCGCGGGCGACGGTGAGACCGCCGAAGCCTGAATCGAAGATCCCCACCGGTGCGTCAGCCACAGCCAGAGCTTATACAGGTCTGATCGCGGGCAGTCCGGAAGCCAGCCTTACCTAACCGAGCGATCCGACACGCCGGAGTTATCCACATCTTTACTCTGCGGAATTGCCTTTTCACGTGATGGGCGCCACTCTGGAGCGATGTTTGCTCGACCGCCCTTCGTGATGCCATGACACTGGCGCACCAGATCGCGGTGGTGCTGGGCACCACCGCCGCACCGAATCCGCAACCCAACGACGCCACGGCGGCGGGCCAGGCTGCGGACACGCACAGCACGACCGCGGACATCGTGGCGGCCCTCGGGCCGACCGGGATGCTGGTCGTGCTGGCCATGGCGGCGTTCGCCTTGTACGTCGTCTCGCTGTCGCTGCACCCGAACGCCAAATGCAACCGTTGCAAAGGCGCCGGACGGCACCGCGGCGCACTCTTCAGCTACGCCCAACGCCCCTGCAACAGTTGCAAGGGCCGCGGCGTTCATCCCCGACTGGGACGCAAGGTCCTCTTCAAGCAACCGTAGGCGGACATGACCTAGTCACGATCAGGTGCCGGCAGCAACGACAACCGGCACAGTCCTGAGTCCCGGCCCTCCGCCCGCCGGCGCTCAGCTCCACCTCAGGCCCAGAGCTGACCCTCGAGGCGATCCTCCGCCTCGTCGATCGTGCCCTCGTAGGCACCGGTGGACAGGTACTTCCAGCCACCGTCCGCGACCACGAACGCGATATCCGCGGTCTCGCCCTCGCGGACGCATTTCGCTGCCTGGCCGAGCGCCGCGTGCAGGATCGCGCCGGTGGAGATCCCCGCGAAGATCCCCTCGTTGTCCAGCAGTTCACGGACCCGGCGGACGGCGTCGCGCGGGCCGACCGAGAACCGGGCGTCGATCAGGGTTTCGTCGTACAACTCGGGCACGAACCCCTCGTCCAGATTGCGCAGTCCGTAGACGAGTTCGCCGTACCGCGGCTCGGCCGCGACGATGCGCACCTCGGGCTTGTGCTCGCGGAAGAACCGGCCGGCGCCCATCAGCGTGCCGGTGGTGCCGAGGCCGGCCACGAAGTGGGTGACGGACGGCAGATCGGCGAGGATCTCGCGCGCGGTGCCGTCGTAGTGCGCGGCCGCGTTGGACGGGTTGCCGTACTGGTAGAGCATCACCCAGTCCGGGTGCTCCTCGGCGACCTGCTTGGCCACCCGGACCGCCTCGTTCGACCCGCCCGCGGCCGGGGAGGAGATGATCTCGACTCCCCACATCCGCAGGATCTGGCGGCGTTCCTCGGAGGTGTTCTCCGGCATCACGCAGACCATCCGGTAGCCGCGCAGCTTGGCCGCCATCGCCAGCGAGATGCCGGTGTTGCCCGACGTCGGTTCGAGGATCGTGGTGCCGGGCCGCAGCCGGCCGTCCTTCTCGGCGTCCAGGAGCATCCGCAGCGCCGCCCGGTCCTTGATCGAACCGGTCGGGTTGTGGTCCTCCAGCTTCGCCCACAACCGGACGTCCGCCGACGGCGACAGCCGGGGCAGACCGACCAGCGGCGTGCCTCCGACCGAGTCGAGCAGACTGTCGAAACGCATAATCAGCCGCCGGCCACCGCGGGCAGTACGACGACCACGTCGCCGTCCTTCACGCCGGTCTTCAGGCCGCCGGTGAACCGGACGTCCTCGTCGTTGACGTAGACGTTCACGAACCGGCGCAGCTCCTCCGGCTCGCCCTCGACGATGCGCTCCTTCAGACCCGGGTGGGCACCGTTCACGTTGTCGATGAACTCGGCCAGCGTGGCGCCGTCCCCGTTCACCGCCTTCTCGCCGCCGGTGTACGTGCGCAAGATCGTCGGCACGCGCAACTCGATCGCCATATCAGTTGTCTCCTTTTGTTTCCTCATAAGAACCCACCACGCGCACTTCTTCTTCCACGACCTCGGCGTCGATGATCCGGTACGACCGGAACTCGACGGGGCCGTCGTGCGCCGGGGAGTCGGCGCCGTCCCGGGTCGACACCAGCACGTAGTGGGCGCCGGGCTCCTGGGCCAGGTGGATGTCGGTGCGTGACGGATACGCCTCGGTGGCGGTGTGCGAGTGGTAGATCACCACCGGCTCCTCGTCCCGCTCGTCCATCTCCTTGTACAGCCGGAGCAGGTCGCCGGAGTCGAACTCGTAGAACGTCGGTGACATCGCCGCGTTGAGCATCGGCACGAACCGCACCGCCCGGTCCGACCCGGCCGGCCCTGCGACCACGCCACAGGCCTCGTCCGGGTGGTCCCGGCGGGCGTGCGCGACGATCGCGTCGTACGTGGCCTTCTCGATGATCAACACGAGACCACGGTACGGCGACCGCCGGACCCGTCCCGCCAACCCGGGAGTCGGTCCATTATGCGGACAGAGCGCTACCAGCGATCGTGGATCTGTGGCCGGATCCGCTCGTCGTACGTCGCCTGGACGGCGGCTGACTGGTCCGTGGTGAGCGGGGAAAGGCTTGCCGCCGCCAGGTTGCCGGCGACCTGGGCCGGGTTGCGCGCACCCGGGATGACCACGCTCACACCCGGCTGGTCGAGGATCCAGCGGAGGGCGAACTGGGCCATGGTGACGCCGGCGGGCAGCCAGGGCATCAGGCGGCGGACGGCCTCCAGGCCGGTGCCGAAGTCGACGCCGGAGAAGGTCTCGCCGACGTCGAAGGCCTCGCCGTGGCGGTTGTAGGTGCGGTGGTCGTCGGCCGAGAACGTGGTGTTCTCGTCGTACTTGCCTGACAGCAGCCCGCTCGCCAGCGGGACGCGGGCGATGATGCCGACGCCGGCCGCTTGCGCCGCGGGCAGCACCTCGTCGAGCGGCTTCAGCCGGAACGCATTCAGGATGATCTGCACCGACGCCACATTCGGCCGCGCGATCGCTGTGAGCGCCTCGGCGCAGGTCTCGACGCTCACGCCGTACGACTTCATCCTGCCGTCGTCCACCATCGAGTCGAGTGCGTCGAAGACCTCGTCGGTCGAGTACACCGGGGTCGGCGGGCAGTGCAGCTGGACCAGGTCGATGGTGTCGACGCCGAGGTTCTGCCGGGACCGGTCGTTCCAGGCCCGGAAGTTCTCCAGCGTGTAGTTCGACGGCACCTGGTCGACGCGACGTCCCATCTTGGTGGCCACGGTCAGGCCGTCGTACTCCTTGAAGACCTGACCGACCAACCGCTCGCTGCGGCCGTCGCCGTACACGTCCGCGGTGTCGATGAACGTGACGCCGCCCTCGATCGCCGCCCGCAGGACCGCGAGCGCGTCGCTCTCGTCGACCGAGCCCCAGTCGGCGCCCAACTGCCAGGCGCCGAGCCCGACCACACCCACGTCCCGACCAGTCCGACCAAGCCTGCGCGTCTCCATGACGTCAACCCTAGGCAGTGACCGCGATCTGCAGTTCGGGGCCCTCCGCGACGTCCAGGTCTGTCGCGAGGGTCTCGGCCATGATCAGGTCGCGATGCGCCTCGACGGCGTGCATGGTCCGAGCGTCAGCCGTCACCGACAAGCGCATCCGATCGGTCACCTGCAGGCCCGCGTCCCGCCGCGCCTGCTGCACCGAGCGGATCACGTCGCGGGCCGTCCCCTCGGCCTCCAGCTCAGGCGTGATCGTCGTGTCCAGTACGACGAAGCCGCCACCGGAGAGCAGGCCGCTCGCCGTACCGCCCTCGGCCAGCGTGGTCTCCAGGGTGTACTCGCCCTCGGCCAACTCGATGCCCCCGGCAACGACAACGCCGTCCGCGGAGACCGACCAGTCACCACTCTTCGACGCCTTGATCACCGTCTGGACGTCACGCCCCAGCCGCGGCCCGGCCGCCCGCGCATTGACCGTCAGCCGCTGCGACACCGGCGCGTCCACCGCATCCGCCGACGTCAGCACGACCTCGCGGACGTTGACCTCATCCTCGATCAACGGCACCAGAGCCCGCAGCGCCTCCGCGTCGGCCGTTGCCACCATGAGCGACTGCAACGGCTGCCGGCCACGGATGCCTGCCGCCTTCCGGATCGACGACGCGACCGAACACACCTCGCGCACCCGCTCCATCCGCGCGACCAGCTCTGGGTCGTCCGGAAGCTCGTCGACCGCCGGCCAGTCGGTCAGATGCACCGACCGCTCGCCGGTCAGCCCGCGCCAGACCTGCTCGACCGTCAGCGGCAGCAGCGGCGCGGCCGTCCGGCACACCACCTCGAGCGCGGTGTAGAGCGTGTTCACCGCGTCCTGGAACGTCTCCCCCGACTCGTCCCAGAAGCGATCCCGGGACCGGCGGATGTACCAGTTCGTCAGCACCTCCAGGTAGCTGAGCACTGCATCGCAGGCCGAGGCGACGTCGTACCGGTCCAGCTTCTCCTCGACGTCCGCGACGAACACCCGCAGCCGGGCCAGCACGTACCGGTCCAGCAGCACCTCGGAGCCGGTCGACCAGGTCGCGGTCGCCCCGGCGGCGTTCGCGTAGAGCGCGAAGAAGTACCAGGCGTTCCACAGCGGGATCATCACCTGGCGGACGCCGTCCCGGATGCCTTCCTCGGTGACGACCAGGTTCCCGCCGCGCAGGATCGGGCTCGACATCAGGAACCAGCGCATCGCGTCCGCGCCGTCGCGGTCGAACACCTCGGACACGTCCGGGTAGTTCCGCAGCGACTTGCTCATCTTCTGGCCGTCGTTGCCGAGCACGATCCCGTGGCTCAGGCACGACGAGAACGCCGGCCGGTCGAACAGCGCCGTGGACAGGATGTGCAGGGTGTAGAACCAGCCGCGGGTCTGGCCGATGTACTCGACGATGAAGTCGCCCGGGAAATGGTGCTCGAACCACTCGGTGTTCTCGAACGGGTAGTGCACCTGCGCGAAGCTCATCGACCCCGAGTCGAACCACACGTCGAGGACGTCGGGCACCCGGCGCATCGTGGACCGCCCGGTCGGGTCGTCCGGGTTCGGCCGGGTCAGCTGGTCGACGTACGGGCGGTGCAGATCCGGGACCGCGACACCGAAGTCGCGCTCCAGCTCCTCGATCGAGCCGTAGACGTCGATCCGCGGGTACGCCGGATCGTCCGAACGCCAGACCGGGATCGGGCTGCCCCAGAACCGGTTCCGGCTGATCGACCAGTCCCGCGCGTTCGACAGCCACTTCCCGAACTGCCCGTGCTTCACGTGCTCCGGCACCCAGGTGATCTGCTCGTTCAGCTCGACCATCCGGTCCCGGATCCGGGTCACCTCGACGAACCAGCTCGACACCGCCTTGTAGATCAGCGGATTGCGGCACCGCCAGCAGTGCGGGTAGCTGTGCACGTAGCTGTCCTCGCGCACCAGCGCCCCGGCCGCCCGCAGGTCGCGGATGATCGGCCGGTTCGCCTCGAACACGTGCATCCCCTGGTACGGCGGGACCACGGACGTGAACCGGGCTCCTTCGTCCACGGTCAGCACGGTGGGGATCCCGGCCGCTTCACAGGCGACCTGGTCCTCCTCGCCGTACGCGGGAGCCATGTGTACGACGCCGGTGCCCTCGTCGGTGGTGACGTGCTCGGCTGAGATGACTTGGAAGGCGTTGGCGGTCCCGAAGACCTCGGCGTTCGCGAGGAACGGGAACAGCGGGGCGTAGCGCAGGCCGATCAGCTCGGAGCCCTTGAGCCGCCGGAGCACCTCGTCACCGAGGCCGGCGAAGTCGCCGTGCGTCCCGGCGTACGCCGCCAGCCGCGCCTCGGCGAGGATCGTCGGGCGGCCCTCGGCGTCGTTCACCACCACGTAGTCGACGTCCGGGCCGACGGCCATGGCCAGGTTGCTCGGGAGGGTCCAGGGCGTGGTGGTCCAGGCGAGCAGCCGCTCACCGGTCTCCAGCTCGACCGCGATCGTCACCGACGGGTCCTGGCGCTGCTGGTAGACGTCGTCGTCCATCCGCAGCTCGTGGTTGGACAGCGGGGTCTCGTCGTTCCAGCAGTACGGCAGCACCCGCAGGCCCTCGTACACCAGGCCCTTGTCGTACAGCGTCTTGAACGCCCAGATCACCGACTCCATGTAGTCACGATTGAGCGTTTTGTAATCGTGGTCGAAGTCGACCCAGCGCGCCTGGCGGGTGACGTAACTGCGCCACTCGCCGGTGTACTTCAGCACCGACGCCCGGCACGCCTCGTTGAACTTCTCGATCCCGAGCTCGAGGATGTCCGCCTTCGTCTTCAGCCCGAGCACCCGCTGAGCCTCCAGCTCGGCCGGCAGCCCGTGCGTGTCCCACCCGAACCGCCGCTCCACCCGATGCCCACGCATCGTCTGGTACCGCGGCACGACGTCCTTCACGTATCCCGTCAGCAGATGCCCGTAGTGCGGCAGCCCGTTCGCGAACGGCGGCCCGTCGTAGAACACGAACTCGTTGGCCCCGTCCACCCCGGCCGCCCGCTGCTCCACCGAGGCCAGGAACGTCCCATCCTTGTCCCAGTACTCGAGCACCTCCCGCTCAATCCGCGGAAAGTCAGGACTGGCACTCAGCTCAGCGTCACCACTCTTCGGGTAGCTCACCCGCCGATCCTAGATGCGCCACCCCACCAGCCCGAAAACACTTAACGGCGGCCACCGAGGGCGGTGTCGGTTCGCGGGACGGGGGTGGGGTCAGCGCATGTTGTGGAGGAGGGCGGACTGGAGGTAGCCCAGCCAGTCATACAGGTCGTACGTCAGGCGGCGGGGGTCGTCGTCGGGGAGCTTCTCCCAGGTGGAGTAGTCGTCTTCTTCCTTGATGTCCAGGCGGGTGCCGATCGCCAGGCGGAGGTCGTTCAGGGCGCGCAGCCAGGACAGTTGTTCGTCGGGTTCCAGCGCGATCTCGTCCGCCCCGGACTCCTCGAGGGCGGACAGCACCCGCTTGGCGTCGCCGATCTTGCCGTCGCGCAGGCCGCGCTCCGTGAACCGCCGGAACTCACCCGACGCCTGGTCGTCCTCCTTGTAGGCGTCCGGCAGCAACCGCTGGAGTACGACGTCCTCCGGCGGCGAGGTCGGCCCGTCGCTGTCCAGGAGCGCGGCCAGCGGGTCCGAGGATTCGGTGGCGCGCGGCGGCAGGCCGTCGTACAGGAGTTCGACCAGGTTGCGGAGCAGGTTCGCCAGGATGTCCGCCTCGTGCTCGGCGAAACTGACGACGACGGTCTTGCGGCGCTTGCGGAACCGGGTCACGACTTCTCGCAGGTGGCCCACAGGCCGTAGGAGTGCATCGCTTCCACGTCGCGTTCCATCGCCTCGCGGTTGCCGTTCGAGACCGCCGACTTGCCCTCCTGGTGCACCTGCAGCATCAGCTTCTCCGCCTTGTGTTTGGAGTAGCCGAAGTAGGTCTGGAACACGAAGGTGACGTAGTCCATCAGGTTGACCGGATCGTTCCAGACGATCGTCACCCACGGTGGGCTCAGCTCGATCGCCTCGTCGACCTCGGGGCTCTCGAGTTCGCTTGGTGCGGTGCTCACCTGTCCATTCTCTCCATCATCGGTTCCCCGTTCGCAATAGGCTGCCCCTGTGACGCACTCGACCGCGCTCCTCACGGACCACTACGAGCTCACCATGCTGCAGGCCAGCCTCGCCGACGGCACGGCGCAGCGCCGCTCGGTCTTCGAGCTGTTCGCCCGCCGGCTGCCCGACGGGCGCCGCTACGGCGTGGTCGCCGGCGTGAACCGGCTGCTGGACGCGCTGGAGCGGTTCCGCTTCGACGAGCGGGCGATCGGATTCCTGGCCGACCGGGGTGTCGTCGACCAGGCTACCCGGGACTGGCTGGCCGGCTACCGGTTCACCGGCGACATCTCCGGCTACGCCGACGGCGAGATCTTCTTCCCCGGGTCGCCGGTGCTGGTGGTGGAGGCCAGTTTCGCCGAGGCGGTGCTGCTGGAAACCGTGTTCCTGTCGATCCTGAACCACGATTCCGCGGTCGCGTCGGCGGCGTCCAGGATGACCTGGTGGGCCGGTGGCCGGCCGTGTATCGAGATGGGCTCGCGCCGGACCCACGAGGAGTCCGCGGTCGCCGCCGCGCTGTCGGCGTACATCGCGGGCTTCGCCACCACCTCGAACCTGGAGGCCGCGCACCGGTACGGCATCCCGAGCGCGGGTACGGCGGCGCACTCGTTCACGCTGCTGCACGACACCGAGCGGGACGCGTTCATCTCCCAGATCGATGCCCTCGGCAAGGGGACGACCCTGCTGGTGGACACGTACGACGTGGCCGAGGCGGTCCGGACCGCGATCGGCATCACCGGCCCCGAACTCGGCGCGGTCCGGCTCGACTCCGGCGACCTGCCGTCCCTGGCCGGCCAGGTCCGCGAGCAACTGGACGCTCTCGGGGCGACCAAGACCCGGATCATCGTCACCAGCGACCTGGACGAGTACCAGATCGCCGCCCTCGCCCCGGCCCCGGTCGACGGGTACGGCGTGGGTACGTCGCTCGTGACCGGCAGCGGCTACCCGACCTGCGGGTTCGTGTACAAACTGGTCGCCCGGGAGAACGCGGACGGGGCGCTGGTCCCGGTGGCGAAGAAGAGCCCGGACAAGATCTCCATCGGCGGCCGGAAGTATGCGCTGCGGCGCCGCTCGGCCAGCGGCGTCGCGGAGGTCGAGCTGATCGGCGTCGGCGAGCCACCGGTCGACGACGGTGATGACCGCGAGCTGCTCAAGCCGCTGGTCGAGGCCGGCAAGATCGTCGGCCGCACCACCCCGGAGGAATCCCAGGCGCACCACCTCAAGGTGCGCGACGAGCTGCCCCGCTATGCCAGCCAGCTGAGCCGCGGCGAGCCGGCGATCCCGACCGAGTACAGCGGTGACTACGACGCCCGCAACCCGTTCCTGGCCCGGAGCCACATGTGAGCACCGACCAGGCTGAATGGCCTCCCGAGGCACCAGCGAGCGAAGCTGATGTCTTGGTCGCACTGCGGTTCGCCGACCGGGCTGCTCGCAAGGCAGTGACCGACGAACTGGCGGGCACCGGGCTGCACACCGGCCAAGAACTGGTTCTCGCCAAGCTCCTGCACCACGGCTCGCTCCAAGTGGCTCAACTGGCCAAGGTCTTGGACGTCGAGGTGCCGACAGCAACGAAGACCACCCAGCGGATGGAAGCTGCCGGCCTCGTCCGCCGGGTCAGGAACAGCACCGACGCCCGCCAGGTCGCGATCGAACTCACCGACCGCGGCGCCGAACTGGCCCACACGGTCCAGGAGGTCTACGACCGAGCCGGCCGCCGGGCCCTCGCCAAGCTCGGTCCAGAGGACCGCCGCGTGCTCCGCAACCTCCTCTGGACCATCACCACCACTCTCGAGCCCTGAACATCTCGACAGGAGGTGTCGACCGATCGCAGCATTGCGCCGCGCTCGCTGAGCGTGGGGGGGCGTCTGCCCGGCCCGACACCTCCTGTCGAGATGCACCTAGATCGGAATGCCCGGAAGGCCGGGGGTGCGCGGTGCCTTGAGGTCCCGGCGTACCAGGACAGTCAGGCAAGCAGCGCCGGCGCAAAAGATGGCTGCGAACAGCCAGAAGTTGTAGGCCACGCTCGGCGACAGGAAATCGGCGAGGACGAAGAGCGCGATCGCGGAGAAGAGCCCGACGAAGAGCAGTCCTATGCTCAGAACGATGGTGGCATCCATGGCCGGGGTCGCGCGGCGGTGTTGCAGCCGCCAAGCGCAGGTGACGATGACTAGCAGGCCGCAGGAGGCCAGGACCAGCGCCACGATGTCAGGCACGCTCCCGCCGACCGGAGCCCTTTCGGTCTGCTGGGCGGCCCCGTTGGCCGTGATCTCCGTCAGCCGGCCGCGCCAGATCGTGCCGGTCACGTGCTCGCCCTCGTCGAGTTGATCGAGGACGGGACCACTGTGGGGGTACCCCGTCTGCCACCTGGCACCGGATGCGCCGGTCAGGACCGCGCTGCGGTCGCCCGTCTTGTACTCCGGGACGACGTGGATGTCGGACACGGTGAACTCCTCCGTCCACCGGCATTCGGCCGGTGTCTGCGGAGCGGTCGAGCAGCGCGGCGCATGCTCGTAGGCGTGTAGCTCGCGGGCGTCGTCCGGCGCCACCACTGTGCCGAGGTCGGTAGCGGCACCGACCAGGGCAACCCCGCCGAGGAGAACGAATATCGTCGTGACGGTTCTGTCGAGGATCCCCACGGCTCAATGATGCGCTCGACAGAGCTCGGGGTTGTGTCCCCCTGGTGTGATGCGCGCGACACGCGTCGAGGGCCGTCCCTAGCGCGCGTCGAAGACCTTCGCGATCAGGCTCAGAGCCTCGCGCAGGAGCTCCGGCGGCATCACGAGCGGCGGCAGGAACCGCAGTACGTTGCCGTAGGTCCCCGCGGTCAGCACGACCATCCCCTCCGCGTGACATGCTCGCGCGATCTCCCCGGTCGCGATCGGATCGGGCTCGCCGGAGCTGTCGACCAACTCGACGGCGATCATCGCGCCCCGCCCGCGGACATCGCCGATGATGGGGTGCCGCTTGGCCAGGTCACGCAGCGCGGGCAGCATGATCTCGCCGATCTCCCGTGCCCGCGCCGGCAGGTCCTCGTCCTCGATCATCGAGATCGCCGCCAGCGAAGCCGCGCACGCCACCGGATTCCCGCCGTACGTGCCGCCGAGACCGCTGGCGTGCGGCGCATCCATGATCTCCGCGCGGCCCGTCACGGCCGCCAGCGGCAGACCGCCCGCGATGCCCTTCGCCAGTGTGATCAGATCCGGTACGACGCCCTCGTGCGAGCACGCGAACAGGTCGCCGGTCCGCCCGAACCCGGTCTGGATCTCGTCCGCGACGAACACCACTCCCGCAGAACGGCACCACTCGGCCACCGCAGGCAAGAACCCGGGAGCAGGTACGACGAACCCGCCCTCGCCGTGGATCGGTTCGATCACCACGCAGGCCACGTTCGACGCACCGACGTACTTCTCGATCGACGCCACCGCGCGGGCCGCGGCCTCCGGTCCGCTCAGCCCGTCCCGATACGAGTACGACGTCGGCACTCTGTACACCTCCGGCGCGAACGGGCCGAACCCGTCCTTGTACGGCGCGTTCTTCGCCGTCATCGCCATGGTAAGGTTGGTCCGCCCGTGATACCCGTGGTCGAACACCACCACCGCGTTCCGCCGGGTGTGGGAGCGGGCAATCTTCACCGCGTTCTCGACCGCCTCGGCGCCAGAGTTCAGCAGCACGGACCGTTTCTCGTGGTCCCCGGGCGTGATCCGGTTCAGCGCCTCGCACACCTCGAGGTAGCCGGCGTACGGCGTGACCATGAAGCAGGTGTGGGTGAACCGGGCCACCTGCTCCTGGACGGCGCTCACCACCCGCGGTGCCGCGTTGCCGACGTTCGTGACCGCGATCCCGGAGCCGAGATCGATCAGCTGGTTGCCGTCGGCATCCACCACGATCCCGCCGCCGGCCTCGGTGACGAACACCGGCAGGGCGATCCCGATCCCGCGCGCGACCGAGCGCCGTACCCGCGCCATCAGCTCGGTCGACCGAGGCCCGGGAATCTCCGTGACCAGCTTGCGTTCCTGCGTGACCGTCATCGTCCTGCCCCCAATGATTCCGCGTCGCCTGAGAGTCGTTGTGCCAGCCAGACCGGGATCACCGAGAACACGATCAGCGCGGCCGCGACCACGTTGACGATCGGCGCCTGGTTCGGCCGGAACAGGTTGTTGAAGATCCAGATCGGCAGCGTCTGCTGGTTCGCGCCGGCCGTGAATGTGGTCACGATGATCTCGTCGAACGAGAGCGCGAACGCGAGCAGCCCACCGGCCAGCAGCGCCGACCGGATCAGCGGGAACGTGACCAGCCGGAAGGTGGTGAACCCGGACGCACCGAGGTCCGCCGACGCCTGCTCGAGATGTACGCCGGTCCGCCGCAGCCGGGCGATCACGTTGTTGAACACCGTCACGATGCAGAACGTCGCGTGCGCGATGACGATCGTGCCGAACCCGAGTTCGAAGCCGAAGATGGTCCGGAACGCGTTGTTGAGCGCGATCCCGGTGACGATGCCCGGCAGCGCGATCGGCAGGATCACCAGCAGCGACACCGAGTCGCGGCCGTAGAAGCTGAACCGCTGCAGCGCGAACGCGATCATCGTCCCCAGCACCAGCGCGATCACTGTCGCCACGAGCCCGACCCGCACGCTCACCCAGAGCGCGTCCAGCGCGCCTTGGCTCTCGGCCGCCCGCCGCCACCACTCCAGCGTGAAGTCGCGCGGCGGCCAGGCGAACGTCTTGTTCACGTTGAACGAGTTCACCAGCACCAGCAGCAACGGGATGTAGATGATCGCGAGGATCACGATGGTGAGGATCCGCAACACCATCCTGGTCGGTCCGGAGATCGTCATCACAGGCTCTCCATCGCTCCGGTACGGCGTACCGCGGCCAGGTATCCCAGCATCACCACGACCGGGATGGTGGCGACCGCGGCCGCGAAGGGCAGATTGTTGGCCGCGCCCACGTTGTCGTACACAACGTTGCCCAGCAACTGGTTGGTGCCGCCGACGATCCGTACGGCGATGTAGTCCCCCAGCGTCAGGCTGAAGGTGAAGATCGACCCGGCCACCATGGCCGGCACCACCACCGGAACGACCACCCGCCGGATCGTCTGGGTGGTCTTCGCACCGAGATCGGCCGATGCCTCCAGCAACGAATCCGGCAGCCGTTCGAGGCCGGCGTAGATCGGCAGGATCATGTACGGCAGCCACAGGTAGGCCAGCGTCACCACCGTCGCGGTCAGGCCGAACCCGGGCGACCGCAGCCCGACCGCCTCGAACATCGAGGACACCAGCCCGCCCTCGGCGAACATCCCGCGCCACGCGTACGCCTTGACCAGATAGCTGGCCCACAAGGGCATCAGCACCGCCACCAGCAGGAACCGGCGCAGCCCCGGGCGCGCCACCTTCGACATGTACAGCGCGATCGGGAACGCGACCACCGCATCGATCACGGTCACCAGGAGGGCGACCCCGATCGTGCGCAGGGCGATGGTCCGGTACACGTCGACGGTGAACAGCGTCCGGAAGCTGTCCAGCGTCCACTCCCGCTCGATCAGCCCGGTGAAGCTGTCCTGCGACCAGAGGGCGGTGACGAACAACGCCGCCAACGCCCCCAGGTACGCAACCCCGAGCCACAGGATCGGCGGCCCCAGCAACAACCCCAACCGAACCCGCGGATGCCGGTGCAGACCGCTCATCGGACCGGTCGCGGGGAAGCTCCGTCATTCGAGGTGGGAAGGACCCGCGACTGCCTCCCTTCGAGAGTCAGGGAGTGTCCGTGCCGGCTGATTGGATGGATCTCGTGTCCAGGTTCCGGCTGTACCCGGCGTCCGCTCAGCAGACCTGTTTCGTCTGCGGGCACTGCGCACCGGAGAACCGTGAGAGCCAAGCGGTCTTCCAGTGCGCCGCCTGCGGACATCGGGCGAACGCGGACGTGAACGCGGCAGTCAACGTCGCGGCCGGACGGGCCGTCAGCGCACGCCGAGAGACGCCTGTACAGGTCTCGCCGAAGCGTGAACCTCAACTCACTACCTCCGCGTAGTAGTTGGAATCTCTGCCCTTGCGGCGGAGAGGACGTCAACCCTTGATCTGGGTCCAAGCCTGGGTCCAGCGGCTGTAGTCGGTGCACTTGACGTCGGTGCGGCCGTCGAGGCACTGCTCGATCGGGGTGGTCCAGTACCAGATCTTCTCGGAGTAGGCCTGGTCACCCGCGTGGAACGTCGTGCAGTGGTTCTTGTCCGCGGTCTGCGCACACGCCTTCGCGTTGGCCGGCGACTCACCGAAGTACTCGGCCACCGCCGCGTTCGCTGACGGGCTGACGATGTGGTTCATCCAGAGGTAGCCGCAGTTCTTGTTCTTCGAGGTAGCGCTCAGCATCCAGGTGTCGGACCAGCCGGTCACGCCCTCGGTCGGGACGGTGACCTGCACCGGGACCTTCTCGCCGGTGGCCACGTTCGCGATCACCTGCCAGGTGGTGCCGACCACCGAGTTGCCGCTGGTGAACGCCTGCACCTCCTTGAGGTAGTCCGACCAGTACTCCGACACCAGCGTCTTCTGCTGCTTGAGCAGATCCACGGTCGCGGTGAACTGCTTCTCGTCCAGCGCGTACGGGTTCTTGATGCCCAGATCAGGCTTCGTCGCCATCAGGTACATCGCGGCGTCGGCGATGTAGATCGGCGAGTCGTACGCCGTGACCGCACCCTTGTACGGCGAGTTCGCGTCGAAGACCACGCCCCACGAGGTCGGCGCCGGCGTCACCTTGTCGGTCCGCCACATCAGCAGGTTCGCGCCGTACCCGTGCGGTACGCCGTACATCTGGCCCTTCACCGAGTTCCACGGCCGGTCCTTGAGGAACGGGTAGACATCGGCGTAGTTCGGGATCAGGTCGGTGTTCACGGGCTCCACCTGTCCACCCGCGATCAGCCGCAACGACGCGTCGCCGGAGGCGGACACCACGTCGTACTGCCCGGTCTTCATCAGGCTGACGGCCTCGTCCGACGTACCGAACGTCTTCACCGTGACCTGGCAGCCGGTCTCCTTCTCGAACGACGAGACCCAGTCGACCTTCGGGTCGTTCGAGCCGTCCTCGGCGTACCCGGGCCAGGCCAGCACACTGAGCTTGCCCTCTCCGGCTCCGAGCGTGTCGAGTTGCTTCAGGTCCGGCGGGGTGAACCCACTCGTCCCGGCCGCCCCGTCACCGGAGCTGTCGTCGGAACCACCGGACGTCCCGCACGCTGCCAGGATCAGAGCGAGCACTGCCAGGCTCGCCGCCGCACTGAGTCTCTTCATCGAAGCTCCTTGCCAAAGGGTTGGGGCGGTGGGGACTTGCTAGGCGGAACCGCCGATCTCGACGGTGTGTTCGCGGCGCCAGGTGAGGCGGACCTGGGCACCCCGAAGCGCGAGCTTGTCCTGCACCGAACCCTCCTGGTTCTGCTGCAGGACGATGAGCGAGCCACCGGCGTCCAGGTCGACCACGGTCTGCGTGGCCGAGCCCAGATACACCACTTCGCGGACCACACCGGTGGCGGTACAGCTCCCCGGGCCGGCGGCGGCGTCCCGGGTGTGCATGTCGATCTTCTCGGGCCGGACGGTGAACAGTCCCGGCGTACCGAGGACGGCGGATGCGACGTCGCCCTCGAGCAAGTTGGAGGTACCGACGAACCCGGCGACAAAGGCGCTCGCCGGGTGCTCGTACAGCTCGGCCGGACCGGCCAGCTGCTCGATCCGGCCGCCGTTGAACACGGCGATCCGGTCGCTCATCGTCAGCGCTTCCTCCTGGTCGTGGGTGACGAACACGAAGGTGATGCCGACATCGCGCTGCAGCGCCTTGAGCTCGAGCTGCATCTCGCGGCGCAGCTTCAGGTCGAGGGCTCCGAGCGGCTCGTCCAGCAACAGCAGCTTCGGGCGGTTCACCAGTGCCCGGGCCAGCGCGACTCGTTGCCGCTGGCCACCGGACAGCTGGCTCGGCCGGCGGTCCCCGAACCCCTCCAGCCGGACCGTCTCCAGCGCCTCGAGAGCCCTGGTACGGCGCGACCGCCGGTCGACACCTTTCACCCGCAACCCGTACTCGACGTTCTGCAACACACTCATGTGCGGGAACAGCGCGTAGTCCTGGAAGACCGTGTTCACATCCCGCGCGTACGGCGGCCGCTCGGTGACGTCGACGCCCCCGAGCAGGATCCGGCCCTCGGTGGGCGCCTCGAAGCCGGCGATCATCCGCAGCACCGTGGTCTTGCCCGAGCCGGACGGGCCGAGCATCGAGAAGAACTCGCCCTCGGCCAGGTCGAGGTCGACACCGTCCACCGCGGCCACCTCGCCGAACGTCTTCCGCAGGCCGCGCAGGCTGACCGCCGCCACCGTGTCCGGCGGCGTCTCGGTCGTCACCTGCTCACCCAAGCTCGTCATCCGATCGCCGACATCACGTGCTTGACCCGGGTGTAGTCCTCGACGCCGTACAGGGACAGGTCCTTGCCGTGGCCGGAGTGCTTGAAGCCGCCGTGCGGCATCTCGGCCACCAGCGGGATGTGGGTGTTGATCCAGACGCAGCCGAAGTCGAGAGCCGCGGACATCCGCAGGGCCCGCGAGTGGTCGGTGGTGAACACGCTCGACGCGAGACCGAAGCGCACGCCGTTGGCCATCCGCAGTGCCTCGTCCTCGTCGGCGAACGACTGCACGGTGATGACCGGACCGAACACCTCGTCCTGGATCATCTCGTCGTCCTGCCGCAGCCCGGTGACGACGGTCGCGTCCAGGAAGTAGCCGTCGGCAAGGGCTCCGCCGGACCGCTCGCCTCCCAGCGCGATCGAGCCGTGCTCGGGCATCCGGGCCAGGAACCCGTGGACCCGGTCCAGCTGCAGACTACTGTTCAGTGGGCCGAACAGAGCGTCGCCGTCGTTCGCGAGTCCTGGGCGCGCATTCGACCGTGCCCAGTCGACCAGGGTCTGCACGAACTCGTCGTGCACCGAGGCGTCGACGATCACCCGGCAGGCCGCCGTACAGTCCTGGCCGGCGTTGAAGTAGCCGCCGACCCCGATCGCCTCGGCTGCCGCCGCGAGATCCGCGTCCGCGAAGACGACGGCCGGTGCTTTGCCGCCGAGTTCGAGGTGCGTGCGCTTCAGGTCGAGCGCCGCCGTACTGGCGACCTCGGAACCGGCGCGGGTCGAGCCGGTGATGCTGACCTGGCCGGGGACCGGATGCGCGACCACGGCCTGCCCGGTCGCACGGTCACCGCAGACGACGTTGAACACGCCGGGCGGCAGTACTTCGGCTGCGAGCTCGGCGAGCATCACCGTCGTCACCGGCGTGGTCTCGGCCGGCTTCAGGACCACCGTGTTGCCGGCGGCAAGCGCCGGACCGAACTTCCAGACCGCCATCATCATCGGGTAGTTCCACGGCGTGATCTGGCCGACGACACCGATCGGCTCGCGGCGGACCCAGGACGTGTGACCGGCCAGGTACTCACCCGCGGACTTGCCTTCGAGCAGTCGCGCGGCGCCGGCGAAGAAGCGCAACTGGTCGACCATGACGTCCAGTTCCTCGGTCCGGGTCAGCTCGAGCAGCTTGCCGGTGTTCTCCGACTCGGCGGCGACCAAGGCCTCTGCCTCGGCCTCGACCCGGTCGGCGAACCGCAGCAGCGCGCGTTGCCGCTCACTCGGTGTGGTCCCGGCCCAGCCCGGCGCGGCGGCGTCTGCCGCCCGATACGCCGCGTCCACGTCCTCGTCGCCGGACAGTGGCGCCGTACCGAAGACCTTGCCGGTGGCCGGATCGACGAGCTCGCTGGTAGCGCCGCTGAGCGCGTCTCGCGGTGTTCCGTTGATCAGATTCCGCACAGTTCGCATCGCGCACACTCCCGTGGCCGGGGGACTGTCTCTGGTGGCCGTAAACATATGAAATCAGATGTTAAAGTTCAAGACATCGGTGAGAATGTTCCGGAGTTGTGTCCGGGTGACCGAGGAAGGGTGGGGGCGGGATGGCGCTGCGGTTCTACGGCAGTGGCGCGGCGGCGGTGTTCGCACCGCTGGAGACACTGAGCCGCTCGGAACTGGTAGAGCGCCGCCTGACCGACGCGATCGCGCTGGGCCTGCTCCCGGACTCGGAGCAACTGCCGGGCGAATCCGACCTGGCCGGAATCTTCGGCGTCTCCACCACCACAGTGCGCGAAGCCCTGTCCTCACTGCGGTTGCGCGGCCTGATCCACACCCGGCGTGGGCGGGGCGGCGGCAGCTTCGTCCGGGCCCAGGAGGAGATGTCCGCCGCGATCGTCCGGGACCGGCTGGAGGAGTTGAGCCTCGCGCAGCTTCGCGATCTCGGCGACCACTACAGCGCCATTGCGGGTACGGCGGCCAGACTCGCGGCCGAGCGGGCGACACCGGACGACGTACAGCGGCTCGGCGGAGTCTGCGACAGCCTGGAGAACGCGGAAGGTCTCGGCGCCCGTCGCCGGGCGGATGCCCAGTTCCACATCGAGGTGGCAGCGACCGCGCAGTCCACCCGGCTGTACCGCGCCGAGGTGAGCCTCCAGGCAGAGGTCGGCACGCTGCTGTGGCTGGCGTTCGGCGACGACGAGAGTCACCGCCGGACCGTGCAGAGCTGCCGGGACGTCGTCGCGGCGATCGAGCGAACCGACGGCGACGCCGCACGCACGGCCGCGGAGGAACGCGTCGCAGACTCGACGGCACGGCTGATCGACCTCAGACTGGCCCTGGAGGACTGATGAGTACTCACCTTGCGTCAGATGCCGGAGTCGATGCCGTCCTGGAGCAGGTCGGCGGCGTGGTCGGCGAGGCCTTCGGGCTCGCGGACCGGATCGCCGCGGACGTCGGTGCCGTGTTCACCGATCAGGCGACGGTCCGGCGCGGCGACCTGGGTGCGGTCACGACGCTGGTGGGTCCGGCGCTCGAGGATCCGGACGGACTGATCCAGGGCGCGGGATTCGTCGCGGCCGTCGACACACTGGCCGACTCCCGCTGGTGGCTGGAGTGGTTCATGCTGAGCAACGGTTCGGCCGAGCGCCTGATCGTCGACACCGATCCACGCGGCGAGAACTTCTATGACTACGGTTCCCTGCCCTGGTACGACGTACCGCGGACCACCGGCCGCCGCCACATCACCGGGCCGTACGTCGATTACCTCTGCACCGACGACTACACCCTGACCTTCACCGTGCCCGTCGTGGTGGACGACCGGTTCGTCGGCGTGGCCGGCGCGGACGTCCGTGTGTTCACCTTCGAGAAGGCGATCCTGCCGTGCCTGCGGGCAACCCACCGGAAGGTTGCCATCGTCAACGACCAGGGACGGGTCGTGCTGAGCAACAGCGCCCACCACGTGAGCGGGACGCTGCTGCGCGCACCGTCACCGTCGTACCGGATCGAGGATCTGCCGCTGTCGGTGGTCGAGCTCAGCTAGGCAGATACGTGTCCAGGTAGGGATTGCGGAACTTGCCGGCTGGGTCGTACTTCGCCGCGAGCGCGATGAAGTCGGGCACCTTGGGGTAGCGCGCCCGCAGCAAGGCCGCATCGGCCGCGAAGACCTTGCCCCAGTGCGGCCGCACGTCCAGCGGGTCGAGGGCCTCCTCGAGCGCGGTCACGACAGGATGTACGGCGGCCTCGTCCTGGATCCAGGTGAAGTGCAACGCGACAGTGTCCCGACCCTGGCTCGGGCTCAGCCACAGCTCGTCGGCGGCGATCGTGCGTACCTCGGACACCTGCAGGACCGGCGTGAACTGGTTGCCCAGGGCCCGCAGTACGTCGAACGCCTCGGCGGCCCGTTCGCGCGGGACGAAGTACTCGGACTGCAGTTCGTCGCCGTTGCTCGGGGTGAACTCGAGCCGGAAGTGCGGGAGCCGCTCGTTCCACGGACCTGGTACGCCGCCCTGTTGAGTGGCGTAGTCGGCCGGCATCACCTTGATCGGATGACGGGGGCCGTCAGCAACCTTCGCGCCCAGCCACTCTGCCTCGATCGGCACATCACCACGCTGCTTGCGCCACACCATCACGTCCGGATCGACCCAGTCCGTGAAGGCGCTGACGCTGTAGGCACTGCCCATCACCGCGGCGAAGTCCGACCTCAGCCGCTCCACCGGCAGACCGTCGTACACGACCTGGCTGATCTGGTACGACGGCTGGACGTCGAGCGTGAGGCTGACAGTGACGCCGAGCGCACCGAGGGAGATCACCGAGCCGGCGAAGTCCGGGTCGGCACGAGTGAGCGTGACGAGCTCGCCGGACGCGTCCACGAAGGTGATCGCATTGACGGCGTCCGCGAGTGGACCGTTGGTGTCGCCGGAGCCGTGGGTGCCGGTGGAGCAGGCACCGGCGACCGAGATGTGCGGCAGCGAACCGAGGTTGTGCAACGCGAGTCCCTGGGCCTGCAGGCCCGCCGTGATCTCGCCGTACCGAAGCCCGGCGGAGACCGTCACCCCGCGCTCGCCGACCTCGATCACCTGCGGCAGGTCCGCGACACTGACCAGCGTGCCGGTGCTGTCGGCGATCCGGTTGAACGAGTGTCCGGTGCCGAGCACGCGCACCTTCTCACTCGACGCCACGATCTCCTGCAGTTCCCCCACCGACCCCGGCCGCTGCAGTGCACTCGCGAAGCTGACGTTTCCCGCCCAGTTCGTGACATTTGTCATGAAGTACACCTTCCTCGCGCGCCGGTCCCGGAACGACTCTCGCACATCACCAATGGTTGGAGGTTGACGGTCTTACCCATTGGAGAGGAACTAAGTTGCGCCCCAAACTGTCCCGTCGCCGGGCTTTCACCGCCCTCGGCCTGGCGGGTGTCCTGGCCACCGGCACCGCGATCACCGTCGCGGTCAAAGGCCCATCGCAGCCGGCCACGGCCGCCACCACGACCGCCGTCACGGCCACGCGCGCCATCAGTTGTGACACCAAGGCCGGCGGCAAGCACTTCTACGACGGCCCGTCGGCGTCGGCGAAGTACGACGCCCGGTTCAGCGTGAGCGCCGCGCTGCCGCGGCTGGCGTCGTACACCCCGCAGGGCATCGGCACCTGGTGGAACTGGGACGGCAGCAAGAACCTGCTGCTGGTCACCATGTACCGCAAGGGCTCGAACTCGGTCATCGTCGGCATCGACCCGGCCACCAACAAGGTCGTCGGCGACGTCGCGATCGCGGCGACCCACGGCGGCGGCATCACCACCGTCTACGGCTGGGCCTTCGTCCAGGGCAGCACCAACGGCATCCGCAAGTACAGCCTGGCCACGCTGCGCGCCGCGATGAAGAAGGCCGGCACGCCGTACGTGAAGGCGACCGGCTCCGAGCGCAAGGTGTACGGCGCGTCGTTCCTGACCAGCTACGGGGACTCCCTGTTCGCCGGGAAGTTCAACGACAAGGGCCGCGACAAGATGTACGAGTACAAGATCAGCAGCAACGGCACGCTGACCACGATCAACAAGGCCTGGGAGATCCCGACCAAGACCCAGGGCCTGCTGGTGACCAAGTCGCACTTCATCTACAGCACGTCGTACGGGCGGGACAAGCTGAGCAACCTGTACGTCGTGCGCCGCGGGCAGCCGGACCTGGACAAGGCGAAGCTGAGCTGCTTCCGGGCGCCGAGCATGTCCGAGGGGCTGACCGAGTACGGCGGCCGCGTGTACGAGGTGTTCGAGTCCGGGTCGTACCTGTACCGGTCCGACCCGAAGACGAAGAACGTGATCACCCACCTGCACAAGGCATCGATCTCGTCACTGACCAGCCTGGCGTGAGCGAACGGGCGCCATCAGATGGTTTGATGGCGCCCGATGCTCATCTCGTTCGGAATCGCCGGGTTCTGGTTCCTCGTCTTCGCGCTCAGCTTCCTGCACGACCGGCGGCTGTTCCGCAACGGGATCTTCCTGGTCCTGACACTGATGTTCGCCGGGCTCGGGGTGATCTTCGCGCTCGACTCCGTCAGCGGCACCGCCGCGCGCTGGCTGGTGCTCGCGATCGTGGTCGCCATCCCGGTGGCGATCGTGGTGCTCGCGATCTTCCTCGTGGTCAACGGCGTGACGATGCTGCGCCGGGAGGGCCGCCGGCCGGCCAACCTGCTGTCACTGCTCGCGGGGCTCGGCATCATCGGACTCGTCGTGTTCGGCATCGCGGTCCAGCAGCTCAGCTGGGAACCGCTCGATGCGGTGCGGTCGATCCTGATCGGGGTGCTCACCTACATCTCGTTCCTGTTCGTGTGTTTCCTCGCCTACGCGTTCGTCTACAGCCGGGTGCGCTCGTCCCGGAAGGTCGACTTCGTCGTCGTCCTCGGCTCCGGGCTGCGCGGCTCGCGCGTCCCGCCGCTGCTGGCCAGCCGGCTCGATCGGGCGAAGCAGGTCTACCTGCGGGCCGTGCGCAGGGGCCGCTCGCCGATGATCATCACGTCCGGCGGCCAGGGCCCCGACGAGGATGTGCCCGAGTCGCACGCGATGGCGTCGTATTTGATCGAGCGTGGTGTGCCGGAGGACCGGATCCTGTGTGAGGACCGGTCGACCAGTACGACGGAGAACCTGACCTTCAGCCGGGAACTGATGGTCAGCCGGGTGCCGGCGTACCGCTGCCTGATCGTGACGAACAACTTCCACGCCTTCCGGGCCGCACTGACCGCTCGCAAGGTCAAGGTCAACGGCCAGGTCGTCGGCTCCCCGACCGCGGCGTACTACTGGCCGACGGCAACGATCCGCGAGTTCGTCGCGATCCTCTACTCCCACAAGTACATCAACGGCGGCATCTGCCTACTGATCACCACCGCGGCAATCCTGCAGCACGTCTAGGACCAGAGTTCGAACGGCTCGTCGATGTCGTCCCCGGCCAGGAACGGCGTCAGCAGTCCCGGCAGGTTGCGCGGGTAGAACACGTCCTGACTCGCCACCACGTCGGCGATGGGCCACCAGCGGAAGCCGAAGTAGTCCTCTTTCTCGTAGTCGAAGCGCTCGGTCTCGTCGACATCCGGTCCCGGCCTGTCGAGCCTCACCTCGCACACCACCTCGTGCTGGAGGTGCCGTACGTTGCGATGGCGGAACGACGCCGTACGTCGCCAGGTCGGCGTACTCACCTGGTCCGGGGTCACCTTGATCCCGGTCTCCTCGCGCAGCTCGCGGAGCGCGGCGTCCAGCGGGGTCTCGCCCTCGTCGATGCCACCGCCGGGCAGCTCCCACCACTCGCCCAGCTCGGGCGCGGTCACCTCACGTGTGTGGAAGAGCAGGATCCGGTCCTTGCTGTCACGGACGACGACGCGGACCGCGTCCCGCTCGAGGATCGGCAGATCCTTCGGTAACTCGATGATGGGCACCTCCGTTGTCAGCGCAGCATCAGGACTGCGGCAGTGATTCCAGCCAGGACGATCAGTACACGGAGCAGACCGCTGGGGAGGCGGCGGCCGATGTGGGATCCGACGTACCCACCGACAACAGAGCCTGCGGCCAGGAGGGCGGCGGCGGTCAGGTCGAGGTCGGCGACGAAGACGAAGATCACGCTCGCGACGAGGTTCGCGGCCAGCAGGGCCAGGGTCTTGAGGGCGTTGACGATCCGCAGTTCCAGGTCGAGGCCCAGGCCGAGCACGGCCATCATCATCACGCCGGCGCCGGCGCCGAAGTAGCCGCCGTACACGCCGGTAAGTGCGGTGAAGAAGGTCGTCGTCGGTGACATCGTCGTCTGCGTCCCGGCCGGATGCTCGCGCCGGGACCGGAGCCAGGTCGAGATCCACGGCTGGACGCCGACGATCAGACAGGTGAACAGGATCAGCCACGGCGCGGCGGCCGCGAACACCCCGGGCGGCAGCGCGAGCAGCAGCGCGGCACCACCGATCGCCCCGATCGCGCAGGTCAGGACGACGGCGATCGTGTTGGCGCGAGGCACCTCACCGATCTCACGCCGATAGCCGAACGAGCCGCTGATCGCGCCCGGCAGCAGGCCGATCGTGTTCGACGCGTTGGCGACCACCGGCGGGATTCCGAGTGCGATCAGGACCGGAAAGCTGAGCAGCGATGCGACGCCGACCGTGGAGGTGAGCATCCCCGCGCCGAGTCCGGCGGCCACCACCGCCAGATGCTCCAGGCCGGTCATACGCTCG
This sequence comes from Kribbella sp. NPDC049227, assembly GCF_043197265.1. NCBI lineage: Bacteria > Bacillati > Actinomycetota > Actinomycetes > Propionibacteriales > Kribbellaceae > Kribbella > Kribbella sp. NPDC049227. The sequence goes on along the minus strand of NZ_JBICST010000005.1, from coordinate 312,206 downwards.
TCCTCGTCTCGTCCATCACCCGCCAGCCAATCACGATCCCGGCGTTCGGCCCGGCACAATCTCACCGTGCAGCCGCGCCGAGACGAGGATCACGTGGCCGGTCAGCCGCTGAGACAATCGATTGCTGGATGATCCCGGCGCAAGGTCGACCGCGGTGGGTGAACAGTCCGCTACGGATCGAACTACCGGCTCACTCGGCGGTCGCCGAGGTCGCGGAGTAGGTCAGGATGCGGCGGCGAATCGCTCCATCTCGCCGACGATCTGGTCCAGCGGTGCCGTCCCGTCCAGTTCCAGGTCGGACGTTGCTCGCAGCAACGGTTCTACCGACTCTTTGAACTCGAGGCTGCGGGCGAGTTCCTCCGGATCCTTTCCGTAGCTGTTGGTGGTCCGATGGGTGAGCCGTTCGGCCATCACCTCGGCGGGGACGCTGAGCAGTACGACGCCGGTGAAGCGGTCGCGGAACACGCCCATGTTCCGCGCGCACCCACTGACGATGAGAACTCCGTCACCGTCGTCCGCCAGCAGCTCCCGGACCCGGTCCTCCCGCCACTGCCAGTCCTTCCCCGGCTGCGACGGCGTGGGACCGGAACCGTCCGCGCTGTCGACCCACTCCGACCACTCCGGCGAATCGAGATCCACGGCGCGGTGACCCAGTTCGGCCAGGCGCGCCACCACTGTGGACTTCCCGACGCCGGACACTCCGGTCACCAAGATCCGCTTCATCGCGCCAGGCTAGTGCCCAGGCGAGCCAGCGGAGACAGACTCAGGAACAACGGCGACAGGAACATGCCCGCGGTGGCCAGGAGAAGTGCGATCCGGATGCCGAACCCACCGGCCACAGCTCCGCCCAGGAGTGCGCCGAGCGGGGTCAGTCCCATGCCGAGGAAGTTGATCGTGGCGACGACCCGGCCCTGCACCGGCAGCGGGGTGATGGCCTGGCGGATCGCCGTCACCGCGACATCGACGGTTTGACTGAAGGCGCCGTACAGGACGTTGATCGCGATCAGCGCGGCGACGGTCGCTGGACCGGAACCGTGCAGGGCGGAGGTGGACAGCATGACGACATCGGAGATGAGGGCGGCGAACACCACGACCCGGCCGTAGCCGAACCACCTGGGCAGCCAGCTGGACACGAGCGATCCGATCAGGACGCCCGGGCCGAAGGCAGCCAGGACCAGGCCAACGACGGCACTCGGCAGATCCAGCGTGCGGGCGAGGAAGAGCAGGTAGACGGTGGTCAGCGCGGTGAAGGAGAACTGGTAGATGCAGGTCGCGGTCGCCACCGCCCGCAACGAACCATCGCGGACCACGATCCGCAGCCCCTCCCTGATCTGCCGGCCGAGACCGGTCGTCACGCTCGGGGGTGTGCTCGTCAGCCGGCGGATGCGCCCGATCGACAGGCTGGAGACGGCGAAGAAGGCCGCGCTGGCAAGGACGGCGATCGGGGCGGTGAGCAACGAGACCAGCCCGCCACCCAGCGCCGGTCCGCAGATCTGCGCGGCCGATCGGGTGGTCTCCACCATACTGTTGCCCTGAGCAAGTTGGTCGCGGTCGACGAGCCGCGGGAGCGACGCCTGGTACGCCACGTCGAAGCACACCGTGAACACTCCGGCCGTGAACGCCACGACGTACAGGAACGGCATCCCGAGCATCAACCCGATCGGGACCGCCGCGAGCACCAGCGCGCGGCCGAGGTCGGCGTACATCATCATGGTGCGGGATCGCCAGCGGTCGACCAGCACGCCGACGAACAGTGAGCACAGCAGGATCGGCACCTGTTGCACGGCCCGGAGCGCGCCGAGGTGCGCGGCGCTCGCCCCGAGCGAGGTCACCGCCACCAGCGGCAGCGTCACCTGACTGGCGTAGGCACCGAACTGTGAGGCGGTCTGGCCGAGCCAGAGCCGGAGGAAGTCACGATCGGCCCAGAGCGTGGGCGCACGAAAAGACAGCGGCACGAGAAGGAGTCCCTTGAGACACCCGGGTACGGCGATACCCGGGCAGGCGAAACTCGCTGTGCCGCTCAGTGGAAGCAGCACGCGATGACGGCTGAGGTCAACGCGTGCGTGATCTGCCGACCATGTCCCAACTCCTCGAGGTCGGACCTGAGCTTACCCCGGCCCGCCGCGGACGTCAGCGGACTTTTACGGCGGCGGCCGCGCTCTTGCCGAGGTTCCGGCCGTCGCCGACCTCGACGTGGTAGCTGACGGTCTGACCGCTGCGGACAGCGGTGTCGGTGAAGGTCTGCACGGTCGGCTTGGTCCAGGAGTAGGAGCTGCGCGACCAGCTCGCGACCTTGGCGGTGCCGCGGTACAGCACGTAGCTCAGCGCGATGTTGTCCGTGTCGACCACGGTGGTGAAGCTGACCGCCGTCTGGTTGGCTCGGGTGCTGGAGACCTTCGGCGCCGCTGGCACGGCCGGCTTGGCGCCGCCGGGAGCGTTGTCGAACCGCGTCAGGCCCTGCTGGGGTTTGCCGTTCACCGTGGTGAAGTCGCCGCCGACCCAGAGGTCGTTGCCACCGGACGCGAACGCCAGCGGTCCGACCAGGGTTTCGCCGCCCGCGTCGGTGTTCGGGTACCACGGGCCGAGCTTGCCGGTGATGGCGCTCTCCACCAGCAGGTGGTGCATGCCGGTCTTGTCCGGGAAGCCGCCGTCCTTGCTGCAGTCGTGCGCGTGCGAGCCCTTGTAGAGCCAGTTGCCGATCACCTTGATCGCCTCGGTCGCACCCAGGCACTGGCTCTGCCACAGCAGCTTGCCGGTCGTCTCGTCCGCGGCCAGGACGCCGTCGTAGCAGCCGATCCCGCTGCCGGCGTTGGCGACGAACACCCGGCCGTCGGCCGTGTCGATGTCCCTCACCCGGCTCATGCAGTCCGGCGACGGTTCGGGAATGGCGTCCGCAGCCGGCATGTCGAAGACCGCACCGGTCGTCGGGTTCACCATCGCCAGGGCCCAGTGGTCCTCGCCGTTCAGCTCACTGAAGCCACCGCCGACAAAGACGCGGGTGCCGTCGTCGGACGGCTTGAGCGCGTACACGTCGTTGTCCGCGTCCGGATCCCACGGCAGCAGCGCACCGGTGCTCAGCGCGACGGCTGCCACCCGGTTGCGCACCGCCTTGTCGACCCGCTGGAACGAGCCGCCCAGGTAGACGGACGTGCCGTGGATCGCCAGTGCCGCGACCCGGTAGCTCACCGCCGGATCCCACCCGGCCACAAGCTTGCCGGTGGCAACACTGAACATCGCGATGTGCTGCCTGGCCACACCGTCGACGGTGGTGAAGTCACCGCCGACCACGACCCACTTGCCGTCCGGGGAGGTGGCGATACTCCAGACCGCTCCGTTGAGCTTCGGCGCGAAGGCGGTCGGCGTCCCTGTGGTCCGATCGAAGGCGGCCAGATAGGTGCGGGCCGCTTCCCCCTGCCCCTCTACCTTGCCGGGCTGCCGGATGCGAGTGAACAGTCCGCCGGCGTACACCGTGTCACCCGCGACGGCGAGCGCGTTCACGCTGTCGTTGGTCTGCCACGTCACCTTCCCGACCGCGGACACGGCCGACCCGAACCCCGGCATCGCCGCCGCAACCGGCGGACCCGACGGAACCAGCGCCGCGGCGACCACCGCCGCGCCCGCGACAACTGCCAGAACAGCCTTCTTCATCGACGCCCTCAGCCCCCTGAACCGGCGGGCCGCTCAGGCCCGTGACTTTCTGCCACGACACGATAACTGTCAGCTCAGGCCGTCCCGACAGCGCCTCGGGTTGCACTCCGATAGTTAGTTGGCTAAGTTTTCTGATTAGCCGACTAACTATCGCAAGAGGAGCGGGTCATGGAACTGGGGCTGAACGACGCGGCGGTGTTGGTGACCGGTGGGTCTTCGGGAATCGGGCGGGCGACCGCCGTGGCGTACGGGCGGGAGGGGGCGCGGGTTGCGATCAGCTACAACTCGCGGAAGGACGCCGCGGAGGAGGTTGCGGAGGAGATCGAGGCAGCCGGCGGTACGGCGTACGTCGTACCGATGGATCTGAGGGAGCCGGAGACGATCGCGGCCGCGGTCGAGGCGACGGTCGGTCAGTGGGGTGGGCTGGATGCCGTGGTGGGGAACGCGGTCGACTGGGGCAACGCGGGGTTTCATGATCGGCCGACGAAGATCGAGGACGCCAAGCCCGAGTGGTGGATCCCGGTCATGCGGGCGAATCTCGAGGGGAACTTCCACCTGGTTCAGCAGGTCGCGCCGGCGCTGCGGCGGTCGGCGCACGGGCGACTCGTGCTGATCTCCACGGACCTGGCCGAGCGCGGGATGGCCGGCGCCTGGCCGTACAGCGCGGCGAAGGCCGGTCTGCACGGACTGGTCGCCAGCCTGCAGCACGATCTCGGGCAGGACGGCGTCCTCGTCAACGTCGTGATGCCCGGCATCACCTTGGAGAACGGCGAGCACCGGGTCCTGCCGAAGCCCGCGGTGGATCAGCTCGCCACCAGGTTCAGCGCCCGGCGGCTGCCCGAGACCACCGACCTGGCCGACGCGATCGTGTTCCTCACCTCGCCGCGGACCAGGGCGATCCAGGGCGAGATCCTGCGCGTCACCGGCGGTTCGCTGCTGCCGGAGTAGCGCGGCGCGGCGCGCGCTGGGGGCCGAGCGGCGGTCACGCTTGTACCGTGGCCTCAGGGACACCTGGAAAAGGAGCGTCGCGATGGCCCGGGCACTGATCGTGGTGGATGTGCAGAACGACTTCTGCGAGGGCGGGAGCCTGGCCGTGAGCGGTGGAGCCGATGTCGCCTTCCGGATCGGCGAACTGCTGCACAAGTGGCACGAGGCCGAGCCCGGCGACCGGCAGTACGCGTACGTCGTGGCCACCCGGGACCACCACATCGACCCGGGCGACCATTTCTCCGACGACCCCGACTTCGTCCGCTCCTGGCCCCGGCACTGTGTGGCCGGCACCGACGGCGTCAGCTTCCACCCGAACCTCGACCCCCAGCCGTTCGACGCGATCTTCGACAAGGGCGAGTACGCCGCCGCCTACTCGGGCTTCGAGGGCAAGTCCCACGAAGGCGGCCACGCGCTCGCCGACTGGCTGCGGACCAAGGGCGTCACGGACGTCGACGTGTGCGGGATCGCCACCGACTACTGCGTCCGCGCGACCGCCCTCGACGCCCGCAAAGAGGGCTTCGCTACGACGGTCCTCACCGCGCTGACCGCAGGGGTCGCGCCGGGCAGCACGGAGCAGGCCTTGACCGATCTCCGCGCCGCCGGCGTCACCCTCACCTGACCGGGGCGCCCGGGCCGAGCGGGATGCCGATCGCCCACCAGGCCAGGAACAACAGCGTCCAGGCGACCGTCATCGCGATCGCCAACGGCACCGTGTACGACGCCAGCGTGCCGACGCCGGCGTCCTTGCGGTACCGCTGCAGGAACCCGAGCGCCATCACGAAGTACGGGCTCATCGGCGTGATCGCGGTCGACCCCGAGTCGGCGATCCGGAACAGCGCTTGCGTGGTCTCGGCCGGCACGCTCAGCAGCAGCATCATCGGCACCAGGATCGGCGCGGTCAGCGACCACATGGCCGAACCGCTCGTCACCAGCACGTTGATCACCGTCAGCAGCACCAGGATGCCGAGGAAGATCACCACCTTCGGTGCGCCGAGATCCCCCAGCACCCGCGCCGACTCCGCCGACAGCAGGTCGCCGATGTTGCTCCAGTCGAAGTACGCCAGGAACTGCGCGATCGCGAAGAACAGCACCAGGACCGGCGCCATCTGTTTGATGCCTTCGGCCATCAGTTTCGGTACGTCGGCCGCACGCTCGATCGCCTTCACCGTCACGCCGTAGGTGATGCCAACGATGCCGAAGAGGACCGCGACGACCATCGCGATCCCGTCCAGGAACGGCGACTCGACGATGCTTCCGTTCTCACCTCGGAGCGGCGAGTCGTGCGGTGCCAGTACGGCGACGATCGCGACGGCCGCGAGCAGGAAGACGATCCCGGCCCGGCGCAGACCGGTGCGCTCGGCAACGGTTACCTTGAGCTGGTCCGGATCGTCACCAGGCGCGTCCGGGTCGGCCTCGAGGTCGGTCCGCTTGTTCAGCACCAACCGGGTGACCAACGTGATCACCAACGCCAGCAGCACGGATGACGCGATGTTGAAGAACCAGTTGGACAGCGGCGAGATGTAGGCATCCGGGTCCACCGTCTTGGCCGCCGCGGTGGTGATGCCGGCGAAGATCGCGTCGTTCGGGGTCGGGATCGGGCTGGCGTCGTACCCGGAGGCGATCGCGGTGTACGCGACCACGATGCCGAGGATCGGCGACCGGCCGACCGCGCGGAACGCGAGCCCGCCGAGCGGCACCAGGATGATGTACGCCGCGGCCGACGCCACGTGGGCCATCGTGCCGGCGAACGCCACCGCGAACACCACCATCGACTGCGGCACCCGGGACACGCTGACCCGCATCAGGGCCTGCAGGAACCCGGTCCGCTCGGCCAGCGCGACGCCCATGATCACGACCACGATGGTCGCCATCGGCGGGAACTCGGCGAAGTTCGAGATCGCCGTCGACACCGCCATCTGCAGGCCGTCGCCGGACAGCAGGTTCTGCACCGCGACGGTCTTGCCGTCCTTCGGCGACACCACCGAGATGTCGAACCCGGCCAGGATCGCGCTCACCACCGCGAGGATTCCGGACAGGATCCAGAACAACCAGAACGGATGCGGCAGCGCGTTGCCTGCCCGCTCGATCACCGCCATCGCCCGGACCAGGCGTGGCAGCTCCCTCGTCTCGGTCGCCGTACTCATCGTTTGTGCGCCTTGAAGAACGCGCCGATCAACTCGTGCGCTTCGAACGTCTGGGTCACATAGCCCGGCCCCGACGAGGCGTCCGATCCCGGCCAGCTGTGCCCGCCATCCGTGACGGCCACGTGCACGACGTCGGCCTTGCATCCCTTGTAGGTGAACTTCAGTACGTCGTCGCCCTGCTGGGAGACCCGCGGTTCCTGGTCGCAGTGGTCGCGGACGGCCCAGTCCCGGACCCAGGTCTGGACGCTCGGCAGGTCGCGCTGCCCGTCACCGCCGTACGGGATCGTGGTGTCGCCGGTGCCGTGGATGTCGAGCACCGGCACCGGGCGGCTGGGCGCGCACCGCTTGCCCTCGATGTAGAAAGCGCCGGAGACCGGGGCGATCGCGGCGATCCGGTCGGCCATTTGGCAGGCCAGGATGCCCGTGAAGCCGGCGCCGTTCGACTTACCGGTCGCGTAGACGGCGTCGGTGTCGACGCAGAGCTCGCCTTCCAGCTTGTCCAGCAGATCGGCGGTGAACTTGACGTCGTCGACGCCCTTGGCCGAGTACGGCGCTCCCTGCCAGGCCTGCTTGTCCTCGTCACCGATCACACCGTTGGGGTAGGCAACGATCGCGTCGAGCTTCGACAGGTCGGAGAACGCCTCCGTCTGCGCACCGGTCTTGCCGCGGCCGTGGTAGACGACGATCAACGGTGACGCCTTGGTGGAGTTGTACTTGTCCGGGACGTGCAGGCGGTAGGTTCGGGTGAGTCCACCGCTGACGACCTCGTAGTCGCCGGTGGAGACTGCTTGCCTGCCGCAACCAGTGCTCCGGGAATCCGGGGCGGCAGTTGCCGATGGCAACCCGATCGTCAGCAGGCCGGCGGTGATCAGGAGCGCGCCGAGCGCTTTGGGGCGTGCGAGGTTCATCAGGGGTGCCTCCTCGGGCATGCGAGCGGGCAGGCTCGCGCCTGGACCACCTGAGCCGGGGTCCAGTGAGCGGGGTCTTGGGGTCAGGCCGAGAGCAGGTCGTCGGCGAAGGCGGCTATGCGGTCGGCGGCCGTCTCGACCAGGAGACGGCCGTGCTCGGCAGTGGCGCGGCGGGGATCTCCCAGCACGCCACGCTTGTGGTACACGTCGAACCCGACGGACAGGCGCGGTCCGCGCGCCTGCCGGGACAGCCGGGCCGGGGTGGTCAGCTCGTCGAGCGTGGTGGCACCCGGCTCCAGGCGGTCGGCCTGGACCAGGTCGGGTGCGAGGTACAGCATCTGGGCGGTCTCGGCCTCACCGGAGTGACCGTGGACCTCGCTGACATCGACGATCAGGTCGGACACCACGGAGGTGATCGGTGTCCACGCGAAGGTGAGGTCCTGGCGGACGTACTCCTGCGCCAGCACGGACAGCGCGGCGTTGTTCCCGCCGTGCCCGGTGACCACGAGAAACTGCCGCCAGCCGTGGTCCTGCAGACTGGCGATCACATCCCGCAGCACCTGCATGAAGGTTGCCGGGGACAACGACACCGTGCCGGCGAAGGCCATGTGGTGCGGCGAGATGCCGTACGGGACCACCGGAGCGATCACGGCGCGACCGGCCAGTCGTTCGGCCACCCGGTCGGCGACACCGACAGCGCGCACGGTGTCGGTGGCCATCGCCATCCCGCCGCCATGCTGCTCCTGCGCCCCGACCGGGATGATCACCAGCGGCGACCGCCGTACCGCGTCCGCGGCCTCGTCGGTCGTCATCTCCGCGAGTCTCCGGAGACTTTTCGCCGCCTGGTGGCGCTTTTCTTCCGAGGAACCGCGATTCATGAGAGCTCCGAGGCCGACTCGACGGCAAGGCGGATGTTGTCGAGGTGCTCGCGGGTGAGTCGCTCGGCCGCTTCCACGTCCTGTGCCCGGACGGCCTCCACGATCGCCTGATGCTCCTCGTGGTCGCGCTCGCGGTTGTCGTAGAGCGCACGGATCTGCTGCTGCTCGCGGACCCGCACCTTCAGCAGGGAGGCCAGCACCTCCTGCAGCAACGGATTGCCGGAGGCGGCGGCGAGCTCCACGTGGAAGTTCAGCGCGAACGCCGGACCGCCCGGTGGGACGAGCGCGTTGGTGACCGCGGCCTCGAGCCGTTCCAGGTTCTCCGGCTGCCGGGCGGCCGCGGACTGCGCGGCGACGGCCGGCTCGATCACCAGGCGGGCGCTGATCAACTGCAGCACCGACTCCTTCGTGATCGGCGGGCGGTGCGGATTCGCCAGTACGACGTTGTTGATCGTCGGACCGACGTACGTGCCGGAACCGTGCCGGAACTCGACCGCACCGGTCGCCTCCAGCTTCCGCAGCGCCTCCCGGACCGTCGGCGTGGTGATCGCGAACCGCTTGGCCAGCTCACGAGCCGACGGGATCGCGTCCCCCGGGCCCAGCCCGCCGTCGCGGATGATGCCGAGAATCGACTCGGTCAACCGATCGGACAGGCTGGGCGGCGCCTCAGACGCTGAGTAAGTCACAAACTGACTAAATCACTTAGCCTTTACCCCGGTCAAGACCCCGGTACCGCCCCCGGCGGGCGAGGTGGATGCATGACCGCGCGGAGCTCGGAGTACGCGCAGTGCAGGGGCCGGGAGAGGTCGCAGATCCCGATGTCCCCTGGTGCGAAGCGGGCAACACGGCCGTCCTGCTCACTGACCGTCAGGCCCTCGGCCTGCACGAACAACGCATAGCGTCCGGGATCCTCCCTGCGCGCGTGCGCCGCGGTCCGGGTGGCCTCGCCCGGACCGGATCGGGACACGGCCACCTGGAGCGGACCGACCGTCCCGATCATCAGCTCGTCCCGGTCGTCCGGTCCGTCGTCCAGCCGGAGGTCCAACCCACCGAGATATCCGGCCACGACCTCGTTCCAGTACGCCGCCCGCGTGGCTCTCGGCTCGGCGACCGCCCTCAGCAGAGTCCGCATCCCCGCAGTTTGTGCACACCGACGGCGTACCTGCAACCGTGTTCCCCGAAAACCGGACGTCAGGCGGTGACCACGATCGGGGCGCCGTTCGAGGTCAGGGACCAGTCGGTGGTGTGGAAGGTCGCGGGGTCGACGGTGCCGGTCGACGTCACGTAGTCGATCATCAACTGGCGGATCTCGACCTGGCGGTTGTAGACGACCGGAGCGGTCGAGACGTGCGGGAAGTTGCCGCCGCCGGACTGCCGGTAGTTGTTGACCGCGACAACGAACTCCTGGTCCGCGGTCACCGCGGTGCCGTCGTACGCGAGGTCGGTGATCCGGGAGCCGACCGGCTTCGCGATGTCGATCTTGTACGTGAGCGGCTTCGTGAGGCCGCCCATCACGTCGTAGTTGTAGTCCGGAGTCCCACCCGGCGCGGTCGGGGTCGGCGCGTTGGTGACCTGGCCGGACGGGAACGGACCGGCGCCGGTCACCTGCTTGAAGTACTGCGCGGAGAACTCGAGGTAGGCCTGGACCTGGGCACCGGTCATCGTCACCGCGAGCAGCGTGTTGTCGAAGATGTAGAGCCCGGCCACGTCCCGCACCGACACGTCACCGGCCGGGATGGCGGCCTCCCGGTTGAACGGTGCCGCGATCGCCAGCACCGGCAGGCCGGCCTGCGGCGTACCGACGAGCGCCTTCGACACCGCGTCGGCCTGGATGAAGTTCACGAAGTCCAGGGCCGCGGTGTCCTCCCACGGCGCGGTCGCGGCCGACATCGCCTCCTTGCAGGTCCCGATCTTCGAGTTCACGTACTCGATGACCTTGTCGTGGTCCTTCTGCAGTACGGCGATCACGTTCGGGTCGGCGTCCACGGTGTTCGCGTTCAGCACCTGGCTGTGCCGGCCGACGACCTTCCAGCGGCCGCGCACCTTCTGCAGGTCCAGGTCGAACAGCGACAGCCGCATGCCCCACTTCAGCGGCTCGCTCAGCACGACCTGCTCGCCGGTCGTCTTGTTCGTCACCATCCGCTCGGGGATCTCCAGATGCGCGTGGCCGACCAGTACGGCGTCGATGCCCGGAACCGTCTCCGCCATCAGGGCCGACGCGTTCTCCGGCACCGGCAGGGCGTCGCCGTACGACGAGGACAGGTCCATGCCGGAGTGCGCGGACACGATCACCACGTCGGCGCCGGCCTTGCGGACGCGCGGCACCCAGATCTTCGCCAACTCGACGATGCCGCCGAACTTGACCTTGTTCTCGACGTTCGCCTTGTCCCAGATGGCGATGCCCGGGTTGGTCAGCCCGAGGATCCCGACCGTGATCGGCTTCTCGCCCGGCACGTGCACCCGCTGCAGCACGTACGGCGGGAACACCGGCAGGCCCGTGGTCCAGTCCTGGGCGTTCGCCCCGAGCAGCGGGAACCGCAGCTGCCGCTGGAACTTGCGCAGGATGTCGAGGCCGTAGTTGAACTCGTGATTGCCCAGCGCGGCGGCGTCGTACCCGATCTCGTTCATCGCGGCGGCCATCGGGTGGGTGTGACCGCCGGTGATCGGCTCGATCTTGGCGAAGTAGTACGCCAGCGGGGTGCCCTGGATGGTGTCGCCGGCGTCCAGCAGCAGCGGCCGCGGTGCCCGGGGCTCCGCGGCGACGCGGTCCCGGACAGCGGTGACCAGGGTGGAGATCTTGGCCAGGCCGATGTCGTTGTGCGCGGCGTCGTCGTACTCGGCGTTCTTGAAGTAGTCCCAGTTGAAGACGTTGCCGTGCAGGTCGGTGGTGCCCATCACGGTCAGCCGGACCGTCCTGGAACCGTGCCCGGCGTCGTGACCCGCGTACGCCGGTACCGCCTGGAACCCGGCCGCCGCCAGCGCCGCGGCGCCTCCGATCACCGTTCGCCTCGTCATCGTCGTCCGCTCGCCGCTGTCCGTCATCGTCCGCCTCACATGTCGTCGTGTCTGCTGGCAGTCTCGCCGTCGCCGGGGTCGCCGGCCCGGGGCACACGATACGGCGACACGCCGCGACCCGATTTCGGGCTGACCTGGCGGCACGAGAAGATGCCGGACATGACCAAGCCGCCCGGCAAGCTCCTGCCGTTGGTCGCCGCCCTCCTCTGCGGTGCCGTCCTCGCCCAAGCCGCCAGACCGTCCGACCAATCGGTCACCAGCGCCGCGCCTGCCGTCCAGACGGCCGCGCATGCACCGCTGAACGTCCCGGTCAAGGCGCGGCCGACGCATGAGCCGAGCCAGCCCGGGCCGACGAAGCACCAGTCGCGGCAGCAGCAACGGACCACGGCGCCGGCCGACGACTGGAACCTGACCGGTCACGGCAAGGTGCTCTACCTGACCTTCGACGACGGCCCGCAGCCGGTGTGGACGCCGAAGGTCCTGCAGGTACTGCGCAAGCACAAGGCGAAGGCGACCTTCTTCGTGCTCGGCATCCAGGTCGCGCAGTTTCCCGAGCTGGTCACGCTCGAACGCGCGGCCGGTCATCACGTCGGCAACCACACCTGGGACCACAAGACCCTGACCCTGCTGCCGGACGCAAAGATGCGGCAGGAGATCACGTCGGGGGTGAAGTCGAAGTGCCTCCGCCCGCCGACGGGAGCCACGAACGCCAAGATCGAGGCGACCGCGGCGGCGGTGCACCAGCGCCAGGTGCTGTGGGACGTGGACACCAAGGACTGGACCAAGCCGGGCGTCGCGAAGATCGAGCACGCGCTCCTGGCCGGTGCGCGGCCGGGCGCCATCATCCTGATGCACGACGGCGGCGGCAACCGCTCCGAGACCGTCACCGCTCTGGACCAGGCCCTCACCAAGCTGACCAAGCAGGGCTACACGTACCGCTCATTGCCCTGCTAGTCAGCGCGTCGCAGCTCGCGAGGTCAGCGGGTGACTCTGGTGGCGCCGCCGGAGAAGTGCTGGAGGGCCTGGTCGATGACGTGCACCGGCTGGTCCAGGGCCCTGACCAGGAACAGACCGGTCGGCCGGAGCAGCGGGTTCGGTTTGACCACGGTCCGCACCGACGGCTGGTCCAGCCCGCGGACGCCGGCCGTCGTGGCACCCACGCCCGGCGCCAGGTCGAGCTCGAGCGTGTACTGCCCGAACAACTTCTCCTGACGGAAGCCACGCACCGTCGCCCACGGCAGCACCACCGGGTACGCCGCTCCTTCGCAGGCCAGCTCGAGCGCGCGAGCAGTCATCCGCATCGCGATCGGCTGCACGTCGTTGGCGGCGTACCAGCGTTGCCGTTCGGCGATCAGCCGGAGCGCGAGGACGGTGCTCAGCACCAGCGGGATCATCGCCACGATCAACAGCAGCGCGAACGGCCACAGACCCGATCCACGGAAGACGATCAGCGCGACCAGCGCGGTAAGGATGCCGAGGGCACCGATCGCCAGCGTCACCCAGGCACCCCGGCGCTGGACCTTCCGGACCAGCTCACGCCGTTCCCGCACCGCCTCCCGATCGATGCCGACGACGAACGCCTGCGCATCCTCCCCGTGCTCGCTCATGCCCCAACACTCCCATCTCGGCGGGCCGCCGCCGGCACGGGTCTCAGGACTTGCGCCGGCCGGCCCAGCTCCAGGCGTAGACGCCGTCGTCCACCGCCGTACCGCCTTCGCCGAGCTCGAGCGGACGGAAGGTGTCGACCATCACCGCGAGCTCCTCGAACCGCTCCGCGCCGAGCGACGCCTCGATCGCGGACGGCTGCGGCCCGTGCGCGTACCCACCGGGATGCAGTGAGATCGAGCCGAGGCCGATGCCCGACCCCTTCCGGGCCTCGTAGTCGCCGCCGCAGTAGAACATCACCTCGTCGGAGTCGACGTTCGAGTGGTAGTACGGCACCGGCACCGACAGCGGGTGGTAGTCGACCTTGCGGGGCACGAAGTTGCAGACCACGAAGTTGTTGCCCTCGAACACCTGGTGCACCGGTGGCGGCTGGTGGATCCGCCCGGTGATCGGCTCGTAGTCGCTGACGTTGAACGTGTACGGGTACAGGCAGCCGTCCCAGCCGACCACGTCGAACGGATGCGTCGCGTACGTCATCCGGCTGCCGACGATCCCGCCCGGGCCGTTGCCGCGGTGCTTCACCAGCACCTCGACGTCGGTGTCCTCGACCACGAGCGGCTCGCCCGCCGCGTGCAGATCGCGTTCGCAGTACGGCGAGTGCTCGAGGAACTGCCCGTACCGCGACAGGTAGCGCTTCGGCGGCGCGATGTGGCTGTTCGCCTCGATGCAGTACGCGTGCACGCCGTCCGGCCCGGGCAGCCAGCGGTGCGTGGTCGCCCGCGGGATGATCACGTAGTCGCCCTCGACCGCGTTCAGCACGCCGAACACCGTCTCCACGGTCGCCGAGCCCTTCTCGACGTACACGCACTCGTCGCCGATGGCGTTGCGGTAGTACGGCGACGGCTGCTCGGCGACGACGTACGAGATCCGGACGTCGCCGTTGCCGAGCACGAGCCGGCGATCCTCGACGGCGTTGGACTTGGAGGTCTCGGCGAAGAGGTCGTGCAGTTTCAGATGCCGGGGCGTGAGCGGGTGGTTCGGGACGGTGACCAGGTCGGGCAGGTCCCACACCTGCGAGTCCACGATCGCGGACGGTACGCCGGCGTGGTACAGCAGTGACGAGTCCGACGAGAACCCCTCCTCCCCCATCAGCTCCTCGTAGTACAGCCCACCGTCCGGTTTCCGGAACTGCGTGTGCCGCTTCGGCGGAACCTGCCCGACCTGCCGGTAGAACGTCATTTCTCCCGCTCCCGTGTACGTTAATCGAACGCATGCGTCCGCTTACCGAAAGCATCCGTTAGGCTTCGAGCCATGTCAACCGTCCCTGCCCTGTTCCGGCACCTGGTCGACGACGCCGCGATGTTCCCGCCCGGGGACCTGCCGCTGACCGAGGCTGTCGAGGCGCACCGGGCTCACCGCACCGCGCCGTACGCCGACCTGGTCGGGCCCTTCGTGTGCACCGATGAGGATCTGATGAAGGTGGCCGCCGAGGCCGCCCGCACCGGCCCCGATCCACTGCGGGTCGCGGTGGTGATCACCGGCGGCGCCGGTGGGATCGAGCCCGCGGTCCGGTACGGCGACCGGTCGACCGACATCGAGGTCACCGCGATCGAGGTCCGGCTGCGCAACGAGGACGACCTGTCCCGGAACGCACTGCGCGTCGTCCGGGCCTGTGACGACTGCCTCGACGAGGAGACGGCGTACGTCGAGATCGGCCTGGACGGAGCGTGGGAGCGCGCCCTCGACGTGGTCGCCGATGCGGGGTACGCGGCGAAGCTCCGTACCGGCGGGCTCGATGCCTGGTTGTTCCCGTCAGAGGGTCAGATCGCGGCGTTCATCACCGCCTGCCTCGATCGCGAGGTCGCGTTCAAGTGCACGGCCGGGCTGCACAACGCGGTCCGGCATACCGCTGTCGACACCGGGTTCGAGCATCACGGTTTCCTGAACGTGCTGCTCGCCACCCGCGCGTCGCTCGACGGAGCCTCGCTGGACGAGGTGGCCGCCGTCCTGGCTTCTCGTGACGGCGAGGCGCTGGCCGCCCGGGTGCGGGAGTTGTCCGAGCAGCAGGCGGCCGGGACCCGCCGCTGGTTCACCTCGTTCGGCTCGTGCAGCATCGAGGAACCCCGCGACGACCTGACCGCCTTGAGCCTGCTGGAGGGCCTGTGAGCTGGATCGACATCCCCGCGGACTCGCCGTTCGGGCCGGACAACCTGCCGCTCGGCGTGTTCCGGCTCGGTGACGAGGAACCACGGGTGGGCGCCGCGATCGGCGACCAGATCATCGATCTCGCGCCGGTCGCGTCGGCGCAGATGCTGGACGGCTCGCAACTGTTCGCCCAGCCGTCGCTGAACGACTTCCTCGCGCTCGGCCGCCCGGCGTGGCGCGCGACGCGCGGCTGGCTGCTCGAACTCGTGCGCAACGCCAATGATCGCGACACCGTGGAACCGCATCTGATCCCGCGGTCGGCGGTCACCATGCAACTGCCGTTCGAGGTCGCGGACTACGTCGACTTCTATGCCTCCGAGCAGCACGCGACCAACCTCGGCCGGCTGTTCCGGCCGGACTCCGAACCGCTGCTGCCGAACTGGAAGCACCTCCCCGTCGGCTACCACGGCCGCGCCGGGACCGTCGTACCGAGCGGCACCGGCATCGTCCGGCCGTCAGGTCAGCGGAAGGCGCCGGACGCGGCCGCGCCGACGTACGGACCGTCGCAGCGGCTCGACATCGAGGTGGAGCTCGGGTACGTCGTCGGGGCGCCTTCTCAGCTCGGCCGACCGGTGTCCGTGGACGCGTTCGAGGAGCACGTGTACGGCGTCGTACTCGTGAACGACTGGTCCGCGCGGGATCTGCAGGCGTGGGAGTACGTCCCGCTCGGGCCGTTCCTGGGCAAGTCGTTCGCCACCTCGATCTCGCCGTGGGTGGTGTCGCTCGACGCGCTCGAGTCGGCCGCCGTACCGCTGCCACCGCAGGATCCGCCGGTGTTGCCGTACCTGGCGGGCGCCAACCTGAAGAACTACGACATCACCTTCCAGGTGTTCCTGAACGGGCATCTGGTGAGCAGTCCGCCGTACAAGGACATCTACTGGTCGCCGGCCCAGATGCTCGCCCACCTGACCGTGAACGGCGCCTCGGTCCGGACCGGCGACCTGTTTGCGTCCGGCACGGTCAGCGGCCGCGAGAAGGCCCAGCAAGGCTCCTTCATCGAACTCACCTGGGGCGGCCTGGACCCCCTCCTCCTGGACGGCCAGGAGCACACCTTCCTCACCGACGGCGACCAGGTCACCATCACCGCCTGGGCCACCACCCCCACCGGCCGCCTCGGCCTGGGCGAAGTCACCGGAACGATCATCTCTGGCTAATCCTGTTCATAACTGTTCGTTTCTCTTGACTAGCTAGCGGTTGCGTGCGAACTTTCTCCGCATGAAACGTTCAGTGGGGATCTGTGTGCTGGCCGTCACCATGGCCGCCGGCGTCCTGAGCGTGCCCGCGGGCGCGCAGGCCGCCGGCGATCCGACCCTCCGATCGACCGAGTTGACGGTCACCGTCGGAGCCGACTTCCCGCGGGTGATCAGGTACGTCGACAACGCCTCCGGCCAAACCCTCGGCGGCCAGCCGGATTCCATCTCAACCGTCACCATCGACGGAGTCGCCCGTACGGCGCACCTCTCCGCGCCGCCCACAGTCGACGGCGGCCGAGCGTCGTACAAGCTCGCGTTCGACGCGCTCCCCGGCGTGGAGCTGGACGCGAGCCTCAGCCTCGCCGGCCGCGTCACCACCTTCGCGATCGACGCCATCCGCGACACCGAGGCGACCCGGGTGCACACGATCGACATCCCGGACCACGACCTGATCTCCGTCGCGAGCACGGACGCCGGCGCGACCACCGCGTTCACCACCCTGGACCCGGACTCCACCCGGACCGCGGACAAGATCACCCCGATCACCGCCGCGACCCCGGCCGAACCGTCCGCGACCGGCGCGACGTACGCGTTCGTGAACACCAGCGCCCTGGCCGCCGGCATCGAGTCGAACTCCGTGTACGACCAGCCGTCCGGCCAGTCCGTCGACGACGGCGCCCGGTTCTGGCACCGCGCCCGCAAGGCCACCGACGGCAGCACCCGCGTCGGCGTCTGGAGCGGCCAGTGGACCTACCGCGCCGACACCTCGCCGTACACCGAACCGTTGCCGTGGGCCAAGATCGTGGTCACCCCGGACGCGAACAAGGACAAGGCCGTCGACTGGCAGGACGGCGCGATCGCGTTCCGCTCGATCATGACCGAGCCGAAGGGCGCCGACCTGGTCAAGGATCGCGTAGTCACGCACATCCCGTTCAACTTCGCGAGCCAGGCGACGCATCCGTTCCTGCGCACCCTGGACGACGTCAAGCGGATCTCGCTGTCCACCGACGGACTCGGCCAACTGGCCCTGCTGAAGGGGTACGGCGCCGAGGGCCACGACTCGGCCCACCCGGACTACGGCGGCAACTACAACACCCGCGCCGGCGGTCTGGCCGACCTGAACGCCCTGCTGAAGAAGGGCAAGGACTGGAACGCGGCGTTCGGCGTCCACGTGAACGCGACCGAGTCCTATCCGGAGGCGAACGCGTTCAACGAGAACCTGGTGGACAAGAGCTCCAAGGGCTGGAACTGGCTGAACCAGAGCTACTACATCAAGCAGCGCCCTGATCTTGCCTCCGGCAACATCGTGAAGCGGTTCCAGCAGC
Organism: Kribbella sp. NPDC049227; assembly: GCF_043197265.1. Taxonomy (NCBI): domain Bacteria; kingdom Bacillati; phylum Actinomycetota; class Actinomycetes; order Propionibacteriales; family Kribbellaceae; genus Kribbella; species Kribbella sp. NPDC049227. The sequence goes on along the minus strand of NZ_JBICST010000005.1, from coordinate 294,295 downwards.
TGCGGGACGAGACCGACAAGAACCTGCAGGAGCTGTACATCGACGTCTACTACCAGTCCGGCTGGCTCGCCGACGGCCTGACCCGGCAGCTCGCCGACCAGGGCTGGCAGATCGCCACCGAATGGGCCGACCGGCACGAGCGCACCTCACTGTGGTCGCACTGGGCCAACGACCTCGACTACGGCGGACCGACCAACAAGGGGCTGAACTCCCAGATCATCCGGTTCGTCCGCAACGACGAGAAGGATGTCTGGAACAACGACCCGATCCTCGGTCAGGCCAGCCTGGTCGAGTTCGAGGGCTGGACCGGCGAGACCGACTGGAACGCGTTCTACCGCAACATCTGGCAGAAGAACCTGCCGGCCAAGTTCCTCCAGCAGCAGAAGATCACCGACTGGAACAGCAGTGACATCGCCTTCACCGGCGGCGTCCGCGGCACAGTCGAGAACGGCAAGCGGACCGTGTACGCCGGCGACGCCAAGGTGCTCGACGGCGACAAGTACCTGCTCCCCTGGGACGGCAACACGAAGCTCTACCACTACAACCCGGCCGGCGGCCGCACGACCTGGAAGGTTCCCTCGGCGTTCTCAGCGAGAACCTTCGCGGTCTACAAACTGACCGACACCGGACGAGTGAAGGTCGCGACCATCCCGGTACGACAGGGAGCCGTCACGCTCGACGCGGTCGCGGGCCAGCCGTACGTGCTGTACCCGATCAGCGCACCCGCGCCACACCCGGCGAACTGGGGTGAAGGCACCCACCTGAAGGACCCGGGCTTCAACGCAGGCAACCTCGCCGCCTGGAACGCCACCGGCGGCGCGACGATCGACACGCTCGAGAACGGCCAGCAGGTCGCGTCCCTCGGCACCAAGTCGTCGACGTTGAAGCAGCGCATCACCGGCCTCACCCGCGGCCGCACTTACAGCGCGTCGGGCTGGATCGAGATCGAACCGGGGAAGTCGCGTCCGACCACCCTGACGGTCGACGGCGTGCAGAACACGATCACTCGATCCACTGCGCAGAACATGGTCGCCTCGGACGACAAGCACGGCGCCTACTACCAACGCGTGCGCGTCGTCTTCGATGCCAAGGGCGACAGTGCCGACCTGGGCATCAGTGCGGCCGCTGGAGCAGCCAAGGTCCGGATCGACGACGTCCGGGTGGTCGAGACGAAGCGACCGGGTGCCGGCCTGGTCGACAACTTCGAGAACGTCGACCAGGGCTGGGGCCCGTTCGTGAAGGGCGATTCCGGTGGCGTCACCGACCCGCGGACCAGCCTGGCTCGCAAGCATGCGCCGTACACGCAGGCCGGCTGGAACGGCAAGCTCGTCGACGACGTCCTGGACGGCGAGTGGTCGCTGAAGTCGCACGAGGAGAACGCGGGCGTCGTCTACCGAACCACGCCTTCGACGGTGAATTTCCAGCCCGGGCACAAGTACGCGGTCAGCTTCGACTATGCCAGCGGCCGCGCCGGTCAGTACGCGTGGATGCAAGGAGTCGACCGGCCCGACTCGGTCGAGGTCAAGTCGACGCCGATCGCCGAGCAGCGGACCAAGGCGTCGTTCAGCCAGGAGTTCGTGGCCGGATGCGGCGGCGACTACTGGGTCGGCCTGCGCAAGCTGTCCGACGGTGGTGACCAGGCCGACTTCGTCATGGACGACTTCGCCGTCACCGATCTCGGTACGACGTCCGAGCCGGCCGACTGTACGTCGATCGCGATGTCGGGCGTGACGGGTCTCGTCTCCGGCGAGGCGAACACGGTCGTCACCACATTCACCAACAACGATGTCGTTGCCGCGAACAACATCACGCTCGGTCTGACCGGGCCGGACGGCTGGACTGTGACCGCAGCGACTCCGGCGACCCACGCGACCGTTGCCCCGGGCGCGAGTGTGACGACCACCTGGGACGTCACACCGCCTGTCGGGACGCCGGAAGGAAAGTACGTGCTGACGGCAACAGGTGGTCGGGCCACGAGCACCACGGAGGCGACTGTGTTGCCGCCTGGCATCGTGCCACAGTCGCGGATCAAGGTGACGGACGTCAGCAGTGAGGACGTCGGCACGGGCGGCGCGGCCACCGCGGCACTGGACGGAAACCCCAGCACCATCTGGCATTCCGCCTGGTCGGAGGTGCCCACGCCGGCGACGTTCCCGCATCACATCACGCTCGACCTCGGAACGACGTACCAGGTTGACGGGTTCAGCTACCTGCCTCGGCAGAGTGGGACGAACGGGATGTTCAAGGGCTACGAGATCTACGTCAGCACCGACGGACAGAACTGGGGTACGCCGGTCGCCAGCGGCGAGTTCCCGAACTCGATCGCGGCCCAGCGGGTGAACTTCACCGCGACGCCGGGGCGGTTCGTGAAGTTCGTCGGGACCAGTTCGCTCAACGGCGCGGTCTTCGGATCGGCCGCGGAACTCAACGTCTACGGCACGCGCTAGACAGCAAGCGGCGCCACTTTCCGCCCCTGCCGGAAGTGGCGCCGCTCGGGTCCTGCTACTTGGTGATGTTCACGTTCACCGAGGCGCTGGCCGTCTTCGCGGACACGACCCGGAACTTGTTCACGCCGACCCGGCCGCTCTTCACCCACACCGAGTACGTCGCCTTGCTGGTGACCTTGGTGGTGGCCGGGAAGTTGACCCACTTGCCGTTCTCGAACCGCTGCACCTGGACCGCGGTGTTGCGCGCGATCCCACTGGTCTTGCCGGTGAAGGAGACCTTGGTCCACGCCTTCGCGGTGGCCTTGTCCGACTTCATCGTGATCGACTTCGCCGCAACCGCGGCGCTCGCGGCGGTGGTGTGCGTGCCGACCGCGTTGGCCTGCAGGGCTCCGGCGACACCAAGACCCCCGGCGGCCAGAGCTGCACCCGCGACGACGGCGGCTGTACGACGTACGAACTGAGAACGCATGACTGTGGTTTCCCCTCGTTTTATTGGGCTTCTTGGGCGAGCCCGACGCAAGAGGAGACGCGGTGGCGGCAGGAATAGTTGTGTTAAGACTGCGTCTCAGTCGCAGGGAGGACCAGTCGGGCAAGGGCACCGCCACCTGGCGCCGCCCCGAAGGTCAGTTCGGCACCGAGCACCTTCGCGTGACCCGCCGCGATAGTCAGGCCGAGGCCGTGCCCGACGCCACGCTCGGCCATCCCGGACCGGAACCGGCGCGGGCCCTCGGCAATCAGTTCCTCCGGGTAACCGTTGCCGTGGTCAACCACCTCGACGGTCCGGCCGCTGACCGTGACCTCGACCGGCGGCCGGCCGTGCCGCAGCCCGTTGACGATCAGGTTGGCCAGGATCCGCTCGATCCGGCGCGAGTCGGTCGAGACTGTCTCGTCCGGTCCGACCTGGTGGACGATCACGCTGTCCGGCGCGAGCGCCTGCTGCATCCGCAGCCGGCCGACCGCGGAGCCGACGAACGCCCCGAGCCCGACCAGCTCGAGGTCGGCCTGCTCCACACCGGAGTCGAACCGGGCGATCTCGAGCAGGTCCTCGACCAGCCGGCGCAGCACCTTGGCCCGGTCCCGGACCAGCTCGCTCGGCCGGCCGGGTGGCAGCAGCTCGGCCGCGGTGGTCAGGCCGGTGACCGGCGTCCGCAGATCATGCGCGACATCCGCGGTGAACCGGCGCTCGGCCTCCAGCTGGCCACGCAGCGACGTCGCCATCGTGTCCAGCGCGGTGGCCAGCGACTGCACCTCGTCCTTGCCTTTGCCAACCGTGTCGGCCGCCGACGCGTCAAGATCGCCGGCCGCGATCCGGCGCGCCGTCCCCGCGACCGCGACGATCCGCTTCGACAGGCTGCCGGCCAGGATCACGCTGACCAGGGCGACCAGCGCGACCGTTCCGATCCCGCCGAAGACCAGCGCCTGCTGCAGTGCCTCCATCGAGTCGTCGCTGGTGTCGTAGTCCTGCACGATCGAGAGGATCTTGCCGTCCTTGACCCCGACCGCGGCCCACATCCTCGCGTTCGGCGAACCCGTCTTGAAGGTGGCCCGCTTGCCCTCCAGCACCGCCTCCCGCAACTGCGGCGGCAGCTCGGGATCGTCCAACTTGGACCCGAACACCGGGACCTCGTCGCGGTCGTAGCTCTGCGCTGCCAGCTGGATCCGCTCGTCCGCGAAGCTGCGGGTCCGGTCCAGCCGGGCCGACTGCGCCTGGGTGTAGACCGCGACGCAGAGGACCAGGATCGCGAGCGAGGAGACCAGCAGGAAGATGAGACCGAGCTTGCCGCGCAGTCCCACGTCAGGCCCGCAGCTTGTACCCGAATCCGCGGACCGTCTCGATCCGGTCCGCGCCGATCTTGGTCCGCAACCGCTGCAGGTGGACGTCGACCAGGCGGCCGTCGCCACCCCACTCGTAGTCCCAGACCCGCTGCAGCAGCGTGGACCGGCTGAGCACCACACCCGGGTTGTTCGCGAACTCGATCAGCAGCTTGAGCTCGGTCGGCGTGAGCTGGACGGTGCTCCCACCCCGCCGTACCTCGAGCGCCTCCCGGTCCAGCTCCAGGTCGCCGAACGACTCCACGCCGGAGCCGGCCGACGGCGCCGGGCGCTCCGGGTCGGACACCGCCCGCCGCATCACCGCCCGCAGCCGGGCCACCAGCACCTGGGTGTCGAAGGGTTTGGTCACGTAGTCGTCCGCGCCGGCCTCCAGCCCGAGTACGACGTCGAGCGCGTCGCCACGGGCGGACACCATCACGATCGGGACCGTGCTGCTCTCCCGGATCCGGCGGCACACCGAGATCCCGTCCAGGCCGGGCAGCATGATGTCGAGCATCACGACGTCGGGATGGATCTTCTCGAAGCGCTCGATCGCCTCCAGGCCGTCCTCGGCCGTGGTCACGTCGTACCCGTGGCGTTCGAGGGTCAGTTGGGTCGCCTCACGGATCACCGCGTCGTCCTCGACCATGAGAATGCGCGCTGCCGGTTCTTCCGGTACCACCGAAGTTCAGTCTCCCTACTGGTCCGTCGAGCTCACCTTGGTCATCTGCCGACCGGCCCAACGGTAAACCTCGACCCGCCGTCCGGACGGGCAACAGGGCGGGTCTTCGATCGTGAAGATCTCGGACTCCACCACCAGGTCACCCTTCGGACTGGCTGTGATCGTCGGCTGGTCCACCTTCTGGCTCCAGATCGATCGCAGGCCCGAGGGCTCGACCGCGATCAGGAAGTAGCCGAAGACGAACTTGTCCACGGTGTGGATCAAGACGATCTGCTGAGGCGTACCGCTGTGCATAACATCAACGGTCGTACCCAGGCTGAGGCAACGCTCAATCTTGGTGCAATTCGCGAGCACCCTCCGCGAGTACGCCGGCAGGGCCCTGTCCGCGAGCAGTTTCACCCGGACCTGGCGCAGATCGACGGCCGCCGCCGGGGTGCTCCGCGGGGCCGGCCCGGTGGTGCCGAAGGCGACAGTCGGGGACGGGCTCGGCGGGGGTGGCTCGGCGCCCTCGACCCGCAGGCCGCTGCCGTTCGCGCAGGCGGACAGGGCCGTCAGTGCGACGACGGCCGCGACGGCGGGCAGCACGGTACGGCGGAGCACGCCAAGCGGCGTGGAGGCGGCGCGCCCGGTTCGCCACATGCGCATAGGGCGCCTCCTACCCTGCCTCATCGATTCCCCCGGGAGATTCAGTCAACTACCTTCCATAGTGCTGGCCGGACGTCACATTCGACGGCCATGGACGTCGAATGGCCCCACCAGTTCCATTGCGGTTCAGTCACAGCCCGACGGTTCGCTGCCCCGGCAATCTCTCCCCTGACCCAGTCCCCTACTCGGCGACGACCTTGCCCGGGTTCAGGATGTTCTTCGGGTCCAGCGCCTGCTTGATCGCACGGTGTACGTCGAGCGCCACCGGGCCGATCTCCTCGGCCAGCCAGGTCCGCTTCAGGACGCCGACGCCGTGCTCGCCGGTGATCGTGCCGCCGAGCTGGAGCCCGACCTCCATGACCTTGTCGAACGCCTGCTGCGCCCGCTCGGCCTGGGCCGGATCGGTCTGGTCGAAGACCACGGTCGGGTGCATGTTGCCGTCACCGGCATGCCCGAGGACGCCGATCGTGATGTCGAGGTCCTTCGCGATGTCCTCGCACAGGCCGATGAACTCGGCCAGTCGCGACCGCGGGACGGCGACGTCGTCGATCATCGTCGTACCGAGCTCGTCGAGCGCGAGCAGCGCCGCCCGCCGGGCCTCCAGCAGCAGCTCGCCCTCGGCCGGGTCGTCTGCCTCGATGCACTCGATCGCACCGTTGTCCCGGCACAGCTTCGCCACCATCGCGACGTCGGCCGCGCCGGCCTCACCGCCGGCGTCGGACTGGGCGAGCAGCATCGCCGCGGCCTCTTCGGGCAGGTCCATCCGCTTGTACGCGTTCACCGCGCGGATCGTGGTCTGGTCCATGATCTCCAGCAGGCTGAGCGACACGCCGCTGCGGATGATCTCGAGGATCGCCGCGCCCGCCGCGGGCCCGGAGTCGAACAACGCGGCCATGGTCCGCGGCTGCGCCGCCTGCGGACGCAGCGCCAGGGTCGCCTCGGTGATGATGCCGAGCGTCCCCTCGCTGCCCACGATCAGCTTGGCCAGGTCGTACCCGGCCACGCCCTTGACCGTCTTCCGTCCGGTCCGCAGCACCCGGCCGTCCGCGAGCACGACCTCCAGGCCGAGCACGTAGTCCGTGGTCACGCCGTACTTCACGCAGCACAGGCCGCCCGAGTTCGTGGACAGGTTCCCGCCGATCGAGCAGAACTCCCAGCTGGACGGGTCCGGCGGGTAGAACAGCCCGTGCTCGGCGACCGCACGGGACAGTACGGCGTTGTACACGCCGGGCTGGGTGACGACGTACCGGTCGATCGGCTCGATCGCCAGCACCTTGTCCATCTTCTCCAGCGAGATGACGATGCAGCCGTCCAGCGCGTTCGCCGCCCCGGACAGCCCGGAGCGCGCGCCCTGCGGCACCACCGGCACACCGGCCTCGGCCGCGATCTTCACCGCCGCCTGCACATGCGCGGTCTCCCGCGCCAGCACCACGGCAAGCGGCATCCCCGCCGGGCAGAACATCGCCCGGTCGTACCGGTAACTCTCCATCCGATCCGGATCAGTCACCAACGCCTCACGCGGCAACACCTGCGCAAGCAACTCCACCACGTCACTCATACCGCGAGCCTAGTAGCACCCCCCGACCTGACGCTCCAGTAACTATGTCCGACCCCCGTCGAACTCCCTACCCCGACCGTCTCCCAGGCCCCTCACCCACCAACCACCCCAACCACCTCCACCGGCTCGTGCTGATGCAGCCCGCCCGGAGAGCCAGCCAGCCGGCTGGCTCTCCGGGCGGGTTCACGCGCAGGAACAGAACACGCGACAGCAACCAACCACGACCGGGCAGACCTGCCGTGTCTGGCCGCGCAGACTTGCCGGCTGTGGCCGCGCAGACTTGCGGGTGTGGCCGGGCAGTGCGTGCTGGTTAGCGGGTGCGGGAGGTGGCGTTCTCGGAGATTTCCTCGTAGCCGCCGCCGTAGTTGTGGTACTCGCGGCCGATGGCGGTGAAGGTGATGCTGCCGGCGGTGGCCCTGACCTTGGGTGTGCGGCAGGTGCGCTGGCCCTGGATCACCGAGCCGTTGCCGCCGCTGCTGTCACAGCTGAGCACCCGGCCGCTGTTGGCTCCGCCGTACTGGACCAGGTAGGCGTTGGCCTTCGCGTTGGCCGGCATCTTGGACACCATGGTGACCTCGGCCCAGTACTGGTAACAGTTGTCGCGGACCAGGCGGATCGTGCCCCAACTGGGCGGCTGGTGATCACGCAGCATCGGCGCCGACGAGATGGACCTCGCACCCGAGCAAGTGGCGGCTTCGGCCGCCTGGGCCGGGGTCGCGGCGAGGGCGATCGCACCCACTCCGGCCAGGCCCGCGGTGCTGAGCAGAATGCTCAGTGTCTTCATGACGAAACCCTTCCTGAACGAACGCCCCGACGCCCATTCACCGGGCACACTACGCGAACAGCCCCTGCCCCGACAGTCATTCCGGTAATCGGACGGCGACACGCCGTATCCAGTTGCTCCCGGCAAGCTTTACCCCACCGGGCAACCGATTCACCGGTCCACACCCCACGCCGCCCACCCCCTTCCCCCCACCCACATTTCGACGGACAACCCCTACGGTTGCCGGTTCTCCCCTCGTAATTCGGGGGTACAACCGGCCACCGCAAGGGATATCCGTCGAAATGCCCGGGGGTGGGTCAGAGGTTGCCGCGTCGCTCTTGTTCGCGCTCGATCGCCTCGAACAGTGCCTTGAAGTTGCCCTTGCCGAAGCCGAGCGAACCGTGCCGCTCGATCAGTTCGTAGAACACCGTCGGCCGGTCGCCGATCGGTGCGGTGAAGATCTGCAGCAGGTACCCGTCCTCGTCGCGGTCGACCAGGATGCCGCGCGACTGCAGGTCCTCGATCGGCACCCGCACCTCACCGATCCGGGCCCGCAGCTCCGCGTCCTCGTAGTACGAGTCCGGCGTGGCGAGGAACTCGACCCCGTTCGCCCGCATGATGTCCACGGTGCGCAGGATGTCGTTGGTGGCCAGCGCGATGTGCTGCGCGCCCGCGCCGTCGTAGAACTCCAGGAACTCGTCGATCTGCGACTTCTTCTTCGCGACGGCCGGCTCGTTCAGCGGGAACTTGACCCGGTGGTTGCCGTTGGCGACCACCTTGCTCATCAGCGCGGAGTAGTCGGTGGCGATGTCGTCGCCGACGAACTCCGCCATGTTCACGAAGCCCATCACCTTGTTGTAGAACCCGACCCACTCGTCCATCTTGCCGAGTTCGACGTTGCCGACGACGTGGTCGACGGCCTGGAACAGCCGCTTCGGGTGGCCCTCGGGCCGGGTCACCTGGGTGCTCGCCGCAACGAACCCGGGCAGGTACGGACCGTCGTACCGGCTCCGGTCGACCAGCGTGTGCCGGGTGTCGCCGTACGCCGCGATCGCACCGCGGCGGATCGTGCCATGCTCGTCGGTGACGTCGTTCGGTTCCTCGAGTACGACGGCGCCCTGGGCGCGGGCGTGCTCGATGCACTTGTCCACGTCGGGCACCTCGAGCGCGATGTCGGCCACGCCGTCGCCGTGCTTGCGGTGGTGGTCGAGCAGCGTGCTCTTCGGGCTGACGCCGCCGCTGACAACGAAGCGGGCCGAGCCGGCCTTGAGCACGAACTCCTTGTTGTCCTTGTTGCCCGTCTCCGGGCCGGAGTACGCGACCAGGTCCATGCCGAAGGCGAGCTGGTAGTACTTCGCGGTCTGGGTCGCGTTGCCGACCACGAACACCACCGCGTCCATCGCGGTGACCGGGAACGGGTCGGTGCTCTCGTCGTACGGCACCAGGCCGACGAGCTGCTTGAGCTGGTCGAGGTCGAGATCGGCGTCGAGCTCTGCGGGGGTGAGGTCGGTGCTGGTCATCGTGATCCTCCCAGGTTGGATTCGTGGCCTGAGCCTGGTGCGGAGGACACAGGTTGCGCAACACATCTCTATTTCGCTGCACAGGTTGTTCAGTATGCTGACATCACTGCTGGACCATTTGGTCAGTCTGACCACTACGGGAGGCGCGGTATGTCGGTCGATGCGCTGGACGCCCGGATCCTCGGGCTGTTCGCGGCCGAACCACGGGTCGGCGTCCTCGAGGCGTCACGTCGGCTGGGGGTCGCCCGCGGGACGGTACAGGCACGGCTCGACCGGTTGCAGCGCGACGGCGTCGTCCGCGGCTGGGGCCCGGACATCGACACGACCGCGATCGGCTATCCGGTCACGGCATTCGCGACCCTGCAGATCGAGCAAGGGTCCGGGCATACGACGGTCGCGGCGGCGCTGGCGCGGATCCCGGAGGTGCTCGAGGTCCACACGATCACCGGCGCCGAGGACCTGTGGTGCCGGATCGTCGCGCGCTCGAACGCCGACCTGCAGCGGGTGATCGATCAGGTGGTGATCGTCCAGGGCATCCAGCGCGCATCCACGGTGATCGCCCTCGCCGAGCAGATCCCGCACCGCGTGCTCCCCCTGGTCGAGGCGGCGACCAAGGGTTAGGCCAGACGCTTGGCCACTTCGACAGCGGCCCGCGCAACGCGCGGGCCGACGAATTCGCGATCGAGCTTGCCGAGTACGACGACCCCGATGGAGGCCTCCACTCCGGGCACGCCGAGCACCGGCGACGACACACCCTGGGCACCGGCCTGCAGTTCGCCGGAGGTGACTACGAACGGCCGCCCGGCTGGATCCGGCTTGCGGCGACCGGCCAGGATCGCCTTGCCGGCGGCACCCTGATCGAGCGCGTGCCGCGACCCCATCCGGTAGGAGACGTGGTAGTCGGTCCAGCTCGGCTCGATCACCGCGATCGCGAGCGCCTCCTCGCCGTCCGCGACGGTCAGGTGCGCCGTCGCACCGGTGTCCTCGGCGAGTGAGCGCAGTACCGGAAGCGCGGCGTCACGCAGCGTGGGCTGAACGCGACGGCTGTAGTGCAGGACGGCCAGGCCGAGCCGGGCTCGTCCCTCGGAGTCGCGCCGGACCAACCGGTGCAGCTCGAGGGTGTTCACCAACCGGTAGACGACGGTCCGGCTGACCCCCAATGCGGCGGCCAGCTCGGTGATCGAGAGACCGTCCGGGGCGTCCGCGAGCAGTTCGAGGACAGTGAGTCCCCGGTCCAGCGTCTGCGAGGTCTCTGCGGGCACGTTCGAAGAGTATCCGTTTTTCGGGCGCGGCCCGATGGCCCCGTATCTTGCTGCCGTGCGAAATTACTGGGCGCTCCTCCCCGCCATCGCCATCGTGATCGGGCTGACGCTGCTCTACGCGATCCCGACGCTGATCAATCCGCAGTGGACGAGCTCGGTACTGGCACTGTTCCGGCAGGTCCCGGAGCAGCCGGATCCGGCGCTGGACCCGGCTCAGGACCCGGCGCTGCAGCCGGCCGAGGCGCGGCGCGCGGCCGGGATTCTCGGCCCGCAGCAGATCAAGTCGCGGCGCATGCTCGCCGTCCTGCTAGTGGCCGGGGTGGTCGCTCTGATCGGGTTCAACATCTCTCTGAACCGGGAGCGGAACGGCTGCTACAAGGCCGCCGAGGCCTGGGGCGCGATCCCCGGGAAGGCCGACCGCGACCCGTGCATCAACAAGATCTTCGGCAGCTTCTTCGGCGACCCCACCGGCTTCAAGCCGCTCGAGGCGAAGCCGCAGCCGGTCGAGACCTATCAGCTGATCCACAAGAAGCACCCGAAGTACCTGAAGTGGATGCAGAACGGCCCCAGCTACGACGACGTGGATCTGCTGGTCGGCTCGGGCAGCAGCTGCTCGCTGGACCTGAAGGTCGTCGAGGAGGAGGACAAGGTGATGGTCCTGCTCGACTCGGACACGCCGTGCCCGCCGGAGGACGCGATCTCGCTGAGTTCGGTGAAGCTGAAGAAGCCACTGGGCGACCGCAAGGTCGTCACCGTCGACGACAAGCCGATGCGCGAGATCAACCCCGACGCCGACTCCTGGCCGACGGTGCTGAAGAAGCTGGTCACCGGGGGCTGATCAGCTCAGCGCCCGGGTCTTGGAGTCGTACTCGCGGAACGGGCGGTTGCGGGCGAGCAGGATCAGCAGGCCGGCGATGCAGACGGCGGCACCGCCGAGCAGCGCGATGGTCGGGGTCGTCAGGGAGGCCGACGTACCCACGACGAAGTCACCCAGGCGCGGTCCGCCGGCCACGACCACAGTGAACACACCCTGCAGCCGGCCACGCATGGCATCCGGCGCGGCGGACTGCAGCACGGTGTTCCGGTACGCCGAACTCACCATGTCGGCCGCCCCCGACAACGCGAGCAACGCGACGCCCAGCCAGATCGTGCGGGACAACCCGAACAGGCCGACCGCCGTCGCGTAGACCGTGATCGCGACGACGATCGCCACTCCCTGTCTTCGGACCCGGCTCACCCAGCCGGAGAACACCACGCCGATCAGCGCGCCGATCGCCGGCGCCGCCTGCAGCAGACCGACGGTACGGACGCCACCGGCGAAGAACGAGCCCGCCACGGCCGGGAACAGCGCACGAGGCTGGGCGAACACCATCGCGAGGATGTCAGCCAGGAACGTCGCCAGCAGTGCCGGCGCGGCCCGGAGGAACGTGAACCCCTCGAGCACCGACCGCAGACCGGCCCGCCGGACCAGCCCGGTCGGCGGCACGGCCGGTAGCCGGAACAGCGCGTAGAGCGCCGCGGTGAACGTGATCACGTCGACCAGATACGCCGCCGCGAACCCGTGCCAGGCGATCACCGCCGCGCCGAGCAACGGCCCGACGGTGAAGCCCAGGTTGAACGCGGCCTGGCTGAGCGTGTTCGCGGCCGGCAGCAGCTCGGGCCGGATCAGCCGCGGGATGATCGCGGATCGGGCCGGGCCGTTCACCGCGAAGCACGCCGACTGGCAGGCGACGACGGCGTACAGGATCCACACCTGGCCCCAGTTCAGCTGCGACTGCAGCACCAGGATCATCGAGAGCACCCAGAGCCCGGTCGACGAGACGAGCGCGAGGATCCGCCGGTCGACCGCATCGGCCATCGCCCCGCCGTACAGCCCGAACACGACCAACGGCACCAGCGCGCACAACCCGACCAGCCCGACCGCGAACGTCGACCGGGTCAGTGCGTACACCTGGATCGACACCGTCACCGCGGTCATCTGCGTCCCGAGCTGCGACACCGTCGACCCGACCCACAACCGGCGGAAGTCCGGCGATTCCTTCAGCGGGCGGATGTCAGTCAGCAGCGGCACGGTGACAACTTATGTCACGACGTGAAGGATCAGACGCGCGGGAACAGTTCGTGGTCAAGCGGTTCACCGACCGTCAGCCCGAGCCCGTCGGTGACCACGTGCCCGGCACCGGAGTACGTCGCCTCGGCGTCGACGTAGATCGCGACGTGGGCGATCCGCGGATCGTCGGTCAGGTTCGGGGTCGCGGAGTGGGCCAGGTAGGCGTTGTGGAAGGTGCAGTCGCCGGCCCGCAACGGGATGGTCAGCCGCTCCTCCCAGCGCAGGTCGGGCGCGGCTCGGAACATGTCGTCCCGATCGGCCAGGTCCTGCCGGCGCAGGTCCTGGTGATCGTGCGAGCCGGGGATGAAGGTCATGCACCCGCGCTCCACCGGGACGTCGACCAGCGCGACCCAGGCGGACAGCGAGTGCCGCGCCCCGGCATGCGGCCAGTACGGCGCGTCCTGGTGGAACTCGGTGGCCGCGCCGTTGTGCGGCGGTTTGATCAGAAGCTGGTCGTGCCAGATCCGCAACGGCACCCCGGCCAGCGCCGTCGCCGCGGCGGCCAGTCGTGGATCGAGCGTGAGCTCGCGCAGTACGTCGTCCTGCCGCCAGACGTTGACGTACTGGTTGAAGATCGCCGACCCCTCCGAGTAGTCGTCGGCCGCCGCGGTGGCGGCGACCGCGGCGTCGCGGAACCGGGCCGCCTCGTCGGCGCCGATGATGTTCCGGATCCGGACCACCCCGTCGCGGCGATAGGCGGAAATGGTCTCTTCATCGAGCACGGCGGGTGCCGTAGGGTCGATCGTGGTCATCGGGCCACTCCTTGGAATCCGTTGGCGGGAAGGTCTTTCCAGCCTCGCCTGAATCCGCGCGCGGCGACAGGCAACCATTGACCGATGCTTGACTGATCTTGACCTCCGGAGGTGTGCGGTGCACCAGATCCTGAGCAGTGAGGTGTTCCCCGACCAGCGGCTTCCGGTCGCCGGTGAGCGGCTCGAACTGGTGGCCGACGTCGCACCGCACAGCCACGCGTTCTTCGAGATCGCCGTCGTGCTCGCCGGCCGGGGTACTCACGTCTCGGCCGCCGGTGAGGTCCCGCTGCGGCGCGACTCGGTCGTCGTCCTCCGGCCGGGCGACTGGCACGGGTACACCGGCTGCGACGGGCTCGTGGTCCGCAACGCCTATCTGGGTGCCGACATCTTCAGCCTGCTGTCCGCCGCGCTGATCCCGAGTGACGGACCGCCGACCCTGGCGCACCCGGCCGTGCAGCACGCGATGCGCTTGCTGGAGGCAAGCATCGACGAGCCGTGGACACTGGACCGGCTGGCCGCCGCGGTGAACCTCGCCCCCGGCTACCTGGTCCGGCTGTTCGGGCGGACGGCCGGCCTCTCTCCGATGGCCTACCTGAACCGGCTCCGGGCCGAGCGAGCGGCCGGGCTGCTGATCGAGACCGACCTGCCGGTCGCGACCGTCGGGGCGATGGTCGGCTGGCACGACCCGAGCCACGCCAGCCGCCGCTTCCGGGCCTGCTTCGGGCTCAGTCCCTCCCGGTACCGGGCCGCTTTCGGACCGTAAGCAAAGATGTCTCCATGACGTCTGTTCGTACGCCTGACCCGAACCCCGGCTGGCTCTCCGACTTCGCGCTGCAAGAGACCCGCTCCCGGGTGCCGATCCTGTACGTCGAGGCCGTGCCGGCCCGCGTCGACGCCGCCGGCCAGATCGAGCACGTCGGGGTTCTGCTGCGCGGGGCGGCCGAGACCGGGCAGATCATCCGGACCCTGGTCTCCGGCCGCGTCATGCACGGCGAGTCGATCCGCGACGCCCTGCAGCGCAACATCGAGAAGGACCTCGGCCCGGCCGCGTTCCCGCGGCTGCCGATGAGCCCGGTGCCGTTCACGGTCGCGGAGTACTTCCCGCTGCCCGGTGTCACGCCGCTGCACGACCCGCGTCAGCACGCGGTCGCGCTGGTGTACGTCGTACCGGTGACCGGCGACTGCAATCCGCGGCAGGACGCGCTCGAGCTCACCTGGCTGACGCCGAAGGAAGCACTGGAACCGGCCCTTCTGACCGACCTCGAAGGCGGCCGCGGGCATCTGATCAAGCAGGCCCTCGCCTGGTCCGGCGCCCTCGTCTGACGTCTCCGGCCGAGCCTGTCAGCGCGGGCTCACCAAGGTAGGCGGCCTGCCTCGGCGTGGACCTCGCCGGTCGGGCCGTCGGCGCCGAGCGTTGCCAGCCGGACCGCGACGGCCGCGCCCTGCGCAGGTGTGCGGGCCGCGTCCCAGCCACCCATGTCCGTCGCGCAGTTGCCCGGGTCGGCGGCGTTCACCAGGATCCCGCTGCCGCGTAGCTCGTTGGCGAGCATCACCGTGACCATGTTCACCGCCGCCTTCGACGAGTTGTAGCCGAGGGTCAGCACGGTCGACATCCGCGACTCCGGATCGCCCACCTGGGTGAACGAGGCCAGTGACGTCGACAGGTTCACGATCCGCGCCCCGTCCGCCTTCCGCAGCAGCGGCAGCATGGCCCGAGTCGTCCCGACCAGTCCGATCACATTCGTCTCGAACGCCTGCCGCAGTACGTCGCTGTCCACCCGCGACACCGCGTCGTCGCCGACCGGGATGATCGCCGCGTTGTTGACGAGCACGTCCAGCCGACCGTACTCACGGTCGATCAGGTCGGCCGCGGCCCCGACCGACCGATCGTCGGTCACCTCCAACTGGACCGCGGCCGCATCGAAGCCCTCGGCAACCAGTTCCTTCGCAGCGACCTCGCCCCGCGCCAGATCCCGCGATCCGGCCAGCACGACGAATCCTGCCGCCCCGAGCTGTCGTGCGATCTCCTTGCCGATGCCCTTGTTGGCGCCCGTGACGAGCGCGATCCTCTTCTCAGTCATGTCCTCCAGGCTGATGAACGGCGGCGGCGCGAGGCAGAGCGAGCTCAGCCTGGGATCGGCAGTCCCTGGTTGGCGCTACCGGCCTGCTGCAATGCTGGACGGGTGGATCGGGGTCAGCTGGCGCAGTTCCTGCGAGTACGGCGGGAGCGGCTGACACCTGCCGACGTCGGGCTTCCGGCCGGGCTGCGTCGACGTACGCCCGGACTCCGGCGCGAGGAGGTCGCCAGTCTCGCGACCATGTCGACCGACTACTACACGCGGCTCGAGCAGGGGCGCGGGCCGCGACCGTCGCGTCCGGTGCTGACCGGGCTGGCGCGGGCCTTGCGGCTGAACGACGACGAGCGCGACCACCTGTTCCGGCTGGCCGGTGAGCAGCCGGGTCCTCCCCCGGGTCCACCGCCGGACGTGCGCGACGGCGTACTGCGGATGCTGGGGCGCCTCGACGTACCGGGGATCGTGCTGGACGCGAAGTACGACGTACTCGCGTGGAACCGGCAGGCGGCGGCCCTGATGACGGACTTCTCCGCGCTGCCGGTGAAGGAGCGGAACCTGCTGCGGCTGCGGTTCCTGCACGGCGATCGGCAGGCGGAGCGGTACGGGATGGACGCGACCCAGGCGTTCGCGCGCGAGGCGGCGGCAGATCTACGGGCCGCGACCGGGACCTACCCGGACGACCCCGCAATCGCGCAATTGGTGTCCGATCTCCTCGCCGGGAGCTCTGAGTTCGCCGAGATCTGGTCCCGGCACGAGGTCGCCCGGCAGCAGAGCCTGTGCCAGACGATCCTCCACCCCGAGGTCGGCCGGATCGACGTGATCTGCGAGGTCCTGGTCATCCCCGAACGCGACCAGCGGGTGGTCATCTACACCGCTGAGCCCGGCTCTCCGTCGGACCACGCTCTGCGCCTGCTCGACGTGATCGGCACCCAGACGCTGTCCCACGGCTGAGCCCCCGCACCTCGGGGCGCGCGGGGGCTCAGGATCACCGGGGCGGGCTGGGCCCGGTGAAGGTGGTGGGTTATTGGCCGGTGAAGGTGAAGGTCGAGCCGGGCTCCTTCACGATGTCGCCGTCGCGGGAGTGGGTGACGACGACGTTGGTGAGGGTGGCGCTGCCGCGCGCGCCGCCCATCGCGAGGATGCCGGAGCCGTTGTTCGACTTGTCGATCCGGAGGTTGGTGAGCGCGACGTTCGGCATCTCACCGCCACCGGTCTTGAACTGCAGCCCGTCGTACGTCGAGTCGTAGATCTCGGTGTCGCGGATCGTCACGCCGGGGATCGGCAGGTTCGCCGGGAACAGCGTGATCGCACCGAACTCCTGGTCCTCGTTCCAGAACACCCCGCCACACCGGTAGAGCGCGTTGTTGGCGATCAGCGTCTGCCCTGAGAACGGGAGCGGGTCGTGGTCGGTCGCCAGCATGATGCCGGGGTAGTTCATCGTGTCGTAGATCAGGTTGTTCTCGATCTTGTTGCCGTACCCGCCGTAGATCGCGATGCCGTTCGCCCGCCACGGCAACTGGACGGTGTTGTTGGTGAACGCGTTGTCGTGGCCGATGTCGACGGACTGGTCCTTGACGTACTTGCTCGCCCAGACCGCCAGCGCGTCGTCGCCGGTGGTACGGAAGGACGAGTTGAACACCTTCGAGTTGCGGGTGCCGTTGGCGAAGTTGATCCCGTCGGCGTACGTGTCGCGGATCCGCATCCCGCTGAACTCCAGGCCGTCGGCCGGACCCCACAGTTCGGGGATGTTGTCGTAGTCGCGTCCGACCCAGACCCCGACGTTCGAGTGCTCGATCCAGACGTTGCTGATCTTGGTTCCGGTGCCGAAGCGGCCGTTCAGCGCGACACCACCCTCGGCGTTCCCGTCACCGCCGCGGATCCGGCCGGACCCGAAGATCGCGATGTCCGAGAGCTGCACAGACTTGTCGATGTCGAAGCCGAAGTTGCCTTCGTGCGGATGGTTGATGCCGCCGGCGTTCTGCGGCTCGATGGTCGAGTAGAGCTGCGAGTACCACATGCCCGCGCCGCGGATCGTGGTGTTGCTGATCCCGACCTGGTTGTACTGACCCCGGTTCAGCGGGTCGTCGGTCAGGATCTTCTTCTCCTGCCGCCACTGCCCGGTGGGGATCCAGACACAGCTGATCACGCCGTTCTGGTCATCGGTGACGGCCCGCTGGATCGCGTCCGCATCGTCGACCCCGTCGTTCGGCACGGCGCCGTACTGCGTGATCGACGTACAGCCGGCCGGCTGGCTGAGGGCCGGGGCGACCTGCTCCAGGTCGACCATGTCGATGATGTAGAACGACGCGTTGTCGCCGGAGTCGCGCTGCAACCTGAACTTCGTGCCGACCGGGTACGACGTACCGAGCAGGGCGTGCGATTCGTCGAAGAGGCGGCGCGCGTCGCCGCCCGGAGTGTTGGTCAGCGACTCCGGTCCGTCGCTGTTGCCGTAGAGCCAACTGTTGTGCGAGGACAGGTTCAGCTTCTGCTTGAAGGTGCCGTCGACGTACAGACTGATGGTTGCCTCAAGCCCCTGCCCGTTGGCCGAGTCGGGGATCGAGTTGCGGACCACGATCGAGTTCGTCGGCACGGTCGCGGTGAACTCGACGAACTGCCCCGTCGAGTTCAGCCGGACCGACTGACGGCCGGACGACTCGGTGGCGAAGTTCGTGTGGCCGAAGGTGCGCTCGGCATCCGAGGTGAGCAGCGTGCCGTTGTAGTCGCCCGCTTCCGCCTCGTACGACGTGTACGGTACGGCGGCACCGCGGCCGACCACGATCGACCTGGACAGGGTGTTGTTGGTTTCGTTGGTCTCGGCAACTGTGTTGGTCGCGTCGGCGGTTGCGGTGAGAGTCGCGCCGCCGTTGGTGGCAGTCCAGGTCCCGGTCATTGCGACGTTCGCAGTCGCACCGGCCGCGATCGAGGCTGTGTTGGTGTTCAGCGTGGTGCTGCCGATGGTGAGTCTGGTGACGGTGGTCGCGCTGGAAGCCGCCGTACCGCGGTTGTTCACGGCAACTGTGAAGGAGACCTGGGCACCGGGGGCCGGGTTCGCCGGGTTGGAGGTTATGCCGGTGACCTGCAGATCCGGTCCGGCCGCTTGGCCGACGGCTAGCTGGGTGGGTGACTGGAACGTGTTGTTGCTGTCGTCCTGCTCGACGACGATGTTGGTGGCATCGGCCACCGCGGCGAGCGTGTAGTTGCCTTGGGCATGGGTTCCGGCGTTGGCGGTGACCGTGGTGGAGGCGCCGGAGGCGAGGCCGCCGACGGATGCGGTGCCGGCGACCGAGCCGCCGAGCAGGAAGTTCAGGCTGCTGGCCGGGGCCGCCGCAGTGCCGGAGTTCTTGACCGTCGCCGAGAGAGTGATCGGGGTGGTCTCGGTCGGGTTCGCCGGGCTCCACGTGGCCGAGGTGACGACCAGGTCAGGGTTCGGCGCCGCCGTACCGAAGACCTGGAACTCGGCGACCTGGCCGCCGGGCGCGCCGGTGTTGCTGACGACCTGGAGCCGTACGTCGGCGTACCGGCCGGTGACCGGGATCGTGATCGAGTTCTGGTTGCCGGACGGGCTGAACTGGTAGTCGGTCCGGGCGACGAGCGACGTGAAGCCGGTGGCCGACTGCTCCCGGCCGAGCACCTGGATGCTCTGCGTCCGCGGACCCCAGACCGGGTCGGGGTTGAGCTTCACCACGACCGAACTGAGATCGGCGTTCGCGCCGAGCTTGACGGTCAGTGTCGACGGGTAGCCGTTGGACTCCCAGTACGTGCCGAGGTTGTTGTCGTTCGCGTTGGTGGCGACGAAGTTGAAGGCCGACGAGGATGCCTCGATCGGCTTACCTGCGGCGAGGTCCGTCCCGGTCGGTGGTTCGACCGGCCCGCCACCAGGCCCGGCCAGGGCGAACTCCGACAGTTGCGCGGCCGGCCAGCCGCTGTTCGCCGTCACGGTCAGCCGGACGTAGCGCGCCGACGTGGTGGCGAAGTTGATCGTGACCGAGTTGTTCGCAGTCGGTGCGAAGGAGTACGCCGTACTGCCGACGACTGTGCTCAGCGACGCAGCGTTCACGCCGGCCTGGACGGTGATGGTCTGGGACCGGGCGCCCCAGGACGCGGGGAGCCTCAGCGTCACCTGGTTGACATCGGTGCTGGAGCCGAGATCGGCCTGGATCCATTGCGGGAACGCGCTGTTGGCGCTCTCCCAATAGGTGTTCTGGTTGCCGTCACCGGCATTGCCGCTCGGGTACTCCCCGAGTGAACTGCTGGCGGAGAGGGTCTTGGACAGGTCGGCCGTGACGGCCGCCGTCGCACTGATGGGCAGCAGCCCGGCCGCGATCAGAACAAGCGCAAGCAGGAGCCGTCGAACGTTCGGCTGATACATCGGGCGGTCCTCCGTATGGGCGATGGGAAGGACGAGAAATTTCGCAGATCTGCTAACTTCTTGCAGGACAGGTAGTCGAATGTTGCAACAGCACTCGCACTACGTCAACACTTCGCCACACCGCGCACACCCATCAACCCGACCTACACAACGTCTGAACGCGACGCTGTTCCCCGGGCCGAGCCCGCGGCCCCGGCCAAAACCCAGGTGCACCTAAGCCCGGCACTGGGCCGCCCAGCCACCCCACCCTCCGGGCGAAACCCGGGTGCACTTAGACCCGACACCGGGTCACCCGGCTACTGCCCACCACCCCGGACGAAGGCCGGAGCGTACTTAGGCTCGCCGTTGGGTGACCAAGCCACTCCTCACCACCTCCGGGCGAAGCCCGGGTGCACGCAGGCTCGGCACCGGGTGGCCCAGCCACCGCCCACCACCCCGGGCAGAGCCCGGGCACACTCAGACCCGGCACCGGGTAGCTAACCCAAGCCACTCACCACCACCCCGGGCGAAGCCCTGCACACTCAGACCCAGCATCGGGTCGCCCAGCCACCCCCACCACCCCGGACGAAACCCAGGTGCGCTCAGACTTTGCACCGGGTGGCCCGGCTGCTCCCTACCAACCCGGGCGAAGCCCGGGTGTACTTAGGCTCGGCGTCGGGTGACCGAGCCACTCCTCGCCACCCCGGGCGGGGCCCCGGCGGGTGCTTAGGCTCGGCGTTGGGTGGCCCAGTCTCGGATTAGTTCTATGCGTTCTTTGAGTTGGATGGAGGAGGCGTGGGCGGCGGCTGGGCCGCCGAGCTTGCGGCGGAGGTCGTTGTGGATGACGCCGTGCGGCTGACCGGTGCGGTGGTGCCAGGCGGCGACCAACCCGTTCAGCTCGCGGCGCAGCAGCGCGACCTGCTCGTGGGTCGCCAGCTCGGTCGGCGTCGGGTCCTCACGCTCGGACGATCCCGGGCGCTGCGACCGCTTCTGCGCAGCGATCGACTTCGCCTGCCGCTTGCGCAGCAACTCCCGCACCTGATCCGGCTCCAGCAACCCAGGCAACCCGAGGAAGTCCAGCTCCTCATCGGAGGCCTGATCCCCACCGGTCCCGTAGTCACCGCCGTCGAACACGACCCGGTCGAAGCTCGCATCCGACCCGAGCGCCTCGAACTTCGCCTCCAGGTCGTCACTGGCACCCTCAGCCTGGTTCGCCTTCGCCAGCAGATCGTCCTCGAGCGCGAAGATGTCCCCGTCCTCGTTCGTGTTCTTCCGGCCGAGCACGTGGTCCCGCTCGACCTCCATCTCCGCGGCGAAGCTGAGCAGCCGCGTCACCGACGGCACGAACACCGACGCCGTCTCACCCCGCTTGCGGGCCCGGACGAACCGCCCGACCGCCTGCGCGAAGAACAGCGGCGTCGACGTCGGCGTCGCGTACACCCCGACCGCCAGCCGCGGTACGTCGACACCCTCCGACACCATCCGGACCGCGACCATCCACCGCGACTCGTCGGCGGAGAACTTCGCGATCTTCTTGCTCGCCGCCTTCTCGTCCGACAGCACCACGGTCGGCGCCTGGCCAGTGATCTCGCGCAGCGTCTTCGCGTACGCACGGGCCGTGTTCTGATCGCCGGAGATGACCAGACCGCCCGCGTCCGGCATGTGCCGACGGACCTCGGTGAGCCGCTTGTCCGCGGCCGCCAGCACCGCCGGCATCCACTCGCCGGCCGGGTCGAGCGCCGTACGCAGAGCCTGGGCGGTCAGGTCCTTCGTGAGCGGCTCACCCAGCCGCGCCGCGACCTCGTCACCGGCCTTCGTGCGCCACCGCATCTCACCGGAGTACGACATGAAGATCACCGGGCGTACGACGTGATCCTGCAGCGCGTGCCCGTAGCCGTAGGTGTAGTCCGCCTTGCTCCGGGCGACCCCGTCGTGGGCGGTCTCGTAGGTCACGAACGGGATCGGGTTGTCGTCGCTGCGGAACGGCGTACCGGTCAGGCAGAGCCGGCGGGCCGCGGGCTCGAACGCCTCCCGCACGCCTTCACCCCAGCTGAGCGCGTCGCCGCCGTGGTGCACCTCGTCCAGGATCACCAGCGTCTTGAACCGCTCGGTCCGGACCCGGAAGGCCAACGGGTTCACCGCGACCCCGGCGTAGGTGACCGCGACGCCCTGGAAGTCCTTGTTGGTCTTGCCGCGCCGGCCGGCGAACGCCGGGTCGATCGCGATCCCGGCCTTGTCGGCGGCCTCGGCCCACTGGACCTTGAGATGCTCGGTCGGCGTCACCACCGTCACCCGCTCGATCAGCCGTCGGTGCAACAGCTCGGCGGCCACGGTGAGAGCGAAGGTGGTCTTACCCGCTCCGGGTGTCGCCACGGCGAGGAAGTCCCGCGGCTGGCTGTCGAAGTAAAGCTTGAGTGCCTCCGCCTGCCAGGCCCGCAGCTTGCTGGCGGTACCCCACGCGGCGCGATCCGGATACGCCGGCGGAAGCACGGCTGGTCCAGCTGGCACGCTCGAATCCACGGACGGCATACTCCCCCGTTAGTCGACTGTCGGCCGTGCAGGAACGTTACCTGACTTCGCCGACAAACCCTGACCGGCGTGTCGCAGTACGAGCGGTCTGTGGAGAAAGTTCCCGGGTCGACTGGTGTGTCGGCCTACACTCGGGGACATGAGTACTCAGCTGAGCCCGGGGGCCGAGACGGTCGTCGACGAGCGGACGCAGCCGGCGCCGGCAGAGCCCGGCGATCACGAGCGGTTCTCGCACTACGTGCCGAAGGACAAGCTGACCGAGGCGATGGTGATGGGGACGCCGGTCGTCGCCCTGTGCGGCAAGGTGTGGGTGCCGAGCCGGGACCCACAGCGCTTCCCGGTCTGTCCGGAGTGCAAGGAGATCTGGGACTCGCTCAACCCGGGTGACGACGAGGGCGGCGAGTAGAGCCCTCCCAGGCGAGGGGCCGCGCCGAGCCGCGCGGCCTCGACCCGAGGTGCGCGGGCGTCAGTTCTGTGTGGGGTCGTCCGGGTACGTCGCCAGGTACGCCATCTGATCGTTCTGGCGACGCAGGACCCGGCGCCACAGCGTGTCCGGGTGCAGGCTGAACACGTCGTCGGGTTCGGACTCGACGACGTACCAGGCGCCCTCGGTGATCTCGCCCTCGAGTTGCCCGCTGGACCAGCCGGCGTACCCGGCGAAGATGCGCATCCGCTGGATCGCCCCCTCCAGGAGCGCCGGCGGTACGTCGAGGTCGATCAGCCCGATCCGGCCGAAG
Source organism: Kribbella sp. NPDC049227 (assembly GCF_043197265.1). Classification (NCBI taxonomy): domain Bacteria; kingdom Bacillati; phylum Actinomycetota; class Actinomycetes; order Propionibacteriales; family Kribbellaceae; genus Kribbella; species Kribbella sp. NPDC049227. The sequence continues at coordinate 271,055 of NZ_JBICST010000005.1, read as the reverse complement.
CACTCACGCCAGCCGGGCGGGTCGGCCGTCTCGATCACCTCGGCGACGGCCAGCGCGCTGTCGGTGCCGACCGGGCCGCCCATGAACAGCACCCCGGGTTCGTTCACCGTGGTGGACCAGTCCGGCAGCACCCGGTCCACGGCCAGGTCGGCGGCACGGTTCACCACCACCCCGAGTGCGCCGTCGTCGTCGTGATCCAGCAGCAGGATCACCGACCGGCGGAAGGGCGGCTCGTCGAGCAACGGGGTCGCCACCAGCAGCGAACCGGTCAGAGTCGAGGCCGTCATACCCCCATCATGTCGTGCGCGACGCCCGTGGACCACGGAACACCCGGAACCCGAGCCAGGCGCCGAGCGCCACGCCGATCAGATCCGCGAGTACGTCGAACGGATCGCCGTCACGCTGGGGCAGCAGGTAGTACTGCGCCAGTTCGCTGACGATCGCGTTCGCCACCAATGCCCCCAGCAACCAGCGCGCCGAGATCCGCAGCTTCAGCCCGAGGAACGCGACCGACCCGAACAGGAACATGTGGGCGAACTTGTCCGCCATCGGGATCCCGACGTGCGGACCCGCCTCCCGCGGCGCATAGACGCCGTACAGCTGCAGCAGGCAGGCCGCGACGAAGGCGGCCCGCCACGCCCACACCGCCACTCGCGAGCTGGTGTCCCCGGTCACCGTTGCCGTCATCTACAGAACCGGGGAGTCGTCCGGGAAGTTCTCGTGCGCCGGGGCCTTGCCGCCGGCCGCGTCGCGGACGGCGTGCGCCACCATGTTGTGCACCTCCGGGTGGAAGACGCTCGGCACGATGTACGTCGCGTTCAGCTCCTCGTCGGTGACGACGCCGGCCAGCGCCTTCGCGGCGGCCAGCTCCATCTCGATCGACACCTTCGACGACTGCGCGTCGAGCAGGCCGCGGAAGACGCCCGGGAAGACCAGCACGTTGTTGATCTGGTTCGGGAAGTCGCTCCGTCCGGTGGCCACCACCGCCGCGTGCTCACCCGCCTCCGCAGGGTCGACCTCCGGCACCGGGTTCGCCAGCGCGAACACGATCGCATCGTCCTTCATCGTCGCGATGTCCGCACCGGTGAGGATGTTCGGCGCCGACACCCCTATGAACACGTCCGCCCCGGCCAGCGCGCCCTTCAGGTCGCCGCTGTACTTGGCCGCATTGGTGTTCTCCGCGATCCAGCGCAGCTCCGGCGACAGGCCGTCGCGCTCCGGGTGGATCACGCCACCGACATCGGCGACGATCGTGTCCTTCACCCCGGCCGCGAGCAGCAGCTTGAGGATCGCCGTACCGGCCGCACCCGCACCGGACAGCACCACCCGCACGTTGCTGATGTCCTTGCTCACCACCCGCAGCGCGTTGTACAGCGCGCCCAGTACGACGACCGCCGTACCGTGCTGGTCGTCGTGGAAGACCGGGATGTCGAGTTCCTCGCGCAGCCGGGCCTCGATCTCGAAGCAGCGCGGCGCGGAGATGTCCTCCAGGTTGATCCCGGCGAAGCCCGGCGCGATCGCCTTCACGATCGACACGATCTCGTCCGGGTCCTGGGTGTCCAGGCACAGCGGCCAGGCATCGATCCCGGCGAACCGCTTGAACAACGCCGCCTTGCCCTCCATCACCGGCAGCGCGGCCTTCGGGCCGATGTTGCCCAGCCCGAGGACGGCCGATCCGTCCGTGACGACCGCGACGCTGTTGCGCTTGATCGTCAGCCGGCGCGCGTCCTCGGGGTTGGCCGCGATCGCCAGGCAGACCCGCGCCACACCCGGCGTGTAGATCATCGACAGGTCGTCACGGTTGCGGATCGGGTGCTTGGCCTCCATCGAGATCTTGCCGCCGAGGTGCATCAGGAACGTCCGGTCCGACACCCGGGCGATCTCGACTCCCGGTACGGCGCGCATCGCCTCGACCAGACGGCCGGCGTGCTCGGTGTCGGCGGCGGCACAGGTGACGTCGATCCGCAGCCGCTCGTGCCCGGAGGCCGTCACGTCGAGCGCGGTGACCAGACCGCCGGCCTGCTCGACCGCGGTCGTCAGCTTGCTCACCGTCGAGCCACCCGCGGGCACCTCGAGGCGAACGGTGATGGAATACGAAACACTCGGCAAGGCAGTCACGCCGGTGATCCTCTCACGTCACTGGTAAGGCTCCGAGGTTCCGTACGTTAAGTGCACAGCAGAACGCTGGGTAATCCTTTACTCGGCCGCTAGTCTTCCCCTCAGCGAAGGGAGGATCGGTGCCGACGATCAGTGATGTGGCGGCTCGGGCCGGGGTGTCCACGGCCACCGTGTCCCGGGCGCTGAACGGCAAGGCCACGGTCGACCCGGACCTGGCCGAGCGGGTCCGGACGGCCGCCACCGAGCTCGGGTACCAGCCCAACGGCCCGGCCCGGGCGCTGCGCCGCCAGGAGGCGGCTGTCGTCGCGCTGATCATCTCCGACGTCGAGAACCCGTTCTTCACCGCGCTCGCTCGCGGCGTCGAGGACGTCGCGCACGAGGTCGGCTACTCGGTCGTGCTGTGCAACTCCGACGAGAACGCCGACAAGGAGAACCGCTACATCGACATCGCGATCCAGGAACGCGTCGCCGGCGTCATCCTGTCCCCCAGCGGTACGGCGACCAGCGTCGCGAAGCTGGCAAGCCGGGGTACAGCGTACGTCGCCGTGGACCGCCCGCTGCCCGAGCAGGACAGCGACGCGGTGCTCGTGGACACCCGGCAGGCGGCGAAGCAGGCGACCGGGCATTTGGTTGCCCAAGGCTACGAACGGATCGGCTGCATCACCGGACCCGCCGGAGTACGGACGGCCGACGACCGGCTGGCCGGTTACCGGGACGCCTTGAAGTCCGCGAAACGCCGCACCACGACCAAGCTGGTCCGTCGCACCGAGTACAAGGCCGCCGGCGCCCGACGCGCCTCCCTCGACGTCCTGTCACAACCCGAGCCACCCGACGCTCTCCTGGTGGCTAACAGCGCCATGGCGGTAGGTGTCCTGCAGGCCCTCCAGGAGCTCCGCCTTCGCCCGGGCACCGACGTCGGCCTGGTCGCGTTCGACGACGCTCCCTGGGCCGAGCTGCTCGATCCCCCACTCTCGGTGGTCGCCCAACCGGCCTACGAGATCGGTGCGGTCGCCGCGCGGCTGCTGCTCGCGCGGATCACGGACAGCAGCCGGCCGCCGACCACCACGACGCTCGGCGCGCGTCTGATCGAACGGGCGAGCAGCGTGCAGCTCAACAGGAGGTAGGCCGGCTGCGCCGGCCGCTCCCCGCGTGTCCGGCAGCCAAAGGGCCGGCTGAAGCGGGGTACATCCTGTCGAGCTGCACACCCTGTCAGCCGGTCGGGTTCTCCTCGGCGTAGATCTTGGCCGCGTTGGAGGCGTCGATCAGACGTGTGGGCAGGGTCTGCGACTTCTCGATCGTGCCGCAGTCGACGAGCAGCTTCTTCGCCGCGGCGATCGCTTCCTTGCCGTTGGTCGGGTAGGTGAAGGTGGCGCTCAGCCGGCCCTGCTCGACCGCCTTGATCCCGCCGGACGGGATCGGCAGCGCGTCGATGCCGGTGAACTTCATCTCCTTCTCCCGGCCGACCGCCTTCGCGGCCAGGTACGCGCCCTCGGCCATCGGGTCGTTGTGGGAGTAGACCACGTCGATCTTCGGGTTCGCCTTCAGCAACGCGTCCATCTGGGCCTGGCCCTTCTCCCGCAGCCAGTCGCCACTCGCGGCGGCGATCACCTTGACCTTCGGGTTGCCCTTGATGCCGGCCAGGAAGCCCTCGTGCCGCTCGGCCTGCGGGGTGGCGCCGGCCAGCCCTTTCAGCTCGACCACGTTGCCACCATTCGGCAGCAGCTTCTCGGCGATGTACTTGCCTGCCTCGGTGCCGATCTGCACGTTGTCGCCACCGATGAAGCCGGTGTACGCGTCACCCTCGACCTTGCGGTCCAGCACGATCACCGGGATGCCCTTGTCGTAGGCCTTCTTCACGACCGCGGTCAGCGGCTTGGCCTCGTTCGGGCTGATGATCAGCAGGTCGATCTGCTGGGTGATGTAGTTCTCCACGTCGGCGACCTGCTTGGCGTTGTCCTGCGCCGCGTCGGCGAACTTGACCTCGAACTGCGGCACCGTTGCCGCGGCCGCCTTGATGTCGTCGTCCATCCGCTGCCGGTACGGCTCGGCCACGTTCGCCTGGCTCATCCCGATCGTGTACTTGCCGTCGGCCCCCTTGCAGGACTTCGACGCGCCCGCCTGCGGGCTGTCCGACGTCCGTTCGTTGGTCGTGCCACAGCCGGCCAGTACCAGGGCGGCGATCGCCGCGGCGGCCAGCGGAATCTTCACAGAGCGCATGGGAACCTTCCTCACGAGGTGGGGCGGAGTCGTTGCAGCGCGGCCGCGGCCACGATGACGAGTCCCTTGATCAGGAGCTGGATGTTGGAGTCGATGTTGTTCAGGGCAAGGATGTTGTTCAGTACGCCGAGCAGCAGCGCGCCGGCGACCGTGCCGGCGACCGAACCACGGCCACCGGCCAGGCTGGTCCCGCCGATCACCACCGCGGCGATCGCGTCCAGCTCGTAGCCGATCCCGTCGTTCGGGCTGCCCTGGTTCAGCTGGACCGCGTGCACGATGCCGGCCAGCGACGCGAGCAGTCCGCAGATCGCGAACACCGCGATCTTCACCCGCACGACCGGTACGCCGGACAACCGCGCGGCCTTCTCGTTGCCGCCGACGGCGTACAGATGACGGGAGAACGCACTGACCCGCAGGAACACGACGGCGGCGATCGCAACCACCGCGAAGATCAGCACCGGGATCGGCACCAGGCCGCCGAACGTCCGCTCGCCGAGGATCGCGAACGAGTCCGGCGCCTCGTGCGGACCATCGCCGTACGCGATCGCGACGCCCTGCCCGCCGGACCAGATCCGGGCCAGGCCGCGGGCTATCTGCAACCCGGCGAGTGTGACGATGAAGGACTGGATCCCGATCATCGCGGTCGCGACGCCCTGCAACGCACCGAAGACCAGGCCGATCGCGAGCACGAGGACGACGGACGGCAGGAAACCCCAGTCGTTCTCGACCATCAGGACCGCGGACCCGACCGCTGCCAGCCCTAGCACCGCGCCAACGGACAGATCGATGCCGCCGATCAGGATCACGAACGTCATCCCGATCGCGATGATGCCGATCTCGGACACCGCGCGGACCACGTTCGCCAGGTTGTCCGCGCTGATGAACAGGATCTCGCCGTCCTTGCGGGGCGAGAAGATGATCGCCGCGATAAACACGGCCAGCAACCCGAAGACGCTCTGGAACCGGAACAGCGTGGCGACCACTCCGCCGGAGGACTGCTCCACCGGCGTCGCCGCCACTGTCTCGTCCTGTACGGTCACTGGGCTCCTCCCACTTCTTCGAACACTTCGCCCTGTCCCATCGCGGCGGCGAGCAGGTCGCCTTCGCCGGAGTCCGCCGTACTGAAGGAAGCGACGTCGCGCCCGTCCCGCAGTACGACGACCCGATCGCAGACGCCGACCAGCTCCGGCAGCTCGGACGAGGCCAGCAGGACGCCGATGCCCTGGCCGGCGAGCTCACCGAGCAGGCGGTAGATCTCGGACTTCGCGCCGACGTCGACGCCGCGGGTGGGTTCGTCGAGCAGCAGCAACTTCGGCTCGGTCAGCAGCATCCGGCCGAACACGACCTTCTGCTGATTGCCGCCGGACAGCGTGCCGACCTCGTCCTGCAGGCGGCCGAACTTCAGCCGCAGCCGGTCCGCCATCCGCACCGACGCGGCCCGCTCCATCCGCCGCGCGATCACCCCCAGCCGCCCGTACGACGGGAGGCTCGAGACGACCGTGTTCGCGAGGATCGAGTGGAACAGGACAAGTCCGGACGCGCGCCGGTCCTCGGGGACGAAACCGATGCCGTGGGCAAGTGCCTGGCGTGGCCGGCGGGGGTGGATCTCCTGGCCTTGCAGGAGGATCCGGCCGGTCCGCGTGCCCGCCGGCGCGACGCCGTACAGGGTCTCGAGCAGTTCGGTGCGGCCGGCGCCGAGCAGGCCGGCCAGGCCGACGATCTCGCCGGAGCGAACGGTCAGCGAGATGCCGTCGGGGTCCCGGCGGCCGGGTCTCGGCCGGCGGCCTTTCAGAACGAGGTTGTCGACGCGGAGGAGTTCGTCACCGGTGTCGGTGTCGGGAGTGGTGAACATGGTCTGCACCGGGCGGCCGACCATCGCCTCGACGACCTCGGCAGTGCTCAGCGTACGGGGGTCGAAGCTGCTGACGATCCGGCCGTTGCGGAGGACGGTCGCGCGGTCGGCGACCTGAGCGATCTCCTCCATCCGGTGCGAGATGTAGACGATGCCGACGCCGGACCTGCGGAGTTCGCGGATGACCTCGAAGAGGCGCTCGACCTCGGCGGTGGTCAGGGCCGAGGTCGGCTCGTCCATGATCAGGACGCGGGCGTCGAGCGAGATCGCCTTCGCGATCGTGACGAGTTGCTGCTCGCCGACGCGCAACTCGCCGACCGGGCGACGCGGGTCGAGCTTGACGCCGCTACGTTCCAGCAGGGTGCGGGCCTCGCGCTCCATCCGTCGGCGGTCGACCGTCTTCAGCGCGGTGCGGAGTTCGCGGCCGAGGAAGATGTTGTCGGCGACCGACAGACCGGGGACGAGATCGAGCTCCTGGTGGATCATCGCGATCCCGGCCGACTGCGCGTCGGTGGGTCCGCCGAAGGCGACCTGCTGGCCGTTGATCTCGATCGTGCCGTCGTAGTCGGTGACGTCGCCGGACAGGATCTTCATCAGCGTGCTCTTGCCGGCGCCGTTCTCGCCGAGCAGCGCGTGCACCTCGCCCGCGCCCAGGGTGAAGTCGACCTCGCGGCAGGCCTGCACACCGCCGTACCGCTTCCCGATCCGGACCATCCGGACCAGAGCAGCGCCGTCGGCCATGACACCTCCGCGACCCGGTGAGTAATCGATTTCCCGGACGCTAGACCGCGCCCTCCCAGCCCGTCAACCCCTTACCACCAGGTCAACCCGAACCGTGACCCAGCTTCGAGGCCCGACGTACTGGAAGGGCAGCTGTTCGATCTGCATGGAAAGGTGGGTCAGCTTCCCGAGACCGACACCTTCGCGAAGAGCGGGCGGCCGCTCGGGGGCATCACGAAGTTCTGGACCCGGGAGCGGTGGGCGGAGTTGGAGGCGAGGTCGGCGGGGAAGATGCCGACTGCGTCGGTCCACAGCATCTGGCCGGCCAGCTCGTAGAGCTTCGGGCGCTGCGCCTGGTCGACGGACGAGCGGGCGTCGAGCAGCAGCTTGTCGACCGCAGGGTTGCAGTAGCCGTTGCGCTTCGCGGAGCAGACGTAGAGCCGGGCCAGGGTGTAGTCCGCGTCGCCGGTGCCGGTGACGTTCGTCTGCAGGTTCATGTCCCAGTTGAGCTTGCCGAAGTCCTCCAGCCACTGGGCGCGTTCCTTCTCCAGCGGCTTCACCGTGACGCCGATCTTGGCCCAGTCCGAGATCATCGCCTGCGCCAGCGCCCGGATGTTCGGACCACCTTCCAGCGGCCACTGCATCGACGTACTGAACCCGTCCGGGTAGCCTGCCTCGGCCAGCAACTGCTTCGCCTTCGCCGGGTCGTACTTGTACGGCGCCAGCTTCGGCGCACCGATGACGCCTTGCGCCAGCGGCGCCTGCGCCACCGACGCCAGATCACCGAACAGGTCCTTGACCGTGCCCTCGAGGTTCAGCCCGTACCACATCGCCTGCCGGACCCGCTTGTCGTTGAACGGCTTCCGGTTCGAGTTGAACCAGTCGAAGTAGTACGTCCAGCTCGGCGTCGTCTCGTAGCTGATCCCGCTGCTCCCCTTCACCTCACCGACCTGGTCCGGCGGGATCTGCGTCAGGACGTCGACCTCGCCGTTCTCCAGCGCAGTGATCCGGCCGGCGACCTCTGGGATGTTGACGAACTCCAGCTTGTTGAGCTTCGGCGCCCCGTCCCAGTACGTCGGGTTGGCCGCCAGTTCGAGCTTTTCGTCGGGCTGGAACGCGGTGACCGCGAACGGCCCGGTCCCGATCGGCTTGTTGAAGAACCCGTCGGTGTTGATCTTGTCCGCCGGCCCGATGAACAGCAGCGTGAGCGAACTCAGCAACGTACCGAGCGGCTTGCTCGTCTTCACCGTCACGGTCAGATCGTCGGTCGCCGCGAACGACGTCACCGTCTCGTACAGCGGAACCAGCGGGCCGTCGAGCTTCTTGTGCCGCTCGTACGACGCCACCACGTCCTTGGCCGTGAACGGCGTACCGTCGGAGAACTTCACGCCGGACCGGAGCTTGAACACCCAGGTGTCCGGGTCCGGGTTCTCCCAGGAGGTCGCCAGTACCGGGACGATCTTGCCGTTCTCGACCCGGACCAGCGGCTCCATGATCTGCTGGATCGCGGTCTGCACGGCCTCCTCACCGGCGAACTTGTGGGTGTCCAGCGACACCGGGAACATGGCCGGCGCGTAGCGCAGGATCTGCTCGCCGCCGCCGTCGGCGCCCGGCTCGCTGGCCGGCGAACACGCACTCAGCGCGGCCAGGGCGGCGACAGCCACCGCCGCCACGATTCGCTTCCTCAACACGGGGTTCTCCTTTGCAGGGCAGGGGTCACGAGGCGGTGTCGCTGGGAGGCCGCGTGAAGGTGTAGGTGGCGACGACCGGGTAGTGGTCGGAGGGCGCGCGGCCGTCGTGGAAGAAGTCGACGACCTCGCTGGTGCGGGCGGCGAGTGGGCCGCGGGCGAAGATCCAGTCGATCGCCTTGGGTGGTGAGGCGAGCGGTGACAGCCTGGTCCCGATCGGACCGGTGGCCACCGTCGGCACGACCGGGTGGGTCACCGGTGAGTGCCGGCCGAGTGCGGTGAAGCTGTCCAGGAATCCGGCGTTCCCGAGTTCCCACTGCGGTGGGCCGATGTCGTTGATGTCGACCGTGAACAGGCAGGCGCCGTCGCCGGCCAGCCGCTCCAGCGCCTCCGCGATCGCCCGGGCCTGGGTGACCCGGCGGTTGCGGTGGTCGGTCCGCTCGTCAGGGTGCCCGGGCCAGGTCAGGTGCGCCGTACTGAAGATCAACTCGGGGCCGTCGGCCGGGCGCAGCCGAACCCAGAACAGGCGCGCGTCCGGCGACAGGATGCCGACGTCCTCGGCGCCGTACTCGACGGCGGTGAACAGGTCGCGGCGCCACCAGAGGTTGCTCTGGGTCTCCCAGCCGGCTCCGCCGTCGACGCGTTCGTGTCCGGGCAGCACGTCGTCGATGAGCTTGCGGGTGGACGGGCGGAGCTCTTGTACGGCGAGCAGGTCCGGAGGGCGGGTCGTGAACAGCGCGGTCAACGCGGCCTGCCGCTGCTCGAGGTGGAAGTCCGCCCACAGGTTGTAGGTCATGGTCACGAAATTGAAGTTGCTCAAGGCAAGCGTCATGCCGGCTGCTCCTCGGTGGAGGCGATTCCCGACGTCGGGACGTTGTACGCCGTCAGCGTTGTTACTGCGAGTAAGTCGTCGACCTGGATCGTGGTGAGCGAGCAGTTGACCGGCGGATCCAGCAACACCTCGCCGCCCGGTGGCAGCCGCAACGTCGACGCCGTCGCGACTCTGATCGGCCCGCCATGCGTCACCACCAGAACCCGACGCGCACCCGAGCCGGCGATCTCCCGGATGGCATCCCAAACCCGTTCCCTCAACTGGGCGAACGTCTCTCCGCCGCCCCGGGCAACATCCTCCCCCCGACGAAACGCCTCAACCACCGCGGGCTCATCGGCGTACACGTCCTCAAACGTCCGCCCACCCCAACTCCCTACATCAATCTCCCGCCACCGCCGATCAACCCGCACCACAGCCCGACCGCCGTACCCCGACCACTCCCCACCCGCCGCATCCACCGCGCCCGCGGTGCGCGCCGCATCCGCGCCCGTAGTGCACGCCGCGTCCACCGTGGCCGTGGTCGGCAGGCTGTCGAGGTAGGGCTGGAGGGTCTCGGTCACGCGCTGGAGATCGCTGGCGACGATTTGATCAAAGACATCTGATCGCAAGTACTCGGCGGCCAGCTTCGCCTGCTGGCGACCGAGCGCGCTGAGGCCGGTGCCTTGCTGGCCCTGGTAGCGGTCCTCGGCGTTCCAGAGCGACTCGCCGTGGCGAAGCAGGACAAGTTCAGTACGGCTCATCGGGTGGCTCCGGCTAGTTCGGTGGCGAAGTGGCAGGCGGTGGGGTGGCGGTCGAGTCGGGTCTCGAGCGCGGGTTCTTCCTGGGCGCAGATGTCTTCGGCTTTCCAGCAGCGGGTGCGGAAGCGACAGCCTGACGGTGGATCGGCGGGTGAGGGTACGTCGCCGCCGATGATGATCGGTTCGCGTTCCGGTTTGGTCCACGGTTTCGGATCCGGGACCGCGGACAGCAACGCCTGGGTGTACGGGTGCAGCGGCCGCTGGAACAACTCGTCCTGGGTCGCGGTCTCCACCACACGCCCGAGGTACATCACCGCGACTTGATCAGAGATATGACGTACGACGGACAGGTCGTGGGCAATGAACAAGTAGGCGAGCCCGAGGTCCCGGCGGAGGTCGGCGAGCAGGTTGAGCACCTGGGCTTGCACGGAGACGTCCAGAGCGGAGACCGCCTCGTCGCAGATGACCAGCTTCGGGCGTAAGGCGAGCGCGCGAGCGATGCCGATCCGCTGCCGCTGGCCGCCGGAGAACTGGTGCGGGTAGCGCTTGGCGTGATCCGGGTTGAGGCCGACGCGTTCCAGCAGGTCGCGAACCTCGGCGCGGTGACGGTTACGGGGTACGACGTCGGGGTGGATCTCCCAGGCTTCGCTGATGATCTGCTCGACCGTGGCGCGCGGGTTGAGGGAGGCGTACGGGTCCTGGAAGATCATCTGCAACTGCCTGCGGACCCGGCGCATGGATGCCTTGGGCAACGAGATGAGCTCCTCGCCTTCGAACACGATGCTGCCGGACCGCGCCTTCTCCAGCCCGATGATCGTCCGCGCCACCGTCGACTTCCCCGACCCGGACTCTCCTACCAGCCCCAGCGTCCCCCCAGCCGGAATGTCGAACGACACCCCCGCCACCGCCTGAATCTCCCCCACCACCCGCCGCAACAAAGCAGACCTCAGCGGAAAAGAAGTCTGCAATTCCCGCACAGACAACAAAGGCGTCTCAACCGGCATCTGTCAGGACTCCTTCCGGGTGGTGGCAGGCGGTTTGGTGGAGGGGTGGGCGGGTGGGGAGGGGGCGGAGGTCGGGTTGGTCGGTGGTGCAGAGGTGGTCGGCGTAGTGGCAGCGGGGGTGGAAGGAACAGCCGGTGGGCAGCGACAGGAGGTCTGGTGGGGAGCCTTGGATGGGGGTGAGGCGGTCTCGGGGGCCGTCGAGGACGGGGACCGAGCCCATCAGGCCGGCGGTGTACGGGTGTCCGCTGTGTTCGTAGACCTCGCGGATCGGGCCCGTCTCCACGACGCGGCCGGCGTACATCAGTACGACGCGATCGGCGACGTCGGCGACGACTCCGAGGTCGTGGGTGATGAGGACCAGCGACATGCCCTCCTCGGACTGCAGCCGGGCGAGCAGGTCCATGATCTGCGCCTGCACGGTGACGTCGAGCGCGGTGGTCGGTTCGTCGGCGATCAGCAGCCGCGGCGACAACGCGAGCGCCATCGCGATCATCACGCGCTGCCGCATCCCGCCCGAGAACTGATGCGGATAGTCGTCCAGCCGCTTCGACGCCGCCGGGATCCCGACCCGCTTCATCAGGTCCAACGCGGCCGCCCGCGCCTCACGACGGGAGGCACCGCGATGCCGCCGGAACATCTCCCCGATCTGCGCACCCACCCGGAAGACCGGGTTCAGCGAGCTCAACGGATCCTGGAACACCATCGCGATCTCACGCCCGCGCAAACCCTTCGCGGCACCAGGCGTCAGCAGATCGCGACCGTCGTACGTGATCGACCCACCGGCGACCCGCCCGGCCGGCTTCGGCACGATCCCCATCACGGCCTGCGCGGTCACACTCTTCCCGCTGCCGGATTCACCCAGCAACGCAACGGTCTCCCCAGCGGCGACCTCGAACGACGCACCGTCGACAGCAGTCACCACACCACCAGAGGTGGCGAACTCGACGCGCAACTCACGCACACTCAACAAGGCCTTCATCACAGACTCCTCAGCCGCGGGTCGTACCGGTCCCGCAGCGCATCGCCGAGTACGCCGAGCGAGACCACCAGGAAGGCCAGCGCGATCCCAGGAATCGTCGAGATCCACCACGCATCGGCCAGATAGTTGCGACCGTTCGCGATCGTCACACCCCAACTCGGCGTACTGGCCGGAGTACCGAGACCCAGGAAGCTGAGCGAAGCCTCCGCCAGAATCACGTGCCCGATCTCAACCGTCGCCACCACCAGCACCGGCGCAACGCAAGCCGGCAACACCGACCGCGAAATCAGCCGCCACGTCCCGGCACCCAGCGTCCGCGACGCATCGACGAACTCCCGCCGCCGCGTCGACAGCGCCTGCCCACGGGCGACTCGAGCGAACGTCACCCAGTTCGACACCGCCAGCACGATGACGACGTTCACCACCGACGGCCCGAGCAGCGCCGCGATGAAGATCGCCAGCAAGATCGAGGGAAACGCGAGTTGAATGTCGGCCAGCCGCATCAGTACGCCGTCCAGCCAGCCACCGAAGTACCCGGCGGACAACCCGATCGTCACCCCGATCGTCCCGGCGAGAACCAGCGTCGCCAACCCGACCGCGATCGAGATCCTTGCCCCCTGCAACATCTGCGCGAACAGGTCCTGCCCGACCTGGTCCGTGCCGAAGATCGCGTACGACCCGTCGGACAACCGGCTGAACGGCGGCCGCAGCCGGTCGGCGGTCCGCGTGTCGACCGGGTTGTACCGAACCAGCCACGGCCCGAAGATCGCGGCCACCACATAGATCGCGATCACGATGAGGCCGAAGCGGATCCGGGCCGATCCGGCCCGCCCGCGCCGCTTGCTCGTCACCAGCGGCGCGGTCGCGGTGGTGAGGTCGAGTTCGGTCGAGGTCACGTCAGTCACCAGCCAGACGGACCCGTGGGTCCAGGAAACCGTAGAGGAGGTCGACAAGCAGATTGATCACCACGAAGATCGTTGCCACGATCAAGATCGAGGCCTGGACGACGCCGTAGTCGCGGCGCCCGATCGAGTCGATCAGCAGCCGGCCGACGCCGGGCCAGGCGAACACGGTCTCGACGATCACGGTGCCGCCGAGCAACGCGCCGAACTGCAGGCCGACGACGGTGACGATCGGGATCAGCGCGTTCCGCAACGCGTGCACGAGGATCACGATTCCTTCGCCGAGCCCTTTCGCCCGCGCCGTCTGCACGTAGCCTTCATGCACCACCTCGAGCAGACCGCTGCGCGTCAACCGCACGAGGATCGCCAGGAACGGCAGCGCGAGCGTGATCGTCGGCAGCACCAGATGCGACCACGTCCCGGAACCCGCGCTCGGCAACACTTTCAGACCACGCGCGAACACCAGGATCAGGACGATCCCGAGCCAGAACGACGGCGTCGACTGCCCCATCAGCGAGAAGACCGAGATCGTCCGATCCACCCAGCCGTGCGCCCGCAACGCCGCGATCACCCCGAGCGGCAACCCGATCAGCAATGACAGCAACAAGGCTGTGGTGGCCAGCTGGATCGTGGCCGGAAGCCGTTGCAGCACAAGGCTCATGGAGTCCGCGTTCAGCCGGAACGACTGCCCAAAATCCAGGTGTACGACGTTCACCAGGTACGTCGCGTACTGCTGGATCATTGGTTGGTCGAGGCCGAGCTGCTGGTGCATCGCGTTCACCTGCGCCTGCGTCGCGTCAGGTCCGAGAATCAGGTACGCCGGGTCGCCGGGAACGAGCCGCAGGACGACGAAGATGATGGTCACCGCGCCCCACAGCACGAACAGCGAGAACGCCACCCGCCGGACGACGTACGCCCCCATCAGACGCCGCTCCGCAGTACCGACACCACGCGCCGTACCTCCTCGATCGACCCCGTCTGGATCAGTTCGGCACCCAGCGCCCCCGCGCACCGCCCGTCGTTGTCCCGCACCGGTACGGCGACCATCCGCGGAAGCGAGGCGACCGGCCGGGAATTGTGCGCGAACCCGGACACCCGGATGCGCTGCAGCGTGACGAGAAGATCCGGCGTACCCGTCACCTGATCGGCAGGAAGCGCCGACAGATACGCGCGGCCGAGCGCACTCCTGTGCAGCGACACCGCGTGTCCCGGCTCGACGGGCGCGGCACTCGCACTGCCCGCCACCGCGGACACCTGCAACACCCGGCCGGCCATCTTCGGCAGCGGTTTCGCCAGCACGACCAGCCGGCCGAGACGGTCACCGAGGTCGGCCAGCGCCCGCTCCGGCCCGGCCCGTCCTCCGGATGGACGACGCAGCGCCGCCAACCCGTCCATCGCGGTGTACCGGTGGTCGTCGACCCGGCTCGCCAGACCGTGCTCGCAGAACGTGACCAGGATCCGGTGCACGGTGCTCTTGTGCAGGCCGACGGTGCCGGCCAGTTCGGTCACGCCGTACGGCCGGTCCTCGCGGTTCAGCTCCGCCAGCACGGTCAGGGCGCGGCTCAGCGACTGCATGGTGTCTCGATTCCGTGAACGTTAACGGTAGCGTTAATGCACCGTAGAAGCGTGGTATTTACGTGTCAATAGACCACCGTTGCTCAGGGCGGAACGGCCCGTTGACGGTCGATTCCCGTGAACGTTAACTTCACTGACCATCCACCTGATCCATCCTTTGGGAGGCACTGCGTGACGACATCCGATGCCCGGAGCGCGCTGCTGGCCGCCGATCCCCGGCTGTCCAAGTTCTCGCCGTTGCCGCGCATCCTGGCCTTCGACGAGTTCGACAGCGGGACGCACGGCTGGTGCGAGCTGCTCGGCAACTACAACGGCCGCGGCGACCTGAGCACGGTCGACGACCACATGCGGGACTTCCGGCCGCCGCAGTTGTCGGCCTGCAACTTCTTCGACATCGGCACCCACGGTGCGCTCAGCGGGACCTACGCGCTCAAGCTCGCCACCCGGCCGCACAAGGGCCACACCGCGGTCGCGATCCGCCGGCTCACCATGAGCGGCCGCGGGCTGGTGCAACTGGAGACGTACTTCGCCTTCAAGTCCGAGGCGACCCTCGGCGGAGGCTCCGAGCTCGACACCTTCGGCGACGTGCAGTGGGACGGCAACACTCACCCGTCCGAGGCGCAGTTCGGTGCGTTCACGGTCGCCACGGATCTGTGCGGCGACGGCGGACTGCGCTACCACACCGTCGCGCGCTACCAGAACACCGATCTGGACAACCACTTCACCCGGCGCTGGATGGCCCCGACGGTGCCCGAGCCGACGCCGCGCGAGCACTTCGAGGGCAAGGTGAAACTGGAGTACGCCGCCGACTTCACCGCGCCCAACCCCGAGGACTGGCAGCAGTTCGGCGAACCGCAGGAGCTCTGCTACAACGAGGTGCCGACCAAGGTGAACTGGCACTATCTGCGCTGGCTGATCGACACCGACAAGCGCCGCAACGTCGAGCTCCAGGTCAACGACCGGGTGATGGACATGAGCGACGTACCGGTGCCGCCGTACGAGGAACGCTACGAGACGCTGGAGAACCTGCTGAACTTCTACTTCTCGGTCCGCACCCACAGCAGCGTCAGGAACTTCCTCTTCCTCGACTCTGTCCTCATCTCGGTTGATTGGTAGGCCCATGCGACAGTCCATGACGGCGGTGCTGGAACGCGACACCACGTTCGACACCCGCTTCGCCACCGAGCCGTACGAGGTCGCCTGGGCCGGTGAGGCGCGCTGGTTCGTCCACCACGTCGGCGGCGACGGCACCGCGACGTACCTCACCCAGGTCTCGCCCGACGGCATCACCTGGTGCGATCTCGACGCCACCGAGCACCGCGTCGGGCCGGGCCAGCTGATCAGCTGGCCGGTCAGCGGGTTCGGCCACTGGCTGCGGCTGCGCGCCAAGGTCGACGGTTCGGTCCAGGTGCGGATCCACCTGGCTGTGAAGGCATAAGCTGCCCGAGGGGGTGAAGATGACGGAGGCACGGCGCCCGACGTTGCGGGACATCGCGGCAGCTCTCGGGCTGTCGGTGAACACCGTCTCGCGTGCGCTCGGGGACAAGGACAGCGTCAGCCCGAAGACCCGCGCGGCCGTGCAGGCCGAGGCGGCCCGGATCGGCTACGTGCCCAACACGCTGGCGCGGTCGCTCGTGCTCGGCTCGGCGATGACGCTGGGCCTCGTCATCACCAACCCGTCCAACCCCTTCTACGCCCAGTTGATCAGCAGCATCGAGCTCCGCGTCCGCGCCCAGGGGTACTCGTTGCTGCTGCTGGTCACCGACGAGAGCGCGGAGAACGAGCAGCGCGCCACCGAGGCGCTGCTGCGGTCCGCGGTCGACGGCGCCGTGGTCGTGCCGGTCCAAGCCGAGTGGGACCACTGGCGCCGCGTCCGTGACGCGGGCATCCCGTTGGTGTTCGTCAACCGTGATGTGCCCGAGCTCGACTGCGACATGGTCGGGGTCGACAACGAACGCGGCACCTACGAAGCGACCAGTCACCTGATCGCCGGCGGTGCGCGCCGCCTGCTGGTGCTGGAGGAGGACCTGCCGATCACGACGACCGCCGACCGTGTCGCCGGCTTCCGCCGAGCGATGTCCGACGCCGGTCTGAAGGTCAAAGACGACACGATCCGCGCCGTACCGACCAAGCGCTACGACTCCCTCGCCCTGCCGTGGCAGCCGGAGGAGGCTTACCGGTTCGCGCAGACCCTCCTGAGCGACCGTCATCCGGATGCCATCGTGACCGGGAACGACTACTTCGCCCTGGGTCTGCTGCGCGTGCTGGCCGAGCTGGGGCTGGCCGTTCCCGACGACGTCGCGATCACCGGGTACGGCGACCACCCCTACGCGGCGTACTTGCAGACGCCCCTCACCACAGTCCGCCTTCCGGCCGCCGAAGTCGGTACGACGGCTGTCGACCTGCTCATGCAGCGGCTCAAGAGCGGCGGGAGCGAGCGCCCGAGGAAGACACTGATCCGTCCCGAGCTCGTCGTACGCGCTTCTACTGCGACTCCAGCCAGGCTCTGACCGACTCGTTGTGCTCGCCGAGTCGTGGCGGCGGCAGGTTGGTCTCGCGGGCGCCGGCGTACGGCTGGTCGTCGAATCGCAGCGGCGGCCCGGGGAGCTGGATCCGGCCTAGCGTCGGGTGTTCGACATCGATCAGCAGGCCCTGTGACAGCGTCTGCTCCCACTCGTACACCTGCTGGAAGTCGCGGACCTTGCCGGCCGGAATCCCCTTCTCTGCAAGGCGTTCCAGCCACACGTCCGCCGGCGCGTGCGCGAACGCCGCCTCGATCGCCGCGGTCAGTTCGTTGCGATGGGCAACCCGTTGCGCGTTGTCGGCGAACCGCTCGTCGTCCGGATCCAGTCCGACGATCGGTGCGAACGTCCGCCACTGCCCCTGGCTGCCGACGGCGACCTGGACGATGTCGTCCGCGGTCGAGTACATCCCGTACGGCGCGATCTGCGCATGGTGGTTGCCGACGCGCTCGGGCAGTTCGCCGGCGACCGTCCACTTCGTCCCGTGGAACGCGTGCACGCCGATCACCGACGCCAGCAGGCTCGTCCGCACCACGCGCCCCTTGCCGGTGATCGATCGCTCGTGCAGAGCCGCCAGCGCACCATAGGCGCCGTACATCCCGGCCAGCAGGTCCGCGATCGGTACGCCGACCTTCGTCGGCTCGACGGCTCCGGTGACGCTCATCAGACCGCCCTCGCCCTGCGCGATCTGGTCGTACCCGGCCCGTCCGCCGTCCGGCCCGTCGTGCCCGAACCCGGTGATCGACAAGATCACCAGCCCTGGGTTGAGCTCGTGCAACCGCTCGACGGAGAACCCGAGCCGGTCCAGCACTCCCGGCCGGAAGTTCTCGATCAGTACGTCGGCCCGCCGGACCAGCTTGGTCAGGAAATCGCGGCCGTCCTCGGACTTGAGGTCCGCCGTCACCGATTCCTTGTTCCGGTTCGCGGACAGGAAGTACGTCGATTCGCCCTCGACGAACGGCGGTCCCCAGCCCCGGCTGTCGTCCCCGCCGCCAGGCGCCTCGACCTTGATCACGCGGGCGCCGAGATCCCCCAGCATCATCGCCGCATGCGGCCCGGCCAACGCCCGGGTGAGATCGACGACAACAACATCAGAGAGAAGGTTCTGCACCTGCCGAGCCTAGGGCCTCACCCGCCGGCCGGCCCCCGAATGAGACTGATCGCACCGTCGCTGTTCCGAAGAACGGGTAGTACTCAGGTCTGG
This sequence comes from Kribbella sp. NPDC049227, assembly GCF_043197265.1. Classification (NCBI taxonomy): domain Bacteria; kingdom Bacillati; phylum Actinomycetota; class Actinomycetes; order Propionibacteriales; family Kribbellaceae; genus Kribbella; species Kribbella sp. NPDC049227. The sequence continues at coordinate 252,705 of NZ_JBICST010000005.1, read as the reverse complement.
CGGTCCGTCCGCCGCTCACCTGTGCGTGCCTCGCGGGAGACAGGGCGACTACTACCCGTTCTTCGGTACAGATCCCCCGACTCGCCGAGCCAGCGACGCCAGGCGGTGGGTGACGTCTCGGGGGCGTTCCTGCATGAGCATGTGGCCGGCACCGGGGTACATCCACAGCCGCGCGGTCGGAAGCTCGGCGGCCATCCGGTTGGCGTGGCGGGGCGGCAGCAGCCGGTCGCGGGTGCCATGCATGATCTCGACCGGGAGTTGCTCGAGGACCTTCAGGGCGTGATCGCGCTCGTGCTTGAGGATCGCTTCGAAGAATCCGCCGTACGACGGACCCGGCAGGCTCGCGAGGTCCGCGAGGAACAGGTCCACCTCGGCCGGGTCGGTCTTCTTCCCGAACACCAGTTGCCGCAGGGCGGGCCGGCGTACCCGGACCGCCATGTCCAGCGGCCGCGGTGCCCGGTGCGCACGTCGTTCGAGCCGAGTGCTGAGCAAGTTCATCGCGCGCGGAGCGAACGCCGCTGCCGTCGCGTCGAACCGCCTGGGGATGCCGAAGGCGCCCTCGGCGATGTGACCGGACGACGTACTGACCAGCGCCGCCGCCGCGATCCGCGAGCCGAACAGCTCCGGCCGCTGGTCCGCGAGCGCCATCAGCGTCATCCCGCCCATCGAGTGACCGGCGTACACGACAGGTCCGTCGCCGACGACCGTGTCCAGCACGGTCTCGAGGTCGTCGGCCAACTGCTCGATGCGCATCGACCCTGCCGGTGCGGCGTCCGACCGGCCGTGACCGCGGTGGTCGTAGGTGACTACGCGGACGCCGTTCGGCCCGAGGATCCTCGGCAGCTCCTCGACCTGGTTGTGCCACGACCGCGTCGAACAAGTCCAGCCGTGCACGAGCAGGACAGTCACCGGCGCATCCGGTGATCCGGTCGTCTCGACGTTCAGCCGTACGCCGTCGGTCGTGGTCACACCGGACCGTTCCGCCTGGATCGTCACGCAGTCTCCCGTTCCCGTTCACCGGCGGCCAGGTGGGCGGCACGCAGGCGTCCACCGCGGGCGCCGCGCCCGACCAGCCAGGCGATGCCGGCGATCTCGAGCAAGCCGACCACGCCGAGCAGGGCGTAGCCGCCGTTCCACATCCATCGTGGCACGTCGGTCCGCTCCTCCCGCCGCAGCACCTGCTGCTCGTTGACGAACTCGACCGTCTGCCCGTTCGACACCTGCACGGCCGGCTTCTCGATCGCCAGGTCCTCCGGCGCGTACACCCACATCGCCACCAGGTCGCGCTGACCCTGGTGCAGCCGGATCATCGACTTCCACTTGCCGAACATCGGCAGCGCGTCCGCCGACCGATAGGTGCCATCGGCCACCTTGACCATCGGGTGCGTCACCAGCCCGCCGCCCTGCCAGGCCATCGCCTCGAACCACCGCGCACCGTCCGCCGCGTCTCCAGGCTGCAGCTTGACCGTGACGTACGCCGTCGGCTCGGCCCCCGTGGCCACCCGCTCCAACGACACCGTCCCGGTCACGCCCGCCTCCGCCGACCGCGGCACGCAGAAGAACACCGTCGCGGTGACCGCGGCCAGTCCGACCGCGCCCAGTTGATGGGTACGGCGGACCGCCTTCGACCGCGCGTTGCGGATGCCGATCGCACGCTGCTCTCCCGCGACCTCGGCGTACCGGGTCGCCAGCCAGGCCCCGACGAGCCCGGCTCCGATCCCGGTCACGACGCCGTACCCGAGGGCCGACGGGAGCATCGACGACGGCCACGCGATCGGCATCCAGGTGTGGCTCCAGGTGTACTCCGCGACCACCCCGACGGTCCCGATCAGCGCGCCGGCGACGGCACCGAGGCGGAAGCGATTCTTGTTGCCGAGGGCAAACGCCGCGAGCTCGACCAGGGCAGCCTCGACGATCAGCAGCGGGAAGTGACCGAGGATCTCGCCGAGCGGCTGGTCGACCGCCCAGGCAATGCCGCCGCGGATCACCAGGTACACGGCCAGCGCGGCGAACGCCGTACCCGGACCACGTCGCGCCCGCAGCACCGTGAACGCGAGCGCGGCACCGAAGACGATCAGGATCGGCTGCAGGATCAAAGGAAACTGCGGAACGCCGTAGTTGAACTCGGTGCTGAACAGATCCCACGCGATCAACAGAGCGCCGACCGACACGATCTCCTGGAACAGGCGGCGCTTGTTGGTGCCGATCAGCTGCTCCACCTCAGCGAGCGCCAGCAGCCGCGCGAAGATCGAGAAGACCACGCCGCCGATCATCAGCAGGTGGGTCGGTCCCCAGAGGGTGACGTCCTCACCGAACAGGCGGTGCCACAGATCGTCCAGCGGGAAGCCGACCAGTGCGAACGTCCCGCACACGGTGACGAGCGCGGCACTGCACGGGATTCGCCAGCCCTTGGTGAGCTTGATCGTGCGGGCCGGCAGCGGCTTGCGGGCCAGGGCGATCGGCAGTACGCCGGAGATGATCACGCCGAGGATGCCGAAGAAGATCGGGTAGTGCGCCGGCGTACCGAACGGGCCGGTGTCGCGACCGCGGTCGATGTGCACCGCGATGTCCCACCAGACGCCGAAGGCGCAGGCAAGCAGCGAGACGGCGTGCAGGTACGGCGTCAGCGCGGCCCATCGGGGGACTCCGTCCAGTCTCCCGATGGTGTCCGCAAGCCGTCCAACCAGCGTGACGGGTCCGGTCCGTTCCCGCCACAGGAGTACGGCGAGTGCGACGTACATCAGTCCGACCAGGCCGGTGACGATCGCGATCTGGTCGAACGTCGCGGTTCCGGTGGTGGCCAGCGGGATCGCCATTCGACGGACTCCTTCATCGCTCATGCGCCATGGCTGATGTTACATCTTCTATGTAACGTCGGATCTGGAAGACTGTCAACCGTGGAAGCACACGACGAGGAGCTCACCGTCGATCAGCTCGCCGCCGAGGTGGGGATGACGGTCCGCAACGTGCGCGCGTACGCCGGACGCGGCCTGATCCCGCCGCCGCGGCTGGTCGGCCGGACCGGGTACTACGGTCACGACCACGTCGCCCGGCTGAAGCTGGTCCAGGAGCTGCTCAGCAAGGGCTACACACTGGCCGCGGTCGAGCGGATGATGGGCGAACTGCCGGACGGCGCGATGGCACTCGGCGTCTTCGAGACCCTGGTGAACCCGTGGACCCCGTCCGAGCCGGAGGTCCTGGACGAGTTCCAGCTGGCTGAGCGGGCCGGCGTACCGCACGATCCGGCGGTGATCACGCGGCTGGTCGAGCTGGGGATCGCCGAGCGGCAGGACGACGGCCGGCTCCGGATCCCGAACCCGGATCTGCTCCGGACCGGGCTCGAGGTGATCAAGCTCGGCGTCCCGATGCAGGCGATCTTCGAGATGCTGCCCAAGCTGTTCGCCCAGGCCGACGCGGTCGCGAAGACGTACGTCGAGCTGTTCCGCAGCACGGTGTGGCGCGAGTTCAGCGACGCCGGGTTGCCCGCGGAGGGATGGCCGGAGATCCAGCGCACGCTGGAGAACATCATCCCGCTGGCCGGGCAGGCCCTGGTCGCGGCGTTCCGGGAAGCGATGGCGCGCGAGATCGAGATCGTCGCCTACGAGGAGCTCGGCCTCGACCCGAAGGCCCTCCCCTCAACCGGCTAGCGCTCTGGTGTCCTGGGCGGCCAACGCCGCGAGTCGGTCGAAACCACGCTGGGACGCGGCGTCCGCGGCCCGGTAGACGATGAGCCGCTGACCGGTGTCACCAAGCGGCGTGAGTACGTCGTACTCGATGGTCAGCGAACCCACGTCCGGATGGTTGAGCCGCTTGCGGCCGTTGTTCTGCACCTTCACGTCGCGCCGGGACCACAGTTCGGCGAACTCCTCGCTCTCCTCGCTCAGGGAACGGACGAGCTCACCCAGGTCCTGGTCGTCCGCATGCGCCGCCCACGCGGCCCGCAGGTCCGCGATCCCTTCGCGGATCACGCGTTCGCGGTCGGTGTAGAACGTCTCGAACGCCGGCTCCAGCGCGCACAACCACATCACGTTCCGCCGCTCCGGCGCGACGTCTGCGAAGTTGAGCATCAGCAGGCACATCTCCGCGTTCCACGCACAGATGTCGAAGCGGTGATTGAGCAACATCGCCGGCAGCGGCGACATCGCCTGCACGAGCGCGGCCAGCGAACCCGACTCAGGCTGCGGCTGGCGCCGTACCGCGGTCCATTGCTTGGTCAGGTCGAACACGTATGCGTGCTCGTCGTCCGACAATCGCAAGGCGTCCGCGAGCGCCTCCAGCACCTCCGGCGAAGGCCGCAGCCCTCGCCCCTGCTCCAGCCGGATCACGTAGTCCACACTCACGCTGGCCAGCTCAGCGACCTCTTCCCGCCGCAGCCCAGGCGTCCGCCGAGCTCGCCCGCGCTCCGCCAGGCCCACCTCGCCAGGCGTCAATCGCTCCCGGCACCCGCGCAGGAAGACCGCCAGCTCTTGGGCAACGTCAACGCTCATGGGCCCACTCTACGAAGCCGGCGGTCAGCCCGGGCGCGGGTGCAGAAACCTCAGTTCAGGGTGAAGCCGCCGGTCCAGTCGACCTTCTCGCCGACGGCGAGGGTGAGCTGGACGAAGCCGATCGCCTCGAGCTCACGGGCCCGGGACAGCGCGCCGGCGTCGACCGCGCGCAGACCGCCGGCGGTGATCACGCCCGCCAGCTCGGCCTTCGCATCGGCGTCGTCACCGGCGATCAGGACCGTGGTGGCGCCGTCGCCGACCTTGCCGGACGCGAGGGTGGCGGCGAAGTTCGTGTTGAAGGCCTTCAGCACCTTCGACTCGGGCAGCGCGGCCGCGATCCCGGCAGCGGCGGAGGAGTCCGCCGGTACGACGAGGGAGTCGAACGTCTCGAAGTTCAGCGGGTTGGTGATGTCGACGACCGTCTTGCCGGCCAGCTGGTCGCCGCGCTCGGCGAGCACCTGCTGGACCTCCGGGTACGGAACCGCGAGGACGACGATGTCGCCCGCCACCTTGTCCTGGTCGTTGCGGCCGAGCAGCTGGACCGCATGCCCGCCCTTGCCCGCCAGTCCGGCGATCGCCTGACCCATGGTGCCGGTGCCGATGATGCTGACGTGTGCCATGACCTTCTCCTGAGTGAGTGTTCAATAGTTGTTGCTACAACCATAGCTCAGGACAGTTGTTCCTACAACCATTGGCTGGGAGAATGTTTCCGTGACGACGAAATGGCTCGATCAGCCGGAGCTCGCGGCCTGGATCCGGCTGGCCTCGGTCCTCGAGCTGCTGCCGGGCGCTCTCGACTCCCAACTGCGCCGCGACAACGGACTCACCCACTTCGAGTACTTCGTGCTGGCGATGCTGTCCGAGGCGCCGGACCGGACGCTGCGGATGACCGCCCTCGCCCAGCACACCAGTGCCACCCTCCCCCGCCTGTCCCACGTCGTACGGCGGCTCGAGGACCGTGGACTGATCGAGCGCTTCCCCTGCCCGACCGATGCCCGAGCCACGAACGCTCGGCTGACCGACGCCGGCTGGGACAAGGTCCGCGAGGCCGCCCCCGGCCACGTCGCCACCGTCCGCGAGCACGTGATCGACGCGCTCACCCCCGAGCAGGTCACTCAGCTGACGGCGATCACCGACGCGATCCTTACTCGCCTGGACCCTGAGGGCCGGATGTCGGACGTCTACCACCGCTACGACGGCGACTAGACACGGCCTAAGTAGGTGTTCCACCCCGGAGCCCTCCCTTAGACGGCCCCGGGTCCGGCCTAAGGGCCGTCTGGGTGGCGATATCGGTAGTTCTCCGCATGTGCTGGGACGTCTGGGTTGGGACTGTGTATCTACCAGACGTCCTCAGTCCTCAGGAGTGCATGATGCGCCAGATCCAGATCCGCCGGAAGCCGAGCCGGCGGACGACCACCCGCCGTACCACCACGACGCTGCTGGACCTCCGTACGCCGTCCGGCCGCCCACTACCGTTCTGATCCACCTGTCCCGCCCGGAAATGTCCACGATCATGAAGCTCAGACTGCATGTCCACCACGCCTTCACCGGCGGCTGGTGCGCAGACATCGACGACGACCTCGACCGTCAGCCCGACGACCCGTTCTGGTGCGTCGACCAGTGGCCGACCCTGCAAGAGGCGCTGGCCGCCGGCTGCGCCCGCCTCGCCGAGCTCGCCGCCCACCCGAACCCGTCCCGCCTGAGCGCCCTCACCCTCGCCGCCTGACATCACCCGGCGGGCTGAGCGCCGAAGATCTGCCGGTAGAGGTCCTCACCGTGACTCGACGGCCGCGGCTCACCCTCGGTGAGCTTGAAGGTCCGGTGTCCGTCGGCGAGACGTTCGGCCCGGAGGAAGAGCGTCGTACCCCGGCGTTCGCCGTACAGCCCGTGGACGAGATGGAACAGGTGCGTCACGAAGACGACCCGGATGCCGGACTCGACCATCGCGCGCAGCACCGCACCGGCAAGGTCTGAACCCTCTCGCTCGTTCGTCGACGCGAACGACTCGTTGCACAGCAGCAGGGCGTCCGGCCCGATCTGGTCGGCGATCCGGCTCATCCGCGCGAGCTCCTCGTCGAGCTTGCCACTCGTCATCGTCGCGTCCTCCTCACGCGGGTAGTGCGTGAAGATCCCACTGCAGACCGCAACCTCCAACGACTCGGCCGGTGCGTACATGCCGGCCTGCGCCATCACCTGCGCGAGTCCCACCGCACGCAGCAGCGTGGACTTCCCGCCCTGGTTGGCTCCGGTAACGACGACCAGCGACTTGCCGTCCGCGCGCAGATCGTTGCCTACAGCCCGCTCCGGCAGGGTGAGGCTCAGGCTCGGGTCGTAGAGGCCACGGGCGGACAGCGCAAGCCGGCCGGGCTGCGCGACGGACGGGAAACACAACGGCTCGCCGTCGGCCGACAACCGTTCGTGCAGGTTGATGCAGCCGACGTAGAACGCGAGCTCGCAGCGCAGCATCTGGAAGAAACTGGTGACGTGGTCGGCGGACTGTGCGATGGCGTTGGCAACGAGGTTCAGCCCTCGCGTGCGCAGTTCGGTCAGCGCCTGCGTGCCGCTCTCGTCCTGGTCCGCGATCTGGAGCGTGTAGGTGTCGGGTTCCGCGCGGGACAGCCGCTGCCGCAGCGATCGCTTGCCCTCGGTGTGCGGACGCCGGAGGACGAAGTCGGCGCCGACGTTGCCGGTCCCGAGCCGGGCACTGATCAGCACCCCGTGGCGGAACTTCAGCCGCTTCAGCTGATCGTCGACCGTGCGGAAATAGTCGTCGTCGAGGTCATCGGCGATCATCCGGAAGAAGGTCCGAAAACCCTCGGAGCCGAACAGCCCGGCGGACGTGTCCGCGATCTCGCGCAGCCTGCGCAGCGAGGTCATCAGCAGCTCGAGCACCTTGCCGGAACTGTCCAGGATCCCGTCCGGGCTGCGGAAGTACCGATATGCCTTCCGCTCCCGCTCGAGCGCCTCGACCGCCGTGCCGTACAGCGCCCGTACGACGTTTGGTTGCTGGAGGCAATCACGAATGACCGCCTGGCGGTAGGTGATCTCGTCGGCACGGTGCAGGCTGGTCAGGAGCGCGGCGGCGGCCACCTCCCGCAGGAACGGGTCACCGGCGGCCATCGTGTCGAAGAGCGTCCCCAGCTCGAGATCCCGGATCAGGTCGTCCGCGTTCGGCGGAAGCTTCTGCTCGGGGTCGAAGTCCCGGTCACGGAACATCAGGTAGGCCTTCACCGGCTCAACCGGCCTTTCAGTTGCTCGTAGCCGAGCCTGTGCTTGGAGGCGATCGTGGCCGCGTAGGCCAGGCCGTCCGCCGGTCTCCGGACCAGCACGTACGTCCGGTTCGGACTGTCGCCCGGGTCGACGGTACTGACCATGCTGACCGTCGTACGACTCACCGACGCCAACTCGTCGACGAAGGTGACGCAGACGCAGAGCAGGTCGCGTTCGACGATCTCCGCCAGCACCCGGCGACCGAGCCGCAGGGCGTCGTGCAGTGTGGTCGAGGCGAAGATCTCGTTCATGATCACGATGCTCTGCCCGGTCGCCTGCCGGAGCACGTCGTGAATCCTGACCAGGTCGTCCTGGAGCTTGCCGCGCAGGTCCTGCGGCGACTCCTCCTTCTCGAAGTGGGTGAACACCTGGTCGAACAAGTACAGACGAGCCGCCGTACCGGGCACCGGCAGTCCGAGCGCGGCCAGATGGTGCAGCTGACCGAAGGTCCGGGCGAACGTGGTCTTGCCACCCTGGTTCGGGCCGGTGACCACGATGATCCGCTCCGGGTCGGTCAACGCGAAGTCATTGCGCACCACCTGCACGCCGTCCCGGACCAGCTTGTCGGCCAGGGCGAGGTCGAAGGTGCTGGTCGCCTGGATCGTCTTCGACTCGCTGACCTCGGGGTAGCAGAACGGCAGGCCGGCCGCCTCGAGCGGCGCCAGGTACTCGAGATAGGCGAGGTAGAACTGGACCTCGCGATCGAAGCCGGCGACGGCAGGATCGACGAAGCCGGTGTGGCGGGTGCGGAAGTCCGCGAGCGCGGCGAAGCTGTCCGGGTAGAGCATCGCCACCCGGTCCAGGATGCCCGCCTCGACGTGGTTCAGATCCGGGGACGACGTGACCGGGATCCGGTAGTCCTTGGCCGCTCCCTGCTTGAACCGGGCGAAGATGTGCTCGATCTCGGCGCTGTAGTCCGGTTCCGCGTCGTACCGGCTGACCGTGATCCTGTTGCCCTTGAGATGCAGGCGGTAGTGCACACCCGCCAGATCCGCGGTGAGCCTCGTCGTCTCGGCCATCAGCGTCTGGAACGACGGCGAACCGGCGTACCCGGTCAGGTAGTCACGGAAGGCTATCAGTCCCCGCGACTTCAGCTCGGTCGCGGACAACGCTGCCGCGAGTTCGTTCACGGCCGTGCAGTAGTGCTCCGCCGCGCTGAGAAACCAGCGCTCCTGCTGCAGCGGGTAGTGACGCTTGTCCGCTTGGTCGAGGTGCACGCGAGCCGACACCATCCGACGGGAGAACGCCTTGATGTCGTCCGTCACCGGGTTGCGCTGGAGCTCGCGAAAGATGTCCTGCCGGTAGGCGATCAGGTCGGTGGATCGCAGCGGTGCGTGGAAGAACGGGGCCAGGTCGTACTCCGCCCGCCCGAGGGTCACCGCGGCCACGATCTGGTCCAGGTTCAGGTCGCGGAACGCCGCAGGCTCCGGAGCAATGCCAGCCTCGGCGCTGTCGAACAGAATGCTCCGGGCGGTCATCACCGACCATCATAAGGGCGCGGCGATGGACGGGAGGGTGGGAAGGCCAGTCCCAGGAAGAGGCTTCCCTTACGGGGTGTGGCGGTTCGCGTGACAGTGGTGGCGAACGAGGGAGAGAGGACACCTTCAGTGGTCACCACACTTGACACCTACCGGCTGCTCGGGCGCTCCGGGCTGCGGGTCTCGCCGCTGGCGCTGGGAACGATGACGTTCGGACCGGACTGGGGCTGGGGCGCGGACAAGGACGAGGCGCAGCGGATCCTGGACCTGTACGTCGACCGCGGCGGCAACTTCGTCGACACGGCGAACATGTACACCAACGGGACGTCCGAACAGCTGCTCGGCCAGCTCACCCAGGACCGCCGGGACCAACTGGTCATCGCGACCAAATACACCATGTCCACCCGGCCGGGAGATCCGAACTCGGGCGGCAACCAGCGCAAGAGCATGATGCGTTCGGTCGAGCGCAGTCTGCGCAACCTGCAGACCGACTACATCGACCTGCTCTACCTGCACTCCTGGGACTTCACTACGCCGGTCGAGGAGATCCTCCGCGCGATGGACGACCTGGTCAGCCAGGGCAAGGTCCTGTACGCCGGCATCTCGGACGCGCCGGCGTGGCAGGTGTCGCGGATGCAGGCGATCGCCGACCTGCGCGGATGGGCTCCGCTGGTCGCGTTGCAGATCGAGTACAGCCTGGTCGAGCGGACGGTCGAACGGGACCTGATCCCGATGGCGCGGGAGATGGGGCTCGGCGTCCTCCCGTGGTCGCCGCTGGCCAGCGGCGTACTCACCGGCAAGTACACGACCGCGGACCTGGATCACGGCGGGGGTCTGGCGGGCGTTGCGGGGACACGGAAGAACGTTGCCGCGGCCAACAATTCGCTCACCGAGCGGGGGTTGCGGATCGCGGACGTCGTCAAGGCGGTTGCCGAGCGCAACGGCTATTTGCCGGCGCAGGTCGCGATCGCCTGGACGCTGCGCAACCCTGGGGTCACGTCGCCGATCATCGGCGCGCGGACGGCGGCACAGCTGGAGCAGAACCTTGGCGCGCTGGACGTCGAGTTCAGCGATCAGGACGTGGCGGAGCTGGAGGCTGTGAGCGCGATCGAGCTGGGCTTCCCGCACGCGTTCCTGAACCTGCCGATGACTCGCGCGGTCACCCTGGGCGGCCTTCAGCTCGAGCCGGCTCCGATCCCTCGCTGACCTCACCGAGTCCCGCCGGCTCCCGGGGTCCTGCTGGAAGGTCACCGAGATCGGGATCCCAGTCGTCGTACTCGTCGTCCGGGGTCTCGGCCTCGTGGCGGCGGGCGATCCGGATGAAGGCGGCGATCAGCAGCACCGGACCGAGCACCATCGCGGTCTCCGGGATGCCGCCCATGTGCAGCGCGATCATGACGCCGTCACCAGCGCGATCCCGCCCGCGGTGAACGCGACCATCGCCGCCAGCATCGGGTACTGCGCCCGTCGTAGCTGCCGGCGGCGGAACAGTTCGGCAGCGCGATCGTGCGCGGACACGACCCCAAGTACGTGTCCGAGCACGATCGCACCGATCTGGACCGCGGCGATCAACCCGGTGCCGAGGAACGCGTAGTCGATCCGCATCCCGCTGGTCCCGAGCAGGTCCCATCCCCGCCCGAACGGATCCGTTGCGAGCAGGAGACCCTCTTGCCCCTGGAACATCGCGAACGAGAAGTAGTGCGCAACGGCGTACCCGATCGCGATCGGCACCAGCGAATGCACGAACGCTCCCGGCAGTCCGGCTCGCCCGACCACGCCCGGCCGGATCCGCGCCGCGCCGGTCGTCCGCGACGCCAGCAGGAACAACCCGGTGACGATCGCCACCGCGACCATCAGGCCGAGCGTGTGTACGACGATGTGCTGCGTACGGCTCAGGTCTCCGGTCAACCGCGTCCACGCAGACCAGCGGGAGATCCCGTCGAAGGCGGTGGACCCGAGCAACAGGCACAACAGGCCGACGATCCCCGGCTGTTGGGGCATCGTGGCCAGACCGGCCAGCGGGTTCCGTAGTTCCAACCGACGGTCCGCACCACGGCCGAGCGGACTCAGACGTGCCAGGACTTCGGCGTACACCTCGAAGCTGTCGCCGACGCCGAACCAGGCCGGTCCGTAGACGATGCCTGCGGCAACATTCACGAGGGCGTACGTCGTCGCGAAGATCGCGACGACGATCGGCTCGGAGCCGTCCGGGTATGCAAGCTCGAGCCAGAGGAATCCGGCCAGCCCCGCGACCGCCGGCCAGTAGGCAATCCCTTCGGGCAGCCTCCGGTACGACGTCCTGCCTGCCAGGCCCGCGATCGTGCGGAGCGGATTGGCCAGGCGCCAGATCGGGCCGAAGACCAGCGAGAGCGGGATGATGCCGACCCAGATCCACACGTACAGCCAGGTCGGTGCCGGGTTGAGAGCCGGGTCGCTGCTGCCGAACCAGGCGGAGCCGAGCAGGAGCCCGAGTGCGGCCAGCCCGGCGAACTTGAGCAACCGGCGCGTCGGCCTCGCATCGACGAGCCGGGTCAGGTGTTCGAGCGACTTACCGGCGGTAACTTCGAAGCGCGGCCGCGACCAGAACGCGGCGAGGGCGAAGAACGAGACCGCCACCGCGGCACCGGCGGAGTAGATCGCCAGCCACAGCGGCACCGGCAGGTCTCCTCGCCCGCCGATCCCGTGCAGCGGCAGCAAAAGCACCAGCACGGGATCGCCCTCCGATCACCTCAGCTATCTGACTGATCGAATGTAACACGCTCGATGTCACATAGCGATAGTCTGATACTCGGCGGGGTCGAAGTGGCGGGTCATCTGGCGGAACCGGAAGGTGAAGGACGGCCAGAGCGTGGTGTTGCGCCCCTTGGAGTCCAGGTACCAACTGGTGCAGCCGCCTCGGGTCCAGACCGTGTTGCGCATCGAGGATCGGACGCCGTCGACGAACGCGCGTTGCACCTCCGGCCGCACCTCGACCCGCTGCAGCCCCTCGCTGTCCATCGTCTTCAGCGCGTCCAGGATGTAGGCGATCTGCGACTCGATCATGAACACCATCGAGCTGTGGCCGAGGCCGGTGTTCGGTCCGATCAGCAGGAAGAAGTTCGGGAAGCCGGAGACCGCCGTACCGAGGTGTGCCTCCATGCCGCCCGACCACGCCTCGCGCAGCGACAGGCCGTCGCGGCCGTGCACCATGTCCATCACCGGCAGGTCGGTCACCCGGAAACCGGTGCCGTAGATGATCGTGTCGACCTCGTGCTTCACGCCGTCCGCGGTGACGATCCCGGTCGGAGTGACCTCGACGACTCCCTCAGTGACGACCTCGACGTTGGGCTTCGTGATCGCCGGGTAGTAGTCGTCGGAGATCAGCACTCGCTTGCAGCCGAGGGTGAAGTCGGGGGTCAGCTTCGCGCGAAGGAGCGGGTCGCGGACCTGGTGTGCGAGGTGCTTCTCGGCGACCTTCTGCGCCTGCTTCATGATCGACGGCAGCTTCGCGAACCCGAGCACCATCGACTCGCGGCCCCAGTAGATCCCGGCCCGGACCGCCTTCTGCACCAGCGGGAACCGGCGGAACACAGCCTTCTCGACCTCGGTGATCCTGCGGTCCGGCCGCGGCAGCACCCAGGGCGGCGTTCGCTGGAACAGGTGCAGTTCCTCGACCTCCGGCTGGATCGCCGGCACGAACTGGATGGCGGACGCTCCGGTCCCGATCACCGCGACCTTGCGACCGCTGAGGTCGAGGTCGTGGTCCCACTGCGCCGAGTGGAAGACCTCCCCCTCGAACGAATCGATCCCCGGCAACTTCGGCACCGACGGCTCGGCCAGCGGTCCCATCCCGGACAGCAGCAACTGCGCGGTGAACTCACCCTGGCTGGTCCGGATCCGCCACTGCCCGTCCTCCCAGTACGCCGCCTCAACGGCATGACCGAAGCGGATGTGCCGGCGGACGCCGAACCGGTCGGTGACCTTGCGCAGGTAGTCCTCGATCTCGGGCTGCGGGGAGAACGTCGACGACCAGTCCGGGTTCGGCGCGAACGAGAACGAGTACAGATGCGAGGGCACGTCACACCGGCAGCCCGGATACGTGTTGTCCCGCCAGGTGCCTCCGACGTCGTCCGCACGCTCCAGTACGACGAAGTCGTCGTACCCGGCCTGCTTGAGCCGGACGGCCATCCCGATCCCGGCGAACCCGGTCCCGATCACCACGATCCGGTGATGCCTGGTCTCCCGCGCGACCTCGTCCGCCATCCAGTCCTCCAGCCTCGGACAACAACTTACTCTCAGTAAGTTACTCGGAGTCAGTTAGAGTGTGCAAGTGACGTCCACCACGCCCAAACCACCCGACACCGCCCCAGAATCCGACGCAAGATCCAACCCAGAACGCGGGGTGGTGGAGGGTGTCGAGCCGCCGAAGCGGCGGCGGAACCGGGCGGCCCGGGAACGCGAGATGCTCGAGGCAGCCGAGCGGATCTTCGGCGAGCGCGGCTACCAGGGCACGTCGATGGACGACGTCGCGGCCGAGGTCGGGGTCTCGAAGCCGCTGATCTACCAGTACTACGGCTCGAAGGACGGCCTGTTCCTCGCCTGCCTCGCCCGCCTCCGCGCCCAACTCCTGGAGACCGTGTCCGACGCGGTGATGGCCGCCACCGACGCCGAGGACGCGCTGCACGCCGGCTTCGTTGCCTGGTTCCAGTTCCTCGACGACCACCCGCAGGCCTGGTCCGTCCTGATCGACGAAGGCATGCTCAGCACCAACCCCGCCGCCGGACCCGCGGCCGCCGCCACCGACGAGGTCCGCGCCGCCTTCATCGAACTGATCTCCGCGATGGTCCGGATGAACCTCCCACCCGGCCGCACCGCCGACAACGACGAGATCGAGATCATTGCCCAGAGCATCTCCGGCGCCACCGAACGCCTGGCCATCTGGCGCAGCCGGGTCCCCGCCCCACCCACTCCGGAGAAGGTCGCCCGAACCCTCCAGGACCTCCTCTGGCAAGGCCTCGGAACGCTCAGCACCACCTGACCAGCGGTACCGTGCCGCGGTGGAACTGTTCTCGCAGTCATGGGCAGCATTGCGTACGGCGGTCGCGGAGACTCCGGATGACGACTTCGGACTGCCGTCTGGTTGTGCGGGATGGTTGGTCCGGGACCTCGTGTGTCACCTGGTCATCGACGCACAGGATGTCCTGATCACACTGGTCACTCCCGCCGAGTCCGAGCCGACGCGCAACGCTGCGACGTACTGGGAGGTCTCGCACACACCGCCGACCGGTGACGATCTGCTGGACGCGTTGATCCCTCGACTGGCTGCTGCGTACGGCGATCCAGGGCTGCTGAGGTTTCACCTGGACGACCTCGGATCCGCCGCGGGACGGGCCGCCGTACTCGCCGATCGGGCTGCACGCGTGAGCACCAAGGGGCAGGTGCTGACCGTTGGCGACTACCTGTCGGCGTACGTGCTCGAGTGGACCTTGCACCACCTCGACCTGATCGCCCATCGGCCGTCGGCCACCGCGCCACCGGCCGAGACACTCGGGACAGCGCGTGCACTGCTGGAGGAGATCGCGGAGGCACCGTTCCCAACGGAGTTCTCCGACACGGACGTCCTGCTGATCGGGACCGGTCGGCGTACGCCGACCGACGTCGAGCGAGCCGCCGCCGGCGAGCTGGCCGAGAGGCTTCCGCTCGTCCTGGCCTGATCAGCGATCGTTGGCGAAGTCGGCGAGGAGTTCGTCGATGTCCTCGGTGCTGCTCGCCGCGGCGGGATTGCGGGCCCGGTAGTACGGAATCGCGATCATCCTCAGGGACAGGACCCAACCGCGGGCGCGCACCCAGGTGTCCTGGTCGACCTCCATCGCGTCGCGGAAGGCCTGTCGTGATTCCGCGTCGAAGAGGTACCAGGCGGCCAGCAGATCGCCGGCCGGGTCGGCGACCCATGCGGTCCCGAAGTCGATGACCGCCGAAAGCTTGCCATCGGCCACCAAGACGTTGCCCGGCATCAGATCTCCATGGATCCACGTCGGCGTACCGTCCCAGGTCGCCGCCAGCGACGCCTCCCACGCCGCGAGCACGAGTCCGGTGTCGAACTCGTCCCGCAACTCGTCCAGCGCCGCACGGAACAGTTCGTCCCGCGGCGCCAGCGGCGTACCCCGGCTGAACGGGTCGTCCGGTGGGACGGGTGCTCCGGTCGTGTCGACGGTCTGCAGGCGGTGAATGAACTCGGCCATGTCCCTCGCCGCAGCCACGGGGTCGATCTGATCCAATCGGAACGGCTCGCCCTCGAGCCACCGGTACACGCCCCAGGTGAAGGGATAGTCCGCGCCCGGGACGCCGATGGCCAGCGGCTCGGGTACGGCGAGTGGAACGTGAGGCGCCAGGCGCGGCATCCAGGTCAGGTCCTTCTCCACCTGGCCCTGATTCCCCGCGGTCCGGGGCAGGCGGACAGCCAGATCATCACCGACCCGGAACGTCACATTGTCCGTGCCCGACGATTCGACCACCCGGATCGGAAGCCCGGCCCAGCTCGGGAACTGCTCCGCCAGCAGACGCGCCACCAACGACGCGTCGATATCGACCTCGTCGTCGTGCAATTTGCGAACCTTGGACACGGCACGGGAGCCTCACAGCCACGCGCCCCCAGGTCAACCGAATTCCATCGGAGCCCCCAGATGTTCAACCACGAGCCCGCCGACTACGACTGCCCGTTCTGCCGACTGGCGTCCGGCGGCGGAGACAGCCTCACCACCCAGGACGACGTCGTACTGCGAACGGACCGCGCACTCGCCTTCGTAGCCTCCCGTTGGTGGCCGAACAACCGCGGACACGTCCTCGTCGTCCCCACCGCACACCACGAGAACCTGTACGACCTCCCGGCGCCCGATGGACACGCCGTGCACGACGTCGTCCGCGAGATAGCCATCGCGATTCGCCACACCTACGACTGTCAAGGCGTTTCCACCAGGCAACACAACGAGCCCGCCGGCTACCAGGACGCCTGGCACTACCACGTCCACGTCTTCCCGCGATACCCCGGCGACAACCTCTACAACACGCGACACCTCCCCGACCCCGCGACCCCCGAGGACCGGCAGCCCTACGTACGCCGCCTCAGCGCCTATCTGGGTGGGGTGCGGGAGGACCCTGAGGAAAGACCCTGAAACCCGGCTGACGGATGTCATGGGTGGGTCGTGACGAGCGATCCAGGGGCGGGACGGCGTACTCGCCGAAGCTTTCAGGTATGACGACAACGACTGCGGTCAGCCTGACGGGTGTGACCAAGAAATACGGGGCGGTGCAGGCGGTCGCCGAGGTGGATCTGACCATCCGGGCCGGCGAAGTGGTCGCGCTGCTGGGGCCGAACGGGGCCGGAAAGTCCACGACGATCGAGATGCTGCTCGGGCTGGTCCGGCCGGATCAGGGCAGCGTGCAGGTGTACGGCGGCACGCCGACCGACGCGATCACGAAGGGCCAGGTCGGGGTGATGCTGCAGAGCGGCGGCATCATCGAGGACGCCAAGGTCGGCGAACTCCTGAACCTGGTCGCGGGCCTGCACACGAACCCGATGCCGGTACGGGATGCTCTCGAGAGTGCTGGCATCGCGGACCTGACCGACCGGAAGATGAAAGGCCTGTCGGGCGGCCAGAAGCAGCGGGTGCGGTTCGCGATGGCGATCCTGCCGCAGCCGGAGCTGATCGTCCTGGACGAGCCGACGACCGGGATGGACGTCGAGTCGCGGCGCGACTTCTGGGCCTCGATGCACGCCGAGACCGCACGCGGCCGGACCGTGCTGTTCGCGACCCACTACCTGGAGGAGGCGGACTCGTACGCCGACCGCGTGGTGCTGATGCGCAACGGCAAGGTCGTTGCCGACGGCACCGCGGCGCAGATCAAGGCGAGCGTCTCCGGCCGGACCATCCGCGCGACCGTCCCGGGCGCCGACCTCGCGGCGCTCGCGTCGCTGCCGGGCGTCCGCAACGTCGAGACCCGCGGTGACGTCGTCCTGCTGCAGTGCGCGGACTCCGACGACACCCTGCGCTACCTGCTGAACAACACTCCCGCCCACGACATCGAAGTGACTTCCGCGGATCTCGAGGACGCCGTCCTGGCGATCAGCGCAGAACAGGAGAGCCTCGCATGAACCGCGACTACCTGATGTTCGACATCCGCCGCACGCTGCGGAACCGGCGGGTGCTGATCTTCTCGATCCTGATGCCGTTGGTGCTGTTCATGATCTTCGGCCTGACGCTGCCGGACGACGCGAACGAGGGCGGGATCTCCGCGATCGCCTACGTGATGGTGAGTATGGCGATGTTCGGCTCGATGTCGGCCGCGATGAGCAGCGGCGGCGTGATCGCGGCCGAGCGCGACGGTGGCTGGAACCGCACCCTGCGGCTCACCCCGCTGAAGCCGCAGGCATACGTGACCACGAAGGTGATCCTGTCGCTGCTGCTGGCGATCCCGCCGCTGCTGGTCGTGTTCCTGTTCGGCCTGATCGTCGGGCACGTGCACCTGGACGCCGGGCAGTGGGTGACGGTCGCGCTGGTGTCGTGGCTGGGTGCCCTGCCGTTCGCCGCGATCGGCCTGGTCATCGGGTACGTCGCCAAGCCGGACAGCGTGCAGCCGATCACCGGTCTCGCCACGATGCTGATCGCGGCCTTCGGCGGACTGTGGCTGCCGGTGGACTCGATGCCGTCGCTGATGAAGCACATCGCCCAGCTGACTCCGGCGTACTGGACCGGTCTGAGCTCCCGGAGCGCGTTGACGGACAGCGGCCTGGACATGCAGGCACTGCTGGTGGTGCTGGGCTGGACCGTCGTCCTTGGCTTCATCGGCCTGCGCCGGTACCGCGCCGACACCGCACGGGCCTGAGCGACGCGAGTCTGATCCAGGGCATACCGTGACCACCATGACGCGGACGCCAACCCTGCTGGAATCGCTGGCCGAGCGCGGAGACCGCTCCGGGCCGGGCCGGTGGGGTTGGCTGGCGGCCGGAATCTGGCTGTTCTACCTGGCTCAGCCGTTCCAGGAGATCGCGTCCACCCAGCACGGCGCGATGCGGGTGTTCGGCCTGGCCACGGTGATCCTCTTCGCGATCGCGTACCTCGGGTTCTTCGGCTGGCTGCGCCGAGTCGGCCTGGGGACCGGCGCCATCCCGATGTGGCAGCGGCTGGCGTACCTGGCCGGGATGCTGGCACTGACGTTCCTGATGATCCCGACGGCCGGCCAGAAGGCCCTGACCTGCCTGGTCTACATCGCGGCGATCGCGGTGATGGCGCTCGACGTCAAGGTCGCGGTGCCGCTCGTGGCCGTGCTGCTCGGCGGCGCGGAGCTGTCGATGCGACTGGTGCCGGGCTGGACCGACGACGGGAGCTACGGGTTCGCGATCTTCCTCGGCGCGCTGGCCGTGTTCGGGATGCGACGGGCGATCCAGCGCAGTATCGAGCTGGCCGCGACCCGGCAGGACATGGCCAAGCTGGCCGTCCAGGAGGAGCGGAACCGGTTCGCCCGGGACCTGCACGACATCCTCGGCCACTCGCTGACCGTGATCACGGTCAAAGCTGAGCTGGCCGGCCGGCTGATCGCAGCGAACCCGGACCGGGCCGCGGCCGAGGTGGCCGATGTGGAGAGCCTGGCCCGGGCGGCGCTGGCCGACGTACGAGCGGCCGTCGCGGGGTATCGCGAGCTCAGCCTCGCCGGCGAGCTGGTGTCGGCGCGGGCCGCGTTGCAGGCCGCCGAGATCAAGGCGGACCTGCCGACCACCGTCGACGAGGTGCCCGAGGACAACCGGGAGCTGTTCGCCTGGGTGGTCCGGGAGGGCGTGACGAACGTCGTACGCCACTCCGGCGCGAAGCGTTGCACGATCCGGATCAGCGCCAACCAGATCGAAGTACTGGACGACGGGAAGGGACCGACGCCCGGCGGCGGTGCGTCCGGGCACGGCCTGGTCGGGCTGCGGGAACGAGCCGACGAGGCCGGTGCGAGTGTGCAGGTCGGCCAGGCGCCTGGAAGCGGATTCCGGCTGGCTGTCAGAGTTGGCCCGTGAGTATCCGACTGCTGATCGCGGACGACCAGGCGCTGGTCCGTGGAGCCCTGGCCGCGCTGCTCGACCTCGAACCCGACCTGGATGTGGTCTCCGAGGTCGGTCGCGGCGACGAGGTGATCGCGGCCGCGAAGGCGACCACGCCGGACGTCGCTCTGCTCGACGTCGAGATGCCCGGGCTGGACGGTATCGAGGCTGCCGCCGCGCTGCGGACCGCCGTACCGGGCGTGCGGGTGCTCATGGTGACCACGTTCGGCCGGCCGGGGTACCTGCGCCGCGCGATGGAGGCGGGTGCGGCCGGTTTCGTCGTCAAGGACACGCCCGCCGCGCAACTCGCGGACGCCGTACGACGGGTGCACCAGGGGCTGCGTGTCGTCGATCCGTCACTCGCCGCCGAGACGCTCGTCGCCGGCACCAGCCCGCTCACCGGCCGGGAGTCCGACGTACTGCGGGCCGCCCGCGAGGGAGGCACGGTCGCGGACATCGCCAGGGAACTGCACCTGTCCGAGGGCACCGTCCGCAACCACCTCTCGGCCGCGATCGGCAAGACCGGCGCCCGGACCCGGGCCGAGGCCGCCCGCATCGCCCTGGACAACGGCTGGTTGTAACAGGTCGAGACCTCTAGGGTTGGGGTCAGGGGAGGGATCTGCATGTCAGTCGAGCAATTCAGTGTGCGGGGGCGGTTGGCGGACACCGGTGAGGGGATCACCGGTGACGAGCTGCAGCTCGCGGCACGTAATCACGGGATGCCCATGGAGGCGTTGCGGTACGACGTGACGCCGGCCGGACTGCACTACGTGCTGGTGCACTACGACATCCCGATGACGAGCGCGTCCAACTGGCGGCTCACCATCGGCGGCTGTGTCGAGCAGCCGTTGTCGTTCGGCCTGACCGAGTTGCGCGCGATGGGTCGCCGTACCGTCCGGGTGACGTTGGAGTGCGCGGGCAACGGACGGGCGGCGTTGCAGCCGCGGCCGATCAGCCAGCCGTGGCTGACGGAGGCGGTCGGTACGGCGGAGTGGACCGGGGTGCTGCTGTCCGATCTGTTGCGGGCGGCCGGGATCCGGTCCGATGCCGTGGACGTGGTGTTCACCGGTGCGGACCACGGGGTCGAGCGCGGGATCGAGCAGGACTATCAGCGCGGGCTGACCCTCACCGAGGCGATCGACTCCGGCGCGATCATCGCCTGGGAGATGAACGGGCAGCCGTTGCCGCCGCAACACGGTTATCCGCTGCGCCTCGTCGTACCCGGCTGGTACGGGATGGCGAGCGTCAAGTGGCTGCGGTCGATCGAGCTGATCGACCACGCCTTCGAGGGCTTCCAGAACGCGGTCGCGTACCGGATCCGCACCGGCCAGGACGACGCGGGCGCGCCGGTGACCCGGATCGAGCCGCGCGCGTTGCTGATCCCGCCCGGCTTCCCGGACTTCATGAGCCGGCACCGATTCGTTGCCGCAGGCACCATCACGCTGGAGGGCCGGGCCTGGTCCGGCTGGGGGCCGATCGAGCGGGTCGAGATCAGCACCGACGCCGGCGTCACCTGGCAGACCGCCAAACTCGATGCCCCCAGCAACGACGAGTACGCCTGGCGGGCCTTCACCCATGACTGGGAGGCCACACCCGGCGAGCATGTCCTCACTGTCCGCGCCTACGACGCCAGCGGCCGCGAGCAACCGGTCGAAGCCCCGTGGAACCGGGGTGGTTTCGCCAACAACTCCGCCCAGCGGATCAGCGTTCTGGTGACCTGATCACTCCGCGTGTCGCTGGCCGATTCCGCGGTCCGCCCGTTCCATGCTGGAGACGTACACGGTCTCACTCCAGGGAGTGGTGCGGTGAACGAGCTGGGCACGGAGATCCACTTGCACGCGCGTGTGTTTCGCACCGCGGGCGAGTGGTACGCCGACATCGAGGACGAACTGGACCCACAGCCGGACAACCCGCTCTGGTACGGATCCTACGACTCCCAGCGCGCCGCGATCGACGCAGCCTGTGCGCGGATCGCGGCGATGCATCTGGCTCAGCACTCCGAGCAGTCACTCGGGCTCGTTGGCTGACTTCCCGCCGATGCGGTACGGCGTGGAGACGCCCTCGTACATGAGGTGCGTCATCAGGCCCTGGGAGGCGTGCGGGAGGTTGTGGCAGTGGTCCATCCAGACACCGGGATTGTCGGCGACGAAGGCGATCTCGTAGGTCTCGTCGTTGCCGACCTCGAGGGTGTCGATCCACCACGGTGATCCGGTCGCCGCGACACCGTTGCGGGACAGCACGACCGCGTGATGACCGTGCAGGTGCATCGGATGCGCCTGGCCGCTGCTGTTGGAGATCTTCATCCGAACAACGTCGCCCTCGGCAACCATGTACATCGGTACGTCCGGGTACTTGTGCCCGTTGATCGTCCACCACAGCCCCGGCACTCCGTCGAGGAACCCGGGCCGCCGCCCGATCCGGTACTCGAAGTTCCGGTCGGCCTTCCCCGGGTCGAACCCGAGCGCGGCCGGCGCACCGTACTTCAGCAGATCGACCGTCGCGCCCGGCAGCTCGGCCGACGGCGGCTCGGCGCCTGCCGGACCGATCCCGACCGACACGTTGGCCGCGCCTGCTACCAGCCGCATCCCACCCGCCGGCACCACGGCCTCGAGGTCCACGCGAGCTCCGGCCGCCAGCGGGTACGCCGCGGTCACCGCCGTCGGACCGTGGACGTCACGACCGTCCACGGCGACCACTTTGTATGGCGTACCGATCAGACCGACGCGCAGGATGGAGTTGTCCGTGTTCACCACCCGCACGCGGGCCTTCGTACCGGCGGGCAGCTCGACGTGTTGCGAACCCGTCCGTCCGTTGATCGTCCGCTTCCCGTCGTACGTGTGGATCGCGGCCAGGACCTCACCGGGTTCCTTCGGCGCGATCACGATCGTGCCGAAGAGGCCGCCCTTCACTTCATCGGCAGAGACCTGGTGCGAGTGGTACCAGTACGTCCCGGCCTGCTCGGCGCGGAAGCGGTACACGTACTTCCCACCGACCGGTACGGCGTCCTGCGTCACCCCGGCGACACCGTCTTCGGCGTTGGGTACGTCGATCCCGTGCCAGTGCAGGGTCGCGCCGTCCTTGACGGATTCGTTGACCAGGGTGACCTGGACCAGGTCACCGACCTTCGCCCGGATCAGCGGACCCGGCGAAGTCCCGTTGAGGGTGTAGCCGTCGACCGTCTCACCGCTCGCGAGCTGGAACTTCTGCTTCCGCGCCGTGAGCGTCACCGCGACATCCGGCGTACCGGTCTGCGGGCCGGTGAGGTCGGCGACGTTCATGCCGTGGTGGTGCTCGTGCCCGCCGGACTCCGGTCCGCCGCCGAAGTCGGCGTACCCCATCTCGGTCGGGGAATAGTCTCCGGGGACCAGGCTGGTCACCCAGAGATACCCCAGCGGTACGAGTACCGCCAGGGCGATCCCCAGAGCGATCAGCCGGCCCCGCAAGCGGCGCGGTTTCGGCTCAGCCACTGGTCACAGTCTGGCTGGGTACGGCGGCCCGTCGCGCGGCAGCACCTGCCACCCCGGCGATCGCCAGACCGTTGATGC
This sequence comes from Kribbella sp. NPDC049227, assembly GCF_043197265.1. Classification (NCBI taxonomy): domain Bacteria; kingdom Bacillati; phylum Actinomycetota; class Actinomycetes; order Propionibacteriales; family Kribbellaceae; genus Kribbella; species Kribbella sp. NPDC049227. Next base: position 229,865 of record NZ_JBICST010000005.1, on the reverse strand, counting down.
CGTGCAGGACGCCGAGCGCCGGCAGCCCGAAGGACACCACCGCGAGGACGAACTGCAGCGCGACCAGACCGACCACGATCCCGGCCAGGGTCCGGCCGCGCGGGACATCGGTCAGGAACGACACGATCAGGAAGATCAGCGCGAGCAGACCGATCGCCGTACCGGCGATGCTGTGGTAGCTCTGCCCGAAGTTGCTGTAGTCCGCCCCGATCGTCGTTCCGTCGTCGGCGTCCTTGGCGATGGTGAACCCGGCCAGCGCGATCGCTGCCACCTGCAGCACCACCGCGATCGCGATCAGCAGACCGAGGGTCCGGTACGTCGCCCTCATGCGCGACGCTCCTGCCGGCGCTTACGGATCACGATCACCGCGGCCACGATCAGCGCGAACAGCAGGATCGGCGGATGCCCGCCGCCCACGGTGCACCCGATCGACGCGATCAGCCCGAGCACGCCGAGCACGATCAGCACCGGCAACGGGATCTTGCCCAACGGTCCCCGAGCAGCCCACTCCGGCCGCCCGCGCCCGCCCTTGCCCCGTCCGCCCTTGCCTTGACCACCCTTGCCTTGACCACCCGGCCCGGTCGCGCCGGCGGCGTTCTCCGGCGACGTCCACGGCGGCCGCTGCCAGCCCCACGGGCCGGTCCAGCGCTCTTGGCTCTCGCTCGCACCACCCTGGTGCTCGCCCGGAAGGTCCGCGAACAGCGCGGCCAGCTCCCGGTCGGTCTTCGCTTCCAGTGCCTGGCCGACGCGCTCCGCGTGCTCCTCCGCGGTGAGCCGGCCGGCTTCGTAGTGCTCGCCCAGACGCCTGACCGCGTCCTCGCGTTCGGTGTCGCCGATACGGATCGGTCCGTCCGGCCTCTCGTCGTTCATGACACTCCTCGGTGCTCGACTTCTGCGATTGCACCAAGCGTGTCTTTCAATCCCCTGTCACCGCGTCGCCTCAGCGGCGACACCTCACCTACCCCCGGGGGAGCACACTGCGCCCACCGACGCAGTACGACGTACTCCCCCGGGCGTACCGAAGAACGGGTGGTAGTTGGGGGTGGAACCAGGGTTGCGCCTCGATCCACGCTCAGGCCGCCGGGTGGCGGCCGACTACTACCCGTTCTTCGGTACCACTCAGGCGGTGGCGGACAGGATCTGGTTGACGTCGTCGTTCGCCTTGGCCAGGGACGGTGGTTCGGCCTCGAACGACATCACCGCGTCCATCGCCGGGGTCATGACCGCGCTGACGTCCGCGGCGTTCGGGTTGGCGGGGTAAGGGAAGACGTCCCCGGCTTCCACTGTCTCTAGGAACGGGGTCACGTCCCAGCCGTCGGAGGCGAAGGCCGCCTTGGCCGCGGGCAGGCTGGCCGATACCGCGGGGAACACCACGCCGGCCTTGGCGACGATGTCCTGTGCGGTCTGCGAGCCGAGGAACTTCACCCAGGCCCAGGACGCCTCCCGCCGGGTGGTCCCGGCCCAGATGGTGTCCGCCAGCCCGTTCATCATCGACATCCGCTTACCGATCGGGCCGATCGGGAGCCGGGCCAGCTTGGTCTTCACCTGCTTCAGGCCGGCGTACGTCGCCAGCATCCACGACCCGTTCGGGGTGATCCCGTACTTGCCCGCTCCGAAGCTCGTGGTCACGTCGACCCCTGACTTCGCCTGCGCGTACGTCGGCATGTACCCCTTGGTGATGAGGCCGCGCCACCAGCCGATCGTCTCGGTGAACTTCGGGTCGCCGTAGAAGAACTTCGTCCCCCACGGCTCGCCCTCGGAGTACTTCCAGCCGTTGATCGCGGTGTACCAGCTCCAGCTGGTCTGCCCGTCGGCGCCGCCGGCATCGGCGTACCCGAGGCCGTAGACCTTGACGTTGTCCTTGTCGAACCCCGGCTGGTCGCCGCGACGGCCCTTGGAATCCACAGTCAGCCGCCGGACGATCTGCTCGAAGGTGCCGCCGTCCTGCGGGTTCCAGGTCATCGAGTTCAGCTGCTCGGTGCTGATCCCGGCCGCCTCGGTGAACGCGCTGTTGTAGAAGTACACCTCGGTGTCGAAGTCCTTCGGCAGTCCGTACCGCTTGCCGTCGGCACCGATCCAGCGATCGGCCAGGCCCTTCTGGTAGATCGACAGGTCGACGTTGTCCTTGGTCACGAAGTCGTCGATCGACAGCACCTGGCCCTTGTCCGCGAACAGCGGGTACTTCGCCGAGTGCGACGTGAACACGTCCGGCGCGGTGTCGGAGATGAACCCGGTGACCAGCTTCGACCAGTAGTCGTTCCAGCCGTACTGCTCGATCTTCACGCTGTACTGCGGGTTCTGCTCGTGGAACACCTTGGCGCACTCGGTGTACATCGGCAGCTGGGCGGAGTCCCAGAGCCAGTAGATGACCTCGCCCTCGCCGCGCGACGCGGCACCGTTGTTACAGCCGGCCACCGCCGACGCGGCGAGCCCGGCCAGCCCGGCCTTCAGCAGGGTGCGTCTGGAGAATGTCATGGCCGCCTCCTCACTTGATCCCGGAGAAACCGATGGAGTTGGTGATCCGCTTGGCGAAGGCCAGGAACAGCACGATCATCGGCAGCGCCGCGACCAGCGTCGCCGCCATCAGCCCGGCCCAGTCCGGTCCGCCCTGCGGAGTCTGCGACCGGAACACGCCGAGCGCGACCGTGAGCACGCGGACGTTCTCCTGCTGACCGACCAGCAACGGCCAGAAGTAGTCGTTCCAGGAGTTGATGTAGGTCAGGATCGCCAGCGTCGCGATCGGCGCCGCACTCATCGGGATGATCATCCCGAAGAAGATCTTGCGGTGCCCGGCGCCGTCGATCATCGCCGCCTCCTCCAGTTCGCGGCTGATGCCGAGAAAGAACTGGCGCAGGAAGAAGATCGCGAACGGCGTCATGAACGCCCCCGGCAGGATGATGCCGGCGAAGCTGTTCAGCAGCCCGAGGTTCTTGATCAGCACGAAGTTCGGCAGCGTGGTGAAGATCGGCGGCACCATCAGCGCGGCCAGGAACAGCGCGAACACCTTGTCCCGCCCGGGCCAGCGCAGCCGGGCGAACGCGTACGCTGCCATCGCGCTGAAGAAGACCTGGCAGATGGTCGTGACCGTTGCCACGACCAACGAGTTGCGCAGGTACAGCCAGAAGTTGACCGAGGCACCCGAACCGCCCTGCGCCTGGGCTTCCTCGATGGTCGACAGCCCGAGCACCCGCTTGAACGCACCCAGGGTGGTCTCCACCGGGAGCAGCGAGTTCGGGTGACCGGCGAGCTGGGTGTTGTTGGACAACGCCGTACGCAACATCCAGTAGAACGGGAAGATCGTCAGGATCAGCAGCACGGCCAGACAGACCCACGCGACGATCCGGCCCGGATTCAGAGGCTTTCTCATGCGAGGTCACTCTCCCTTGCCCGGAGCAACCGAAGCTGCAGCAACGAGACCACCGCGAGGATCGCGAACAGCACCAGCGCCATCGCCGAGGCGTACCCGAAGTCGAACCGGGTGAACGCCCGCTCGTAGATGTAGTAGTAGATGACCCGGGTCGCGTTGATCGGACCGCCCTGCGTGGTCACCGCGACGGTGTCGAAGATCTGGAACGACCCGATCATGGTGACCACCAGGACCATCACCAGAACGGGCCGCAGCAGCGGCAGCGTGATCCGCCAGAACGACTTCCACTCGCCCGCCCCGTCCACCTCGGCCGCCTCGTAGACGTACGACGGGATCGTCTGCAGCCCGGCGAACACCAGCAGTGCGGTGTAGCCCATGTGCCGCCAGACGTTGATGCCGGCGATGGTCGGGATCGCCCAGTGCGAGTCGCCGAAGAAGGCGACCGGGTCGATCCCGATCCAGGTCAGACCCTGGTTCACGATGCCGACCTGGAAGTCGAGCATCCAGTACCAGACCAGTGCGACGACCACGTTCGCGACCAGGTACGGCAGCAGGATCGCCGCGCGGACCGTGATCGACTTCGTCAGCCGGTACATCAGCATCGCGATGCCGACCGCCAGGACGGTCTGGACGCCGATGTTGATCACGACGTACTCGACGGTGACCACGAGCGCGTTCCAGAAGAAGCTGTCGTGGATCATCCGCCGGTAGTTGTCCAGCCCGTTGAACTGCGGCGCGGACAGCAGGCTGTACTCGGTGAAGCTCAGGTACGCACCGCGCAGGGTCGGCCAGATGTAGAACACGACGAAGCCGAGGGTGGCCGGGGCCAGGAAGATCATCGCGACCTTCAGGTCCCCCAGGTTTCGCCGCCGGGCAGGCGGCGCCTGGGTATCCCCGCGACTGTGCTGTCTGTCAGGTGGAGCCTTGGTTGTCACGGTCACGGGGATCTCCTTTTCAGTCGGCGATCGACTGGGGGGTCAGTCGATCGCAGTCACATCCAGCAAGATCGCGTTCTCCGGCCACTGCACGGGGAGGTGTACGCCGACCGCCGCCAGCGCTGCGCCGTTCAGCTCTACCTGTCCACCGTCGGCCGACCAGGCCGCCGGGCGCGACTCGGGCCCGGGTGTCACGGTCTTGTGCACCCGGTAGGTCCGCTGCGGGTCGAGGCCGGGCAGCCGGACCCGGCCGACGGCCGAGGTGACGGATTGCGTCAGCTGTACGGCGGCGTACACGGCGCGCGAACCGTCCTGCGCGACCACGCCGTGCAGCAGGAAGTCGTCCGGACCGCGGTCGGCGCGGACCACCTTGCCGGTGTGCAGCAGCGGTCGCAGTTCCTTGTGCAAGGCGACCCATCCCGCCAGTTCCTGGCGCTCCTCCGGCGAGGCGGACGCGATGTCCCACTCGATGCCGAAGTGGCCGAACAGTGCGGTGATCGCCCGGAACGACAACGTCTGCGTGCGGCCGGTGGTGTGCGCCCGCGGCGGGCCGACGTGGCAGCCGATCAGCTCCGGCGGCAGCAGCAGTTCCGTGTACCGCTGGATGGTCTGCCGCTCCAGCGCGTCGTTGCTGTCGCTGCCCCAGACGCGGTCGGTGCGCTCCAGGATGCCCAGGTCGACCCGGGCACCACCGGACGAGCAGGACTCGATCTCGAGGCCCGGGTGCCGGCGCTTCAGCTCATCGATCAGCCGGTACAGCGCGAGCGTCTGCTCGTGGATGCCGGCCGTCCCGGTCAGCTGGTTGCCACCGTCAACGAAGTCGCGGTTGTGGTCCCACTTCAGATAGGCGATGTCGTACTCCGTGAGCAGCGAGTCGAGCCGCTCGAGAATGTAGTCGTACGCCGCCGGTACGCCGAGGTTCAGGCCCTGCTGATGACGCGCGGTCGGTGGCATCCGGTGGCCGGTGGCAAGGATCCAGTCCGGGTGCTCGCGGGCCAGATCCGAGTCCGGGTTCACCATCTCGGGCTCGACCCAGAGGCCGAACTGCAGGCCGAGACCCTTCACGTGGTCGACCAGCGGGTGCAGACCCTTCGGCCAGATCCCTTCGTCGACGTACCAGTCGCCGAGACCGGCGTGGTCGTCGCGGCGGCCGCGGAACCACCCGTCGTCCAGCACGAACCGCTCCGCCCCGACCTCGGCGGCCGCGTCGGCGAGCGCCTTCAGCTTGTCCAGGTCGAGATCGAAGTAGACGGCCTCCCAGGTGTTCAGTACGACGGGACGCTCGGTCTGCGGGTGGACGGACCGGGACCGCAGGTGCTCGTGGAAGCGGGTCGACACCTGGTCGAGGCCGACGCCGTACGAGCCGTAGAGCCACGGCGTGCTGTAGGTGCCCTGCGGTTGGAGGCGTCCCTCACCGGGGAGCAGCAGTTCGCCTCCGCCGATCACGGCGTACCCGCTCATCCCGCGCTCGGCGTACGAACGGTGGTTGCCGCTCCAGGCGGTGTGCACGGCCCAGACCTCGCCGTCGCGGAAGCCGAAGCCATTGGTGCCGGCCATCAGCAGGAGAGTCGCGTCGGCGCCGGTGCGGCCACGGCGGTTGTCGCGGACGTGGGCGCCCTGGGTGAACGCGTGTCGCTGCGGGTGCCGCTCGCCGATGTGCCGGCCGGTCAGGTCGAGCAGTTCGGTCGCCTCGGTCGGCACCGGCAGCGCGAGCACCAGCCCGTCGACCGTGTACGGCGTCCCGCCGGTGTTGGTGAGGTCCGCCTTGGCCCGCACGAGGCCGGAGTCGGTCAGTTCGATGGTGAGGCGGAGCTTGAGGGCCGCATCGGCGTCCTCGGCATCGACCTGCACGGTGTTGTCGGTCTGCGCGACGCTGGCCAGCCGGAAGCTCGCGGAGAAGTTCTGCCCGTCGCGGTGGCCGCTCAGCCCCGGCAGGCCGAACCAGCCCGCGGAGTACTCCGGCACGATCGCGACCGGAAGGTTGTCGTCGAGACCGTTGCCGTCCTGTACGGCCCCGGCCCCACGCCTCAGTTCCAGCAGAGCCCGCTCGTTCAGCTCACCCAGATCCGCGCCCCAGTGCAGCACGGACGGAAGAGTGGGACCCGAGCAGTCCAGCACCAAGCTGACCCCGGCAGCGCGAAGCTGCAGCACCTCGATGTTCGACACTGTTGATTCACTCTGCTTTCTGATTGATTTCAGGACGGAACTATTTACCCCGTCAGCCCAGATGTCAATGCTTCACGAAGTTAAGTAAATACCCTAGGGCTCAGCCCGGACTCTTTACAACGAAGGAAGACCGCTGACCCACCTGGTCGACGCCGCAGGTCAGAGGCCGAGGCGCGCCCGGACCAGCATCAGGTCAGGCAGCTACGCCGGCGCCTCACGAAGATCCGGCAACTCACGGAGATCGGCCTGGACGACTCCGGTCAGCAGCTAGGCGTAGCCGAGCTGTCACACGTCACCGAGGCTCCTCTTCCGAACCGACCGGAGCCAAGCGTCGACGCGGGCGACATCGGGCGTGGCCGGCAGAGCCGTACGCTGCATGGCCTTGTCGAGCTCCTCATGCAGGGCGAGGCGCCACCGCTCGACCTCGTCCCAGGACAGCTGCCCCTGCCTGACCGCCAGCAGCCGCTCCCGATCGGGGCCGACGTCAACGACGAGCCTTGCCTCCAGCAACAGAGTGCGGGCTGCGAGCAACAACCGGATCAGGTGCATGACGTGCTTCCACTTCGGCGCACCGTCGCGACGGAAGTCCGCCTCCAGCTTCTTGAACTGACTGAGCACGTAACCGGAGTACGTCTGGTACACGAGCTGCGACAGAAAGGCTTCGCGGAGATCGATCAACTCCTCCCCCAGCGGTGTCTGCCGGACGACGAGCGGCGAATGCAGCACCTCGAGGAGATTCGGATTGGCCTTCAGCGCGAGCTCGCAGAACCGCTCGACCTCCCACGAGAACCACTCGTCCTCGGGTCCGTCGACATGCGTCGGCGGCTTGGCCAGCGACCAGAACGACTCGCTCGGCGCGACGTAGACCCCGCGGGTGTCCGTGTCCGACGTCTCGGTGTGCAACCCGAACGCCCTCGAACCGACGACCGCCGCGTAGATCGTGTGCTCCAGCACCAGCCGGTCCCCGTCCGGCTGATCCAACTCGATCGCCTCGTCCTGGTACGCCGTACGCAGGCTCAACTGGTCGCGGCGGGCGACTGTCTCCCGGCCATCGACGAGCCGCACGGTGTAGCGGCCGTCCGGGGTGATGCCGGCGACCCGGCCGGTCGCCCCGCGTTGCGCCGTACCGCCGTGGTCGTCCGGCGCCGCGTCCCGGATCACCACCTGCGTCCCCACCGGCAACTGCGGCCCCTGGACTGACATGGCGCCCATGCTCCCCCACCACCAGATCACTCCGACGCCCAGGCCGGTTCCTATTGACAACTTTTTCTGTCAAGAGGAGATTGGGCGCATGCTGGGATACGTCGAGGAGCCGGAGAAGCTGCGCGTGGCGCTGTCGCCGATCCGGCGGCGGCTGCTCGAGCTGCTCCGCGAGCCGTCGTCGGCGACCCAGCTCGCCGCCGCGCTCGAGCTGCCCCGGCAGCGGGTGAACTACCACCTGCGCGAACTGGAGAAGGCCGGACTGATCGAGCTCGTCGAGGAGCGGCAGCGGCGCGGATTCACCGAGCGGATCCTGCGCGCGAAGGCCGCGACGCTCGTGGTCGATCCGGCCGTGATGGGCCACGCCTTCAGCGAGATCCAGGACCAGTACGCCGCCGAGCACCTGGTGGACGTCGCCGCCGGCACGGTCCGGGATGTGGCCCGGATGCAGAGCGCGGCCGACGCCGACGGGAAACGGCTGCTCACGTTCACGCTGGAGGCCGAGGTGCGGTTCGCCGAACCGGGCGACGTACATCGCTTCACCGACGCTCTGACCGAAGCGGTGCGGCGGACCATCGAACAGTTCGACACTGAGAACGGGCGGCCCTATCGCCTGATCGCCGGCGGCCACCCGGCAGCACGACGTACCGAAGGAGAAGAAGGATGAGCGAGGAGACACCGCGGATCGTGGTGACCGTGGCCGCGCCGGCCGAGGCGGTCTGGGACGCGCTGCGGAACAAGGACAAGATCCGGCACTGGCACGGCTGGGAGTACGAAGGGACCCAGGGCGGGCTGGAGGAGGAGATCGACCTGATCTACTTCACCAAGGTCGACGACAGCCAGGTCGGGACGCTGATCCTCGGGGACGGTGACCGGTTCGTGGTCGAGCCGGTGGAGGGCGGGTCGCGGATCACGCTGACTCGCTCGCCGCGCGGCGCGAATCCCGACTGGGAGGCGTACTACGACGACATCACCGAAGGCTGGACGACGTTCCTCAACCAGCTGAAGTTCGCGCTGGAGCAGCACCCGGACGACGAGCGGCGGACGCTGTTCTACGTCGGCACCGGTGCTGCCTCGCTGACCGGCGAACTGGGTATCGACATCCGCCCGGCCGGTACGTCGTACGAGCTCGACCTGATCGGCGAAGCGGTGAAGGGTGAGGTCCTGTACACCTCGGAGCACCAGATCGGCCTGACAGTCGATGCCTGGGGCAACGGTCTGCTTGTGCTCAGCTACATCTCGCCGGGCGAGCTCAAGCCGGACGGCTCCGCGATGGCGATCCTCAGCCTGTACGGCGACGTCGACCGGGACGCATTGGACGCGCGCTGGAAGAACTGGTGGGAGACGCACTACGTGCCGGCCAGTCTGCCCGGCACCTGACACGCCTGCATGCGACGTCTCCTGGGACGTGTTCCTGACACGGCGGTGACAGGGCGCAAACGTGCCAGCACTCTCGGTCTGTCTCTCGCGGTTACTTCTGAGTACCTTTCTTGCCACGGCGGTCGCCGCCCCGCGGCCGCCCTCCGGCGAGAGAGGTCTTCCGGTGAACATTCCGTCCCGCTCACTCGTGCGTCGAGTGTCCACGTTCCTCGTGCTCTCCATGACCGGGCTCTGCCTGGTCGCCACCCCCGCCCGGGCCGACGGTCCCGGCTCCGGGACGCCGTACGTCGTCACCCTCGGCGACTCCTACATCTCGGGCGAGGCAGGCCGCTGGGCCGGCAGCTCGAACAACTCCGAAGCACCGGCCGACGCGCTCGGTGCGCACGCCTACCACGACAACGCGAGTGGGACCGCCGAGCAGATCCCGAGGTGCCACCGCAGCAGCTCCGCCGAGGCGTTCATCGGTGGTGGTGTCGGCGGACTGAACCTCGCCTGCTCCGGCGCCAGCACCGCGACCAGCACCGGCGACGAGTTCAAGCCAGGCATCGACTTCTACGACGACGGCGCCGGCCATCTCGGGCAGGCGAAGATGCTGCAGCAGTTCGCGGCCGGCCACAACGTGCGGCAGGTGGTCGTCTCGATCGGGGGCAACGACTTCAAGTTCGCGTCGATCGTGACCCAGTGCGTGACCGACTTCCTGCTGTCGCCGTCCTGGTTCCCGGACTACTGCAAGGACGACTCCTCGGTCGTCGCCAACTTCACCTCGGCCAACGTCACCGCCGTACGCGGGAGGATCGCGGCCGCCTTCCAGAACGTGCGCACGGCGATGCGGAACGCCGGGTACGGCGACAACGCGTGGACGCTGCTGGTGCAGACCTACCCGTCGCCGCTTCCGGGCGGGAGTGGGTTCCGGTACGGGCAGAGCGGCTACACGCGGCAGAGCGTGGGCGGCTGCGGGTTCTGGAACGCGGACGCCGACTGGGCGAACAACACCGCGCTCGTCACCATCAACAACACCGTCCGGGCGGCGATCGGGCCGTCCGGGCTCGGGAACGTCCGCCTGCTCGAGCTCCAGTCCGCCTTCAACGGCCGGCGGTTGTGCGAAAGCTCGGTCGGTCTCTACGAGGAGGTCGGGCTGAGCTCGTGGACCCAGCCGACGGCGGTCGACAAGACCGAGTGGATCAACCAGATCCGCACGGTCACCACGGTCGGGTCCAACTACTTCATCCAGGAGAGCCTGCACCCGAACTACTGGGCCCAGCTCGCGCTCCGCTCCTGCGTCCGCCAGTCCTACACCCAGAACCGCGGCGGCACCTGCACGATCTCCGGCACCGGCCTGCTCAATGGTGAGCCCCGGATGACGCTCGGTTAGTGCTCTGGATTCCCTGGTACGGCGGCCCCGTGGGGGTCGCCGTACCGGCGGTTGATTAGGCTCGGGGCGTTGTGGGTGCTCTGGACCAGGTGAGGGTGGTACAGGCAGAATCGCGCAGACGAGTCGGCTGCTTCGTGGGGTGTTAGGGCGTAGTGGAAATGGAACATGCGCTGTCGCTGGGCGGTCAGCGCTGGGATCTGTCGGACGGTAGCGACTCGATCACCATCGGGCGCGCCTCCAACGCCGACATCCGGTTGACGGCGGACGACCAGATCTCCCGTATCCACGCCCGCCTCGCCCGCTCGGGCAGCACCTGGACCCTCATCGACGAGTCCCGCAACGGCACCGCCCTCAACGGCCGCCGCCTCGCCGCCCCCACGCCCCTCACCGACAACGACCAGATCCACATCGGCCGCTCGGTCCTGACCTTCCACGAAACCCCCTCCCAGGCCGCTGCCCAGCCCGCGGAAGCCCCACCCGCCTCGTTCTCTCCACCTGAGCCCCCTCCGGCGGCCGCGTATCCCCCGCCTGCAGACGCTCCTTACCCGGCAGGCGACGCCTACCCGGCCCCGGCGAACGAGCAATACGCAGCACCCGCAGACGAGCAATACGCCGCGTCCTCGGAGGAGCAGTACGCCGCGCCTGCGGAGCAGTACTCCGCGCGGGCAGAGGAGCCGTATCGCGCACCTGCGGAGGACGCGGTCTCCGGGCGGGCAGACGGTGACTACGCCGCGCCCGACGAGGCGTCGTACCGGGAGGACGCCTCGGCGTACCACCCCGACTCAGGCGAAGCTCCTGCGGCGGCACCTTCCGGACCCGCCGAGCGGCCGCAGGTTGTGGATCGGTTCTCTCTTGCGGAGCCAGTCGCGCTCGGCGATCCAGCCGCGTACGCCCCGGTGACTCCTCCCTCGAGCCGCGCGGACCGAGGTCAGAACCCCTTCGCCCCGCCCGAGGCTGAACCCGCCCCGAGCCCGTACGCACCCACCGCCCACAACCAGCAGCCGAGCCCACCCGAGCCCGACCAGAACGCGCACCCGTTCACCCCACCCGACCCGGCCGACCGAGGCCCCAGCCTCGCCGACCGCGGCCCCAGACCAGTCACTCCGGCCAACCGCAACCAGCAGCCAAGTCCCGCCGCACCCGACCCCGGCCCGGATCCAAGCGCGTACACGCCAGCCGAGGCCGACCGAGGCAAGAACCCTTTCGCCCCACCCGAGCCCGAGCAAGCCGCAAACCCCTTCGCCCCAACAGAAGGCGAGCCCACCGGTTTCCCCCGGACCGACGGCGAGCCCGGCAGCTTCACACCAAGCGAAGCCGGGCAAGGCGCGAGCCCATTCGCACCACCCGAGGCTGAGCCGGGCGGCTTCGCCCCACCCGGAAGCGAGCAGGGCCGGAGTCCATTCGCGCCGGCGGAGGGTGAGCCCGGCGGCGTCACACCACCCGAAAGCGAGCAGGGCCGCAGCCCATTCGCCCCGGACCAGGCTGCGCCGGGCGGCTTCGCATCCGAGAGCGAGCAGGGCCGGGGCCCGTTCGCCGCGGCTGAGGGTGAGCCGCGCGGATTCGCGACCGACGACAGCGAGCAGGGCGGGACCCCATTCGCGCCGGCGGAGGGTGAGCCCGGCGGCTTTGCACCGCCCGAGAGTGAGCAGGGCGGGAGTCCGTTCGTTGCGGCTGAGGGTGAGCGGGGCGGATTCGGGCCCGGCGAGGGTGAGCGTGGGGGGAACCCGTTCGCGGCTGGTGAGGTTGAGCAGGGGGTGAGTCAGTTCGCTCGCGCCGACGGTGAGTATGAGTCGTCGGGTGATGAGGGTTCTGGTGGGGTTGCGGTTGGGCCTGGGGATTGGGGGGCTTATCCGTCGGCGGACAATCCGGAGCCGGCTCGGTCGCCGTGGGCTGGTGGGATGACCGTGCCGGTGCAGTTCGATCGGTCGCAGGCCAGCCGGAACGAGTCGGCCAGTTGGCCCGACACCAGCCGGGCCGACGAGCAAGCAGGCGTCGCCCCACCAGCCGGCGGGGCGCAGACATCACGCGGAGCATCGGGCGCACGGCAGACATCGCGTACGGCGCAGCCTCGGCAGGCGTCACGTACGACGGAGGCCCGCGCCGCGCAGGCCAAGACGCGACGGCCCGCGGACCCCGATGAGGTGGGCCAGGTCAGGCTCGGGCGTGTGCTCGCGGTAGCAGGCGCCCTCCTCGCGCTCGGCCTCCTGATCAACCTCGTCGTCAGCTTCTTCTCACCCGGCCCCGGCGGTCCCCTCCGCTGGCTGGTGCCGCCGGTCATCGCGCTCATCACCGCCATGGTCGTCGCCCTGATGGACGCGCTCAGCCCGCAGGAACGCTCCCCCGGCCGCCTCAACGTCTCCGTGATCGTCGCGATCGTCGTCGTACTGCTCGGCGTCGGTGTCGGCGGGTTCGCGCTCACCGCGGCAGCCCAGTACGCCGCCGGCTACTTCACCGGCAAGGAGTCCGGCGAGGACCGCCTGGTCAAACCGGTCGGGAAGGCGTTCGACGGCCTGACCGTCACCGTCGAGAACGTGACGTACACGAGCCACTTCACCCGGGTGCGACTCGGGGTCAAGAACGCCGGTGATCAGTCCGTCGACCTGCCGCTCGACAGCAACGTCGCCCTCACCGGCCCGGAGGGCAACGCGATCCGCGCCGACGACTCCCGTAGCCAGTGGCCGGGCAAGTTCCCGTCCGGCGGCACCGAGCACGGCACGATCACCTTCAAGGGCCACCTGCCGGACAACCTGACGACCGCGACCCTCACCCTCAGGTCCGGTGACAAACCCGTCGCCGTCGGTATTGCCCTCAGCAACTGACCGCTGAGCAAACTGTTGCTCCAGGCAACCGGAAGAAATCCGTGTGCGCACTTACATCGATTATTGATATGGTTCCGGCATGGCGGCAGAGGTAGACGTCGAGCGGCTGACCACAGCCATCGAGGACTTCAACCCGATCTTCATCCGGTTACCCTCGGTGCGCAGGTTCAACTTCTCGACCTTGTCCGTCCTGCACACGCTGGCGCGCAACGGACCGCTCCGGCTGACCGACCTGCTGGCGACCGAGCAGCTCAAGCAGCCCGCGCTCACCAGCCTGGTCACGAAGCTCGAGCAGGACGGCCTCCTGCAGCGCCGCCCCGACCCGAATGACGGCCGCGCGATGCTGCTGTCGCTGACCCGCGCCGGCCGGCAGGTCGTACGGTCCCGCCATGCGGAGCGGGTCACCAAGCTGTCCCGCCTGGTCGACCGACTGACCCCCGAGGAGCGCGACGTACTCGCGAGCTCCATCGACGTGCTGAACCGGCTGACCGAGATCGCCGCTGAGGAGCAACTATGACCGGCTTTCCCCTGGAGCCAACCCCGATCCACGTCCCGGACGACGTCCTCGACGACCTGCGCCGCCGGCTGACCGCGACCAAGTGGCCGCTCGACGCCGGGAACGACGACGGTTTCTACGGCGTACGTCGTACTCAACTGCAGGCACTGGTGGAGTACTGGGCCGACGGGTTCGACTGGCGCGCCGCCGAGCGGGCGATCAACGCCTTCGAGCATTACCGCGTCGACGTGAACGGCGTACCCGTGCACTTCCTGCGCAAGCCCGGCGTCGGTCCGAAGCCGATTCCGCTGATCCTGAGCCACGGCTGGCCGTGGACGTTCTGGCACTGGTCGAAGGTGATCGGCCCGCTCGCGGACCCGGCGGCGTACGGCGGTGACCCGGCCGACGCGTTCGACGTGATCGTGCCGTCACTGCCCGGCTTCGGGTTCTCGACACCGCTGACGAACCAGCCGGACATGAACTTCTGGAAGATCGCCGACGTCTGGCACGATCTGATGACCGGCGTCCTCGGCTACCCGAAGTACGCCGCCGCCGGGTGCGATGTCGGCGCACTCGTCACCGGGCAACTCGGTCACAAGTACGCCGACGAGCTCTACGCGATCCACATCGGTTCGGGCCTGAAGCTCACGTTCTTCAACGGCGACCGCGGCTGGGACCTGAGCGGCGGCAATCCGATCCCGCCGAACCTGCCGCCCGCGATCCACGACCGGATCATCGAGCTGGAACGGCGGTTCGCGGCCCACCTGGCCACGCATGTCCTGGACCCGAGCACCCTCGCCTTCGGCCTGGCGGACTCACCGGCCGGCATGCTCGCGTGGATCCTCGAGCGGTGGCTGAGCTGGTCCGGCGGCGACAAGGCGTTCAGCGACGACGACCTGCTGACGCACGCCACGATCTACTGGGCCGGCAACGCGATCGATACGTCGATCCGCACCTACGCCAACAACAACCGCTACCCATGGACGCCGTCGCACGACCGTACGCCGGCCATCGAAGCACCCACCGGCATCACCTTCGTCGGCTACGAGGACCCGCCCGGCGTCAGCACGCCGGAGGAACGCGTCCAGAACTTCCTGAACAGCGACCGCGCCGAGTGGTACAACCACGTCAACCTCACCGCCCACCCGGGCGGCGGCCACTTCATCCCCTGGGAACTCCCCACCGAGTGGACCGACGACCTCCGCCGCACCTTCCGCGACTATCGCTGAGCGGCGCGGAAGAAGTCGGCAGTCCGGGCGTCCGCGGGCAGGTAGCTCTCGACGGCGATCTCGTCGAGGGTGATGTCGAATGCTGTACCGAACGTGGTGATCGCGTTGATCAAACAGAGCTCGGTACCGCGGTGGTCGATGCGGATCGGCAGCGCGATGTCGGCCGGATCGGGTACCGGCCTGACGTCATCCGGTCCGAACGCGATCAACTCGTCGTACAGCTCGTGCAGTACGGCGTCGCCGGTGGCGGCGGCCTGCCGTGCCAGCCGAGGCAGGAGGTAACCGCGCACCTGGTTGAGGTTGCGGATGCGCGGCGCCAGACCTTGCGGGTGCAGGCCGAGTCGCATCATGTTGATCGGCGGTTCCAGCAGCTTCGGGTCGGCGCCGTCGACGAAGACATCGAGTGCGTCGTTGGCGAGGATCAGGTTCCAGCGGCGGTCAACGGCGAGCGCCGGATAGGGCTCGTGTGCGCGCACGAATCGCTCCAGTGCCTCGCGAAGACGGTCCATGTCCGGGTCGTCCAGCGGGCGTTGGTGGTAGACCGGCGCGTGGCCGGCGGCGACAAGGAGACGGTTGCGCTCCCGGAGCGGTACGCCGAGGTGCTCGGCCAGGTGCAGCACCATCGGGCTGCTCGGGACAGTCCGGCCCGTCTCGACGAAGCTGACGTGTCGTGCGGACACACCGGCCTGGAGCGCGAGATCGAGCTGGCTCAGCTTCCGCCGCTGCCGCCACTCCCTGAGTAACGCACCTACCGGGCTGACCTCGCTCACATCCCGAGTATCACCGGCGCGGGGTGGGCGATGCCATTACCACCCTTGTAATCGACACCAACGCCTGTCATCGGCAACGGTCTGACACATGACAGCCGAACAGAACAAGAAGCTGGCCGTGCACGCCTTCCAGGAGTTCGCCGCGGGCAACATCACGCCGCTCCGCCCACTTCTGCATGAGGACTTCCTCGAGCACAGTCCCGGCAATCCGTCAGGCCGTGACGCCTTCCTCGACTTCATCGCGACCGCTCCGGTCGCCTCGGCTCGGCTCGATCTACGCCGCGTCATCGCCGACGACACGCACGTGGTGATGCACTACCTGATGACCACCCCGGACGATCCCCGCGGCGTGGCTGTCACCGACATCTGGCGCTTCGAGAACAACCAGATCGTCGAGCACTGGGACGTCGTACAGCCCGTCCCCGACGCCGCGGAGATTCCGAACGGGATGGCCTAAGCGCTGGTCGGTGGGTTCGGGCGGCGGAGGAGCAGGACGCCGAGCACCAGGAGCCAGATCGCCCACAGGTAGCTGCCGAGCAGGCCGCCGAGGTCCCAGACCGGGAAGCTGGGGATCGCGGTGGCGAGGATGTCGCCTTGGTTGGTGAAGTACAGCGCGCTGGCGAGCAGCCCGAGCCAGCCCGCCCACCTCGGCATCAGCCTGGTTCGCAAGATGATGATGCTGACGGTGACCGACCACGCGATGCCCAGGAGTTGTCCCAGGTGTTCACCGAGCAGCGCGCCGCCGTACTGATGCTGGGCCGTCCACGCCGCGGCAACCGCCGTACGCGTAGCCGTGTCTCCGTTGACGTAAGTGTCGGCCAGTGGCGGTACTACGAAGACCCAGCGCAGGAATCCGATCAGCGCCAGCAGCACAGACGCCGCGCCCGCCCACGTGGCGACCCGCAGAGCCATGTCGTCCCGGCGCTTCAGCGCAGCCGGCAGCAAGAGGATCGGTACGGCGAGGATCGCGTACGTCCAGGCGACCGCGAACCACGTCCAGACCAGGCTCGTGCCGCCGTCGACGTACTCGGGCAACACCACATCCGCCGGTTGACGCAGGATGTCGGGCCAGTCGAACGTCATCGACAACACCGTCGCGGCCACCATGAAGGCCACGGTCGCCACGATGAAGGCGATCCCGGTGAACTTGCGTGTGGTGATACTTGATCGACGTCGTGGAGCCGGCGCGATGTCGACCTGTTCCAGTTCCTCGTCACGTTGATGACGTCGCTCGACCCTGTCCATGCCAATCGCCCCCTTGGCGGGTCACGGCTCCGGGCTGCCCGGGCGCCCCCCGACCCCACCGCTTTCAGCATGCGCGCCGGTTCCAGCGCTGTCCATGGCGCCTCGATCCATGAGGCTCGTCTGGTTTCGCTGCGTGGTGTGTCGGCGTAACTTCGGAGGAAGTCCTCGTGGAGGTTGACAACGTGACAGGAGCCGACAGCACACGAACTGGCGGTGTCGTGCGGGGATTCATGCTCGGCGAGGGTTCGGACGCCGTCGTGGAAGCGCTGGATGCCATCTTTCCGTCCGCCAGCCCGCGAGTCGCCGGCGGCCAACTGTCCACCGGGGCAGTGAAGATCGAGACGACGCAGTGCGGACCGTTGGGCTCGGACCGATGGCACGTGGGTCTGGGTTTCGCGGTCGACACCGAGCCGTACAAGGAACCGCTCGTCGTCTGGTTCTCGCGGCCGGCCGTCGCGACCATCCCGAGCGGGGAGTTGCGGGTGCCGGCCGGTGGCTCGCTGATGCGTGCGCCGGACGACCCGATGGCGCTCGCCTTCCCGCCGTTCGACTCGATCGGGACGCGCGTCAGCTACCGCGACCTCGAGGAGGCCGCCGAGTCGGCGCACGGCGTACCGCCTGATGACTTCTGGCTGGGCACTGGGCTGCCACTCAACGCCCGGCTCAGTGGGTACTGGCAGTCGGTGAGCCAGTACGTCCACCGAGTCCTGACCGACGTACCGTCGTCCGCGGACAGTCCGTTGGTCGCCCAGCAACTGCACACGCACGTCATCGCGTCGATGCTCGCGGTCTTCCCGAACGCGACGCTGCGGGTCGCCTACACCCCCTCACCCGGGTGGGTGACTCCGGCGTCGGTGCAACGGGCCGTCGCCTACATCGAGGCGCATGCCGCCGAACCGATCGGCGTCAACGACATCGCCGAGGCCGTCGGCACAAGTGCCCGTGCACTCCAGTACGCCTTCCGCCGGCATCTGGAATGTACGCCGTTCGAGTACCTACGACAGGTCCGACTCGAACGCGCGCACGGCGACCTGCAGAAGACCGACCCCGCCAGCGGCCTAACAGTCGCCACGATCGCCTACCGGTGGGGCTTCTCCGTCCCCCGATTCACCACCTGTTACCACGCCGCCTACGGTCGCAGCCCAGGCCGGACCCTCCAGGAGGGTAGCTGAGCTGCGATGCCAGTCGTCTTCGAGAGCACCACGATCGACGAGATCGAGGCCTTTCTGTCCGAGACGTACACGCGGGTGAACCTGTCCGGCCTCGACGGCGTACCGACCCGGACCCGCATCGTCCGGACGTTCCTCCCCGGCCTGACCAGCGACGAGCTCCAGCTGGGCGCGGACCTGTCGTACCGCGCCGATCCGCTCAACCACTACATCTTGTGCAGCCTTCGTTCCGGTGGAGTCGAGATTCCGGAGTACTCCGCCGGACCGGGCGACGTACTGCTCCTGCCTCCTGGAGAGCGCGGGCTCACGGGCAGGCTGCAGCATCCGCGCGAGCTCGTCCTCATGATCGATCCCACTGTCCTGCAACGGGTCGCCGCCACCGCACTCGACGGGAGAAGGCCCGCGGCGCTCAGCTTCCACAGCCACCGCCCCGCCACGACGGCGGCCCGGCGGCAACTGCGGGACGCGATCGACTACGTGCACACGCAGGCACTCACCAACCCGGCCCTCGTCTCCGAACCCCTCATTTCCACGACCATCACGCAGTTCCTCGCCGCGATGATCCTGGCCACGGTTCCCAACAACACCCGCACCGACCCCACCACCGAGAACCGTCGCGACGCCCACCCCGCCACCCTCCGCCGAGCGATCAGTTACATCGAGGCCAACCCCCACCGCGACCTCACCATCGCCGACATCGCCACCGCCGCCGGCGTCACCAACCGCGCCATCCAACTCGCGTTCCGCCGGCACCTCGACACGACCCCGCTGGCCTACCTCCGCCAAGTCCGCCTGGCCCAGGCCCACGCCGACCTCCAGGCCGCCGACCCCACCCAAACGACCGTCACTGCCATCGCTGCCCACTGGGGCTTCCACCACCCCGGCCGCTTCGCCAACCAGTACCGCACCGCCTACGGCCAGTCCCCCAGCACCACCCTCAACACCTGAGACCGCGCGTACACGCAAGAAGGCCGGTCCCTAGGGACCGGCCTTCTTGTACTCACAGGGGTGGAGGTGGCGGGAATCGAACCCGCGTCCTTCAGCGGTGTTTCAAGGCTTCTCCGGGCGCAGTCTGTTAGTCGTTTTCTCAGCCCCAGCGCTCTCACAGACACGTCGCTGACAGGCTCAGTCACTGTAAATGTCCCACACCAGCCCCGTGACCGGGCTAGTGCAGCAAGCTCCCTAAATGAGGCCAGGAGCCGGGGCGGGAGCATCCCCGGGCTGACCGCTTCTTTAAGTGCTCAGGCCGTCAGGCGGCGAGAGCGAAGCTACTGCGCTGAGTTTTGGCAGTTATTGGTTTCCAGAGATCGTTAACGAGATAACCCTGGATCCTCGGCCCGCTTCCCTTGGAACAGACGTCCAAAGTCGAAACCGTTCACCCCCTGTTGAGTTGTCAAACTCCCACCGGTCCCGCAGGGCGGTGGAAGATCCACACTACCAAGTCCAACAGGCGACCCGCACCTGACATTCCCGTTACACACGGTCAGTGGCAGGCGACGCCTCGGGCGCGCGCAGGAAGATGACCGCCGCCCCCGCGACCATCAGCCCGGCCAGAGCGATCACCCACCCGGTGGTCCATCGGAGCAGCAACGCCCCCACCGCCGCGCCCACCAGCATCGCGGCGATCGACCCCAGCCGGCGGTGAGGTTTCACCGAGCGGCCGTTGCCGAGCACACTGTCGGCTGCCAGCCCGGTCAGCGTCAGCGTCAGCACCGTCGTGGTCATGTCCCGCGGCGCCACGTGCCGGACCGTCGCGTTCTGCAGCCCGAAGCAAGCGGCCAGCACCACGATCAGCACGTACGACGTCCCGCCCGACTCCTCGAGTACGCCGAGCCCGACGAGCAACGCGCACAGCCACAACACGGCCGCCTGTGCCCCGAAGGCCGACGCCAACCACCGCCGAGGCCGTGACTCCATCGCCCGCGCAGCTCTCCCGCCGGCCAGGGAGCCGAGCACAAACCCGAGCACAGCCGCTAGCGGCGGACCGAGGCGGAACCCCGACTCCGGCGACACCGCGAATCCGAGGAAGACGACGTTCCCGGTCATGTTCGCGACGAAGGTATGTCCGAGCCTCAGGTAGCTGACCGCGTCGATCAACCCGGTGGCCGCGGTCAGGCCCAGGAACGCTGTGACCTCCCACCGCGCCCCGACAGGAACAGCCATGCCTGCCAGGGTAGAGCCACTACTTGATCAGACGCAGCGTGAACGGGTAGCGGAAGTTGGAGCCGACCGCGGTCGCGAGGCCACCGATCCCGGTCAGGATGAACCACAGGATGCCGAGGATCGGGAACAGGAACCCGGTGAAGCCCTCCGTCACGCCCGTCATGATTCCCAGCAGCGCGAACGCCCCGAAGGCGCTCAGCTGGAAGTTCAGCGCCTCCACCGCGTGCTTGCGGACGCCGGGGTTCTTCTGGCCGGCCGTCGCCACCACGATCGCCGGTCCGACGAAGAACGTCGGGTACCCGAGCCAGTGCGCGACGGTCCCCATCCCCCGGCCATCGCCGGTGTACCGCTGCACCGGGGCCGGCCGGGTGAAGGCGGCGGGTGCGTACGTCGGGACGGGCCGGGACACGAGTCCGTCGAAGGTGCTGTTGAGTTCGGCACGGGTGCGGGCCTTCAGAGCCAGCTCCAGCCGGGTGTCGAACTCGGCGTGGTCCAGCCGGCCGTCGGCGTACATTTCTTTCAGGATCTCGAGGGCGCGGTCCCGTTGGGCCGGCGTCACCAGCAGGTCTGAAGTGGACATGCATCCACTCTGCGCGCCGGACGCCGTCCGCCCCATCGGGTGCAGCCCCCAGCCGCCCCTGAGCCGACCCCAGGCAGCCCTCAGCCCGGCCGGCCCGGGCCCCCTCAGTCGCGGCGGCGGGTGCGCTCCGACAGGGCACGCCGGGCCTCGCGGTCGGCCTGGCGCTCGGCCAGCGCGTGCCGCTTGTCGTAGTCCTTCTTGCCTCGCCCGGTGGCGAGCTCGACCTTCGCGTACCCGTCCTTGAAGTAGAGCGACAGCGGGATCAGCGAGACGCCCTGCTGCTCGACCGCCCTGATCAGCTTCTGCACCTCGTCCTTGTGCAGCAGCAGCTTGCGGGTGCGGCGCGGCTCGTGGTTTGTCCAGGTGCCGTGCTTGTACTCCGGGATGTGCATCCCCTGCAGCCACAACTCGCTACCGCGGACGGCGGCGAACGCGTCGACGAGGGAGGCCCGGCCCTGCCGCAGGGACTTCACCTCGGTCCCGGTCAGCACCAGCCCGGCCTCCACCACGTCCTCGATGTGGTAGTCGTGTCGCGCCTTCCGGTTCTGCGCGATCGGCTTCTGCTGGCCGGTCTGTTTCACCATCCGACCAGTATCTCAGACCGCTCAGAGCCACTTCATCGGATTAACCACCCGGCCGTCCTGGTAGACCATGAAGTGCAGATGGCAGCCGGTGGAGTACCCCGTGGTCCCGGCGTACCCGATGATCTCGCCCTTGCTGACGTGCTCGCCAACGCGCGCCTTATACCGCGACAGGTGGTTGTAGACCGTGGTGATGGAGCTACCGTCGATCACTCCGTGCGATACGAACAGCCGGTTTCCGTAACCACCGTTGTAATACTTGTCCGTCACTCGTCCGCTCGCCGCCGCGCGGATCGGCGTACCGCAGGGGGCGCGGAAGTCCGTGCCGTCGTGCAGCTTCCAGTAGTGCAGGACAGGGTGGAACCGCATCCCGTACGGCGACGTGATGTAGCTGCTGACCGGGTAGCTCAGCCCGCCGTCGCCGGAGTCGTCCGGAATGCGCCGCGGCGGCCGCCCTTCCTTGCGGGCCTTCGCCCGCTCGGCCTTCTCCCGGGCCGCCTTCTTGCGGGCGGCCGCGGCCTTCTCGGCCTTCGCCCGGGCGATCAGGATCTGCTCGACCCGGCTGCGCTCGGCGACCAGGGCGTTGTACTGCGCCTGTTCGGTGTCCTTCTCGCGCTCCGCGGCCTTGTACGCGACCAGCTTCACCTGGGCGACCGCGGCGGCCTCGGCCTTGTCGGCCGCGACCTGCTTGGTCAGCGCGGTGACCTGCTTGACCGTCCGGGCCGCCTCGGCCCGGGCCGCGGCCGCGGCCTTCTCGGCGACGGCGACCTTGGCCCGCTTGTTCGCGAGCTGAGCCTGCGCGTTGTTCAGGTTCGTGATCGCGTTGCCCTGGATGCCGAACACGTTGCGCTGCACCTGCATCCCGGTCGCGATGTCGGCCGGCGACGCACCGCGCAGCGCGATCGTCAGCCCGACCAGACCGGTCTGCTGCTGGTACGCCGATCTGACCGCGCGACCGGCCACGGCCCGCTTCTCGGTGATCAGCTGCTCGCCCGCCGCGACGTCGGCCACCGCCGACGTCAGCGCCTGCTCGGCGGCCTGGAGCTTGCTCGCGGCAACCACATCGGCGGCCTTCGCGGCCGCCAGTTGGCCTTGTGCGGCGGCGTACTTGACCTGGACGACCTTGTACTTCGCCTCGGCCTGGTTGTACGCGGCAACGGATTTGCCGAGCTGGTCGGACGCCTCGGCGAGATCGGCCTTCTGCGCACCGATCTGCGAGTCGAGCTGTTTCTTCTTGGCGGCTGGATCCGGCGGGTCCGCTTGGGCAGCCGGAACCGCCGCCAGGACTCCGGCGGACAGGGACAGGACAAGGCAGCATGCGGCAACGACCGTCTGCCGGCCCGGCGGTCTGCTACGTGATCGCTGGTACGGCGTGGCGGTGGTGCCGGTGCTGTCGTCTCGCTTGATGCTCCCCCGCTGACGCGGGTTCGCACCGGGGAAGTGCGGGACCACAGGTCGACCCCTTGCTCTGGGTTGAGTTGTCGTGCGGTGCTGCTATTGCACGATAAGTCACCCGGGTCAGACTTTGAGGTATTTCCGGGTTGTCAGGAATGTCGGGACGACAGCGAGGATCAGTCCGACCACCACCATGATCAGCGTCGCCCGGAAGGTTTCCGCGGCGCCGACCCATTGCCAGACCCGGAACGTCTCCTCGGCCCGCTGCATGACGACGACGTACACGAAGACCCACAAGGTGCCGCAGGCAAGGACCGCGCCGATCAAGGCGGCCAGCACCGCCTCCAGCAGGAAGGGCAGCTGGATATAGAAGTTCGACGCGCCGACCAGGCGCATGATGCCGATCTCCCGTCTCCGGGCGTACGCCGCCAACCGGATCGTGTTCGAGATCTGCATCAACGCGGCCACCAGCAGCAGTCCTGCGGCGACCAGGGCGCCGACCTGCAACCCGTTGAGTGCCTTGAACAACGGATCGAGGTACTGCCGGAGGTCCTGCACGGTATCGACGCCGGGTAGGCCACTGACCGCGCTGACGAGGTTCTGATAGCGCTGTGGATCCTTCAGTTTGACCCGGAAGGACTCCTGCATCTGGTCCTCGGTGACCGTGCTGACGATCGGCGAGTCCTTGTACAGCTTCTTGAACGACTCGAACGCTTCCTTCTTCGACTCGCCGAACACTCCGTCCGGTGCGGTGTCCGGGTTCGACTCGATCACCTGGCGGATCCGGTTCTTCTGCTCCTGGGTCACCTCGGCGCCGGCGCAGCCACGGCCGCCGGAGTCCTTGGTGCACATGAAGACCGAGATCTGGATCTTGTCGTACCAGTTCCCCTTCATCAGGTCGACCTGCTCGCGGGCGAGCAGCGCGCTGCCGAACAGCGACAGCGACACCCAGATGGTGACGACGACCGCGATGGTCATCGAGAGGTTCCGCTTCAGGCCGATACCGAGGTCGGAGAGGATGTAGTTCAAGCGCATTCTTCAGTCAGTCCCTGTACTCAGGCAGCGGTCTCAGTGCTGGTAGCCGTAGACGCCGCGCGACTCGTCACGGACGACATGACCGTTCTCCAGCTCGATCACGCGCTTGCGCATCTGGTCGACGATCGACACGTCATGGGTGGCCATCACGACCGTGGTCCCGGTCCGGTTGATCCGGTCGAGCAGCTTCATGATGCCGACCGACGTACCGGGGTCGAGGTTTCCGGTCGGCTCGTCGGCGATCAGGATCATCGGCCGGTTCACGAACGCGCGGGCGATCGCGACCCGCTGCTGCTCACCACCGGACAGCTCGTCGGGGAGCCTGTCCTCCTTGCCGTCCAGGCCGACCAGCTCGAGCACCTCGGGAACCGTCTTGCGGATGTGCGACCGGGGCTTGCCGATCACCTGCAGCGCGAACGCGACGTTCTCCGCGACGGTCTTGTTCGGCAGTAGCCGGAAGTCCTGGAAGACGGTGCCGATCTGGCGGCGCATCTGCGGGATCCGCCAGCTGGCCAGCCGGTTCAGGTCCTTGCCGGCCACCATGATGTGACCCCTGGTCGTCCGGTGCTCGCGCAGGACCAGACGAAGGAACGTCGACTTGCCGGACCCGGAGGTGCCGACCAGGAAGACGAACTCGCCTTTCTCGATCTCGACGTTGACGTTCAGCAGAGCGGCCTTGGACTGGCCCTCGTACGTCTTGGACACATTCTCGAAGCGGATCACGGGTCTATCCGGCCGTGGTCGGGAACAGGGAGCGACGCAACGGTAACCACCAAGGCACCGTACGCCACCGGAGCGGCCGTCGATCAGTGTAGGTGGTTCCGGGCGTGCCGCCGACCAGGCGTGCCGCTCCGAACGGGTGCGTCCGATAGACGGTGTACGACGTCAATCGTTGTACTGCGGCGGACCAGCGCCGTACCGAACGCTCAGGCGGGGGCCGGTGACGCGCCGTTGCCGTTGTCGGGGCGGGCACCCGCGATGCGGGCCACTCCCGGTTCGGGTTTCCGGCCGGCCCTGCGCGCGGCCTCCACGTGCAGGCGGGCCAACTCGACGGCCTGACGGGAGACCCTGACGGTCTTCTTCTCAGCCATGCTCCTCGTCTCCCTCGACGACCTCGATATCAGCGTCCGCAATATCAGCGTACGCGGCCGGGCCGACCCGGTCGATCGCAACGGAGGCGGTCAGCGCGGCGACCAGGTCGTAGTCCTCGGCCTGTAACAGTTCCGATCGCATCAGTGAACGCAGTGTCACGACTCCGGCATCTGTCCCCGCCTCGTCGCCCTCGAGGATCTGCTCGACCGCCCACCGGACCATCCGCATCGTCTCCTCGCGGTGCCGCCAGACATCGAGCTCACGATCCGACTTCCGGGTCAGGTACGAGCCCAGGAACACACCGCCGAGCGCCAGCAGCGGGCTCAGCACGGTCATCACCACACCCACGACCGAGATCCAGGTCGGAATCATGGACACGCCCCGCCACTCACAAACGTCCTCCCAAACCCGTGGTGATGACCGGTCGATGATGCTACGAAGGAGCATTCCACCCGGCACCGACAACCAACGACCAAGAATGACAAGGAGCAGTGTCACCGTGACCAACGAACCCGACGCGTACGACGTGTTCGTGCAAGGCACGGTGTTCCTCGACATCGTGCTGACCGGCCTGGAGTCCGCACCGACCACCGGGACCGAGATCTTCGCCGAGGGGATGGGCTCCTGCCCGGGCGGGGTGGCGAACTTCGCCATCGCGGCCGCCCGCCTCGGCCTGAAGAGCGGTCTCGCGGCCGTCTTCGGCGACGACGTGTACGCCGACTTCTGCTGGCGGACACTGGCCGACCAAGAGGGCGTGGATCTGTCCCACTCCCGCCGGATCGGCCACTGGCATTCCCCGGTCACCGTCTCGATGTCGATCGACCGGGACCGTGCGATGGTCACCCACGCCCACGAGGCCCCGGGCGACCCGAGCAAACTGGTCGGCCCCGGCCTGAACACCCGGTCCGCGATCGTGCCGGTCGCCGACGAGCTGCCCGGCTGGACCGTCGAGGCGCGAGAGTCCGGAGCGCTCCTGTTCGGCGACGTCGGCTGGGACCCGACCGACGAGTGGTCCCCTGCCGTGCTCGACGTACTGGAGGGTTTCCACGCGTTCACGCCGAACGCGGGCGAGGCGATGGCCTACACCCGCACCGACACGCCGAAGGCCGCGCTGCACAAGTTGGCCGATCGAGTTCCGCTCGCGGTGGTCACCAACGGTGCGGACGGCGTACTCGCGATCGACTCCGCCACGGGCGAGGAGGAGCAGGTCCCCGCGCTGCCGGTCCGGTCCTACGACCCGACCGGTGCGGGCGACGTCTTCCTGGCGTCACTGGTCCTCGGCACCCTCCGCGGCTGGCCGCTGGCCCACCGCCTCGCCTTCGGCAACCTGTGCGCGGGCTTGTCCGTCCAGCACTTCGGCGGATCGCTCGCGGCCCCCGGGTGGGGCGACATCATCGACTGGGTCCGCGACCACAGCCGGCACCGTCCCGGAGGCGTCGACCCGGACATCCTGAAGCACTACACCTTCATCGGCGACGTCCTCCCCGAGGGCCCGGTCCCGATCGTCCGCCGGGCGTCGGCCACCATCGCCCGCCTGTCCGACGCCTGACCGCCAGACCGTCGCGGAGACGACGGCCAGCAGTACGCCGCCGGCCAGGAATCCCTGGGTCGGCGACGCCCGGTCGATCGCCAGCCCGGCAAGCACCGAGCCGGCCGAGCTGCCGAGATTGTTGGCCGTGTTGATCCAGGTGCTCGCCTCGGTGCGCTGGTGCGGCGGGGTGACGTCGTCCGCCGCCAGGTAGGCGACCACGAACAGTGGAGCCACAGCGAGCCCGGCGACCGCCATCACGACCCCGAGGACGACGAGGTTGGGTGCAAGCGACGCAGCCGACAGTCCGATGGCAAGTACGCCGATCAGGCCGGCAAGGTGAATCGGCCAGGACCTCGTGTGTTTCCGGCGCGCCCAGAGGAGTCCGCCGACGACGCTGCCGAGACCAATGCCGGCCTCGACGTACCCGGCCGCGCCGGGGTTGCCGGCCCGTTGAGCCACGCCGGCCACGCAGAGGTAGGCGATGCTGACGCCGGACGCGGTGACCATGATCACGAGCAGGATCCGCCGCAGCGGCCGGATCGTGAGCGGCCCCAACGGGTGGCGGTTCGGCGGCGCCGCGGTCGTGTGGGTCGTGACCGGGCTCGTGACCATCAGGACGGTCCCGGCGAGCATGAGGACGGCGCAACAGGTGAGCGCCGACCGGGCCGATGCGACGCTGATCAGTACGCCGGCGAGCAGCGGACCGCCCAGATACAGCGATTCCTCGCAGACGGCGTCCAGCGCGTAGGCCCGTTCCTTCAGGTCCGAGCCGTCGGTGAGCAGCCGCCAGTTCGACCGCATCGATGGTCCCAACGGTGGTGCGAGGAGTCCCGCCGTACCGACCAGCAGCAGTACGACGCTGTCCGCCGTACGAGTCGATGCGACGAGAGTGACGGATGAGCCGGCTGCCAGCAGCGGAAGGACGCGACGCTGGCTGAAACGGTCGACGAGACGGGCTTTGTAGGGCATCGACAACGATGCGAGGCCGAACAACGCGACGGCCGTCCCGGCGGTCGCGAACGACTCGGTGGAGTGCTGGACAGTGAACAGCAAGGACAACGGGAGCAGACCGTACGCCAACCGCCCGAACAACGCCGGCACGAACGTGCGCAACGCCAACGGCAGCAAGACAACATCACGGTAGCCCCCGGCACGAGAAGTGCCGGACATGAATTCGCTCCTAGAGATCCGAACAAACCGGGCTCAACCACGCCAACCAGCGCAGGAACCCTCTCTAGTCACGAGAAGAAAACATGCGGCGAGCGTACCTCAGTCGAGCGTTCCACGCGGGGACACCCAGAGGTGGGGCTGGCCCGTGACGGCCGAGATGTGTTCGAAGTCGGCGTCGTAGTGCAGGATGACGGCGCCGTGCTGCTCGGCGACGGCCGCGGTCAGGAGGTCGATCACCCCAGCGGCTCGGTGATGGCCGCGGGCAGCCATCCGGACCTGCACCTCGCGGGCACGCTCGGCGATCGCCTCGCTGATCGGCAGATTGACGTACAGCGATCGCCGGCGCTCGCCGATCGTCTTCACGCCGGTGTGGTCACGTCCCGAATAGCCGGCTTCGAGATCGACGGTGACACAGGTCGCCGCGGCACGGTCGACGATCAGCCCGGCGATGATCGATCGCACCGCCGGATGGCGGGCCCGCGCCTGCGCCGACGTGTCGATCAGGTAGAGCTTGCCGACCGACGCGACCGTGCTCAACGACGCGCCTCGCGCATGATGTCGGGGTCGTCGATGTCCGGCCCGGCACCGAGCGCGAACGGGTCGTCCAGGAGCGCCTCGATCCGTTCGCGCCGTCTGGCCACGAACTCCAGTGCCGCGTTGACCGTGTCCTTCTTCGTCACTGTCCCCAGCTCCTTCGCGGCCAGCGCCAACGCCTCGTCGTCCAGATCGATCATCGTCTTCATATATACGACGGTATGTTCTCGTATATATACCTGGATATCCTCCGGCTCGCAAAGTCATCAGATCGTTGCCACTGCTTGCCAGGCGGAATCGCCCGTCTCCGACCCGACCCGGCCATAGGGTCTTGGGTGGTGCGTGGGCTGTGGGACTGCGCGGATGGAGGATGTTCGATGGTGGGTGCTGGGATCGGTAGGCGGCGGGTGCTGGTGGCGGGTGGTGGGTTGGCGGCCTTGGCGGTGGCTGGGTGTGGGTCCAACTCGGGGCGGCCGGAGACGGGGTCTGGCGGGTCGAAGCCGGCGTTGGCGCAGTGGTATCACCAGTACGGTGAGGCCGGGACCCAGCAGGCGGTCGAGAAGTACGCGAAGGAGTACCCGGACGCGACGGTCGGCGTCCAGTGGTCGCCGGGCGACTACGACAAGAAGACCGCAACCGCGTTGCTGACCGACCAGGGCCCGGACGTCTTCGAGTACGTCAACGGTCCGACGATCGACATGATCAAGGCCGGTCAGGTGGTCGAGCTGACCGACCTGCTCGGCGACACCAGGGACGACTTCACGCCGTCCCTGGTCGCCCGGATGTCCTACCAGGACAAGCTTTACGCGATCCCGCAGGTCACCGACATGCAGCTGCTCGTCTACCGCAAGAGCCTGCTCAGCGCGGCCGGCGTTCAGCCGCCGCAGACGGTCGACGAGCTGCTCGCGGCCGCGAAGACGCTGACCACGGACAAGGTGAAGGGCCTGTTCGTCGGCAACGACGGCGGCGTCGGCGTGCTCGGCGGACCGGCGCTCTGGTCGGCCGGTCTGGACTACCTGACCGACGACAACCAGTTCGGCTTCGACGAGCCGGCCGCGGCCGAGTCGCTGCGCAAGCTGCGCGAGTTGTTCACCTCGAAGACTCTGTTGCTCGGGGCACCGACCGACTGGTCCGACCCGTCCGCGTTCACCCAGGGCCTCACCGCGATGCAGTTCACCGGCCTGTGGACGTTGCCGGTGATCGAGAAGGCGTTCCCGGACGACTACGGCGTACTGCCGTGGCCGAAGCTGAACGCGACCACGGGCAAGCCGAGCGTCCCGGTCGGCGCGTACGGGTCCTGCGTCAACGCGAAGTCGAAGAACGTCGACGCGGCGAAGAAGTTCGTCCAGTGGCTGTGGGTCGGCCAGACCGACAAGCAGCTCGACTTCGCCCAGTCGTACGGTTTCCACATCCCGGCCCGCAAGAGCCTGGCCGCGAAGGCGGAGAAGCTGAAGTCCGGCCCGGCCGCTGACGCGGTCACGTTCGTCAACGAGTACGGCCACGCCCAGACCCCGATCCTGTGGTCGCCCAAGTCCAGTTCGGCGTACTCCGACGCGCTCAACCGGATCATCCGCAGCGGATCCGATCCGGCCACCGAGATCAAGGCGGTCAAGGCCGTGGTGAACGCGGAACTCCAGCGCATCACTCACTGACCGGATGGCAGAGTGGGTGCATGATCACCGTGCACCCACTCACCGACGACGACCGCGAGCTCATCGAACTGGCCCGCCGGACCGTGGACGCGAACACCGACGGACCGGACGGCGTCTACACGATGGGCGCCGCGGTGCGCGGTGTGGACGGACGGATGTACGCCGGCATCAACCTGTACCACTTCACCGGCGGGCCGTGCGCCGAGCTGGTGGCACTCGGCCGAGCCCGGGCCGAAGGCGCGCGCGAGCTCACCACGATCGTGGCCGTAGGCAACGAAGGCCGCGGCGTGGTCGGCCCGTGCGGCCGCGACCGGCAGGTCCTGGTCGACTACCACCCGGCCATCCGCGTCATCCTGCCGACCGGCGACGGCGTCGGCTCGGTCCTGGCCACCGACCTGCTGCCAGGCGCCTACCGCTGGACACCGAACCCCTGATCCACGCCGGATGGCTCCGAGCGCCGGAGCCATCCGGAACGGGATCAGCGACCCAGCTTGTAGGCCTGGTCGATCTGCTGGTCGACCGTGTTGCCGTCACGGTCGGCAGCGGTGGTTCGCACCGACACCGACTCTGCGCCGGCTGGGGTGGTCACCACGGCGACGTACCGATTGAGGACGGTTCGGTGGACCTTGGCGGGCTGCCAGGTCTTGCCATCGTCGGTCGACGTCTGCAAACCGACAGTCGTCAGCGGGCCGACCTTTGCTCCGAGCAACGGTTTGAGCTCGAAGGGCAGCAAGTGTGTCGCACCGGTCTCGACAGCTGGCCGGTAGCTGACCGTCCACAGTGGCAGAGCGGTCCTGGTGGCCGTCGTACCTGATGTGAATCGCCACGAGCTGATGGTCCTGGTGGACACTCCGAGCGGCGACCCCACCGTCACCAGATCCAGCCTGTACGCCGCCTCGCCCGGCGAGACGCCGACCGTCGCGGTCCCGTCGTTCGGCACCTTGACGCCGGTGCCTCCGTCGGGGCCCACCGTGAAGATCCCGGTCCTGCTCGCGATATGTCCGGACCCATCGGCACCCGCCGCGGACAGCGTGAAGACGTCACCCGCCCGGGAGAGGTCGGTCTGGTTCACGGCGTCGAGGGACTGGAACTCCAGCAGGCGGGCGTCGGCAACGACCGGCGTCACGACAGTGTCGCCCCACTGACTGGCACACGTCTGGCCGGCCCGGCAGGTGACAGCGGACTGCGTGAATCCGGACCGAGAGTCGTCGTTCTGATACTGCACCCGGGGCTGCCAACGGAAGTCGTCGGCCACGGTCGTCCGGACGGTCGGAGTGGCGGGGAGCTTGGTGTACTTGTAGGCCTCGAGAAAGTCGATGCCGACTCTGGGCGACACCCGCAGGGCCGACCACACTGCCGTCGCCTGTCCGGTGCCGGCGGTGATCGTCGGCCGCAGCGTCGCCAGCTCGCTGTCTCGAACGGCCTTGGTGAATCCGTCGAAGACGCCGTCGAGCTTCCCCCAGTGCAACTGGTACAGCACCGGGCTGTCGGTGTACCCACCCTCCGGACCGGGCGCGCCGACGGCGAACTCGCTGTGGATGTTGCTGGTCAGGCCAGGCACCGAAGCACCCACCTGGCCGGTGAACAGGACCGGATCATCGAAGCCACCGACCCCGCCGCCGTAGTTGAACAGCGGCGTCACCAACTCGTAGGAAGCGAAGGTGAAGTCGTTGCCGGCCCGCTGGTCGGGGACCGAGATCTTCACCGGCTTCGCCTGCCTGGCATCGAGGGTGATCGTCCGATCTGTCGTCATGTCGAGCTGCGGCATGACCAGGTCGGTCGATTCCTTGCGGTCGGCCTCGGTGCCGAACCAGGACTCCAGCAGGTAGCGGCCCTTGGGAACGCGCAACTGGTACTCGCTGCCGTCACCCCGCAGGAAGAGCTGGGAGCCGTCGCGCTCCTCGGTCGCGTCACGATCCACGAGGAAGTCGTAGTAGTCCGACGTCTCCGCGCCGGTCCGGTCGAGGTGACGGACGGTCAGGTCGTAGCTCTCCACCTCACGCTGTACGGCGAGAGTCGTGGTGAGTGTGTCGCCGGAGGCGAGTCGGGCCGTCAGCCGGCCGGTGTACCGCCCGTCGGGCCCGGCGTGGTTGGTGTTCGAAGTGACGACGACCTGAGCGGTGCCGTGGGCCGGAACGGCCAGCGACGACGTGCTGAGACGCACCGCGGACGCGGGCGCCGGTTCGCCGTCGGGCGCCGTCAGTACGGCCTCGAGCTCGAGCTGGACCGGCTGCTCACCGTCGTTGGTGTAGGTGACGGTCTTGTCCTGCGGCTTGTCGTCGGTGTGCGGCCAGCGCTGCTCGTCGTACTCGATCGCCTCGGTGCTCGGCACCACCTGCGACTTGACGCCGGGCCCGGATGAGACTGCGGGCGGCGCGGTGCGTCGATCGTCGAGCCAGATCTTGCCGACGGGCGCCGCGGACGGGTGAGTGCCGGCCAGTTCGCCGTACAGGTCGGCGGCCTTGGCCTTCGAGACCCGGACCGACGCCGGTCCGGAGGACGTGACGACCAGCGGAAGGCCGTCGTCGTAGCTGAGCATCTGGCGCAGGTCGAACAGCCGCCGGTCGAGCCGGTCGTCGGCGATCAATCGGCCGGCGTCGGACGGTACGACGAAGACGGCGCCGGGGGTCCGGTGGATCGAGAAACGCACGTTCCGGCGGCCCGGGCCGGGGACGAACCGGACCTGGCGCAGATCCGGGGACGTCTGCACCCGGTCACCCGTGATCAGGGTGACGGTGCGATCGAGCCCGGCCGGCTGGGCGGCCGGAGGCGGCGCGGCAGCGGATGGGGAGGACAGACCGATGGCTGTGACCAGTAACGTCACAGCCATCGGCATGAGTGATCGGCGGAAAGCTCTCATACCCAGCTTCTGTCCGAAGCGCCCCGATCATTACAGCCCACGGCACGCTCAGCTGGGATTCAGCCGGACCTCGCCCTCGCGGAACCACCAGGTGATGGCCTCGGCGGTCAGGATGCCGGCGCGGACGGCGGGATCCTCGGCCGCGTGACGGCGCGCCTCCTCGATGCCGACGCGGTAGAGGCACAGCCCCCGCAGGGTCTCGTCGTCGTGATCGCGGAAGGGGCCGGCAGCACCCATCACGCCCTCCTGGCGACGCGCGTCGAGGAAGGCGAGATGCTCCTGCTGGATCCGGTCCAGCTCGTCCTCGGGCAGCGCCGGCGGGTCTGCGGGACGCCGGAGCAGGACGAGCGTGAGGCTCTCCATCCCGGGCCGCGGCGGCGTACTCATGCCTGCACCACCCGCTCGGAGAGCATGAAGGTGTTGCCGTCAGGGTCGTAGAAGGTGGCGAGGCGAACCTCGTCAGCGACCAGCCGCGTCTCGCCGTCGAAGCGCGTCCCGTGCGATTCGAGGTGCTCCCGCGCCTTGTCGATGTCCCGTACGCCGAAGGTGACGACGACCCCGCCGTCGGTCTTCGGGTCCTCGACCTGCCCGATCCCGATCGAGATCCCCGGCAGCGGCGTACTCAGCTCGGCCCACCCCCAGGCGTCCAGCCGGTGCACGACCTCGAAGCCCAGCGCCTGCTCGTACCAGCGCAGCGACCGCTCCAGGTCGACAACGTCCAGGGCGCACACCGCGCGCCCGTCGTACTCGATCCCGCTCATAGTCCTGTTTTTATACTAGGCTTACTTTCGTGTCAACGCTCTCCCGCCTGGTGCACTACCGCTGGGCCGTTCCGGTGCTCGCCGAGCTGCATCGCGGGCAGGGCGGCCGCTTCGTGAACCTCACCCACACGCTCGGCATCAGCCGGGAGTCGCTGCGCCGTACGCTCGCCTTCCTCACGGACACGGGCCTGATCGAGCGCAACCCGGGTCACGGGCACCCGCTGCGGCCGGAGTACCTCCTCACGATCGAGGGCGAGCGGCTCGGCGAACCGTCCGTCGCGCTGACCGATCTGCTCGTAGAGCTCGACCTGGCGGACGTCGGCCTGCGGAAGTGGTCGCTGCCGATCCTGGCCGTGCTCAACCAGGAGCGCCGGTACTCCGAACTGGGCGCAGCTCTCCCCGGCATGTCGAACCGCGCCCTCGCCCTGGCCCTCAAGGACCTCGCGACCGCGGGCCTCGTCGACAGGACCGTCACGACCGACTACCCGCCCGCGACGCTGTACGGTGCGACCGGCACCGGCCGACGCCTGGCGCGGGCGGCGGATCGGCTTCAGAACGCCGGGATGACGTCCTTGCCGTAGGCCGCGAGCGTCTCTTCCTTCCCGTCGTGCTGCAGGTATACCGCGAACTGGTCGACGCCGAGCGCCTTCAGCTCGGTCAGCCGGGCGATGTGGTGCTCGACCGGGCCGAGGATGCAGAAGCGATCGACCACCTCGTCCGGGACGAAGGCGGTGTGGGTGTTGCCGGCCCGCCCGTGCTCGGCGTAGTCGTAGCCCTTCCGGCCCTCGATGTAGTCGGTCAGCGCCTTCGGCACCGCGCCCGACGTACCGTAGCGGCCGACGATGTCGGCCACATGGTTGCCGACCATCCCGCCGAACCAGCGGGTCTGTTCGCGCTGGTGCTGCAGGTCGTCCCCGACGTACGCCGGTGCCGCGACGCAGAACTTGATGGCCGCCGGATCACGGCCGGCCTCCTCGGCAGAACGTCGTACTGCCGTGATCATCCACTCCGCGATGTCGGGGTCGGCGAGCTGCAGGATGTAGCCGTCGCCGACCTGACCGGTCGCGGCCAGTGCTTTCGGACCGTACGCCGCGACCCAGACGTCCAGGGCGCCCTTGTCGACCCAGGCGAACTTCAGTTGCTGACCGCGATACTCGACCGTCTCGCCGCGGGCCAGCGCGCGGACCACCCGGACGCACTCCTTCATCTGGTCGATCGTGCCGGGCTTCGCGCCGAGCGTGCGCAGGGCGGAGTCGCCGCGGCCGATCCCGCAGATCGTCCGGTTGCCGAACATCTCGTTCAGCGTGGCGAACTGGGACGCGATCACGGTCCAGTCCCGGGTGCCCGGGTTGGTCACCATCGGGCCGACGATCACCCGCTGCGTCGCGGCCAGGATCTGGCTGTAGATGACGAACGGCTCCTGCCAGAGCAGGTGCGAGTCGAACGTCCAGACGTAGCCGAACCCCGCGTCCTCCGCCTTGCGCGCCAGCTCCACGACCGCGGACGCCGGCGGATCACACTGGAACACCACTCCGAAGTCCACGGTCTTCCCCCTTGTTCTACTGCAGGTACGACGACAGGCCGCGCCGCAGGAACTTCCCCCGGCCCTTCCGGCCATGGTAGTTGCCGTCGGCCACGATCACCTCGCCGCGCGAGATCACGGTGCCCACCCGACCCTGGATCTCGACCCCTTCGTACGCCGAGTAGTCCATGTTCATGTGGTGCGTGTCGACGCTGATCCGGGTCGTCGCGTTCGGGTCGTAGATGACCAGGTCGGCGTCCGAGCCGGGTGCGACGATGCCCTTCTGCGGGTACAGCCCGAACATCCGGGCCGGCGTCGTCGCGATCGTCTCGACCCAGCGCTCGAGCGACAGCTGACCGTCCACCACACCTTGGTAGATCAGGTCGACCCGGTGCTCGACGCCGCCGATCCCGTTCGGGATCTTGGAGAAGTCGCCGACGCCGAGCTCCTTCTGGTCCTTCATGCAGAACGGGCAGTGGTCGGTCGACACGATCGCCAGATCGTTGCTCCGCAACCCTTTCCAGAGGTCCTTCGCGTGCGACTCGTGCTTGCTGCGCAGCGGGGTCGAGCAGACCCACTTCGCGCCCTCGAAACCGGGCGCGCCGAGCTGGTCCTCGAGGGTGAGGTACAGGTACTGCGGGCAGGTTTCGGCGAACACGTTCCGGCCGGCGTCGCGGGCGGTGGCGACCGCCTCAAGGGCTCCGCTCGCGGACAGGTGGACGATGTACAGCGGGCAGTCCTTCGCCACCTCGGCGAGCGCGATCGCACGGCTCGTCGCCTCGGTCTCCAGCGCCGCCGGGCGGGTGATGCCGTGGTAGATCGGGTCGGTCTCGCCGCGGGCCAGTGCCTGCTGCACGAGTACGTCGATCGCGATGCCGTTCTCCGCGTGCATCATGATCATCGCGCCGTTCTCCCGCGCGGTCTGCATCGCCCGCAGGATCTGGCCGTCGTCGGAGTAGAAGACCCCGGGGTAGGCCATGAACAGCTTGAAACTGGTGATGCCCTCGTCGGCGACCAGTTGGTCCATCGCCTTCAGGGCGTCGGTGTCGACGCCGCCGAGGATCATGTGGAAGGCATAGTCGATGTGACAGTTGCCGTCGGCCTTCGCGTGCCAGGCGGCCAGGCCGTCCTGGACGACCTCACCGGTCCGCTGGACGGCGAAGTCGATGATCGTCGTGGTCCCGCCCCAGGCCGCTGCCTGGGTCCCGGTGTCGAAGGTGTCACTGGCCGCCGTACCGCCGAACGGGAGCTCCATGTGCGTGTGCGCGTCGATCCCGCCCGGGATCACGTACTTGCCGGCGGCATCGATCACCTCGTCCGGAGTGATCGACTGGCTGAACGACGGATCCAGCAGGGCAACGATCTTCTCGCCCTGGACCAGGACGTCGGCCACCTGTGTCCCGGTCGGCCCGACGACGGTCCCACCCTTGACCAGCAAAGACATCTATGCCACTCCCCTTTGAGCGGTTCGACGATTGAAAAGGTTCGGTTGGGTTCGTCTACGGTTTGGTCAGGTCGCCGTACGCGTCGGGGCGGCGGTCGCGGTAGAACTGCCAGCGGTCGCGGACCGTGTCCAGCAGGCTCAGGTCCAGGTCCCGGACGATCAGTTCCGGATCGTGGTCGTGCCCGACGTCCCCGACGAACTTGCCCTCGGGGTCGACGAAGTACGACGTACCGTAGAAGTCGTTGTCA
This sequence comes from Kribbella sp. NPDC049227, assembly GCF_043197265.1. NCBI lineage: Bacteria > Bacillati > Actinomycetota > Actinomycetes > Propionibacteriales > Kribbellaceae > Kribbella > Kribbella sp. NPDC049227. The sequence continues at coordinate 193,149 of NZ_JBICST010000005.1, read as the reverse complement.
CCGAAGTCGGACTCGATGCCGACCCGGTTGATCGCGCCGATGAAGTACTCGTTGGCCACCGCCGAGGCCGGCTGCTCCAGCTTCCACAGGTACGCCGACAGTCCCCGGCTGGTCGCGGACGGGTTGAACACGATCTTCGCCCCGGCCAGCCCGAGCGCGCGCCAGCCCTCCGGGAAGTGCCGGTCGTAGCAGATGTACACGCCGATCCGGCCGACCGCGGTGTCGAAGATCGGATAGCCGAGGTTCCCGGGCCGGAAGTAGAACTTCTCCCAGAACCCCTTCACCTGCGGAATGTGGTTCTTCCGGTACTTGCCCAGGTATTTGCCGTCGGCATCGATCACGGCCGCGGTGTTGTACAGCACCCCCGGCTGCTCCTGCTCGTAGACCGGCAGCACCATGACCATGCCGAGTTCCTTGGCCAGCGCGGCGAACCGCTCGGTCGTCGGCCCCGGCACGGACTCGGCGTACTCGTAGAACTTGGGATCCTGCAACTGGCAGAAGTACGGCCCGTAGAACAACTCCTGGAAGCACAACACGCGCACGCCGGCCGCAGCCGCCTGCCGCGCGTACTCCTCGTGGGCCTTGATCATGGACTCCTTGTCACCGGTCCACGACGCCTGCACCAACCCAGCCCTGACAACCTCCGCCACCAGAACCTCCCCAACTAGCCGAGCACCCATGCTCCATCCGCGCCCCCACAACCGTCAACGGATGCGGAAAGCCCAGCCCGAACGGGCGCTCAGATCGTGACGGTGCGGGAGGCTTCGGCCACGACCCGCCCGGCGACTGTGGCGTGGGTGGGCGGGAGGTGAGTGGTGTAGAGGTGGGAGCCCGCGCCCTGGATGATGTGGAGGTCTCGGCCCAGGTGGGCGGTCAGTTGGGTGACGGCTGAGCCTGTTGCCTCGTCCTCCCGGACGCCCATGGCGGGTGCGAAGGCGCGAGCCCGGATCACGCCGCGGGATTCGTCCAGCCAGGCCCAGAGATACGAGTGACCGGCGGTGTACGACGCTGGGTCGGCGGCCAGGACCTCCTCGGCGGACTCGAGTTCCTGCCAGTCCCAGTCGCTCCCCCAGGTGGTGTCCGCTCGTACGGCGAACAGATCGCCCTGACGCGTGACGGCGATGTCACCGACAGGCACTCGCAACGTCTCTACGGAGTGTCCCTGGGAGTGGAGCCACCAGGAGATACCGACGGTCGGATGGCCGGCGAAGGGCATTTCGGTCGTGGCGGAGAAGATCCGGATCGTGCCGGACTCGGCGTCGTCGACGTACACGGTCTCGCTGTAGCCCAGCTCGGCGGCCACCCGCAGCCTGTCCGCGGGCGCCACGAGGGCACCGTCGATGATGCCGAGCGGGTTGCCGAACCGTCCGTCGGGGTCGGTGAAGACCCGGACGACGTCGACCGGGATCACGGTCAAGGACTCAGAAGACGGCGATCGCGGCGATGACCGCGATCAGCACCACGGCGGCGCCGACGACAGCCAGCACCCGGCCGTTCACCTTCGGTTCGGTGGTGGCCTCGGCCTGGCCCTCTCTGACGAAGGCGCGGAACATCTGGGTGTTCGCGCCCGGGTCCTGCTCGTTGTCGACGTTCTGCGGGACGTTCTGGTCAGCCATGGCCCCAGACCCTACCTGGCGCGGGTGACGCCACCGCAGACGCCCGCCGAAGCCTGACGAAGACCTGATGTACCATTTGGTACATGCGCTTCGATCATTCCATCACGGTCCAGGCCCCGCAGGAGCGGGTCTGGCAGGTGTACAGCGACGTCGAGCGGTGGCCCGAGTGGACGCCGACCATCGACTCGGTCGAGCGGCTCGACGCCGGCCGCATCCACATCGGCGCCAAGACCCGGATCCGGCAGCCGAAGCTTCCGGTCGCGGTCTGGGAGGTGACCGACCTCAAGGAGGGCGAGTACTTCGAGTGGGTCTCGAAGGCTCCGGGCATCAGGACGATCGGCGGTCACCGCGTCGTCGGTACGCCGGAGGGCACGGTGGTGACGGCGACGATCATCCACGAGGGCCCGATCGGCTGGCTGTTCGGCAAGCTCTACGCCCGCCTCACCAAGAGCTACGTCGAGACAGAGGCGATCAAGCTCAAAGAGGTGAGCGAACAGGCGTGAGTAGGCAATCCCTGCTGGCCGGCGCCGTCGAGTACTTCGCGAAGAACGGGATCGGCGACGCCAGCCTGCGCAGCATTGCCGGCTCGATCGGCACCAGCCACCGGATGCTGATCTACCACTTCGGTTCCCGCGAAGGGCTGCTCGCCGAAGTGGTCCGGACCGTCGAGCAGCAACAGCGCGACCTGCTGACCGAGGTGCTGGCGACCGACCTGCCGGTGGAGGAGCAGAACGACCTGTTCTGGCGCCGCGTCACCGAGGCAGCCCTGATCTACGGTCCGCTGTTCTTCGAGCTGAGCGCTCATGCGATGCAGAATCGCCCGCACACCGAGGCACTCAAGGCGGACCTGATCAACGTCTGGCTTCCGCCGGTGATCGAGCTCTGCCTCCGCGCGGGCATCCCGCCCGACGAGGCACCGGCGTACGCGCGGCTCGGTCTGGCAGCGTCTCGCGGTCTGCTGTTCGACCTGCTCCTCACCGGCGACCAGGTGGGGGTCGACGAGGCGTCCGCGCTGCTGAACCGGCTGTTCAGTCTCCCGGCTCTGTAGGCGTGGCGACCCAGCCGGCAACGATCGGCAGCCGCGACTCCCGCAGTACCGCGGTGAACGCGAACGGCTGGTCCAGCGCGACCTCGAGCCGGCGGGCCTGGCGGGTCGGCATCGAGGCCCGGACCATCGCCATCGACGTGACGGCCGCGGCCTCGAACCCGGTCGCGAAGAACCGCGCCAGCACCTTCTGCTTCGCCTGCCCGACGGCGAGCGGCACCGGACTGATCGCACTGAAGTGGCCTCGGACCCCGGGATCCGAGGTGACCGTGGTCAACCCGAACAGCTCACGCAACTCCAGCAGGTCGTGCTCGGCCTCGACGTTGAACGACGGCAGCGTCAGCTTCAGATCCGGCCGCGGCGCCGTGGTCTGCCCCACCTTCACCCCTGGAGCGAGCTCCGCACCAGGCTCCCCCTGATCGATCAGCGCACTCCCAGGTACGCCGTCAGCCGGACGGGCCGCGGCACCGAGCAGGCCCGCGAGCACGTCTGCCTGCGAACCCGATCCAACCCCGAGCAGTACGTCGACATCCGCGTCGCCGCGCACCGTGATCACGGTCAGGTCGTCGTACCGCCGTACGGCGTCGAGGTCGCTGTCGACGCGCTCCAGCCAATGCCACCGGCCGCCCGCCCACGGGCCGGCCTGGACACGCTTGATCTGCTCGGTGAACGGGCGAACCCAGGTGGTGCGCAGCGACAGCGCCGACGCGAGAACGAGCATGACGTCCGGGTTGATCTCGACCGGCATCTCGCGGATCAAGTCGTTGGTGTGCTCCGCGGCCCAGGCGTCGAGCTTCGGCTTGTCGACGGCAGCCCGACCGGTGAGGGTGCCCATCAGCGGCGCCGGTACGACGCTGTCGAACGTCTCCGCGAGCTTCAGTTGCTCATGCACCCAAACGCCCAGCGCCGCATGCAGATCAGCCGACTCCCCGATCGCGTGCACCAGCGCCAAGGCATCCCCGGACCCCGCCGCCGCGTCGATCCCGGCGGCCTGCGCCAACTCGGTCCGGCCTGGTTCGTCCGCGGCCGTCGCCAGGATCGCGAGCAGCGGCCACAGACCGAGCCCGGACACGACAGTGTTCCCCGCCGGAAGCGTGCGGGCCCAGCGAGCGGTGAGGTCATTGACTGCGCGCACCACGTCGGCATCCATACCTCCACCCTGCCACATCGATATTCCCTGACAACGACACTGGTTTTCATTTCCGGCGGAGGTTGTGTCAGGATGCGGCGGGTGACCGACACGGCCGAGAAGGAAGCGTCCGGGTCCTCGATCGCGTTCACGGCGACGCTCGTCCTGCTGGTCGGGCTCGCACTGTTCGGGCGGCGGATCTTCACCGGGGTGTTCACCGCTGACGGGATCCGAACGTGGGCGACGACGTTCGTCGGCGTCACGATCCAGGCGTTGCCGTTCCTCGTCCTCGGCGTCCTGCTGTCCGCAGCGCTGACCGCCTTCGTTCCGGCGTCGTTCTTCGCGAAGGCACTCCCCAAGCATCCGGCCCTCGCCGTACCGGTCGCCAGCGCGTCAGGCGTCGTACTGCCCGGCTGTGAGTGTGCGTCGGTGCCGGTGTCGGCCGCGTTGATGAGTCGTGGTGTGACTCCGGCCGCAGCGATCGCCTTTCTGCTGTCCGCACCGGCGATCAACCCGGTCGTGCTCGCGTCCACCGCGGTCGCCTTCCCCGGTCAGCCAAAGGTCGTGGTCGCCCGCGCGGTGACCTCGCTCGCGGTCTCGATGATCCTGGGCTGGTTGTGGTTGCTGACCGGCAAGGGCGGTTCGTGGCTGCGGATGCCGAAGAACCGGCACGCGGACGGCGGCCGGTTCGAGGTCTTCCGGTCCGCGATGTTGCACGACTTCCTGCACGCCGGCGGGTTCCTGGTCATCGGAGCGGCGGCCGCGGCCACGCTCAACGTGGTGGTTCCGCGCAGCTGGCTCGATCAGGTGGCCGGCAGTCTTGTGCTGGCCGTGCTGATCCTCGGGCTGCTCGCCGTACTGCTGGCGATCTGCTCGGAGGCGGACGCGTTCGTGGCGGCCAGCCTGACCCAGTTCAGCCTGACCGCGCGGCTCGCGTTCATGGTGGTCGGGCCGATCGTGGACGTGAAGTTGATCGCGCTGCAGACGGGGACGTTCGGTCCCCGCTTTGCCGTTCGGTTCGCGCCGGCGACGTTCGTGGTCGCCGTACTCGCCAGCTTGGGCGTCGGGTGGTGGTTGCTGTGAAGCGGAATGTCGCCGGTCTGGTGGTCGTGTTCGTCGGGGCCGCGGTGGTCCAGCTCGCGACCTCGAACACGTATCTGCGCTACGTCAAGCCGGGCATGCGCTGGATGCTGCTCGCGGCGGGCCTCATCCTGATCGCACTGGCGGTCGCCGACGTCCTCGCCGGCTCCCGCACGAAGGACGACGGGCACGGTCATCACGGCTTGCCGCGTGCCGCCTGGTTGCTGCTGATCCCGATCTTCGCGCTGCTCGTGGTCGATCCGCCTGCCCTCGGCGCGGACGCGGCGCAACGTCAGTCCCCGGTCGCGGCCAAGCCCGCTGACCCCGAGAGCAACTCCTGGCTTGGCAGCAATGCGGAGGGCGATGCCCCAGTCGCGCTTGCCGTCCGGGACTACGCCGTCTGGGCGGTCTGGGAGAAGGAGAGCATGCGGGGCCGCGCCTTCCAGCTGACCGGCTTCGTCACGCCGGCCAAGAACGGCAGCTGGTACGTGACCCGGATCGGCCTGACCTGCTGCGTCGCCGACGGTACGGCGTTCATGGTCGAGGCGCGCGGCCAAGCGGCACCGGCGAAGAACCAGTGGGTCACGGTCACCGGCCAGTGGGCCGAGCCCAGCAAGCGGATCGACGGAGATGTCGCCGCGCTGACCGTCGAGACGATCGAACCCGTGACCGCCCCAGCCAATCCCTACGAGTAGTTCACCCAGCCGGCGACGACAGGTACGCCGGTCGGCCGGTGCACGGCGATGAACCCGAACGGCTGCACCAGTGACACGAGCAACGCCTTCGCGCCGGGCATCGGCGCGGACCCGGCGGCCATCGCCATCGTCGTGACGGCGGCCGCTTCGAAGCCGGTAGCGGAGAAGCGAGCCATCACGGCCTGCTTGGCCTGGTCGATCGCCAACGGCTGCGAGCTCAGGCCAGGGAAGTGGCCCTGGCTGGAGTCCATCGCCGACGTCAGCCCGAACACGTCCGGATGCTCGAGCAGATCGTGCTCGGCGTCCACCTCGAAGTACGGCAACGACAACAGCACCGACGGCACCGGCGACATCGACTCGATCACTTCCAGAGCCGGCGCCGACGCCTCAGCCGCCAGCAACTCCGACCCGCTGACGCCGTCGCCGCTCAGCTCGAGCGCGGCCGCCAGCACAGCGCCCCGCCCACGACCCGCCTCACCGACAACGAGCCGTACGTCGAAGTCCCCGGTGCCGACGACCGTTGCCACCGTCAACGGTCCGGCCGCACTCTCGTACACGCGCACGCTGTCGAGGTCATCGTCGGACCGGCTCAGCCACCGTTGTCCGTCGCGTGGATACTCGTTGAAGGGCAGCACCCACTTCATCCGCAACGCCAACGCGGACGCGAGCACGAGCAGCACGTCGGGTGTCAGCTGGATCGGCATCCGCTCCAGCAGCCCGTCAGTCTGCTCGACCACCCACGCGTCCAGCGTCGCCTGGTCGGTCAACGTGCCGCGGACCTCGGGCGGCAGGAACCGGTCGACTCCCGGCTGCAGCGGGACCTCCGGCCGCGTCCATAGACCGAGCGCCATCCGGAGCTCCGGGGTCTGCAGCAGACCGTCGTACGGTCCGCCGGCGGCCTCGACGAGTTCGTCCCGCGCGGGCCCGACGGCCAGTTGGGCAAGGATCGCTAGCAACGGCCGGACGCCGAGCCCGGAGACGACCGTGCTGCCCTCTCCGGGCAGCTTCTCGATCCAGCGAGCGGTCAGGCGACTGACCTGCTGCGCATCCATCCGGTCAACTGTCCTGGACGTCGGTGAAGTGCTCGACGTGCGGCGGATTCGCGAAATGCGGGCCGATCAGGCCGCGCCAGACCCCGAAGGATTCGCTCGCCCGGAACGCCTCGTGCGCCTCGAGCGAGTCCCACTCGACCTGGAGCACGAAGCGCGTCGAGGTCTCGATACCGCGCGACATCCGAATGGTCCGGCTGCCCTCCGCGTTCTCGAGTTGCTTGCGGGCTTCCAGATAGGCGGCCGCGAACGCGTCCTCCTGGCCGGCGATCACATCGAACAACGCCACTTCGAGCACCATGCGGCCAACCCTCTCACACCGGATCAGCCGACGGGCTCCACCAGCGCCGGTCGCTCGGCGTCCGCCGTGGTCCGAGGCCGGCGTCGTACGACGGTGCATGCCATGCCACCGATCACCAGGACCGCCGCGATCGCCTGCTGCACGCCGACCGCCTCACCGCGCCACACCCAGGCCGCGGCCATGCCGACGATCGGCACCAACAGAGAGAAGGGTGCGACGGTGCTCGCGTCGTACTGGCGCAACAAGTAGCCCCAGGCACCGAATCCGAACAGCGTCGCGGCAAAGGCGAGGTAGCCGATCGCCCCGATGCCGGTCAGGTCGATCCCGCGCACGGCCTCGAGATCCGTGTGCGGTCCTTCGGTGAGGAGCGACAGGATGAGCAGCGGTACGACGGCGACCGCGCTGACCCAGACCATGAAGCGCAAGGTGTCCTGCGGCTTGGCGTAGCGGGTGATGGTGTTGGACACGCCCCAGAACGCACCGGCCGCGATCACCAACGACAGTGCGCCGAGCGGTGCGGCCAGTCCGCGGTCGAGCATGATCAGCACCATCCCGAGGCAGGCGATGGCGATGCCGATCACCTGCGCCTTGCGTGGCCGCTCCCGCAGTACGGCGATCGCGAACAGGACCGTGAAGATCACCTGACACTGCAGCACCAGCGACGACAACCCGGCCGGGACGCCATGATCCATGGCGGTGAACAGCAGCCCGAACTTCACCACCCCGAGTGCGAGACCGACCCCGACGACGTACCGCCAGGCCACCGGTGGACGGCCGAGCAGGAAGATCGCCGGGACGGCGGCGAAGAAGAAGCGCAAGGCGGAGAAGAGCAGGGGCGGGAAGTCCTCGAGGCCGACCTCGATGACGACGAAGTTCACGCCCCAGACCACGACGACCGCGAGTGCGAGGAGCAGGTCACGAGGTTTCATGCGTTCCAGTGTGGATCGGCGTACACTTAAGGACCAGCACCGATTGCTACCGCCGTCACTTTAGGAGTGCTGAATGATCGATCTCGGCCGGCTCCGCGCCCTGCACGCCGTCGCGCAGTACGGGTCGGTCAACCGCGCGGCCGAGGTGCTCGGCTACACGCCGTCCGCGGTTTCCCAGCAGCTGACCAAACTGGAGCGCGAGACGCGGACGACGCTGATCGAGCGGCAAGGCCGAGGGATCGTCCTCACCGACGCCGCCCGGCAGCTGGCGTCGACCGCCGCCCGCATCCTCGAACTGGTCGAGGACGCTGAACTGACGCTGGAAGAGCAACGTGGACAGGCCATCGGCACCTTGAAGATCGCCGCGTTCCCGACCGCCGCGCGCGGCCTCCTGCCACAGGCGCTGGCGCGGCTGATCGACGAGAACCCGGGTCTGGATGTGCGGGTGACCGAGACGGATCCGTTCGAGGCTGTCGCCGCGGTCAGTCGCGGGGAGATCCACGTGGCGGTGGTGCACGACTGGCAGAACACTCCGCTCAGCCTGCCGGAGGGACTGTCCCGGGTGAAGCTGGGCTCCGATCCGGCCGACGTCCTCGTCCCGGCGGCGCACCGCCTGGCCGGCAAGGAGTCCGTCCGGGCGGAGGACCTGGTCGGCGAGCGATGGATCTGCCAGCCGGCCGGCTCGATCTGTCACGAATGGCTGGTCCGGACGATGCGCCGGGCCGGCGTCGAACCCGAGATCGCCTACTCGGTCGCGGAGTACCAGACCCAGTTGGCGATGCTTGCCCGAGGCATCGGCATCGGCCTGCTCCCCCGGCTCGGCCGTGGCACACTCCCCGACGGTGTGGTCGTCGTACCGCTGCAGCCGGCCCCGAGCCGCCGCCTGTACGCCGTCTGGCGGACGACCACCTCCCGCCGGCCCGCGATCGCCGTTGCCCTGTCCACACTCGAGTCCGCCTGGCCAGACCGCGACACCGCCTGATCGAACGCGGGCCCTGACCAACCCCGGTACTCCCGTCAGCTGATGCCAGCCGACTGTCCTCGGCCGGAGCCGACGAGGGCCCGGAGCTTCTTCTCGGTGTCCTCGTCGGCGGCGGTGTAGACGGTCGCCCGGAACTGGCCGAGCTGGGACAGCCACAGGTTGACCGGTTCGATCCGCAGCATGCCGGCGTCGGGGTTCTCGAGCACCTTGATCCGGTTGCTCGGCGAGGCCACCTCGTATCGCTCCCACAGCTCGGTGAACAGCTTCGACCCCGCGAGCAGCCGCTGGAGCAGGTCCTGCCAGGCCGGCTCTCCGAGGTGGTCGGCCATCGCGGCCCGGAATCCCGCCACCATGTGCACCTTCATCGACTCGGACTCGGCGAAGGTGCACCGCCACTCGCGCGACACGAACGTCACCCAGAGCATGTTGCGCTCCTCGACCGGGATCTCCCGCAGGTCCAGCACCACCCGGCAGTAGGCCTCGTTGAACGCGAGGATGTCGTAGCGCGCACTCAGCACAACAGCCGGGTACGGCGAGACGGCGTCGAGCGTCCTCTGGACGGACGCGGGCAGGATCGCGCACTCACCGCGCGCCGGGCCCACCTGGAGCCCGGCCAGCGTGAACAGATGATTGCGTTCCTGCCGGTCCAGCCGCAGCGTGTTCGCCAGCGCCTCCAGCACCTGCGCCGACACGTTGATGTCCCGCCCCTGCTCGAGCCACGTGTACCAGGTGACGCCGACCCCCGCCAGCAGCGCCACTTCCTCCCGCCGCAACCCCGGCGTCCGGCGCCGGCCACCCGGTGCGAACCCGACCTCGTCCGGTTGGATCCGCTCCCGCCGGCTGCGCAGGAAGACCCCCAGCTCCCGCCGCTGCTCGCCTTTGTCGACGGCAGTTCTGTCGGTGGTGAGTGGCAGGGTAGTCATGTGGCCATGATGGCGCGAAGTGGAGACTGGTGCCAGGTGGTGTCAATACCAGGATAACCAGGCTCTCACCACCAGGCTCCGAGCGCGCGCAGGCTGGAGTCATGACAGACCAGCTCCAGGCCACCGCCACCGGTGTCTCCGCCCGGCCGCGTGCCGTCGCGTCGCCGCTGGGCCCGGTGGCACTGACCACTCTCCTCTTCGGCGCCTTCCTGCCGATGCTCTCCTTCTTCATCATCAACGTCGCGCTGCCGGCGATCGGCTCGGACCTGCACGCGACCTCCGGCGAGCTCCAACTCGTCGTCGGCAGCTACGGCATCGCCAACGCCACCTTGCTGGTGGTCGGCGGCCGTCTCGGCGACGGCTTCGGCCGCAAGCGCCTGTTCCTGATCGGCCTGACCGGATTCACCCTGCTGTCGCTGATCTGCGCGATCGCCCCGACCATCGGCGTACTCCTCGCGGCTCGTGTCGTCCAGGGCGCCGCGGCGGCTGCCATGACACCGCAGGTCCTAGCGTCGATCACCAGCCTGCTCACCGGCGAGCACCGCGCCCGCGCGATGGCCATGTTCGGTGTGGCCGGCGGCGCCGCGGCCGCGCTCGGCCAGATCCTCGGCGGCGTGCTGGTCGAGGCTGACGTCTTCGGGCTGGGCTGGCGGGCCGTGTTCCTCGTCAACGTCCCGGTCGGCGTGCTGGCGGTCGCCGCGGCGATCCGTCTGCTCCCGGAGACCAAGGCCGAGAAGGCCCATCGGGTCGACCTCGTCGGCGCCGCTCTGCTCGCACTGGCCCTCGTACTGCTGCTCCTGCCGCTCACCGAAGGACGCCCACTCGGCTGGCCGCTCTGGACGTGGCTCTGCCTGGCCGCGGTCATTCCGGCTGTCGCAGTGCTCGGCGTACACCAGCACAGGTCTGAGCAGTCAGGTCGCGCTCCGCTGATCCCGCCGACGGTTCTGCGGCTCCGCGCGATGCGGCTCGGCCTGCTGCTCGCGAGCGCGTTCTTCACCACGTTCGGCGGCTTCATGTTCGTCTTCGCGCTCGCCACGCAGGGCGAGGCCCACATGTCCCCGCTGGAAGGCGGTCTGAGCCTGTTGCCGATGGCAGTCGGGTTCCTGATCACCTCGGTCTACGGACCACGGCTGCAGCAGCGGTACGGCGCCGGCCTCATCCTCCGCGGCTGGATCATCCAGGCCGTCGGGTACGCCGTACTGGCCGCCATCACCCTCATGGCCTGGCCGGACGTGACGCCTTGGACGCTCGCCGTACCGATGCTGATCGCCGGCTTCGGCAGCGGACTGGTCATGGTGCCGCTCATCGGCGTCGTGGTCGGTCAGGTCCCACCGGCACAGGCGGGACTGGGGAGCGGCATCCTGCTCACCAGCCAGCAGACGACCCTCGCCTTCGGCGCAGCCATCGTCGGTACGGCGTACCTGGCGCTGGCAGGCACGTCGTGGGGACAGGGCGGGGCACTCGCCGCGGTGGCTCTGAGCATCACCGTCATCTCACTGCTGATGACGCCGGTCACGCACCGGCTGGGTTCGCGCCCCAGTGCGAAGGGCGCGTAACCGCGGACGGAAGCCTGGTCGCACTGTCGCCACGCGCGGCGTTGACCTGAGCCTGGGTGAGGAACAGCGCCCCGGTCAGGTCGGCGCCGCGCAGGTCGGCGTCGCGAAGATCCGCTCCGATGAGGTCCGCCTGCCGGAGATCGGCGTCGCGCAGGTCGGCGCCGATCAGGTAGGCACCGCGCAGGTTGGCCTTCGCGAGGTCGGCGCCGCGGAGCCCCTTACCCATCAGGTCGGCGCCGCGGCGCTCCTTCTTCTTGCTCTGCTTGCCGCGCAGGAGCTGACTGGTCTTCAGGAGCAACTCGTTGACCACGGCCCGTTCCGCGATCACGTCGACCTTCGTCAGGTCCGCTGTACCGGCCACCCGCTCGACGCGCTCGATCGCCGCCCGGATCTCGGCCTCGAACGCCTTGTATTCAAGGGCTTCGGTGAGATACCAGAGCAGCTCGTGCAGCTGACGAAGGATGGGCAGCGCGGCGAACATCTGCCGGCCTGGCTGTTCGCGCCAGCTCTTGCCGGCCCGGCGGGAGATCTCCTGGCCGGCGCCGAAGCAGTCGTAGACCGTGCAGCCCTGGAAGCCGCTCGCCCGTAGCTTGCTGTGGATCGTGCAGCGGAAGTCTTCACTCAGATTGGGACAAGCCTCACCTGCGGGCTTGTCGATCGCGAAGTCCGCCGACTTGCTGAACGTCAGCGCGACGCAGCAGAGACCGAAGCAACCGCCGCAGTCGGCGCGAAGATCAGTTCTGTTCGGCAACCGTCTGGCCGGTACGGCGCCAGCGGATGCCGGCCTCGATGAAGTCGTCGATCTCACCGTCGAAGACACCGGAGGTGTTGCCGGACTCGTACTGCGTGCGCAGGTCCTTCACCATCTGGTACGGGTGCAGCACGTACGACCGCATCTGGTCACCCCACGAGCCCTGCACGTCGCCGCGCAACGCGTCGATCTGGGCCCGCTCCTCGGCCTTCTTCAGCGCCAGCAGCTTGGCCTTCAGGATCACCATCGCGCTGGCCTTGTTCTGCAGCTGCGACTTCTCGTTCTGGCAGGAGACCACTGTGCCGGTCGGGATGTGCGTGATCCGGACCGCCGAGTCAGTGGTGTTGACGCTCTGGCCACCCGGGCCGGACGAGCGGTACACGTCGATCCGCAGTTCCTCTTCGGGAACGTCGATCTCGTCGGTCTGCTCCAGCACCGGAACCACCTCGACCGCGGCGAACGAGGTCTGCCGGCGGCCCTGGTTGTCGAACGGCGAGATCCGCACCAGCCGGTGCGTGCCCGACTCCACACTCAGCGTGCCGTACGCGTACGGCGCCTTGACCCCGAACGTCGTCGACTTCAGCCCAGCCTCTTCGGCGTACGACGTGTCGTAGACCTCGGTGGCGTACCCGTGCCGCTCGGCCCAGCGCAGGTACATCCGCTGCAGCATCTCGGCGAAGTCGGCCGCGTCCACACCGCCCGCGCCGGACCGGATCGTCACCAGCGCCTCGCGCTCGTCGTACTCACCGGACAGCAACGTGCGGACCTCGAGGGACTGGATCGCCTTGCTCAGCGAGCCGATCTCCTTCTCCGACTCGGCGATGCTGTCGGCGTCGTTCTCCTCCCGGCCGAGCTCGATCATCACGCCGAGGTCGTCGAGGCGGCCGCGCAGCCCGGTCACCCGCTCCACGTCGGCCTGCAGGCTGGACAGCCGCGAGGTCACCTTCTGCGCGTTCGCCTGGTCGTCCCACAGGTCCGGCGCGGCGACCTGCTCACCGAGGTCGGCGATCTCCCGGCGCAGCGCATCGAGATCGAGCACCTTCTCGATCGAGGTCAGCGTCGCGTCGAGCTGCTTGAGCTCCGCGTCAAAATCCAGTCCAGCCACAACCAAGCAGCGTACCCGCTATGCCGTGGTTGCCGGTAAAGAGAGGCCATGCCGGAGTACTCCGAAGACCTCGGCGACTGCTCTTTCCAGCTCTGCTTGGGCCTGCTGTACCTGATCCTCGGACGCTTCGTCGGGCAGGAGCCGCATCAGTTGTTCTTCCAGGACCTTCTGCGCGGCGGCGAACTGCGCGGCGATCAAGCGGTTTCTGAGGTGCCCAGGATTCCGCTCGTCGAGGGCCTCGGTGAGCGAGGTCTCCATCTCCGCAGCGTTCAGCCGGCGACGGGCCAGCAGGGCCGGGCTGCTCTCGATCGTCCGGACGAACTGCCTCCACGTCGCCAGATGCCCGACCTCGAACCGCTCCCGGGTCTCCGCGAGGTACGCCGCCTCCAGCACGTTCACCGGATCCGCCCCGGTGGGCGCCTCCCGGATCGACCGCGCGGGCCCGGTCCACCAGCCCTGCTCGTCGAAGAACAGATCCTCCTTGGCCGGGAAGTGATTGAACACCGTCTGTACGGCGACGTCCGCCGCGCGTGCGACCTCGGCCACCGTCACCGCGTCGAAGCCGCGCTCGAGGAACAGCGCGGTCGCGACATCCGAGATGGCCTGTCGCGTCTGCTGCTTCTTCCGCTCCCGCCGCCCGGTCTCCATTGGACAGAGCGTAGGGCACCTGCTTTACTTCATCCAATCTTGTAGTCACTACATTTTTGGAGCAAACCCAATGACGATCCTTGTCACCGGCGGCCGCGGCACGATCGCCCGCGCCATCACCGCCGGCTTGACCGCGGCCGGCCGCGACGTCCGCGTCGCCTCCCGCGAGCCCTCCGCCGTAGGGCCGTCCGCCGTCAGCTACTCGGACGACCCGGCACCCGCCTTGCGCGGCATCAGCCAGGTCTTCCTGTACTCCGATCCGTCGTCGGCACCGGCGTTCGTCGCGGCAGCCGAGGCGGCCGGCGTCAAGCAGGTGGTCCTGCTGTCATCGCTTTCCTCGCTGGGCGGTCCTGAGGACCCGCATGCGCAGACCGAACACGTGATCGGCGGCGGTTCGTACGCGACCACCTACCTGCGGCCCGGTGCGTTCATGAGCAACGCGAAGTTCTGGTCGCAGCAGTTCCGCGCGACCGGGCAGATCCGGCTGCCGTATCTCGACGCCGAGGAGGCGCCGATCCACGAGCAGGACATCGCCGATGCGGCCCTGCGCGTGCTCCTCGACGGACCGGGCCACGGCCACGACGGTCGTGGGTATGCGATGACCGGACCGTCGTCGATGACACGACGCCGTCAGATCGCCCAGATCACCGAGGTCACCGGCGCCCAGATCGAAGCGGTCGATCTCACCCCCGACCAGGCCCGGGCCGAGATGCGGATGCGGGACGCCGGCCAGCGCGAGACCTTGCTCGCCTACTGGGCGTCCCGCGTCGGCACTCCGCAACCGATCGAGACCGGCGTCGAACTCCTGACCGCCCGCTCCGGGCGCACCTGGACCACCTGGCTGACCGACAACCCGGGCCTGTTCAGCTGACGGTCTACGGCAGGATCGAGTCGATGTAGCCGCCGTCGACGCGCACCGCGCCGCCCGTGGTGGCGGAGGCAAGGTCGGAGCTGAGGTACACGACCATATTGCCGATCTCCGGCGGCTCGATCAGGCGCTGGATCAGGGAGTACGGCCGGTGCTCCTTCATGAACTGACGCTGCGCCTCGTCCCACGGCAGGTCGTCACCGACCAACTCGTGGACGAAGTCCTCGACGCCCGGCGTGTGCGTCGGGCCCGCCATCACCGAGTTCACCGTCACGCCGGTCCCCGCGGCGGCCTTCGCGTAGCCACGCGTCACCGCGAGGAGAGCCGTCTTCGTCATCCCGTAGTGCACCATCTCGAGCGGCGTCACCACGGCCGAGTCACTCGCGATGTTCATCACCCGGCCGAAGCCGCGCTCCATCATCCCCGGCAGATACATCCGGATCAGCCGGACCGCGGACAGCACGTTCACCTCGAAGTACCGGCGCCACTCGTCGTCGTCGATCTCCAGCACCGGCTTGGCACCGAAGATGCCCAGGTTGTTGACCAGGATGTCCAGTTCGCCGACCCGATCCCGCAGTACGTCGGCGCCTTCCGCCGAGGCGAGATCGGCCGCGATCGCCGTCACGTCGGCGTCCGGCACCTCCTTGCGGACCTGATCCGCGGCCGCGCTGGTCTTGTCCTCACCGCGTCCGTTCACCACCACGGCCGCACCCGCCCGGGCCAGCTCGGTGGCGATGGCCAGTCCGATCCCCTGGCTCGATCCCGACACCAGGGCCCGCCGTCCGTTCAGCTCGATCTTCATCACCCCATGGTGCCCTTTCTGCCGTGGCGGAACGCGGGATTCATCGGATCGGGACGATCGCGGCCGCCTCGGAGGCGATGTCCGCGTCTCCCGGCCAGCCGGGCGGCTCGAACGGCAGCTCCACCGAGGACGTCAGCCGCACCGTCACCGTCGTACCGGCGACGTCGGCCGACCAGTCGAGCCCGTCGAACCGGTTGCTCGCGGCAACCTGGTCCAGGTACTCGGCCGTCAGCCGGCGGGCCTGCTCCGGGTCGAACTCGGCGTTCCCGTCCGCCGCGGGTTGCGCGTAGATCGCCGCCAGCCCGTTCGCCGCGGCCAGTACGGCGCCGTCCGCGGTCGCATCGAGGTCACGGCGTACCAGGAACACCTTGGAGATGTCGGTCACCACGACGATCATGAGCAGGACGATCGCCGTGAAGCCGATGATGAGGACAGTCATCTGACCTTGCTCACCCTGTTGCCGTCGGCATCCGTTCATCCGTTGCCCTTGGCCTCGCGATAGTCGCCGTACGGCTCGGTGTGCGAGGCACTGAGGTGGATCGCCGGCGGCTCCCCGCCGAGTGCGTCCGGGATGAACGGCAGCGGTACGTCGGTGGCCAGCGTGACGGTGACCGTCGACCCCGGCTCCAGACAGGCAGGATCGCAGCTGATCGTGAGCTGGTCGGAGGTGAGCTCGACGCCTTGGTCCTTCATCGCCAGCCGCGCCGCCTCGAAGGCCCGGCTTCGCGCCTCGTCTTCCGACAACCCGGCCGGCACGATCACGAACGCACGCCCCGCCGCCCGGGTCGCCGCCGTCGCGCCGTACGACGCCCGCTGGACGTCGAACACCGCCAGCATCACGTAGATCAACGGGACCATCAGCAACAGCGCCAGCCAGGAGAACTCGACCACCGCGCTACCGCGCTCGTCCCGCGATCGATTCATTCGCCGGTCTCCTTGACGGCATGACCTTCGACGCTGAACGCGACACCAGGACCCCACAAGCCCAGCGGTGGCATGTGCGCCTGCACGACGACCTGCACTCCTGGCCGGCCGTCGATGTCGGTCTCCTCGGACCGGACCGCATCGATCAACTGGTCCTTCACCACCCCGTCGATCAGATCGCGCGTCCGCCCCTCTCCCTCGGCCGGCTGCCGATTCAGCACGGCCGCGTAGGCCGCACCCTCCGACGCGGCGGCGGTCAAGGTGTTGCGGACATACAGGTAGAGCCCGACCTGCAGGATGCCAAGGAACAAAGGCACCACGAGCATCGACACCAGCACGAAGTCGACCACCGCCGAGCCGCGCTCATCACGCGGCCGCGACGGATACGGGCGGGCGGGAACCATCACTTGTTGGAGACGGAGTCCAGTGCGTCCTGCAGCATCTGGGCGAGTTGTTTGCCCGCCAGGCCCCAGATCACGACGACCAGCCCGGCGGTCATCACGGTGATCAGCACCCAGCCGGGGACGTCGCCGCGCTCCTTCCGTGCGGGTCGTGGCGCCAGCAGCGCCACGAACAGTCTCGTCAGCAGTAGGGACATGACCTCTCCTCAGTTCATCCGGCGATCAGCCGGATTCCGACAGCGCCCGGGTAGAAGGCGAACGCGATGGTGACCGGCAGGACGAGGAACACGACCGGGATCATCATCGCGACCTCGCGGCGAGCACCGGACTCGATCAGCTCGCGCCGCCCGGCCTCACGGATGTCCCCCGCCTGCGCGCGCAGTACGTCGGCCAGCGGCGTACCGCGTTCGAGTGCGACCGCGAGACCATCGGCGAACCGCGACAACGCGAGCAGACCGGTGCGGTCGGCGAGACCGTCGAGTGCGCGGACGAGCGTCTCACCGGCGCGGGTCTCAC
Organism: Kribbella sp. NPDC049227; assembly: GCF_043197265.1. Taxonomy (NCBI): domain Bacteria; kingdom Bacillati; phylum Actinomycetota; class Actinomycetes; order Propionibacteriales; family Kribbellaceae; genus Kribbella; species Kribbella sp. NPDC049227. The sequence goes on along the minus strand of NZ_JBICST010000005.1, from coordinate 175,829 downwards.
CCAGGACCCGCTGGAGTTCGTCGGCGAGCTCGCCGCGGCAGGACCGGGCGACCCGATCGAGAGCCGCTGCCGGACCCTCACCGGCCGCCACCGACAGCGCCAGCAGCTCGGCCACGGTCGGCAACTCCGCGAGCAGCCGCCGCTCCCGGCGTCGTACCTGCGTGCTCAGATAGGTGTCTCGGGCAAGTACTCCGAGGACGCCGAGCAGACCGCAGAACACCAGCATCCCGACCGGATTCCCGACGCCGAACGACACTGCGACGATCGAGACGACGAGCCCTGCCCCGAACGCCGCCGTACCCCACAGCACCTGCTCGATCCGGAACTCCTCGACAGACCGCTCGATCCCGGCCCGCGACAACCGGCGGCGGATCGACGCGGCACCACCAAGCAGACGCTCCAGCCGACCGGCACCGGCTCGCAGCGACGGCCCGAACAACCGCACGATCGCGTAGAACGGCGAACTGGAGTCGACCACACCGAGGAACACCTCCGGCCCGCCAAGATCACGCAGGTACGGCGCGATCCGGTCGTCGACCGACGGCTTGCGGAGGAACGGCAAACGCCGGACGACCAGGAGCAGGCTGAGTCCGAAGAGCACACCCACCAGACCACCGAGCACCATCGGGCTCATCGCAGCACCCACTCGGGCTCGGGCAGCCGGCCGATCCGCAGCATCAGTCGGTACGCGATCACGCAGACCGCTGCACCCACACCGATGATCAGTGCGCCGACCGGAGAGTTGTAGCGCTGGATCACGTCACCCTGGAACGACAGCAACGCGAGGACGAGCCACGGCGCAGCGACGGCGACCCTGGCACCGTTGACCGACCACGACTGCCGGGACTCGAGCTCGGATCTGGTCCGCGCGTCGTCGCGGAGGAACGTCGACAGCGAACGCAGCAACCGGCCGAGATCCCCACCACCGACCTCGCGCGCGATCCGCAACGCCTCGACCACGCGGTCGCCGACGGGATCTGCGAGCCGCGCCTTCAACCGGTCCAGGGATTCCGCGAAGCGACCCGTCGACGCGTAGTCGGCGCCGAACCGGCGGAACGGTTCACGCAACGGCAGCGGGCCACGCTCACCGACCTGGGCCAGCGCCTCGGACAGCGACAGTCCCGCCCGGACCGCGGAGGCGATGTTGTCGACGACATCAGGCCACAGCTCGCGAAACTCGGCGAGCCGCTTCCGCGCGCGGCTCCGCACCAGCGCGACCGGCAGACCGCCGGCCATCAGGCCGAACACCACACCGACCGGCCACGCGCCCGAAACCACCAACATCAGCACGAACCCAGCGACGCCGGTGATCAGGCACGCGCCGACGAACGCGCCCGGCGTCACACCTTCGATCCCCGCGCCGGCCAGAAGGTCGCGGCTTCGAGCGATCAGTCGCGCGTCGTTCGCCGGCCGCGTCTCCGCCGGCACCGCGAACGTCCAGATGATCAGCAGCAGGCCGATCCCGAAGAACAGTCCGAGCAGCAGTCCCATCAGCCCACACCTCGCGGCAGCTCGGTCAGCAACCCGGACAAGGAGTACCCCGCATGCTGGAAGCGCTCCGGATGCGGCAGATGCCCTTCGGCCCGCCGCAACTGTCCGTCGACCGTGCCGAACACCGTCTCGGTCTCGATCGCCTGCTCCTCGATCCGCCCACTGACCGCCACGATCTCCCGCACCCGCCGCTGCCCGTCCGCCCCGATCCCGAGATGGATGACGAGATCCACGCAGCCGGCCACGGTCGGGAGCACGAAGCGGCTCCCGATGTTCTCGCCGGCCAGCAACGGCAACGTGCACATCTTGGTCAGGGCTTCGCGCGCCGAGTTCGCGTGGATCGTGCACATGCCGGGGAGGCCGGAGTTCAATGCCAGCAGGAGATCCAGGCACTCCTCGCCGCGGACCTCGCCGACGATCAGCCGGGACGGGCGCATCCGCAGCGACTCCTTCACGAGATCGCGCAGCCGCACCTCACCTGTACCTTCGAGACCCGCCTGCCGCGTCTGCATGGACACCCAGTCCGGAATCGGGAGCTTGATCTCGAAGACCTCTTCGCAGCTGATCACGCGTTCGCTGCCTGGGATCGAGCCGGCCAAGGCGTTGAGCATCGTGGTCTTGCCGGCCTGGGTGCCGCCCGAGACGAGGATGTTCAGCCCGACCGCGACGGCGGCGTCGAGGACCGCGGCCGCGTGCGGAGTCAGCGATCCGAGCGCGACCAGGTCGCTCAGCCGGGTCGCGCGTACCGTGAACTTGCGAATGTTTATTGCCGCATAGCGATGAGTGATGCCGCCGAGCACGATGTGCACGCGGCTGCCGTCGGGGAGTCGCGCGTCGGTGAACGGCTGCGAGACGTCGATCCGGCGGCCGGTCGTCTTCAGCATCCGCTCGACCAGGTCGCTGACCTCTTCCTCGGTCAGCACCGTCGTGGTCAGCTCATGCCGGCCTTCCCGCGCGATGAACACCCGGCTCGGCTCGTTGATCCAGATCTCTTCGACCGCCGGATCATCCAGGAAACGCTGCAGCGGCCCGAAGCCGGCGACCCGGTCGTGCACCTCCCGGCTGACCGCGTCCACATCGACGATCGGCGGAACCACCCCGGTCAGGCTGCGCTCGTCGTACTCCCGCACGACGGTCGCGACGATCGCGTTCACCGCCCCCGGATCCCGCAGCGGGTCGATCCCCTCCCGCCGGACAACGTCCCGGACCTGCGCATCGATCAACTCGACAGCATCGCGCCCCACCCGCCGCGCGGCGATTCTGTCGGCTGCCACGTGATCCCCCAGATCGGTCCGAGCGGCGACCGGACAGTCACCGTGCGCGACATTCTTCCAACCCAGAGCGATGCTGCGCCACCCGCTCCTGGCTGCCTGTGGATAACCGTCCCACGCCGCGGGTTCACCGAGCGTGTCCAGATGCTCACGTCACGGACGACTGCAGAGCGGGGTGTGACGTAGTCGGCGGCTCGCAGCGTCAGAGGTGCGAGGTACCCGGACAGCCGCGCCCGGCACAAGGCCCGTCCACCGCTGGTCCTCTGAGGGGTGGATCAGCGGTGGACGAGGGTGTGTTCGAAGGAGTAGCGGCTGGCGCGGAACAGGTGGGAGCCGTACTCGACCGGAGCGCCGTGGTCGTCATACGTGATGCGGGTGGTCGCCAGCAGCGGGCAGCCGGGCTCCTCGGACAGGAGTCTGGCCTGCTCGGTGGTGGCGGGTACGGCGGAGATGGTCTGGTGCGCCACCTTCAGTCGTACGCCCTCGGCGCGTAGCAGCTCGTAGAGTCCACGCTCGGCCAGCGTGACCGGGTCCGTCTCGAGCATGTCGGGTGGGAGCCAGTTCCGCATCAAGGCCAGCGGCTCGCCGTCCGCTCGCCGCAGTCGCTCGATCCTGAGCACTCGGTCGCCCTGCTCGCACTGCAGTGCGGTCGCCACGTCCGCGTTCGCCGGGCTGATCCCGAACCGCAGTACTTCGGTCTCCGGCTTCCGGTGTGCCGCGGCCAAGTCGTCGTACAGGCTGGTGAGCTCAAGGGAACGTCGTACCTGGCCCGAGTGGCCGACCACCTGCGTGCCCACGCCGCGCTTGCGCACCAGCAGCCCCTGGTCGACCAGGCGCGCGATCGCCTGCCGCACCGTCGGCCGGCTCAAGCCATAGGCCTCCGCCAGGTCCACCTCGTTGCTCAGCCGAGAACCGACCGGCAACTCGCCACCCTGGATCGCCGCCTCGAGCTGCTGTGCCAACTGCACATGTAACGGCGTACGACTGCTCCGATCAACCCGGACCTGCACGGTGCTCATGCGCAAATACTGCGGCCTGCGCCCGCATCCGTCGACCCAACACCCAGATTTGATCAGATCCCTCCGATACCGGATCACCTCATCGTCGGCACCAGCGACCCGGATGAACGCCGGGCAGACGGCACGTGAAGGGCCGGAGCTCCGGGGGCGAGGCGGCGCAGCGGTGGAGCGAGTGACTCCTACGCTGAGGGCTGGGGGTCGGGTCCGGATGGCGGGCCAGGGATGTTTGGTGGTGGGGGCGTGCGGGAGGATGACATCTTCGGTGTCGAATTCGCCGGCACGGTCGTGCCGCGCCCGCCGTACCGCTGACGATGAGGAGAAGCATGGAACCGCTGCGTATCGGGATCCTTGGTGCTGCCCGGATCGCGGGGAGGGCGATCGCCGAACCGGCGCGCTCGAGCGGGGCGCGACTGGTGGCCGTCGCCGCGCGGGACAGGGACCGGGCCGAGGCGTTCGCGGCGGAGCACGGGGTCGAGAAGGTGCACGCGTCGTACGACGACGTGATCGCCGATCCCGAGGTGGAAGCGATCTACAACCCGCTGGCGAACTCGTTGCACGGTCCCTGGAACCTGAAGGCGATTGCCGCGGGCAAACATGTGCTCACGGAGAAGCCGTCGGCCAGCAACGCGACCGAGGCAGCGGCGGTGCGCGACGCTGCAGCGGAACACGGTGTGGTGCTGATGGAGGGCTTCCACTATCTGTTCCACCCGGTGACCCGGCGGCTGCACGAGCTGCTCGCCAAGGGTGAGCTGGGCGACCTGCAGCACGTTGAGACGACCATGGTGATGCCACCGCCGCCGGAGGACGACCCGCGCTGGTCGCTGCCGCTGGCCGGCGGCGCAGTCATGGACGTCGGCTGCTACGCCCTGCACGCCCAGCGCATGGTCGCACCCTGGGCCGGTGGAGCACCCAGGCTAGTCAGTGCGCGAGCGGGTGAGCGGAAGCGGCTGCCCGGTGTGGACGAGTGGCTGAACGCCGACCTCGAGTTCCCGAACGGCGCGACCGGCTCGGTGCGGACGAGCATGGCGGCGGAGACGCTCGACTTCAGCTGCAAGATCGTCGGTAGCCGCGGTGAGGCGTTCGCACCCAGCTTCGTGCTGCCGCATCTGGACGACCGGGTGATCGTCACCACCAAGGAGGACCACTGGGTCGAGCAGCTCGGCCGCAAGTCGTCGTACGCCTATCAGCTGGAGGCGTTCACCGCTCGCATCCGCAACGGTGCGCCGCTCCCGATCGACGCGGACGACGCGGTCGCGACGATGACGCTGATCGACGAGTGCTACCGGACGGCCGGCCTCGAACCTCGTCCGACGACCACGCTCTAGTTCTTCCCGGCGGCTGCGCGGGCGAAGGCCTCGATCAGTGCATGCGGTCGAGTGCCGTCGCCCGCCAGCTCCGGCTGGAACAGCGTGGCCAGGTAGAACGGGTGATCGGGCAACTCCGCGATGCGCGGATCGCCGGTGTCGTCGTACCCGCTGAAGACCATGCCGTGGTCCCGCAGTACGTCGAGGCGGGTGGAGTCGAGGCCGTAGGAGCAGTGGTACCGCTCCATCGATCGCTCGACGCCCAGTAGGTCGGCCGCGCGAGTGCCCGGCGTCACCTGGATCGGACCCTCGTGACCGTCGAGTGAGCACTCCAGCGCGACGATGAGCAGATCGTCTGCCGCCGGGTTGCTCTCGCCGTGCTGCACGCCCGACAGACCGCAGACGTTGCGGGCGAACTCCAGCATCGCGTGCTGGAACCCGCCACAGGTGCCGAGGAACGGGATCCTGTTCTCCCGGGCGATCTGGACCGCCGTGACCGCGCCGGTCTCGTCCTTGTACGGGCTACCAGGCAGCAGCCAGATGCCGTCGAACCCCTTGAGCGACTCGTCAGCCTCCTCCGTCGGCACCCAATACACGTCGAGGTCCAGGTTGTCGCGTTCCTTCAACCGGTCCAGCAGACCCGGCACCCGCGCATGCGAGCGGACGTGCGGCGAGCGGTCGGCGACGAGGGCGATGCGTCCGGCGTAGGCGTTCATGGTCACCATCCTGGGCGTCTCACCAGCATCAGCGCCAACGATGATCTCTGCACTGGGCATAAGCGATACTGATCCGCGTGGATCCACACCTGCTGCGCACGTTCGTGGCGGTCGCCGAGTGCGGCTCCTTCTCCGCCGCCGCGGAACGCCTCGGCTACACCCAGTCCGCGGTGTCCCAGCACATCGCCGCGCTAGAACACGACCTCGGTACGCCGCTCCTGCGCCGACGGCCCGTGGTCCCGACAGTCCCGGGCGAACGCCTGCTCGAGCACGCCGGCGCCATCCTCCTCCGCCTCGACGCCGCCCGTGCTGATGTCCACCGAGCCATCGGCGATCCGCCCGGCGCCCTCTCCATCGCGGCCTCCCCGCTCGCCGCAGCCGGCGGCCGGCTGGCGAACGCCCTGACCGAGGTACGACGAGCTCGCGCGGGGACCGCGGTCGTCCTGACCGTGTGCGGCCGCGAAGCGGTGGCGCAGGGAGTGGCTGCGGGCGAGTACCACCTGGGACTGATCGACGGAGTGGCGGCGCCCAGCGATCCGCTCCGTCTGTTCGGCGTCGGATCGCTGCGCACCACCGCGGTGTCGCACGAGGACCTGGTAGTTGCCCTCGCCAAGGATCACCCGTTGGCCGGCCGCCGCCGGATCAGCCTCCACGACCTCGTCGACGCCCGCTGGATCGATGCGCCCGATGTCGCGGCACCGCTCGCCGATCTCCGCGCCGCCACCGAGACCGACGGCATCCGTCCGGCGCTCACCTACTCCGGCACGGATGTCGCCAGCCTGCTGGCCCTGATCGCGGCCGGCCACGGCCTGGCCGTACTTCCCTTGTCAGCAACGGGTTCCGAGGTGGCCACGGTTCGACTGAGCACGCCCCGTCTACTCCACCGCACCGAGCTGCTTCACGGCCATACCTCGGAACCGTCCGCTGCCGCGCTGACCGCCGTACTGTCCAGCCGTTAGGCGTCGAGAATCTCCTCCAGGACGGTCCGCGTCATCGGCCGGTTGAGGACACCAACGGCCTCACGCTCGGCGAACTCCGCGCGGTCCTGGTCCTCGGGGTCGATGGCTTCGCAGATCGTGTTGTAGGCCCAGTTGAGCCAGCCGGTCACGGCGATGCTGAACGAATTCAGTTCGAGCTTGGGCCACTCACCACGGTCGAGATACCCCTCGCGGAACGCCGCGATCGATCGCCGGTTGACCGATGGCCGCATCGCCCACTGGGTCAGCGAGGACGCGATCTCGAACTCAGGCGTCAGCGAACCGGTGAAGTCCCATTCGGTCACGACGAGCTCGTCGTTGCGGCCCTGCCGGACTGTCGAGGGCTGGAGGTTGCTGTTGCACAGGATGAAGTCTGGACCGGTGACGTCGGCATCGATCGTGTAGAGGTCGAGCACCCCGGGGAGACGAGCCTCGAGCTGGTCCGCCCACGGTTTGCCGGCGGCCCGAGCCTGGTCGAGGAGCTGGCGCCACGCGGCGTCGGACTGCCGCCAGGTGAGGTACGGGCTGATCGGCGCCTCGCTGGGAATCGCCAGTGCGTGCAAGGTCGCGAACGTCGTACCGACCTGCCGGGCCACTGCTGTCGAGACCGGCGTCACCGGCGACGGGCCGACCTCGATCCACTCGTGCACGCGCCAACCCTCGTCGCGGACACTCTCGATCAGTCGTCCCTGCGGACTCCGTACGGCGACTGGTGCGGCCACGCCGGCCTTGACCGCGGCATCACGGAGCCGGGCACCGATCTCGGCTTGTTCGGGGGTGATGAACGGATACACCGTGACGGCCAGCCAGCGACCGCGGTCGGTGGTCAACGCCCAGGACCGGCCCATCGGCGTGAACGAAACGGGCGTGGCGGGTTCGGTCGTACGACCGAGCCCGAAGGCGGCGGCGAGCTCGTCGGCCAGACCGTCGGGTGCAACGGGGGCGTCCGCGTTCCGCCGGTCGACTTCGGCTTTCAGCGTGGGCCAGTCGTGCAGCCCGTACTCGCCCGCGAGCGTCCGCTGCGCATCGGCGAGCGACGATCCGGGGGTGGTTTCACGCAACGCGACCAGGAGGTCTTTGGCCTGCTTCCGCAGGAACTCCATGCTCGGCTTGTCAGGTAGCAGTCTCACAACGCGTCCTCTCGTCCCCGGACTCGCACGGGCTACAAGAGAGCGTCACCAACTGCGCTCAATCCATTGAAAGGTGAGGTGGCTTCCAGCCTTCCGGCGAGTCTCGACGCGTCCCCACAACGCCCCCAAGACGCTACCCAACCCCACCCCCCAGGTCAACGCCCCACAATCCCGAGCACACCACTCTCCCGCCCCAACCACCCACCCCAGACCGCCACCGGCCACCACCGACCGGCCACCTAACCCCGACCACCACCCCGCTCCAGCAACCCACCCCAGACCGCCACCGGCCACCTCAACCCCGACCGCGCAACCCCGACCCGGACAGGCCACCACCGCGCTCCAGCTACCACCCAGACCGCCACCGCCCACCGGCCACCGGCCACCTCAACCCCGAACCACCACCGCGCCCCAGCAACCCCGATGCGACAAGCCACCACCGCGCTCCAGGTGCCCGCCCCGGACCGCCACCGCCCACCGGTCATCTCAATCGCGGACCGCGACCGCGCGCTCCAGCCACCGCGCTCGGACTGGCCACCACGCTGCCGCACCAGCCACCCACCCCGGACGGCGACCGCGCTCCGACCACCGCGCCCGGACTGGCCACCGCGCTGCCGCACCAGCCACCCACCCCGGACGGCGACCGCGCTCCGGCCACCGCGCCCCGACTGGCACCGCGCTGCCGCAGCGGCCCTCCCCACCCACCTCACTGCACCGGCGTCGCGCTCAAGCGCCCCCCAGGCTTCATCAGCGACCGCACCAGAGCCCTCGGGCCCCGGGTGTGGCCGGGGCCGAGGGATTGTGAGCCGTATCGGGACGCGGTGCGAGACCGTGCTACCGGGTTCGGTGGTTGCTTCCTGCCTGCTTGGTGGGCGGGATGATCGCGCCGTCGCTCGGGTTGGGTTTCGGCTGCTTGGGCTGTTTGGGTTTGCGGACTTCACGTCCGCCTTTGTTCTTCGACATGACGCACTCCGGGGCTTGGTGTTCGCTGACTTCGGACGGGCCGACCGGCCCTTCGTACGCCGCGGTACTCCTCATGCCCCGGGGGTTGCCTTCGACGCTACACCCAGGCGACAGCCCTGACTTCAGTCGTGAGTAGGGAAGCCCAGATTGATCCCGCCGTGGCTCGGGTCGAGCCAGCGCGACGTGACGACCTTCGTCCGGGTGAAGAAGTGGACACCGTCCATCCCGTGCGCGTGGGTGTCGCCGAACAGCGAGTTCTTCCAGCCGCCGAACGAGTAGTACGCCATCGGCACCGGGATCGGCACGTTGACGCCGACCATCCCGACCTCGACCTCGTTCTGGAACCGCCGAGCCGCACCACCGTCGTTGGTGAAGATCGCCGTCCCGTTGCCGTACGGGTTGGAGTTCACCAGGTCGAGCGCAGCGTCGTACGACGGAACACGGACCACCGACAGCACCGGGCCGAAGATCTCGTCGGTGTAGATCGACATCTCCGGGGTGACCTTGTCGAACAGCGTCGGGGCCAGCCAGAAGCCCTCGGCCGCGCCGTCGACATCACCGTTGCGCCCGTCGACGGTGAGCTCAGCGCCCTCCTCGACACCGGCGGCGACATACCCGACGACCTTGTCGCGGTGCGGACCGGTGACGAGCGGGCCCATGTCGCAGCCGCGCGTTCCGTCGCCGGTCTTCAGCTTGGCCATCCGGTCCTTGATCTTGCCGATCAGTTCGTCGGCGATCGGCTCGACCGCGACCAGCGCGGAGATCGCCATACAACGCTCACCGGCCGAGCCGAAGCCGGCGTTCACCGCGGCGTCGGCGGCCAGGTCGAGGTCGGCGTCCGGCAGCACGATCATGTGGTTCTTCGCACCGCCGAGCGCCTGCACCCGCTTGCCGTTCCTGGTGCCGTTCTCGTACACGTACTTCGCGATCGGGGTCGAACCGACGAACGACACCGACTTGATGTCGGGGTGCTCGAGCAGCCGGTCGACGGCCTCCTTGTCGCCGTGCAGAACGTTCACCACGCCGTCGGGCAGGCCGGCCTCCTTCCACAGCTCGGCCATCGCGTTCGCCGCGGACGGGTCCTTCTCGGACGGCTTGATCACCACACTGTTGCCGCAGGCAACCGCAATCGGGACGAACCACATCGGCACCATGGCCGGGAAGTTGAACGGCGAGATGACCGCGCTGACGCCGAGCGGCTGACGGATCGAGTACACGTCGACCTTGGTCGACACGCCCTCGCTGAAGCCGCCCTTCAGCAGGTGCGGGATCCCGCAGGCGAACTCGATCACCTCCAGGCCGCGGGTCACCTCGCCGACCGCGTCGGACAGCACCTTGCCGTGCTCGGCGGTGATCAGCGCGGCGATCTGGTCCTTACGCTCGTTCACCAGCTCGCGGTACGCGAACAGCACCTGGGTCCGCTTGGTCAGCGACGTCTCGCCCCAGGCACGGGACGCCTCGTGGGCGACCTTCACCACCTCGTCGACGGTGGCGGCCGAGGCCAGATCCAGCTCACCGGTGACCTGGCCGGTCGCCGGGTTGTAGACCTTGCTGGTCCGCTCGGCGACGCCGGTCCAGGAGTTGCCGCCGACCAGGTGGGTGATGCGCTTGATCTCAGTACTCACGATGCTTCCTTACTGCATGGGGTGACAGGTTGACGACAGGCTCTTCATCCGAGGCCTTGCGGCGGGTCCTCCGAGGCCCGTTCGGCGGTTCATCCGAGGACCTTCCGGCGATCGGCCAGGTCGACATCGACGGGGCGGCCGGAGGTGAGGGACTCGATGCCGGCTTCGCAGACCGCGACCGCCGCATAGCCGTCCCAGGCGCTCGGTCCGTCGATCGCACCGCGGGCAGCGGCCTCGACCCAGCGTTGCACTTCGATGTCGTACGCCCGCTCGAAGCGAACCCGGAAGTCGGAGGGCATCGCACCGCCCCACCGACCACCGGCGCGGGTGAACACGCCGGACCCGAGCCCGATGGTCGCGCTACCGCGCTCAGCCACGGCCTCACACCGCACCTCGTACCCGACCTGGAAGTTCACGAACACCTCGACGTCGGCCATCGCTCCGTTCGCCAGCTCGAACAGCGCCAGCTGCGGATCGAGTACGCCGTCGCCGACGAGGCCGCTGGGCTTCGGGGCGTTCACGGTGATGCGGGTGATCTCGTCACCCAGCAACCAGCGCGCGATGTCCACCTCGTGCACCATCGAGTCCCGCACGATCATCTCGCTGCGGAACGTCACCGGGGCCGACTTGTTCCGGTGCACGTTGTGGAGCACCAACGTCCGCCCCAGCTCCCCGGAGTCGAGCAGCTCCTTCAATGCGGCGTACTCGGGATCGAAGCGGCGCATGAAGCCGACCTGGATGAGCGACCGGCCGACCTTGTGCTCCGCCTCGACCACCTGGAGCGACGATGCCGCGTCCATCGTCAGCGGCTTCTCGCACAGCACCGGCTTGCGGTGCTCCAGGCACACGAGCAGTTGCTCCGCGTGGGCGAAGCCGGGCGACGCCAGGATCACCGCGTCCACGTCATCCGCCGCGATCAGATCGAGCGGGTCCTCGACCACCCGGACATCGAGACTCTTCGCGAGTGCCTCGGCGCGGGCGATGTCGGGATCGGCGACAGCGACCAAGCGCGCGCCGGCGGTACGGCGTGCGACCCGCTCGGCGTGGTCGGCGCCCATCACTCCGACGCCGACGATGCCGACCCGGAGATCGGTCATGGCCCCTCCCTCTCCTCCTCATTGTCCGCAGGCGTGTCAACCGCCCGGGCATCCGCCCGGTCGACGACCGCCTCGGGATTGGCGTCGCGCAGTTCATGACTGAGCGCCTCGAGCTCGGAGCCACCCGCCATCTCGGTGGTCAGCTGCTCCAGCGTGATGTCGGCCCGGTGCGTGTCGAGCGCGACCCGGCCGAGCTTCAGGACGACGAAGTGGTTGCCGACCAGGTACGCGTGGTGCGGGTTGTGAGTGATGAAGATGACCCCGATGCCCGCGTCGCGTGCCCTGACGATGTACTTCAGCACCACGCCGGACTGGTTCACGCCGAGCGCCGCGGTCGGCTCGTCCAGGATCAGCACCTTCGCGCCGAAGTGGATCGCGCGCGCGATCGCGACGCACTGGCGCTGACCACCGGACAGCTTGCCCACCGGCTGCTCCAGGTTGGGGATCGAGATCCCCATCTTGGTCAGCTCCTCGCTCGCGATCCGCTTCATCCGCGCCGCCTCCAGCTGGCGGAACGGACCCCTGGTCATCTCGTTGCCGAGGAAGAAGTTCCGCCAGACCGACATCAGCGGCGCCAGCGCCAGGTCCTGGTAGACGGTGGCGATGCCGCTGTCCAGCGACTCCCGCGGCGACGAGAAATGCCGCTCCTCGCCGTTCACCACCATCGTCCCGGCGGTGTAGTCGTGCAGGCCGGCGACGATCTTGATCAGCGTCGACTTGCCCGCGCCGTTGTCGCCCAGCACGCAGGTGATCTCGCCCTGCCGGACCGACAGCGACACTCCCCGCAACGCGTCGATGTTGCCGTAGCTCTTGCCGATGTCGTGCAGCTCGACGATCGGCGTGGTCGGGTGGGTGACCGCGTCGGAATCGAAGCTCCTCGCAGTGGTCATCGTGCCTCCGCCTGCTTCTTGACGACGAGGTTGACAATGGTGGCCAGCAGCAACATCGCGCCGAGGAACGCCTTGAACCAGTCAGGATTCCATCCGGCGTACACAACCCCCAGCTGCACCATGCTGAAGATCAGCGCACCGATCGCGCCGCCGATGACGGAGCCGTAGCCGCCGGTGAGCAGGCAGCCGCCGACGACCGCCGCGATGATGTAGAGGAACTCCTTGCCGACACCTTCGCCGGACTGCACCACGCCGTTCTGCACGAACAGCAACTGCATGCCGGTGAACCAGGCGAAGAATCCCACCGCCATGAACAGGCCGATCTTCACCTTCTTGACCGGTACGCCGACCGCGCGGGCGGCCGCGGCGTCGCCACCGACGGCGAAGATCCAGTTGCCGATCTGCGTGCGTTGCAGCATCCAGGCGGCGATGGCGACGAACGCGATCCACCAGACGACGATGATCTTGATCGTGACGCCGCCCACCTGGAACTCCGACGCGAAGATCGCCTTCGCGGTGCTGAACCCGTCCATGTCGCTGATCGAGTTGGACGCGACCGCGCCCGACGTCAGCCGGGTGACCGCGATGTTCAGGCCCTGCAGGATGAAGAACGTGCCCAGTGTCACCAGGAAGCTGGGCAGCCCGGTCCGCATCAGCAGCCAGCCGTTGAACGCGCCGATCGCCAGCGACAAGGCCAGCGCGATCACGATGCCGACCCAGACGTTGAGGCTGAGCTGGTAGGCGATGATGCCTGCGGTCAGCCCGGCCGTCGTCACCGCGACACCGGCCGAGAGGTCGAACTCGCCGCCAATCATCAGCAGCGAGACCGGCACCGCCATCACACCGATCAGTGCGGCCTGGTACAGGATCGTGCCCGTGTTGTTGATGTCGCGGAACGGCGGCGCGGCGATCAGGAAGAACACCAGGATGACGGCCGCGCCGACGAGCGATCCGATCTCCGGCCGGCTGAGCAGCCGGGCCGCGAGCGACCGGGCGGAGACGCGGTCGTCCGCCGACACGGGTGAGGTGATGGTCGATGCCATGGCGCTACCTCAGCGCGTCCCGGCCGTGGCGAACTTCTCCACCGTCGCGATGTTGGACTGGTCAATGAAGGCCGGTCCGGTCAGCGTCGCCTCGCCACCGCCGATCGTGTTCCCGTTGGTCTTGTAGAGCCAGATCGAGTCGATCGCGAGATAGCCCTGCAGGTACGGCTGCTGGTCGACGGCGAACTGCACCCTGCCGTCCTTGACCGCCGCCGCCATCTCCTTGCTCATGTCGAAGCTGCCGATCTTGGCCGCCGAACCGGCGTCCTTGGCCGCGGTCACCGCAGTCAGTGCGATCCCGGCGTTCAGCGCGACCACGTAGTCGGCAGTCTTGTCCTGCTGCAGCTTCGAGGTCAGCGTCGCCTGCGTGCCGGGCTGGTCGGTGCCGTTGACGTTCACGTTCTCGACATTTCCGAACTTGTCCTTGATGCCCTGGCAGCGGGCCTCCAGACTGACGTTGCCCTGCTCGTGGATGACACAGAGGACCTTCTTCGCGCCGAGCTGCTTCAGCTTGTCACCGGTCGCCTGGCCGGCGATCCGCTCGTCCTGGCCGAAGTACCCGACCGCGCCGGTCGTCTTCCAGGAGTCCAGGCCGCCGTTGAGAACCGAGACCGGGATGCCGGCCGCGACCGCCTTCTTGACGTTCGGGATGACCGCGTCCGGCTTGTTCAGCGTGACCGCGATACCGTCGACCTTCGAGTCGATCGCGGTCTGCACCAGGTTGGCCTGGGCTGCCCCGTCCGGGTCGGCGGAGTACTGCAGCTCGATGTTGTCCTTCTTCGCGGCCGCCTCGGCGCCGCGCCGGACGATGTCCCAGAAGGTGTCGCCGGGACCCGAGTGGGTGATCAGCGCGACCTTCATCCGCGGGGTGTCCGCGACGTTCCCGCCGCTGCCGCCGGAGTTCTGCTCCTCCTGCTTGCCCCCGGAGGAACTGCAGGCCGCCAGCGCTGTCGCCAGTGCGATCACCGCGCTCGCGGCCACCGCTTTCTTCTGCCACCGAATCATGAGTCCAACCAGCCTTTCAGACGAGCCGCGGCCACTCCGCGGAGTTGCGTGGGACCAGAGAGTTTCACACTCTGCTGGCCGTCACCTCGATTCGCCACCCCCGTGGGATCTCAGATAGGCCAACGTGCGCTCCGCGATCGGAAGCGGCACGTCGGGTGGGCAGGGGAACATGTCCTGCTCGACGATCGCGAACAGGTCACTGTCGAGCGCAGCCAACGCATCCAGCACCGGCGGCAGCTCGGGTACGCCGTTCGGCGGCTCGCACATCACGCCGCGCCGGACGGCTTCGTCGACACTGAGGCCCTCGGCCTCGACCTCGGCCAGGACCTTCGGATCCACCTGCTTCAGGTGGACGTACCCGATCCGGTCGGGGTACTTGCGGATCAGCTCGAGGTTGTCACCGCCGCAGTAGCTGATGTGGCCGGTGTCGAGGCACAGGTTCACGTAGTCGCCGTCGGTCTCCCGGAGAAAGCGCTCGACGGTGTCCTGCGTGTCCACATGCCCGTCCGCATGTGGGTGGTACTGCGTCTGCAGCCCGAACTCCTCGGCCAGCCGGCGACCCAGCTCGGTCACCTGCCGGCCGTGCCGTGCCTGACCTTCGTGGTCGAGCCGGTCCTCGACGATCTCGCCGTTGTCGCCACGCCACATCGACGGCATCACGACCAGATGCTTGGCGCCCATCGCGGCCGTCAGCTCGGCGGTCTTCGCGACGTCGCGCCAGGTGGCCTCCCACCCGTCCGGCCGGTGGAGTTGCTCGAAGGTTGTGCCAGCGGTGATCGTCAGGTCGCGCTGGTCCAGCTCGTCCTTGAGGCGGACTGGATCGGTCGGCAGGTAGCCGTACGGTCCGAGCTCGATCCGGGCGTAGCCGGCTGCTACCACCTCGTCGAGGAACCGCGTCCACGGTGTCTGCCGCGGGTCATCCGCGTACCAGACTCCCCACGAGTCCGGCGCCGTACCGATGCTCAGCGTTCCCATGTCAGCTGTCTCCCTCGACCGGAGCGACGTACAACCGCTGGGACTTCTTGCTCTCCTCGTACTGCGCGGATGCGGCCTGGGTGGACTGCAGCGCGGACACCTCGCTGACCGGGACGTCCCACCACGACTCGCTGTCCGGGCCGCCGATCAACGGATCGGTCGTGACGTGGATCGCGATCGGGCCGCTGGCGGCCTTCGCCGTACCGATCGCCTTCTCCAGCTCGGAGCGGTCGTGCACCTCGATCACGTCGACGCCCAGGCTGCGAACGTTGGCCGCGAGGTCCACCGGCAGGTAGTCCCCGTCCAGGCGCCCGTCGCCGCTGCGCCTGCGGTACGCCGTCCCGAAGCGTTGCGAACCGAGTGACTCCGACAATGCGCCGATCGACGCGAAGCCGTGGTTCTGAACCAGGACGACGATGATCTTCACGTTCTCCTGGACCGCGGTGACGAGCTCACTCGACATCATCAGGTACGACCCGTCGCCGACGAGGACGAAGACGTCGCGATCGGGTGCACCGAGACGGACCCCGATGCCGCCGGCGATCTCGTATCCCATGCAGGAGTAGCCATATTCGACGTGGTATCCCTTCGGGTCGCGCGTCCGCCACAGTTTGTGCAGCTCGCCGGGCATCGACCCGGCTGCGCAAACCACCACATCAGATGCCGCCGACAATTCGTTGACGGCACCGAGCACCTCGCCCTGGGTCAGGACGCCGACGGCGAGTTTCGAGGTCACCTCCGCGGGTGGGTTGTAGGTGTTATCCACAATCTCGTCCCACCGGGTTGCGAGAGTGGCCGCCGACGATCTGTACTGGTCGCTCACAGACCAGTCACCGAGCGCAGACGTCAAGGAAACAAGGGCTTCCCGGGCGTCCGCGACGAGAGGAAGGCCGGCATGCTTGCCACCGTCGAAGCGCGCGACATTGATGTTGACGAACCGCACCTCCGGGTTCTGGAAGGCGGTCCGCGAGGCCGTCGTGAAGTCGCTGTAGCGCGTGCCGATACCGATCACCAGGTCAGCCTCACGAGCCAGGGCGTTGGCTGCCGTGGTCCCGGTCGAGCCGACCGCGCCGACCGACTGCGGGTGGTCGTAGCGCAGAGATCCCTTGCCTGCTTGGGTTTCCGAGACGGGTACGCCGGTTGCCTCGGCGAACCGGAGCAGTGCGTCCTCGGCGCCGGAGTAGTGCACGCCACCACCGGCGACGATCAGCGGCGCCTTCGCGGCCCGTAGGAGATCTACCGCCTTGTCGACAATTGATGCCTCGGGCAATGGTCGGGCGACGTACCAGGTGCGCTCGGTGAAGAGCTCGTCCGGCCAGTCGTAGGCCTCGGCCTGGACGTCCTGTGGCAGGGCCAGTGTCACCGCGCCGGTCTCGACCGGGTCGGTCAGCACCCGCATGGCGTTCAGCAGTGCCGACGGCAGTTGCTCGGGGCGCCAGATGCGGTCGAAGTACTTCGACACCGGGCGGAACGCGTCGTTGACGGAGACGTCGCCGGCGCCGAAGCTCTCCAGCTCCTGCAGCACGGGGGTCGCCACCCGGGTTGCGAACACGTCGGAAGGGAGGATGAGTACCGGCAACCGGTTCACTGTGGCGAGGGCCGCGCCGGTCACCATGTTGGTCGAGCCCGGGCCGATGCTTGCCGTGCAGGCATAGGTCTGGAGCCGGTCACGGGTGCGGGCGAAGGCGGACGCGGTGTGCACCATGGCCTGCTCGTTGCGGGCCAGGATGTACGGCAGCGCGGTCGGGTCCTCGAGCTCGGCCTGCAACAACGCCTGGCCGACGCCGGCCACGTTGCCGTGCCCGAAGATGCCCAGACACCCGGCGAACAGGCGCTGCCGCTCGCCGTCACGCTCCGAGTACTGGACGCTCAGGAATCGCACCAACGCCTGCGCGACCGTGAGACGCACCGTCATGACTTCTCTCCTCCGAAAGGCTCTGCTGCACCGAAAGGCTCTGTCACGCCGAAAGGCAGGCGCGGGTCGATCTGCTGGGTGGCCCACAGGTCGCGGACCCAACCGTGGTTGGGGTCGTCGGTGATCAGCCACTGACGTTCGGTTCCGGGGCCGGCCATCACGTTCAGGTAGTACATGTCGTAACCAGGAGGCGCCATCGCCGGACCATGCCAACCGTGAGGCACCAGCACCACATCCCCGTCGCGGACCTCCGCGAGGACGTCGATGGGGCGGTCCTCGGTGCCGTAGACCCGCTGGTAACCGATCGGGTCGTTGCCCTTGACACCTTCCGGGGCGGCGTCGGAGAGCTGGAGCTCGAAGTAGTAGATCTCCTCGAGCACACTCTCCTTGCCAGGCTTGTGCTCGTCGTGCTTGTGCGGCGGGTACGACGACCAGTTCCCTGCCGGGGTGAGAACCTCGCAGGCGATGATCGAGTCCGCCTCGAGGACGGCCGGAGTACCGAAGTTGCGGACCTGGCGGGAGGCGACGCCCGCTCCGCGCAGCTCGGTCTCCACCTGCTCGACGCCGATCCGGCGGTACGGGTAGTCGTTCGCGGCCTTCGCGTGTGGGAAGGCGATGCGGGCGCCGCCCGCGCTGGTGACGGCGAGGGTGGAGCCGCGCGGGACGTACGCGAGGTCGGTCGGTCCGGCGAACACGTCGGCACGGCCGCCGAGTGGGAGCGTCTCGCCGTCGACGATCACCTCGGCTGATCCGCTGAGCGGGAGGACGAGGTACTCGCAATCGCCGGTGTCGATCTCGATGGACTGCCCGGGGCGCAGGGTCGCGACGTACAGGCCGCTGTGCTCCCAGTCCTTCTCCCCTGGGGTGACGGCCACGTCGAATCCCTTGCGGGACGCGGATCCGGCCGGGCGGAACCACTCGGTCATGCGGCACCTCCGTGTACCAGGGCTGCGGCGTGGTCGACGGCGTACGCGACGTTGCCGTCGGGCGGGAAGAGGAGCGCGCGTCCGACGACGAGACCGCGAACCGAGGGGAGGCTCATGGCCTTGCCCCAGGACGCGTACGTCTCTTCGGGAGCGACGGTCGGGTCGCCGCCGAGGAGCAGAGTCGGGAGGGTGGTCGAGTCCATGACTCGGTCGAGTTCGTCGACGACTGGGAGCTTGAGCCAGGTGTACGCGCTCGTGGCACCCAGGCCGGCGGCGATGTTCACCGATTTGATGACCGAGTCGGCGTCGAGGACGTTGGTGACACGGCCGTCGCGGCGGGTGGACCAGAACGGCTCGACCATGGCCATCAGCTTGTGCTCGGCGAGTTCGGTGACTGCCTTCGCGCTGGCTTCGAGCGTGGCCACGGTGCCGGGGTCGCCGAGGTCGATCCGGGTCAGCATCTTGCCGCCGTCGAGGCGACGGGAGGCGATGTCGGCCGCTGTCGCGTACGCGGTGAAGCGGTCGTCGAGTTCGAAGGCCGAACCTTGCAGGCCGCCCCGGTTCATCGAGCCGATGACTACCTTGCCCTCGAGCGCGCCGAGCAGGAGAAGGTCCTCGAGAACGTCCGGGGTTGCGAGGACGCCGTCGACGCCGGGGCGCTCGAGTGCCGTGATCAGGCGGTCGATCAGGCCGGGACGGCTGGCCATTGCGAGGCGGTCGTCACGTACGCCGAGGGCACCGCGGGCGGGGTGGTCGGCGGCCACAATGAGCAGGCGGCCGTCCTCCCCGACGAGTTCACGGGTCCGCCGCCGCTGCCACGCGTCCGCAACCCGCTCAGGGTGGCGGACCCGAATCTCAGTCAACTCAGCCAACCGAGCCCCATACCCCTGCCCACCCCCAGCCACATACGCCGACGCCTGAGCCGCCACCTGCACCACTGGTTGCGGCGGCGCCTGCTCCGCCCCTTGCCACGACCGCTGCTCCAGCGGCTGCGACGGCCCCTGCTCCGACCCCTGCCACGACCGCTGCTCTGGCGGCTGCGACGGCCCTTGCTCCGCCCCTTGCCACGACTGCTGCTCCAGCAGTTGCGACGGCGCTGGCTCCGATCCTTGCGACGGAGGTTGACCTGATGATGGTGACGGCGGCTGCGCTGGTCCTTGCAATGACGTTGGCCCCGCTGGTTGCACCGGTGGTTGAGACGGTGGTTGTGCTGCTGCTTGCGGGGACGGTTGCGCGGTTGAGACGTCCAGGTTGGCTATCGCGGTCGTCTGGTCGTCGGCGGCAGGGCCGGTGGGTGTGGGCTGATTGGTGGAGGTTGGTTGGCCGGTCGGAGTCGCCGGGTGCCACGCGGAGGCGGCTTCCTCCTGGCCAACGTCCCTGCGGGGTGCATGGTGACGCCCCGGACCTCTAGGCGTAGCTGGACCCTGTGGCGTGGCAGGACCGTGCGGCGTCGCAGCACCGTGTGGCGTCGCGTCGCCGGGTGGCACCTGGCCCGGTGGTGTTGCGTGACCGTGGGGCGTCGCGTCGCCGGGTGGCACCTGGCCCGGTGGTGTTGCGTGACCGTGGGGCGTCGCGTCGCCGGGTGGCACCTGGGCCGGTGGTGTTGTGTGGCCGTGTGGTGTCGCCCAGCCTGGCGCGGCGGGTGCTGCGGCTGGGTGGGACTGTGCTGAGTCAGTCCAGGACTCGACGGTTGGCTCGTCGAGGTAGCCCGGAGCCTGCGCGACGACGGTTGGGTCGTTGGCGCCGGGCGGTGCGGATGGCACCGCGATCGTTGAATCGTTGGCCCCGGGCTGGGCGATGACGGTGGCGTCGTTCGAGCCGGGGTAGTGGGCTGCCGGGTTGTGGGGGCGGGGCCGGCTGGTGTGGGCGGGCACGGTGGGGTCGTCGGGGCCGGGCGGTGGGGCGGGGACCCCGCGGCCGGGGGGTGCGGAGGGGACGGCGACCGTTGGGTCGTTGGCACCGGACTGGACGGCGACCGTTGGGTCGCTAGCCCCGGGTGGGTGCGCGACCGTGGGGTCGTTTGCGCCAGGTGGGTGGGTGGCTGTTGGGTCGTCGGGGCGGCGGCGGGGCGGGTGGTCGGCGGCGGGGGCATCGAGGGGTGGGCCGTCGGGGGTGGGGGTGAGGACTGTGGGGTCGTTGTCTGGGTCGGGGCGGCGGATGGGGATGGGGCGGCGGGAGTCGGGGGTCTGGTCGGGAGGGGTCATGCTTCATCACCCATGTGGGAGAGAACTTCCTTGGTGGTGGGCATGGCGGTGGAACATTCGAGGCGGGACGCGACGATGGCGCCGGCCGTGTTGGCGAAACGGATGATCTTCTCCAGAGGCCAGCCGGACAGCAGGCCGTGACACAACGCGCCGCCGAACCCGTCGCCGGCGCCGAGGCCGTTGACGACCTCGACCGGGTACGGCGGTACCTCGACCCGCTCGTCCCGGGTCCGGGCCAGGGTGCCCTTCGGCCCTTGCTTGACGACGGCGAGGTCGAGACCGCGGTCCAGCAACGCCTGCGCCGCCTTGTCCGGATCCGTCTCGCCGACCGCGACCTCACACTCCTCACGGTTGCCAACAGCAACCGTGCAGTACTCCAGCGCCCGGCTGACCTGCTCGTGCGCCTCGCTCGGATCGGCCCAGAACATCGGCCGGTAGTCGAGATCCAGCACCGTGATCGGGCGCCGTCCACGAGCTTCCCAGGCAGCGAAGTGCGCGGACCGCGACGGCTCGGCCGACAGCCCGGTCACCGTGGACCAGTAGATCCGCGCGTCCCGGATCGCGTCGAGGTCGAGCTCGGACGGGTTGATCACGAGGTCCGGTGCCTTCGGGAACCGGTAGAAATACAAGGGAAAACTGTCCGGCGGGAAGATCTCGCAGAACGTGATCGGCGTCGGCAGCCCGTCGACCGGCGTCACGTACCGATCGTCGACGCCCAGCTCGAGCAGGGTCCGATGGATGAACGTGCCGAACGGGTCGTTGCCGGTCCGGCTGATCACCGCCGACTTCCGCCCGTGCTTCGCCGCGGCCACCGCCACGTTCGTCGCACTGCCACCCAGGAACTTCCCGAACGACGTGACGTCCTCGAGGTGCGTGCCGATCTGCAGCGGATAGAGGTCCACCCCGATCCGCCCGATCGTCAGTACGTCGTCCGCCATCACACCGCCACCAGGTCATCGACTGTCGACAACGTCATCACACGGCCTCCGCGATCCCGCGCAGATGCGCGATACTCGCCCGTACGTCGACCACCGGGCCCTCGTCGATCGGCCGGTCCGGCAGGATCGTGTCCTGCTCCAGCACGTACCAACCGTCGTACCCGGCCTTCTCCAGCGTGCTGATGATCATGGTGAGGTCGATGTCGCCGGCGCCGAGCGGGCGGTACATGCCCTGCCGGACGGCGTCGGTGTAGGTGACCTCGCCGGCCTGGACCCTCGCGGCCCAGCCGGCGTCGACGTCCTTCAGGTGGGTGTGCTTGATCCGGGCGGTGTGGTCGAGGGTCAACGCGACCGGATCGACGCCGCCGATCAGCAGGTGGCCGGTGTCCAGGGTGAGACCGATCGACGAGCCGCGCAGGACGCGGTCGACGTCGTCGGTGTTCTCGACCATGGTGCCGACATGCGGATGGATCGTGGCCAGCACGCCGCGGTCCGCGGCCAGCGCGGACAGCTTGTCCAGGTTGGCGAGCAGCGTTCCCCAACCGTCGTCGTTCAGCACCGGTCGGTCGTCGTACCCGTCCTGGCCTGTCGCGGCGGCAAGGACCAGCGTGGTCGCACCGGCGGCCACGAAACCGTCGAGCGCCGTGGTGATCTCATCAGCAGGGTCGTATGACGGGTCGTGCAGGACGACCGGGACGAATCCGCCGACGGCCCGCAGGCCCACGTCGGCCAGCGTCTTCGCCTTGTCGGCCGGCTCGTCCGGCAGGAATCCGATCGGGCCGAACTCGGTCGCGGCGAGGCCGACGGCGCGCATCTCGGCCAGCACCGTCTCCGCGTCGTACTGCCAGCCCCAGCCCGGGACCTCGCAGACGCCCCACGAGATCGGGGCGCCGGCGATCCGGGCAGCGAGATCAGTCATCGAGCAGGTCTCCTCTTCAGGGGTTCGGGGTGACGACTCAGGGGTTCAGGGTGACGACGCGGTTTTCGTGGCGGGATTGTTCGCACGCGTCGGCGATGCGGAAGGCCGCGAGCGCATCGCGGACGGTGCAGGGCACCTCACGGGTGCCCGCGGCAACCTCGGTAAAGGCGGTCAGCTCGGCCACGTACGCCGGCTGGAAGCGGTCCATGAAGGTCAGATGCGGCTTGCCGTCCGGGAAGGTGACACCGGGCTCCGCCGAGCGCAGCGCGGTGTGCTCGTCCAGTCCGACCGCGACCGAACCCAGACTGCCCAGGAGCTCCATCCGTACGTCGTGGCCCGCGCCGTTGTAGCGCGTGCCGCTGACCGCGACGAAGGTGTTGTCGTCCAGCGTGAGCAGAGCAGCCGCCGCGTCCACGTCGCCGTACTCGCCGAAGAATGCCTCGCCGCGGTTGGCACCGGTCGCGTAGACGCTGACGACCTCGCGACCGGTGACGTACCGGATGATGTCGAAGTCGTGCACGGTGCAGTCGCGGAAGAAGCCGCCGCTCTGCGGGATGTACTCGCGGTGCGGCGGGAAGGCGTCGTTGGTGTTCGCGCGGATGTGGTGGATGAAGCCGAGCTCGCCGGACCCGACCTTGGCCCGCGCAGCCTGGTAGCCGGCGTCGAAGCGACGTTGGAAGCCGATATGCACCGGTACGTCGGACGCCTCGACCAGCTCGACCACGCGCTGGGTCTCGGCGAGGTCGAGCGCGACCGGCTTCTCGCAGAACGTCGGAATGCCGGCCGCGACACCGGCCGCGATCAGCTCTGCGTGCGCCGACGTGGCGGCGGCGATGACGAAGCCGTCCAGCCCGCTCGCCAGCAGGGCCGGAACGTCCGCGGCGAACTCGACCCCGAGATCCTTCGCGACCACCTCGGCACGCCCCGGGTCGGCGTCCGCGACGACCACCTGATCCACCGCCGGCAACCCCTTCAGCGTCGCGGCGTGGAACGCCCCGATCCGCCCCACCCCGACCAACCCGATCCGCATCCCCTGCCGCCCTCTCTCGTCGTACCCGGTCAGTCGCCGGGCGCAGTCAGTCGACGGCTCCAGCATGGTCCGGCGCCGCCCGCCCGGCCAGCTTTCCGGCCCACCGAAGACGTGTCAATAGTTTGTTAGCACATTCGGACGTGCAGACATACCTACGTTGCTCGGGTACCATCCCGGCCATGCCCGCCCTGCCGATCAGCATCGATCGGACGAGCCCGGTGCCGCTCTACCACCAGCTCGCCGAGCAGCTGACCGCTGCCATCAGCGGCGGCACGCTCCGCCCCGGCGACCCGTTCGAGAACGAGATCGCGATGTCGGACCGCCTCGGCCTGTCCCGGCCGACCGTCCGCCGCGCCATCTCCGAACTGGTGAACAAGGGCCTGCTGGTGCGCCGCCGCGGCATCGGCACCACGGTCGCGAACCAGATGGTGCACCGCAAGGCCGAACTGACCAGCCTGTACGACGACCTGGTCCGGGAGGGCCGCACACCGCGGACCGACGTTCTCGCGCTCAACTGTGAGGCGTACGACGACCGGGCCGCCGAGGTGCTCGGATTGCCGCCGGGCAGCCCGCTGGTGTCGATCGTGCGGCTGCGGTACGCCGGTGACCTGCCACTCGCGATCCTCCGCAACTGGTTGCCGCCAGCAATGAATGATCTGACCGCGACCGAACTCGAGACCGACGGCCTGTACGCCGTACTCCGGGCTCGCGGGATCCGCCCGACCGTCGCCCGCCAGCGGATCGGCGCCCGCAACGCCACCGCCGAGGAACGCCGCACCCTGCACATGTCGAAGGCCGAGCCGCTGGTCACCATGACCCGCTCCGCCTACGACGCCGCCGGCTCCCCCGTCGAGTTCGGCGACCACTGCTACCGAGCCGATCAGTACTCGGTCGAGGTCCTCGTCTCCGACCGTTGATCAACGCACGATCGCCGCACCGAAAGGCGCAGCGAGCGGGACGACGAACAGCGCAACCCTCAACGACGGGTCAAGCGCACTCCAGACGTCATCCGCGACGTCCTGCCAACCACTCCCGATCCCGACGACCTCCGGATAGCCGGAGGTGATCACGTCGGCGGCAGTCCCGGCGTACGTGCTGACATGGACGGCCGTTGCCGGCGGCAACTCCCGAACGAACAGGGACGGGTGCTGCACCAACTCCTCAGCGCCAGGGACCGACCGGGCCGAGCCGACGATCACGTCGGTCCCGTCCGTCGACGCGGTCGCGAAGATCCTCGGCGTACGAATCGGCGGGTCCGGCTCATACGCGTGATCCCGCAGCGCGAGCTGCAGATCACGCCCGTCTCGACGCGCCTGCGCGAGCTCGCTCACCTGCGTGCCGTTCCCAACCACGAGCCAACCGTCGCCACGAACGGCGGCCGTGTAGTGACGGAGGTCGTCGGTAGAGGCACCCGAGACGTCCTGCACGACGACCGAGTCGTCCGACACCACCAGCTTCCGCCCCTGAGACGCCGCGGTACGCCCCGTCAACCAGTACGCCGCAAATCCCAGGCCGTCCCGGTCGCGCCCAAGCACCAACCCACGTCCCGGGTACTCCACCGCACCAACGACATCCACAAGTCCACGCACGGCGTCATCCTCGCATCGCAACGGATGACGGGCTGGGGAAATCTCGTTGCGCGCCCCGAACGGTGCACCTACCGTGAGCCGGTGACATTGGATCCGTATGGGGACGAGGAGCTCGTCGAGCTGTACGACGCCGACAACCCGGCCGGGGATGACCACGACTACTTCCGGCGGTTGGCCGACACGATCGGAGCGACCAAGGTCATCGACCTCGGCTGCGGGACAGGGCTGCTGACCAGGTCTCTGGCGAAGCCCGGACGCGTCGTCACCGGAGTCGACCCGAGCGCGACGATGCTGAATTTCGCGCGCCGGCAACCGGGAGCGGAGGCAGTGACCTGGATCGACGGCGACGCCTCGGCGATCGCGGCCACCGGAGACATCGACCTGGTCGTGAGCAGCGGCAACACGATGATGCACATCTCCAATGACGACCTCCCGTCCGCGCTGAAGTCCTGTGCCGGCGCCCTGCGGCCCGACGGCGTGATCACCTTCGAGAGCCGCAACCCGGCCACGCGTGCCTGGGAGGGTTGGACCAGGGAAGCGACGTACGGCGAACGCGACACGCAAGTGGGTCACCTGCGCGAATGGGTCGAGGTGACCGAGGTGGACGGCGGGCGGGTGGTGTTCGACGCACACAACCTGTTCGACGACGGCCGCGATGCCGTCTACACGACCACCCTCTACTTCCGCACCGCCGAGGAAATCACCGCCGCCCTCGAGGACGCCGGCTTCGGCGCCGTCACCGTCCTAGGTGGCTGGCACAGCGAGCCCGCAACCACGGACTCCCGCCTCCTCGTCTTCCACGCCACCAAGCACTAGCTCCCAATCCACAGGACGGCGCGGCCGGCAGCTAGCCGGACGGGGATCGTCCGGCTAGCTGGCGAAACTCAGGCCTGGTTGGCGAGGAGGGTTCGGACCAGGCGGAGGCCTACGGAGAGGTGGGCCAGTTCCGGGCCTTCGGTCTCCACGATTTCCTCGAGCATGGTGGCGGCTCGGGACAGGGCTGCCTCGTTCTGGTCCTGCCAGGTGATGACGCGGTCCTCGGGATCGTCGGTGGCGTCCGTGGTGGCGAGGACCTGGCGGGTCAGGCGGGCGTGGACGGCGTGCAGGTCGTCGCGCAGCGCGGCCCGGGCCATCGTCTGCCAGCGGTCGGTGCGGGGCAGGTTGATGATCCGCTCCAGGAAGCGACCCAGTTGCAGCCGCTCACCGAGGGCGAAGTGGACCTTGGCGACCTCGAGGATGTCGAGGTCGTCGCGGGACGCCGTCTCGACCACGCCCAGTCCGGCGTACGCCGGGGGCAGCACCGCGATCCGGGTGGCGAACTCGGACGAAACCCCCTTCTGTACAAGGGCTTCCCGCCGCTGCTCGAACAGCGCCAGCTCGCGACCCCGCAAGATGTCCGGCAGCGCAGCGGTCAGCTTCGCGATCCCCGGCCCGAAGAACTCGACCAGTTCCTCGATGTCCACCGGTGGCCGCTGGCTGCTGACCAGCCACCGCGTAGCCCGCTCGACCAGCGTGCGGGTCTCGAGCCGCATGTGCGTCTGCGTCCCCGCGTCGACGATGTTGTCGAGCGCGGCGTTCCCGGACAGCAGCTCAGGCTGCCCAAAGATCCGGGACGCGGCGAGGTTGGCGCGGACGACGTCCTCGACCGTACCGCCGGTCTCCAGCGAGAGCCGGTGGTACGCCGTGATGCCGGACGTGTTGACGAACTCGTTCACCACCTGGGTGGTGATGATCTCGCGCCGCAGCTGGTGGGACTGGATCTGCTCGGCGAACCGCTCCTGGATCGCCTTCGGGAAGTAGCTGGCCAGCTTGTGCGCCAGGTACTGATCGTCCGGCAACGAGGTCTTCAGCAACTCGGCCTCGAGCACGATCTTCGTGTACGCAATCAGCACCGACAGCTCAGGTGAGGTCAGCCCGCGCCCCTCGGCCTTGCGCCGCTTGAACTCGGCGACGCTCGGCAGGAACTCCAGCTCCCGGTTCAACAGTCCTTGCTTCTCCAGCCGCCGTACCCAGTCCTGGTGGACGTGCATCAGGGCCGGCGCCTGCGCGACCCCGTTGGCCAGCGCGACGTTCTGCCGGTAGTTGCTCTTCAGCACCAGCCCGGCGACCTCGTCGGTCATCGAGGCGATGATGTCGTTGCGCTGCTTCTCGGTCAGGTCGCCGTCGGCAACCACCTTGTCCAGCAGGATCTTGATGTTCACCTCGTGGTCGGAGGTGTCGACGCCGGCCACGTTGTCGATGAAGTCGGTGTTGATCCGCCCGCCGCCCGCGGCGTACTCGATCCGGCCCAGCTGGGTGAAGCCGAGGTTGCCGCCCTCGCCGACCGCGCGGGCGCGCAGTTCGCCGCCGTTGATCCGGATCGCGTCGTTCGCCTTGTCGCCGACGTCTGCGTTCGACTCGCTCGACGCCTTCACGTAGGTGCCGATGCCGCCGTTCCAGAACAGGTCGACCGGCGCCTTCAGGATCGCGTTCATCAGCTCGGCCGGCGTCAGTGTCGCCGGGCTGCCCTCCAGGCCGAGCACCTCGCGGACCTCGGCCGAGATCGGGATCGCCTTGTCGGTCCGCGGGTAGATGCCGCCGCCCTCGGAGATCAGGCCCGAGTCGTAGTCGGCCCAGGACGACCGCGGCAGGTCGAACAGCCGCCGCCGCTCCAGGTACGACTTGGCCGCATCCGGTGCCGGGTCGAGGAAGATGTGCCGGTGGTCGAACGCCGCGACCAGCCGGATGTGTTCGGAGGCCAGCATCCCGTTGCCGAACACGTCTCCGGACATGTCGCCGACGCCGACGACGCTGAAGTCCTCGTTCTGGCAGTCGTGGCCCATCTCGCGGAAGTGCCGCTTGACCGACTCCCAGGCTCCGCGCGCGGTGATGCCCATCGCCTTGTGGTCGTACCCGACCGAGCCGCCGGAC
This sequence comes from Kribbella sp. NPDC049227, assembly GCF_043197265.1. NCBI lineage: Bacteria > Bacillati > Actinomycetota > Actinomycetes > Propionibacteriales > Kribbellaceae > Kribbella > Kribbella sp. NPDC049227. The sequence continues at coordinate 147,892 of NZ_JBICST010000005.1, read as the reverse complement.
GCGAACGCGTCACCCAGCCAGAAGCCGTACTGCTTCGCGACCCCGTTCGCGATGTCCGAGAACGTCGCCGTGCCCTTGTCCGCGGCAACGACCAGGTAGGCGTCGTCACCGTCGTACCGGACCACGTCCCGCGGCGCAACGATGTCACCGGCAACGATGTTGTCGGTGATGTCGAGCAGCCCGGAGATGAACGTCTTGTACGACGCGATGCCCTCGGCCAGCCAGGCGTCGCGGTCCACCGTCGGATCGGGCAGCTTCTTGGCGTAGAACCCGCCCTTCGCGCCGACCGGCACGATCACCGAGTTCTTCACCATCTGCGCCTTGACCAGACCGAGCACCTCGGTGCGGAAGTCCTCGCGCCGGTCGGACCAGCGCAGCCCGCCGCGGGCCACTGCGCCGAAGCGCAGGTGCACACCTTCGACCTGGGGCGAGTACACGAAGATCTCGTACGCCGGCCGCGGCTGCGGCAGATCCGGGATCGCCTTCGGCTCCAGCTTCAGCGAGATGTAGTCACGTGGCTCGCCGTCGGCGATCCGGGGCTGGAAGTAGTTCGTCCGCAGCGTCGCCTTGATCACGGTCAGGTACGAGCGCAGGATCCGGTCCTCGTCCAGGCTCTGCACCGTGTCCAGCGCGGCCAGGATCTCCTTCTCCAGCTGGGCTGTCTGGGCGATCCGGTCCGGGTCGTCGCCTGCACCGCGGGCGGGGTCGAAGCTGACCTCGAACAGCTGGACGAGCAGGCCGGCGACGTCCACGTGGTTCAGGAACGTGTTCTGGATGTAGTCCTGGCTGAACGGCGTACCGCCCTGCCGGATGTACCGCTGGTACGCCCGCAGGATCGACACCTGACGCCAGCTCAGGTTTCCGCGCAGGACCAGCGCGTTCAGCTTGTCGGACTCGGCCCGGCCCTGCCAGACCGCCTGGAAGGTGTCGGAGAAGAGCTTGCGCAGCTCCTCGCGCTCGTCGGTCTTCTCCGGCGCCTTCAGCCCGAAGTCGTAGATGTACACCGTCGCGTCGCCGCGCCGGATCTCGTACGGGCGCTCGTCGATGACCTCGACACCCATATGGGTCAGGTGCGGCAGCACCTGCGACAGCGACAGCGCTGATCCGGTCCGGTAGACCTTGAAGCGGCGTTCGCCCTCCCACTCCTCGTCCAGCGGACTATAGAGCGACATCGCCAGCCCGTTGTCGGGCGGCAGCGACTCCAGGACGGTCACGTCCTTGACGGCGACCCGGGCGTCGAAGTCCTCCTTGTACGCCTCCGGGAAGGCGCCGGCGTACCGGCGGGCCAGCTGCGTCACGGCACCGTCGCCACCCTGCGCGTGCAGGGCCGCGGTGAAGTCGTCCTCCCAGGCGCGGGTCGCCTCGACCACCTTCTGCTCGAGCAGCTCGGCGTCGAACTCCCCCACGGTCTCGCCCTGCTTCATCCGGACGACGAAGTGGACGCGGGCCAGCACGGACTCGGTCACGTACGCCGCGTAGGTGACGGACTCGGCGCCGATGGCGTCCTTGAGGATCTGCTGCATCCGCAGCCGGACGGCAGTGGTGTAGCGGTCACGCGGCAGGTACACCAGGCAGGACAGGTAGCGGTTGTAGACGTCGCGCCGTACGAACAGCTTGACGGCACGCCGCTCCTGCAGGTGCAGCACCGACTGCACGATCGGCAGCAGGTCCTCCACCGGCGCCTGCAGCAACTCGTCGCGCGGGTACGTCTCCAGTACGTCGAGCAGACCCTTGCCACTGTGGCTGTTCGGGTCGAAGCCGGTCAGCCGGAACAGCTCCAGCGCCTTGCGCCGCAGCACCGGCACCTGCATGACGCTCTCGGTGTACGCCGTCGACGACAGCAGACCGATGAACCGGCGCTCCAGCACCGGATCGCCGTTCGCGTCGAACTGCTTGATGCCGACATAGTCCAGGTACGTCGACCGGTGCACGGTGGACCGCGAGTTCGCCTTGGTCAGGATCAGCAGCTTGCGCTCACGGGCCTTCGCGCTCACCTCGGGCGGGAGCTTGCCGGAGTTCGGCTTCGGGTCGGGCCGGAGGATGCCCAGCCCGGTCCCGGGACGGCCGCGCAGGATGCCCTGCTCGCCCTCCATGGTGAAGTCGTACTCGCGGTAGCCGAGGAAGGTGAAGTGCTCGTCGGCCAGCCACTCCAGCAGCTCCCTGGCCTCCTCCACCTCGTTCTCGCCCACCGGCAGATCGGCCGCGTTCAGCTCCTCGGCGATGGAGACCGCCTTCTCGTGCATCTTCGGCCAGTCCTCGACCGCCTCGCGCACGTCGTGCAGCACCGTCTGCAGCGCCTGCTCCAGGGCCCGGTGCTCGGCGACGTCGGCGATCCGCTCGATCTCCAGGTGCATCCAGCTCTCCCGGACCAGATCGTGCGCGTCCGAGGGCTCGGTGTCGTCCAGGACCTCCTGCAGCGTGCCGGCGACGTCCCGCCGGACCACGAACTGGGGGTGGATCAGCAGCTGCAACTCGAGGTTGTGGTCGGTGATCGCCATCGAGGCGCTGTCCACCAGGAACGGCATGTCGTCGACGACGATCTCGACCACGGTCCGGCCGTCCGCGGACCAGCCGTGTTCCTCCAGGGTCGGCGTGAAGACGTGAACCTTCGCCGTACCCTGCGGCCGCGACGCCGCGGTCTTGTAATGGTGCCGTGCGGCGCCCAGACAGTCGGTCGGCTGGCGTTCGGCCACATCCTCGGCGGCGACGTAGCGGTAGTAGCGCTCGAGGAACGTCCTCAGCTTCGCCGGATCCACCGATTTGTCGTGCCCATGTGTTCCCGCAGCCACCGCCTTGGCGAGAACTTCCGCCTTCTGGACGTCCAGCTTGCTCTGCATTCCCCACCGTCTCCACGCGTGCCTCGGCGCCGTTTCGCGCCGGACCGCACGACATTGTGCGATCACTCAGAGACTAGTCCACCTTTGTCACTGGTGTGATGTCGGGACGGGCCTGTCCAGAGCCTTGTGGATCACACTTCACGGATCGGTTGCGTCGCGTATTTCACCTGTCAGCAAAGCGCAACGCCAGGGCCGGGCAGGCGAGGATCGCGCGGCGTACCTCCGGCACAGCACCGGCGGTGACCTCCCGTCCGCGCAGTACCGGGAAGCCCCACTCGTCGAGGACGGCGTCGTCCGGCAACAGGGTGGCGCAGAGGCCGTGCCCGTCGCAGCGCGTCCAGTCGATCTCCAGTCTATTCACCACTCGCCTCCAGGCACCGGTAGGACTCCGCGGACCGGCCGGCCGCAGCCGCCGTCTCCGCCGAGGTGAAGCCGTACGTCCTCGCCGAACACCTCCAGCGCCGACGCCAGGAACCGCGCCGAGCCGTCCGGATGCGCGCACGCGCCACGCCCCGGCACCAGACCCAGGTGACGGTGGGCGTCGTGCCAGCCGGTCGCCTCGCCGCGCACCAACCTGCCGAAGTCGTCGACCAGAGCCGCGAGGCCGAACACGCAGGGCCCGCACTGCCCGGCTGACTGACTCGACAGCCAGCCCGCGACCCGGTGCACCTCACCGAGGGGGCAGGTGTCCGACCCGAGCGCCAGGACGATCCCCGCCGACGCCTCCGGTCGCTGCAGCGTCAGGCCGTCGGTCCGCGCGAGCCAGCGGCCGTGGTACCCACCCAGCAGCACCGGACCGGGGTCTGCACCAGCGAACTGCAGGACGGTGTCCAGCGGCACACCGGTCGGCGTCTCGATCACGCCCGGCTGACGCACGGCGCCGTCGATCGTCAGCAATTGCGTCCCGGGCTCACTGATCAGTCCGGTGCTGCTGAACCCTCTCGACCCCAGTCGCGCGAGTACGGCGAGTTGCGCGAACGTCTCCACGTTCGACAGGAACGTCGGCCGCCGGTGATACCCCTTCCGCGTCGGCAACACCCTCCGCCCCGGCGGTACGGCGGGACCACCTTCCAACGCACTCAGCACCGCACGGGCCTCACCTGCGACAAAGCGGCCAGGTGTGTCGCTCACCTCGATCGCCACACCGTCGTCGCGTTCCACGATCGCCTCCCGAACGGAGGTCGCCGCGGTCGCATCATGTACGGCGATCAGCACGTGGGGCGCACCGAGTGCGCGGGCCAGGCCGACTGCACCGTCCAGGACCAGGTGCGGCGCGACTGTCAGGAGTAAACGGTCTTTGCGGCTCGCCGGCTCGCTCTCCGAACCGTTGACGACGACAGCCTCGATGCCGCGCGCCGGGAGGTCAGCCAGCTTCAGCGCGACCGGGAACGCCGCACCGCCGCGTCCTCTGAGGCCGACGGACTCGGCCAACCGCGTGTAGGTCTCGCGGGTGAGGTCCGGCTGAGTCCCATGGGCCCAGTGATGGCGCTGCCGGTCCAAGCGATGGTGGTCGAAGCCCGCCAGCAACCGTGGCTCGCCGATGACCCGCACCCGGGTGTCTTGCAAGGTCGTCATCGTGTTCTCCCGGCTCGTGCGAGGTTCAGCGGCGTACTGGCACGTGCCGCCTGGCTGCGAGCGCGGTACGCACCCGCTGCGGCGACTGCGCCGAGGCAGCCGAGGGTGATGGCGAGCATCCAAGGGGTGCCGCGGTCGGTGCCGGCCAGCAGCGAGTGCCCGATGGACAGCACCCAGCCGATGGATGCGGCGATGTGGATCGAGCGCCAGTGTCTGGTGATGGTCTCCGACTTCGAGAGGCGGCCGCGGGCGGCTCCGACGACTGCGGCGAGCACCAGCCCGTACAGCGCGAGTACTCCGACGACCATGGCGAAGGGGCGGTAGCCGGAGCCGAACGGCCACACCAGGACGCCCGGACTGATGTCGACGTAGGCGTCGGCGATGACCGCGATGACATGCGTCGTCAGCAGGACCAGACCGGTGGCTGCCGCCGAGCGGTGCACGTACTGCAGCCAGAACCGGCGGCCCGGATCACGACTGCCCGAGGTCAGGATGCCGAGCGACGCCGACACCGTGAACATGACCATGGCGACGAGTCCCGCGGCGCGGGCGAGGTACCAGAGCGTCATCAGGCTGCCTCGCTCGACGCCGGCCAACCGGACAGCTCAGTGACCTCGCCGATGTCGTCGATCAGCCGGGCCGGGTGACCGGCCAGAGTCAGCCGCCCGAGAGCGGCCTCCCCTGTCGCGACCAGCGCCGTACTGAAGGTGTTGGCCCGTACTGCGGTCGGCGCCCAGACCGATGCGGTTCGCCACTGACCGTCCGCGGGCTTGCCGGTGCGGGGGTCGATGAGGTGGTGTGCGTATCCGGTCGGCGTCTGCCAGCGCCGTACTGTCCGGGTAGAGGTCGTCAGGCCGCCGTGAGCGAGGGTGACGAGTACGCCGGGGTCACCGGCGCGCTCGGCGACCGTGATGACCCAGGGCTTGACCGGATCGCCGGCGGCACGGAGGTCTCCACCGATCTCGACCAGGACTGCGCAGCCATAGCGCTTGCTGAGCACCAGGGCGGCCCGGTCGGCGGTCCACGCCTTGGCGATCGCGCCCAGGTCCAGAGCACAGTCCTTCGGTACGCCGAGCAACGCGAGCTTCCGGTTGAGCTCGACCTGCTGCCAGCCGGGGACCGGTTTCGGGTCGGCCGGTGGCTCCGGGAACCGCCGCCGTACCGCCTCGATGTCGTCGTTGTAGCCGGCCGCGATCACCGCGGCGCCTACCGTCGGGTCGACCGCGCCACCGCTCATCGACGCCGCGACCAGGCTCACGTCGACCAGGTCGACGAGCAGGCGCGACACCGGAACGAGGGCGCCGGCGCGGGAGTTGACGATCGAGAGCTCGGAGTCCGGGCGGAACCGGCTGGCGGCCTTGTCGACGCGATCCATCAGCGCCTTCAGCTCACCACAGGCAGCACCGAGAACGGCTGGTTCGTTGACGGTCAGGCGGACGGCGCAGCTCCATGCGGTCCAGGTACGCGAGGCACTCATGATCCGTTGCTCCCGCCCTGCGACGTCGAGCCAGACGGGGCCGAGCCGAGACCACTCGAGCCGCTGTCGTCGGAGCTGGAACCACCGCTGCTGGAACCATCGCTGCTGCTGGTCGAACCTGAGCCGGAGTTGGTGGAGCCCACGGTCGTGCCGGTGCTGCCACTGTCGGCCTGCCGTGCGGACACGATCGCGACGGACAGCCCGGTGCCGCCGATACCGAGGACCGCTGTCGCGATCGCGGCCGCGGACGCCCGGCGCAGCCAGCGCCGGCGGGCTGAGTGGGACTCTTCGAACGCCTCTGTGGTGACCATGCCGCCAGCCTCGCGGCAGGCTCGTCAGCCGCACTCCAAGAGACCGTCAAGCCAGCATCAAGTTCTGCTGAGAGCTCCCTGACAAGCCCTCTCAGGTCAGCAGTTCCCGCTCACCTCGGGTGGGCAGTCGTTGCCCTCGTGCTTGCGGATGGTGTCGACGATCTCGTCCGACACCTCGCCCAGCACGGCCAGCCGGTCAGGCCCGAAGACGTCGACGAAGAACTCGCGGATCCGGGCCGCGTGGGCCGGCGCACAGGCCTCGATCGCCGCCATCCCCTCCGCGGTGATCGCGATCTCCGGGTACCGGGAGTCGCAGGCCACCTTCTGGATCAGGCCGCGCTTCTCCATCCGGGTCAGGTGGTGCGACATCCGGCTCTTCTCCCACTGGGTCGCCCGGCCCAGCTCGAACGCCCGCATCCGCCCGGTCTTCGACTCCGACAGATTCACCAGGATCTCGAAGTCCGACTTGGACAGGCCGTACTCACGCTGGAGATGACGCTCCATGTGCGTCTCCAGCGTCTTGTGCATCAGCAGGTAGCTGCGCCACGCCTTCTGCTCGTCGTCGTCGAGCCACGGTCCCTTGCCCACGACGACCATGGTACCCGACCGGGTTGACACATCAACCAAGCGCGCTACGATCGGTCGTGTTGACACATCAACCTAAGCACTGGGGAGTTCGATATGACTGAGCAGAAGCTGATCGCCGTGGTCGGAGCCACCGGGGCCCAGGGCGGCGGACTGGCCCGCGCGATCCTGGCCGATCCGTCCGGCGAGTTCGGCGTACGGGCGCTGACCCGCAACCCGGAGTCCGCCAAGGCGAAGGAGCTGGCGGCGGCCGGCGCCGAGGTGGTCGCGGCCGACCTGGACGACGAGGCGAGCGTGCGGGCGGCCTTCGAGGGCGTGTACGGCGCCTTCGTGGTGACGAACTACTGGGTCGACCGCACCCCCGAGGAGGAGGCGGCCCGGACCCGGGCGGAGATGGAGCTCCAGCAGGCCGGCATCGCCGCGACCGCCGCGAAGGACGCCGGCGTCGCGCACGTGATCTGGTCGACGCTCGAGGACACCAGGCCGTTCTTCGGCGATCGCGACGACGTACCGAGCCTGGACGGCGGGCGCTACAAGGTGCCGCACTTCGACGCGAAGGGCGAAGCGGACGAGCTGTTCACGAAGTACGGCGTACCGACGACGTTCCTGCGGACCACGTTCTACTTCGATGCCTTCATCAACGGAATGCCGCCGGCCCGCGGCGAGGACGGCAAGCTGACCATCTCGATGCCGATGGCGGACCGGCTGCTGTCCGGGATCGCGTCCGACGACATCGGCCGGACCGCGCTGGCGATCCTCAAGCGTGGCACGGAGTTCATCGGCGAGACCGTGAGCATCGCCGGCGACCACCTCACCGGCAAGGAGTACGCCGCCGCCCTGTCCGACGTACTCGGCGAGGAGGTCGTCTACCAGTCACCGACCTGGGAGGACTACCGCGCCCTCCCGTTCCCGCTGGCCATCGAGTTCAGCAACATGTTCCAGTTCTACGCCGAAGACGCCGACCGCTTCACCGGCGACCGCGACCTGGCCAAGGTCCGCGAACTCCACCCCGAGGTCCAGTCCTTCGCAACATGGCTCAAAACCCACAAGAACGACCTCAAACCCGCCCAAAACTGACATGCGGCGACGGCGGCTCGGACCCTGCCCCAAGCCGCCGCTGCCCTCCTCGATCCACACCCACCAACTCCCGACCCTGCCCACCGCGTGCCACCACTCCGCGGAGCAGTGACGGAACAGAATCGCCCGTCGGACCAGTACACCGTCGAAGGGCCGGGGCCTTTACAGCCCACGCGGGTGGGGCAGTGGCCGCCTCGGACGAGTTGCTGCATCACGCGACGCGATGAGCATCACGATCGTCGCGGCGATCGCGATGCCGACCCACCACACCCGGCGGTCGGGATCACCCGGGCCACCCATGAACAGCGTGATATCCAGCGCCGGCTGAGCGATCAGTGCGCCGACCCCCAGCAGCACGATCGCCGGCGCCACCAGATTCCCCGGCTCCGGCTCACCCCTGCGGGCAGTCACGGCGGCCGCAGCCAAAGCTGTCGAGACCAAGGCCACGACCTCGATCGTGAGGGCCGAGGTCGACGGGGTCGGAGACTGCCGGTTCAGCAGTACGACGACGACCGTCCAAGCCGCCGCGGCTACTGCCAATCCGGCAAACAGGGTGGGCGCCCGCCGGCGCCAGAGCCCTTGGGGCGTGGAGCTCGTTACCGCGATCGCAGCCTCGTCCAGCAGGTACGCCGTCCCCGAGGCGAGCGCCACTGCCGCCAGATGGACCACGAAGAGTGGAACGGCGTTCGACGGACCTGCCACCGACAGCAAGGCCACCGATCCGGCCGACATCACGGCGAGCAGAACCATCGGCCAGGACGTCCGCAGCAGCACGCGGGGCAGTGTGGTTGCGTGCCGTCGTACCACGCTGCTCATTGGACAGCGAGCAACGCAGCGCCGGCCGCTGCGACTGCGAGCCCGGCCGAGATGGCAAGCAGTTGGCGCCGACCGACACCGTCCCGCAGCAGCGCCGCGAGGACCGCGAGGCCGCAGAGACACAGCGCATACGCTAGGTGCCAGCGAGGTGACAGCCACTCCGCCAGCCAGGAAGACCGTAGCTGTCCGTCGACGACCAATGAGTCGCTGAAAACCTGGTATGGCGCGATGGCTGCCCAGCCGGAAGTCCACCCGTCGGCCACTGCGGTACCCACCACGAGCACCACAAGCGCGAGGAGGGCAGACCCGCGGAACGGTGCCCACCGCGCCACGGCCACACCGAGCAGCGACCCACCGAGCGCCGCCACCGGGCCGCCCTCCACCAGTGCGGCCAGGATGTCGACAGCCGGCTCATGTCCGAACCACGACACCGGATCGCCTGCCGGGATCGCCACCGGGGGCCAGACAACGGCGGCAACGAGCGACCCCGCCATCATCGCCACTGCAGCACCCATTGGCACCAAGCACGCCAAGCAGAGCGAGATAGTGCGCCTGCGCTGATCGACCGGCGCAATCTCGGCGAGGTCAGGGGAACGACGCAGGGAAGTCGTCAGCCGATGGGCGACGACGAACCCGAACACGCCGAGGAAGAATGCGGGCACGACAGTGCTCTCGAGCGGCGCCGGATCTCCACCGATTGCGAACGATGCCATGAGGAGTAGGCACACCGCGACACCAAAGAGAAACAGTGGGTGCCGAGCAAACCGGCGGGAGTCGGCACGCGCAAGGGCCGCCACGGTTGACCTCGGCAGTGCGGCCGGCTCAGTGGTCCGTAGAACCGTCGTGGAACTCATCCGACTACCTCCTTCTCTGTCTCCCGCGCACGGTCGCCGACCAGCAGCAGGTAGGCGTCCTCGAGGGTCGGGTCGACCACCTCGACACCGGCCGGCGGGTCACCGACATTGCGCCACCGACCGCTCCCGATCCGCCACGCGTGCTGGGCGTCCGGATGCCTGTCGGTAGCCAGCCAGACCCGTCCGGCGGCCGAACTGATCAGGCCCTCGACGGAGCCGTCGAAATGCACACGACCCTGGTCCAGCACGATCACCCGCTCGCATAGTGCCGCAACGTCTTCGGTTTGATGGGTCGAGAGCACCAGGGTGGCGGTCTCCCCGGCCGTCGACAGGATGTCGCGCAACCGGGCGCGCTGCTGTGGATCGAGTCCGGTGGTCGGCTCGTCGAGGACCAGCAGATCCGGCCGGCCGATCAGCGCCTGGGCCAGCAGCACCCGACGGCGCTGTCCACCCGACAGCGCGTGCACCCGTTTGGTAGCGACGGCGGTGAGATCCGCGAGACCGACAACCCGCCGTACCTCGGCATGCCGGGCCGCGCGGTCGCCCCATTCCTTGAGAATGGCCATGTAGTCGACGAACCCGAATGCGGTGAAGCCGCGCGGGAAGCCCGACTCCTGCGGCAGGTAGCCGAGCCGCCGCCGGATCGCGAGACGCCCGGCGCTGTCGGCCGGATTCTGGCCGAGCACCCGAACCTGTCCCTCATCCGCGGCAAGCGCGGTCGCGAGGATCCGTAGCAGCGTGGTTTTGCCCGCTCCATTCGGTCCGAGCAGTCCGGTCACGCCCGACGACAGTTGCAGATCAACACCCGTCAGCGCCGGAGCACGTCCGTACCGCTTGCCGAGTCCGGTGAGAACAACTGAACTCATGCCTGCCCCCTTGGCAGATCGAAGAGCCGAAAGTGCGTGAGTATGGTCGCGACGGCGGCGGCGCAGAGCACCAGCGAACCGACCTGAACTGCTGGGCCGGCCAGATCCATCGGATCGCCGATCTTCGATACCGCGATCGCGATGACGGACCAGATGGCCGCGACCGCCGCACTGGAGAACGTCGCACCGACGAACGGTGCCGCCGCCAACGACAACGACACGAAAGCAAGGCCAGGGATCAGCCAGGCGACCGCCAACCAGGCGGGACCCGGCAGTGCCAACCCGACCAGCGCAGCGACCGGGAGGGATGTGGCCAGGACTGCAGCGGTTCGCAGCAGCAGCAGCCGGCCGGCCGAGTACGGCGTCGTCACGACCAACTGGTGGGACGGGTCCGCGTCGCCGCCGTACGCGGCTGCCACTCCCATCACCGGGACCAGCGGTGCGACCAGCAAGAACATGGCGACGCCGAAACCGGTGGCGAGCAGCGCGGCTGCACCGGCGAAGAGCAGTACTGACGTCGCGCCGATCAGCCATGCGCCCCGCATGGCGGGCACCGCTACCAGCAAGCGACCGGACTCGGCCGAGACGCCAAGTTTCCGGAGGAGACGCTCGACCACGCTCGGCCGGGGCGCCTCGACGGTCTCCCTGATCGCGCTCCACACCGAGTCCAACAGGGCGGCGTCAACGAGGTGGTTCATCCGCGCACGGCAGGCTCCGCATCGCATCAGGTGGGACTCGACCGATGCGCCGAGCGCCGGCCCGGCGACTCCGTCTGCCAGTGCTCGCAGCTCAGCCTCGTCGGCGTGCCAGGTCATTGGATGCTGGGTCATGCGAGCTCCTCTCGCAGCCTCGTGCGTGCTCGTACCAGCCGCGTCTTGACGGTTCCCTGCGGGATGTTGAGCGCCCGCGCGGCCTCCCGGGTGGTCAGGCCGTCCAACACCGTCGCCTGCAGTACTACGCGTAGCTCGGGCGACAACCGTGCGAGCGCGGTGCCCAGATCGGAGTACTCGACAGTGAGCAGCGCAGTTTCTTCCGCCGAGACATCGACAGCGTCGTACAGCTTCCAGGTCGGGGTCCTCGCGGCGCGGCCGCCGGCCAGCCGGAGGCGGCTGATCAGCCGACGGATGGCTATCCCCCACAACCAGGCTGCGACATCCCCATCGCCGCGGAACTTGCCGGCGCCGTTCCAAGCCGCGACGAACGTGTCTTGCAGGACGTCCGCGACTACGTCGGTATCAGCGCACCGCCGCCGCAGCCGCGCGGAGACCCAGGCTGCGTGGCGGCCGTAGAGCAGCCTGAGCGCGGCCTCGTCGTGCTCGGACATCGCGTAGATGAGGTCGGCGTCTGTGGAGTCACAGTCAGCCATACCCTCACTGTCGCCCCTTGCGACGAGAACGGTTCGGCACCGGCGAAACTTTCTTCGGCGCAGCGTCGTCACCGAGTGTGTTGGGTCCGCAACACCGGATCGTTCAGGCGGACGGGACTTGGCCAATCGCGGGGCTGCTCGGCGTCAGCCGCGGACGCTGGCGGTGCGGCGGGGGAGGCGGCGTCGGGTTGGGGTTGGGCTACTCGGTGAACTTCTCGTGGGCGGCCATCGCCGCGCCGACGATGCCGGCGTTGTTGAGCAGCTGGGCCGGCTTCACCGGGGTGGAGATCTCGAGCAGCGGCACCCACTTGTCGGCGTGCTTACTGACCCCGCCGCCGACCACGAACAGGTCGGGGGTGAACAGGTTCTCCACGTGCCGAAGGTATCGCTGCACCCGCGTGGCCCACTGTTTGTACGACAGGCCCTCGTTGTCCTTCGCCGCCGAGGAGGCCTTCTTCTCCGCGTCGTACCCGTCCAGCTCGAGGTGACCGAGCTCGGTGTTGGGCACGAGCTGGCCGTCGAGCAGCAGCGCGCTGCCGATACCGGTGCCGAAGGTGAGCATGATGACCACGCCGTCGACGCCCTTGGCCGCGCCGAACCGGGCCTCCGCGATGCCGGCCGCGTCGGCATCGTTGAGCACGGTCACGTCGCAGTGGGTGGTGTCGGTGAGGACCTTGTCGACGTCGGTCCCGATCCAGCTCTTGTCGACGTTCGCGGCGCTCCTGGCCACCCCGTTCTTGATGACGGCCGGGAAGGTCGCACCCAGGTCACCGGTCCACCCGGCCTCCTTGACCAGCCGGGCCACGACCGCGGCGACGGGCTCCGGGGTGGACGGTTTGGGCGTCAGATACTTCACCCGCTCCGTGGCCAGGTCGCCCTTCTCCAGGTCGACGATGGCGCCTTTGATCCCGCTGCCGCCGATGTCGACCCCGAAAGCGGTCGACGTCCTCATCTTGGGCACCTGAGCTCTCCCCTCGCTCGCAGTTGCCGCACCGGGTCGGCGTCCTCGCCGACGTCGAGCAGATCGGCACGGCTGGCCACCGACGCGTATCGACCACACATACCCGCCAGCCTGCCACGCGCCCCGGACACCGTCAGCCATGCTGCCGGAATCACTCTCGTCCGGCACCTCCGCTCTGGCCCAGCAAGCAGCGATTCGCTGGTCACCGTCGAGTTCTGCGGTTACCGCGTCGCGGTGGCCAGTGCCGCGCGGATGGCGTCCTCGTCGACCGGCCGGCCCTTCTCGTTCGAGGACGGCCCGTAGGGGGTAGCCCACACCGGCGTGCCGGTCGCCTGCCGCCAACTGTCGGCCAGCGGTCCCGCGTCCACGACGCCGTACCCGATGGATTCGATGAATTCGGTCACCGCCGCCTTCGCCGGCGCGGAGTCCCCGGCGATCGGCAGGTACGAGCGGTCGGCCGCCCCCGCCGTACGGGCGAGTGACAGCAGGTGCTTGAAGAAGATGTTGTTGAACGCTTTCACGACCATGGCGTCCGGGATGTACCGCAGCAACAGCTCGCTCGAGGTGAGCGACTTGCTGTCGAGCTCGGGGATGTGTCCGTCACGCGCGGGGCTGTAGTTGCACGTGTCGATGACCGTCTTCCCGGCCAGTGGCACGGCGGGCAAGTTGGGGAACGCCTTGACCGGCACCGTGACCACGACGATGTCACCGGCCGCGGCGGCCTCCCCGCTCGTCGCTGCGGACGCTCGCGGCCCCAGTTCCACGACCGTGTCCGTGAGCGTCTCGGGACCGCGCGAGTTGCTGAGCACGACCTGGTGCCCGGCCTCGATGGCGAGTCGCGCGACGGTGATGCCGATGTTGCCGCTTCCGATGAATCCCACAGTCGTCATTGGGTTCCTTGTCCTCAGCTGGCGGAGAAGTAGTGGCCGTTGTCCAAATCGGCGAGCAGGTTGGGCTGAGCGGGTTCCCAGCCGAGGGTCCGGCGGGTGATGAGGTTGGACGCCGGATAGCTCTGCGTGACGATGTTCGTGAGGAACCCAAAGTACTCCGGCACCATCAGTACGTCCGCGGGAACGCTCACGGCGGGCAGGCCCAGACGGCTACCGATGGCCTCGGCGATCTCGCGGAGCGGGATGGCCCCCTCCCCAACCGCGTGCCAGTATCTGCCGGCCGGCCCCTTCTCCAGCGCCATGCGGAACAAGGAGGCGAGATCGCGGACGTGCACGGCGTTCCACAGGTTCGCGCCGTCTCCGGGGTAACCGACGAAGCCCTTCTCCTTCGCGAGCGCGATCAGCTGCACGAGGAAGCCGGCACGATCGGTCGTGCTGTGCGCGATGTTGGCAATCCGCACGACCGAAGACCGCACTCCCCGCTCGGCGAGACCGACTACGGCGGTTTCCACGACGTTACGAACCCGCAAGGTACCCCGGTACTCATCGCCGCTGGGTAGGGCCGGGTCCTCCTCGGTGGCCGGCCGGCCCAGGTTCCCGGGCGAGCCAATGCTCCCCGCTACGACCAGCGGCTTTCCGGTGTCCGCGAGTGCCTCGCCGTAGGCGAGCATGATCGGGAGCTCCGCGGCGGCTACGGCGTCGATCCCGCCGGACGGAAGCAGGTCCTGCCTGTGCGCGACGTGGATGACGCCGTCGGAGTCGGCGGCCGCCGCCTTGAGCCCGTCGAGATCCTCGAGGTCGCCACGACGCACCTTCGCGCCGAGCGCGGACACCGCCGCTGCAGCGGTGTCCGACCGGGCCAGGCCGGTGACCTCGTGCCCGGCGGCGATGAGCTCGAGGATGACGTACAAACCGGAATGGCCGGTCCCGCCAGCAACAAATACGCGCACTGATGCTCCTGTGAGGGTAAGCGGAGGGGGCTCGTCTCTCGTCCCGTCGATCGACTGACGGAACGTGACGAGAGAAGGAGGTGGGTGCGCTCAGTCGGAGAGGTTGACGCCGAGCGAGCCGCCCTGGGCCAGGATGTGGCCGAAGACGGTGTTGAACGCCTTCACGACGTACGCGCTCGCCGGGACGGCCTTGGCGATCTCCTGCGCACCGGAAGTGCCGTCAGGGATGACCAGCCCGGTGACATCGGCGCTGGAGGTGTTGGAGATGTCGATGATGACCTTGCCGGCCAGCGCGTCCCCGTACTGGGCGACGACCGGCAAGGCGCTGGCGTACGGCACGGCGAGGATGACGAGGTCGCCGGCCGGGGTAGTGCCGAATGTCCCGGCCGTGGCGGCGCCGCCGAGCGCGGCGGCCACTTCCTTGGTTTTGGCCGGGTCGCGGCCGATGATCTCGACTGCGTTGCCGCCGGCGAGCGCCCGGTCGGCCAGGGCCCTGGCCATGTTCCCCAGGCCGATAATGCTGATGCTGCTAATGGTGTGCCTGCTTTCTGGAGCTGGATAGAACTCACTCTGGTTCTGGGCCCTGCTATCGAATCCCGATACCGGCGAAGTCGAGCATCTGGTCAAGGCTTGCGAACACCACGAAATTCGTTGACGCCGAGGGCGAAGTCCCAGTGGCCGACCCCGTTGCCGGCGAGGCCCACCGTGACCAAGCCCACTCCTTCCAGCCAGTGCGCCATTTTCAGGCCGCCGACGTCCAGCGGGCGCAGCCCGAGGCTCTCGATGAATGCCGCCACACCCGCCTTGGCCTGCGCATTGTCGCCAGCGATGAAGACGTTGGGCCGGCCCTTCTCCAGGACATTGCGGAATATGGTGTTGAACGCCTTCACCACGCTGGCGCCGGCCGGGGCCACTTTGGCGACTTCCTGCGCGATCGAGGTCTCCTCGGTGTGGGCAAGTCCGTCGAACGTGGCGTTGAAGGGGTTGCTGATGTCGACGATGACCTTGCCCGCGAGGGCGTCTCCGTACTCGGCGACGACCGGAACGACACCGTCGTACAACAGGGCCGTGATGACGATGTCGCCTGCCGGGACGGCGCCCCACTTGCCCGTCGTCGCACCGCCGCCCAGAGCCTCGGCCAGGTCATCGGCCTTGACCTGATCGCGTCCCATGACCTCGACTGTGTTGCCGCCCGCCACCGCGAGCGTGCCGATGGTACGGGCCATGTTCCCCGTACCGATGAGGGTGATGCTGCTCATGAGGTGTGCTCTCTTCCTGTTCTCGAGGTGTCGCTCTGTCTCGTTCGTGCCAGGTCAGGCGCAGGGCATCGGCCGCGACGTTTCTGGCCAACTGCCGCGGCATTCCTGGTGTGTGGTTCAGATGGCGATGGTGCCGCCGTCGGCGACCAGTTCCAGGCCGTTGACGTAGCTGGAGTCGTCGGAGGCGAGGAACAGGGCGACGGTGGCGATCTCCTCGGGGCGGCCCATCTTTCCGCGGGGGATGAGGGACTCGAATGCGGCCTTGGTTGCGTCGTCGAACAGTTCTTCCTGTTTGGCGGTGGCGACCTGGCCGGGAGTCAGGACGTTGACCCGGATCTTGCGGTCGCGCAGTTCGTTGAGCCAGACGCGGGCCCAGGCCTGCTGAACGGCTTTGCTTCCCGCGTAGAGGCTCCAGCCGGGGAAGGCGCCGAGGGAGGCGTTGGATCCGGTCATGAAGATCGAGCCGTTGTCGTTGATCAGCGGCAGTGCCTTCTGCACGGTGAACAGGGTGCCGCGGGCGTTGAGCCAGAAGGCGCGGCGGAACTGTTCCTCGGTGATCTCCCCGAGCGCGGCGGGTTCGCCCATCCCGGCGCTGGCCCACAGCACGTCGATCGAGCCCTTCTCCCGCTTGACGGTGTCGTACAAGCGGTCCAGGTCGTCCAGTTCGGCTGCGTCACCCTGGACAGCGGTGACGTTGCGGCCGATCAGCTTGACGGCGTCGTCCAGTGCTTCCTGCCGCCGGGCCTGGATGAAGACGTGCGCTCCTGCCTCGACGAACAGTTTGGCGCCGGCCAGTGCCATGCCGGTGGATCCGCCGGTGATTACCGCTACCTTGCCATCGAGCTTTCCCACGATCACTCCGTAGAATTGATGGATATCCGAACCAGTTCGGTTCTTGTTTACGCGCCAACGCCAGCTCAGGTACTGGCGAATCCCTGCACAAAGTCCGCGTCAGCCCACCCGGAGTCGGTCGATTCGCCAAAGCCATCCGCGTGCTACAGAACTACTTAGCAACCGCAGGATGAAAAAGGTCCTCATATACCGAATTCGCCCGGGCCCCATTGACGATGCCATTGGCTTGAGTGGGTGTCCAAGACTTCTTTCAGCCGTGGCGATACCCTGAAGGCATCGCCGGACCGGGAGGCTCGATGGATCTGGACCTGCGCAAGTTGCGCTACTTCGTCGCCGTCGCCGACAGGCTGCACTTCGGCCGCGCCGCCGATGAGCTGCATATCGCGCAGCCGGCGCTCAGTCGGCAGATCCGCGCGCTGGAGCAGGATCTCGGCGCCTCGCTGTTCATCAGGGACAGCCACGGCGTAGCGCTGACCGAGGCGGGCCGGCAACTGCTGGACGACGCCGGTCCGCTGCTCGCCTCCGCGCACGCGGTCCGGCGCCGGGTGTCCGTGGCCGCCCGCGGCGGCCGGCGGCTGGCGGTCGGCTTCCGGACCGGCATCCCGGTCATCCCGGCGGCCCGGGCGTTCGAGGCCCAGCATCCGGACGTGGTTGTGGACGTGCAGCGGATGGAATGGGACGACCAGGCCCAGATGCTGCTCGACGGTCGCGTCGACGTCGGCTATGTGCGTCTGCCGATCGACGAGACCGGCCTGCGTGTGACCCCGCTGTACACCGAACCGCTCATGGTAGTGCTGCCCGCAGGCCACCGGTTGGCCGGCAAGGAGGAGGTCACTGAGGCCGACCTGGCCGGTGAGCCGCTGGTCTGGCATGCCGGCCCGAGCACGCAGCCCACCAGGCGCCCGCACCCCGACTCCGGGCTCCGGGTGCGCGGGGTCGAGGAGAAGCTCGAGCACGTCGCGGCCGGCCGGGGCATCTCGTTCGTGGGGCGTTCGGAGACAGTGTTCTACTCGCGTCCGGACATCAGCTACGTACCCATCCCGGAACTCGAGCCCGACCAGGTATGCCTCGCGGTGGCGGCATCACGCACCTCGCCGTTGGCCGACGACTTCCTCACCGCGGCGCGGGCGACGGCCGAGATCACGGCAGAATGTGGGAACTACGAGGCTTATTCTGGCGGTCCGGTCTAAAGCTGCTCGGCGAGGTTCAGGGCCGCCCAGGATTGATGGTCTGACGGCGTAGGGGACGGCTGGGTGTTCATCCGGGGAAAGGGGCGAGTCTGATCGTCACGTCGCTGAGGGCGAAGCGGTGGAGGTACCAGGCTCGGCCATGCGGGACCTGTTTGGCTTCGGCTCGAAACAGCCCGGCGAACTCCCGCTTGAAGCCGACGCGTGGGTAGTCCTGGACGACTGTCGTGCGGACTGCGTCGGGTAGGTGATTGCTGCGCAGCCCGAACACGTCAACTGCCGCACCGGCGGAAAGCAGGAAGGCTTCGGCGCCGGACTCAACACCGACGCCTGGCGTGTGGTGCATCGCAATAGCATTCGTCACGAGCTCGCGTCGTACCTCTGGTACGTCGTGGCGGTCGGTGAAGTCACGCGCCAGTGCCGCGCTGCGAACCGTGAAGTCGACGTCGGGAACCTGGCTCGGCAGGCCGGTGTCGTGAAACATCGCGGCGACGTACAGCAGTTCGTGATCGAACTCGACCTCGTCGAGTGCAGCGATGGCTGCACCCCAGGCGTACGCACGGCGCGAGTGGTTGAGCAACGCCGGTGTCAGGAGGTCCTGAGCAGCAGCCTCGGCCTCTCGTGCCAGCAACGAGTCCGGCGGGACCAGCGCGTCTGGTCCAATCGAGTTCCGGCGCCCCGAATGTGTTCGAGTGGCCATCGCAAGGCGACCGACGACGATGCTGAGGTGGCTGCGCAGTAGTGGCGGGGCGAGCGAGATGCGTTCGCGGACCGTCAACACACCACCCGTGCGCTCGGTCCAACCGATGGATCCGATCGGGGCGTCGATCGCTGGCTGGTTCATGCGAATCTCACCGTTCCTCGATGGTGTCAGAGTAGGGCGTTGGGGGTCAGGGGTGCAGGGCCTCCTGATGTCGCCCCAGCCACCGGCTGTACGCCGTACGCCTCGACACCACCGACCGTAGAGCGGAAACTGCCAGCATGGCCGAGACACCGCTCACCCCGGAGGACGCGGAAGCCAGACCTTCCTGGGTTGGTGATGATGACCGCCTGGAGGTCGTCGTGGTGGGTGCGGGCCAGGCCGGGCTGGCGATCGGGTTCCTTCTGGCACGTCATGGTCGCCGGTTCATCATCCTCGAGGCCGCCGACATGGTGGGTGCAGCGTGGCGGGACCGGTGGGATTCGCTTGCCCTGTTCACGCCACGCCGGTACGACGCACTCCCCGGAGTGGACTTCCCGGGGGATCCCGACGGTTACCCGACTCGTGACGAGGTGGTCTCGTATCTGAAGGCGTACGCGGAGACCAACAAGCTCCCGGTGGTCTTGAACAGTGCCGTCAGGTCACTGACCCAGATCGACGACGGTTTTCAGCTCGAGTGCAGCAGCGGCAGGAGCGTGACGGCCGACCAGGTCGTGGTGGCGACCGGTCCGTTCCAGCTGCCGTTCACGCCGGCGCTGGCCGGAGAGCTCGGTCCTGAGGTCTTCCAGATGCACAGCACGAAGTACCGGCAACCGCGGGACGTCCCGGCCGGGACCGTGCTGGTCGTCGGTGGGGGCAACACCGGTTTCCAGATCGCGACGGAGCTCACCGCCACACACGCGGTCCACCTCTCGGTCGGCTCACGGCAAACGCCGCTGCCCCAGAAGATTCGGCACCGCGACCTGTTCTGGTGGCTCACCAAGACACGGTTACTCACCATGACTGTCGATTCACGTCTCGGGCGCCGGCTGAGCGAGCGGGAGACGCTCATCGGCTCAAGCCCCAGGCAGCTCAGGCGTCTCGGCGTCGACCTGCATCCGAGAGCGGTCAGCGCGTCGAACAACACCGTGAACTTCGCTGACGGCACCCAACTCCGCGTCGACGCAGTCGTCTGGGCAACCGGATACCAGCCCGACTACTCCTGGATCGACGCCCCGGTACTGGATGCCGGAGGACGGGTCCGCCAGCACAGAGGGGTGAGCGACCTTCCGGGACTCTACTTTCTCGGCCTGTACTGGCAACACACCCGCGGCTCGGCGTTGCTCGGCTGGGTGAAGGAGGACGCCGAGTACATCGCCACACAGGTCCAGACCCTGGTCGGCAGCCGCAGACTGCCGCCAGATGCAGCCAATCGTGAACGTTCCGACGCAGGAGAAAGCCAGGGGGAGCCCGATCATGTCGAGCCACAGTGACCACAACGGGATCGAGAATCGCGGAGACTTTCCCACCGACGTACGTGACCTTCCAGAATCCCGACCGTCCGAGATGGTGTCTCTCGCGAACGGGGAAGAGTTCGACCTGCGGATCGCTCCGATGGTCAAACGGCTGGGCGATGCGACTGTGCGCATGCTTGCCTACAACGGATCGGTGCCCGGGCCGACCATGCGCGTCCAGCAGGGTTCGGAAGTGGTCATCAACGTGACCAACGAGGCCGACACCGAGGCCACCGTGCACTGGCACGGGCTCCGGTTGCAGAACGCGTACGACGGGACCCACGAAACCCAGACGCCGATGCAGGTAGGTCAGAGCTTCACCTATCGACTGCAGTTCCACGACCCCGGCCTGTACTGGTACCACCCTCACATCCGCGAGGACTACGGCCAGGAGATGGGCCTGTACGGCAACATCGTGGTCGTCCCCTCGGATCCCGGCTACTGGCCCCCGGTGAACCGGGAGGAGCTGATCACTCTCGACGACGTGTTGCTCGAGAACGGTCAGATCGCGTCGTTCAGCCGCACCGAGACGACGTACGTGGCGATGGGGCGGTTCGGCAACACCATGCTCATCGGCGGGGACGTCACCGTCGAACTGTCGGCCGACCTCGGGGAGGTGGTCCGCTTCTACTTCACCAACACGGCCAACACGCGGGTCTTCAATGTCGGCTTCGACAGGGCCCGGATGAAGCTGGTGGGTGGTGACAGCGGCAGGGTCGAGCAGGAAGCCTTCGTGACTGAGGTGATGCTTGCGCCGTCGGAGCGGATCGTCGTCGACGTACTGTTCGACCAGCCTGGGCTGGTGACACTAGAACACCGGCATCCAGAACGCACCTATCCCCTGGCGACGGTCACTGTTCGCGAGACCCCGGCCGCGCCGGAGCTGAGCAAGCAGTTCGAGGTACGTCGTACCAACGCCGACATGACAGCCGAACGGGATCGGCTGGACCGGTACCGCGATGTGGCACCGGACAAGACGCTCGCGTTCGTGGCTGAAATGGACATGGGTGCACCCGACGGCCCTGTCGTCTACACCTGCCCGATGCACTCCGAAGTCATCACCGCCGACCAGGGCCGGTGCCCGCACTGCGGCATGAAGCTGGTTGCCGTTGCCGCCACCTACACCTGCCCGATGCATCCCGAGGTCGTGAGCGACTCACCCGACCGCTGCCCCCAGTGCGGGATGAAGCTCATGCCGTCGGAACTCGTCAGCCAGGCCCAGGAACACCACGGCGACGAACCCACCCATGCCCAGCACCACGGGACCGACCAGCAGCACGGCCACACGGGCGGTCACGACCATGCGGCGACTGGTGGCATCGAGTGGGAAGACGACATGGTCGACGTCAACCGGATCACCACACCGGCCAACATGCGCTGGAAGCTCGTCGACCGCAGCACCGGTGGTGAGAACCACGCGATCGACTGGCACTTCAAGGTCGGCGATCAGGTGAAGATCAGGCTGGTCAACGAAATGGACTCCGACCACCCGATGCACCACCCCTTCCACATCCACGGCGCCGGCCGCTTCCTCGTCCTGAGCCGCGACGGCACCGCCGAGCCCAATCTCGTCTGGAAAGACACCGTTCTCGTCCGCACGGGCGAAACCGTCGACATCCTCCTCGACGTGACCAACCCCGGCCTCTGGATGGCGCACTGCCACATCGCCGAACACCACGAGAGCGGAATGATGTTCAGCTTCACCGTCGACCCCTAGCCGTCTGCGGCTGCCTGGGGAAGGCCGCGGCCTTCCCCAGGCAGGTGATCAGGTCTGTTGCAGGACGATCATGTTGCCGTCCGGGTCGTGCAGGACGGCTTCGGTGGCCCACGGCTGTTGCTCGGGCGGACCGTCGAACGGTACGCCGTTCGCACTCATCGTCTTGTAGTCCGCGTCCAGATCGTCCGATCTCAGCACCAGGCCTTGCACGCTGCCCGGCGGCATCTGTTCGAACCAGTCGACGAGAGTCAACGAAGCACCACCCCCGCCGGGCGTGACCTGGATCCAGCGCAGGCCCGGAATCGAGTCGTCGTCACGAACGAGCTCGAGGCCCAGCTTGTCGACGTAGAACGCCTTGGCACGGTTCTGGTCCGAGACCGGCACGGACACCACGGCGACGCTCTGTACAGTCATTTCTCCTCCTCGATGAACTGGCGGTTGACCGCCACTTCCGAGGGTCTACCGTGGTTGGCATCGCGAACAGAGCCACCGAATCAGCCTCCGATGAGGCCAGTGGCGGACGAGATCTCTTCGTCGACCTCGTCCTCCGGCGAGGCCACATGCGCCAGTCACTGCGGGAATCCTTGCGGATCGCGATCCAGGACGGCCGGCTGACGGCGGGAACGGTGTTGCCGTCCTCGAGGCGACTCGCCGCGGATCTCGGGGTGTCGCGAGGAGTGACCACCGATGCGTACGAGCAGCTGGCCAGCGAGGGTTACCTCGATGTCAGAGAGCGGGCGGCGCCGGTGGTGGCCGCGGTGCACGCCGCCGCTCCGGCCGCGCCCGATCCGCATGTTCCGGCGTGGCGGTTCGATCTGACCGCGATCACTCCCGACGTCCGGCTCTTTCCGCGCAGGGAGTGGACCCGCGCGGTCGGCAAGGCTCTCCGCAACACTCCCGACGCCGCTCTGGACTACGGCGACCACCGGGGCCGGATCGAACTGCGCACGGCATTGAGCTCCTACCTCGCCAGGGTGCGAGGAGTCCGGGTCGATCCGGGGCGCATCGTCGTGACCCAGGGGTTCACCCAAGCGCTGGATCTGATGTGCCGGGTACTGCTCGCCCGCGGCGCGCGATGGATCGCGGTCGAGAGCCCGACTCACCCTGACCTGGCCGCGGGGATCGAGCAGTCCGGACTGCGCGCGGTCGGCTGTGCGGTCGACTCCGACGGCCTGCGCACCGACGACCTGACGCCGGGCCGGGCCGACGCGATCATGGTCGCGCCGGCCCACCAGTTCCCGACCGGCTCGGTCATGACGTCGCGCCGCCGGGTGGCGCTGCTGGACTGGGCGACCAGCCACGACTGCCTGATCCTCGAGGACGACTACGACGCCGAGTTCCGCTACGACCGTACGCCGCTCGGCGCCGTCCAAGGACTCGCCCCCGGCCGGGTCGTCCATATCGGTACGGCGTCGAAGACCCTCGCACCGGGCGTTCGCCTCGGTTGGATGAGTCTGCCGGCCGGTCTGGTCGACGAAGTGCGCACCCGCAAGGGACTGGCCGACTCGGGCTCACCCGCCTTCGACCAACTCGCCTTCGCCGAGTTCCTGACCAGCGGCGACTACGACCGGCACGTAGCGCGTGCTCGCCAGACCTACCGGCGCCGCCGGGACCGGCTCGTCCGGGCCCTGGCGACAACGCTGCCCGAACTACCCGTCCAGGGCTCCGCCGCCGGCATGCACATCCTGCTCCGGCTGCCGGACAACGCCGACGACATCGCCATCGCCGGCGCTGCGGCATCCCAAGGGATCGGGGTGAAGGCGCTCTCGCCGCTCCAGCTCACCCCGAGCCGGGACCGTGGACTCGTCCTCGGATACGGCCGCCTGCCAGAAACCAAGATCGACGAGGCCACCGCCGCACTAGCGGCGCTGCTCAAGAAGGCCGGCGCCTCGCGAACCTAGTGGCAAAGTCAGCTCGCATTCCTCCAGAACGCACAGCACCGTGCGTGTTCCTTCGCGTCCGCCTACCGTTCCCGGACGGCGTAGGTCAGGTGGGTCACCCTCGGGGAAGGCTCCGCGCGGACCGGCTCCAGGGCGATGCGGCCCGCGTCCACGCCCTCGAACAGGCGGATTCCGGAGCCGCACAGCAAGGGCGACAGCGCGATCGAGAACTCGTCGATCAGGCCGGCGTTCAGGTACTCCAGGATCGTCGCGCCGCCGCCGGCGATGCGGACGTCGCGGTCGCCGGCGGCCACGCGGGCCTGGTCGAGCGCGGCCTCGATGCCGTCGTTGACGAAGTGGAACGTGGTGCCGCCGGGCCGCTCCCAGGGGTCACGCTTCTCGTGCGTCACGACGAAGACCGGCGTGTGGAACGGCGCCTCCTCCGGCCACATCTTCTCTCCGGCGTCGAACATCCGCTTGCCCATCACGCTCGCGCCGGTGCGCTCGAACGTTCCTCGAGCGATGTCGTTGTCCAGTCCTTCCTCGCCGCCTTTTCCGAGCTTGAGGTTCTCCCGGAAGAACCGCTGCCTGAACGCCCACGCCTGCAGTTCCATCCATTGCTTCCCCATCAAGTCGTCGAGGGACTCGGGCGCGATGAAGCCGTCCAGCGACATCGTCACGCTGAAGAACACCTTCCCAGCCATCAGTTCTCCGCTTCTCTAAGTGTTGTTTCGTTCAGGGGTCTCGATCTCGGTGAACGCCTCGAACACCAGCCGGACGGGGTCAGCCGGCGTTGGCGAGCAGCTTGCCGATCGCGTCGAGCAGGCCGGCGGTGCCGGACTCGCGACCGGCCGCGGCCTCCGGCCCGGGACCGTGCACACCGTCGAGGTGGACGCCCTGCTCGGTGAACGTGAGCCGGGTCCCCGGGCCGGCGCCGCCGTCGGTGGGCTCGAACACGATCGTGCTGATCGACGTCGACGCGTGCACCCCGTCGAGCCACATGTCGTAGGTGTAGACGATGCGCTCGTTGGGCGTGATGTCGGTGTACGTGGCGCGAAACTGGGACAGCGGGCCGTCCTCGCCCAGACGCCCGTCGTCGATCGCCACGCCGCCGACCCGGAACTCGTCGGAGCGCTCGACGTAGAGGAAGTCGTCGCTGCCGAACCACTTGCGCTTGATCTCGGGGTCGGCGAAGGCGGCCCACACGCGGTCGATCGGGACCGGGTACTCGCGCTCGAGAACGAACGTGGCGTGGGTCTGGGTGCGGTCGGTCATGTCATTGCTCCTGTGTCGGGTCATGGTTGGTGAGGTAGTCGCCCAGGCGGTCGAGCCGGCGTTCCTGCGGGCGGCGGTGCGCCACGATCCAGGCGTTGGCCGGGACCAGCGCGTCGGGTACGAGTTGGTATGTGCGCACCCGGCCGACCTTCTCGGACGACACGATCTGCGCCTCCTCCAGCACCCCGAGGTGCTGGACGACGGTGGGCAGCGCCATGCCGAACGGTTCGGCGAGCTGGCTCACCGACGCCGGCCCCTGGACCAGCCGGGCGACCATCGCCCGGCGGGTGCCGTCCGCCAGTGCGCGGAACATCCGGTCGAGCTTGGCGTCGCCGTCGGCCCCGTCCGAATACTTAGGCATATACCTAAGTATGTGTCCTGGGGTGAGGATGTCAAGGGGCCCCAGCGCGACCTCGGCCGCCTGCCGGCCAGGAGGCTAGTGTGCGATCGGCGACCCGTCGTCCGGCTGCACGACGACGAGGTGGTCGCGGGTGGACCTCGGCAGCGGGTGCGGCAGCAGTCCCCGTTCAGCCAGCTCCTCGACCGACTTGAACGGCCCACGATAGGTCCGGTCGACCACGATCAGGACCGCGTGCTGCAGCGATATGCCGGGGACCGCGGCCAGAAGCTCCGTCGGCACATGGTTCGGGTCGACCAGACCGCCGTCGTCGAACGTCCGCGGGAGGTCGGGGCGGCCGATGCCGAGCCGCTGCGCGTACAGCGGTGAGCGAGCCGCGATCTCGCGCGCGACGCGCCGGTGTTCCTCGGCAGGGTCGTGGTCGGCGGCGGAGGGTGCCGGGGCAACGATCACGGCCGCCTGGGCCGAGCAGAGGAGGAAGGGAAAGATCATCAACGACATGCCGAGGTCGTCGAGGATGCCGCTGAAGTCTTCCGGGCTTTGCGTGAACATCACCACGCCGGTCCACTGCAGAGCGAAGTACCCGACCGCGCATGCACCCAGGAGACGGCTACGGCGGCGCCAGGCGAGCACAGCCATCATCGGACCGCAGGCAAATCCCCAGGTGACGATCGGCAAGGCGGCCGCGAGGACCTTCAGCAGGATGCGTTGCAAGCGAGTGCGTCGAGGGACGCTGGGCACCTGCGGCCAGGAGACCTGAAGCGGACCTGACGGAGGTGCGGCGTCGCTCGCCGGCTGTGGTGTTGCCGCTTCAGGCCGTGGAATCCGTCCTCCGGGTGGCTCGTCATCCTGGAGCAGGCGGGCGTGAAGGCGTTGCAGCACTTGGCCGGGTTCGATCCCGTACTCCCCCACCAGCAGTCGCCGGGTCTCGTCGTACGCCGCAAGCGCTTCCGTACGCCGGCCGCTGAGGTCGAGAGCCTCCATCAGTACGGCGCGGAGTCGCTCACGCAGTGGGAACTCCTCGATCTGCGCTGGAAGGGACTCGAGCAGGGCATCGAGTCGTCCCAGCTCCAGCAGGACCTCCGCGTAGTCTTCCAACGCGGACGCCCGATCATCCCTCAAGCGGTCGCGGACGGCATCGAAGAAGGACCCGGCCTGCAAGCCGGCCAGGGGTTCACCTCGCCAGAGTCCGAGCGCTGCCTGCAACTCCGTCGCTGCCGCCTCGAGGTCGGCGCCGGCTCGCAACTCACGTGCTCTACTGATCCGGGCGGCGAACTCGTCGAGGTCGGAGCCGTTCGGTGCGACTGTGAGCCGATAGCCGGAAACCGTCAGGTTCAGCACCTGCCCAGCACTCCGCGGAGCCCTGTCCGGATCGAGAACCTTCCGCAGACCCGCGACGTACTTCTGTACGACGTTGGGCCCGTTGTCCGGCCGTCCGTCGTCGGGCCAGACAGCCTCCAGAATGCGGTCCGGCGGTACTGCCGAATTCGCCGACAGGAGCAGGGTCGCCAGGACGGCCTGCTGCTTGCTGGGGCCGAGCTGTAGCGGGAGTCCGTCGCGGCTCGCTCGCAGTGGACCCAGTACGTCGAAGCGCAGACCCGCGCCTGCCGCCGGTGGGAGCAGGTCCGGGGAGTTGTTCAGGAGGCGTGTGTGAAGGGCCTGGAGCCGCGGACCGAGGGTTTGGTGATGGGACTTGAGCAGCTGGGTAGTGGCGCGGTAGACGTCGAGCGCCTCGGCTTGGCGGCCGGTGCGATAGAGAGCAATCAGGTGGGCGGCGTGGAGGTCTTGGCGCAAGGGATGGCGGCCCAGCAGGCCGGTGAGTTCGGGCAGCAGGCTCAGATGGCGGCCGAGATCCAGTTCCAGGTCGGCCCAGCTCTCGGCTGCGGCTGCATGGCGAGTCTCAAGCTCCCGGCGCGCCGCGTCGAAGACGGGACCGCTGAGTCCGGCCAAGGCCTCGCTGCCGCGCCAGAGGTCCAAGGCGCTGCGGAGGGTGGCAGCCGCCTGCTCGAGGTCTCCCATGGTCCGGAGTTGCCGGCCCTGCCGGACAAGCTCGTCGAAGAGGTCGGTGTCGGTGCTGCCGGCCGCGAGAGTGAGGACGTAGCCGCCGGCGGTCAGGGCCAGGAGATCTCCGCTGCTGCGTGGTGCGCGATCTGGTTCGAGGACCTGCCGCAGACCCGCGACGTACTTCTGGACGACGTTGGTGCCGTTGCCCGGCGGCTCGCCTTGCCAGACGACGTCGATGATGCGCGCGATCGGGACAGGCCGGTTCACTGACAGCAGGAGCGTCGCGAGGACCGCGCGCTGCTTGGCTGGACCCAGGTCGAGCACCCGGTCGTCCCGCCGAGCCTGGAGCGGTCCGAGCAGCTCGAACCGGACTACGCCCACCACCGCACCCCCCAACCCTGCGCGCCGTGCCGAACAACACCCGTCGCAGCGGCTGCGCAGGTCCGGCAGTGGGACGGCAGTCTATCCGGCAGTGGGGCCGCAGTAGACGGCAGCGGGACCGCAGTACGCCGTACCAGAGTCGATCTCGTCACCGCCGGACGTCACCGGCGGTCCACCACCTGCGCCGGACGTCACCGGCGGACGAGAAAGTGAGTACTTCCTCATGTTCTTCCCCTGGAATCGAGTCGGCGCCTGGGCCGGCACTACGCTGCTGGCCGCAGTACTCGTCGGCTGCGGCCCCACCGACGAGGCCGGCACCACCCCTGCCACCACCACCCCTGCAGCCACCACTTCATCGAGCACCCCGGCCGCCTCGGCAAGTCCGTCGGCCACCGTAACGCCGCCCGCGCCGCCTGACCTGTCCACACTGCCCGCCAAAACCCTCCTTGCCCGGGCGAAGGCAGCAGCAAGCGCCGCGCCGGGGGTGAGGGTCAAGGGCCTCCTGGTGGACAGCACAGGAGACCTTCGGCTCGACCTGCAGCTCAGCAAGGGCGGCGGCCAGGGTGCCTTCCTCCTGGCCGGTCTGCCGATCACCTACCGCGTCATCGGCAAGGACGTCTACATGCTCATGTCGGAGGCAACCATCCGCGCCATGGCCAAGGCGGACAAGGCCAGCAAGGCTGAGACGAGCGCGATGCTCTCCCTGTTGAAGGGAAAGTGGATCAAACCGTCCAAGATTGACGCCGAGGGGCGGACTCTGATCGACATGACCAAGCAGGACACCTTCTTCAAGGGCTTCTTCGCAGAGATCGGCCGCCCGACGAAGACCGGCAAGAAGATGGTGGACGGCGTCCTGTCGGTCGGGCTGGTGGCACAGGGTGCCACTCTCTGGGTCGACACCCGTACCGCGCGGCCGGTCCGCTTCCAGAACGGTGGCGGCCGCGACTTCATGACCTTCACCGACTACGGCCGCGTTCCCGCACCCAAGGCGCCGCCCGCCGGCCTGATCGTCGACGGGAAGGGCCTGGGGATCTGAACGGACTTGGCGGTCGCAGCGCCGAGCCAACCTCGACGAAGGGCCAGTGGACCTTCTCAGGGGAAGGAGGAGGGGCCCGGTTGACGACCGGGCCCCTTCGTTCGTCTCCTCGCCACGGCGGTTGCCGGCGAGCCGAGTCGACAAGGCTTTGGTCGCCGGTTTCAGAGAGTGGAAATCCGGCGCTCCATGCGCTGCAGCGTGGCGTCGGAGATCTCGACCCCCCAGCCGGGGCCGTCGGACAGGACGACCTCGCCGTCGCGGGCGACCGGGAACGGCTCGTAGACCCGCATGTTGGAGGCGTCTTCGATGGTCCACTCGTGAAAGAGGTTGCAGGCCGGCATCGCCGTCACCAGATGCGCGGTGAAGATCGCCGTCAGTGACCTCCCCGACGAGTGCGGGACACACGGGAGCCCGGCAAGGTTGGCCAGATCCGCAACCTGCCGGGCCCGCGTGATGCCGCCGATGTAGCAGACGTCGGGTTGGATGACGTCGGCCATGCCGTCCTGGACGATCCGTCGCATGTTCTCGACCGAGAACTCCTGCTCCCCGAGTCCGACCGGGATGTCGAGGGTCGCTGCGACACTGCTGGCGTTCTCGTACTCCCAGAACGGCACCGGCTCCTCGAAGTGCAGACAGTCGTAGTCCTCGAGCAGTCGCCCGACCCGGACCGCCTGACCCGGGGAGTAGGCACCATTGGCATCCGCGCTGATCTCGATGTCATCGCCGAGTTCCTTGCGCAACAAGGGAACCAGCCGCCAGGTCCGGCCGGATCGCGACTCCGCATCGCGGCCGTTGCGCTCGCCGATCTTGACCTTCACCGCGCGGAACCCGTGCGCGGCGACGGCGGCGACGATCCGGTCGACCTCCTCCTCCGGCGTCGTGTCGCGACGCATGGCCGAACCGTAGACAGGCACCGACGGCCGGAATTTTCCACCGAGCAACTGGTAGACCGGCTGGGACTTCGCCTTGCCCACCAGGTCCCACAGCGCGGTGTCCACACCGGCCAAGGCCCGGAACAGGAAGCTGCCGAAGTACTTGTACTCCGCACGCGCGCACTCCTCGGCCAGGGTCATGACGTCGAACGGGTCCCGGCCCAGATAGTTCCGCGCGACCAGAGTGTGCAGCACCTCCCCGGTGATCCGGGCCTCGGAGTGCGCCGTCTGCCCGTACCCCACCAGCCCGTCGTCGGTACGGACACGGACGATGCAGCCATGGCCGTCGAACGTCTCGATCGAGGTGATCTTGGTCAAAGCGACTCCGCCCGTGCCGGCAGCTTGTAGAACGCGCGCGCGTTCTCCGTGTAGATGCTGTCCCGCTGCGCCGCGGGCAACCGGACCTGGAAGGCGTGCGCGGGATGGTCGAAGTCCCAGTGCGGATAGTCGGTGGAGAACATCACCTTGTCGGTCCCGCCGAGGTGTTCGAACACCTTGTGCAGGTCGGCCGGACGATGCGGTTCCTCGATCGGCTGCGTCGTCGTCCAGAAGTGCTCGCGCAGGTACTCCGACGGCCGGCGACGTACCTGTGGAACCTCGGCGCGGAAGCGCTGCCAATGGGTGTCCATCCGCCAGGCCAGGGACGGCAGCCAGGCGAACCCGCCCTCGATCAGCGCGATGCGCAGGTTCGGGAGACGCTCGAAGATCCCGCCGAAGATCAGGCTCGCCACGTGCGCCTGGAACGCCGCGGACATCCCCGCGTGATCCTCCAGGTAGAACGACGGCCAGCCCGCGGCGCTCATCGGAACGCCCCGGACGCCACCGCCGTAGTGAATGCCGACGGGCAGATCGTGCCGGGCGGCGGCCTCGTACATCTTCCAGTAGCGGCGGTCGCCGAGCGGCGCGGCACTGCGTGCGACCAGCAGCACCTGCACGAACCCCGGATGACCCGCGAGCCGCTCGATCTCGGCGACCGCCTGCTCGCTGTGCTCCGCCGGCACGATCATGCCCGCTCGCAGCCGCGGCTCCGGCTCCAGCCACTCCTTGATCTGCCAGTCGTTCGTTGCCGCCGACAACGCCGCGGAGAACTCCGGATCGAGCTGGCTGCCGGAGCCGCTGAGCGGACCGAGGATTCCGAACTCGACGTTCAGCCCGTCGAGATGTTGTTTCTGCATGAACCCCAGATCGGCACCGGCGGGCAGTCCGGACGGCGGAAAGGCGTCGTACCGGGCCGGCGATCCCTTGGGATACACGTTGCCCGAGTGCTGGCGCGAGCCGAAGGTCTTCAGATGGGTGAGCCAGCGATTCGAGAGGTAGGGCTCCAGGGCTCCGGGTGCCATCACGTTGTGGATGTCGCAGTCGATGATCATCTGCTTCGCGGCGGTACGGCGTACGGCCCGCGGCTGTGTCTGTGTCTGTGTCATGTCTCTCCTCATCCCAGCCGGTACGTCGCGTGCGCGTTGCCGGACATGATCTTGGTCTGCAGATCCCCGGAGATCCCCTCGGGCAGCGCGTCGGCGGCGTTCGCGAAGTGCGCGTGGGGGTAGTCGGTGGAGAACATCAGCATCTCGTCACAGAGCAGTTGGTCGATGACCTCGACGAGGAACTGCGGGGTGTCGGGCCGGTCGAGTGGCGCGATGGTCATCCGGACGTGGTCACGGAGCACCTCCGACGGCGGACGTTCCACCCACGGGACCTCGCGGCGCAGCCCCTTCCAGTCCTTGTCGAACCGCCACATCATCGGCGGCAGCCAACTGAAGCCGCCCTCGATCGTCGCGACGGTCAGCTCGGGGTACTGGACGAAGACTCCTTCGGCAACGAAGCTCATCAACTGCGCCTGGAACGCGAGCGGAACACTCACGTAGTCCTCGACGAAGTACGTCGCCCAGCCGACCGGCGTCACCGGGTTGCCGCTCAGACCTCCGGCCTGGACGCCGACGACGAGGCCGGCCCGCTGCGCGGCTTCGTAGATCGGCCAGAACCCGCGCCGGCCGAGCGGCTCACGACTGCGCGACGGCACGGTCACCTGGACGAACTGGCTGTGCTGCGCGGCCCATTCGACCTCCTTGGCCGCGAACGCCGGATTCTGCAGCGGAAGCACGGCCGAGCCCCGCAGGCGCGGATCCTGCTCCAGCCACTCGTGCAACTGCCAGCGATTGAGCGCCCGGGCGAGCGCCGCCGCCAGGTCGTCGTTGTGGACGGAGTCGATGGCATAGGTGCAGTTGAGGATCGCGTACTGCAACTGCCACGGGTCGAGCAGCTGCTGCTGGAGGAGCTCGAGGCTCGATCCGGGCGGTCCCTGGTCCGGCCGCGATCCCTCGAGGAAGAGATTCGGCGCATTGGACGGATAGAGGTTCGAGGCCAGCCCGCCCATCCCGGACTCGGTGATGTAGTCGCACCACCGCGCCTCGAGATAGGGGAAGAGGCTCCGCAGGTTGTCGAGGTTGATGTGCACGTCGGTGTCGACCAGGTCGAGTCCGGCCCACTGCCGCGGTCGTGCGTAGTTCTCGAGTTGTTGGGTGGCCACTTGTGATCTCACCTTCGTGGTTGGGAACTCACAGGTCGAGGACCAATCGGGCGGACAGCGCGCGCGAGACGCAGATCATCATCGTGTCGTTGGCGGCGCGCTCGTCCTCGTCGAGAACGGAGTCCCGATGATCCGGAATGCCTTCCAGTACGGTCGTCTGGCAGGTGCCGCAGGTGCCCTCTTCGCAATTCGACAAGACGTAGATCCCCGCCTCGTCCACGACTTCGAGGATGGATCGGCCGGGCGGTACGACGAGGACCTCGTCACTGTCGACCAGTTCGATCTCGAAGGAGGTGTCGGGCGCGACCTCGGTGAGAGGTCTCGGCGCGAACCGCTCGACCTGAAGCGACTTGTGCGGCCAGTGCGCACTCTTCGCCTCGACGGCCGCGATCAGGGGTTCGGGACCGCAGCAGTAGATCAGCGTCCCGGGCTGTGGTTCGTCCAGGAGCCGATCCAGTTCGATCAGGCCGCGACGGTCCTGCGGCCATTCGAGAACGCGCTCGGGATCGAAACTCCCGAGCTCGTCCCGGTAGGCCATCGACGCCGCGCTGCGACCGCCGTACACCAGTCGCCAGTCGGCGCCGGCCGCGTGCGCCGCGCCGATCATCGGGATGATCGGCGTGATTCCGATGCCGCCGGCAATGAACAGGTACCGCGGGGACTCGTGCAGCGGGAAGTGGTTGCGCGGCCCGGTCGCCGTCAGTACGTCACCGGCCTGGATCCGCTCGCACAACGCGGCGGAGCCGCCACGGCTCTCGGGTTCGCGCAACACGGCAATGCGCCACTGGTGGCGATCCTCGGGATCCCCACACAGCGAGTACTGCCGAACGAGCCCGGGGCGAACCTGTACGTCGATGTGACTCCCCGGGGTCCACGACGGCAACTCCGAGGCGTCGTCGGCGACAAGCAAGAGTTCGGTCACGCCGGACGACACCTGCCGGTGAGATCTCACCCGCAGGCGCATGGTCGTTTCGCGCACCGCCTCCGCTCCCCCTGGGGCGTCAGATATTGACAATGACATAGTCGCGGTCGACCTCGACCTCGTACGTTTCACCGGAGTACGGACCGGGCTGGAACCCGGCCGCGGACAGCTCCGGATTCCTGGCCAGGGCCTCACCGGACTCCACGTCGGTGGGATACGCCTTGACCTTGGTCTTCGCGGGGTCGAACCAGGACTGCCCGGTGGCGATCTCGAATTCCCAGCCGTGCCAGGGACAGCGGATGATCTCCCCGCGCATGATGTAGTCGTAGTTCCCGGGCCTGTCCGAGCGGACCAGTCCGGACGTCACGCCCTCACACATCGGTCCGCCACCGTGCGGGCACTGATTGCGGATCGCGTAGAAGTTGCCCTTGACGTTGAAGACGCCGATCGACCGCTTGGCAATCTCGACCACTTTCCGCTGGCCGGGTGGAATCTCGTCGACCGTCGCCACGACGTACTTGGTCACATTGTCTCCTTGTCCAGAAGGCATCATTTGATTCCGGTCATCGAGATTCCGCGGGTGAAGTACTTCTGCGCGAAGACGAAGACCAGGACGGTCGGGATGATGGCCAGCGTCGCTCCGGCCATCAGCGGGCCGTACTGCGTGCTGTCCTGGGTCTGGAAGAACGCCAGCCCGACCGGGACGGTGAACTTGTTGACATCGCTCAGGTAGACCAACGGGCCGAAGAAGTCGTTCCACACGTTGACGAAGGTCAGCACCGCCAGCGTGGCCAGGGCCGGCTTCGACAGCGGCAGGATGATGCTCACGAAGATCCGGAAATGGCTGGCACCGTCGACGAGTGCGGCCTCGTCGTACTCCTTGGGGATGGTCATGAAGAACTGCCGGAGCAGGAAGGTGCCGAACGTGTTGGCGACGATCGGCGGGATGATCAACGGGAAGTGGGTGTCGATCAGGCCGGCCTTGACGTAGGCGGAGTACAGCGGCAGCACCATCAGCATGTCCGGGATCATCAGCGATGCGAGCAACAGCCCGAAGGCGGCGTCCCGCCCGCGGAACTGCAGCCGCGCGAAGCCGTAGGCGCCCAGGGCACAGACCATCAGCCGGCCGATGATCACCAGCACCGTGATGTAGGCGCTGTTGCCCAGGAACCGGATGAACGGCAGGACGCCGTTGTTGATCAGGTACGCGTAGTTGTCGAGGGTGAACGGGTTCGGGAGCAGGCGCGGGGTCAGGCTGATCACGTCGCCCGGCTCCTTGAACGAACTGGACAACATCCACAGGAACGGGCCGATGGCAATCAACGCCGCGACGACGCAGACGACGTACGTCGCCGTCGGTCCCACGATCCGGCCGGCCCGCCGTCGCCGTTCGTTGCCGGCAGCGTCCACCGGCAGCGGCGGCCGCGGTGGTGCGATCCGTTCGGGAGCACGAGTGTCTTCGACCGTCATTGATAGAACACCCACCTCTTCGAAAGCCGGTTCTGGATCCAGGTGACCGCGAGAAGCACAGCGAAGAGCACGATCGCCAGGGCCGAGGCGTAGCCCATCCGTCGCAGCGAGAACGCCTCGTACCAGAGGTGGTA
This sequence comes from Kribbella sp. NPDC049227, assembly GCF_043197265.1. Classification (NCBI taxonomy): domain Bacteria; kingdom Bacillati; phylum Actinomycetota; class Actinomycetes; order Propionibacteriales; family Kribbellaceae; genus Kribbella; species Kribbella sp. NPDC049227. Next base: position 113,200 of record NZ_JBICST010000005.1, on the reverse strand, counting down.
GATGTAGACGTAGGTGCCGTCACCCGGTCCGCCGCCCGTCATCACCAGGACGAGGGCGAAGACCTGGAAGGAGCCGATCGTCTGCAGGATCAGCAACATGAAGATCGTCGGCGTCAGGAACGGGAGCGTCACGTGGAAGAAGCGTGAGAACCGGCCGGCCCCGTCCAGGGTGGCCGCCTCGATCAACGTCTCCGGGACCCCCTGCAGGCCGGCCAGGACAATGATCATGTTGAAGCCCATGTTCGCCCAGATCGCGGTGACGATCACCGCGGCCATGGCCGATCCGGGCTCGCCCAGCCAGTGCGGTCCGGTGATGCCGAACGACGCCAGGACCGCGTTGATCACGCCGTACTGATCGCTGAACACCCACCGGCTGACGACGCCGACAGCGACCAGGGAGGTCACGTACGGCAGGAAGATCAGCGCGCGGATGACGGCCATCCCCCGGAGCCGGTTGTTGACCAGCACGGCCAGCGCGATCCCGATGATGATCCCGACCGGGACGTACCCGACCGTGTAGATGGCCGTGTTGATCAGGCTCTTGCCGAACAGCGGATCCTGCCCGGAGAACATCTCCTTGTAGTTGGCCACGCCGGTGAACTTCGGCGCGGCCAGGCCGTCCCAGTCGGTGAAGCTCGTCACCAGGGTCGGAAGGACCGGGATGACGTTGAACAGCAGCGTCCCGAGGACGACCGGACCGATGAACATCCAGCCGCGGAGGTTGCGGCGCCGCCCTCCGCGGCGCTGGTCGGCCGCCGCAGGGTCCCGCGCCGGGAGGGTCTGGGTGGCCGTCACTTCGCCGCGACCTTCAGGTCGGGATCGGTGAGCGCTCCTCCCTTCTCGAGCAACTCCTTGCCCTTGTCCCCGTTCCAGCCGCGCTTCTTGATCTCGGCGTTGACGGCATCCCGTCCGCGCTTGAGGTAGTCGGTGGTGGCGAGCTTGCCGCTGACCAGGTTGTTGGCGTTGGTGCCTTCGACGAAGGAGTCGGCGAGTGCCGTCCCGATCGGCCCACGCGGGAACGGTACGTCGACCGGGTGGCCGCCGGCGGTGCCCAGCGCTTCAGCCCAGACGCTGGCCGTCTTCGGCCGCGGATGGTCGGTGAACGCCGCGCTCTTGGCGACCTCGGTCAGCGCCGGTACGGCGAACTGTGCCTTGGCCATGACGTCCGAGGCCGCCTTGCCGCACAGCGCCTTCATCGCCAGGAAGGCGGCCTGCGGATCCTTCGCGGTCTTCGGGATGACCCAGGTCCGGGCGTAGTTCTTCGTCATGGCGAACAGCGGCGTCTTGGGCCAGGGCATCACGTCCCAGTCGACGTCCTTGCTGATCTGCGCGCTGATGTCCATGGCCTGCCACGTCATCGCGAGCTTTCCCGCGTTGAACAGCGGCAGGTACTCGACGTCGATGGTGGGGGCGTAACCCTCGCGGATGTAGGAGATCTGCTTGTCGATCGCGTCCAGCGTCTCCGGCTTGCCGTAACCACACTCGGTCTGGTTGTTGTAGAGCGCGGTGTCACCAGCACCGTACGCCGTGGGCTGGATCGTGTTGACCGCGTACTGCAGACCGTAGGTGTCGGTCCGGCTGCCGCTCTTCTTCGTCAGCTTCTTGACGGCCGCGTCGAACTCGTCCCAGCTCCACGCATCGGCCCACGAGGTCGGCGCCGTGAGCCCGGCATCGGCGAACAGCTTCTTGTTGTAGTACAGGGCATTCGCGCTCATGCCGGGCGTGATCGAGAACTGATACCCCTCGACCGCGACCTTGGTGGTGAACGTCGGGCTGTACTTGGTCAGATCGAACCCTGTACTGGCGTCCTGCATCATCTTGTCCAGCTGCAGGATCTTGCCGTTGGTCGCCAGGTCGTATACCCGGTCGTCGTCGATGCGCTGCAGATCGGCCGCCGTACCGGAGGCGAACTGCAGCATGACGCTCGCCCAGTCGTCGCCGGGCGCGGGCTTCCAGACGATCTTGATCTTGTGCTCGTCGAGGCTCTCCTTCTGAGCAGCCGCGATCATGTCCTTGAACATCTTCTGGGTCGTGGGATCGCCGACGGAACTGAAGGTCACCTCTGTCCAGCCTGACGGCGTACCGGACGATCCTGAGCCGCACGCGGTCAGCGAGGTCCCGGCGACGCCGGCGGCAGCCAGACCCAGGCCCCCTTGGAGCAATCGGCGGCGGGTGAGCAACGAGCCGGAAGTCATGAGTGTCTCCCTCGGCAAGGCGGGTTCGCCCGGCACAGGCCCCCGAAGTCTGCGCGACGACAGCTCTCTACACCGATGTACTACGCGGCGCCTGAGAGCTGTGGGCTATTGATCTGGGTGGTCCAAGTGTTCGCTCACTGACGCAGAGCTGTCAACACTATGCGGAAGAGCAGTTCCAATATGCGGAAGCTATCGATCGTGCTCCGACTCGCCCGACGCACCATTTATGCTGGCTCCAGCGAATCCCGGCGTGGGGGTTGAGACAGAGAGCGGGATGGTGGAGAACAGGACGTCGGGGAGTGTCCAATCCGTCGAACGGGCGTTCCACCTGCTCGAGCTGCTGGCCGACAGCGGCGACTCGTCGCTGACCGAGCTCTCGGCCGCGATCGACGTCCCGGCTCCGACCACGCATCGATTCCTCAAGACGCTGGTCTCACTCGGCTACGCACGCCAGTTGCCGAACCGGCACTACGGGCTGGGGCTCAAGCTGACGAGACTGGCGGGCAGGGTCGAGTCGCAGTTCGGCCCGATCGTGTCACCGCACCTGGACACGCTCGCCCGGGAGATCGGCGAGTCGGCGAATCTGGCGGTCCTGGAAGGCGACCTGGTCGTCTACATCGCCCAGTCCCCCTCGCGGCATGCGATGCGGATGTTCACCGAGGTCGGGCACCGCGCGCACGCCCATTCGACGGGGGTCGGGAAGGCGATCCTCGCCGGCCTGTCCGACGAGCAGGTGGAGCGCATCGTCAGCAGGGTCGGCATGCCGGCCGAGACCGCGCACACCATCACCGACCTGGCCAAGCTCCGCACCGAACTCAACCGGATCCGCCGCGCGGGTTATGCGACCGACAAGGGCGAACAGGAGATCGGCGTCGTCTGCTACGCAGTCGCGATCCCCGATGTCCCGATCTCGATGGCTATCTCGGTCTCCGGCCCGACCTTCCGAATGACGCAGGAGCTCGGCAAGACGGCCGTCCCGCTGCTGATCAGCGAGGCCCAAGCGATCGCGAAGGAACTGCTCGGCCTGCTGGGGTGACCCTGTGTGCGTAGCATCACGGCGTCAGGCGATCTTGTCGAGTTCTTCGAGGTCGGTGTCGGTGAGTTGAACTGATCCTGCTCGGAGGTTCTCCTCGAGGTGGGCGACGGATTTGCTGCCGGGGATCAGCAGGATCGCCGGGGATATCGCCAGAAGCCAAGCGAGTGCGACCTGCGAGCGGGTGGCGCCGTACCGGGCGGTGAGCTTGTCGAGGGCAACTTCCGCGTCGTCGCTGAGGCCCATGCCTGGCGGAAGCTGGGACTTGTCGATGCCCGGATTCAGCATTCCGGCAGCCAGCGGGAAGTACGGCACGAACGCGATACCTTCGTTCTCGCAGTGGCGCAGTACGTCCAGCGCGCTGCGGTCAAGAAGATGGAAGCGGTTCTGTACGGCGGCCACCGGGGCGATCGCACGAGCCGCCTCGAGTTGCTCGACGGTGACACCACTCAGACCGAGGTTGCGGATCAGGCCGCGTTCCCGCAGCTGGGCGAGTGCGCCGAACGATTCCTCGAACGGCGTCTCGTCGGGGAAGAGCATGCCGTCGCCACCGACGCGCAGGTACACGAGGTCCAGCCACGGTCGGCCCAACGTGACCAGATTCCGCTCGACCTGATCACGCAGTTGCTCAGGGCCCGCTTCGGCGTTGAACGACTTGTACTCGTCGCGGGCGACACCGACCTTGGTGGCGATCACCAAGCCGTCGGGGTACGGGTGCAGCGCCTCACGGATCAACTCGTTGGCGATATCGGGGCCGTAGGCAACACTGGTGTCGATGTGATCGACGCCCAGATCCACGGCCCTGCGCAGTACGGCCAGCGCGGCGTTCTTGTCGGTGGGTGGGCCCCAGATCATCGGTCCGGGCAGTTGCATGGCGCCGTACCCGAGCCGGTTGACGCTGAGACCCTCGGCCGGCATGTTGCTGTGACTCACGGACGATCTCCTGGTGTTGCGCGCGACGCGGTTTCCGTCGCGTTGGCGGACATGATGCGTTTCTGCACGGAGGCGGTCGTCACGCCCTTGTTCTCATGCCGGTCGAGCTTGCCGCGGACCACCAGGTCGTGGACGCCCTGGCGCGTGATCCCGAGCATCGCACCCGCTACGGCGTACGACACGGACTCCGCGGTCGGATGCCCGACCCTGCGGACCATGACCTGACCCAACGGGGTCTGCCACCAGCCCGGTGGCGGCGTGAACCCCTGGTCACCGGGATACAGCGTGCTGACCAGACGGATCGCGGTGAACCTGGCAGCAACCTCGTCCTCGCCCAGCAGCCGCGACGCCCACGCCGCGGCCATCTCGACCACCCGATCGTGAAGCCCGGGCTGATCGGACTCCAGCAGGATCTCCAGCGGATCGAGCAGCCGGATCTCCACCAGAGCGATCAGCTGTTCGACGAGCTCGCGCTCGGACGGCAACTCCTCGACCATGACCACCCTTCCACTACTTGACACTCATCATCAAGTACTAGACAGGCTCCGTCAAGTACCCCAGGATGTTCGCATGGAGATCCTGACTCCGCCCCACGTCGACGACCGGGCCGAGGTCGCCACGCTCGGCATCACGGTGGTCACGCCGTTCCGCGGGATGTTGAAGGTGCGGGATCAGCTTCTGAACGAGCTGATCGGGTGGTTGGACCAGGCGAACGTCGAACCTCGCGGGCACTTCTTCCTGCGGCTGCTCACGATCGACATGAACGGACCGATGGAACTCGAGGTCGGCGTGACCGACACCGTTCATCCGGGCGACGACCGGGTGCGACCCGGCGTACTGCCCGCCGGTAGGTACGCGTCCCTCATCTATCGCAACCATGCGCTGCGGGCGAACCGCGCTCTGCTGGAGTGGGCCGAAGCCGAGGGACTCGTTCTCGACAAGGACGAAGTACCGGCCGGTGATCAGTTCGGCTGCCGGTACGAGGCGTACCACACGGACCCCCGGCACCAGCCACGCAAGACCCTCTGGGATGTCGAAATGGCCATCCGCCTCCGAGCCGATTGACGGTCATCAGCGCGGCAGGCACTCGCAGGCTCGAACCATCGCGGAACCCGGCCGGCGCTGCGGCGCCGGCCGGGTGTCAGAGGCGAGGTGCTGGGTCATTTCACATCCGCCGTCGCGAGGACCGCGGCCGGCTGAGTGGTGACGGTTCGGGCCGTGCGCCACAGCGAGTAGCCGAGGCCGATCATCGCGATGCCGTTCGGGAAGGCCAGCAGCCGGTAGAACGCGTCCGGCAGCAGGACGAGCACGATGGTGACGACGCCACCGACGGCGAGCAGCGCGGCCGCCCAGCGGGCCAGAACACGGGCCTGGTAGAGCGCGATGCCGAAGACGAGGCCGCCGGCCAGGTAGCCGAAGTTCTGGACCTGTTGGACGATCTGCAGCAGACCGATGTCACCGGTGGCGGAGTGGCCCTTGGACACGGCGATGACGTCGTTCACGTAACCGGGGTTGGTGTCGGCGATCGAGGGCAGGACGAACGCCGCGGCGGCGACGGTGGTCAGGATGCCGAGGTAGCCGGTGCCGAGCACGAGGTAGCCGACGAGTCCGGCGACTCCGTTCTTGCGGACCTGGCTCAGGTACATGCCGGTGATGCCGACCAGCGCCAGTACGGCCATCAGCAACTTCAGCGAGTTCCGCACCATCACTTCGGTCGTGCCGATGGAGGTGGCGTCCAGGTGTGGGTGGTTGATCTGGACGCCGATGAAGATCAGTCCTGCGACGACCGCGGCGGCGCCTGCGGCCCGGGTGAGGGTGGTTGGCGTGATGGTCATGTCCGGCTCCTGTTCCGGTGGTCCGTGGCGGGTGCCGCGGTATGTCCGGAACGTATTTCGGGAGGTGGCGACCGGGCGTCACAACATGTGGTGACTGACGATGTGACATGTCCTCGCGGGACACGTGAGTGCTACAGCAGGCCGAGCTCGCGGCCGCGGCGGACGGCGGCCGAGCGGTTGTTGACGTCCAGCTTGGTGAAGATGCGCTTGGTGTGGGTACGCAGCGTGTTCAGCGAGACGAAGAGCCGGCGGGCCATCTCGGGGCCGGTCAACTCACTGTCGAGGAGGCGCAGGACCTCGAGCTCGCGTTCGCTGAGCGGGTCGGCCAGTGATCCACGGGCAGGTACGTCGGCAGCACCGGTGCCGAGGAGTCGGCGAGCATGCCGGCGCAGTACGTCGTACTCGCCGCCCTCCTGCACGGACGCGGCCTCGTGGAGCAGGGCGAGCATCGGGGCGCCCTCGTCGAGGAACAAGCGCACGTAGCCGTCCGGCTCCGGCGCCCCGGCCAGTGCCGCATCCAGCTCGGCCAGAGCCTCCGGTCGTTGCCCGCGCGCCTGATGGGTGAGGGCTCGCAGCATGCCGATCTCCAACAGACTGCCTGCGCGCGTCCGCTCGGCGTCGGCGTACAGCCGGTCCAGCAGCGCAAGTACGTCGCCCAGTCGCGCGGTGTCACTGGCGAGCAGGAGCCGCACGAGCGTCAGGTGTTCGTACTCGCGCTGGAACGACACGTCATCGGCCACGGTGACGTGGTGGTCGTCCGCCCACTCACGAGCCGCAGCGAGGTCTCCGGCTGCGATGTCCACGCGGGCTCGCATGGCGGCGAGGGGGCTGAGGTCCGGGTAGAAGCCGAGCCGGTACAGCGTTGCCGCGTGGTCGAGCAGCTCCCTGGCGGTGGCGTGGTCGCCGTTCGAGACGCACACCTGGGCGGTGACGACGTACCAGCGGTGCCGGTTCTCTGTGATCGAGCCGCGCTCGCCGAGCACCCTCGCCGTCTCCAGATGGGCCTCTGCACTGACCAGATCACCCAGCTCACGGTCCAGCTCGGCCAGTCCGACGTGCAGGTCGGCGACAGCCCGCGGGTACGGCTCGCCGCCCTCGGTCGCGGTCGCCAGGGCCTGCTCGTACAGCCGCCGCGCCCGATGGGGACGGCCTGCAGTGATCCACATGTCGCAGAGCACCACCGTGGTGTCCAGCTCGTCGATCAGGTTGCCCGCAGCGTGCAGGCTGCGGACCGCGTCCGAGAACGTAGCCAAGGCCTCCTCGACGTCACCGGCCGCCCACGCAGCCAGGCCGAGGTATCCGGACGCGGCTCCCCGCACGAAGTGGTCCTCGGCGCCCGCCAGTTCGAGCGCTCGCCGGGCGCACTGCACAGTGGCCGGTACGTCGTGCCGCGCTTGAGCCAGCGCGGCCCGGTAGACCCACACGGTGGCCGGTGCGGTCCGCAGGTCCTCGTTGTCAGCCCACATTGCCGCAAGCGCCTGGTCTTGTGCGCCGGCCGCCAGCGCCGCGTCGGCATCATCGAGCCGGTGCTCCATCCCGTCCAGGTCACCAGCCGTCATCAGCGACCAAGCGGACACGATGCTCAGGACCGGGCTCCGCCGTACGACGGACTCTGGCAGCGACCGCATCCATCGCAGCATCAGGCTGTCCTGCCGTGCGCGGCGCAGGTCCGGCAACGCCTCCTCCATCAGGTAGGCGGCGCGGTCGTAGTCACCAGCGGCGAGTGCGTGGTGTACCGCGTCCGCGAGCAGGTCGTGCGCGGCGTACCAGGCGCTCGCAGCCTGATGCAGGGCCGGCAGCTGCTCCGGGTGCTCGGCCATCAGGCGAGCGCGCAGGACATCGCAGAAGAGGTGGTGGTACCGGTACCAGGAGCGCTCGGCATCCAGCGGGACCACGAACACGTTGCCGCGGTCCAGCTCCTCCAGCACCTGTCCACCGCCCGTCCCACCGGTGACCGCATCACACAGTTCACCGGTCAGTCGGTCGAGGACCGCGGTGCGGAGCAGGAAGTCCCGGACCACCGCGTCCTGGCGAGCGAGGACCTCGTCCACCAGGTAGTCGATGACGAAGCGATGGCTGCCCGTGAAGGCCCCGATGAACCCGGCAACGTCCCCGCGGTCCGACATACCGCGCAGCGAGAGCGCAGCCAGCTGAAGGCCGGCGATCCAGCCCTCGGTCCGTTCCTCCAGCGCCTGTACGTCGGCCTCGGTGAGCTGCAGGCCCATCATCTCGTTCAGGAACTCCCTGGCCTCCGCCGGTGCGAAGCGCAGATCCGCCGCCCGCACCTCCGTCAGCTGCCCGCGACTCCGCAGCCGCGACAGCGGGAACGGCGGATCCGCGCGCGTCGTCACCAGCAGATGCAGCTGATCCGGCGCGTGGTCGAGGAGGAAGGTCATGGCCTCGTGCACCTCGGGCTCGTGGATGACGTGGTAGTCGTCCAGCACGAGCAGCCAGTGGCTGTCCGGCGCCTGCCGCCCGGCACGCACGAGTTCATTGACCACCGCGAACATCGGCGCGTCGTCCAACGCCGCCGGATCCAGGTCCAGACCGATGCCGGCGAGCGCCGCCCAGAGATGGGCGAAGAAGCGCGGCAGTGCGTTGTCGCCCTCGTCGAGCGACAGCCACCCCACCCGCTCCTGGCCCGCGGCCCAGTCGCTGAGGAGCGTGGTCTTGCCGAATCCGGCCGGCGCCGAGACGAGGGTGAGTCGGTGGCCGCGGTCCAGGGTGCTGTCCAACCGGCCGGCAAGCCGTGGGCGCGCCACCAGTTCCGACCGCCGGGCCGGCGGAAACAACTTGGTGGCGAGCACCGGAGTCGACACGTCCGGATCATAACGGCGCGCCGTCGGCCCGGAGTAGCGCTCAGGACTTGTTGCCTACGGCAATGTCCAGGGGACCTTCGTGGTGAGCCGGTTGGCGAGTGCGTGACGACTCTCCGGAGAGGCGAGCGGAGTGGCGTGCGGGTTCGTAGGATTGTCATTCCGCACGGCCGCCAGGTGTGAGGAGGGCGCATGGAGTACAGATCGGCTCAGCACTCCATTCCGACAGCGACCCAGGGGGTCGCGCTGTGGGTGGCGGGAGCCTTCATTTCGCTGGCATGTTTCGGGGTCGCGCGGATGAGTATCGGTACCGAAGGGCTGTTGTTCGGGGTCTTTCACGTGTCCGTGGTGGGCGCGATCCTGCAGCTGGCTCTCGGTGTCACCGCGCTGGTGATGGCGGGATCCGCGCGGCATTGCCGTGCGTTCCTGGCGGGCGCGGGACTACTGATGGTCGTGCTGCTGACCTACGGACAGTTGGACCCGGCCCCGGTGGTCGCGGATCTGGTGCCGATCGGTCCGGCTGACGTGTGGCTGCACGTCGTACTGGCGCTCACGATGCTGGTGGGGGCCGCGCTGCCGGCCAGAATCAGCTGGCGGACGATCAGCTGGCGCCGGCCTAAGATGCGGCCGGCCGTTACGGGGGAGAACGGCCGGACCGCGAGTTGAACGTAACAACACGGTCCGGCAGCGCTCAAGGTGCCTTCAGCATTCGTCATCCGAGGGACATGCTCAGACTGCGCCGCCCCGATCCTGCCGTCATCAGATCGTCAAGTGGATGCGCTTCCGGTCGTCATGTCCGAACGCCGGTGAACGGGCCCTACCCGCACGGTGAACCGGGGACGAAACCCTGAATCCGTAGACACGTTACGTATAGGCACGCCCGTCTTTGTCCTGTCATTCTCAGGTCCGATGTTTGCGCCCCAGAACATCATCCGCCCCTTTGAAGGAGAGAGAATGACGCCCGATTCTCCCCCACCTCGACGACGCACGCGCACCCGCCGACTGCTCGGTGTCGTGCTCGGCACCGCCACGCTGATGGTCACCACCGCGGTGGCCGCGTACGCCGCTCCGCCACCGCATCTGCCGCAGAACGCCGGTGGATGGGAGCAGTCGTTCTCACCGGCGTACGACTACGACACCGACGGCTGCTACGCCGTACCCGCGATCGGGTCCGACGGCACGCTCAACCCCGGCCTCAACCCGAGCGGCGCGGTCAACGGCAGTTGCCGGGACCAGTCGGACCTCGACAACTCCCAGACGTACGCCCGGTCGAAGTGCAACAACGGGTGGTGCGCGGTCATCTACGCCAGCTACTTCGAGAAGGACCAGGCCGTGCCCGGCAGCAGCCTCGGCGGCCACCGGCACGACTTCGAGCACGTGATCTCCTGGATCAACCAGTCGGCCAACCAGGTCGAGTACGTGACCACCACGCAGCACTCCAGCCAGGTCACCTACGCCAGGTCGCAGGTGCGCTTCGACGGCTCGCACCCGAAGGTCGTCTACCACAAGGACGGCGCGAGCACGCACTTCTTCCGGCTGGCCAACAGCAACGACGAACCGCCGGAGAACCACTACCACAACTGGCGCTACCCGCCGCTGGTCGACTGGAACGGCTGGCCCAGCACCGGCCTGCGGGACACCCTGATGAACGCGGACTTCGGTTCCGCGACCATCAAGATCACCGACAAGGACGACCGCTTCCGCAACCTCCTGAACGCTTCGAAGCCCGCGGGCATCCCGTTCGACCCGTGGGCCTGACCACCTGACGTTCCACAGACCGGGTCTGAGCCGGACGGCTCAGGCCCGGTCTGCCGGTGTCGATGAGGCGTGCGTCTCTCGCTGCCGGTGACGGAATTCATATCGGCGGGCAATGCATCGGGTGTGGAGTGGGCAGCATGAACGATGAGCCCCGGTTCCTGGTTCCCGCTGTGGTGTTCGTTGGCCTGGTCGTCGCGGTGGTCGCGAGCCTCGGCGCACCGCTGATCACCGCGGTCGCCGACCAGTACGGCGTGTCGCTGGCGGCATCCCAATGGACGTTGACGATCCCGCTGCTGTCGGGTGCTGTGGCCACCCCGGTCCTCGGCCGGCTCGGATCCGGACCGCATCGCCGGACCGTCATCCTGACCACTCTGGGCATCGTCGTCCTCGGCAGCGCGCTGACCGTCGTACCGCTGCCGTTCGCCATCCTCCTGATCGGGCGTGCGGCGCAAGGGACCGGGCTCGGTCTGACCGCCTTGATGATGGCCACCGCCACCGATCACCTCAGCGAGCGGCGGGCCGCGAGCACGATCGCTTTGTTGTCGGTGGCATCGACCGCCGGCATCGGCGTCGGCTATCCACTGGCCGGAGCGCTGACCGATGCCGCCGGGATCCGCGCGGCATACGGCCTCGGGCTGGTGGTCACGGCTCTGGCGTTCGTCGCCGCGTCCCTGGTACTTCCGCAGGCGCCGCCGCGGCCAGGTCGCCGAGTCGACGTTCCTGGAGCGGCTCTCCTGACCATCGGCCTGCTGGCCCTCCTGGTCGTCATCAGTCAGACCGGGCTCTGGCGCGACCACGCGACCCTGACAGCGGTGATCCTGGCCGTCGCACTGCTTCTCCTCGTGCTGTGGGCGGTCGTCGAGACCCGCGTCGCGCATCCGCTGGTCGACATCCGTCTCCTCCGGCATCCCGCTGTCGCGGGCGCCAACCTGGTGATGTTCACCGCCGGCATCGGCATGTACCTCCTGCTCGGCCTGATCACCCGCTATGTCCAGACGCCCGCCTCGACCGGCTACGGCTTCGGCCTGAACACCTTCGAGGCCGGGCTGGTTCTCGTCCCCTTCTCGGTGGCCGGCTTCGCCGCCGGGAAGTTCCTGCCGCGACTGCGCTTCAGCCCGCGGACCCGGCTCGCCGCGAGCGCCACGATGGTGCTCGTCGCCTTCGTGCTCTTCGCGCTGGGTCGCTCCCACCTCGCCGGACCCGTGGTCGCGATGACCGTCCTCGGCCTCGGCGTCGGCGCGTTCTCCGCATCCATGCCGGGCGCGATCCTGACCGTGACACCGAAGTCCGAGACCGCCAGCGCGATGAGCGTCAACCAGGTCGTCCGCAGCATCGGCTTCTCGATCGGCAGCGCGCTGACCGGCATCGTCCTCGCCGCACACACCACCGCCCAGTTCCCCGCCGAGCCCGCCTACGGCACCGCGGCCTGGATCGGCGTGGCCATCACCGCCGCCACGATCGTGCTCAGCCTCGGCGTCCTGCGGCGGAGCTGAAGTGGTTGCGGAAGTCGCGGGGGCTCATCGCGTTCTGCGCGCGGAAGCGGCGGTTGAAGTGCGAGAGGTTGGGATAGCCGCAGCCGGTCGCGATCGCGCTGATCGGCGTGTCCGACTCGATCAGCCGGCGGGACGCCTCGGCCAGCCGTACGTCGTTGACGTAGTCGGTGAACGTCCGGCCGGTGTGCCGCCGGAAGAAGCGGCTGAACGCGTCCGGTGACATCGAGACCAGCGCCGCGGCCTCACCGATCGCGAGGCGTTCGGCATAGTCGCGACGTACCAGACCGATCACGCGGTCGATCCGCTCTCGGGCTGCGGCGTCGATGTCGGTGACGAGGGAACGGGTCGCGATGGTCTCGGCCGGCTGACCGGCCAGTGACACCAGGATCTCGAGGACGGCGAGTGTCCCTCTCGCCGCGTCGGTGGTGTTGCTCAGGGCAACCATGGCCTCCGGGACACCGTCGGCGCCGTCGAAGCGCAAACCACAGCCGGATCGGGCCAGCAGGCGCCGTACGCCGTGGAACTCGGGCCGATCGAAGAACCCGGTGCCGAAGGCGTCGTACAGGAACTGCACGGTCACGGCCTCATGCCACCCGGCCGCCTCCGACTCCCAGGTGTGCGGCGTCTCCGCGCCCAGCAGGACCAGATCCCCGGGACCGTAATCGGCGACCCGGTCACCGACGTACCGCCGGCCCGATCCGGCGACGATCAGCGTCAGTTCGTACTCCGGGTGGTAGTGCCAGTCGAACCCGAACCGCGGCTCCGCCCGCAACCCCAGATGCCACGACTGATGCGGCGAGGCAGGGATGTGCTCGTACGTCGGCCGCATGCCAGAACAGTACTCTGCCGACGCCCGACCGCCGTCAACCTGACCGAAGTGGTCAGCAGAGTACCGGTTTTGGCCGCTGCACGCGTGGCACCCCGATCGCCGCTGAGCAGAAACTGGTCACCAATCGCCGATTGGGAGGCCCGATGACCACCACCGCCACCGAACTCGACCAGCCGTACGCCGTCAGTCCGGGCGCCGTCGACCAGTACGCCGCTGACGGCTACGTGAAGCTCCGCGGCGTACTGAGCCCCGGCGTCGTGACGCACTACGAGCCCGAGATCACCGAGCAGGTCCTGCGGATCAACACCCAGCACCTGCCGCTGGCCGAACGCGACACCTACAGCCGCGCGTTCCTCCAGGTCGAGAACCTGTGGCGGCACAGCGACGCGGTCCGCGAGTTCGTCTTCTCCCGCCGCCTCGCCGGGATCGCCGCTCAGCTTCTCGGTGTGCCGTCCGTGCGGCTGTACCACGACCAGGCGCTCTACAAGGAGGCCGGTGGAGGCTTCACGCCGTGGCATGTCGACCAGCACTATTGGCCGCTGTCGACGGACCGCACCGTCACCGCCTGGGTTCCGTTGCAGGACACTCCGACGGAGCTCGGTCCGCTGACGTTCGCGGCCGGCAGCCACCGGTCGGGGTACGGCCGTGAGCTCGAGATCAGCGACGAGTCCGAGGCCAAGCTGGACACCTTCGTGACCGAGTCCGGGTTCCGCGTCGACGATTCGCCGTACGCGATCGGGGACGTCAGCTTCCACTCCGGCTGGACGATCCACCGCGCGCCGGGCAATTCCAGTACGACGCCACGCCGGGTGATGACCGTGATCTACATGGACGCGGCCATCGAGATCGCACCTCCGGCGAATCCCTTCCAGCAGGGCGATCTCGCAGCGTTCCTCGACAGCCGCGCACCGGGCACCGTCGCCGACGGCCCGTTGAATCCCGTCCTCTACTGAACCCCGGTTGCTGCTGGCAACAATTTCAGCAGTGCCGGGACCGGGTGCCGAGGCCGGCGGCGATATCCAGGGCCATCAGCGCTCGGCTGAGCGTCTCCAGGCAGGGCCGGCCCGACGTCGGCGTTCCGTACAGACAGAGCGCCTGGCGGCCGTCGGCGGTCCAGCCGGCCGGCTCGATGCCGCCCTGGTCGTCGAGCAACGGCAGCCAGCCCTCGTCGCGCAGGTAGTCGAAGGCCTCCTGCCGGTCCGCGGAGTTGAGCGAGAGTCCGCCCACACGACCCGGGTCGTGGAGGCTGTCCGACCAGACAGCCTGCACGAGTGGGTCCTCGGGCGCAGCGACATCGGTCTCCGGACGCGGGGTGACCAGGTACCCGGTGCCGCTGCGCGGATCGAGGTAGGCGGTGTGAGCGGCGAACTCGACGATGGTCACATCGACATACCCCGGTACCCACGGGTCGCGGTCGAAGTGGCTCATGAGCGGTCGGCGGTCCTCACAGTGGGCGGATGACGTGGGGAGTCTGCATCGGTTCGCCGTCACGCAGCCTCGACCTCGAAGACCTTGTCGAGGCCGGTACGGCGCAGTACGTCGGTCATCTTCCGGCTGGCGTGCCGGATGACCACCCCACCGCCACGACGGCGGCAGGTGCGGTGCGTGTCGAGCAGTTCGGCCAGCAGGGTCGACGAGATCTGGCCCAGGTCGGACACGTCGACGACCACCAGACACACGCCGTCGGCAACGAGCCCGCGCAGTCGCCAGCGCAGTGCGGTCAGGCCGCCGTTCAGGTCGGTGTCGGACAACGTGACGATGGCCTTCTGGGGAAGTGGACCGTGGGTCGTCTCGGTCATCGACGAGTCCTCCGATGCAGTTGTGGCACTGGTACAACCCTGCGCCCCGGACTTTGAGATCGGTGGTGGTCCTTCTTTACGATCGGATGACATGCGGCGCCCAGCCCGTCACAACGGCGTTCGGAGTTGCGAGGATGTGCCGGTGCCGATGCAGGTGTTGATCGTGGAGGACGACGATCGCATTCGGGCCGTACTGCGGCTCGCCCTCGAGGACGAGGGCTACCAGGTCGCCGAGGCAGCGGATACGCCGACGGCGCTGGAACAGGCACGGGCCGCGATGCCGGACCTGATGATGGTCGACCTGATGCTCGGCGAGATCGACGGCTACACGTGCATCCGGGAGATCCGCCGGATCAGCGACATCCCGATCGTGATCGTCAGCGCGCGCTCCGACACCCACGACATCGTGGCCGGCCTGGAGGCCGGTGCGGACGACTACGTCACCAAGCCGTTCCAGGTGAAGGAGATCACCGCGCGGCTGCGGGCTCTGCGCCGGCGGCTGCGGACCAGCGCGGAGGCGGCCGAGCCCGACATCGTGCTCGACTCCGATCCGGGCCGGCGGCTGATGCTGTCCACGTCGCGCGGCGCGGTCCGGCTGGACGGCCAGGACGTCCCGCTGACCGTCACCGAGTACCGGCTGCTGGTCGAGCTCGCCTCACCACCCGGCCGGGTGCTCAGCCGGTCGGCGCTGCTGGCCTCGGTCTGGGAACACGGGTACTACGGCGACGAACGCATCGTCGACGTCCACATCAGACGACTGCGCACGAAGGTCGAGCGTGACCCCGGACGACCTCAACTCGTGACCACGGTCCGGGGAATGGGCTACCGGCTGGATCCGCGATGAGATTCGGCGTGCACGCCCTGGGGCTGCGGCACCGGATGGTGCTCGCCTTCGCCGTGGTGGCGCTGCTCGTCTCCGCTGTGTTTGCCATCAGCACCTATCTCCTCGCCCGCGGCTACCTGCTCGCCCAGCGGGAGAACGTCGTCCAGCACCAGACGTTCGCGGATGCGGCGTACGTCCAGCGCCGGCTGTCGAGTGCCGGCGCCGATGTCTCCGCGGTCCTGACCGCGGCCGGGACCCCGGCGGGTCACTCGATCATCCTGCGGTGGCGGGACCAGTGGTACGCGTCCGCGCTCGACGAGGGACGCGACGCCGTACCGGGTGGGGTGCTGGACGAGATCGCGAACGGCCGTCCGGCCAGTCAGCGGTTCCGGTCGGACGACGAGGCGTACATGGTGGTCGGGGTGCCGCTGCCGTCGGTCAACGGGCAGTTCTACGAGATCGCTCCACTCAGTGAGCTCGACGGGAACCTGCGGCTGCTCAGCGGGATCCTGATGGGTGGCGCGGCGCTGGCGACCGCCGCTGGTGCCGGCCTGGGGCTCTGGGCGAGCCGATCCGTCGTCACCCCGCTGAACCGGGTCGCCGTCACCGCCGCGTCGATCGCCGGCGGCGAGCTCGACACCCGGCTGCCCGCAACGGAGGACCCGGAGCTCGCCACGATCGTCGGGTCCTTCAACAGCATGGTCGACACGTTGCAGCAGCGGATCAACCGCGACGCCCGGCTGGCCGCCGACGTCAGCCATGAACTCCGCTCCCCCTTGACCACACTCGTCGGCAGCGTCGATCTGCTGAACGCCCGACGCGACGAGTTGCCGGAGCGATCGCAGCGCGCCCTCGACCTCGTCACCGCCGACCTGCAACGGTTCCGGCGGCTGCTCGACGACCTGCTCGAGCTGGCCCGGTCCGACGGCGGTCTCGACCAGCGGCCCAGCACGACCGTCGATCTGGGCGAACTGCTACGTCAGGTCCTCGGCGAGGTCGGCCGCGAACCCGCGCTGCTGCGCGGCGGGACGGACATCGTCGTGAAGGCCGACAAACCTCGCCTAGGCCGGCTGTTCCGCAACCTGTTCGAGAACGCCGAGACGCATGGTGGTGGGCTGACCGCCGTCGAGGTGGCCCGGGTCGACGAGGTCGTCCTGGTGCTGGTCGACGACGCCGGCCCGGGCATCCCACCGCAAGATCGGGAGCGCGTGTTCGAGCGATTCGCCACCGGTGCGACCAAGCGCGGATCCTCGTCGGGGACAGGTCTCGGCCTGGCACTCGTTGCGGAGACCGCTGCGATCCACGGTGGTGCGGTCTGGTGTACGGCGTCTCCGACCAGCGGCGCGCGGTTCGTCGTACGGCTGCCGGAGGTGCGGCCGTGAAGGGGCTCGCCGTGGCCGTCGTGGCGGCGCTGCTGCTGGTCGGCTGTGGGGTTCCGGTCCAGGAGGATCCGGCGCCGATCGACCCCGGGTCGCTCCCGTCCCGGCTGCGCAGCCCCAGCAGGCCGACGACAGGGCCGACCCCGGCGACGTCCGGACAGGCGACGGTTCAGGTGAACTTCGTCCGCCGGGACCGGCTGGTCGCACTGAACCGGGAGGCGCCGAGCACGACGGCGACCGAGTTGATGAACGCCGTACTCCGGGGTCTGCAGGACGGACCGACCGCGACCGAGCAGGCCGCGGGCCTCACGTCCGCCCTGCAGCCGGGACTGACGCTGAGCGTGATCCACGTCCAGGCGAAGAGCGTCGTACTCGAACTGTCCGGGGAGACCGGCGGCCGGTCCGCGACCGAGAACGTCCTGGCCGTCGGGCAGATCGTCTTGTCCGTGACCGCGTTGCCGGCCGTCGACGAGGTGACGTTCTCGCACAACGGGGTACCGGTGGAGGCGCTGCTGGCGGACGGCGCGCTGACGACGAAGCCGCTCACCGCCAAGGACTACGAGGCGTTGCGGTCGCAGTGAGCGGGCCCGGGTTTGACGAGCATGCTGAGGAAACTTTGAGATCGTGTGTCGTTCGTCCTCCGAACCCCCGCTACGCCCCGTGAGCGGGATACACAGGACCGTGAGCGGTGCCCGAGGAGGAGAGAACGTCGTGGCTGAGCGTCCGTCCGCGCCCAGACCCGCACCGATGGTGACCTGGTCGGTCGCGATCGGTGTGGTCGCGGTGGCCGGAATCGCGCTGGCCCTGGTCGAGGCGTCGCTCGCGGTCGCGCTCATCGTGTTCGGGTCCGTCGCGATCGCGGCCGGGATCCTGGCGATCGGCCTGGTCAGTTCGCGCCGGCGGACCACGACGCCCTCGGAGCAGCAGATCATCGACGCCGACCTGGCCGAGTGGTCGGACGCCGAGTTGTACGCCGTCTGGGTCGCGACCGATGCCGAAGTGCTCCGCGAAAGCCGGTCCGACTACACCGAGACCGCCGCCCGGGCCCGTGACCTGCTGCTGTCCGAGATCGCGCGCCGGCGCCCGGCGGAGACCGCCGCCTGGCTCAGCTCCAACAACGCCCTGAAGGGCGAGCCACCCCGCTTCTTGTTGTCCTGAAGGTGTCAGCGGCTCACCATCCCTCGCTCGGGCCCGGAAGCTGAGTTCGGCAACCGCCCCGACACAGAGATGGAACCAGCCATGAAGACCTTCCGCCTGAGCCACCTGGCACCAGCCGTCGCGCATCTACGGCGGCGTCGACGGATGCTGGCCGGACACGCGGGCAACGCTGCGGCTACACGAACACGGTGCAGGACGGGTACCTCCGCCAGACCGGCTACGCCAACGGCGACACGGCCGGTCTCGCGTCCAACCTCGGCCAGAAGTACGGGCGCTGGGAGGTGCGGGCACGGGTGATTGCCGATGGCAACAGTGGGCATGCGTACCACCCGGTGCTGATCACCTGGCCCGGCTCCGACGAGTGGCCGCAGGGTGGCGAGTACGACTACTTCGAGGTCAACGTCGGCGACACCTCCGCGACCGCTTTCCTGCATCACCCGACGGACTCCGAGGTGGTCCAGGACGAGTACCACTCGGGATCACTGGACCTCGCCCAGTGGCACAACTACGGCTTCGAATGGGCTCCGGACGGGCTCACCGGGTACATCGACGGGCAGGTGTGGTTCCACGACACCGACCCCGACGTCCAGGCGCCCGGCCCGATGCACCAGACGATCCAGCTCGACAACTTCTGCGGCTGCACGATGCAGAAGGCGTACTTCGACGTCGACTGGGCGCGCGTCTACCCGCTCTGATCACGGGACGGCGAGGGTCAGGACGACCTCGTTGGCGTGAATGGTGAGGTGGCCGCCGGTGGCTTCGGCGTACCGCCGGGCGATGTCGAGCCCGAGCCCGGTGGAACCCCGGTCGCTGCGGCCACGCTCACCGGCTCCGAGCGGGATGCCCGATCCTTTGTCCGCGACGGCGATCCGTACGACGGTCTGCTCCCGGGTCAGCGTGATCCTGGCCGGCGTACCGTCCGGGGTGTGGGCGACGACGTTCTCCACCAACGCGTCGAGCGCGGCGCCGAGGTCCTCGGCCGATGAGCGCACCATCGCGGGTGGCTCCGGAAGGTCGAGTGCGAGTTCCCGGCCCTGGTCCTCGAACAGTGGTTCCCAGAACGCGGCCCGGTTGCGGGTCACCTCGACCGCGTCGCAGTGCGGGACCCGGCCTTCGCGTTGCGGACGCCGGGCGGCGCTGATCACGGCCGTCAGCGTCCGTTCCAGGCTGGTCACCTGGGTGTTCAGTTCCTCGGCACGCTCGCGGTCCGGCAGGGCCTCGACATGGAGCCGGAGCGCGGTCAACGGCGTACGCAGCCGGTGGGACAGGTCGGCGACGGCCTCGCGTTCGACCGCGATCACCTCGTCGATGCGGTCGGCCAGGCCATTGAGCGCGGCACCTACCTTGGCGACCTCGGCTGGGCCCGTGGTCGGAGCGCGGGCGTCGATGTCGCCCTTCGCCAGGCGTTCCGCCGTACTGGCCGTCTCCTCGAGTGGACGGGCGAGCCGGCGGGAGACGAGTTCGGCGCCGACGATGCTGAGCAGGAGTACGGCCAGGCTGCCGCCGATCAGGATCAGCAGGCGCGGGGTGAGACCGTCGTACAACTCGTCGACGGTCAGGAACAGGCAGACCGAGGCCGGGCCTTGCGGGGTACCGACGGCGACCTCGACCGCCATCCCGCCGTCGATCGGGCGATAGTCCACGTCACCGAGCTGCGGCGGACCCTTCCGGTCGTCGTCGCCGTAGTCGGCGGGCAGCGGCTTCGGGGCCGACACCCCACCCGGCGGCGGGTCGCCCAGCGTCGTACCGTCGGGAAGGCGGACCGAGATCGTGCCCGGCTCGTCCTTGCTGAGTCCTTGGATGTACGCCGTGATGTCGTCGGCGCTGTTGTCCCTGTCGCCGACGTAGTACGCGACCGCCTCGGCCCGGTACCGCGCCCGTTCCTTCGACTCGTTGGCCGTCGTGCTCCGCATGAGCAACACCAGCGGTACGGCGAACGCCAGCACGACCAGTGTGGTCATGCCGACCGAGAGGAACAGGATCCGGCGGCGCATGGTCAATTCCCCGACGCCAGCTTGATCCCGACGCCGCGGACGCTGTGCAGGAACCGCGGCTGCGCGGCCGTCTCACCGAGCTTGCGCCGCAACCAGGACAGGTGAACATCGACCGTCCGGTCGCCGCCGCCCCATGGCAGACCCCAGACCTCGGCCAGGAGTTCGCGCTTGCTCACCACGGCACCTGGTCTGCGGGACAGCGCCAGCAACAGGTCGAACTCCTTGCGCGTCAGGTCGACCGGCGAACCGTCCACCGTGACCTCGCGGCTGCGCGGATCGATCCGCAACGCGCCCAGCTCGACCGTCGACTCGCCTTGCTCGCCCTGGCCGAGGCGCCGCAGTACTGCCCGGATCCGCGCGTCGATCTGCGCCGAACTGAACGGCTTGATCACGTAGTCGTCCGCACCCGCGTCGAGCAGCCTGACCACGCTCGCGTCGTCGTCCCGGGCCGTGGCCACGATCACCGGTACGTCGCTCACCGCCCGAACCATGGCCAGCACGTCCCGGCCGTCCAGGTCCGGCAGACCAAGATCCAGCAGCAGTACGTCGGGCCGATCGCGGGCGACCGCGGCGACGCCGTCGGCGCCGGCGGCAACGGCCGTGACGACATGACCGGCCGCCGTCAGGGACTTGCCCAGCGACGTCCGGATCGCGTCATCGTCCTCGACCAGCAACACCCGCGCCATGCGTTGAGCGTAGCTTCGTCACTCCACCTGGAGCTGTGCCGGCGCTCGGAGCCCGGTGCTGCGGAGTTCGAGGGTGGCGAGTCGGGTGATCACCGTGGTGTCGCCGTCGCGCCACGCCGCGACCGGATCGTCGGAGATCTTCGCGAGCTTGTGCATCGGCTGGTTGGCCATCGCCCGCAGCGCGAACAACTGCAGGTCCGCATCGCTGTCGATGAACTTCTGCGCCGCGGTCGCCCGCCGGGAGAACCGGATCCGCGGCGGCAGCCAGATCAGCAGCGCCAGCAGCACCGGCATCCCGATCGTCACGCCGGCCAGGACGTACGCCAACTGCTCCACGGCGTGCGCCTGGTCCCGGCCGGCCTCGGCCAACTTGCCCGCGGCCGCCGCGGCACCGTCCACCGGCGACCGCAACTGGTCGCCGACCACCGGTACTTTGCCCATCGGCTCCGACAACCGGCGCAGGTCCCCCGCGAGCCCGTCGCCCGCCTCGGCCGCCTTCCGTCCGGGCGCCCCGAGAGCGTTCGTGATCCGGAACACCAGCAGACCGGCCTCGACCCACAACCAGATCCAGCCCACCAGCAGCAGATCGCCCAGCACCTGCCGGAACCGCTGCGTCCCCACGTCGGAGTAGAGCTTCACCGCGCCATCCCTTCATCGGGCCGTTCATCGGCTCTGTGCGCGGTGAGACTAGAGGGTCGTACGCAGATCCCAAAGCAACGGATAGTAACGAAGATCCAACCGGCTGCGCAGGTACCCGGCGCCGGAGGAGCCGCCGGTGCCTGGTTTGGTGCCGATCATGCGCTCGACCATGACCACGTGCCGGGCACGCCAGGCGGCCGCCAGCTCGTCGTGCTGGAGCAGGACCTCGGCAAGCTCCCAGACCGCGGCGTAGTGGCTGCGGTCACCGGCGACCTTGCGCAGCGCGTCCCGGACGGAGTCCTCGGTGTCGGTGCCGAAGCCGGCCTTCTCGAGGACGACGAGGAACGCGTCCCACAGGGTCGGCTCCTCCAGCCGCCGGCCGAGGCGCTCCTTCTCCGCCTCGGTCAGGCCGCGGAACCGGCGGACGAAGGACGGATCCTTCGCCCCGGACAGGAACTCGATCTCGCGGAACTGCACCGACTGGAACCCGCTGGCCGGCGACAACCGGTGCCGGAACTCACCGAAGTCCTGCGGGGTCATCGTCTCCAGGATGTCGACCTGCTGGGTGAGCGTGCGCTCGATCGTGTGCACGCGGCGGAGCAGGTGCTCGGCCAGCCACAGTTCGCCGGACAGCATCGCGTCCCGGGAGGCGGTCAGCTCGTGCAGGACCTGCTTGAACCACAGCTCGTAGACCTGGTGGATCGTGATGAACAGCAACTCGTCGTGCGCCGGTGGATCCGACTCGAGCCGCTGCTGGTCGAGCAGCTCGGCCAGCCGCAGATAGCTCCCGTACGTGAGCCGTCCGCCCGCCTCGCCGAAATGCACGTCAACGCCGTCCCACCGCCCCGCCACCCCGTCAGAACTGCTCATGCGCCCGAGGGTAGCCGACAGGGTCCGTGACCGGTCAGCCATTCGCTCGTTGGAGGTGGGGTACGCCGAAACGAGGAGTTGCATGTCCGCCACGGTCGAGACGCCGCTGATCCCCGGACCGATCCAGGGACCGACCCGGGAAGAACCGCAGATCGAGGCGCTGCTGCTCGGGGACTACGCGTCCCTGGTCCACCTGGCCTATCTGATCCTCCCGCCTTCGATCAGCAGGTCACGGCGGATCGCCGCCGCCCACGCTGTCGTGCAGCGCGCCCTGCCGCCCGGGCTGCACCTCCCGAGCGGCGACCCACGGGAGTTCCTCCGGCGTCGCGTCGTCCACGAGGCCGGCCGGCAGGCGGCGGCTCAGTCGATGCTCGATCGGCTCGGCGGTCTCTTCGCACCGGCCGACTCGCTGGGCTTCGAGCCCTGCGCGACGACGATCGACCGCACCACGATCCGCCGGCGCAACCGTCGCGGCCGCCGGCTGGCCATCGCCGTCACGCTGCCCCTCACCCTCGGCATCCTCGCGTCCCTGCTGCTGTCCTGACGCCCCTCGGGTTGTCCCGGGCAACGAAATCCGCTCGCCCGGGTGCAGGTTCGGTCCAGGGTGCGTCCACCGGGGGTCCAAGGCGGGTCCAGACGGTCCTGATTCCGGTCCGGACCGGCTTCCCGAGGTGGAAAGGTGGCCTGCGGGAGCTCCTCTCGGATCCGGCCCGGGGCCTCGGCATCGAGCTGGACACCCGGCTCGATCCGTCGACAGTGGTCGCGCGCGGCGCGGCCGTGTTCGCCAGCACGGTCCGGCACCCGGCACCGGCGTCTGCCGCACCCGCGGCGGGCGGGTTCGCGGTCCAGCTCAGCTACGAGCCGAGCGTCACGACCACCACCCCGACCGTGGCCGGACGGCTGCGGGCCGGCCGGGACCTCGACTGGACCGGGTACTCCGTCGTCCTGCTCTTCGCCGAAGGTCTGTTCTCCGCCGGCACCGAGTTCGGCCCGGACCGGCAGGACGCACTGGTTGCCCTGGGCAAGCGACTGCCGGGTCTCGATGCCGCGATCACGGTGACCGGCTACTCGGTCGTCGTGCCCGGGAGCAGCACCTCGGGCGGATCGCGTACGGCGCTCCTTCGCGCGCGCACCGCCACACAGGAGCTCAGTGCGGCATCCGGGCTCCCGTTGACCGTGTTCGCCATGCAGTCCGGTGACCAGGGCCGGCCACCCTTCCGGAACGCGGCTCAGAACCATACGGTCACCCTCACCCTGACGCCGCGCTAGCGACTTGCCTCGCTCAGAGGCTGTGGCGAGCGAGGAAGTCGCGAAGGGCGGTGTTGAACCGCTCGGGGTGCTCCATGTTGGGAACGTGCGCGGAGTCGGGGAAGTCCACGCGCTCGACATCGGCGACTCCGGCCGTGAGCAAGTCGGCGGAAGCTTGCGTACCGGTGGTGTCGAGCGCACCGATGACGACGAGTACCGGGCAGGCGATGTCCTGGAGCCTATCGGCGGCGGGACGAGACAGCGGCAGGACCTGTGGCTCTTCTTCGCTCCTCGTCTCGATGGCATGGATCATCCGTCGGACGTGTTCGCGGACCGGCTGCGGCGCGCGCCCTTCGGGCTGCAACGGGCCGTCAGTCCAGACGTGAGTCTCCAGGTCGACCAGGGCGTCCCAGTCCTTCGCCTTCCACAGCGCCTCGATGCGGTCGAAGACCGCGGTCTGCGCCGGCGGCGCTTCGTGCGACGAGCCGCTGACACCGCCGCACACCCAGACCAGGCCGGCGACTCGATCCGGCTCCTCCACCGTGAAGTCGAGGCTGTGCTGACCGCCGCGCGAGCAGCCGACAACGACCGCCTGCCCGATCTCCAGGTGGTCGAGCACAGCGCGCAGGTCGTCGACCGGGGAGAACTCGACCGCCTCGGTCCTCGATCGCCCGAAACCCCGGCTGTCGAAACAGACCACGGTATGGTCCTTCGCGAACTCGGCGACCTGCTGTTCCCACATGGTCAGGTCCGCGATTCCCGCGTGCACGAAGACGATCGGCGATCCGTGGCCGGTGCGTTCGAAATAGAGGTCCCCGCCGGGTACAGGTAGATAACCGCTGTCCATCGGGCGAGCGTAACGATCCTCGGTGACCGCGGTGGCGGAGGGGTTCCGTGACCGATGGGTGGTGCCATGATGTGCGGCATGGAGCTCAAGCTGTCGGCGTCGTACGACGCCACCCCCGAGGAAGTGTTCGCGATCGTCACGGACGCCACCTTCCGCGAGCAGGCCTGCGAGAAGACCAAGGCGCTGTCGTACAACGTCGAGGTGACCAAGTCCGGGAGCGACACGGTCGTCAAGGTCCGCCGGGAGATGCCGTCGGACGGCGTCCCGGACTTCGCCAAGAAGTTCGTCGGTGAGACGCTGACCCTGGTCCAGACCGAGACCTGGCACGCGGCCAAGCCGGACGGGTCCCGCGACGCCGACGTCTCCGGCGAGATCGTCAACACCCCGGTCACGCTGAAGGGCACCGCGAGCATCACCGGCGCCGGTGGTCAGGCCGTGCAGGCGATCGACCTGGACGTGAAGGTCGCCGTTCCGCTGATCGGCAAGAAGATGGAGCCGTTCGTGGTGGACGCGATCAAGGCCGGTCTGCAGAAGGAGCACGAACTCGGTCGCGAGTGGCACAACGGCACCAACTAACCGCCAGACCGCGGGACTTCCGGGGGCTGGGGACAGCACAGAACCTGTCCGCAGCCCCCGGTTCCTGTCCCCGGACTCGCTCGGGTGTGTGTCGCTACCCGGGGTGGGTCATGCGCGGTGGCAGTCTGAGGAGCGCGGGGTGCTCTTCGGAGGTGAGCCAGTCATGCGGAAGCCAGTCTTTCGTCAGAAGGGTCAGCGCACGGAGCCGGGCGAGGACTCGCAGTTCTGCGTCTTCTGCGCCACGGTGATGCCGTTCGAGCGGATCGAGGCACCCGATCACCTGGTCGAGGAGCCCGACGAGTGGATCTGCGTGAAGTGCGGATCCGCGCTGCTCGTCGATCCACCGTTGCAGGAGTATCACCGCAGCGCCTGACCCTTGCCTACAGCGGCGGGCCGAACGCGCAGACCACTCGGGACGCGTGGGCGGGATCCAGCGCGTTCGCGACCAGTTGCGCCACCGTCGGGTCGAAGGCCAGACCGACATGCCCGACCGGGTCGAGCGGGCAGGTGTCCTGGACGAACTTGTTCGTCACTCCGGGCTCGCGGATGAACGACGTCTCGTGCGGGGTCACCAGCGCGTCGAACCGCGACGCGATCACCGTGTACTTCACACCGGGCTGGGCGATCGGGCCCGCGGTGAGCTTCGCGACCGCCGTACCGCCGACGATCAGTTCGTCGCAGGCCGGGCAGCCGAACTGCTGCAGCACCTGGTCGACGAGCGGCCTGAGGCCCAGGTAGTCGCCCACGCTGACCAGACCGCCGAACGTCGTACCGTGTGTCGGCGGAGCCAGCGCGACCACCTTGCCCACCTGCCCGGCGTACCCGCGGACCTTGGGGCCGTAGATGCTCTGGAAGCCGCCCTCGGAATGCCCGACGATGTCGACCTTCGCAGCGCCTGTCGCCTGGCGGACCTGCTGCACGAAGGCCTGGATCTCGGCCGACGACTGCGCGATCGAGACCGTGCCACCGACCGGGATCGCGGGCGTGGCCTGACCATAGGTGAGCGTGAACGCGCAGTACCCCTTCGCGGCCAGGAACGGACCGAGGAACGAGTAGTTGCCGGGGCCGTTGCCACCGAGGCCATGCAGGAGGACGAGGGGGTTCGGATGAGCGGCGGACGGCTTGCAGGACCAGTTGTCGACACCGGATGAGGGCGCGGCGTTCGCGGTCGTGGCGGCGGTGGCGGACGCGGTGAGCAGGACGGCGGCGATCAGGACGGCGGCGGCGCGACGCAGACGATTTGGCATGGTGCTTTCCCCGTGGTTGTATCGTTCCGTAGTTGCTGGATCACGGGCAGTAGAGCACGGTCCTTGGTTGCAAACAAGTCCTCGTGTTCGGAACATGTTCCCTCGGTTACGAATCCAGTACGAGGGGTAACGTCCAGCGCATGAGTCGCACCATACGGGGACTGGACGCCGAGCAACGGCGGGCCGAACGACGTGAGCAGCTGCTGGATGCGGCGCTCAATCTGTTCGCCGCCAACGGCTATCTCGGCACATCCATCGAGCAGATCTGCAGTACGGCGTACATCGGGACGAAGAGCTTCTACGAGCTGTTCTCCAGCCGGGAGGAGTGCTACGTCGCCTTACTGCGGCGGACCTCGGAACGGCTCGAGGAGCGGATGGTCGGCGTCGCCGCACAGGCAGCCGGCAACGAGCGGCAGGAGGCGCCGCGGCTGCTCGCCACCTTCGTGCACGAGCTCGTCGACGACCCGCGCGTCACCAAGGTCACCTTCGGGATGGCGTCCGGGATCTCCGAGCTGGTCGAGCGGCAGCGGCGGGCGAACCGGCGCTGGGCGGCCGGCTTCCTCGAGCAGCTCTGGGACCGCTACGACGGACCGCCCACCGGCCGGGATGCCTCCGACCAGCGGGCGGTTCGTCACAGCGTTGCGATCGGCCTCGTCGGCGGCCTGTTCGACCTGATCTCGGACTGGATGCTGGACGCGAACCTCAGCAACCAGCGCCAGATCGAGACCCTGATCGACGACCTGACCACCTTCTACATCACCGTCCGCCGAGGCCTGATCACCTAACCCCGCCACACATCCCAGTAGCCGGCAGGCCTGTGCTTTCTTCCCTCAGCCTTGGCGCGGCCCCACCACTACCGTCTTTGCTTTTCTTCCCTCAGCCTTGGTGCGGCCCCACCACTACTGTTTTTTGCTTTCCTTCCCTCAGCCTTGGTGGGGGTACCTGTAGTCCGTGGGCGGGGCGAAGGTCTCCTTCATCGACCGCGGGCTGGCCCAGCGGATCAGGTTCCACATCGAGCCGGCCTTGTCGTTCGTCCCGGACGCGCGCGCACCACCGAACGGCTGCTGCCCGACCACCGCACCGGTCGGCTTGTCGTTCACGTAGAAGTTGCCGGCCGCGAACCGCAGGTACTCGGCAGCCTCGGCGACCGCGTGCCGATCCTGCGCGATCACGGCACCGGTCAGCCCGTACGGCGCGGAGTGCTCCATCCCCCGCATCACGCTGTCGTAGTCGGCGTCGTCGTACACGTGCACGCCGAGGATCGGGCCGAAGTACTCGGTGGTGAAGATCTCGTCGGTCGGGTCGTCCGACACCAGCAGTGTCGGCCGGACGAAGTACCCCTCGCTGTCGTCATAGGTGCCACCGGCAACGACCTCGATCGCATCGGTCGCCGCGGCCCGGTCCAGCGCAGTCTTGTGCTTGGCGAAGGCCCGGTCGTCGATCACCGCGCCGATGAAGTTCGAGAGGTCGGTGACGTCACCCATGGTCAGCGACTCGGTCTCGGCGACGAGGTCGTCGCGGATCCGGTCCCACACCGAGCGGGCGACGTACGCGCGACTGGCGGCGGAGCACTTCTGGCCCTGGTACTCGAACGCGCCGCGCACCATCGCCGTCTTCAGCACCGCCGGGTCCGCCGACGGGTGCGCCAGGATGAAGTCCTTGCCACCGGTCTCGCCGACCAGCCGCGGATAGGTCTTGTACGTCGCGATGTTCGCGCCGACCGTGCCCCACAGCGACTGGAACGTCTTGGTCGAGCCGGTGAAGTGGATGCCGGCCAGATCCGGGTGGGTCAGCGCGGCCTTGCTCACCTCGAGGCCGTCACCGGTGACCAGGTTGATCACCCCGGCCGGCAGCCCCGCGGCCTCCAGCAGCCGCATCGTCCAGTGCGCCGCGAACTGCTGCGTCGGCGACGGCTTCCAGACGACGGTGTTGCCCATCAGCGCGGGCGCGGTCGGCAGATTGCCGGCGATCGCGGTGAAGTTGAACGGCGTGATCGCGTAGACGAAGCCCTCCAGCGGCCGGTAGTCGACCCGGTTCCACACCCCCGGCGACGAGATCGGCTGGTCGCTGACGATCTGCCGCGCGAACGCGACGTTGAAGCGGAGGAAGTCGATCAGCTCACAGGCGGCGTCGATCTCGGCCTGCTGCACCGTCTTCGACTGGCCGAGCATGGTGGCCGCGTTCAGTGTGTCGCGCCAGGGGCCGGACAGCAGGTCGGCCGCCTTCAGGAAGATCGCGGCGCGGTCGTCGAAGGACAGCGACCGCCACGACGGGGCAGCCGCGAGCGCCGCCACCACGGCCGATCGGCCATCGGCCTCGGTCGCGTTGCCGAGAGTGCCGAGCACATGCGCGTGCC
Source organism: Kribbella sp. NPDC049227 (assembly GCF_043197265.1). NCBI lineage: Bacteria > Bacillati > Actinomycetota > Actinomycetes > Propionibacteriales > Kribbellaceae > Kribbella > Kribbella sp. NPDC049227. The sequence goes on along the minus strand of NZ_JBICST010000005.1, from coordinate 84,686 downwards.
TGTGCGGCTGGACCACCTGGATCGACGCGCCGCCACCGAGCCGCTGCTCACCGCCGATGGTGCAGGTCAGGTCGATCGCCCCCGCCGAGGTGAACTCCTTGAGCTTCGCCTCCAGGCTCGAGCGCTCGGCCGATCCGGGGGCATACCCCTTCACTGTCTCGTTGGCGGGCGTCGGAACGACGGTGACGGCATCCATACTGCGGGCTCCTCGATCTGGTGGTGTGGATCGTGCGGGTACGCCGTGCGGGTGGGCGGCGCGCTCGCTGGTGATACGAGCATGGTGCCACGACCGACCACCTGAAACGAACCTGACCACAGACCCGACCAGGAGCTCTACTGGTCAGGTGAGGAAGCACCCGCCCCGCGCCTCAACATTTGTAGCATACGTTTCACTCGAGCAGGCTCCGCGGTGGCCATTCCGGCCGCCATGACCAGCAGGTCGACCGGGTCCACATCGGCCCGCAGTCGACCCTCTCGCTGGGCTTGCCCGACCAGTCGCCCAACCGTCTCGACCATGGCCGCGTGCCACTCCTCGTGGAGCTCCGACCGTCGCGCCGACGGCTCCAGGCTGCGCGCCAGATCCCCCTTCTCGGCCACGTGCCGGACGAACCGCTCCAGCCAGTCGAACAGGTCGACGCCGTCGTCGACCGCACACAGCTCGGCGACCTCCCCGGCGTACACGGCGACGATCAGATCGTCGCGGGTCGGGAAGTGGCGGTACAGCGTGGCGTTGCCGATCCGGGCCCGCCGAGCGATCTCGTCGAGCGGTGCCTGGGTGCCGAGCTCGACGAAGACGGCCTGCGCGACCGCGACGAGCTGGTCGCGGTTCCGCTGGGCATCGGCACGCAGTGGCTTAAGTGGGGACATCCCTGGTTAGACTAGCCGACGGATCGAACCGGGGACCTCCCCAGTTAGGAGCACCGCATGGATCTCGACGACCGGATCGCGATCACCGACCTGATCTCGATGCATGGCCACCTGGTCGACGCGGGTGAGCCGCCGGATCGGCTGTTCACCCCGGACGTCAGGTACGACGTCTCGGACCTCGGCGGCGGCGTGATCGTCGGGACCGCGGCACTCTGGGAGGCCGGACTCGCTCTCGGCGACGGCAACCCGGTCGGCCACCATGTCACCAACGTCGTACTGACCGACGTGGGCCCGGATGAAGTGGAGGGCCTCTCGAAGGCCATCGGGATCATGGCCGACGGCAGCTGCGCCAGCCTCACGTACAAGGACGTCGTCGTCCGCACCCCGGCCGGCTGGCGCATCAGCCATCGGCAGGTGATTCCCCGCCGCCGTCCGCTGGGACGGTAGGTTCGCGGATGTGACTGGTGTCGGGCATTTCGTGAGTGCCGAGGCTCAGGAGACCTACCTGCGCCTGTACGACGTGACGGTCATGGGGATTCCCGGACTGCGCGAGTCTCTCGACGTCAGTACGACGTACGGCCGGGTGCGGGTCTATCGGTACGGCGCTGACGACGGGGAGCCGATCGTGTTGCTGCACGGGCGGGCCGGGACGACGGTGATGTGGGAGCAGAACATCCCGGAGCTGGCCTCGACCCATCCGGTGTACGCGATCGACGTACTCGGGGAGCCGGGCCGGAGTGCGCAGACCGTGCCGATCAGGTCATCCGCGGAGCAGGCGGTGTGGCTGAACGAGACGCTCGCCGGGCTCGGGCTGGAGAAGGCCCACGTCGCAGGGGTCTCCGGTGGTGCCTGGCTCGCGTTCAACCTGGCGTTGCATGCACCCGAGCGGATCTCCTCACTCGCACTGGTCGAGCCCGCGAACGTGTTCGCGCGGTTCGCCTGGCGGTTCCTGCTCGGCGGGTTCGCGCTGGTGCCCGGTCTGCCGGACGGTGTTGGGACGCGGTACCTGCAGTGGGTCGCGGGCGGGGTGCCGATCGAGCAACCGGCCGGGCGGCTGGTGATGGCTGGGTTGCGCGACTACCGGATGAAGTTGCCGATGCCGACGTACGGGAACGATGACGCGTTGCGCAGCATCCGGTTGCCGGTGCTGGCGCTGCTGGGCGGGCGCAGCGTCGTCCACAATCCGCTCGAGGCGGCGCGGCGGGCGCAGACCTTGCTGCCCGACAACCAGACCGAGCTCTGGCCGGAAGCCGGGCACGGTCTGCCGGCCGAGTTCCCGGAGGAGTTCAACGCACGGCTGCTGAAGTTCGTCGCCGAACGGGGTTAGGGCCGCCAGGGCATGTGTTGGAGGGTCCAGGTGTTGCCGTCGGGATCCTGGAACCAGGCGTAGAAGACGCCGCCGAGATCTTCGGTCTCGCCGACGTCGACGCCGCGGCCGATCAGTTCCTGGCGAGCGGCCTCGATGTCCTTCACGACCAGGTGGAGACCTCGCAGGCTGCCCGGCTCCATGTCCATCATCGGCAGCCCCTGCAACAGGGCGATCGAGCAGAACGACCCCGACGGAGTCAACTGCACGACGCGTACGCCGTCCGCGGGTGTCACGTCGACGTCGACGTGGAACCCGGCCTGCTCGGAGTAGAACCGCTTCGCCCGGTCGATGTCGGTCACCGGCACCGGGATGAGTTCGAGCAGGAACGCGCCTGGCTTCACCAGCGCCGCGTTGGGATCGTCCGGGATCTCCGAGGCGTCCTTCGGGATCTCGGTCTGCGTTGGCGGCGGCGCCGGGACCCCGGCCTGCGGGTCCGGGATCCCGGGCTGCTCCGTCATGCGGACTTCTTCGCGGTCTTCTTGGCGGCCTTCTTCGCCGGCGCCTTCTTGGCTGCTGCCGCCTTCTTGGCCGGTGCCTTCTTCGCGGCCGCCTTCTTCGCCGGAGCCTTCGTGGCCGGCTCGGCGTCCCCGGATCCGCCCGCGCGGCGAGCCTTGGCGGCCTCGACCGAGGCCCGGAGCGCGGCGACCAGGTCGACGACCTCGGCGCCCTCGGTCTCCTCTTCCTCGGTCTCCGGCAGCGGGACGCCCGCCGCCTTCGCCTCGACTACCTTCTCCAGCGCCGACCGGTACTCGTCGTGGTACTGGTCCGGATCGAACTCGCCCCGCAGCGTGTCGATGTACGACGACGCCATCGCCTTCTCCTGGGAGCGGATCTCCACGTCCTCCGGCGGAGCCGCGAAGGACGCGTCGCGGACCTCGTCCGGCCACAGCATCACCTGCAGCACCATGATGTCGTCGACCGTCCGCAGCAGGCCCAGGCTCTCCCGCGACCGCAGCGCCACCTTGACCAGCGCGTACAGCTCGGAGCCCTCGAGCGCGTCCCGGAGCAGCACGTACGGCTTGGCGCCCGGCCCGCCGTCGGCCTGCAGGTAGTAGGACTTGCCCAGGTACAGCGGGTCGACCTGGTCCGAGGGCACGAACTCGAGGACGTCGATGACCTTCTTGCTGGACAGCGGCAGGTCGGCGAAGTCGTCCGGCTCCAGCACCACCATCCGGCCGTCGGCCATCTCGTAGCCCTTGCCGATGTCGGAGTACGGCACTTCCTCGCCGTCGATCGAACAGACCCGCTTGTACTTGATCCGGCCCCCGTCGGCGACGTGCACCTGGCGGAACGAGATGTCCTTCTCCTCGGTCGCGGAGAACACCTTGATGGGGATCGTCACCATCCCGAACGAGATGGCACCCTTCCAGATCGCCTGCATCGCCATCAGCTCCCTGTCAGCTCGGGCCCGTCACGCCGCCGCGGGATCTCTCCGCGGCGAGCAGATCGGGGACCTCCTGTGTCGCATACCACAGCAGATCTTCACCCTCGCACGAATCGAGGGCGAAAAGTGCGTCGTCGTCACCGTTCTGGGCGGCATCCCACAGGTCGGCGGCCTTCCCGACCACCGCGCTCGCACCCGCGGCGTCCAGGTGCACGGCCGCGACCGACGTCCACGGGATCACGACGTGCAGCTCCAGCACGGCGTCCCCCAGCTCGACCGAACCATCGGCCGGCGGTACGGCGCTCACCTCGGCGGCCACCACGACGCGGCGCCGGGCCGTGACCGGGTCGGCCGCGAGCAGTCCGACCGAGGCCCGAGCAGCCTGCGCCATCGCGGCGTACTCGAGCTCCTCGTCGTCGCCCTCGGCGTACCACTCCCGCAGGGCCGGGGTGACGGCGTACGCGGTCAGCGGCGCCGGGCCGATCTCACCGGCAGTGCACGCGACGCTCAGCAACCGCAGTGTGGATGGGATGTAGACCCTCATGTACCCGCCTTCTTGGTCGTGCCGCGGGGTTTCTTCCGGCCCCGGGAGGCCCGGTTGTGGCTGCCCTTGGTCGTGTCGAGCAGCTCGTCCAGCGCATCCGTCACACATTGGCCGAACACAGCGAGGTCGGGCATCGCGGTGCGGTCCGCGTTCAGCCCGAAGGAGACCTTCCCGTCGTACGACGTGACGCCGACGGACAGCCCCTGACCGGGCATCAACGGCACCACCGGGTACGACGCGAGCATCGGCGCACCCTTGGCGTACAGCGGGAACTGCGGCCCGGGCACGTTGGTGATCACCACGTCGTCGATCGGCCGGACCGTGGTGGTGGCGACCCGGGCGGCCAGCGCGTGCAGAGTGGTCGGCGCGAACCCGGCGATGCCGACCAGGGACCGGGCGCTGACCGCGCGGCCGGTGTCCTTGTGCACCTTGGTCTGGTACGAGATCTGGTGCAGCCGCATGACCGGAGAGTTCTCGCCGACCGGGAGGTTCACCGTCGAGGCGATCACCCGGGAACCGAGCGAGGTCGGCTCGTCGTCCTCGTCGTCGCGGATGCTCACCGGGACCACCGCCCGTACGCTGCGGGTCGGGCCGACGCCCTCACCCCGTGTCATCATCCAGGCCCGGAACGCACCCGCGACGACCGCGAGGACCACGTCGTTGACCGTGCCGCCGTGCATCGCCCGGACGGTCCGGTAGTCCTCGAGGTCGGTCTGCACGGTGGTGAACCGGCGCTGACCTGACGTCTTCACGTGCAGTGAGCTCTCCTGCGCGTGGCGCTGCGCTGCCAGTGAGCCGACCACGTCGCCGAGCACCTCGCGGACCGAGGTGGAGCCGGTCAGGCTGGCCATCTCGGCCCGGGCCAACTCCAGCACAGCGGTCGGGTGGCGGGTGGCGTCGGCGAACACGCCGGCCAGCAGCTCCAGCGCCGACGGCGGGTGATCCGGCTGCCAGGTGTCGGTCGGCGTCTCCCGCGGATGTGCGGTCGAGTCCAGCACGACCTGGCCGATGTCGACCGTACTGTTGCCGTCGACAAGGGCCTGGTGGGACTTGGCGATGATCGCGAACCGGTCGCCCTGCAGGCCCTCGACCAGGTACATCTCCCAGAGCGGGCGGGCCCGGTCCAGCCGCCGGGACATGATCCGGGCGACCAGCTCGAGCAGCTGCGCGTGCGTCCCCGGCCGGGGCAGAGCGGAGCGCCGTACATGGAAGGTGATGTCGAACTCTTCGTCGTCCACCCAGACCGGGCCGGCGAACCGGCCGGGCACCTGCTGCACGCGCTGCCGGTATCGCGGCACGAACGCGATCCGGTCCCGGATCAGCGCGACCAGGCTCTCGTAGTCGAACCCGTCACCGGAGTGCACCGGCGGCTCGAAGATGTCGACCGTCCCGACGTGCATCGGGGTGGCCGGCGACTCGGCCTTGAGGAAGGTGAGGTCCAGCGACGTCAGCCGATCCGGCATCCGATCACCTTCCTCTCGCAGTCGAAGCTTGTCTCGTCACCCTAGCGGCCGGATCCGACAGTGGGCTGCGACACTGGCCGTAGAGAGCTCTCTGGGAACACTGAGCTATCTGTGTTCGTCAGGCAAGAGGGCGTGTCCCGCGTCCTGAGAAACCGAAGAGACCCCTTGAAAGGCCCCTCGACCCATGCGTTCGACGCTCACTCGCGGTACCGCCGCCGCCCTTCTCCCCACCCTCGGTCTGCTGGTCCTGGCCGGCTGCGGCGGCGGTGACTCCGACAGCGGCGCGAGCCCGAGCACCCCGCCGAGCACCCCGGCCAGTACGCCGAGCGACCTGCCGACCATGACCGCGACGCCGGGCAAGCCGAACTCCTCCAGCCCGTCGAACACCGCGGACCCGTCCGGCGAGCAGGCCGACGTGACCATCAACGTCACCGTTGCCAACGGCAAGGTGAACCCGAGCGGCGCGAGCGTCAAGGCGAAGGCCGGCCAGACCGTGCTGGTGACCGCGGTCAGCGACACCGACGAAGAGCTGCACATCCACGGCTACGACAAGGAGCTGGAGCTGACGCCCGGCAAGCCCGCCTCGGTCAAGTTCACCGCGAACATGAAGGGCACCTTCGAGATCGAGACGCACAAGAGCGGCAAGCTGGTCGCCAAACTCGTCGTCTCGTGACACTACTTCTGGCCGGGTCTCCGGCACTCGCACTCGTCCTGCCGCTGCACGGGATCGGCGGCCGGCAGGACCTCCCGATCCCGTTCGGCCTCGCGGTCGGCGGGGCCGCGGTCGCGATCGCCGTCTCGTTCGTCGTCCTCGCACTGGCCTGGCGGAGCCCGAAGTACCGCGGCAACGCCTCCGGCAAGCCGTTGCCTGCCGCAATCACCCGGACCGTCGACGCCAGTTGGTTCCGCTGGGTGGTCCGGGTGGTCGGGCTGGTGACCTTCCTCTACGCGATGACGTCGCTGGTGTTCGGCGTGGACCGGCTGACCAACCCGATCTTCGGGTTCGTCTACATCCTGGTCTGGGTCGGGCTGGTGCCGATCTCGATCGTGTTCGGCCCGGTCTGGCGGACGCTGAACCCGCTGCGAACCCTGCACCTCCTGCTCTGCAAGGCGTTGCGGCAGCCGCCCTCGAAGGGCCTGCTGGAGCTTTCGCCGCGGCTCGGGCTCTGGCCGGCCGCGCTGGGGATCTTCGCGTTCACCTGGCTCGAACTGGTCGCACCGGACCGGGCCACCATCCCGGTCCTGCAGGCGTGGATGGCGCTGTACGTCGTGATCACGATGTTCGGCGCGATCCTGTTCGGCGACCGGTGGTTCTCGACCGCCGACCCGTTCGAGGTCTACGCGACCCTGATGTCCCGGCTGTCACCGTGGGGACGTCGTACCGACGGAGCGCTGGTGGTCCGCCGGCCGCTGGAGAACCTGGACGGCCTCAAGCCGCTACCTGGCCTCGTCGGCATGGTCTCCGCTCTGCTCGGCTCCACGGCCTACGACGGGTTCTCGAACTCGTCGGCGTGGATCGGCTGGGCGCAGAACCAGGACGTGTCGATGACCGTGCTCGGCACCTGTGCGCTGATCGTGTTCATCCTGTTCGTGCTGGTGACGTACTCCGGCGCCACTCTGCTGGCCGGGCGCCTGTCGGATAGCTCCCGGACGTCACTGCCGCGTCTGTTCGCGCACTCCGTCATACCGATCGCCCTCGGGTACGTCGTCGCGCACTACCTGACGCTGTTCATCCTCGAGGGGCAGCGGACGCTCATCTACCTGAGTGACCCGCTCAGCAACGGCGCCAACATCTTCGGCACCGGGCTGCTGGCCGTGAACACCGGCATCACCAACCACAGCACGGCGATCGCCGTGCTCCAGGTGCTCGCGGTGGTGGGCGGCCACCTACTGGGTGTCATCTCGGCCCACGACCGCGCCGTCGCGCTGTTCCCCCGGCAGAAGGCTCTGGCCGGTCAGATCCCGTTGCTGGTCGTGATGGTCGGCTACACCGTGGGTGGCTTGCTGCTCTTGTTCTCGTCCTGACGCGTGAGGGAGCGGCTGGTGACGGCGAGCAGGATGAAGGCGAGCAGGCCGAGGATCAGGTGCGAGTTGCCCGGGATCGACTGCCAGAAGGTCCAGTTGAGTTCGCGGTCGTCACGGTAGGGGACCCACCAGATCGAACGCAGTACGAACAGGCCGTACCAGAGCACGCCGGCGACCACCGCCGGGTTGAGACCCCAGACCCGGTTCACGGCGCGGATCAGGCTCACGCCGAGCGGGATGATCCACACCCAGTGGTGACTCCACGAGACCGGTGACGCGTACAGCACGGCCAGCGCCATCACGGAGATCGCGGTGACCCGCTCGTCGGCCAGCCAGTAGCGCCGGGACAGCCAGAGCACCAGCAGACCGAACACTGCCGAGAGCACGAACCACGTCGGCTGCACCCAGCTCGCGTCGTTGCCGAGCCGGTGCAGGAAGCCGTTGAACGACTGGTTACCGGTGTAGGCCAGACCGCCGACCCGGTTCGCGTCCAGGATGACGTCGGTCCAGTACCGCCAGGACTGGTGCGGCACGATCGCGAACCCGATCGCCATGGTGGCCAGCAGGCCGAACACGGCGTTGCGGAGCGCCCGCCACTGCTTGGTGACGATCAACAGCGCGAGGAACGGCAGCGGCGTCAGTTTCACGCCGATCGCCACGCCGAGCCAGAAGCCGCGCAGCCGGGCGCCGGCCGGCCGGACCAGGTCCAGCAGGATCATTGCCGTGAGCAACAGGTTGATCTGACCGAACTGCAGTGTCTGCCAGACCGGCTCGAGCAGCAGCGACAGGACCGTGAGCGCGGCCAGCACGGCGGTCCGTTTGCGCTGGGTCACGAACGACCAGAACGTCTTGGTCAGGCTGGTCCGCCACAGCAAGGTGATGCACAGCACCGAGATGGTGGTCCAGACGACCAGTGCGACACCCCACGGCACGGCGGCCAGCGGGACCATCGCGATCGCGGCGAACGGCGGGTAGGTGAACGGCAGCCCGGATCCGGGCAGCTGCGCGTCGTACAGCGCGTCGCCGTGCAGCAGCACCGAACCGCCCATCCGGTACACCCGGAGGTCGATCATGCCGTCGAACAGACCGGCGATCCATGCGCCGAGCGCGACCAGGGCCGCGCAGACCGCGATCACGATCAGGATCCGGCGCAGAGCCAGCGGGCGGGGTGAGGAGGTGGTGGTCGTCACGGTCACGTCAGGTCGGCTCCGAACAGGGATTCCAGGGCGCGGCGGGTCTCGTCGTACGAGGTGTGCAGGAGGCCGGTCATGCCGAGCGCGCGGGCGCCCTCGACGTTCAGCTCCAGGTCGTCCACGAACACGCACTCCTCCGGCTTCAGGTCGAGCCGGCGGGCGGCCAGCAGGAAGATCTCCGGGTCCGGTTTGCGCATCCCCACCTCACCGGAGATGACGATGTCGTCGAACATCCCGTCCCAGGTGTCCCGCGGGTAGGTGTTGCCCCAGGAGTTCGACAGCAGCGCCGTGCGGATCCCGAGCGACCGGGCCCGGCGGACCAGCGCGGACATCGCCGGCTGATGCTCGAAGTGCGCGAACATCCGCTCGATCAGCCCCTCCGCGGGCACCGGCGTACCGTCGCGGCGGAGCAGGATCGAGGCCAGCTTGCGCTCGAAGTCCGGTACGGCGATCTGTCCGCGCTCGAGCGCGTGGACCGGGTTCAGCTCGGCCTCCGCCGTGGCGTCGGCCGGGTTCTCGGCCGGCAGCCAGGCCAGCACCGCCTGGAGGTAGGAATCGAAGTCGAAGCCGTCGAGCTCGGCCCACCGGCGCAGCGCCTCCTCCAGCCCGGAGGTCAGCACCCCACCCCAGTCCACCAGGAGCCCGCGCAGCTCGACCTTCCCGTCCGACATGCGCGCAAGCCTACTCAGCACATGAGCGGCTTCACGCTGCCGGTCCTGCCGGTCACTCGCCGTATATGCATGATCAGGTCAGTGGGTGTACTCGACGGTGACGTCGCCGGAGGAGGTCTTGGCGTCGATGGTGCGGGTGGCAGCCGGGTCGGCCGTGACGGTGGCGGACTCGTCGCCTGACGAGGTCTCGGTGTCCACCTTGTACGCCACGGTGTCGTTGGGGACCCGGATCGTCACGTCACCCGAGCTCGCCTCCGAGTCCACCGACTGCGGCGCCTTGGCGAACTCGAGCTCGGCGCTGCCCGAGCTGCTCTTCGTCGACACCGACGTCGCGGTCAGGCCGCTCGCCTCCAGGTCGCCGGAGCTGGACTCGAGCCAGAGCGAGCCGCCGACGTCCTGCACCTCGATGTCGCCGGAGCTGGTCTTCAGGTTCGCCCCGTCGAGCAGCCCGGAGGCCTTGAGGTCGCCGCTCGAGCTCTCCAGCGTCACCTTGAGGTCCTTCGGCACAGTGAGGATGTAGTGCGTCTCGCAGCCGAACGACAGGAACCCGCAACCGGTGTCGCGCAGTTCCAGCTTGCCGTCGTCGTACTTCTCCTTCGGGTCGGAGCCGAACAGGTTCCGCTCGAACTTCCGCTCGACCTGCACGTCGGAGACGTCACCGACGCGAACCTCGACGTTCGCCGACTCGGCCTCGACGATCAGTGAGTCGCCCTGCACGGGGTAGCCGGCCTGGCTCGTCTTGGTGTCCTCGGTGAGCCCGGTCAGAGCCCAGTAGACCCCGCCCAGGATCAGCGCGACGGAGATGGCGATCCCGTACCGCCGCTCGGGACTCATCGTGCTCGTCGGCCGGCCTTGGACCTGGGACATGCTTCCCCCTCAGGGTGTGACACCTACCTGTTCACCCTGACACATCCCCGCACCGGTGTCGGTGGGGTTTTCCCCCGGATCGCCACCTACCCGACCCTGAGTCTCGGGTCTTGGTGGGCCCGGCCCGGGAACCCCTCGGCGACCACGGCGGCGAGCTGCTGGAGTGCCTTGCGGATCTTGCTGGACCGGGCCGCCTCGGCCAGGGTGCGGCCCGCGGCCATCGCCGCATCGACGGCGTTTTGGTCGTTCGGGAGCAGGGCGGTGACTGGGACCCCGGCGTACCGATCGAGGGCCTCGGTGACCGCGTCGGCAGGCGAACTGCCGAGCGAACCGGAGCGGAGGCGGTTGACCACGACCCTGACGTCTGCCGACGGCACCACCGCCCGGAGCTCGTGGATCGCGCGGATCAGCCGGGTCAGCCCGACCGGGTCGGCCGCACCGACGACGATCACCTCGTCGGCCTCCTCGAGCGTGGCCAGAGTCGCGCCGTTGCGCCGCGGCGCCAGCGAGTCGAACGAGATCTCCTCGTCGCTCTCGATGCAGAACCCGACGTCGACCACGGTGCACGGCGCGAGCATCCGCGCGGTCGACCAGATCGACTCGACCGCCGCCGGCCGCAGCTCCGTCCACCGGTCCGCTCGGCTGAGCCCGGTCAGCACCAGCAACCGTGGCTCCACCTGCCGCGCGTGCTTCGCCAGCATCGGCATGTCCAGGGCGCCGCTCGCCGCCGATCGTGCTGCAGCCGCCAGTCCGGACGTCTCGTCGAGCATTCCGAGCTGCTGCGCCACGGTCCCGCCGTACACATCGGCGTCGGCCAGCAGCGTTGGTACACCCCTTGCTGCGAGCTCGCTGGCCAGTCCGACTGCGACCGTCGTTCGTCCGGGAGCGCCGGTCGGGCCCCAGACCGCGATCATCCGGCCGCTGCCGTTGCTGTACTCGGGTGGCGGGTTGCCGGCCGTCTCCGGCGTCACCGGCACGAACCCGCCGGAGAAGTGCGAAGCCGTGATGGGCGGTCCGGCGTCCACTGCGTCGGTGACTGCGCGGCCGAGGTCCTCCGGGCTGACGTCGGCCGGCAGGATCCGCTCGATGCCCATCCGGCTGAGCCGGTCCTCGGTGCCGAACGGTTCGCCGTTCTCAGACGGATCAACCAGCGCGACGACGGCGATCCGACGAGCATGCAGCGCCGCCACCGCATCGGACGTGAGCCGTGGCAGGTCGTCCGCTAGCAGCACCGCCCGCGCCTGCCCGCTCGCGGCTGCCGCCATCACATCCGCGATGTCCACGCAGCGCCGTACGACCCGGATGCCTGGTGCACGCTCGGCCCGGCGTACGACGTCTGCCTCCCACGGTGCTCCGGTCACCGCGAGCAGCACTGGGACCGACATCAGCTGCCCCGCCTGACCAGCACCGGCTCACCCGAGCTCATCGCGGTCAGCGCCGCCGGGAGTCGTCGCAGATCGTCCTGATCGAGGCCGACCAGGACCTGCCGGCGGGCCGAGCCACCCGCGACACCCTTCACCGCATCGACCTGCAGCACGCGGACGTCGCTCCACATCAGCTTGGCCGCCTGGTCCTGAGCCTTCGGGACGACCCAGATGTCGACCTGGTCACCGCCCGCCGCATCCGACGGCAGCCGCCCGGTCGCCACTGACAGCGGCAGCTCGGTGCGGTTGCTCTCAGCCTCTGGTACGGCGGCTTCGCGTGGAACGAACTCCCCAGCGTCGACGGGCCGCGCGACGACCAGACCTTTGAGGTCAGCATCGGCGGCGACGTACTTGTTCGCGTCGTCGCTGCTGGTGAAGCGCACCCGCACAGTGGTGAGGTCGTCGCCGGTCAGCTTGGTGCCGGCTGGGAGGTCATGCCTGGCGGCCCAGATCGTGGTGGTGTCGTCGGCGGACGAGAGCAGCTTCGCGCCGGCCAGACCGGTGACGGCCACGAGCAGGACGCCCAGGAGCAGTCGGCCGTCCTTCCACCGGGCCCGCCGGTTGCGCTGGGCGGGCGCGGACGGCGCTCCGAACCCACTCCGCACTACTGTGTCGACCACGTCGGGCTCCCCAGTCACTCGATCCAGTCACTCGATCCGTCTGCGCGGACATTCTGCCGTGTCCGGCGGCGCACCGTGCACGGTCATCCACAGGCAGTCACAGGCTGGGGACAAACCCGGTCATCCGGGCGCCAACCATGGCAAACTGACGGAACCAGCCACGATGTGAAGGAGTAGGACGGATGCCGGGTCCGCGTTTCCTCCAACTCGCCGACGTCGCCGAGGTGCTCAACATCTCCGCGAATCAGGTCTACGCGCTGGTGCGTCGCGGCGACATCCCGGCGGTCAAGATCGGCGGCCGCGGCCAGTGGCGGGTCGAGGCGACCGAGCTGGAGAAGTACATCGAGCGGCTGTACACCGAGACCCGCGAGTTCATCGACGCCCACCCGTTCGGCGAGGAAGCCGAGCAGGCCGAGGACCTGCACTGAGTCAGCCGCGACGTCAGCGGCGACGCAGCGCGCGCAGGGCCGCGGTCGGGACCAGCCTGACGTTGTAGACCTCGCTCCGCCGCCGCGGCGCGTCGAGCGGATGCTCGGCGATCTCCACGAAGTCCGCCCCGACCCGATCGATCGTCCCGGTGACCGGGACTCCCCCGCAGAACAGCGTGACCGGTGAGCGGTCCCGAGCGATCCCGCGCAGCAGGTGGGCCAGGCCCAGCTTCCCCGCCACCGCCCCGACCGCCGGCTCCGCCCACGGACCGAGCCGATGCACGGCGACCAGCGCGCCGACCGGGATCAGCCACTCCTCGGCCCGCTCCGCCTCGATCAGCAGGCAGTCCTTCCCCACTCGCGTGAGCAGCCCCTGCACGGGCTCGGCGTCGGCCACCTCGACTCGTACGACGGTGTCGACGGCGCCGCGGAGGCGGTCGAGCACGGTGATCTTGCCGACCTCGGTCCGGATCCGGTCCGCGACCTCGCCGTACAGGTCTCCCTCCTGCATGGCCTCGAACTGCGACTCCAGGTCCTGGAACAACGCGTCCCATCGCATCCCCCGAACCTACCGCAGCACTTGCCAACTGCCCTGATCCGGGATCTATAGTGATCTAACCAAAGCAAACGCAAGCAAACCCATAGATCACGAGGGAAGCGATGACACGGGGAGTGAAGGGCGCGCTCACGCTGACGGTGCTGGCCGGAGTAGGCCTGGGTCTGCGCTGGGCGACCGCGGGCTCGATCGGCGCGGCGAGCAGCCACGATCTCGACTCGATGGCGGTCCTCGCGGTCGGCACGGTCGCGTGGGTCGCGTACGGCTGGCTCGTCCTCGCGATGCTCGCCACAGTTCTCGAGCAGCTTCCTGGCGTCGCCGGGGCCGCCGCATCCGCGATCGCCGGCCGGATCACCTCGAACACCGGCCGTACTCTCCTGCGGTCCGCCCTCGGCGTGGCCGCGGTCACTCCACTCACGCTCACCACTGCCCACGCCGATCCCGTCGAGGGCACGGCGCGCCCCTGGAGCCAGGTGGAGCCGCGGTCCACCGTCCAGCCCGAGGCCGAGTCGCCCGCTCGCGTCGGCGTACCGGATCGGCCTACCGCTGGAGCGCCGACGCGCTACACGACGGTCCGCTCAGGTCGGCCGGTGCGAGTCGTCCGGCCTGGGGAATCGCTCTGGCGCATCACCGCGGACGAGCTCGGACCCCACGCGACGGACGCGGAGATCGCAGAGCGCTGGCCGGACTGGTACGGCGCGAACCGCCGGCTGATCGGCTCCGACCCCGACCTCATCCACCCCGGCCAGGTCCTTCACACGCCGCCCACCTCCCAGGAGAACTGACATGAACAACCTGTCAACGGTCAGCCGGCCGGACTCCATCGCCGAACCTCGGTCGAACGTGCGGCTGCTGCGGTCCGTACCGAACCCTGAGCACCAGCGGCCCACGGTCCGGCCCGGGATGCCGGACGCGGTGGCGTGGGCGTCCCGGTTGGTGCAGGCGGTGTCGGAGGTGATCGCCGGCGATCGGCCGATCTCGCAGCTGGTGCGGTTCGCGGACGAGGAGGTGTTCGCGGAGTTGAACCGGCGAGTGCGGCTGCTGGGGTTGACGACGACGGCCACTGGACGCGGTGCGCACGAGCGCAGTGTGATCCGCTCGATCCGGGTGTGTACGCCGGCTCACCGGGTGGCGGAGGTCGCGGCACACGTCCGGCACGGCGATCGCTCGCGCGCCATCGCATTGCGGATGGAGGTCCGCCGCAACCGCTGGGTCTGTACGGCGCTCGAGCTCGGCTGACTGAGCGATCAGGCGAACTCTCGTGGAAGTACGGACGTCTCACGGAGCGCAATCGGATCGTGCTGCTGCCGTCACGTGGCTGCCGCAGGCGCGGCGTACGTTCACCGGATCGGTCGATCGATCGGTCCTCGTCGTTCGGGGGAACGAATGTCTGACACGACTCTCAGCAGGACGCTGAATTCCCAGGCCCACTTGGCAGACCCGGAGTCCACTGGGGTGACTCCGGGCGTGCCATGGCGGATCGGGTTGGCGGAGCTCAGCAAGGCCGAGCGGGCGCGGGTGCTGCCCGCGATGCGGCGGCAACGATGGGCCGAGCGGCTCCCGATGCTGTACCCGGTGGCGGTGCGCTACCACCGGGTGCTGCGGCGGATCGAGTGGCTGCGCTCCAGTACGCCGTACGCCCAGACGCGACAGGTGGACGACCTGCCGGTGCGGGTGAAGCGGCACAAGTCGCTGCTGTTACGGGAGCTCGGCGAGACCGAGATGTGGATGCAGCACAACAAGGTGACGAATCTGAAGCTCGCCTGTGCTCAGGTGGACGGGCTGCTGATCCGGCCCGGTGAGACGTTCTCGTTCAACAAGCTGGTGGGGAACGCGACGCGTCGCAAGGGATACGTGAAAGGCATGCGGTTGTCGAACGGGCAGGCGCGGCCCGGCATCGGCGGCGGGATCTGCCAGCTCGCGAACCTGCTGCACTGGATGGTGCTGCACTCGCCGCTGACGGTCACGCAGCGGTCGACGCACAGCTTCGACCCGTTCCCGGACAACGGCCGGGTGCTGCCGTGGGGCGTGGGTTGCAGCATCGTCTACAACTACGTGGATCTGCAGTTCCGCAACGACACCGACCGGACGTTCCAGCTGCGCGTCGGCGTCGGCGAGCGCTACCTCGAGGGCGACATCCTGGCCGACGCACCGACCGATGCGTCGTACCGGGTGTTCGCCCGCGGCGAGCGTTTCCTGCGGGTCGGCGCGGACTACTTCCGACGCAACGAGATCTGGCGCACGGTGATCGATCGCCGCACCGGCACGACCCTCCGCGAGGAGTGTCTTCGCGAGAACGTTGCCCTGGTCAAATATGTCCCGACGGGCGGGCAGGTCCTGGACGTCGTACCGCCGGGGTGACACCCGGGCGGGCTAGGTTCGGGATCCCCTCGCCCCACGGGAAGGATCCGCATGTCCGGTACGACGCGCCCACGCAGAACAGGGCTGCTGATCGCCGCGGTGATCGTCGTGGTCGTGGTTGTCGCGGCGGCCGCCGTCATGATCGTGCGCACCGACGACGATCCCACGCCGGCAGAACGACCGACGCCAGGTGGCGTCATGACCGGGCAAGCCGATCAGCTCGCCGATGCCCTGACCGCACAGCGGATGGAGTGCTCGGTCCGATACACGTTCACCCAGGCGGCGGTGGCAGGCTGCTTCGGCCAGGCGGACAACGGCGACCGGTCGACCGCGGTCCGCTTCCAGTACACATCGGATGGCGCAGTGATCGCCGTCGACGCCACGTCGTCGAGCGAGCAGCCGACAGCGCTCGCGACCCTGGTGAAGGCGACCGCCTCCGTGGTGTTCCCCGACGACGCCGACGCGGCGGACGCTGCGCTCGCGTCCGCCGGATCGGTGCAGCCGATGGCGCGCGACGGCCGCTGGGGCAAGTACAAGGCGGAGAACTCCGTCGGCGGTACGACGTTCAGCGCGGCCAGGACGGATGCGCGACCGGTGACCATCCCGAGCCAGGAGATGACGACGACCGCCGCGCAACTGCAAGACGCCCTGCAGGCGAAGGGATTCACCTGCGGCGCCGTGAAAGCGGCCGCGGATGCGAGCTGTGGCAGCACCTACCGTGATGGCAAGGGCCGGGTCCGGATCCGCAGCTACAGCCTCGGGCCGAAGCTGAACGCCGGAGGCGTCACCATCCTCGAGGTGTCCGCCGAGGACGCCTCGAAGGATCGGACGGCCGCGGCCACCGAGCAGGCGTTCACCGACGTCACCGCCACGGCGCTCGGCGCCATCGAGACCGAGGCGCGCGACGACCTCGCACGATGGGCCGAACAGCATCGCGACGGGCAGTTCCATTCGGCGTACGTCGGCGGGTGGCGGGTCACGCTCAGCAGCGTCAAGCCCGCGGACACGTCCGTCCCGCTCGCCCACCGGCTACGGGTAGTTGCGGACACCAACTGGAACACGCCGGACTGAAACTGTCGGTGGGGCGTTGCAGACTGGTGGGGTGAGTCAGGTTGGTGAGCCGTACCGGGAGCGTCCTGCGCTGCTGCCCGGGGCTGCCTTGTGGACCCGGACGGCCGAGGGTGGCGAGTACCGGATTCTGCCCGACGGCTGCATGGACCTGCTGTTCATGAATGACGACCTGGTCGTGTCCGGGCCGGACAGCCGCGCCTACACCGGTGTCGCGGACGCCGGGACGAGGTACGCCGGGATCCGGTTCTCGCCCGGAGCCGCGCCGGACTTCTTCGGCGTACCCGCACGGGAGCTGCTGAACGAGCGGGTCCCGCTCCGCGAGCTGTGGTCGCCCGCGCGAAGCCGGCGCATGCTGGACCAGGTGCGGTCGGCGCCTGTGCCCGCACTCGCGCTGGACCAAGCTGTGGCCAGTCTGGCGGAGGAGCCGCCGGACCGGCTGATCACGCACGTACTGCGGAGCATCCGCGCAGGAATGCTGCGCGGTGGAGCCGGCGTCATCAGCCTCGCGAGCAGCGTCGGGCTGAGCGAGCGCCAGCTGCACCGGCGCTGCCTGAACGCGTTCGGCTACGGGCCGAAGATGCTCGACCGGGTCCTGCGCATGAACGTCGCCCTCGACCACGCCCGCACCGGCGCCGCCCTCGCCGACGTCGCCGCCCTGCACGGGTACGCCGACCAGGCTCACCTCAGCCGCGACGTGAAGGCACTGACCGGGCTCCCGCCCGGAACTCTCCTGCTGCGCTGAGCCGGATGGCGTGTCAGCATTGCTGTTCATGACCGCTGACGCCGATGTCAGAACGACGACATTGCGGCACAACCCCTTGAACGCGGTGACGGCGACGGTCGAGCGCCTCACCTATCCCGACGGCAGCACCGCGATCCGCAAGCACCTGCGGAAACCAGTCCAGTCGACCGGCCCCTGGGCCGCGTCCACCGATCCGCGGCACTGGAACTACTGGCGCCGCGAACTCGAGGTGTACGCCGACGACGAACTCCGCAAGCAGGTCGCCGATGCCGGCCTGGTGCTGCCGGCCGCGCAGATCGCCGAGCACGACGACCACGCCGTACTGATGCTCGAGGACATCGGCGGCACGCCGGGGACGGAGTTCAGCCTGGCCGAGCACGCCGCGCTGGCACGAGCTTGCGGCCGGTGGCAGGCGCGACCCGCTGCCCGACGACCGTGGACCTCGACCGGTTTTCTGCGCGACTACTCGACGAGTCGCGACGTGCCGTGGCATCTGGCCGACGATGACGCGGCCTGGGAGCAGCCGTTGATCGCCGAGACCTGGCCGCCGGGACTCCGGTCGGCGTGGCTGCACCTGCTCGCCCACCGCGACGACCTGCTCGACCTGGTCGCGAGCCTGCCGCGGGCGCGCTGTCACCTCGACCTGTGGGTGTGCAACGTGATTCAGCGGCCGACCGGCGAGATCGCCTTGCTGGACTGGGCGTTCACCGGTGACGGCGCCCTCGGCGAGGACATCGGCAACCACATCCCGGACGCGGTCTTCGACCTGTTCTGGCCGGCCGAGCGGATGCGCGAACTGGCCGAGACCTGCATCGGCAACTACCTCGACGGCTTGCACGAAGCCGACTGGCGAGGGGACCCCGACCAGGTCCGCCTCGCCGTGATGGCCTCAGGCGTCAAGTACGCCTGGTTCCTCCCGGGCCTGCTGGGTCGCGCTTCCGCCGCATCCCACAACGCCTACCACCAGCAGGCCGACAGCCGGCACCTCTACCACCAGCGCGGTCAGGCCCTCGCCTTCGTCGCCGCCTGGTGTGCCGAGGCTCTTACCCGAGGACGACGGTGAAGCCGCCGGGCTGCACCGAGACGTGGGATGGCTTGCCCTGCGAGTGCAGCTTGCCCGTCGACGTGTACGAGTAGGCGATCCTGCCTGTCGCGCTGACCTTGCGGGGGTGCGAGTCGACGCTGGTCAGCAACGTGGCGGTCCCCAGCCGGAGCGTGCTGATGCTGGGGATGAGGAGGAGTGCGTCCACCTGGGCCGGTCCGGTGGCCGAGGCGGCGAGCTGGGTCGCGTTCGGCGGGATCGGCGTGGCCAACGTGACCGGCAGCAGAGCGCCCGGGGCGGCGGAGATGCCTTGTGGGCCACCCGCCCCGTGGTCGATGGTGCCGAGCCGCCGGGACCCACTGGTCCACGTGGTGTGACCCGCGTCCGGGGTGTCGACGAGGTTCACGATCGGGAGCACCAGGCGTGCCTGAGGCGACGACGGCAGGGTCCACTGCGCCGACGTACCGGCAGCCAACGAGAGGTAGGAGCCGTTGCTCCATTGGGATTCGCCGGTCCAGGCGGATGGCGGGGTGACCACCTCTCCACCGGTGGCGGCCTCTGCTTCGACAACCGTCAGTCCGTCGTACGTCGGGGTTGCGCTGCCCAACTGCTGTGCGAGCTGCGCGACGGCCGGTGATGCGTCCAGGGCGAGCATCGAGAGCTGGCCGTGGATGGTGGACTCGGCTCCCGAGTTGCGGTTGACCACGCCGTCGCCGGCCAGACCGTCGTACGTGCGGCCGGTGGTCGCGTCGTACATCGGGGTGCCGGCGCGGTTGGCACCGAAGTACCAAGCGGCGACGAAGGAGGCGACCTGCCGGAGGCCGGGGAGTCCGACCGCCAGCAGGCCTTGCAGCCGGGCGTCGACGCCGTACGCGATCTGCGTACGGTCGATTGGCGCGGGCAGCCAGCCGTTGTCGGGACCGCCGGCCGTGACGAGCAGCGGTGTGAAGCCGGCGGTGTCGCCGATGGCCGGGTCGAGCAGGCGGCGGGACCCGAGCGCTGACGAGGCAGCGGCGAGCGCGGACGGCATCTGGGCACCCCACGCATGCCAGTCCGAGATCGACTCGCCCCACGGCATCAGTGCACGGAACGGCCACTGCCTTGTCGATCCGGCGCTCATCGCAGCAACACCCTCGGCGAACTGCGTCAGCGCACGACGTGCCCGCGCCGACCCGCCGGCCCGGACGTACGCCGACAACCCGAGAACCGCCTCGGACGTCGCGTCGGCGCCGTTCACGATCAGCCAAGCGGGCAGACGACGACCGTCGACGATGTTCCACTGGCCGTAGCTCACCAGCACCTGCCGCTCCAGCGCGGCGACCGCCAACTCGAGCCGGTCCTTCAGGAAGTCGGCGAAGCCACGGTCCAGTCGCCGGAAGACGGCGTACCCCTCCCCCAGCGCCCACACGGTCCGAGCCAGCCAGTACGACGGGCCGGAGTCGGAGGGGTCGGGGAGCTCGACCGGGTCGGCGCTGGGGTTCAGCGTCCCGTCGGGCTGCATCCACAGAACGACGTTCCCGTTCGTGGACTGGAGATAGGTGAGACCTCGGAGGAGGTCGCGGGCGGCGTTCCGGGAGGCGGCGTCACCGAACTGCTGGTAGTGCCGTAGGTAGACAACTGTGGCCCTGGCAATGTCGTCCGTGTTGTACGCGCCCTGTCCGTAGGTGTTGGTGGCGGCGTCGTACGTGCCGCCACCGATGCGCTTGTACGAGCCGTCGGACTGACGGTCCGCATAGGTCCACAGCACGCCGACCGGGCCGGAGCCGAAGGTGCTGTGGCCGGCGGCAGCAGGCGGTGTCACCGACGTACGGAGGAAGTCGAGATGAGCGAGGTTGCTCAGCTTGTTGCTGGAAGCAACAGCCGGCAGCGTGACAGTGGAAGCGGCGGTCAGAGCGAGCGCTCCGCCGAGGACGGTTCGGCGGGTCGGGTTCATGGCAGGCGATCCAGCCGGGCGACCCCGATGGCCGCGTCGGCCATCCCGTAGAAGACGTACCGCACTCCGTCCACCTCCTCGATGGCGGTCGGGAACACCACGTTCCCGACCGTTCCGACCTTCTCCTCCTCGGTCTCCGGCACGAGGATCGGTTCCTCGGTCCGGGCGATCACCTTGGTCACGTCGTTCGGGTCGAGCAGCAGCGCACCGGCCGCGTAGCAGACCTTCTGCGTCGTCGGGTCGAAGCCCTCCGGCTGCTCACCGGTGACGCCGTGGTGGATCACCAGCCAGCCCTCGGGCACCCTCATCGGCGCCGGTCCGGCGCCGATCTTCAGCTCCTCGAACGGGTACTCCGACATCGCCAGCAGCCGGTGCTGACGCAGGTGGACGAGGTTCCGGACGTCCTCCTGCACCGCCGACACCGGCACGAAGGACACCCAGATCCCCGGCCGGTCGTCGGTCACCCCGGCGGGCAGATGCACGCCCTCGCCCTCGCGGAACCAGCCCAGGTCCCACATCGGCCGATGCAACATCGCGTACGACGGTTCGCCGTCCGGGCCGGCCACGGGTTCGGGGAAGAACACCGTGTCCTTGTTCGGGAACAGGTTCAGGTCGGTGTCCAGGTCGGGCTGGTACTCGAAGTGCAGCGGACCGAGCCGCCGCCACTCACGCAGATCCGACGACACCGCCAGCGCCGGCTTCGGGCCGAGCGGACCATAGGCGACGTACGTCATGACGTGCAGGCCGAGCGACGGGACGAAGGTCACCCGCGGGTCCTCGACGCCGGCGTTGTTCAGCCCGCGCTCCCAGCCCTCGTCCGGCGCGAGGACGACACCTTCGCGCTCGACACCGACGGGCACTCCGTCCTTGACCTCGACCCTGGCCAGGCCGACCCGGGATACGTTGCCCGTAGCAACCAGCCGCGGCAGCAGGTACAGCTGCCCGTCCGGTGTGTGGCCGGTGGCGGGATTCAGGACGCCCTCGGCCTCCAGCTCGTTGCCCGGATCGGCCGTCATCAGTACGCCGACCCGAGTGAGCGTGTAAGGAACAGTCACCACAAAACCTTTCAGGATTAGCCTTTGACCCCGGACGAGATGTTCGCCGAGATGAAGCGGCGCTGGAAGATCAGGAACAGGGCCACCGCGGGCGCGGCCAGCACACACGCCCCCGCGAGCACGGCGCCGAACGGGTTTGCCGCCCGCGCCGACACAGTGGTCAGGTAGTTCGACAGTGAGACCGCCAGCGGTTGCAGGTCCTGCTGCTTGGTGATCAGGAACGGCCAGAGGAACTCGTTCCACGGGCCGATGAACGTCAGCAGGACGCCGGTCAGCAGGGCGGGCTTCACCAGCGGTACGGCGATCCGCCACAGGATGCTGAGCTCGGACGCACCGTCGATCCGGGCCGCGTCGAAGAGTTCGGCCGGCAACTGCAGGAAGTACTGCCGGAACACGAACACCGCGGTCGAGTTGATCAGGAACGGCAGGATCATGCCGCCGTAGGAGTCCGCCAGCCCGTAGCTGCGCACGATCAGCACGTACAGCGGGATCGTCAGCAACTGGAACGGCACGACCTGGATCAGCAGCATCAGGTTGAAGACCAGCCCCCGGCCGCGGAACTGCAACCGGGCCAGGGCGTAGCCCGCCAGCACACCGAAGACCAGCGTCCCCAGGATCACGCCGCCGGTGAAGATACCGGAGTTGATCAACGACTGCCCGAGGTTGATCGCCTTGTTGATCTCGCTGTAGTTGTGCAGGGTCACGTTCCCGGTCGGGATCGATCCGGAGACGGACGGATCCGGCTCGGCCTGCAGGCTGCCGATCAGCATGTAGTAGAAGGGGAACAGGAACACGAAGGCGCCGAGCAGCAGCGCGACGAACCGGAACCTCATCACTCTTCCCTCCCGACGAAGCGCCGTTCGAGCAGCGCGATGATGAGTACGCCGATCACCAGCAGCACGCCGATCGCGGAACCGACGTCCGGATTGCCTTGCTCGATCCCGCGCTGGTACATGATCAGCACCGGCGAGGCGGACGCGCCGTCCGGTCCGCCACCGCCGGTCAGCAGATAGGGCTCGGTGAACAGGTTGGCCCCGGTCACCGTCGCAACCAGTACGACGAGAGTCGTGGCGGGCCGCACGCCGGGGACGGTGACGTTCAGGAACGACTTCCAGCGCCCGGCACCGTCCATCGACGCCGCCTCGTAGAGATCCTTCGAGACGTTCTGCAAGGCGGCCAGATACAGCAGGATGAAGAACCCGAGCTGTTTCCAGGTCACGTAGACCGCGATCGTCGGCATCGCCAGCTTCGAGTTCACCAGCCAGGACGGGTCCGGCGCGAGCGGACCGAGGATGGAGTTGACCAACCCGTTCGAGTTGAACAGGAACAGCCACACCCCGACCACGGCGACGCTCGCGGTCACGTACGGCACGTAGTAGCTGACCCGGAAGAACGTCCGCCACCGGATCGCCGAGTTCAACGCGGTCGACAGCCCCAGCGACAGCACGACGGTCAGCGGCACGTTGATCACGAGGAAGATCAGCACGTTCAGGAACGACCGCTGGACGGCGGGATCTGTCAGCACCGTGACGTAGTTGGCGAACCCGACGAACGGCCGGTCCACGATCGCGCCCGGCGCCGTGAAGAAGTAGTCGTGGAACGACATGTACACCGCGAAGCCGAGTGGGTACGCGAACACCGCGGCCAGGAACACCACGTACGGCGTGACGAACACCGTACCGACCGGATGCTCACCCAGAACCCGGGTGACCGGACCCCGTCTCATGACTGTTTGGCCAGCTCATCGACCTTCTGGGCTGCGCCGTCGAGGGCCTCGTTCGGGTCCTGCTGGCCGAAGATGACCGACTTGGAGTAGGCGTCGCGGAAGGTCTGCCAGATGGTGATCGAGTTCGGCACGTTCGGCACCTCGACCGTGCGGGCGGCCTGGTCGGCGAACACCTTGTAGTCAGGGTTCTTCGCGAAGTAGTCCGGGTACGCGGCCGTGACGTCCTTGCGCAGCGGCATCTGCCCGGTCGCGGTCAGGAACTTGCCGTCCTGCTCCTGGCTGGTGGCGAACTTCAGCACGTCCCACGCCGTACCGCGGTTCTTGCAGGCCGAGTACATCGCGACGTTCTTCGCGTCGCTGAAGGTGTGGATCTCGTTGGCCGGCTTACCACTCGAGGTCGGCACCGGGACGACACCCCAGTCGACCTTGCCCTTGTACGTCGCGATCGCCCACGGACCGACCACAGCCATCGCGGCGGTACCGTCGACGAACGCGTCACCGGTGTACTTCTCCTGCGAGGCCAGCTTGTCGGCGTACATGGTCCGCCAGAACGCGGCCACCTTCTTGCCCTCGTCGGAGTTGAACTGCGCCTTGCCGTCCTCCACCAACTGCTTGCCACCGGTCTCGGCCGCGAACAGCGGGTAGAAGTCGAACCAGGACTGGTAGAACTCGTTGCTCGGCGCCGGGTAGATGGCGAACTTCGCCGCCTTCGCCGCGACCACCTTGCGGGCGGTGGCGAGGAACTCGTCGTACGTCGCCAACGGCGGCTTGGCGGTGTCGATACCGGCCTTCGCGAACGCCTTCTTGTTGTAGAAGATCATCACCGGGTTCGACTTCCACGGCAGCTGGTAGTACTTGCCGTCCGACGACTTGTACTGCTGCGCGACGTCACCGGAGCGGTCCTCGATGTAGGACTTACCGTCGGGGAAGGTGTCCAGCGGCACCAGCCCGCCCTGCTTCTGGAACTGCGACACCGAGGCCGGCGAGGTGTTGAAGATCAGGCAGGGCGCGTTGCCCGCGGTGATCGCGGCGCCGATGACCTCCTCGGAGCTCTTCCCGGTCGGGATCTCCTGCCCGGTGATCTTCTGGTCCGCGTGGCCTGCGTTCCAGGCCGTGACCATCTGCTTGGCCCAGGCCACCTCCTCGGCGTTGTTCGAGTACCAGATGCTGATCGGACCGCGGGCCGAGGCAGCGGCGTCGGCGTCACCAGAGCCGCCGCCACTGTCGCCGCATGCGGCGAGCGAGCCGGCCAGTACCAGGGCCAGCAATCCAGCTTGTAACTTCATGATGTTCCTCCAGCTAGGCAGGGGAAGGGGACCCCAGTGATGGTGGCGCGCCGGTGGAGCGCCGTACGACGAGCTGCGCCGGTGGCAACTCGGCGTCGGGGACGTCGGTGGCGCCGTCGACGACCAGGTTGAGGGTGTGGGCCGCGGCCTCTCCGAAGGCGAACGGATCGGCGCGGACCGTGGTCAGGCCGGGGTGGACGTACTCGGCCAGTTCGCTGTCGTCGAAGCCGGCGATGCTCAGGTCGTCGGGCACGGTGAGCCCGGCGGCCTGGGCGGCACCCAGGCCGGCGATCGCCATCCGGTCGTTGGCGTAGACGATCGCGGTCGGCGGCTGCGACAGAGCGAGCAGCCGCCGGGTAGCTTCGATCCCACCAGCGGCGGTGAAGTCGCTGGTTTCCACCGCGACCGGCTCCAGGCCGGCAGCGGCGAGCGTTGAGAGCAGTGCGGTGGACCGGGCGGTCGCGTGCACGAACGCGGGCGGACCGGCGACATGCGCGATCCGGGTGTGGCCGAGCTCGACCAGGTGCTCGACGACCGCGGCGGTTCCGGGCCGGTCGTCCAGGATGACGGCGGGGAACGGCGACGTCCCATCGGGCCGGTTCAGCGTGACGGCAGGCAGGCCCAACTCCGTCAGCAGGGCGATCCGCGGATCGTCGTGGCGGAGGTCGGACAGGAACACCCCGTCCACCCGGGCGTCCTGCGCCAGCCGCCGGTAGCCGGCTTCCTCTTCCTCGCCGGCCGTGACGACCTGCAGCACCAGCGCCTGCCCTCGTGAGGACAGGACGCTCTCGACGCCGGCGATGAAGGCCGGGAAGAACGGGTCCGAGGACAGCACGGCCGGATCCCGGGTGATCACCAGGCCGAGGGCGAACGCCTTCGAGACCGACAGCGATCGGCCGCGGTTGCTCGGTCGCCAGCCGAGCTCGTCGGCCGCGGCGAGGATCTTGTCGACGGTCGCCCGCGCCAGCCCCGGCCGCCCGTTCAGCGCGAACGAAACCGCGCCCTTGGACACGCCGGCCCGATGCGCGACATCCGCGATCGTCGGCCGCTGCTTGCTCATCGACACCTCGTCTGACGGGATTTAAACCGGTTTAAGCCCTATCTAAACCGGTTTAAACGGCGCTCGTCAAGACCACACCGTCAAGTGGTATGTCTCAGACCGCGAGCGCCGTACCGGCCGCTCCGAGGTCGCGCAGCAGGACCTGGCCCTGCGCCCGTGCCCGGCGGTCCGGAGCCGTTGCCAGCACGACCGCCTGCTCGTAACGATCACCCAAGGCGGCCCAAGCGGTCGCCGCCTCCTCCCAGCGTCCGGCGAGAGTGGCGGCCCAGGGGCCGGGCGCTCCGGCCGGAGCAGCGACGTCGATGCCAGCTCGGCCCAGGTAGGCAGACAGCTCGGCCTGCATCGTGCGGTGTTCCGATTCCTTGACGAGGGTCAGCGCCAGCCGAGCGTCGTCGGTGAAGGCGCCCAGGGAGCCGTCCAGCCACCCGAGCTCGATCCGCGCGACCGCCAGCATGCCCTCGACGTAGGTGTCGTCCGCGATCGGGCGGGCGGCCAGTGCTGCCGCCAGCACCTCACCCGCCTCGCCGTCTCCGCGCCGCGCGAGGAGCCGAGCCAGCAGATTGCCGGCGAGCGCTGCCATCACACCCGGCTCGCCCGGACTGTCCAGCAGGGCACGGAGTTCGGCGATGGCGCGGTCCCACTGTCCTCTGCTCGCCTGCGCCGCGGCCGCGGTGAGCCGCAGGCGGTACTGGCCGGCGAAGAACTCCCCGTCCGCCGCGGCCCGCAGGCCTCCGGCGACGTACTTCTCCGCGTCGTCGAACCGGCCGCTGCGGTAGGCGCCGCCGGCGGCGTTCACGTAGCACCTCACCACTGTCTCCACGCGACTGTCCGCCCCGGCCAGGGAGATCGCGCGGCGCAGATCCTCGTCGCCGCGCAGGTCACCCCGGGCCAGCCGGGCGTCACCGAGGTAGCACCCGGCCTGTGCCTCCAGATCGCTCCGGCCCAGGCTCTGCCCGATGGCGAACGCCCGCGCGGCGTACGCCTCAGCCCGCTCGCCAGGCTCGGCGACGATCCCGATCGTCGCCAGATTGCTGTGAGCGCGGGCCTGCTCGATCAGCGCGGCCGCGAGCCGCGCGTCGTCACCAGTCGGCTCCAGCAGGTCCGCAGCTTGCTCGGCCGCACGCCGCGAGCGCAGCGGTCCGCTCGCGAACAGGGCCACCCGTGCGAGCACCATCAACGCCTCTGCCTGCAGGATCGCGTCGCCGGCTGCCTCGGCGGCACCGACACCGCACTCGGCGGACTCCAGTGCGGCCTCGAATCGGTTGACGACGTACAGCGAGTAGGCCCGTCGGGTGAACAGGTCGGCTGCCTGGTGACTGCCGAGCAGCTCGCGATGCCGCAGTACGACGTCCAGTACGCCGGCCGCCTGGCGGTGGGCACCGAGCCGGGCGGCTTCGAGCGCGGCGGACGGACCGTGCTCGAGGATGACGTCGACCCGCCCGCAGCGCTCCGCGTGGTGCACCAGCCGAGCGGGCTCCAGCACAGGACGCCCGAGGAGTACGTCGACCACGACGCGGTTGGCCTGGACCCGCTCGCCCGCAGTGAGCGTGGCCTCGATCACCCGCCTGGCCAGCTCGTGGCGGAACGCGACCGTCGTGTCGGCCCCGATGACCATCCCAGAACGCTCGGCCTCGATCAGTACCGCCGGATCGCCCTCCGCGAGGCTCTCGGCCAGCCACCGTTCCGCCCGGGTCGGGATGACCGACAGGCGTTCGACCAGCGTTCGCACCGGAGCCGGGAGCTTGCCCAGGCGCGCCAGTACCGCGTCGCGGACCGTCTGCGGTACGTCGCCACCCCCACCGGCGGCGAGCACTTCGGTGACGAAGAACGGATTCCCCTGGGTGACCCGATGGATCTCCTCGGCCTGACTCGCGGTGGCGGGGCCGAGTTGCCGCACCGCATCGACGGTCAGCGGCGGCAGCGTCACCCGTCGTACCGAGGAACCGGTCAGGCTTCCGAGCAGCTGCCGCAGCGGGTGTCCCGGATCGATCCCGGTCTCCCGGAACGTCAACAGGAGCACGGCCGGGATGCCCGGGAACCTGCGGGCGAGGAAGCGGATCGCGTCGAGCGTCGCATCGTCGGCCCAGTGGATGTCCTCCACCACCACGACCGAGGGACGCTCGGAGAAGACGCGCAACAGCGCGCCGTCCGGCCGATCGGCCGACAACGCGGCCGCGAGCTCGGCGTCATGCTCGGCCATGTCGCGGAACGGCCCGAGGCTGCGTGGCGCGAGCAGGTCGTCACAGTCACCGATCGCCACGTTGACCGCAGGCCCCAGCCCGTCGAGGAACGCGTGCACCAAGGCCGTCTTACCGGCGCCCGCTTCCCCCGAGACCAGGATGACGACGCCGCGACCTTCGCTGACAGCCGCGCCGGCCGCGCCTCTGAGCTCCGCCAACTCGGCGTCCCGCTCGACCAGGGTCGAAGCCTGCGGTTCCGCGACCAACTCCGTCTGCTTCGACGGGGTCACGGACGTCAGAAGGCGTTCCCGCAGTACGACGGCTTCGGGACCCGGCGAGATGCCGAGCTCGGTGGCCAGGGCGCGTTCCATCCGGTCGTAGCGGCGGAGCCCGTTCGTTCGATCACCAGCCACGACCGCTTCGCGCAGGAGCTCGACGTGGGCCTCCTCGTTCGCGGGGTCCATCGCCAGGAGCTCCTCCCAGCGACCCGCGCACCGCAGCAGCCGCAGCACCCACAGCCGAAGCTGCTCGCGCGGTTCGTCCAGCCACGGCTCGGCCAGGTCGTCCGGTAGCAACTCACCAGCCAGGTCCAGAGCAGTGGTGCAGAGTTCGGGCGACGGCGGCTCGCCTGCGAGCGCATCCCTGGCGGCCGCTTCGAACTGCCCGGCATCGACCTCGAGAGACGCGTCGGGAAAGAGCGCGACGACCTCGTCCTTCAGTACGACGGCGTCCCGGTCGTCGAAGACGGCCCGGGCATAGTGGGCGGCCTTGTGCAGCCGCGGAAGGGCGGCATCCAGCGTGAGCTCCGGCCACAGCGCATCCACGACCCGGTCCCGGTGCAGTCTGCCGCCAGGTGCCAGCGCGAGCAGCTTGACCAGCGTGGCGGCCTGGCGGCGGCTCCATCGTGCGTTGGGAATCGGCGTGCCGTCGACAACGACGGTGAACCCGCCCAGCAGCCGAACGCTGACCTCCACATCTCGGATCGTAGGCGTCCGGACGAGCCCCAGCTACAGTCCGGCACCGCGGGCCTGAAGCAGGGCTGACGGCAGCGACTGCAGGTGTTCGACCTCGTCGCCCATCGCGGAGCTGACCTCCCGCAGCAGAAGCCGGACCTCGTCCATACTCCACGCGTACGACGCGACGCTCTCGGTGGCGTCGAAGAACCGGCGCGAGAGCTCGTCCCGCGTGGCCTGGTACTGCGTCAGCGCGACGGCCTCCGGACTCCGCAGGATCGCGGCAGTCAGTAGCTCGGCGTCCCGCAGACCGTCCGTCATGCCGTGCGTCGTAATCGGGTCCTTGTAGTAGCCAGCGTCCCCGACCAGCGCCCAGCCAGGGCCCCCGGACTGCCGCATGAACCCTGCGGCACCAGCCCAACCGTGCAGGCGGCCAGTCGGCTCTGCCGACAACACGCGCTCGGCCAGGCCGGTCTCCGTGAGCAGTGTGGCGAACGCTTCCTCGGCCCCGCCCCGGCGCAGAGCTCGCATCCGCACCGGAGTCGTCGCAACGAAGACGCAGGTCAGCTCCTCGTTGGTGGGCAGGAAACCGGCGCCCGCACCGGGCGCGTACGCCCACTCGAATCCCGCAGTCCGCAGCCCGGCGTAGTACCGATAGAGGATGGCGCTGCGCGACTCGCCCCGCCGTACGACGGGAGCGTCCACTGCGGACGCGACGACGGACCGGATGCCATCGGCGCCGATCGTCAACCTGGCCTGGAGATCCGCGGTACGCCCCGCACGATCCTGAACGTGAGCACCGGTGACGCGTCCGCTCTCGTCTCGCAGCAACATCGTGACCGCGGTTCGGTGCCGTACGTCGGCTCCAGCATCAGCGGCCGCGTCGACGAGGATCCGGTCGAGCACCTGACGGCGAGGTGCGTACAAGGCGTCCACACCACCCTTGGCACGGATCGTGACCTGCTGGGCCTCGCGATCGCTGTAGTGGAAGGTGGTCTCGCGGATCGGTGGTGTGCCGGCGGCGGTCAACGTGTCCAGCAAGCCCCACCTCGACAGCTGCAGAACGCCTGCGCGCATGAGGCCATGGGTGGAGACGGTGTCGCTGCCGTAGGCAGACCTCTCGACCAGAGCGACGCGTGCGCCTGCCCGCGCGAGCAGCATGGCGGTCGAGGCCCCTGCCACCCGTCCACCGACGACCAGGACGTCGTACGGCGTGCTCATCGCGCCGACTCCACCGTGCAGGCCGTCAGCAGATGCTGTACGACGGTGTGGGCGTCGTGACGAGCGCCGTCGATGAAGCCCGAGTCGCGCCGGTACTGGAATCGCTGCCCGACGACGTACACACCAGGAGCAGCAGTGATGCCGCGGTCCTGCTGGATGTAGCCGTCGGGACCGAGGATCGGCAACCGGAGCCACGGGTACTCGGGCCGGTAGCCGGTGGCGACGAGGACGGTCCCGATACCCGCCATCGACAGGTCGACGCTCTGCGCCGGTGCCACCAGGCTGGGTGGGCGGATGCCCGGCGGGACCTCGCTGGTGAGGCCGGTGCACGCGATGTACTCGTCGACCGCGTCGAGCAGCCGATGCATCCGCAGATCAGCGACCGCCGCACTGTCAGCCAGGTCCGGCCGAAACAGCGCCCGCGATCCGTCCATACCGTCGAAGCGGCCGAGCAGCTGAACCCCGGCGCCCTGCAGTGTCGCCAGGTCGACCTCGCGCGGCCGCTCTCCCGGCCGGTGCCCGATCAACTGCATCGACGGCTCCCGCCGAGCAGCCACCGGATCGGGTACGTCGTCGATCGTCCGGGCCAGCCGCCCGACGCTCTCCAGCCACCAGAAGATGTCCATGCCGCGGTAGCAGCGAGGCATCCTGGTGTGCCGGCCGACCGACAGGTGGACCTGCCGGCCGGCCCGGTTGAGCTCGTCGGCGATCTGCACACCGGACGATGAGGCACCGATCACCAGAACGCCTCCGGGGGCGAGCAGGCGCGGCGAGCGGTAGTTGTTCGCGGTCAGGACCTCGGCCGCGCCGAGTCCGGCCGGCACTCGTGGCACACCGTGCGGCCCGGTCGCGATCACGACATGCCTGGCTCGCCAGGTACCGCGATCGGTGACCACGCGATAACCCCCGGAGCTCGCTCGGGTGAGCTCCAGCACCGTTGCTTCGGACACCATCGGAGCACCGAACGATTCGGCGTACCGCACCAGATGGCGAACGAAGCGGCCGGCGCTCAGGTACCCGTCCGGATCGGGGCCGTCGTACTCCCAGCCCGGCAGCCGCAGCATCCAGTTCGGATTGACCAGCCGGAGCGAGTCCCAGCGCTCGGTGCGCCACCGCTCGGCGATCCTGCCCCGCTCGATCACCACGTGGTCGCGACCGGCCCCGGTGAGCAGCCGGCTCACCGCGAGCCCCGCGTGCCCGGCGCCGATCACGATCGTGTCGATGGTCCGCATCGTGCTCCCCCTCCCTGGCTGCGGCTGACGACTCAGCCGGTGACCACGTCGATCACGACCGACGTCGGGTTGGCGAGTACGTCGTACACGGCCGAACGGCGCCGGGACTGCTCGACGATGCCGCGCAGGGTTTCGTCGTCGGCGTCGCCCTCGACGGCGAGCGACACCCGGATCTGCTCGTACCCGTTGCGGACGGACCCGTCCGACAGCCCCAGGATCCCGAGCAGGTCGATGTCGCCCTCGACCGTCGAGGTGACCTTGGTCAGCTCGACACCCCGCGCCGCGGCGATGTTGGCGATGCCGGCCGTCAGGCAGGCGGCGATCGCGTGCAGCAGGTACTCCACCGGTGTCGGCCCGTTGTCCGTGCCGACGAGGACCGCCGGGTGGTCGAAGTCGAGCACGGTGTCGGACTTGTGCCGCAGTTCCTGCATCGCACCGAAGAAGCCCGACGCGGTCGAGCGGCTGTGCGTGCCGGTCTGCCAGGTGTTGCTCGCCCTGAACCGGAACTTCGCGATCTCGTTCTGCCCCTTGACCGCGTCGAGGGTGGCGAAGAGGGTCGCGGTGTCCACGCCGTTGCGGCGTGGCTTCTCGGTCGTCGTGGTCATGAATCCTCCCCTGATCGCGCCGGATCGTCCGGCGTCGTGGACAACTGCCGACGACGCTAGGAGGAGCACCTTCCCCGGACCTTCCCGCCGGCTTCCCGGCGGTTGCCTAGAGCAAACGGCCGGTCGACTCCCGGACGACGAGCTCGGTCGCCAGCTCGATGTGGGACGTGTCCAGGGCACGGCCGCCGACCAGGCGCATCAGAGACTCGAACGCGAAGGCGCCCATCTGCTGCAGGGGCTGTCGCACGGTGGTCAGCGGCGGCGTCGACGACTCGGCCAGGAACGTGTCGTCGAAGCCGACGACGCTCAGATCCGCCGGGACGGCGAGTCCCTGCAGCCGCGCCGCTTCGATCACTCCGATGGCGATCGGATCGTTGGCGGCGAGGACGGCGGTGGGCGGTCGCTCCAGCCCGAGCAGGCGCCGGCCCTCCGCGACACCGGTCGCGGTGATGTACAGACCGTGCGAGATGAGCTCTGTGTCGACGGGCAGACCGGCGTTCGTCATCGCCGCGAGATAGCCATGCAGCCGGGCCTGTCCACAGGACGACGACTCCGGCCCACCGACGAAGGCGATCCGCTCGTGCCCCAGTTCGATCAGGTGCTCGGTCGCACCCAACGCACCGGTTCCGTTGGTCGCGCCAACAGTAGCCACCTCGATCGAGGGAAGGCTCAGCGCATCGATCGCCACCAGGGGCAGGCCGGCACGGTCGACGGCAGCGCCCTGCACCTCGGTGAGTTCACAGGCGACAACGATCATCCCTTCGTGCCCGGCAGCGCGCAGTCGCCGTACCCAGGCATCAGACGACAGGCCGCCCAGGACGTCATCGAGCAGCGCGACCACCACATCGACCTCGGCCTCCGCGGCGGCACCGCTGACGCCGCGCAGGACTTCGACGGTGTACGGCGACAGCAGGTCGTCGCAGACGAGGCCGACAGTGCGGACCCGCGCCTTCTTCCGTGCTCTCCGCTGGCGTTGCGGGACGTACCCGTGGTCGGCGAGCGCTCGCTCGACCCGGACGCGGGTCTCCTGGCCGACATCGGGGCGAGCGTTCAGAACCTTCGACACCGTCGCCGTCGACACTCCGGCCGCTGCGGCGACAGTCGCCAGAGTCGTCCGCCCGGTGCCCGGTGCCGCCTGGTTCATTGGTTGCTCGCGGCCTGGAGGTAGGTGCGGTAGCCGGCGAACCCTTCGAGGACCTCGGCGGCTGTGGGTTGGCCGGTGAGGGCGCCGACGCCTTGGCCCGCGTAGATCGACGCGCGGGTGGGATCGGCAGCGCGGGTGCCCTCGACATAGTCGGCGTGACCGCTGTCCTGCGTCTTCAGTTCTTCCTCGCGGCCGACCCAGCTGTCGAAGAAGTCGTTACGCAGGGCACGGCCACCGAACTCGTCCGGCCAGCCCGCGCGCGACGCCGCGTCGAAGACGGTGCCGTAGACGGTGTCGGTCTCGTCCGCCTCGATCACCCGGCGGCGGACCGGCTCCGACGTCAACGCCTCGACACAGGTGAGGAACGCCGTACCGATCCAGCCGCCCGCGGCTCCAGCGGCGAGTACGGCGGCCAGCCCGCGCGGACCGGAGATGCCGCCGGCCGCGAGCACCGGGCGATCGGTGAGGTCGAGGATCGCCTGCAGCAGCGGGAGGGTGGCGACCTCGTTGCGGCCGTGACCGCCGGCCTCGGCACCACGCGCCACGATCACGTCGACACCGGCGTCGATCGCCTGCCGCGCGTCCGCGACGGTCCCCGCCTGGGTCGCGACGACGATGCCTTCCTTCTGCAGCGCCTCGACGTACGGCGTGTAGTCCCCGAAGCTGAGCGACACCAGGGCCGGTTTGAGCTCGAGCACGGCGTCGAGATGTTCGGGGCGCTCGTCCACCGACCAGGCCATCAGCCCGATGCCGTACGGGTTCCCGCCCGCGGCGGCCACGGCCCCCTCGGTCCGGATCCAGTCAGCGGTGACCGCCGACCCGGCCCCCAGCATCCCGAGTCCCCCGGCCGCCGAGATCGCGGCCGTCAGTTTCCCGCCACTCACATTCGCCATCGGCGCCCCCACCACGGGCACCCCCAGCCCGAACCGCTCCCTCAGCCACATGCGTCCACACCACCACAGCAGTGTGGCTCCCGCCAAGGCGGGAGCCACACTGTGCAGAACTCGAAGCCGTCAGAACTTGTATGCCTCAGACTGCGGGTCGCCGTGGCAGCGCTTGTACTTCTTGCCCGAGCCACACGGGCAGGCGACGTTGCGCGGGGTGCCGGCGTACATCAGGCCACCCTCGTCGCCCGCGTCCTGGTGGAGCGAGACCTCGTCGTCGCCGTCGATGGTCGGAGCGGAGTACGACAGGCGCTGCGGGCGCCGTTCACTCAGGCCCTTGACCTGCAGGCGCGGAGTGTCTCGCGGCCGCGGCGTGTCCTGCGGGCGGATCTCGTCCTGGAGCCGGCCCGGGAACTCCGCCACCGGGGCACCGGGAGTCAGGATGTCCTCGTCCTCGACGACGGCCTCGTCCGGTTCCGCGGAGAGCACCATCTGCTCCTGCATCGCCTTCACGTCGACGTTGAAGATGAAGGCGACCGACTCCTCCTTGATCGACTCCATCATCGCGGCGAACATGTCGTAGCCCTCGCGCTGGTACTCGACCAGGGGGTCGCGCTGCGCCATCGCGCGCAGCCCGATGCCCTCACGCAGGTAGTCCATCTCGTACAGGTGCTCGCGCCACTTGCGGTCCAGCACGCTCAGCACGACCTGGCGCTCGAGCTCACGCATCGACTCCTCGCCGAGCATCGCCTCGCGCCGCTCGTACGCCTCCTTGGCGTCGAGGACGAACCGCTCGATCAGGAAGTCCGAGGTCAGGCCGGCCTTCTCGCCGCCGGCCTCCTCGATCAGGTCGTCCTCGGTCACCTCGGTCGCGTACAGCGTCTTCAGCGCGGTGAACAGGGCGTCCAGGTCCCAGTCCTCGGCGAACCCGTCGGCGGTCGCGCCCTGCACGTACCCGGTGACGGTCTCCTCGAGCATGTCCTGCACCTGCTCGCGCAGGTCGGCGCCCTCGAGCACCCGGCGGCGCTCGTCGTACACGACGTGCCGCTGCCGGTTCATGACGTCGTCGTACTTGAGGATGTTCTTCCGGGTCTCGAAGTTCTGCGCCTCGACCTGGGACTGTGCCGACGCGATCGCCTTGGTGACGACCTTGTTCTCCAGCGGCTGGCTGTCGTCGTTGTTGCGCGACATCGCCCAGTCGACCATCTCGCGCTTGAACAGCCGCATCAGGTCGTCCTCCAGCGACAGGTAGAACCGGGACAGGCCCGGGTCGCCCTGCCGGCCGGACCGGCCGCGCAACTGGTTGTCGATCCGGCGGGACTCGTGCCGCTCGGTGCCGAGCACGTACAGGCCGCCCGCCTCGCGGACCTCCTCCTGCTCGTCCTTCACCTGCTTCTCGAACTGCTCCAGCATCGTCGGGTACGCCGCCTCGTACTCCTCGACCGCCTCGGCCGGGTCGATGCCACGGGCGCGCAACTCCTTGTCGGCCAGGAATTCGGGGTTGCCGCCGAGGATGATGTCGGTACCACGGCCGGCCATGTTGGTGGCCACCGTGACCGCACCCTTGCGGCCGGCCTCGGCGACGATCGCCGCCTCCCGGGCGTGCTGCTTGGCGTTCAGCACCTCGTGCGCGATGTTCTCCTTGCGCAACTGGGCGGACAGCCGCTCGGACTTCTCCACGCTGGTGGTGCCGACCAGGATCGGCTGACCGGTCTGGTGCACCTCGACGATGTCCTTGACCACCGCGTCGAACTTGGCGTCCTCGGTGCGGAAGATCAGGTCCCGCTCGTCGCTGCGGATCATCGGCTTGTTGGTCGGGATCGGGACCACGCCGAGCTTGTAGATCTTGGAGAACTCGGCCGCCTCGGTCATCGCCGTACCGGTCATGCCGGCCAGCTTGTCGTAGAGGCGGAAGTAGTTCTGCAGCGTGATCGTCGCGAGGGTCTGGTACTCCTCCTTGATCTCGACGTTCTCCTTGGCCTCGATCGCCTGGTGCAGACCCTCGTTGTAGCGGCGGCCGTGCAGCGTCCGGCCGGTGTGCTCGTCGACGATCAGCACCTCGTTGTCGACGACCACGTAGTCCTTGTCGCGGCGGAACAGGTCCTTGGCCTTCAGCGCGTTGTTCAGGTAGCTGATCAGCGGGGTGTTGGCCGACTCGTAGAGGTTGTCGATGCCGAGCCGGTCCTCGACCTTCTCGATCCCGCGCTCGAGGATCGCGACGGTGCGCTTCTTCTCGTCGACCTCGTAGTCGGCGACCGGGCGCTGTTCCTCCGGCACCTTGTCGTCGGCGATCCGCGGCTTCAGCGTGCCGGCGATCCGCGCCATCTCGACGTACCAGCGCTGCGAGTCCTCGGCCGGGCCGGAGATGATCAGCGGGGTCCGGGCCTCGTCGACCAGGATCGAGTCGACCTCGTCCACGATCGCGTAGTTGTGCTCGCGCTGGACGCAGTCCTCGATGCTCTGCGCCATGTTGTCGCGCAAGTAGTCGAAGCCGAACTCGTTGTTGGTGCCGTAGGTGATGTCCTTGGCGTACGCGACCCGTCGCTCGGCCGGGGTCATCTCCGGCAGGATCACGCCGTAGTCGAGGCCGAGGAAGTGGTACACCCGGCCCATCCACTCGGCCTGGAACTTGGCCAGGTAGTCGTTCACCGTGACCACGTGCACGCCCCGGCCGGACAGCGCGTTCAGGTACGTCGGCAGCGTACCGACCAGCGTCTTGCCCTCACCGGTCTTCATCTCGGCGATGTTGCCCAGGTGCAGCGCCGCGCCACCCATGATCTGGACGTCGTAGTGGCGCTGGTGCAGGGTCCGCTTGGCCGCCTCCCGGACCACTGCGAACGCCTCCGGCAGCAGCGAGTCGAGCGACTCCCCGTTCTCGTGCCGCTGCTTGAACTCCGCGGTCTGACCGCGCAACTCCTCGTCGGACATGCCGACGAAGTCGTCCTCGATCGAGTTGACCATCTTCGCGATGCCCTGGAGCTGACGCAGGATCTTGCCCTCGCCGATCCGCAGGACCTTGTCGATCACCTTCATGGTGGGGAGTTCTCTCCTTGCTGCTGAAGCCTGGGTTGCGGCATGAGCCGACAGGCGCGTCCCACCCACGGGCAGGCGCGCGTGACCCATGGTACGGGGCCGGGTGTGTCAAGCCACGCCCGCTGCGTGCCGTAGGGCTTACCCGACCCACGCTCCGGGAGCCCGAAAAGTTCCGGCTCCGCGCTCAGAAACCGCGGAGTGCGTCACTCAGCGCAGGCGAGAGGTCACCGCCACCGGCCACTCGGACCTGATCGAGGCCGAGCCAGCCCGCGAGCTGGACGAGCTCCGCGGCCAGCTCGTCCGGGGTCTCGACCGGCGCCTTCGGCTCCGCGTGCGCCGACTGGACCAGCAGTACGCCGGCCGTCCGGTCCGACTTCAGGTCCACCCGCGCGACCAGCCGGTCCCCGAGCAGGAAGGGAAGGACGTAGTACCCGTAGATCCGTTTCTCGGCCGGCACATAGATCTCGATCCGGTACCGGAAATCGAACAGCACCTCGGTCCGGGTCCGCTCGAACACCAGCGAGTCGAACGGGCTGACCAGGGCCCGCGTGTTCACCCGCCGTGGCAGCCGCGCGTCCCGGTGCAGGTACGCCTGCCGCTTCCACCCGTCGATCCGCACCGGCAGCAGCTCGCCCTCCTCCACCAGCTCCTGGATCGCCTGCACGGTCGGGTCCGGCGCGGTCCGGAAGTAGTCCCGCAGGCACTGCGCGGTCGCCACCCCATGCGCCTTGGCCGCGATCGACACCAGCCCCCGGTGCGCCTCCGCGTCGGACGGCGTCGGCGTCGCCAGCACGGCGGACGGCAGCACCCGCTCGGGTATGTCGTACTGCCGCTCGAACTGCTGGTTGCGGCGAGCCACCGTGATGTGGCCCGCGTAGAAGAGGAACTCGAGGGCCCGCTTGACGTCGGACCAGTTCCAGCCCCAGTTGTCCCGCTCGCGCTCGACGTCGTCGTCGATCTCCCGGGCGGTCAGCGGGCCGTGCTCGCGGACGTCGGCGAGCACCTGCTTGACCAGGTCCGGCCGCTGCTGCGCGATCGCGCGCGGGCCACCCCAGGCCTCGGTCATCGCGCGGTCCATCCGCCAGCGCATCAGCGGATGCGTCTCGACCGGGATCAGCGACGCCTCGTGCGCCCAGTACTCGACCAGGCGCCGGGGCGCCTTGCCGCTCGCCCGGTCGAGCAGCGCCCGCGGATACGGGCCGAGCCGGGAGTACAGCGGCAGGTACTGCGCGCGGCTGAGCACGTTCACCGAGTCGATCTGGATCAGGCCGATCCGGCCGAGCACGCGGGCCAGCGCCCGGGCGTCCGGCACTCCCTTCGGCCGTGGGTCCATGAACCCTTGGGCCGCCAAGGCGACCCGCCGCGCCTGCGCCGTCGACAACACCTGGGTAGTCACGTTCGAGATTCTGCCCGGCCGCACCGACAGAATCCGCTCAGCGCCGATCCTGCACCGGTACGACGACCAGCCTGTCGACCAGCTCCTTGCTCGGCGGGCCGGACAGCAGCCCTCGGGACCACAGCTCGTCGACCGACCGGAAGCGACCCGTCTGCGCGCGGCTCGACACGATGGCCGTCGCACGCTGCCGATCCAGCCCGGGCAGCGCCGACAACACGTCGGCCGATGCGTCGTTGAGGTCGACCAAGCCGCCGTCCTTCGGCCCGCCGATGACCAGCGCGGCCTGGATGCTGGCCACGCCCATGCTCGCCAGCAGCACGAGGACGACGGCGTCAGGGCTCGGGTGATCCGGCTCGCTGAAGCCGGGCACCCAGAAGGCGGCGGCCGTGCCCAGATAGACCAGCGCGGAGACGGCAAGCAGCAGACTCCGCCGCCGGACGGCCAGGATGCCGAACATGATCGGACTGCCGACACCGATCGTCACCAGCGGAACGGCGGCGCCGGCCAGCTTCAGCCAGACCGTCTTCCAGTTGCTCCGTGGCGCGCGCACGGCCGAACTGTAGTGGGAGCCCGGGCCATAACTCAGGAGTTACCGCAAGTGGGAGGTGCGCTACAGAGGGTGTTCGAGGGACGCTCCCAGCAGGCCACGCCGCCCGTGTGGCCCCTATCAACCTGGAGTGAGGCATGACAGGAAGATTGCAGTTGGTCCGTGCTGCCCTGGCAGCCGGTGTGCTGGCCGCGGCGTCCCTCGGTGCGGTGGCCGTGGCCGGCTCCGCATCGGCCGCGGAAGCGCCGGACGGACCCAAGACCCGGATCGTCGGCGGCACCATCGCCCACACCGCCGACACCCCGTGGGCCATTCAGCTGTCGAACAGCGGCTCCCCCGATCCGACCGGTGAGTGGTGCGGATCGACGCTGGTCGCGGCGAACAAGATCGTGACCGCCGCACACTGCGCCCAGGAGTCGGCGAGCACCTACACCGCGATCCAGGGCCGCGACGTACTGACCGACACGTCCAGCGGCAAGGAGTCCAGGATCAGCGACATCTGGGTGGACCCGGACTACGGCAGTGCGCCCGGTCACGACGTGGCCGTGATGACGCTGGCCACGCCGTTCGACGGCGTACCCACGCTGGCACTGGAGACCGACGCGGGGGCGGACACGGCCGGAGCACCGTCGGTGGTCTACGGCTGGGGCGACACCGAGGGCACCGGGCCGGCGGACACCTTCCAGAAGGTGGACGTGCCGGTGCTGGGTGACGCGTACTGCGAGCAGGCGTACGCGAGCGAGGGCTACACCGCCGACGGCGAGATCTGCGCCGGCTACGAGGACGGTGGCAAGGACTCCTGCCAGGGCGACTCGGGCGGGCCGCTGGTCCTGAACGGGCGTCTCTTCGGCGTGGTCTCGTGGGGTGTCGGGTGTGCGGACGCCGGTAACCCGGGTGTCTACGCGGAGGTCGCGACGTACGCCGCCGAACTCCAGTCCCAGATCGACGGCTAGCTGGCCGACGTTCGCAGGGAAACCGAAGGGGCCGGGCTGGTCAGCCCGGCCCCTTCGTTGTTGCGCTCCTCCCGGAACCTCGGAGGTCGGCCTCACGCGACCGGAGCGATGTGGATCAGACGGTCAGGCGGATCACGCCGTAGTCGTAGCCGCGGCGCCGGTAGACGACGCTGGGCTGGT
Source organism: Kribbella sp. NPDC049227 (assembly GCF_043197265.1). Classification (NCBI taxonomy): domain Bacteria; kingdom Bacillati; phylum Actinomycetota; class Actinomycetes; order Propionibacteriales; family Kribbellaceae; genus Kribbella; species Kribbella sp. NPDC049227. Next base: position 44,671 of record NZ_JBICST010000005.1, on the reverse strand, counting down.
TCTCGTCCGCATCCACGAAGAGATAGAAGTCGTGCCCGACCAGTTCGAGCTCGTAGAGCGCCTGGTCCAGGGACATCGGCTTGGCGGTGTGGGTCTTCTCGCGCATCACCAGGGGACCGTCCCCGGTGACCGTGAGGGATCCGAACTTGTACGTCGCCACTTCGTCGTCGGCGACTGTCTCCTCCACTGCTGGTGTGCCGTTGAGCGGCTGCTTCGCGTTCACGTGCCGCAGGCCTTCCGGCGAACGCTCACCGCGGTGCACCCGGCGCCGGTCCGCCGCCTTGCGGACCTGGGCCCGGAGCCGGTCGAGGCAGACGTCGAACGCCGCCTGCTTGGTCTCGCCGCAGGCTTCGGCGCGGACCACCGGCCCCTTGGTGTACATGGTGAGCTCGACACGCATCGCCCGATCGTGCTGTCGCGGGTTCTTCTCCTGGCTGACTTCTACCTCGCACCGCAGTACCCGGTGATCGACCTTCTCGATCCGCTCGAGTTTTTCCTCGACGTACTGCCGGAAGCGGTCACTGACCTCGCAGTGATGACCCTTGACAACGACGTCCACGGAAACCTCCATCGATCGGCGACTTCTTTTACGTCTCCGGACCCCCGCCAACTGGTGAAATCCACTCCGTCTCGCTGTGTCGGTTGCGGTTGGGGCGCCCGAAACGAGAACACCCGCCTCCACGCTCGTCGGACTCCGCGGTGAGGATTCCGGCTGATCCGGTCCTGCACCACTTCCCTGCCCGACAAGCCCGTGCGGGTGTCATAGGCCAACGCTAGTCGGCTTCGGCGAAAACCGGTAGGGAAGTTCTCATGAACCAGACGGCCGGTGCCGGCGGGTCGCGGCCAGCACCGCGCAGCCCAGCACCGGAACACCCCCGGTTTCCAAGGCGCGGCAGGCCTCGCTGAGCGTGGAACCGGTGGTGATCACGTCGTCGACCAGCAGGACCGGTTGATCGGTCAGCGTTTCAGCCCAGCGCGAACGAAGCGCGAAAGCCCCGGCCAGGTTGGCCGTTCGGCGTTCCGCGGACAGTCCGGCCTGGTCGTCAGGACGCCGTACGACCGACAGCGCGGGAGCCGGCCGGGCGTCGACGCCACTGCGCCGGAGCGCCCGGACGGCGGCCTTGGCGATCCTCGTCAACGGGTCGTGGCCACGCTGCCGGACCGTCGAAGGCGCCGACGGGACAGGGCAGATCCACACCCCCGGATGGTTGCCGAGAGCCGTGAGTACGGCGGTCGCCAGGACCTGCCCGAGCGGACGAGCAAGCGCGTACCGAGCCTCCTCCTTGTGCGCGATGATCAGCTTCCGCACCTGATCGGCGTACGGCGCTGCCGCTGTGGGTGGCGGCAGTCCGCAGGGACGCGGGTCGGGCCAGGCACGGTACGGAGTCAGTGAGGCCAGTAGCGCGCGGCAACCACCACAGAGAGTGACTCCGGGCCGGTCGCAGCCCGCGCAGCGCCCACCCAGGACGAGATCGGCGAACGCGTCCCGGACCGGCACCGCACCCACGATCGGCGACGCCGCCCGGCACCGCAACCACCCCGGCCCGGGCCTGTGGATATCTCCGTCAGCCCGGGTAGACCGGAATGAACGGTATGGCGTTCGCGTCGTCCTCCATCGCGGTCCAGGTCAGGTCGCGGGTCTGCCAGTGCACGTGCCCGTCGACGTCCTCGACCGCGGGGAGCGTGTCCTTGTTCGGGTTCGAGGCCAGCCGCTGGGTGATGAAGTCGGTGGACGCACCGGGCAGCAGTTGGAGCTTGGAGCCGTCCGGGTTGACCAGCCACGGCGCGCGGTCGGCGTTGCTGGCCGAGCCCGAGGCCCCGGCGACCAGGACACCTTGCTTGTTCCAGGCCGCGTCGGTCATGTCCGTGAGTGCGAGCTCGAGCTTGCGGAGGCTGCCGAGCAACAACTGCTTGCCGTCCGGGCCGGTCTGGATCGCCCCGGTCTCGACATACGTCTTGCCGGTGGCCTTGGAGCGCATCACCAGCAGCGCGCGGACACCGTCCGGCGCCATCCGCAGCACCAGCGGGGTGTCACCGCGGAAGCTGACCGTCACGGCGGTGAGCTTCCCGTCCCGGTTGCGGACCCGCAGCCGCGGCGTCGCCTTGTCGGCCCGGTCCATGATCCACAGGTTGTCGTCGTTGTCGTAGCTCGGCCGCAGCACCGTGCCCTGGGTCTTGATGCGGACAAGGTCGTCGGTCTTGTCGCTGTTGTCGGTGTTGTCCAGCGGACCGTAGGCGACCACCTTCTCGCCGTCGATGGTGGTCACGATCGCGCCGGAGTCGCCACGCAGGCTCACCGCGAACGACTCGGCGATCTGCCCGTGGAGCAGGCTGGAGTCCAGTGGCCGGGCCGCGATGTCGGACGCTCCGTCCAGCCCTTCGACGCGCTGCACCCGGCCCTGCCGCAGGCCGTACAGCGTGGTCATCGCGCCACCGGGGACGGAGGGGTCGTACTGGCTGAAGTTGGTGAACGGCAGTACGTCGGGATCGTCCGGAAGCAGCGGTGCGCCGCCGACCGTGATCCGGGCCCGGAGGTTGATCTGGTTGAGCGTCCAGACGATCTGCGCGGCGAGCAGCCGGCGGTCCTGGTCTCGCAGCGCGGCGGCCGTGTCGTTCAGCGCCACTGTGGCGACGCCGAACTCGACCGGGACGGACACCTGCACCTCGGTGCCCGGCGGGGCCAGCGACACGACGCCGTTGCCGAGGCTCTTGGTCGGGCCCTTCAACAGCTCCTGGATCAGCTGGGTCGCGGCCTGGCCCTGGGACTGGTTCACCGGCAGGTAGACCGGGTCCGGGACCAGCAACTCCCGGCCGGGGTTGAAGAAGTACAGATCACGCGGCGCCAGTTTGAGGTCCACCTGGTTGCTGCCCAGGTAGACCCCCGGCGGCACCGAAGCGACCCGCAGCTGGCCGTCGACCTTCGCCACCTTGAACAGGAAGTCGGCCCGGTCGGCGCCCGGCGCCGCCGGGATCCACTCGCCCCGTTCGTCGACGGTCGCGATCTTCCGGGCGGTCAGCTTCACCCCACTGCCTGATTGCGGGGACAGCGATCCGGGGCGCTGATCGTAGACGATCGTCCGCGTCTCGGGCTTCCAGGCCGCGGCCGCGTCGGCCGTCATGTACTGCCGGGCGACGTCGAAGGCCCGCGAGTCCGACATCGCCTCCAGGAACCCGTTCACCAGCTCCACCTCGGTGAGGTTGTCCCGCGGCGGCTTGGCCTCGACGCCGACCCCGATCCCGCCCTGGGTCAGGCCCTCGCGGCTGCCCTGGCGGATGTTCCCCTGCGTCGGCACGGTCGCGCAGCCAGTGACCAGCAACGTCAGCGCCAGTACGGCCCCGAGCAGTCTGCGCTTCACCGGTCCTCACCACCCGTCAGCTTCTGGTACGGCGCTCCAACGTCGACCAGCGACTTGTCGGGAACGACCCGGCTGGCGTCGGCGGGGCGGGCCGGCAGCGGCGATCCGGACAGCGTCACGTCGGGCCGGCGCGGCAGGGTGAGGCGGAAGTAGGCGCCTTCGCCCGGTGAACCCCAGGCGTCCAGCCGGCCACCGTGCAGCCGCGCGTCCTCCAGCGCGATCGACAGACCGAGGCCGGTCCCGCCGGTGGTCCGGGCCCGGGCCGGGTCGGCCCGCCAGAACCGGCTGAAGACCATCTCGGCTTCTTCGGCCCGGAAACCGACACCGTGGTCGCGGACCGCGACGGCGGCCGAGTCCTCGTCGTACGCCGTGCTGATCCGGATCGGCAGGCCTTCGCTGTGCTCGATGGCGTTGCCGATCAGGTTCCGCAGGATCCGCTCGATCCGGCGGGCGTCCACCTGCGCGCGGCACGGCTCCGGCATGTCCAGCTGCACGTCGCAGCCCTTGCGCCCAAGCAGGGTCTCGTGGTTCTCGAGCACCCGGTTGACGATGTCGCGCAGGTCCACGTCCTCCAGGTCCAAGGCGGCCGCCCCGGCGTCGAACCTGCTGATCTCCAGCAGGTCGGCGAGCAGCTCCTCGAACCGGTTGAGCTCGTTCTGCAGCAGTTCGACCGAGCGGCGGCTGATCGGGTCGAACTGGTCCCGGCTCTCGTGCAGCAGGTCGGCGGCCATCCGGACCGTGGTCAGCGGGGTCCGCAGCTCGTGCGAGACATCGGAGACGAACCGGCGCTGCAGCCGGGACAGCTCCTCGAGCCGCCGGATCTGCCGCTGCAGGTTGCTCGCCATCTTGTTGAAGGAGACCGCCAGCCGGGCCAGGTCGTCGGTGCCGCGGACCTGCATCCGCTCCTCGAGCTTGCCCGCGGCCAGCCGCTCCGCGATCCGCCGCGCCATCCGGACCGGGGTGACGACCTGACGGGTGACCAGCCAGGCCACCGCACCGAGCAGCACGACCAGCAGCAGGCCGGCGGTGACCAGCGCTCGCTGGACGACGTCGAGCGTCTCCTGCTGCGCGGTGAGCGGGAAGAGGAAGTAGACGGCGTACCGGTCGCCGGTGGAGTTCACCCGGAGCTGCGACCCCATCACCAGACCGGGGACGCTGGGCCCGTCGCGGTAGTTGATCAGCGTGTAGGTGTCCCACAGCTTGGAGTCGTCACTCATCACCGAGGAGGCCAGCGCCTGCGGGATGGAGTCGCTGTCGACCAGTCCGGTGTAGCGGATCGCGTTCGAGGTGGCCGTGTCGGTCGGCACGAGCAGGACGTCGTACAGGCCGGGGCGGTTGGTGCCGAGGACCAGCTCGGACAGCTGCTGGTTGATCGTGGTGGGGTCGGCGGCGTTGATGGTGTTGGACAGCGAGGTCAGCTGCGCCCGCGATTCCGCCTGCGCGCTGCCACGACGGGACTCCAGCACACCGTCGGTGACCTGGCTCATCATCACCCAGCCGACCAGGAGCAGTACGACGGTCGACATCAGCAGGGTGCCGGTGACGATCCGGGCCTGGATGGACCGGCGCCAGATGTCCGGCCAGTGCTTGGGATGCGTCCGCCACAGCGGCTGCGGGTAGGCAGGCCAATCAGCCGCGGCGGCGGTGAGCTCCAACTCCGTCCCGCGGGCCTCGGCCCTGTCCTGCTCGGGCAGGGCCGGCTGCTGCTCCGGCCCCGGCGTGGTTGCCGGGCCGTCGGCGACAGCCTGCGACTCCGGGTCGCGTCCGTACTCGATCAGTCCGCACCCGCCTTGTAGCCGACACCGCGGACCGTGACCACGATCTCCGGGTGTTCAGGGTCCTTCTCGATCTTGGAGCGCAGCCGCTGCACGTGCACGTTGACCAGCCGGGTGTCGGCCGCGTGCCGGTAGCCCCAGACCTGCTCCAGCAGCACCTCGCGGGTGAACACCTGCCAGGGCTTGGAGGCCAGACAGACCAGCAGGTCGAACTCCAGCGGAGTCAGCTGGATGGTCTCCCCGGCCCGCTTCACCGAGTGCCCGGCCACGTCGATGGTGAGGTCGCCGATGGTCAGCGACTCCGGCCCGGGCTCGTCCATCCGGCGCAGCCGGGCCCGGATCCGGGCCACCAGCTCCTTCGGCTTGAACGGCTTGACCACGTAGTCGTCGGCACCGGACTCCAGGCCCAGTACGACGTCGACGGTGTCGCTCTTGGCCGTCAGCATCACGATCGGTACGCCGGACTCGGCCCGGATCGCACGGCAGACGTCGATGCCGTCCATGCCCGGCAGCATCAGGTCGAGCAGCACCAGGTCCGGTTTGAACTCCCGGAACGCCGGTACCGCTTTGTCACCGGTTGCGCACAGATAGGTGTCATAACCCTCGTTGCGCAGCACGATGCTGAGCATCTCCGACAACGCGGTGTCGTCGTCGACGATGAGAACTCGGCCCCTCATCGTCCGGTTGCCTTCTGCCACGCCCTGCTCCTTGCCGTCCGATCGTTGTGCGCCCAGCGGATGCTGACCGTACGCACTACGGATAGTGTCCCATTCCCCCGGTAGTGCACACGCCGGATCGCCGAGTGACCCCGAGTTGGGCTGTGATCATGGTGCACTGCGGGTGTCTACGACAACTCCGGAGCCAAGCTTCTGGAGATCACACGTCGGTGTGCGGCCGATGGTTCAGCGGGGACGGGAGGTGGATGGTGGCCAAGCAGCCGGCCGGCGACATCACGCTGCACGAGGGTACGGCGACGGAGCCGCTGCGACCGTGGCTGCCCGCGGACCTGCTCGACAACGCGGCCCGGACCATCTCCGACAACAAGACGATCATGCTGGGCCTCCCGGTCCTCGCGGCGATCGCGCTGATCGCGATCCAGGCCGTGCTGACGGAGGTCGCCGTACCTGGGGGTCTGGGTGGGTTCTTCGGGTCCGACGACCCGTTCCAGCAGGCCGGTGCGGCGTTGCTGCTCACGTACGGCGTCCAGCTCGTGTTGTTCACCGTGGTGTCGAGCATGATGGCCGGGATCATCGCCCTCGCTGCCGTGCGGAGCCAGCTCGCACACCGGGTCGGCCCGCGCGAGCTGCTGCGGCTGGTCCGGCCGTCACTGCCCGCTCTGGCAGCTGTCGGGCTGATCCAGTCGCTCTCGTTCGTCATCCTGATCGCCGGTTGGGGTCTGGCGGTCTTCGGGATCGGCACCGGCACGGACGCGGCAATCTCCTCCGATGTGGCCGGTGCGGTCGCCGTGGTGCTGATGCTGGTCGGCGCCGTTCTCGTGCTGATCTTCGGCATCCGCTTGGTGCTGGCCGGAACCGTCGTACTGATGGAGGGCCGGCACGCACCCGACATCGGCCTCCACATCCCTGCCAGGGTGGGGATCTGGGGTTCGCTGAAGCGTTCCTGGCGGCTGGTGAGGGGCAAGTTCTGGCGGGTGTTCGGCATCCTGTTGTTCGCCGGTCTGGTGGTCAACATCGTCGGGTACGCCTTGCAATTCGGGGTGACCACGCTGGTACTCACAGTCGGCTCCTGGGCCGACAGCAGCGACGGCACCGGCGCGACGGTGGCCGCTGTCGTGATCGGTGTGGCGGCAGGCGTCGCGACTGCGATGACGCTGATCGCCAGTCTGGCCTTCATGTCCGCCGTCCAGGCCGTGATCTATCTGGATCTGCGGGTCCGGCGGGAAGGCCTCGACCTGTGGATGCGTCCGGTCCTGCGGCCAGGAGGTACTCCGTGATCGCTGTGTTCCTCGCGGAACCGCCGGTGGACGTCGGCCGGGACCAGGCCGCCGCCGAGGCGGCCGAGGAGTTGTCGAAGTCGGCGTACCGGCAGTCCGGCGGTTCTCTGATCGAGAAGGCGCTCAACAAGGTCATGCAGTGGATCGGTGACATGCTGGACAGCCTCAGCGGTTCCTCCCCCAACGGCCACGCCGGTCTGGTCATGCTGATCGTCCTGCTCGCGCTCGTCGTCGTCGTGGTGCTGTGGCGGGCCGGCGTACTCCGGACCAGTCATCGGGAGAAGCAGACTGTCTTCGACACCTCCAGACCGCGCACAGCGGCCGAGTACCGCGCTCAGGCGGAGCGGGAGGCGGCGTCCGGGGACTACGCGCACGCGATCCGCAGCCGCTTCCGTGCCTGCGTGGCAGAGCTGACCGAGCGCACGATCCTGGACGATCGCGCCGGGCGGACGGCGTACGAGGTGGTCGCCGACGCCGGACGCGCCACACCGGCGTTGCGGGAGCCACTGCAGCCGGCCGCGCTCGCGTTCACCGAGGTTGTCTACGGCAACCGTCCGGGCACGCCGGAGCGGTACGCCGCAGTCGTTGCAGCCGACGACGCGGCGCGGACTGCTCGGGTCATGGTGAGTGGATGAGTACTGCGGTTGGGCGGAGTGCTGGGGAGAGTTGGCGGGCGCTGCGGACGCCGCTGCTCGTGACCGGGTTGATCGTGCTGGCGGCGATCGTCGTACTGATCGCCACGACCGCACGGACCTCGGGTCCGTTCAGTCCGGACTCGACCGAGCCGGAGGGAGCGCGGGCGCTGGCGACGCTGCTGGGCAACCACGGGGTGAAGGTGACCGGCACCGACGTACTGGACGACGCTGTCCAGCCGGGCAGCGGCAAGACGCTGCTCATCGGCCCTGAAGGCCAGCTCGACCGCGACGACTGGCAGCGGATCGCCGACGCCGGCTGGAGCCATGTGATCCTGATCCGTCCCGGCACCAAAGCGCTGGACGTCCTGGCCCCGGGTGTGGAGGACAACGGACAGATCCTGTCCTCGGACAGCCGCCAGCCGAACTGCGACCTGCCGGCCGCGGTGAAGGCCGGCACGGTGACGGTCGGCGGCTCGACGTACTCCGCACCGGACGGCGCTCAGGCGTGCTACGGCGACGGCATCAACAACACCGTGATCCGGGTGGAGTCGAACGGCCGGATCGTCGACGTCGTGGGCACGACCCGCACGTTCACCAACGAGCAGCTCGCAGAAGACGGCAACGCGGCCCTGGCGCTCAACCTCATCGGCACCGACCGGGAGCTGACCTGGTACCTGCCGCAGTGGGAGTCCAGCGGCTTCGGCGACGACAACGAGGACAGCCCTCCACTGGTCCCTCCGGACATCCGCTACATCGGGTGGGCGTTGGCGTTCGCCGTACTCGTGGTTGCCTTGTGGCGGGGTCGTCGGCTCGGCCCGGTGGTCGCGGAGCGGCTGCCCGTCATCGTGCACGCTGCCGAGACCACAGAGGGCCGGGCGCGGCTGTATCGACGCTCACGCGCCAGGGACCGCGCTGCGGCCGCACTGCGCGAGTCGGCGCTCGGCAAGCTCCACAAGGCGCACGGCATCCCCCGGCGCGCCGATCCGTCGGCCGTCGTGGCGACAGTGGCGGCCCGCACCGGCCGGGACCCGGCCATGCTGTACGAACTCCTCTACGGCCTCCCACCGCTCAGCGACGCCGCTCTGATGTCCTTGTCCCATGAACTCGACGTACTGACGCAGGAGGTACGACACCCGTGACGACTACCGAGGTCAGCGCCGACCAGGCCAGGCGGGCGCTGGTCGCGCTGCGGACCGAGATCGGCAAGGCGGTGGTCGGCCAGGACACCGCTGTGACCGCACTGGTACTCGCCCTGCTCTGCCGCGGCCACGTGCTGCTGGAGGGCGTGCCCGGTACGGCGAAGACGCTGATGGTGCGCGCCCTGTCGATGGCGATGCGGCTGGACACCAAGCGGGTGCAGTTCACGCCGGACCTGATGCCCGGTGACGTGACCGGATCGCTGGTGTACGACGCGAAGAGCAGCGAGTTCGAGTTCCGGCCGGGTCCGGTGTTCACCAACATCATGCTGGCCGACGAGATCAACCGGACTCCACCGAAGACCCAGGCGGCGTTGCTGGAGGCAATGGAGGAGCGGCAGGTCACCGTCGACGGCGTACCGCGGATGCTGCCGGTGCCGTTCGTCGTCGCCGCGACGCAGAACCCGATCGAGTACGAGGGCACGTACCCGTTGCCCGAGGCCCAGTTGGACCGGTTCCTGCTGAAGGTCACGCTCGACATCCCGCCGCGGGACGCGGAGATCGCCGTACTCGCCCGGCACGCGCAAGGCTTCGACCCGCGTGACCTGGCTGCCGCCGGTCTGCGTCCGGTGGCCGGGCCGGAGGACCTCGCCGCCGGGCAGGCCGCCGTACGCCGGGTCGCGGTCCGGGAGGACGTGCTCGCGTACGTCGTGGATCTGTGCCGGGCGACGCGGCAGTCGCCGTCACTGCAGCTCGGGGTGTCGCCGCGAGGCGCTACCGCCCTGCTGGCCGTGTCCAGGGCGTGGGCGTGGCTGTCCGGTCGGGACTACGTGATTCCGGACGATGTGAAGGCGATGGCACGTCCTTGCCTTCGGCATCGGGTCCAGGTGCGCCCGGAGGCCGAGCTCGAAGGTGTCAGCGCGGACGCGGTGCTGGAGAGCGTCCTGGCGACCGTGCCGGTCCCCCGATAGCCCATGGTGCTCACCTACAGGGCGGCGCTGCTGGCCGCGGCCGGAGTCCTCTTCGTCGCTCTGGCGATGCCGAGCTGGGGTGGCGTCGGCCTGGTGATCCTGGTCGTTGTCCTGGTGTGCGTGGTGGACATGCTGCTGGCCGGTTCGCCTCGGCGACTCCAGCTGAGTCGCGAGGGCGACACCGCCGTACGACTGGGTGAGCACGCCGCGGTGAACCTGCTGGTGGCCAACCCCGGCCGCCGGGTTCGTGGTCTGCTGCGTGATGCGTGGCCGCCGTCTGCCGGCGTACTGGACCCGCCACACAAGTTGAACCTGCCGCAGGGCGAGCGCCGGCGGCTGACGACCAATCTGCTGCCGACGCGGCGCGGGGACCGGCAGGCAGATCGGGTGACGATCAGATCGATCGGTCCGCTGGGTTTCGCCGGTCGGCAGGGGTCGCACCGGGTGCCGTGGACGGTGCGCGCGTTGCCGCCGTTCAAGAGTCGCAAGCACCTGCCGTCGCGGCTGGCCCGGTTGCGGGAGCTGGACGGGCGGACCGCGTTGCTGGTGCGGGGTCAGGGCACCGAGTTCGACTCGCTGCGGGACTATGTGCCGGGGGACGACGTACGCAGCATCGACTGGCGTGCCACGGCCCGCCGCGGCAACGTCGTACTGCGGACCTGGCGGCCGGAGCGCGATCGCCAGGTCGCCATCGTGATCGACTCCGGCCGGATGTCGGCCGGACGGGTCGGCGACGCACCCCGGCTCGACCACGCGATGGACGCCGCCCTCCTGCTGGCCGCGCTCGCGACCCGGGCCGGAGACCGGGTTTCCTTACTGGCTTGCGATTCCGCGGTCCGGGCCGACGTACGACGTCCTGCGCCGGAGGACGTGCTGCCGTCGTTCGTGAACGCGTTGGCGAACGTCGAGGCCGAGCTCGTCCAGACCGACTTCCGCGTCGTCGTCTCGCAGGTGCTCGAACGGCTCGGCCAGCGTTCGCTCGTCGTACTGCTGACCGGCCTGGACCCGGCGGTGATCGAGGAGTCCCTCCTCCCGGTGATCGGCCCACTGCTCCGCCGCCACGTCATCGTCCTGGCGTCGGTCGCCGACCCGCGTCTCACCGAGCTCGAGTCCACCCGCTCCGACCTGCTCGAGGTCTACGGCGCCGCCTCCGCCGCCCGCACCCGCCTCGACCGCGAACGCGTCACCGCCGTCCTCACCCGAGCCGGCGTCACAGTCCTCGACGAAAACCCCGAAACCATAGCCCCCGCCCTAGCCGACACCTACCTCGCCCTGAAGAAGGCCGGCCGCCTGTAATACCCCACCCGTCGAGGTACGTCACCGCTGGGTTGGGCGGGCTTGGGTGAAGGTCCAGTGGTGGCCTTCGAGGTCTTCGGCCTTGTAGGAGCGGTAGCCGTGCTGGTCGATGTCGGACAGGATCTTGGCGCCGTTGGACTGGGCGTGGGCGAAGTGCGCGTCGAGGTCGTCGACGTACACCCAGACGTCGTGGTCGGCCGCCGGAGTGGCCTGGTCGGTGCGCTTGAAGAGGAGGACCGCGGCTGAGCCGACGTGCAGCTCGATCCAGGACGGGTGCTCGCCCTCGGCGGGGATCGTGTCCCAGGAGTCGAGGCCGAAGACCGTGTGCAGCCAACGGGCCGCGGCGGCCGGATCCTCGTAGTACAAGCCGATGGCGAGCCGGTCGAGCTCACGCGGGGTGTGCTGCGCGGTGTCGCGGCGGGCGACCCAGGCGGGAATCCAGCGGATCACGTTCGGCCAGAAATAGAAGGCCTTGTCGCCACCCTCGACCAGCGACTGTACGACGGTCACGCGAGTACCGCCGTCGATCGCGGCGAAGCTGACCCGTGTCTCGGTGTCGTCCACCGAACTGCGGTACGCGAGCAAGTCACCCGGCTCCCAGACCGAGATGATGCCGAGCTCGAGCGCGTCCTCCGGCTCGGTCCGGTAGACCTCCAGGATGCGGCCGCCGACGCCCGGCTCCAACCGCATCGCGATCACCCGGCCCGAATCCCAGAAGTTGATCGGACTCCGCAACCACCACAGATCGATCTCCTCGGTGAACACCCGGAACGCGGTCGCCGGATCAACGGCAACCTCAACCGAAGCCGTAGCCGACGGCTTCACAGACTCCTGCGTCACGATGACTCCTTCTGCTCGACGTGGCGTTTGAACGAGGTGAGTTGGTCCCGCCAGTGGGCTTGGACCTGGTCGAGCCAGGCCTGTACTGCGACGACGGGCTCCGGGTTGAGGCGGAAGATCCGGACGCGGGCGTCGTCGGGACCGCGTTCGTCGGCGACCAGCCCGGCCGCCAGGAGGATGCGCAGATGGCGGCTCATCGCCGGCGACGACGAGCCTGTCGCTGTGGCGAGTTGTCCGGCGCGCTGTGGTCCGTCGCCCAGCAGCCGAACCACTTGCCGCCGAGTCGGATCGGCCAGCACCTCGAAGAACCGATCGACCTGATCTTCCACCATGCGGCAATAGTTCTACTTCCGGTTAACTATTGTCAACAGGTGGAAGGGACTCCCGGCGGCTGTACCTAAGGACGGGTAGTACCGACGCAGACGTAGTGCACCTGAGCGCAGGTTGTGCTCCGTGTACGGCGTATCGGAGGTGCACTACCCGTCCTTATGCACATTCACCTGAGGGACGAGCCGGGGTTGATCAGGTGGTAGTGCGTCCTGGGGAGAGGTGGCAGGCGACTTGGGAGGTGTTGGCGGCGGGGAGGATCGGGAGGGGTGTGGTTTGGCAGGCGGGGGTGGCTTGGGGGGTGGCTGCTAGTTGGCAGCGGGGGTGGAAGCGGCAGCCGGTGGGGATTCGGGTGGGGTCGGGGGGTTCGCCGGTGAGGACGATGCGTTCCGGGGACTCGGGCAGGACCGACAAGAGGGCCTGCGTGTAGGGGTGCTGGGGATTGGTCAGGACGTCCTCGGTGGGGCCGGACTCGACGATGCGGCCGAGGTACATGACCGCGACCCGGTCCGCGATGTTCCAGGCGAGGCCCAGGTCATGGGTGACGACGAGCGCGGCCAAGCCCAGGTCGTCGCGGAGCCGTAGCAGCAGCGACAGGATCTCGCCCCGCACGGAGGCGTCCAGCGACGCGACCGGCTCGTCGGCGACCAGCACCTTGGGACTCAGCGCCAGCGCACCGGCGATCACCACGCGCTGCCGCTGACCGCCCGACAGTTCGTGCGGGTAGCGCAGGAAGAACCGTTCCGGCGGCCGCAGCCCCGCCCGCGACAACGCGTCCGCGACGACCTTCTCCTCGTCCGGCAACCCGTGGATCCGCGGCCCTTCGGCGACCGCCTCGTACACGGTCTGCCTCGGGTTGAGCGACCCCATCGGATCCTGCAACACCAACTGCACCTGCCGCCGGAACGCGCGCAGCCGGCGCCCCGTGTAGCTCAACGGCGTCCCGTCGTACGAGATCTGGCCGGACGTCGGAAGTTCAAGGCCGAGCAAGGTACGGGCGAGTGTCGTCTTGCCGCACCCGGATTCGCCCACCAGCGCGACGATCTCCCCCGGCGCCACCGCCAGGTTCACTCCGTCCACCGCCCGGGCCCGGCGCCCACCACGACCGGCGAACTCGACGTGAACATCAGTTGCCTCTAGCAAGATCACTCCCCACGAGCAGGCAGGCGGCCGTCCGGCCGCGACCGGCCGGACGCAGGTCGACGGCAGCCGTCGAGCAGTCGTCCAGAGCCACCGGGCACCGCGGATGGAACGCACACCCGCCAGGCAGGTGCTGCGGATCCGGCGGATCGCCGGCCAGCCCGCGTGGCGCGAGCCGCGACGCCGGATCACCAACCGTCGGGAACGCGGCCGCCAGCGCCTGGCTGTACGGGTGCCGGAAGTCCCCCGACGACGGACCCGCCTCGACCAGCCGGCCGGCGTACATGATCGCCAGGCGGTCGCACACGTCAGCCAGCACGGACAGGTCATGCGAGATCATCAGCAGCGAGATGTCATGCTCGGCGATCAACTTCCGGATCAACGTCAGCACCTGCGCCTGCACCATCAGATCCAGCGCGGTGGTCGGTTCGTCGGCGATGATCAGCCGCGGCGAACAGGCCAGCGCCATCGCGATCATCACTCGTTGCCGTTGGCCACCACTGAGTTCATGCGGATAGCTCTTCGACCGCCACGTCGGCAGCCCGACCTGTTCGAGCAGCTCCCGCACCTTCGACGAGGCCTCCGACGGTGTCGCCAGCCTGTGCACAAGCAACGGCTCGGCGATCTGGTCACCGATCCGCTGCACCGGATTCAGCCCGTGCTGCGCACCCTGGAACACGATCGACGCCTCCGACCAGCGGACCGCGCGCAGCCGGCCCCACTTCATCGCCAGGACGTCCTCGCCGTCCAGCAGGATCCGCCCGTCGACCCGCGCCGACCGCGGCAGCAACCGCAGCAACGCCATCGCCACCGACGACTTGCCGGACCCCGACTCACCGGCCAGCCCGACAGCCTCCCCCGCCTCCAACGACAACGACACTCCGCGTACGGCGGGAACGTCGCCGGCGGCAATGCGATACGTGACGGACACCTCGTCCAACTCGAGAAGACTCATCACGCCGCCCTCGTCCGCAGCCGGGGATTGAGCACGGACTCCAAAGCCCTTCCACACAAGGTGAATGCCATCACCACGAGCACGATGCACAGACCGGGTAACAGGATGTACCACCACGCTCCCGCAGTGGCCGCACCCCAGTCGTAAGAACCGCGCAACATCGTCCCCCACGAGGTCTTGTTCGCACTGACACCGAGGAACGCCAGCGTGGACTCGGTCACGATCGCGCTCGCCACCTCCAGCGTCGTACTTGCCAGCAGCAACGGTGCGACGTTCGGCAGCACGTGCCGGGTGGTGATGTGCCAGTGCCCGGCACCGAGAGCGAGCGACCGTTCGATGTACGGCCGCGCCTCGACCGCCAGCGTCTGCGCCCGGATCAGCCGGGCCGTCGAAGGCCACGACGTCACGCCGATCGCGACGATGATGGTCGCCGTACTGCCGCCGAGGATCGCGGCCAGCACCAGCGCGGTGACCAGCGACGGCAGCACCAGGAACCAGTCGGTGATGCGCAGGATGATCGCGCCGACCCAGCCCCGGAAGTGCCCGGCCGCGATACCGAACACGGTCCCGATCACCATGCTGAGCAGCGCGGCCAGGAACCCGATCAGCAACGAGGTCCGCGATCCCCACCAGATCATCAGCAGCACGGACCGCCCGGACTCGTCGGTCCCGAGCGGGTCGTCGAGACTCGGCGGCGCCAGCTTCTCCCGGGTCCCACTGACCACGTTCGTCACCCCGGCGTCGATGAACAGCGGCGCGATCAGCGCGAGCACCACGGCGACCAAGAGGATGGCAAGCCCCACCATCCCGGCCTTGTGCGTGCGGAACTCCGACAAGAACCGCTGCAACGCCCGCTGTCGCCGCGCCCACGTCACGCTGCTCATGCCGACCTCACCCTCGGGTCAAGGACGTGGTAGACGACGTCCGCCAGCGTGTTCATCACGATCACCGACACCGTGATCAGCAGGAACGTGCCCTGCATGAGCGTGAAGTCCGGCACCCGGATCGCGTCGTAGAACAACTGCCCGAGCCCCGGCCAGCTGAAGATCGCCTCGACCGTCACCGCACCCCCGACCACGAACCCGATCCGCATGAACACCAGCGTCACCGTCGGCAGCAACGCATTCGGTACGGCGTGCCTTCGCCGGATGTCGTCGTCACGCAACCCCTTGGCGCGCGCCGTGGTGATGTAGTCCTGCCCGACCTCGTCCAGCACCGACGACCGCATCACCAGCAGGTACTGCGCATACACGACCGCGACCATGGTCAGGCAGGGCAACACCATGTGCTGCGCGACGTCGAGCACGTACCCGAATCCGTCCGGCGCGTCCACGCTGGAGATACCGCGGGTCGGGAAGACGCCCGGGATCGGTCCGATGCCGGCCGCGAACACCATCAGCAGCAGGAGTCCGAGCCAGAACGTCGGCACCGACCACAGCACCAGCGAGATCGCGGTGGAGAACTTGTCGAACCGGCTGCCCGGTTTCCAACCGGCTCGAGCGCCTTGCCAGATCCCGAGGCTGACCGCCATCACCAGCGCCGTCCCCGTGAGCAGCAGCGTCGAGCCGATCCGCTCTCCGATCAGATCGATCACCGGCCGCTTGTATTCGTAGGAGGTCCCGAGGTCGAACTGCAGCGTCTGCTTGACGAAATGCACGAACTGCTCGGGGATCGACTTGTCCAGACCGAGCCGGGTCCGTTCCAGATCGAGTTGCTCCGGTGTCATGTTGCGGCCCTGGGCGAGTGCCCGCACCGGATCGCCGGGCAGCAGCCGGAACAGGAAGAACGTCGCGACGATCACCATCGCGATGCTGAGCAGGGCCCCGCCCGCCTTGGCCGCCGCGTAGCGCAGCAGACCGGAGCGGGCCGGGCTCTCCTCCAGAGCCTCGACGGCCGGCTGGGTGACCGTCATTCGCGCTCGTCGGCGACGTCCTGGCGGCGGCGCATCATCACGAAGGCGCCCAGGGCAACCACCACGGCACCACCCGCGACGCCTCCGATGATGCCGGCCAGCTCCCCGCCGCCGATGCCGTCTTCACCACCGTCGGCCGTGACCGTGTCGACCGTGTAGAACGGCCAGTAGCCGCTGCCGCCGTACAGCAGGCCGTTGTCCTCCGGGATCGGCGTGATGCTGGCGATCCGGTCCTTGCGGTAGCCCTCGAGGTCGTTCGGGTAGTAGAGCGCGATCACCGGAGCATCGGTGTAGAGCCGCTCCTCCATCTTCTTGATGATCGCGGCACGCTTCGGCCGGTCGAGCTCCTTCTGCTGCTGCAGGTACAGGTCCTCGTACTGCGGGTCGCAGTAGAACGACTCGGTCCCGCCGCCCTGGCCGGACGCGGTCGGACGCCGGCTGCACAGGTGCGTGCCGAGGACCTCCTCCGGGTCCGGGTTGACCGACCAGCCGCTGATCGCGATGTCGAACAGCGCGGTGACGCCGGTCTCCTCGGTGAACTTGGTGGAGTCGAGCCGCTTGGTGCTCAGGCCGATGCCGATCTCCTTGAACCAGCCGGTCAGGTACTCGGCCAGCTTGTCCTCGATCGGTGTGTCGGTGTGGATGCTGAACCGGAACTGCAGCTTGCGCGACCCGTCCGGCATCGTCCGGATGCCGTCCGGCCCCTTCGTGTAGCCCGCGTCGTCGAGGATCTTGTTGGCCTTGGCAACGTCGTACGTCACCTTCTCGCCGCCACTGGCCTCCCAGAAGAAGTCCTTGTACAGCGGCGGGATGATCGAGCCGTCGGCCGGCTTGGCCAGCCCGTTCTGCACCTCGTCGACCAGCTTCTGCTTGTCGATCGCGTAGTGCAACGCGGTCCGCACCCGCACGTCCTTCAGTGCCGGGTGCCCGTCACCGATCGGCTTGTCGTCGGTGGTGGTCGCGCCGTGGTTGATCTGCAGGTACGACGCCCGCCGGCCCTGGGTGTTCCACTGGACGATGTTGCCGTCGCCCTCGAGCGCCTCGAAGTCCGGCGGGTTCAGCCGGCCGATCAGGTCGATGTCGCCCTTCTTCAGACCGACGATCGCGGCGGCCGGGTTGTCGTAGAAGATCACCTGCAGTTCGTCGATCTTCGGCCGGCCGCGCCAGTAGTCCGGGTTCGCCTCGAGCCGGACGAACTGGTCCTTCTTGTACTCCACCGCCTTGTACGGGCCACTGCCGACGGTCGGGAACTCGTCGGCCTCGTACTTCGAGATGTCCTTGACCTTCTCCCAGATGTGCTTGGGCATGATCGGGACCGGGTTGTCCAGCATCGACGCCTGCGGGGTCTTGAGCTTGATCGTCAGTTCCTGGCCGTTCGCTGTCACGCTCGCGAAGTTGGCCACCGCCGGACCGTTGCCGAACTTGGCGGCGTCGTCGGTGATCATCTTGTTGAACGTCCAGGCCGCGTCGTCGGCGGTGATCGGCTGCCCGTCGGACCACTTCGCCTGCCGGATCGTGAAGGTCCAGGTCAGCCCGTCCGGCGACGTCTTCCAGGACTCGGCCAGGTCCGGGCTGGGCTGCAGCGTCTTCGAGTCCGGCACGGTCAGGAAGCCGTACATCAACCGCTGGATGGCCCCGGTCACCAGCCGCACGGCCAGGAACGGGTTCATCGAGTCGACCGACTGGGTGACCCCGACCTTCACGACCTTCTTCGCCGGCTCGGCGGCCTGCGCCGTACCGGGAGACACCACCAGCAGACCCAGCGCCGCGATCGCCGCGAACAGCTTCCTCATCCGCCCCACCTTCCACCCTGCGTGTTGGTTTGGTGACGAAACCACACCAGCAAGCGCTCTCCTGTCAACGAGATGCGGAATTTTGTCACAGATCTGTTTCCAGAAGTCGTAATCATTTTCCACTTGACTACACGCTCGTGTAGGAGTTTGCTCTTGTGTGTAGCGAGAGAGGAGCACCATGGACCGTCGGATCGACGACCTGACCGCGCGAGCCCGGATCCGGGACGCGGCCATCCGCCTGTTCGGCGAGCGCGGCATCGAGGGCGCGAGCATCCGCGACATCGCGGCGGAGGCCGGCGTCTCGTCGGGGCTGGTGCGGCATCACTTCGGGTCGAAGGAGGCGCTGCGCGACGCCTGCGACCAGTACGCGAAGGAACGGATGATGGAGGTCGGCGAGGAGCTCACCGATGCGGGTGGAGTCGCCGCCCTCGACCCGGCGACGCTGCATCCCCGGGTGTTCCCGCTGCAGCTGTACCTGGTCCGCTCGATGATGGACGGCTCGGAGACCGCGGCCGCGCTGTTCCTCGGCGCCGTCGACAGCATCGAGGAGTGGTCCACCGCCTACGGGATCCATCCCACCGACCGCCGGGCCTACGCGGCGGCGATGGCCGCGATCAAGCTGAGCGTCTTCGTCTTCCGCGACCAGGTCTCGAAGGCGCTGGGCGAGGACATCACCACACCGGCCGGGTACGCCCGGATCGGCCAGGGGCTGATGGAGGTCTTCACCATCCCCCTGATCACCGAAGAACAAGCCGAACAACTACGGAAGAAATCTGAGGAGAACTGATCATGCCGGCTGCGATCAGCACCGAAGGTCTGGTCAAGACCTTCGGGCGAGCCCGCGCCCTGGACGGCCTCGACCTCACGGTGCGAACCGGTGAGGTGCACGGCTTCCTCGGCCCCAACGGCGCGGGGAAGACCACCACGATCCGGATCCTGCTCGGGATGACCCGGGCAAGCTCCGGCACCGCACGGCTGCTGGACAGCGATCCGTGGTCGGACGCCACCGAGCTGCACAAGCGGCTCGCCTATGTCCCGGGCGATGTGACGCTGTGGCCGAACCTGTCCGGCGGCGAAGCGATCGACCTGCTCGGCCGGATGCGCGGCGGGCTGGACAAGAAGCGCAAGGCAGAGCTGCTCGAGCGGTTCGACCTCGACCCGCGCAAGAAGGCCCGCACCTATTCGAAGGGCAATCGGCAGAAGGTCGCACTGGTCGCGGCGCTGGCCTCCGACGTCGAACTGCTGCTGCTCGACGAGCCCACCTCGGGCTTGGACCCGTTGATGGAGGAGGTGTTCCGCGAAGTCGTCCAGGAGGTCAGTGACCGAGACGGCCGGACGGTCCTGCTGTCCAGCCACATCCTCTCCGAGGTCGAGGCCCTCTGCGACCGGGTCACGATCATTCGGGCCGGCCGCGCCGTCGAGAGCGGCACCCTGTCCGAGCTGCGGCACCTGACCCGGACCTCGATCCGGGCCGAGCTGGTAGGCGCGATGAACGGACTCGCCCAGCTCGACGGCATCCACGACCTGCGCGTCGAGGACGGCCTGGTCCGGTTCGACGTCGACACCGACGAGATCAACCCGGTACTGCGCCGGCTCACGGAGATCGGCGTACGGAGTCTGGTCAGTCAGCCGCCGTCGCTGGAGGAGCTGTTCCTGCGGCTGTACGAACCGGAGGCGGCGAAGTGAAGACCCTCGCCGGCACCGGCGGTCTGATCCGGCTGATCCTGCGCCGGGACCGGATCATCCTGCCGATCTGGATCGTGGTGCTGTGTGCGATCCCGATGAGCTACGTCAAGCAGTACGGCGAACTGTTCCCGACCGCGCAGTCGCGCCTCGACTACGCGAACAACGCCGGCTTCATCACCTTGTACGGCGAGCTGTCCGGGACGAGTCTCGGTGAGTTCGTCACCTGGCGACTGGGCTTCGTGCCGGTGATGGTCGGGCTGATCAGCCTGCTCACGGTGATCCGGCACACCCGCGTCGAAGAGGAGAGCGGCCGCAGCGAGTTGCTCGGCTCGAGTGTGATCGGCCGGCACGCTGGACTCGCGGCCGCCCTGCTGGCGACGTTCGGTGCGAACCTGGTCCTCGCCGTACTGCTTGCCCTGGGCATGCACAGCCAGGACCTGCCGTGGTCCGGATCCGTTGCCATCGGCGCCGAATTCGCCACCACCGGCTGGTTCTTCGCGGCGGTCGGTGCGGTCGCCGCGCAGCTGTCCGCCAACGCCGGAACGTCCAGGGGTATCGCGATCAGCGTGCTCGGGGCGGCGTACGTACTGCGGGCCGCGGGCGACACGAGCGCGCACACGGACGGGCCCTTGGCGTGGCTGTCCTGGTTGTCGCCGATCGCCTGGGCGCAACGCATCCACCCGTACGGCGAGAATCGCTGGTGGCTGGCCGTGGTGATGCTCGCGGCAACCGCCATACTCGTTGCCGTCGCCATCAATCTCGCCGTACGGCGGGACGTCGGGGCCGGGCTGCTGCCGGCCCGATTGGGACCGGCCGAGGGCAAACTGGGATCGCCGTTGGGACTGGCGTGGCGGTTGCATCGCGGACTGCTGGCGGCGTGGACGATCGGATTCGCCTTGCTGGGCTTGCTGTTCGGCGGTGTGGCCGAAGGGGTCGGCGACATCCTGCGCGACGAACCGAAGGCCAAGGAGATGTTCGAGCGGCTCGGTGGTTCGGCCGGGTTGATCGACTCGTTCTTCGCCGGGGTGATGACGATCCTCGGGCTGATCGCGTCCGCGTACGCCGTCCAGGCGACGCTGCGGTTGCGGGCGGAGGAGACGAGTGGACGGGTCGAGCCTGTGCTCGCCACCGCGACCGGTCGGCTGCGGTGGGCCGCGAGTCACCTGCTCTTCGGGGTGCTCGGTCCGGCGCTGGCGCTGTTCGCCTCCGGGCTCACCGCGGGGCTCGCGTATGGGCTGGCCGTTGACGAGGTCGGGAAGCAGATTCCCCGGCTGATCGGTGCGTCCCTGGGTCAACTGCCGGCCGTGTGGTTGCTGGCTGCGATCGCCCTCGCGATCTTCGGCCTCTTCCCGCGCATCTCCCCGGCGGCGTGGGCCGGTCCCGGTATCTGCATCCTGATCGGCTTCACCAACGCCGGCGTCCAACTCGCCGACTGGCTGAACGACATCTCTCCGTTCACCCACCTCCCCCGCCTCCCCGGCGGTTCGCTCTCCGCAACCCCACTGATCGTCCTGCTGGCGATCACGGTCGTCGTCGGCTTCATCGGCCTACTCGGCTGGAGACGACGCGACGTCCCGATCGGCTAGCGGTCGAGGAACCGGGTACTGGTTCCGACGTGTCCAGCATGAGAACGAACCAGAGAGACATCGACGAGGAAACGGCGCTCCCGGAGGTCGTCGATCGAGAGACGTTCCAGAAGGACCTGGAGCAGTTGCGGGTTCGCGAGAAGGCGCACACGCGGGAGGGTGACGCGATCGCGGCCGCCCGGCGACGGCTGCCGATGGTCGAGGTCGACCCGGGGATCACGGTGACCGGTCCGGACGGACCGGTCACCCTGCTCGACGCCTTCGAGGGGCGCAAGCAGCTGATCGCCTACTACTTCATGTGGCACCCCGGTCACCCGGCCGCCGAGCAGTGTCAGGGCTGCACCTGGTGCACCACCCAGGTCGCCGAGCTGGCCTACCTCCACTCGCGCGACATCACGTACGCCGTCTTCGCCCAGGGTCCGTACGACGAGAGCCGCCGGTACCACGACTTCATGGATTGGACGATGCCGTGGTACTCGGCGGTGGGATCGCTCGATCGGCTGCTGGTCGGGCGGAACATCGGGCAGATGTACCTGGTCTGCTACGTCCGGCAGGGCGATCGCGTCTTCGAGACGTACTGGACGACCCTGCGTGGTGTCGAGGCGATGGACTACAGCTACGCCCTGATGGACCTCACCGTGTACGGGCGGCAGGAGCCGTACGAGGATTCGCCCGCGGGCTGGCCTCAGCAGTGGGCCACCGAGGAGCCCAAGCTGCCGAAGACGATCAACGGGCGGCCGATCGCGCAGTGGTCGCGGATCGGGGGCGGCCGTTCGGACGACCTGACCGGCGGGTGATCACTTGCGGGCGTTGCGGGACCAGATGAACGCGTAGAGGGCGAAGGCGGCCAGGCCGAGGGCGAGGATGGTCAGCAGGACCGGGCCGAACGGCTGATCCTTGACCGTGCGGAGAGCGGTGTCGAGGCCGCCGGCCTTCTGCGGGTCGTAGTCGATCGCGGCCCAGGCGAACAGGATGCCGACGATCACGAACGCGATGCCCTTGGCGGCGTACCCGATCCGGCCGAGCAGGATGGTGGTGTCGGAGACTCCGCCGACCAGGTCCTCGGTGAACTTCTTCGTCACCGCCTTGTACAGCTGGTGTACGCCGACGGCCACGATGCCGATGCCGATCGCGATGATCAGTACCCGGCCGGCGTCGTTCCCCATCATCCGGGCGCTGAAGGTGCGCTGCTGACCGGAGCTGGAGCTGCCCGAGCCGAGCGCGACCTTGACTGCGCTCACGCCGAGGACCAGGTAGACGATCGCGCGCCCCACCGACGACACGGTCTGCGAGAGGTCCAGGTCGCCGTACGCGAGGTCGAGGGCACGCCAGATCACCAGCGCGAACAGGCCGATCGCGACGACCCACAGCAGTACGCCGCCGAGCGGTTTGCTGGCGAGTTCCTGGAGTGCGCCCTGCTGGGAGGCCTCCTCCGACGACTTGCCCCAGGCGAGTTGCAGCGCGATCCACGCGATCAGCAGGTACACGACGCCGTAGGCGATCAACCCGACGGTGATCGCGACGCCGTACCACTGGCTCGTCCTGACTTCTTCGGCGGTCTTCACGCCCACCCCGGTGCCCAAGGGCCAAACGGGTCAGGCGGAGACGGGCGCGGTCGCTTCGCGGTCGGCTTCGTCGATGTCGCCGTACTCGCCGGAGCGGGCGGCGCGGCGGCCGAGGGTCCACACGTACACGAAGAAGCCGAGCTCGGCCAGGATGCCGATCGTGATCCGGACCGGGCCCGGGAGGAACGGTGTGACGAACGCTTCGATCACCCCGGTGACCAGCAGGATCGCGGCCAGGCCGATGGCCATCCCAACGGTCGCGCGGCCGGTCTGGGCGAGTGCCTGCATCCGGGTCCGCGCGCCGGGCACGATCCAGCACCAGCCGAGCCGGAGACCGGCCGCGGTGGCGACGAAGACCGTGGTCAGCTCGAGCAGTCCGTGCGGCGTGATCAGGCTGAAGAACAGGCCGCCCCGGTCGTGGCTGATCATCAGCCCGGCGCTGACGCCGAGATTGAGCGCGTTGTCCCAGAGGATGAAGACGGACGGGATCAGGAAGATGCCGAGCGCGAGCACCGCGGCGCTGATGGTCGCGTTGTTGATCCAGACCCGCAGCGCGAAGTCCTGCGCCGGGTTCTCCGAGTAGTAGGACTCGAAGTCGTGGTCGACAAGTTGCTGGATCTGGTCCGGCGTACCGATGGAGTCGACCACCTCGGGGTGGGCGATGATCCGCCAGGCCGACCAGGCCACGACGACGTAGAAGATCAGGCCGATCGTGACCCACCAGCGTCTGGACGCGTACAGCGCGGCCGGGAAGCTGACCAGGAAGTACTTCGAGATGTCGCGCCAGACCGGTGCTTGCGCGCCGGTGACGGCACCCCGGGCGTCCGCGATCAGGCCGGACAGCCGTCCGATGGAGACCGGGTCGGCGCCGGCGGCCCGGAGCGCGGCCAGGTGCGTGCCGACGCGCTGGTACAGCGTGACCAGCTCCTCGGCCTCAGCACCGCTCAGACGCCGCTGACGGCGCGTGAGGTAGGCCAGCCGGTCCCACTGCGGCTGGTGCACCGAGACGAACGCCTCGACGTCCACAGCGCACCTCCTCCCCTGACTGGCTCCTTGCGCTGGCAGACTAGCTCGACACGGTGTCGGGACAGGGAGGGGGCGACGGAGTGTCTCAGCTGGTTACCGGGGAGGCGGTCGTCCTCCAGGTGCGGATCGCGCGGATGCCGACGCGGGCGCTGGCGTGTGCGATCGACGTACTCCTGCAGCTCATCGTGCTGAGCGTGCTGATCTCGCTGCTGGCCGGCTTCCTGATCGGTGGGGATGCGAGCGAGGCGCTCGCGGTGTCGCTGATCTTCATCGTCATCCTGCTGGTCGCGGTCGGCTACCGGGTGGTGATGGAGACGCTGACCCGCGGCCGCACGCTGGGCAAGATGGTGCTCGGGCTCAAGGTGGTCCGCGACGACGGCAGCTCGATCCGTTTCCGGCACGCGCTGGTCCGGACACTGTTCTGGTTCTTCGTCGACTTCGCGCCGTGGTTCGCGGCCTGCCCCGGGATCGTGGCGAGCCTGATGAACAAGCAGGGCAAGCGGATCGGGGACATGGTCTCCGGCACCGTGGTGATCCGCGAGCGGCACCAGCCGATGACGTCGCCGCCGCTGTTCGTGGCCGGCCATCTGGTGCAGTGGGCGCAGTCGCTGGAGCTGTCCAGGCTGTCCGACGAGCTCGCCAACACCGCCCGGGACTACCTCGGGCGCTTCACCGAACTACAGCCGGACGCCCGGATCGCATTGGGTGATGCGCTGGCCTATCGCGTCAGCCAAGTCACCGCACCCGCTCCACCCGTGCCGCTCATCGCTCCGGCGTACCTGTCCGCCGTACTGGCCGAACGTCGCCGCCGGGAGCTGAACCGCCTGGCAACCGCCCGCCCCGCCCACACCGGTCCCTTCGCGCCTTACGCCCCACCAAGCCCGTACGGCGTCCTGCCCCCGCCGGCACCGGCTCCTCCAGGCCCCTTCGCCGTACCCCGGCCGGTCCTGGACGCGCGTCCCGCGGCAGTCAACGCTCAAGGCTGGGCAGCGCCCGGCAGCAACGAGTGGTCCTAGCCAACGAAAAGGCGCCCCGCCGGGTGGCGGGGCGCCTTTCGTGGGGTGGGGGGATCAGTAGCGGTAGTGCTCGGCCTTGTACGGGCCCTCGACCGGAACACCCAGGTAGTTGGCCTGCTCCTTGGAGAGCTCGGTCAGCTTGACGCCGAGGGCGTCGAGGTGGAGGCGGGCGACCATCTCGTCGAGGTGCTTGGGCAGCACGTACACCTCGGTCGGGTAGTCGGCCGTCTTCACGAACAGCTCGATCTGGGCCAGCACCTGGTTGGTGAACGAGTTCGACATCACGAACGACGGGTGGCCGGTCGCGTTGCCGAGGTTCAGCAGACGGCCCTCGGACAAGATGATGATGGTGTGTCCGTCGGCGAAGCGGAACTCGTCGACCTGCGGCTTGATGTTGACCCGCTCGATGCCCGGGACCTTGTACAGGCCGGCCATGTCGATCTCGTTGTCGAAGTGGCCGATGTTGCCGACGATGGCCTGGTGCTTCATCGCGGCCATGTGGTCGGCGGTGATGACGTCCTTGTTGCCGGTCGTGGTGACGAAGATGTCGGCGATCCCGACCACGTCGTCCAGGGTGGTCACCTGGTAGCCGTCCATCGCCGCCTGCAGCGCGCAGATCGGGTCGATCTCGGTGACGATCACCCGGGCGCCCTGGCCACGCAGCGACTCCGCACAGCCCTTGCCGACGTCGCCGTACCCGCAGACGACCGCGACCTTGCCGCCGATCAGGACGTCGGTGGCGCGGTTGATGCCGTCGATCAGCGAGTGCCGGCAGCCGTACTTGTTGTCGAACTTCGACTTGGTCACCGAGTCGTTCACGTTGATCGCCGGGAACAGCAGCGCGCCGGCCTTGTGCATCTCGTACAGCCGGTGCACGCCGGTGGTGGTCTCCTCGGTGACACCCTTGATGCCCTGACCGACGGTGGTCCACAGCTGCGGGTTCTCGGTCAGCGTGCGGGTCAGCAGCTTGAGGACGACGGCGTACTCCTCGGAGTCCGCGGTCGACGGGTCCGGTACGGCGCCGGCCTTCTCGAACTCGGTGCCCTTGTGGACGAGCATGGTGGCGTCGCCGCCGTCGTCCAGGATCATGTTCGGGCCTTCTTCACCGGGCCACTTCAGGGCCTGCTCGGTGCACCACCAGTACTCCTCCAGCGTCTCGCCCTTCCAGGCGAACACCGGGACACCGGCGGGGGCGTCCGCCGAGCCGTTCGGCCCGACGACGACCGCGGCGGCCGCGTGGTCCTGGGTCGAGAAGATGTTGCAGGAGACCCAGCGCACCTCGGCGCCGAGCGCCGTCAGCGTCTCGATCAGCACCGCGGTCTGGATCGTCATGTGCAGCGAGCCCATGATCCGCGCGCCGGACAGCGGCTTGCTGTCGCCGTACTGGGCGCGCATCGCCATCAGGCCGGGCATCTCGTGCTCGGCCAGCCGGATCTCCTTGCGGCCGAACTCGGCCAGACCGAGGTCCGCCACCTTGTAATCGAACGTCATACCGTTCCCGCTCCCCTGAAGACTGTTGATTGCTTCCTGCGTGCCAGAGCCTAGAGCCCCGAACCCTACCGATTGATCGCCTGTGGCGCGTTTCTAACACCGAAATGTCAAGATTGTCCCCATGCGCATCACCGAGGCCGCCAAGCGACTGGGCACGACCCCCCGGATGCTCCGGTACCGGGAGGCCCTCGGCCTGCTTCCCCGCTCACGCTCCGGGCAGACCGCACAACGCCAGTACGACGACCGCGACCTCGCCGCCGTCCAACTCGCCCTGGACCTGGAACGCCGGTACGACGTGACGCCGGCGGCGCTGGCGTTCGCCCTCAGGGCCCTGGCCGAACCGTCCGTCGCGGCCGACATCCGCAACCTCGGCTACCGCACCGGACGGCTCACCACACCGCCGACCCAGTCCCAGATCGACCGCGACCGCGCGCTGCGCTGGCTCGGCCGCTCCGGCGTCCTCCCACCCCGCCCGCGCTGACGGGACGTCAGTGCGACGGCGCCTCGGGGACCGCCGGGCGCTCGTCGGGGACGTGGTTCTCCTCGTAGATGTCGGGCTCGAGGTAGATGTGCACGGCCATCGGCTCGGCCGCGCGGATGGCGCGTTCGGCGGCGTCGATGGCCTCGGCCACGACCGCGGCGTCGGCGGTCGGCTCGACGCCGAGCTTGGCGGCGACCAGGACCTCCTCCGGGCCGAGGTGCAGGGTCTTGATGTGGATCAGCCGCTGCACGCCGCTGGTGTTCTGGATCGCATCGACGATCTTCTGCTGTGCCTCACGGGTCGCGGACTCGCCGAGCAGCAGCGACTTCATCTCGATCGCCAGGAAGATCGCGACACAGACCAGCAGCGCACCGATCGCCATCGAGCCCAGGCCGTCGAACACACCGTTGCCGGTAGCAAGCGTCAGGGCGACGCCGATCAGCGCCAGCACCAGACCGGTCAGCGCGGCGAAGTCCTCCAGCAGGATGACCGGCAGCTCGGGCGCGCGGGCGTTGCGGATGAACCGCGGCCAGGACACCGGCCCGCGTAGCTTGTTCGCCTCCATGATCGCGGTCCGGAACGACAGCGACTCCATCACGATCGCGACCAGCAGCACCGCGACCGGGACCCACTTCCAGTTGTCGATCGGGTGCGGATCGTGGACCTTGTGGTAGCCCTCGTAGAGCGCGAACAGGCCGCCGACGCTGAACAGCACGATCGCGACGATGAACGAGTAGACGTACCGCTCCCGGCCGAACCCGAACTGGTGCAAGTCGTCGGCCTCGCGCCGGGCCCGCTTCCCACCGACCAGCAGCAGGACCTGGTTCCCGGCGTCGGCGACCGAGTGGATCGCCTCGGCCAGCATCGAGGCCGACTGGGTCAGCGCCCACGCGGCGAACTTGGTGACGGCGATGCCGGTGTTCGCCAGCAGCGCCGCGACGACGGCCTTGGTTCCGCCACCAGCCATGTTGTCCAGGTCCTCCGTAAACAGTCAGTGGTTTCAGCGCGCGGACACGACGAACGCCGTGCCGGAACCACGCAAGATACAGGGTCCTTCGGGTCCCGACGCGAACGCGGACTGACCGGCGGACAACGTCACGTCCGACTCGGTGCCTCCGGCCCCTACTTCGACCGATCCCGCCACACAGCAGACGATCCGCGGACCGACACCGGCCACCGTCCGTTCGCTGTCGTCCAGGTCGATCCTGTGGACGGCGAAGTACTCGGCACCGGTCTCGTACGTCGCCACGCCGTCAACCACCGGGGGCGCGGTGAGCACCGGATCGGTCAGCGGCTCGAAGTCCACCACTGACACCAGTTCCGGTACGTCGATGTGCTTGCTGGTCAGGCCGCCACGCAACACGTTGTCGGAGTTGGCCATCACCTCGAACCCGAATCCGGACAGGTACGCGTGCACGTTCCCGGCCGGCAGGTACACAGCCTCGAACCGCTCCAGCCGCACCCGGTTGAGCAGCAGCGCCGCGAGTACGCCGGGATCGTCCGGGAAGTCCGCGCAGAGCTTGGCCAGCGTCTCGCGCTCGACGGCGAACGCGTCCCCGGCGTACTGCGCACAGGCCTCACCGAGCGCCGAGACCAGCGGACGGATCGTGTCCCGGTCGCTGCCCATGAACTGGGTGAAGGCGTCCTGGAGCTTGCCGTTGCGCAGCAGGCTGGTGAGCTCCTCGAAGCCCACCGGCGCCAGCGCCTCGAGCAGCGCGACCGTGCCGTCCAGCGGCCGGAACCCGACCAGCGCCTCGAACGGCCCGAGCGCGATCAGGATCTCCGGTTTGGGCCACGCGTCCTTGTAGTTCCGGTCGGCCGCGTCCCGCGGGATCCCGGCGGCCTCGTCCCGTGCATACCCGTCGATCGCCTGCTCCCGCGAGGGGTGCGCCTGGATCGACAGCGGCTGCTCCGCGGCCAGCAGCTTGGCGAGGAACGGGAACCGCCCCTCGAACCGCTCTGTCGTCTCCTGCCCGAGTACGTCGGCCGGCCCGGCGGACACCACGTCGTACAGGGAATCGCCCCACGGCAGGACGGACGACGCGGACTCGTGGGCGCCCATCCACAGCTCGGCCTGCGGGCGGCCGTCCGGCTCCACGCCCATCAGCTCGGGGAGCGCTGTCCTCGAACCCCAGGCGTAGTCCCGGATGGTGTTCAGCAACGGCGCTACCACGCTGGATCCTCCGCTGGATTCCCCGGCTCGTCCGGGGCGGCGTCGACCGGAGTGCCGTACCGACCCAGGCCGATCCCCAGGTACGCCGCGGCGTACCGGCCGTGCTGCGACAGAGCGGCGTACCGGGCGATGTCCGTGCCCTCGGCCTGCGTGACCACGTTGACCCGCACGTCGTGACGCGCTGCCTTGTCCTCCAGCTTGTGCCGGTGCTCGGTGACCCCGGGGTCGTCCGTGCCGTCGTCCAGGATGACCAGAGCGGGCCGCAGCTCCTCCGGCTTGTCGAACGGGTCGGCGAACAGGTCGCGCGGCGGCTGGTTCAGCACCGGCAGCAGGTGCCCGGCGTCAGCGGCCAGAGCAGGCCGGCCACTCGCCAGCCGGATCGCCTCGACCACCCGGCGTGCGGCACGTGCGGCGAGGACGGATCCACCCCACACCAGCGGCAGCGCGTCGGCCAGGATCAGCGCGAGGTCCTTCGCCGGGTTCGAGGCGACGTCGGTGTTGGGCGAGCACTCGATCGCGACGTCGTCCAGGATCGACGCGACCGACTTGGCGTCCACCACCGGACCGAGCTCCATCTGGTGCAGCCCCTGCAGTACGGCGACCGCCGAGGCCAACTGGTCGTCGGACTGCGACGGCAGCCGGATGGCATGCCGCGACCCTGCGGACGCGCGCGCGACCGGGGAGTCCGGCGGAGCTGCGACCATCAGGCCGGTCCCACGCCGCTCCGCCTCGGACGCGGCCGACTCCGCGTCGGAATCGGGGCCGAGACCACCGAGGACGATCACCAGGTCGAGCGGACCCGCCCAACCGGGCAGACCAGGACCGGGCCAGGCCACGAACGGCACCGGGCAGACCGGCTCCAGCACGGCACGGACCAGTCGGGCGTCGCGGCCCGCGGCCAGCACCGCACGCGGCCGGAACCCGTCATTGTCGACCTTGGACAGGGCCTCCTCGGCCGCTTCCAGCTCGGCCCGGACGCGCGCACCGGCCATCGCGAGGCGCCGCAGCAGGTGATCGGTCGCCTCGAGCGCGGCCGGGTCGTCCAGCCGCGAGTCGTCGAAGGAGCTCATCAGCTGTCCGCGGATTCGGTGTCTCTCGTGTCCCGGGCCTCGTCGATCAGCAGCACCGGGATGTCGTCACGGACCGGGTAGGCCAGGGCGCAGGCGGCGTTCGTACAGACCAGTTCGTTCGCCTCGTCGTCCACGCGGAACTCCGAGCGGCACTTCGGGCAGACCAGGATGCTCAGCAGGTCCGGGTCCAGGTTGACAGCCATTCAGTTCTCCTCCACCGATGCACCGGTGATCAGGGCCAGTACTTCGTCACGGACGCGTTCCATCGTGGACCGGTCCGCGGCCTCGACGTTCAGCCGTAGCAGCGGTTCCGTGTTCGACGCACGGACGTTGAACCACCACTGTGGCGCCGACACGGTCAGACCGTCCAGATGGTCAACGGTAATGCCGGGCTTGTCGCCGTAGGTGTCCTCGATCGCCGCGACCGTGGCCGCGGCGTCGTCGACCTTGTTGTTGAGCTCGCCGGACGCGACGTACCGCTCGTAGTCGGCGAACAGCTCACTGGCCGGCTTGTCCTGCTCACCGAGCGCGGCCAGCACGTGCAGCGCGGCCAGCATGCCGGTGTCGGCCCGCCAGAAGTCCCGGAAGTAGTAGTGCGCCGAGTGCTCGCCGCCGAACACCGCGTCGGTCTCGGCCATCTTCTGCTTGATGTAGGAGTGCCCGACCCGGGCCCGGACCGGCGTCCCACCGTGCTCGGTGATCAGCTCGGGCACGGCCCTGGACGTGATCAGGTTGTGGATGACCGCCGAGCCCGGGTGCTTGGCCAGCTCCCGGACGGCGACCGCACCGGTGATCGCGCTCGGCGAGATCGGGTCGCCCTTCTCGTCCACCACGAAGCAGCGGTCCGCGTCGCCGTCGAAGGCCAGGCCGAGGTCGGCACCGGCCTCGCGGACCTTGGCCTGCAGGTCGACCAGGTTCTTCGGGTCCAGCGGGTTGGCTTCGTGGTTCGGGAAGTTGCCGTCCAGCTCGAAGTACAGCGGGATGATCCGGACCGGGCCGGAGGCGAACACGGCCGGGACGGTGTAGCCGCCCATGCCGTTGCCGGCGTCGACGACCACCGTGAGCGGGCGGATCCCGCTCAGGTCGACCAGGTCGTTGAGGTGGTCGGCGTACGCGGTCAGCAGGTTCTTGCGGGCCACCTTGCCCGGTACGGCGACCGGCGCCGGGCCCTCCGCGACGGTCTTGGCGACCAGGTCCGCGATATCGCGCAGACCGGACTCCGAGCCGACCGGGGACGCGCCGGCGCGGCACATCTTGATGCCGTTGTAGCGGGCCGGGTTGTGGCTGGCGGTGAACATCGCACCGGGCAGCTGGAGCCGGCCGGACGCGAAGTACAGCTGGTCCGTGGAGGCCAGGCCGATGTCGACCACGTCCGCGCCGGTGCTCGTCACACCCTCGGCGAACGCGGCCGCCAGCGCCGGGCTGGACGGCCGCATGTCGTAGCCGACCACAACCGCCCCCGGGGACGCGAGGACGTCCAGGACCTCGACGAACGCCGCCCCGGTCGCCCGGGCCACCGACTCGTCCAGCTGGTCCGGGACGACCCCTCGTACGTCGTACGCCTTGAAGATCGCCGCAACGTCAACCATGCGTGGACCCTATCCGGCCCACCGGCAAAGTCGTATTTCAGGCCTTGTCGAACCAGCCGATGTCCTTGCGGTGGTGGACCTCGGGGAGCTGGCGCGGGCTGGTCGGCGCGGCCCACTTGGCCGCGTTGGCGATGATCTGCTGCACCTCGGGCTGGTGGTACGTCGGGTACTCCTGGTCGCCCGGGCGGAAGTAGAACACCCGGCCCTGGCCGCGGCGGTAGCAGCAGCCGGAGCGGAACACCTCGCCGCCGGTGAACGAGCTGACGAACACCAGCTCGTCCGGCTGCGGGATGTCGAACAGCTCGCCGTACATCTCCTCGCGCTCGATCACCAGCGGGTGCGGGATGCCCTGCGCGATCGGGTGGCCGGCCGCGACCGTCCAGATCAGCTCACGGTCGTTCTCGGCCCGCCAGTCCAGCGAGCAGGTGGTGCCCATCAGCTTGATGAAGATCTTGCTGAAGTGCGCCGAGTGCAGCGCGATCAGGCCCATCCCGGACAGCACGTGCTTCTGCACCCGCTCGACGATCGCGTCGTCGACCTCGCCGTGAGCCGCGTGACCCCACCAGGTAAGTACGTCGGTCTCGGCGAGCACCTCCTCGGTCAGGCCGTGCTCGGGCTGCTGCAGCCACGCGGTCCGGACCACCACGTCCTGGCCCAGCTTGGCCCGCAGCGCGGCCGCGATCGTCTCGTGCATCGTGTCCGGGTAGACCTTCTGCACCGAGGCGTCGCGCTGGTCGTGCACGTTCTCGCCCCAGACGGTGACACGAATCGGATCAGTCATGGAGAACAACCTCTCGTCCCGCCTTCGCCGAGGCGTAGCAGGCGTCGATGACCTCGGTCCTCAGCAGCGCCTCGGACCCGTTCTGACCTTCCCAGTCGCCACTGCGGACGACCCGGACGAACTCCCGCACCACTCCGCGGTGGCCGAGTCCCGCACCGGTCGCGGGCTTCACCTCGGCCGGGATGCCGGCCACGTCGGTGAAGATCCGCAGCGTGTCCTCGGTGGTGTAGTTCTGCACCTCGATCTTGGCGCCGCCCTCGGTGCCGAACAGCTCGATGCCGAAGTTGTCGCCCGGCGCCCGGTAGGTGGCCCAGCTGGTCTCCAGCTGCAGCGCGCCGCCGCCCTCGAGCCGCAGGTACGCCGTGGCCAGGTCCTCGACCTCGAACTTCGAACCGAGCGTGTCGACCGTCGGCCGGATCGCGCTGCTGACGCTGCCGCGACCGCGCGGACCGAGCTCGGCGAACGTGTTCGCCGAGACCGTGGTCACCGACGGCTCGCCCAGCAGGTGCAGCGCGAGGTCGAGGATGTGGACGCCGAGGTCGATCAACGGGCCGCCGCCGGACAACTCGCGGTTGGTGAACCAGCCGCCCATGCCGGGGATGCCGTTGCGGCGCATCCAGTGCGCCTTCGCGTAGTAGATCCGGCCCAGCTGCCCCTCGTCGATCTGGTGCTTCAGCGCCGCGACGTCACCGCGCTCACGGTGGTTGAAGACGACCTTCAGCACCCGGCCGGCCTGCTTGGAGGCCTCGACCATCGCGGTGCCCTCGGCGACCGTCCGGGCCAGCGGCTTCTCGGACAGCACGTGCAGGCCCTTCTCCAGCGCCTTCAGCGCGATCGGGGCGTGCAGCTGCGTCGGCGTACCGATGCTGACCGCTTCGAGACCCTCGGTCTCGAGCAGGTCTTCCCAGTTCTCGTAGAGGTGCGGTACGCCGTGCTTCTCGCCGAGGCTGGTCAGGAGGTCCTTCTCCAGCCCGGCCAGCGCCACCACCTCGACGTCCGGCAGTTCCGAGAACGCCTCGAGCGCCGTACGCCCGGCGAAGCCCAGCCCGACAACACCGACCCGCAGTTTTTGATCGTTCACACCCACGATCCTCTCGCACTGACAACGACGGACACAAACCGCTTCCCACAGTACGAAACATGTTCGAACACCGACGCCCCACCGGGCCTGTCGCGCCACGCCCCCACCCCGGCCACACCCGGCCCACACCCCGCCGCCCCGCCCTCCACCCCTCAGCACACGAGGGGATATCCGTCCGAGTGGTGGGTTCTCCCCTCGCACAAGAGCAGCGAACCCACCACCCGCGGGGATATCCCCCCCGAAGCCGGGCAGTGGGTCAGGCACGCTGACAGGTGGTGGAGGGTGGTGGGTCAGTCGTCGTCGGGGTCGAAGTCGGGGTCGATCTGCTCCGGGGAGAGCGCCAGTACGTCGGCCAGTTCGAGCACCAGCGCGGACCGGACCAGCCAGGCCAGGCTGGTCGCGGAGCGTTCGGCCCGCAGCTCGATCGGGCGGCGGAACACCACGATCCGGTACGGCTCGTGCGACGTGCCCCCGGTGGAGTGGGTGAGCGGGATCTCGCGCGCATCCAGGTCCAGGTTCGGGACGTCCTCGATGGCGAACTCGACCCGGGCGACGACCTGCGGCAGCCGCTTCTCCAGCCGGGTCACCTCGATCGCGACCACCTCGTCGAACTGCGCGGCGCCGGAGCGCTGCAACGGCAGACCGCGTGGCGCGAACCGGCTCGGCCGGCTGATCGGGCCGAGCATGCCGCGGCCATGGCGGTCGATGTGCCTGCGATGACGGCGAGCCTCGGTCACGCGCTCAGCCTAGTGGGCGTAATGTCTGGTCGTGAGCATCGCCAGGATCTGTTCGCGCGCCGCCTGTCATCAGCCGGCCGTGTCGACGCTCACCTATGTGTACGCCGACTCCACCTGTGTGCTCGGCCCGTTGGCGACGTACGCCGAACCGCACTGCTACGACCTGTGTGCCGACCACGCGGACCGGCTGACGGCTCCGAACGGCTGGGAGGTCATCCGGCTCGCTCCGGACCCGGCCGCGGCGGGACCGTCGTCGGACGACCTGGAGGCGCTGGCCAACGCGGTCCGTGAGGCCGCCAGGCCGCTACCGCCCCCGGGGCCAGGTGCTGGTACGCCGGGCGCACCCGTGGAGGTCGCCCGTCGCCGACACCTGCGGATGCTGCAGGACCCGGGCGCCAACACCTCCGAGGGCTGACTACCTCAGCGCGGCCCGCGCATCCGGCTCGGCGCCCAGTTGCGCCCGGAACACCAGTGACGTCGTCAGCGGCCAGGCCGCCACCTGTGCGATGTCGTCGTCGTCCGGCTTCGCGGCCGGCATCAGCGTCACCCCGGCCACGATGTCCCCGCGGGCCTGCTCCACCATCAGGTACGTCGGCCGCGGCTGGGCCTTGAACGGGATCTGGCTGGTGGCGCCACCGAGGACGTCGAGCGTCCGCGTGCTCAGCACCCGGCCGGCCGCGTCCCGCAGCTCGAACTTCACGCTCGCGGGCTTGCCCGGCGCCGTCACCTGCAGCACTGTAGGCTGCCGATGCGCCGGCAGCACCAGGTACGCCGGTCCGGTCAGCGGCTCGGCCGACCCGAGCGACGCGAAGTCGCTCCCACTCGCGTCCACCATCCGCATCGCGGCGGTCACCGGCTCGTCCGACGCCAGCGTGATCGCACTGGGATCACCATGCAGGACCGGGTCCAGCCTGACCGTCTTCACCGCCCCGGCCGGGACCTGCACGGTCTCCAGTCCGGCCGGCTTGAACGGACCGTTCAGCCCGTTCACGGTCAGGCTGACCGTCGCCTGCAGGTCGGTCGGGTTCGCGATCGAGAGGATCCGCAGTCCGGCACCGGGCGCGGCAGCCGGCACGTACACCTTCGTCGCCGGCGGGGCGGACGGGCTCAGCCAGTCCACACCGCCGGGCTCGCCGTTCGTCTTGGTCGCGTTGCTCCGCAGCGACGGCGATACCCGGCCACCGGTCGACTGGACGTGCAGCGCGACGTCCTTCGCGTTGGGCGCGATCTGCCGGAGGTACAGCGGGATCGTCCCGCGCGCCGGCACGACCAGACCGCGGGCGTTCGGGAGGTCCAGCTGGCCGTTGCTCGAGAAGACGGTGACGTTGACCTCGGCGTTGATGCTGTCCAGGTTCGTCAGCACCAGTACGTCGCGCCGGTCCGTGCTCGCCCCGGCGAACCAGAAGTCGGAGCCGGGCACCTGGCACGGCGCACTCGCCATGCCGAGGTTCACACCTTCGGCGGAGACGGTCGTACTGGTGCCGACCGTGCCCGCGGCGAGCGGACCGGTGCCCTGGATCGACAACTCCGCCGGTTTGGTGACCGCACCGGTCGAACCGACCTTGCCGCGGACCAGCACCGACCCGACCGGATTCGCGGTGCTCGGCAGCGGCGTGATCTGCAGCGGCACCTCCTTGCCCGCCGCGACGGGCGTGCCTTCCGGAAGGGTCGGCGACACCGCGCTCACGATGCTGGACGTCTGCCCGCCGGGGGCCAGCGCCGGGCAGGACAGCGCCGTACGGTTCACCACCGAACGCGCGGGTTCGGTGACACCCTCGGCCCGGGCCTTCGGCTCCTTCGCGTGGGTGACCACACCGAGCCCGCCGATGGCAGCCATCGCCAGCACACAGGCTCCGACCCGGACGCGCACGTCCGACAGCAACCGGCTCACCGGTCCCTCCTCGCGTGGGTGCCGTGCGGGACCGCGACAGTACGCCGTACGGTCGGCAGGCAGAAGATCAGCGCGATGATCCAGGCGATGATGCCGAGGATCCGCCACAGCGTGTGGGTCTGGTCGTGCAGCGGTGTCTCGCCCTTGATCTTCGACCGGTCCACCAGCCAGGACGCGTCGCCGTCGGCCGCACTGGCCCGGGTCAGACCGGGCAGGGAGTCCAGCGTCGACTGCAGGTTCTGGTCGACCGGAGCGGGCAGGTACACGTAGTCGATCGCCAGTCCGGCCAACTGCCGTCCCTCTTCACCACTACCGCCACCACCGAGCGTCGACAATACGTCGGTGATCGGCTTGGACTGCTGCGCCGTCGGCGCCGCCTCCAGCGCGCCCATCCGCGGGCCACCGTCCTTCACCAGCGAGTACCGCATCGCGTTCCCGGGGTCCTTGCGCACAACCAGGATCGACGCGTTCTGTGGCGGCGCCTGCGACGACGCCAGGTACGCCGGCAGGTCCTGCGCCGGGCCACGCCACAACGGGCCGTCGGCGCCACGCACCAGCCAGAACCCGGCCGTCACGATCGTCGTCACCAGCACGATCCCGAGCACACCCTGCACGATGACCTCGGTCGACTTGCCGACCGAGTCCCAGGCCACTGCCACCGCGACGATCCAGCCCGCGGTCATCAGGAACATCAGCGGTCCACTGCCACCACCCAGCCGGCTCGCGATCAGCGTCCCGGTCAGACCGGCCAGCGCGGCGAACCAACCGAGCAACTCGTACCGCTGCCGCGACTGCCGCAGCAGAGCGACCAACGCCACCAGGATCAGCGGTACGGCGAACCACCACGGCGCGGGCGCACCGATCGGCGTACCAGTCAGCAAGTGCGCAAGGCTGTCGCCCGGGCCGATGGAGGCGGTCGGTGGACCACCGGCCTCCTGACCCAGCCGCGCCGGATGCAGCACCAACTGGATCGTCCACGGCAAGACCAGCAGCAGACCCAGTACGACGGAGAAGACAAGCTGGCGACCCTGCCGACGCCAACCGAGCCGGAGCACACCGCCGAGCACCAGAGTGATGCCGACGAGCAGACCCAACGCCGGTGTGAACGCGAACAGCACGGCCTGGCAGATCCCCGCGAACCACGCGGCCCGCCAGCTGCCTTGGACGACGACTCGACGCCGCCGGGCGATGGTGTGGACGGCGGCGCCCAGCAGCGGCAGCACAATCGCGGCCACGCAGGTCCCGATCCGGCCTTGCGAGACAGCGCCATTGGTGAAGACAGCCAGTCCGTACGCCGCCGCGCCCCAAGCTCTCGCCACCCGGTCGACGACGAACGCACGCAACAGCACCCAGGCGGCCAGAGCAGCTAGCGGGACCGCACCGAGGAGCAGGATGTTCGCCGCGCCGGTCGGACCGAACATCACGGTGGAGAAGGCCCAGAACTGCGCCAGCCAAGCAGGAGGCGTGACCCCCGGTGGCGCGGCGGAGGCCGCATGCCACAGCGAGGCAAGGCTTTCGTGCGCCGGCAGCAACACGTTGGAGCGCAGGACACCGCCACCGATCAGACTGCGGGCAGCGATCAACGCCCCGAGCGCGAGGACGACCCACGCGACCAGGAACGGCCGGCGGATCAGCTGACGGCGCCAACGCGGCTTGTCGACGGCCACGCGGGCGGTCGACTTCGCCCGCCGCGCAGTGGTGACGACCTGCTCTTCCGGCTCGTCCGCCCAGGCTTCGCGGATCCGCTCGGAGATCGTCCCGGTCGTCTCCTCCAGGTTGTGCCGCAAGGCGTGCACGGACCGGGAGAACAGTCCCTTGATGTCGTCGTACGGGACGCGATCGAGGCTGCGGCGATTCTTGCGCGCCTGCGTCCAGCCGCCGGCCAGCAGTGTGCCGAGCAACGCGGTCCACTCGTCGACCGCACCGGACGGCGTCTTGCCGATGACGAACCAGATCGAACGAAGGATCGTCCCGAGGAGGAAACGCAGGATCAGCAGCGGCAGCAGCTTGCCTGGCGCGTTGGCCAGGACGGTGTAGTACGCGTGTGCACGGTCGAGTTGGTAGGCATGTCGTCGCGTGCCGGCCAGCGCACGCTCACCCGTCGCGGCGGCCTGTGCGTGGTAGATGACCGCGTCGGGTGCGACGCCGACCTGGAAGCCGGCCCGGCTGGCCCGCCAGCCGAAGTCGATGTCGTCGCGGAACATCGGCAGCCGCGGATCGAAGCCGTGCAAGGCTTCCCAGACATCGCGGCGGACCAGCATGCCGGCCGAGCTGACCGCGAGGACGTTGCGCGGCTGGTCGTGCTGACCCTGGTCGAGCTCACCGCTCTCGATGCCGGTGTCGCGGCGGCCGCCGAGCGACGTGGTGACGCCGACCTCGAGCAGTTCGCGGTCCCGCGGCCAGAGCCGCAGCTTCGGGCCCCAGACACCGACGCCCGGTGTAATAGTGGCCTGGAGCAACAATTGCTCGAGCGCCTTCGGGGCCGGTGCGCAGTCGTCGTGCAACAGCCACAGCCACTCGACCACCGGCATGTGACCGTCGTCGCCGTACGGGCCGACCGCGGACGGTATCGGTGCGAAGCCGACCGCCTCCAGGCCACGGGCGACGGCTACGCCGAAACCTGTCCGCGCGGACACGCTGACGACCGGTTCGACACCGGGCATCGCGGCCAGCAGTTCGGCCGTCTCGTCGGTGGAGCCGGTGTCGACCGCGATCAGCCGGTCCGGGCGCGGGTTCAGCGCCCAGAGCGCCTCGGACAACCGGGGCAGCCAAGCGGCGCCCTCGTGCCCGACCACGACCGCGGTGACGACGTGCCGGACTCGCGGCCGACCCATCGGGTCGTCGATGTGGTCGGTCGGGAAATCGACGGAGTCGAAGAATTCCCAGCCGGCCGGAGCTTCTTGTTCCATGCGGAGCTGTGACCTCGATGGTTGCGGAATACCTCACCACGACCGGAGTCGTAGCGAGGACTCACCATACAGCCGTCGGCCCAGCCCCCGGACAGCCGCGGGCCCCGGCGACTGTACGTCGGCGGGGCCACGCGGAAAGTCCTGATGATGTTGTGTGCCGGGTTTCGACCGTCAGACGGCCTTCTTCTTCAGCTTGCGGCGCTCCCGCTCCGACAGGCCGCCCCAGATCCCGAAGCGCTCGTCGTTCTGCAGTGCGTACTCGAGGCATTCGCCCCGCACGTCACAGCCGAGGCACACTTTCTTCGCCTCGCGGGTGGAACCGCCCTTCTCCGGGAAGAAAGCCTCCGGGTCGGTCTGGGCACACAGCGCCCTTTCCTGCCAGTTCGGCTCCTCCTCGATCGCCTCACCGTCGACAATCGCCATCAGCTCTGTCACGGTACGACCTCCTCGACCCTGTTCGTTCCCCTGTACATGTGGGTTTGCGGTCCACATGCCTGACCTCGTCCGTCCTGCGCTCTGCAACGGTCCCCGATACCGAGTGTCCAACGAACGACACGGTTGAAATTACATTCCTGCAATCCACGAAAGTCAAGCCGTGGTCTGCTATTGGCATCATCCGCAACACGGCTGCAAAAGAACGAGAGGCCTGTCTGCACAGGCCTCTCGTCTTCGTGTGCTACTGCGCGAACCGGGGTGAAGAAATTTCGCCACCAGCTCGGTAAGGGCTTGCTGCCTTGTCAGCAAGGCGTTTTCAGCCCCCGCTGGGACCACCAGCTCAGGACGGCTGGGACCACCAGCCCTGCTGACCCTGGCCCTGCTGGCCCTGATCGTCCTTGTCGGACTCGGAAACCCGCGGATCCACGCGGGTTTCGTCGGCAGCGGCCTCGGTCGCCTGCGGCTGCTCCGGCTCCGCGCTGGGCGCCGGCTCGGCGGCCGGTGCCTCTTCGGCCTGCCAGGACTGCTCACCCGGCTGCCAGGACTGAGCCTCCGGCTGCGCCGGCTCGTGCTGGCTCTGCTCCTGCGGGGCCGGCCAATCCGGCTGCGCCTGCTGGCTGTACTCGTCGGCGGCCGGCTGGGCCTGCTGGCCGTAGTCCTGGCCGGACCACTGCTGCTGACCGGCGTCTGCGCCGCCCCACTGCTGCTGCTCCTGCGGCCATTGCTGGCCCTGGTCCTGGCCGCCCCACTGCTGCTGGCCTTCGGAGCTCCACGCCTGGGTCGGCTCGGCACCCTGGGCCTCGGCGGCAGGCCACGCCTGCTCAGCCGGCTGCTGCCCGGCCTGCTGCGCCTCCGCTTCACCAGCGGACCAGTTCTGCTGCTGCTCTCCCTGGTTCCAGCTCTGCTCCTGCGGCCACTGCTGCTCGCCCTGCGCCGCCGCGTAGCCACCGACCGCACCGGCACCACCAGCCGCGCCATAACCGCCGTACTGGCCCTGGGCCTGGCCCTGGTCGTAGCCGTACTGGCCTTGCTGGCCCTGCTGCTGGCCGTAGCCACCCTGCTGCTGACCGTACGGCGCCTGCTGCTGGCCGAACTGCTGCTGCGGGTACTGGCCACCCTGCTGCTGGGCGAACTGGCCCGGCTTCGGCGCGCGGACCGGCACCGGGAGCGCCTGGAAGGTCTTCATGACGTAGAGGCCGACAGCGCCGTACAGGGCGAGGCCGGCGAGTGCGTAGACGAAGCCGACGATCTTGAGGCCGGCGGTGCTGGTCTCGGCGAAGCCCGCGAAGGCCGTGATCAGGCCGATCAGCAGGGCCACACCGGTGATCACGAGCGCGACCAAGGTCACGGTCCGGGCATTCGCTGTCCGTTCACCTGCCTCGTTCACCAGCCAGACCGCAGCGGTCAGCGCCAGCAGTAGCAGCACTGCGCCGAAGGACGGCGGGGTGAGAATGCTCTGCACTCCACCGGCGGCCGCGGTGAATCCGGCGCCGCCGACGAACAGCCGGATCAGCGATGCCAGCACGATCAGACCGGCGAATGCGAGCAGGATGTACGCGACCGGCTCTCTGAGCTTCTTGGTTGCGTCGGTGACCACGAGGGCTCCTCGGGATGTTGGGGGCCGTACAACTGAGCTGTGCGGATGTTCGGACCCACCGCAGCATAGTCGTGCGGTGGTTCGATGCATTGACGACTCGTGCAGACTCTTCCCATGCGATTGACAGTGCTGGCCGGTGGCGTCGGCGGTTCCACCTTCCTGCGTGGGCTGCTCAAGGCTCGCCCGGATGCCGAGATCACCGTGGTGGGGAACACCGCGGACGACATCACCCTGTTCGGGCTGCGGGTCTGCCCGGACCTCGACACGGTGATGTACACCCTCGGTGGCGGTATCTCGGCCGAACGCGGCTGGGGCCGCGAGGACGAGACCTGGGTGATCAAGGAGGAGCTGGCCGCGTACGGCGTGGAGCCGACCTGGTTCGGTCTCGGCGACCGGGACGTGGCGACCCACCTGGTCCGGACCCAGATGCTCGACGCCGGATACGGCCTGACCGCGGTGACCGAAGCCCTGTGCCAACGGTGGAAGCTGCCGGTCCGGCTGCTGCCGATGAGCGACGACCGGGTCGAGACCCATGTGGTCGTCGACGACCCGGACAACCCCGGCCGGCGCAAGGCGATCCACTTCCAGGAGTACTGGGTCCGCTGGCACGCCGAGATCACCGCGCACCAGATCATCGCGGTGGGCCAGGAGAAGGCGAAGCCGGCCCCCGGTGTGCTGGAGGCCATCGCCGACTGCGACGTACTGATCGTGCCGCCGTCGAACCCGGTGGTCTCGGTCGGCACCATCCTCGGTGTCCCTGGGATCCGCGACGCGGTCCGGGAGACGTCCGCACCGGTCATCGGCCTCTCGCCGATCATCGGGAGCGGCCCGGTGCGCGGCATGGCCGACAAGGTGCTGGCCGCCGTCGGTGTCGCCTCCACCGCCTCGGCGGTCGCGCGGTACTACGGTTCGCGCGCGTCCGGCGGTGTCCTGGACGGGTGGCTGATCGACCTGTCGGACTACGCCCAGCAGGATTCGATCGCGGGAGCCGGAATTCACGTGCAGGCGGTGCCGTTGTGGATGACGGACGAGACGAAAACCGCCGCGATGGCTGACGCGGCACTGAACCTCGCGGAGGCCGTACGGCGATGAGGAAGCACCTGGAAGTCTTCCCGGTGACCGGTCTGCCCGAGGTGGCGGCCGGAGACGACCTGGCGGAGCTGATCGGCCAGGGGGCGGACCTGCGGGACGGTGACGTGGTTTCCGTCACGTCCAAGATCGTCAGCAAGGCGGAGGGGCGACTGACCCACGGCACCCGGCAGGAGGCGATCGACGCGGAGCTCGTGCGCGTCGTGGCCCAGCGTGGCGAGACCCGCATCGTGCAGACCCGCCACGGCCTGGTGATGGCCGCCGCCGGCACTGACACGTCCAACACCGCGCCCGGCACGGTCCTGTTGCTTCCCGTCGACCCGGATGCGTCGGCCCGGCAGCTGCGTGAGGCCCTGAAGCAGCAGTACGACGTCAACGTCGGCATCGTGGTCACTGACACGCTCGGCCGCCCGTGGCGCAACGGCCAGACCGATCTGGCGATCGGCGCCGCCGGTGTGCGCGTGGTGGAAGACCTCCGCGGTACGACGGACAGCCACGGCAACGTGCTCGCGGTGACGGAGCCGGCTCTGGCCGACGAGATCGCCAGTGCCAGCGAGCTGGTCAAGGGCAAGGCGGACGGAGTACCCGTCGCCGTACTGCGTGGACTGGGCGACGTCGTACTGCCCGTCGGCGAGCACGGTCCGGGCGCGCGGGCGTTGGTGCGGGATGCCGAATCGGACATGTTCAGCCTGGGGACCCGGGAGGCCGCGCGGGCCGCCGTACTGGACCGGGTGGCGCCCGCTGGTCCGCGTGAGGTGGACCCGGCGCTGTGGGACGGGTTGCTGGACGAGGTCGAGGACATTCACCTCGAGGTGCTTGACAACGCTGTCACAGTATTCGGCGACGAGCCGGTCGCGGTCGGCGTGATCGCGGAGCGGCTCGCGGTGCTGTTGCACGCCGAGGGGTACGGCGTCTCCGTACGGACCGGGCCGGGCAGTGAGGCGACGGTCACGTTCGGCTCACGACCGAGGTAGTTTTCTAGGCAACCTCTCAGGGTCGCTGCGTACACTGCATCCGCACGGCGGCGCGGTGGCCGCCCCGATCCGGGAAGACCAACACTGTGGGTAAAGCGTCGTCGCAGAAGCAGTCGCGCCGCGAAATGATCGAGAAGATGCAGCGGGACCAGGCTCGCCAGGACAAGCGGCGGACCATGCTCATCGTGATCGCCTCGATCGTCGTTGGCCTGGCCATCATTGCCTACCCGGCGATCCGGCTGATCCAGGACTCCCGGACCAAGAACCAGGCCGTCACCGACTTCGGGGTGGCCGCCTCGGCCGCCTCGTGCGATGCGCCCACCAACGACGAGGGCGGCGGCACCCAGGACCATCGGCCGGACGGCGAGAAGATCGCCTACCCGGTCTCCCCGCCGTCGTCCGGCCCGCACTACGCGGTCTGGGCGCCGTTCGGGAAGAAGTTCTACACCGTCGACGACCGGCCGCCGGTGGAGAACCTCGTGCACAACCTGGAGCACGGCTACACGCTGATGTGGTACCGCGACACGTTGCCGAAGGACCAGATCGACGAGATCGAGAAGATCTCCAAGGCGAAACTGCCGGACGGCTCGATGGGCAAGTTCATCGCGGCGCCGTTCAAGGAATCCGACGGCAAGCCCTGGCCGGACGGCAAGTCGGTCGCCTTCGCGCACTGGAGCGCCCCGCAGTCCGACAACAAGTCCTTCGGCCACCGCCAGTTCTGCGGCTCCGTCAGCGGCGAGTCCCTCCAGCAGTTCATGGACAAGTACCCCGCCTCCGACGCCCAGGAACCCAACGGCGGCTGACCCACCCACCGCACCAGCCGCCGCCGAACGGAGACCACCTTTCGGCGG
Source organism: Kribbella sp. NPDC049227 (assembly GCF_043197265.1). NCBI lineage: Bacteria > Bacillati > Actinomycetota > Actinomycetes > Propionibacteriales > Kribbellaceae > Kribbella > Kribbella sp. NPDC049227. Next base: position 553 of record NZ_JBICST010000005.1, on the reverse strand, counting down.
CGGTTGCTGTTGTTTCAGCGCGTGCGCCTGCCCAGGGCAGAGAGACCGGACACTTTCTGGTGGCCGCGAACTCGTCCTGCACTGTCCATCGCAACCGGGTGCTGTTCACGTCCCCGACACTCTGTCGCTCAGATGCCCGAGACCACACGCAGCACGCACGCGCGACGCCTAAGAACCCGACGGCGGCCGGTCCCGCGAGACAGTTGTCCTCGGGGGATATCCCTTCACGTAGGGGGTTACCCCGTCGTACACGAGCAGAGAACCCACAACCCGAGCGGACAGGCAGTGCGGTTGAGCGGCCGCGTCCTGTGTACGACGATCACAGGTGCACTACCCGCCGATCGGCGCACCCGCCAGCCGTCCCCACCGATCCGCGCGGGCATTTGACCGGATAACCCCTCAAATGGACGGTTCTCTGCCCGGAATACGAGGGGAGAACGCGCAACCTCAGGGGTTAACCGGCTCTCCTGACGCATGTGTGGGTGGTTTGTGCGTGGCTGGAGTGGCGCACGCCGTTCCCTGTCTAGGTTTCTGAGCTGTCTGGGAACAGGAA